>NZ_JAQQEK010000029.1:0-111422 GCF_046027355.1 Paraburkholderia sediminicola | reverse complement strand
TCGAGGTGGCCATGCTGGGGTTCCTGTGTAGGGGAAAACGACAGGTCGCGCGGTCTTGAAACATTGGGCTGGACCCGCGCGGCCATGGATGGACTGCCGATAACCGATTATCTTATCCGATTGTGCGAAATCGCACCGGCGGCCCCGCCGGCCGTGGTGCGCGGCATGCGTCTTGCGGCATGGCTGCTGCGGCGGCGGAAAACCGGGCAAAGCAGCGCCGCGCAAAGAAGCGTAGAGTCGAGCAGCGGTGACAGGATCCGGCGCACACCCGCGGCGGCGGGCGTAGCTCGGCGAATGCAGCCCAATCAACCCAGATGCACAGAGGAATCGACATGCCAACCGGTACAGTGAAGTGGTTTAACGACGCAAAAGGCTTTGGCTTCATCACCCCCGACGACGGCGGCGAAGATCTGTTCGCCCACTTCTCGGAGATTCGTTCCGAAGGTTTCAAGTCCTTGCAGGAAAACCAGAAGGTCAGCTTTGAAATCAAGCAGGGACCGAAGGGCAAGCAGGCGGCGGATATCAAGCCGGTCTGACGTCATGGCCGGTTCGCGCGCGCAACGCGTGCGGCCGGCCATCATTCCGCGTGATCCACACAGCGAAAGAAGCGGCTCGTTCACGCGCGTGACATAAAGCGCCGCGAGCGGGATTTTGCCCGCTCGATCCTCTCTGCCGCACCTATTCCGACGCCTGTTTCGAAGCACATGGAACCGCGCCGCCGGCATCGTCGGCGCCCGTATTTTCCTTAAGGTTTCCTTCAGCTTTGCTCCGTAGTATCTGCGCGATTCCCCCGCCTCCTGGCGGGCACTAGTTCCGATAGTTTGTCGACAGAGAACTGAAAGCGCCGATTCAAGGCTTGCTGGAGCATCCATGAAAACCCTGTTCTTGCAGGCGCCGTCGTATGACGGCTTCGACGGTGGCGCGGGTTCGCGCTATCAGGCCAAGCGTGAAGTCCGCTCCTTCTGGTATCCGACGTGGCTCGCGCAGCCCGCGGCACTCGTGCCCGACAGCCGCGTGCTCGACGCGCCCGCTGACGGCCTGTCCGTCGAGGCATCGCTCGACATCGCGCAGCACTACGATCTGGTGGTGATCCACACCAGCACGCCGTCTTTTCCCACCGATGCGCTATTCGCCGAAGACCTGAAAAAGCGCAAGCCGTCGCTGCTGATCGGCATGGTCGGCGCGAAGGTGGCGGTCGATCCGCACAATTCGCTGACCGCGAGCGAGGCGATCGACTTCGTCTGCCGCGAGGAATTCGACTTCACCTGCCAGGAAGTCGCCGAGGGCAAACCGTTCGCGCAGATCAAAGGGCTCAGCTATCGCAACCGTGACGGTTCGATCGAGCACAACGAAGCACGCCCGATTCTCGAGAACATGGACGAGCTGCCGTTCGTGGCGCCCGTGTACAAGCGCGATCTGAAGATCGACAACTACTTCATCGGTTATCTGAAGCATCCGTACGTGTCGATCTACACGGGCCGCGGCTGCCGCTCGAAGTGCACCTTCTGTCTGTGGCCGCAAACCGTGGGCGGGCATCGCTACCGCACGCGTTCGGTCGAAAACGTGCTGGCGGAAGTGAAGTGGATTCGCGACAACATGCCTGAAGTCAAGGAGATCATGTTCGACGACGACACCTTCACCGACTTCAAGCCGCGCGTCGAGGAAATCGCTCGCGGCCTCGGCAAACTGGGTGTGACGTGGTCATGCAATGCGAAGGCGAACGTGCCGTACGCCACGCTCAAGATCATGAAGGAAAACGGCCTGCGTCTTCTGCTGGTCGGCTACGAATCCGGCGACGACCAGATCCTGCTGAACATCAAGAAAGGTCTGCGCACCGACATCGCGCGCCGTTTCAGCGACGATTGCCGCAAGCTCGGCATCAAGATTCACGGCACCTTCATTCTCGGTCTGCCGGGCGAAACGCAGGACACGATCCAGAAGACGATCGAGTACGCCAAGGAGATCAATCCGCACACGATCCAGGTGTCGCTCGCCGCGCCATATCCGGGCACGACGCTCTACAACCAGGCGGTCGAAAACGGCTGGCTCGAAGAGAACAAGGTGATCAATCTCGTGAGCAAGGAAGGCGTGCAACTCGCGGCGATCGGCTATCCGCATCTGTCGCGCGACGAGATTTACCATCAGCTCGAAAACTTCTATAAGCGTTTCTATTTCCGCCCGTCGAAGATCTGGGAAATTCTGCGTGAGATGTTGACGAGCTGGGACATGATGAAACGGCGCTTGCGTGAAGGCGTCGAATTCTTCCGTTTCCTGCGCGCCCACGAGGCGTGAGCGTCGCACATCTGGTCGCCGTCACGCTGGCCTGTGCGTGCGCGGCTGGCGCGGTTTTCGGCGTCGGCTACACCGTGCTCGCCGGCGCGTTGATCGGGCGGTTCTTCGCGCGAGCGGTGTCCGAGCCGATCGCCTTTCCGCCGGTCACGATCGTTAAACCGCTGCACGGCAATGAGTGGGCGTTGCTCGCCAATCTGTCGAGCTTCTGCCGGCAGGACTATCCAGGGCCCGTGCAATTCCTGTTCGGCGTGCACGACTCGGCCGACCCCGCGCTGCAAACCGTCGACGACCTGCGGCGCCTCTATCCCGAAGCGGACATCACGGTCGTGGCCGACGCGCGCCTGTACGGCCCGAACCGCAAGATCAGCAACATCCTCAACATGCTGCCGCAGGCGCGGCACGACGTGCTCGTTTTCGCCGACAGCGATGTGAGCGTCGGCGCGGACTATCTGCGCAATGTGATCGGCGAGTTGCAGAAGCCGGGCGTCGGTCTCGTCACCTGCGCGTATCGCGGACAGCCCGATCCGGGCTTCTGGCCGCGCCTGTCGGCCAAGGCGACCAACTATCAGTTCCTGCCGGGTGTCGTGACCGGTCTCGCGCTCGGGCTCGCGCGCCCGTGCTTCGGGCAGACCATCGTGATGCGCCGCGATACGCTCGAAAAAATCGGCGGTTTTACGCCATTCGTGCGGCATCTGGCGGAGGACCATGCGATTGGCGAGGCGGTGCGCCTGATCGGCGAGAAGGTGGTGATTCCGCCGTTCACCATCTCGCATGCGTGCGTCGAATCGAGCGCGGCGCAGCTGATCGCGCATGAACTGCGTTGGAGCCGCACCATACGCCGCATCGATCCGCTCGGCCATCTCGGCTCGGCGCTGGTTCATCCGTTCGCGTTCGCGCTGCTTGCGGTCATTTTCTCGGCCGGCGGGTGGTGGGCGTGGTCGCTCGCGCTCGGCGCCATGTGCGCGCGACTCGCCTTGAAGCTGCTGTCCGATCGCGCGTTGAAGCAGGCGCATCGCGACCTGTGGCTGCTGCCGTTATGGGATATCGTATCGTTTGCGATTTTCGTCGCGAGCTTCTGGTCGTCGCGCGTGATCTGGCGAGGCTTCAGCTTCAAGGTGGATGGCGATGGCCTGTTGTCGGCGGCGCAGGACGAATGAACGGCAGCACGGATCGGTCATGATGCACAGGTTTTTTAATGCAGCGGTTAAAAGCAGGGCAATGCGCCTGAAGCGCACGCACGAGGTGTTCGCGTGATGAAGCATCTCGGCCGCATCGCCGCGCTTGCCGGCTTGCTGGTGTCGCTCTGGCTCGTCTGGCAGGACAATCCCGGCGCCGTGCTCGGCGCGCTGCGCGCGGCCGGCGCGGGACTGCTGCTGGCCGCGCTCGCGCACGTGCTGCCGATGCTCGCCAACGCTTGCGACTGGCGTTCGCTGATCCGCGGCGCGAACCGTCCCGGTCTCCTCACTATGCTGCACCTCGTATGGGTGCGCGAATCGGTGAATAGCATGCTGCCGGTGGCGCGCATTGGCGGCGAAGTGGTGTCGTTTCGCATGCTCAAACGTTGGGGCGTGCGGCCGTCCACGGCGGTGGGCAGCATCGTCGTCGATATGCAGCTCACGGTGATCAGCCAGTTGCTCTTCACGATGGTCGGCATCGGCTTTCTGTTCGCGCACGCGCATTCCGACACGCTGCGGCTCGCCGGACAACTGGCGTGGGGTGTGGTGGTGCTCACGCCGTTGCTGGTGCTGTTCGCGATGGTGCAGCACGCGAGTCCGTTCGAGCGCATCACGCGCGCGCTCAATCATATGACGAGCGGCAAGCTCGCCGCGCTGGTCGGGCAGTCGGCGCAGATCGATCAGGCCATCAAGCTGATCTGGCGCCGGCGTGGCGTGGTGTTGCGCTATCTGTTTTTCTGGCAACCGTTGCAGTGCTTCCTCACGTCGCTGGAAATCTGGCTGGCGCTGCACTTTCTCGGCGTGCAGGTCACGCTCGTGGAAGCGGTGGTGATCGAATCGCTGATCCAGGCGATCAGCAGCGCAGCCTTCTTCGTGCCGGGCGGTCTCGGCGTGCAGGAGGGCGGTTTCATTCTGATCGGCGGCGCGCTGGGCCTCGACCCTTCCATCTGTCTCGCGCTGGCCGGCGCGCGCCGTATTCGCGATCTCGTGATGTTCGTGCCCGGCCTGATTGCGTGGCAGTTCGCGGAGTCGTCGAATCGGGCGCCGGAGCGGGCGTTCGAGCGCGCGCCTTAGAGACGAACGGGCGGGGCGCGTGAAGCTGATGGAGCACAGCGTCGTGAACGAGGCGAGCGGGCGCGGCGCCGCCGGCAAACTCCTCAGTTCGCCTGCGCATAAGCGGGAAACGATACCTCGACCGCGAGCCCGCGCTCGCCGATGCCCGTGCCCAGACGCAGGTTCGCGCCGAAATGCTCCGCGATCCGCGCGACGATCGAAAGACCCAGCCCGCTGCCGGTGGCCTGGTTGCCGGTCGCGCGAAAAAAACGATTGGTCAGACGGTCGAGATCGCCCGGCGCGACACCGGGGCCGTCGTCGCGCACGGTCACCTGCACCCGGTCCTGGGCGTGCTGCACGGCCACTTCGATGCTGCCGCCGGCGTGCCCGTACTTGATCGCGTTATCGAGCAGATTGTCGAGCAGGATGCCGATCAAGACGGGCTCCGCGTCGATCTCGGCGCGCATGTCGCCCGACAGCATCACGTGAATGTTTTTCTGCTGCGCGTTGCGCTCGTTGGCGAGCAGCGCGTCTTTCGCCACCGTTGCAGGCTTGAGCGGCGCCGTCGAGATTTTTTCGTGCACGTCCAGACGCGCGAGCAGCAGCAATTGCTCCGCGAGCCGCGCGCTGCGATCGACGCCTTGCACCACGCGCTCCATCGCCAGCCGCTGGCGCGCCGTGTCCGTTTCCGCCAGCGCGACTTGCGCCTGCACCTTGATCGCGGCCAGCGGCGTTTTCAGTTCGTGCGCGGCGTCGGCGGTGAACGCGCGCTCGCGCTCCAGCGAATGCAGCAGGCGCGACAGCAGCAGATTGATCGCATCGACGAGCGGGCGCACCTCGGTCGGCGCGCGGCCGATGTCGACCGGTTCCAGCCGGTTCACGTCGCGTGAACGGATGGCGCGCGAGAGCAGCCTGAGCGGCGCCAGACTCCAGCCGATGCTCAACCACACCAGCACCGCCAGCACCGGCAGCGCGACCAGCGTGGGGCGGGCGATCCGGCTCGCGACGCCGCTCACCAGGTCGCTGCGCGTATTGGCCGGCTCGAACACGCGCACGGTGTGGCCGAGCGCGGTGTCGCGCAAGGTGAACGAATGATACATCTGGCCGCCGAGCGTGATGTCCTGCGTACCGCTCATGGCCGGTACCGGCAGATCCCATGCCTTGAGCTCGCGCAGTTGCGGGCTGCCCGCCAGCACTTCGCCGTTCGGGCCGCGCACCTGGAACAGCGCGTCGCGCGGCAGCGCGTCGTCGTCGTCGCTGTCGTTGGCGCCGGGCTCGCCGCCTTTTTCTTCCTCGCGCACGTCGATGCGCGCGTTGGCGAGCGTGGTCAGATTGCGCTGATCGAGCAGGGCGAGAATCTGCGCGAGTTCCGCGAGACGCGCCTCTTCCCATTCGGCGACTTCGCGTGTGGCCTGACGATAGCTCGACACCAGCGCAACGCCCCAGACCAGCGCGATGCTGGTGAGGACCAACAGCACGAGACGCCGGCGAATCGACGCGCCCATCATTCTTTCTCCACCACGTAGCCGATATTGCGTACCGTCTTGATCAGTTTCGAGCCGAGTTTCTTGCGCAGATTGGACACGTGCACCTCGATTGCGTTGCTCTCGATTTCTTCCTGCCAGCCATACAGGCTTTCTTCGAGACGCGAGCGCGACTGGGGAATCCCCTGATTGGTCAGCAACTGCAACAGGATCGCCCATTCGCGCGAAGTGAGCGGCACGCGCGTCGTGCCCACTTCGACGGTTTGCGCGGCCGGGTTGACCGTCAGATCCTGATAGCGGATGTGCTCGACGCTGCGGCCCTGCGCGCGGCGCAACAAGGCCCGGCAGCGGGCTATTAGTTCGGTCAGATCGAAGGGCTTGCCGAGGTAGTCGTCGGCGCCCGCTTCGAGGCCGCCGACACGGTCGACCACCGTGCCCCGCGCGGTCAGCACCAGCACCGGCACGTCCTTGCCCGAATCGCGCAGCCGTTTCAGCAGATCCATGCCCGAGACGCGGGGCAGGCCGAGATCGAGCAGCACCAGCGCGTAGGCGGTGGTGTCGAGCGCGAGACCGGCCTTGTGGCCGTCGCGGGCCCAGTCGACCGTGAAGCCGGCCTGACGCAGTCCCGCTTCGATACCGCAGCCGATCAGGTCGTCGTCTTCTACGAGGAGTACGCGCATGAGTCCATTATTTCCGTTCGATGTTCCATTGCACGGCAGCCGCGATATTCAAGCAAGCGCCGGACCCTAATCCGAAGTTTAACCATGCTGTTCATCCCTCGCTTTATACGCCTTCTTCCTTAAGGTTTCCTTCAGCTTGGATCGCTACTATCGCCCCTCAACAGATCGCTGTCGCGGCGTCATCGCGGGCACGCGGCGGCGGGTCTGTTGCAACGTTGTTGCAGTTCAATCGTAAGCACATCGATGGGATGGACAGTCGGTGCTTTTCCACACCGACGAGTCGCGCCGACGAGTTGCGTCGAATCAGGCGCCGGGCATTCCGTCAGGTCACGAGACCCAGCCATGAAGCCAGCCACCGTCGACATGCTGCGCGCCCACCTGATGGTGGCCTCGCTCACCGCCATGGGCGCCGAGCTGCTCGCGTTTCTCGCGCTGCTAGTGCTGCCGCTTTCGCACAGCGCCTTCAGTTCCATGCCGTTCCGGCTGCTCGCCATCGCGGTGATCGCGAGCGGCGTGATCGTGACGCGCCAGTTCGCGCACGCCGCCTTCGAACTCGCGCTGCAGGGCCATTACGCGACTGGCACCAGCCGCCTGGCGCGGCCGGTCGCGATTGCCTCGGATTGTCCGCGGCGCTGGCTCGTGATTCTTCATCTGCGCCTGACCGGCAGAGCGTTCGTGCTGGCCGAGCACTGACGGAACCGGACGATGGCGGCGCACGCAGTGACGGCATCCCAATGGATCCTGCTAGCCGGCTGCGCATGCGCGTCGCTTTACGCGCTGCTGGCGGCGGTCGCGATGCCGTTTTTTGGCTCGCGCCTCGGCGCGGCCGGTCGTGCCTATTATTCCGTCTCGCAAGCTTCGCGGCCGCTGGATCGCTTCGAGCATGTCGGCGTCAGCGTACTCAAGCCGCTGTGCGGCGCGGAGCCGCGTCTGTACGACAATCTGCGGACCTTTTGCGACCAGCGTCATGAACATTTCCAACTCGTGCTCGGCGTGTCCTCGCCGGACGATCCCGCGATTGCCGCGGTGCGCCGCTTACAGGCCGCCTATCCCTTGCACGACATCGAACTGGCGATCGACACGCGCGTGCACGGCAGCAATCTCAAGGTCAGCAATCTGATCAACATGGCGGCGCGGGCACGCCATGACGTGATCGTGATTGCGGATAGCGACATTGCCGTCGAAGCCGATTATCTCGACAGCGTGGCCGCGCCGCTCGCGGATCCACAGGTGGGCGTGGTCACGTGTCTCTACGTGGCGCGGGGCATCGGCGGCTTCTGGCCGCGCGTGGGCGCGCTCTTCATCAACGAATGGTTCGCGCCGTCGGTGCGTGTCGCGCACGCGGCCGGCTCGCGCCGCTTCGGCTTTGGTGCGACGCTCGCGTTGCGGCGCGCGACGCTCGAGCGCATCGGCGGTTTCGAGGCCCTGAAAAACTGTCTTGCGGACGATTACTGGCTGGCCGAACACGTGCGCGCCCTCGGCCTGCAAACCGTGCTCTCGCGCGTGATGGTGGCCACCGACGTGATCGAGCCGACGTTTTCCGCCCTGTGGCAGCGCGAAACACGCTGGCTGCGTACGATTCGCTCGGTAAATGCGCCGGGTTTCGCGTTCCTCTTCGTCACATTTCCCACGCCCTGGCTCGTGGCCGGCGCGTGGCTCACTGCCGGCCTTGCGGCTGGTTCGTCCGACGTGCTGCACGCGTGGGCCGCGTTCACGAGCGCGACCGGCACCGCCGCCGGCCTGGCCGCGCGTCTGTTGATGCATCTGCGCTCGGCGCGTCGTGAGCGTACGTTCTGGCGTGATCTGCCGCTGGTGCCGTTGCGTGATACGTTGCTGGCGTTGCAGTGGTGCGCCGCCGTGTTCGGCTCGCATGTGATGTGGCGCGGTGCGCGCGTGCCCGTCGAGGCTTCCCCGTCGAGGGCCGCGCGCAACGGCGCGTTGAACGTGATGGATGTCATGGAGGCGTCGGATGGCGGCTAAGCCACGCGCATTGATCGTGACCGCCGATGATTTCGGCCTGCACGCGCGGGTGAACCTGGCGGTCGAGCAGGCGCATCGAGACGGCGTGCTGAGCGCCGCGAGCCTGATGATCGGCGCACCGGCTGCCGGCGACGCGGTGGCGCGCGCCCGCGCCTTGCCGAGACTGCGTGTCGGCCTGCATCTGGTGCTGGCCGACGGCGACGCGGTCACGCCGCGCGCGGGGATTGCCGCGTTGCTCGATGAGCATGGCCGCTTTGGCGACAACATGGTGCGCGACGGCGTGCGGTTTTTCTTTTTACCGCATGTGCGCAAGCAGCTTGCGCGGGAAATTCGCGCGCAGTTCGAGGCCTTTGCGCAGACCGGTCTGACGCTCGACCATGTCAACACGCACAAGCATTTTCATTTGCACCCGACGGTGCTCGGACTGATTCTGGACATCGGCCGCGAGTATGGGATGAAGGCCATGCGCTTGCCGTTCGAAGCGAATGCGCCGCTGTGGTTGCGGCCGTGGATCGCGCGGGTCAAGGCGCGTCTGGATCGCGCCGGCGTCGCGCATAACGATTATGTAGTGGGGATCGCGGATAGCGGCCGGATGGATGAGGCGGCGTGGCTGGCGGCGCTCGCCGATCTGCCGCATGGGGTGGGGGAGATTTACTGCCATCCCGCGGTGGCGGGGGAGCGGGCGTTGAGTGAGGGGATGAGGATGTATCGGCACGAGGATGAATTGCGTGCGTTGTTGTCGCCGAAGGTGGCCATGGCGATTCGGGCGGCGGGGGTGCGGGTTGGCGGGTTTGGTGATGTGCTGAAGGTGTAGGTCTCTCATTGCGTCAACTGAATCGGAGGTGCGCCCGCGGCGAGCCACAGGCGCACAGATCGGATAAACCGCGCACGTTGCAGCTTAAATCGCCTCCCTCTTCATCAACAACTTCAACAGCACCGGCAGCAACAACAACACCAGCGGCAGCTGAACAATCAACCCCGAAATAATCGCAATCGCCAGCGGCTGCTGCATCGCCGACCCTTGCCCCAATGCAAAAGCCAGCGGCAGCAGCGCCAGAATCGCGGCAATCGTCGTCATCGCGATGGGACGCAGGCGATTACGCCCGGCGCTTAGCAATGCGTCCTCGAACGGCATCTCGTCGTCCCGCACGAGCCCCTGCAACTCCGACACATAGAAAATCGCCACCTCGGTCACGATGCCGATGATCATCGTCATGCCCATCATCGCGGAGATGTTCAACTCGATGCCCGTGATCCATAAGCCGATGAATACCGCGCCCGTCGCCAGCAACGGCATCGCCATGACCGCCAGCGCGACGCGAAAGCGCTCGTACAGGAACAGCAGCAAGCCGAACACCAGCGCAATCGCCGCGCCGAACACGCTCAGCAGCCCTTTGAACGCGATCTGCTGCTGCTGATACAGGCCGCCCAATTCGTAATACACGCCGCTCGGCAGCAGACTCTTATCGCTGAGCGTCTTCTGCACGTCGGCGATCGTCGAGCCGAGATCGCGGCCGTCGATGCGCGCGGTCACCGCCACCATCCGTTTCAGATTGTCTCGGCTGATTTCCGGCTGGCCGGTCACCGTCACCTGATCGGCGACGCGATCGAGCGCGAACAGATGGCCGTCAGGCGCGCGAATCTGCAACTGCCCCAGTTGCGTATCCGTGAGCTTCATCGCGCCGGCCACGCGCACGCGCACGCCGACCGTTTTCGGCCCGCTCTGGAATTGCGTGGCCACGTTGCCTTCCACCATATCGGACACGGCCTGCGCGATCGACTGCGGGTCCATGCCTTCGGCTGCGGCCGCTTCGGGCCGGATGTGCAATTCGAGGGCGTCGCCGGCCGGATTGATGCCGTCGTTCACATCCACCACGCCCTGGATCTTGCCGATCTGCGCCGCTACCTTGCGCGCGGTCGTGTCGAGCGTGTTCGGGTCGTCGGAATAGATCTTGATCTGGACCGGTTGCGGCACGGCCGTCAGGTCGCCGATCAGATCCTCCATCAACTGGGCGAGTTCGATGCTCACGCCGGGCACCTGGGTCTCGACCTTCGAGCGGATTTCTTCCATCACGGTGTCGATCGGTTCGCGATTGCCCGACTTCAGCCGCACGAAGAAGTCGCCCTTATTGGGCTCGTTCAGGTCCCCGCCGAGACCTGCGCCAGTGCGGCGCGAATAGGTCGCGACATTCGGATTCGCGCGGATGATCCCTTCGATCTGCTTCATCAACCGGTCGGTCTCGGTCACCGACGTGCCCGGTTCAGTGTGATAGTCGAGCACGAAACCGCCTTCGTCCATGCTCGGCATGAAACCGCTGCCCACGCGGGTGAACGCGAACGCGGCCACCACGATCAGCGGCAGCAGGCCCAGAAACACGAGCACCGGCCGCGCGGTGACGCGCTCGACCAGAAACGCGTAGCGCCGGTTCATCCACGAGGCGAAGCGGGTTTCCTTGTGTTCCTCGGCGTCTTTCGGTTTCAGCCAGCGGTCGCACAGAATCGGCACCGCGAGCCACGTGACGAGAAATGAAATGAACAGGGCGCTCGCCATGGTCACGGAGAGCGCCTTGAAGAACGCACCCGTCACGCCCGATAGAAACGCCAGCGGCACGAAAATGATCAGCGTCGCCGCCGACGAGCCGGCCAGCGGTCGCGTGAATTCGAGCGCCGCCGCCATCACGCGGCCATGAAATGCGCGTGCGCCGCCTTCGCGCATGCGCCGCACGATGTGTTCGATCATCACGATCGCATCGTCGATCACGAGACCGACGGCGGCGGCCATGCCGCCGAGCGTCATGATGTTGAAGCCCATGCCGAACACGTCGAGCAAGAGGATCGTCGCCGCCATCACCACCGGCACGAGCGCGACGGCGATCGCGGTGATCTTCCAGTTGCGCAGAAAGGCAAATAGCGTCAACGCCGCCAGCACCACGCCGATCATGATCGCGTCGCGTACGCTGGTGGCCGAGGCGATCACCAGTTCGCTCTGGTCGTACCAATTCGACAGATGCACGCCGGCCGGCATCTGATGCTGGAAACCGGCGAGTTTCGCGCGGATCGCCTTGGCCATCGCGACACTGTTCGCGCCCGGCTGCTGATACACGTTGATGAGCACGGCGTCCTGGCCGTCGGCGGTGACGCGCATCCATTGCGGCACCACGCCCTGACGTACGGTCGCGATGTCGCCGAGGCGAATCTGCGTCGCGCCGTTGGCCGACACCACGACGTTGCGCAGTTCGTCGAGCCGCGTAATGGTGGTGTTGGCGATCACGAGGTAGAGCTTGTAGTGATCCTCGATGCGGCCGTTCGCCATCAGCACATTGCTCGCGCCGATCGCCTTCGACACATCGGACAGCGAGAGTTTGTACGCGGCGAGTCGCGCGGGATCGATCGCGACTTCGAACTCGTCCTGCGCGCCGCCCGTCACGTCGACGCGCGCCACGCCTTCCACCGACGACAGCAACGGCCGCATCTGGAACTGCGCGAGATCGTGCAGCGCGGAGAGCGACTGTCGCTGCGAAGTGAGGCTATACGCCAGCACCGGAAACACGGTCGGGTCCATGCGCCGCACCTGCATCGAGGTGCCTTGCGGCAGCGTCGCGAGAATCTCGCTGATGGCCGACTGCGCCTGCAAGGTGGCTTGCGCCATGTCGGTGCCCCAGTCGAAATTGATCGAGATTTCGGCCGCGCCGCGGCTCGTCTTCGATTCGACGTCGCGCACGTTCGGCACGCGCCGCAGCGCTTCCTCGACCGGCATCGTGACGAGCGTGGCCATCTGTTCGGCGGGGCGGTCGCCCGCGTCGAGCGACACCACGGCGCGCGGAAACGCGACGTTCGGGAACAGCGAGATCGGCAGACGGAACGCGGTCAGTGCGCCCGCGATCGCCAGCAACGCGATCACGAACAGCAGCGAGCGGCGGTGCTTCTGCATCCATTGGCCGAAATTCATCGCGGCGCGCCTCCGCTGATTTGCACCGCCATGCCGTCCTTCAACTCATAGTTGCCGCTGACCACGAGCCCTTGAGCGGCGTCGAGCGCGCCATCCACGCCGTAGCGCTCGCCGTTCTCGACCTGCGTGGCCACCGCCACACGGCGCGCCTTGTTCTGCGACGTGATCTGAAACACGTAGGCACCTTTGGCATCTTTCAGCACGGCGGCGCGCGGTACGATCCAGTGTGTGCCGCTGCGGGTCGCGATGTCGGCGCTCACGCGCGTGCCGGGAATGAAGGCTGTCTGACCGAGCGGCACGTTCGCGCCGACATCGACGAGTTGGCTCTGCTGATCCACCGAGGCGCCGACCAGCGCCACGTGGCCGTTCGCCGACATCTGCGCCAGCGACGTGGACAGGCCGTGCAACGTGACGGTGTCGGCGGCGTGGATCGCGGCGGCATCGGCGGGTTCGACGCCGAGCATCACGTTGGCGCGCGCGTCCTTGCCGCTGCCGCCGGCGAGTTGCAGGATCGCCGCGCCGGGCTGCACCTGGTCGCCCTGAGCCGCCGTGACCTGCAGCACCACGCCGTCGTTTGGCGCGGTGATGATCTTGTTGCCGCTTGCCACGCCTGTCTGGTTCTGCGCGGCGAGCGCCTGCTGCGCGTCTTCAGCGGCCTTGCGGGCGCTGGCGAGTTGCGACTGCGTGGCGAGCGCTTTGTCGTACAGCGATTGCGTGCGTGCCAGCTCGCCTTGTGCGAGCGTCAGGGCGCTTTTCGCCTGGGTGGCCGCGAGGACGGCGGCAGGGTCGGCCTGCACGACGAAGAGCGGCGCGCCGCGCGTCACGGTTTGCCCCGGCTGTACGCGCATCTGCACGATGCGCGCGGTGTACGGCAGATTGACGGTGGTGAGGTTCGACGCGGACGCCGCGACGATGCCATACGCACGCACCGGCTGCGCGATCTCGGCGCGCTGCACGCGCACGGTCTGGACGGCGACCACGGGTTGCTCGGTGGCATCGGCGGCGGGCGCTGCCGCGCGGGCCACATGGACGCCGGCGCACAGCAACGTGGCGCAGGCGATAAAGATCGCACCCGCGGCAATGCGCGGCCGCGGCGCTGAAATCAGGCTATTTCGCATGAGTGTCGGAGTCAGTCAAAGCGGTGGAGTAGGCGTCGGGAATCGCGCTGCCGAGCAGCGCCTGCAAGCCGACGCGTTGTTCGGCAAGCGACTCGCGCAACGTCGCGACGTCGATCTGTTTGGTGAGCGCGGCGCTTTGCGCGTCGGTGTAGGCGCCGAGCGCGAGATTGTGTTCCGCGTAGGCCGCGGCCGCGTGCCGGGCGGCGACGTCGACATCGGGCAAGGCGGCCTCGGTCTGCTGCAACTGCCGCGTGAGGATCGCGTTGTCCGCGCGCAGATGCGCGACGTCCGCGTAAGCGTTGTTCAGCCGCGCCTGATATTCGTCGCGCAGATGCTGGCGGGTCGCTTTCTCGATCGCGACGTTGCCCTGGTTGCGGTTGAAGATCGGCAAGCTCAGGTTGATCTGGAAGCCGCTCGTGTAGATATTCGACGTATCGCGCGCCCGCACGAAGCCCACGGACAGACTCGGGAACTGGCTGAGGATCGCGGCGCGATATTTTTGTTCCTGCGCCTCGTAGCCCGCTTGCAGGGCGATCAGATCAGGGCGGCGTCGAGGCAGTCCGGTGAGTGCGGCGTCGAGCGTCGTGTCGGAGAGCGGCTCGATGTCTTCGCTGCCGGTGAGTTGCAGTTGCACCTCGGGCGAGACGCCGAGCAGCGCGTTCAGATCGTGGTGCGTTTGCTCGGCTGCGCGTTCGGCATCGGTGTATTGCTTGCGGGCGTCGCTATAGGCGAGGAGCGCGGCGCTCAGCGTGTCGTCGGTGAGGTTGCCGTCGCGGCGCGCTTCGGCCATGCGTTCGTAGCGCGTGCGCGCGAGGTCGCGCTGACGCTGCAAAAGCGGCAGCGTGTCCTGCTGGAAGCGCGTCTTGATGAACAACTGCCGCGCCTGCGCGACGATCTGCCATTCCTGCCACAGCAGACCGAGATCGGTTTTCGTCACGGTGGCATCGGCGGATTGCTTGTTGGCGCTGCGCAGGACGATCGCCATCACGTCCATGCTCAACCCGTAGCTGAACGCGCGCGTGGTGCCGATCTGCCCGGGATAATCGCTCGATACGCTCAATTGCGGGTCGGGCAGCAGACCTGCCGAGTAGGCTTGAGCGCGGGCGATGCCGAGGTCGTCGCGGGCCAGCTTGAGGTCGGGATTGTTGGCCACCGCGAGCATCGCGACTTCGTCGATATCGAGCCCGTCGGATGGGTCGAAGCGATGCGCGGCCAGCTCCGGCAGCGGCATGCTCGACGGATCGATGCGGATGCGCTCGAGCGAACGCACGGAGGTGGACGTATCCTGCGGCGCGAGCGGTTCGCGGTGATACCACGTGCAGCCGCCCATCAGCAGCGCGCAGAGTGGCACGAACGCGCGCAGCCGTTCATGGGGTCGCGGCGCGGGTTTGATCGCTGGCCTCGCGGCCGCGGCAAGCATGGACACGACCGCTGATATAACCGCTCGCGCGGCTTTGATAACGGGCAAAATCCGGCTCCTGAATGAAGAGTGAGGCATCCGGGAAGGGATGCCGAAAAACAGGAGCCGATTCTGCTGATGGACTGCTTAAGACACGCTTAACGCCAATTTAAGGATCCCTTCAGCGTCCCTTCAGCAAAACATAAGCAAGCCATAAGGAAGCGTTAAGCTACCGGGCGGGACAATGCCGGGGCCAACACGGGAGAGGAGGGACCATGCGGCTGTTACTGGTCGAAGACGACGACATGATTGCGGAAACCGTACTGGGCGCGATGCGCCGCGCCGGCTACGCGATCGACTGGGCCGAAGACGGCCGCGCGGCGGAGCTGTCGCTCGGCAATGGTGTGTACGACCTCGTGCTGCTCGATCTCGGCTTGCCGAAGAAGGACGGCATCGACGTCCTCAACGTCTACCGCAAAAACGGCGGCGCGGCACCAGTCATCATCCTGACGGCGCGCGATGCCGTCGACGAACGCATTCGCGGCCTCGACGCCGGCGCCGACGACTATCTGATCAAGCCATTCGATCTCGACGAGTTGGCCGCGCGCGTGCGCGCGCTGCTCAGGCGCCGCACCGGCCAGAAGCAGCCAATATACGCACATGGCGAGCTCACGCTCGACCCCGCCGCGCACGAAGTCACCAAATCCGGCGAGCCGCTGCCGCTCGTGCCGCGCGAATTCGCATTGCTGCAAGCGCTGATCGAAGAGCCGACGCGCGTGTTCACCAAGACCGAACTCGAAGAAAAGCTGTACGGCTGGGGCGAGGAAGTGGGCAGCAATACGATCGAAGTGCACGTGCATAGTTTGCGGCGCAAGATCGGCGCGGACCAGGTGGTGACCGTGCGCGGCGTGGGCTACCGTCTGAAGAGGTGCTGATGACGTCGATTCGCCGCTGGCTGCTGGGCTGGCTGATTTTCGGTCTGGCGGCCGCCTCGGGCGTGGCAGGCTACGGCATCTTCCATACGGCGCGCGAGGAAGCGAGCGAACTGTTCGATTACGAGTTGCGCACGATCGCGCTGTCGCTGCCGTCGAATCTCGCCGGCGCGGGCGACGGCGAACATCGCGACCCCGACCTGGGCGGTCTGGCCGACGACCGGGTCGTGATCGAAATCTGGGACGCCGCCGGCAAGCTGATTTATCACTCGCTGCAGGCGCCGGTGTTTCCGCGCCAGCCCGCGGGCTTCAACACGGTGGAGCGCGGCGAGTATCACTGGCGTACTTTCGCCGTGCAGCAGGCGCAGCGCTATATCCAGGTGGCGCAGCCCATCTCCGTGCGCGAAGACCTCGCGCTGCGACTCGCGCTGCACACGCTCTGGCCGCTCGGCGTGCTGGTGCCGGTGACCATCGTGCTGGTCCTGCTGGTGGTGGCGCGCGGGCTGGCGCCGATAGGCGGGCTGTCGCGCGCGCTGTCCACCCGCACGATGGATTCGCTCGAACCGCTGCGTCTGGACGGCAGCGTGCCGGTCGAAATCAAGCCACTGGTCGAGGCGCTCAACGATATGTTGCAACGGCTGCACACGGCGTCGCAGGCGCAGCGCACGTTCATCGCCGATGCCGCGCACGAGTTGCGCTCGCCGCTCGCCGCGCTGAAGCTGCAATTGCAGGCCGCGTCACGCGACGGTTCGTTAAAGGGCGAAGGGCAAACGCTCGAACGTGTCGAAGGGCGCGTCAATCGCATCATTCACCTGGTGCAGCAACTGCTGACGCTGGCGCGTGAAGATGCGCATCCCGTCACGTCGATGGTGCCGGCCAGCCTGCGCCGGATCGGTGAGCAGGCCGTGGGTGATTTTTCGATGCTGGCGGAAACGAAGGAGATCGACATCGGTCTGGAATGCGAGGGCGCGCGCACGAAGGGCGATGCTTATACCGTGCTGGCCGAGCCGCACGGCATGAGCGTTCTGCTGGGCAATCTGATCAACAACGCGATCCGGCATACGCCGCGCGGCGGCCGCGTCGACGTGATATTGAAGCGTGCCGGTACGCGCGTCGGCTTCGAGGTCGTCGATACGGGCGCGGGCATTCCGGAGGCCGAACTCGAACGGGTCTTCGACCGCTTCTATCGCGGCGAAGAAGCGCAAGGCGAGGGCAGCGGCCTCGGGCTCGCGATCGTGTCGCGCATCGCCGAGCGGCATCAGATGGATCTTTCCCTGCGTAACAACGAGGGCCGGCCCGGCTTGCGTGTGACGGTGTCCGGTCTGAAGGCGCATGACGTCGACGCGCCGGTGGCTGTCAAAGGCTGACGGCGTGCAATTCACCGCGCCACGTTCATGCGGAGCGTTCCCCGGGCAATGCCGCTGAACGCGGATCGTTCGATGCATCGCTGGACGGCCCGTTCAGCGATGCATCCAGTTCCGACGCGCTCGACACCTGGCGCAATTCGTCGGCGATGATCGACACCAGCGCATCCGCCGCGGCGCTCAACGGGCGTCGCGGATGGCTCACACACACGATATGCCGCACGATGCGCGGCGCGAGAATCGGATAGGCGCGCAGGCTGCCCCGGCGCACCGCGCGCTGCACGGCGATACGCGGCAGGATGGTCGCGAAGTGCGTGCTTTCCACCAGCTTCACGATCGTGCTCAACACGTCGATCTCGAAGCGCGGCGCGAGCAGCACGTCTTCATGCTGCGCTGCTGTATCGAGCACGCCACGCAAGCCGTGGCGCTTGGTCGGCAGCACCAGCTCCAGTTCGGGCAATTGCGCGAGTTCGATCGCATGCGGCAACTCGGGGCCGTGCTCGGCACTCGTCACCAGCACCATTTCTTCGTCGAGCAAGGGCTGCGCGTCGAGCGAAAGGCGCGCGCGCGGTTTGTTGATCAGCGCCGCGTCGAGTTGGCCGCCCGCCACCCAGTCGATGAAGGTCGCGCTGTAGCCGTCCGCCACCGTCACTTCAACATGGGGGTAACGCGCGTGAAAACGCGACAGCGCGTCGGCCAGCACGCTCTCCGTGACCGACGCGATCAGCCCGATCGACACATGCCCAGTCACCACCTCGTCGCGCTGCACGAGTTGCTGGCGCGCGTGCGCGAGGTCGCGCATGATCGGCAGGAAGAGCCGGTACATCAGCCGGCCGGCGGCCGTCGGCGCCATGCCGTGGGCATTGCGCTCGAAGAGCTGCTGATGCAGTTCGTCCTCGAGTTTGGCGATCTGCATGCTGAGCGCGGGCTGCACGATGTTCAGGCGTTTCGCCGCCCGCGTGACCGAACCGTCCTCGAAGAGCGCGATGAAATACTGGATTTGCCTGAGGTCCATGTTGGTATGAATAAAACATCAGCAAACGTAATGAGAATGACGCGCTGTATCAGACGATGGCCTGATCGCGCCTCACGGACGCTTCGAGACCTCGGCTCCGGTCCCGCAGGATGCGCCGCCGCACGAGCGGTGTCTATTGATATCCCGCCTACAATTGCCTGTCATTGGTGCTAACACGCATATCATCGGGAATGATTCGACGCATCAATAATCAATATTAGAAGTTATAAGCTGATCTCGTTACGCTTCCATCATCAACTGGCAGTCCGGTTCGGACATGAAGCCAGGCATCGATGGAGACGTGGATGAATACTCGCGATGGCGCAGCGCACCGCACTTTCCCCCTGACGTGGGCTCGCCCGACCGGCGCGCTCACGCTGCGCGACTGGCTGGCGCATCTGGCACGCACGGGCCGGGTCGCTACGATCGACAAGGCGGTGGCGCTCGAACACGAACTCGCCGCCATCGCCAAGCGCCTGGACGGCACGCAAGCCGCGTTCTTCACGAAGCCGGGTGGCCACGATGTGCCGGTGGTCAGCGGTTTCATGTCGCGGCGCGCGTGGATCGCGGAAGCGATGGGCGTGGCCGAGGCTGATCTGCTGGCGCGCTTTCGCGACGCGGCGGACCAGCCGATTCCTTCGAAGGAAATCCCGCGCGCCGAAGCGGCCTGCCAGCAGGTCGTGCATACCAGCGGGATCGATCTTCACAAGCTGCTGCCGATTCCGACCCATAGCGAGCATGACAACGGGCCCTACATCACCGCGGGTCTCGTGATCGCACGCAATCCGCGTACCGGGGTGCAGAACGTTTCCATCAATCGCATTCAGGTGCACGGGCCGGACCGCATGGCGATCCTGCTGTTGCCGCGCCATCTGTATGCATTCCAGAAAGCCGCGGAAGAGGCGGGCGACGCGCTCGACGTCGCGATCGCCATCGGCGTCGATCCGTTGACGATGCTCGCCTCGCAAGCGATTTCCCCGATCGATTCCGACGAGCTGGAAATCGCCGGCGCGCTGCACGGCGCGCCGCTGCCGGTCGTCAAATGCGTGAGCAACGGTGTCAACGTGCCGGCTTTCGCCGAGATCGTGATCGAAGGGCGAATTCTGCCCAACGTGCGCGAAATGGAAGGCCCATTCGGCGAATTCCCCAAGTACTACAGCGCTCAGGAAGCGCGTGAAGTGATCGAAGTCACCGCGGTCACGCATCGCGAGAAACCGATCTTTCATACGATCGTGCCGGCGGAAATGGAGCATCTGCTGCTCGGCGCGATTCCGCGCGAGGCGACGTTGCTCGCTCACCTTCAACGTAGTCATCCTAACGTCAAGGACGTGCATCTCTCAGTGGGCGGCGTGTGCCGTTACCACCTGTGGGTGCAGTTCGAGAAGAAGCGCGAGGGCGAAGCGAAGAACGTGATTCTGTGCGCGTTCGGCGCGCACTACGACATCAAGCAGGTAGTGGTGGTCGACACCGATGTGGACGTGCACGACCCGGCCGAAATCGAATGGGCGATCGCCACGCGCTTCCAGGCCGATCGCGATCTGGTCGTGATTGAAGGCGCGCAAGGCTCGCCGCTCGATCCGTCGACTACCGTCGGTCAGCCGGAAGACGCGCCGCCGCATCTGCAAGGTGTGAGCGCGAAGATGGGACTGGATGCCACACGGCCGGTGGTGTACGCGTCGCATGTGTTTACACGGGTGCGCATTCCCGGACAGGACACAGTGAATCTGGACGCCCTCGTCGCCGCCGACAACACCGCCTTCGACGGCTATCTGGGTGGCACTCATGTCTGAGCACAAGCACACGCCTGAGCGCATCGTCGTCGGCCTATCGGGTGCAAGCGGCGCGCTGATCGGCGTACGTCTGCTCGCCGCGTTGCGGCGCCTCGGCACGCACGAGACGCATCTGATCGTGTCGGCCTCCGGCGCGGTCACGGCGGCGCAGGAACTGGGCATGACGCGCGGTGATCTGGAACGCCTTGCCGACGTGGTCTACAACGTACGCGACATCGGCGCGGCCGTGGCGAGTGGTTCGTTCATCACGGCGGGCATGGTGATCGCGCCGTGCTCGATGAAGACGCTCGCGAGCGTGGCCAATGGTTTCGCCGACAACCTGCTCACACGTGCCGCCGATGTGATGCTCAAGGAGCGCCGCCGGCTCGTGCTGGTCGCGCGCGAAACGCCGCTCAACCTCGCGCATCTGCGCAACATGACTTCCGTCACCGAGATGGGCGGGATCGTCATGCCGCCGGTGCCCGCCTTCTACGCGCATCCCAAGACCATCGAGGACGTGGTCGACCACACAGTGGGGCGGATTCTGGATCTGTTCGGTATCGAGCATCGCGAAATCGCGCAGCGCTGGAGTGGACTCGCCGACGAATTCGCGGAGCGCCGCGAATCGGGAGCGGACCAATGAATCGGCGCGACACGCTCCACGCAGGTGACACGGCGACGCAGGAACGCGAGCCGGAACTGGAAAAACGCCCGCAGCGTCATCTCGGCCGCCCGATGGAGCGTCTGGAAGATCCCGCGATTCTCACCGGCCGCGGCCGTTATGGCGACGACATCGGCATCCGTCCGGGCACGCTGCACGCCGCGATCCTGCGCTCGCCGCACGCGCATGCGGAACTGGTGTCGATCGACACCGACGCCGCCTCGAAACTGCCCGGCGTCCACGCGATCCTGACACGCGATGACCTGCGCGCCTGGTCGCGGCCCTTCGTGGTCGGCGTGAAATCGCCGATGGAGCAATGGGCGCTGGCGATGGACCGCGTGCGCTATGTCGGCGAACCGGTGGCGGTGGTGCTGGCGCAATCGCGCGCCATCGCCGAGGACGCACTCGATCTGCTCAAGGTCGAGTACGCGACGCTCGATCCGGTCACATCGATCGAACAGGCGGCGAGCGAAGAATCGCCGGTGCTGCACGAGAAAGTGGGCAGCAACGTGATCAGCGACCGGCACTTCCGCTACGGCGAGCCGGAAGCCGCGTTCGAGAAAGCGCCGCATCGCGTGAAACTGGTCGCGCATTATCCGCGCAATAGCTGCGCGCCGATCGAATGCGGCGTGGTGATCGCGGAGTATCTGGCGGGCGATGAAGGCTACGACGTCACGTCGAATTTCATGGGCCCGTTCTCGCTGCACGCGGTGATGGCGATGGCGCTGAACGTGCCCGCCAACCGTCTGCGGCACAAGGCGCCGCGCGATTCGGGCGGCAGCTTCGGCGTGAAGCAGGCGGTGTTCCCGTACGTCGTGCTGATGTGCCTCGCCTCGCGCAAGGCCGGGGCGCCGGTGAAGTGGGTCGAGGACCGGCTCGAACATCTGAGCGCGGCGACGTCCGCGACCGCGCGCGTCTCGACGCTCGAAGCGGCCGTGGAGAACGACGGTCGCATCACGGCGCTCGCCTACGATCAACTCGAAGATTGCGGCGGCTATCTGCGCGCGCCGGAACCGGCCACGTTCTATCGCATGCATGGTTGCCTGACCGGCGCGTATGCGATCGACAATCTGCTGGTGCGCAACCGCGTCGTGCTGACCAACAAGACGCCGACGGGTCTGGTGCGCGGCTTCGGCGGACCGCAGGTGTATTTCGCGCTCGAGCGGCTGATACAGCGCATCGCGCTCGAACTGAAGCTCGATGTGCTCGACGTGTACCGCCGCAATTTCGTCGCCGCCGATGCATTCCCGTATCGCGCCGCGGCCGGCGCGCTGCTCGACTCGGGCAACTATCAGGAAGCGCTGCGCCGCGCGTTGGCCGAAGGCGGCTATGACGAGCTGCTTGCACGTCGCGAGGCGGCGCGCAAGGAAGGGCGGCTGTATGGGATCGGCTTCGCGGCGATCGTCGAGCCGTCGGTGTCGAATATGGGCTACATCACGACGGTGATGCCCGCCGACGCGCGCAGGAAAGCCGGACCGAAGAGCGGCGCGATCGCAAGCGCGACGGTCAGCGTCGATCTGCTCGGCGGCGTGGTGGTGACGATTGCGTCGACGCCCGCGGGCCAGGGGCATATGACGGTGTGCGCGCAAGTGGTTGCGGATGTGCTCGGCGTGTCGCCGCATGACGTCGTCGTCAATGTCGAATTCGATACGCACAAGGACGCGTGGTCGGTGGCGGCGGGCAACTATTCGAGCCGCTTCGCCGGCGCGGTGGCGGGCACGGTGCATATGGCCGCCGTGCGCGTACGCGACAAGATCGCACGCATCGTGTCGAAGCAGTTGGGCTGCGCGCCGGACGATATCCGTTTCGAAGAAGGCCGCATCTTTGCAAGGGGCGCCGAGGATCGCGCTCAGCCGTTCGGCCGCGTCGCCGCCAATGCGCCGCATTGGGCGCCCGCGCTGTTGCCCGAAGGCGAAGAGCCCGGTCTGCGCGAGACAGTGTTCTGGAATCCGCCGAACATGGCCGCGCCGGACGAGAACGATCGCGTCAATACGTCGGCGGCGTACGGGTTTGCTTTCGACATGTGCGGCGTCGAAGTGGAGCGCGCCACCGGCCGCGTGCGGATCGACCGCTACGTCACCGCGCACGACGCCGGCACGCTGCTGAACCCCGCGCTCGCCGACGGCCAGATTCGCGGCGCGTTCGCGCAAGGACTCGGCGCGGCGTTGATGGAGGAGTTTCGCTACGGCGCGGACGGCAGCTTCCAGTCCGGCACGCTCGCCGACTATCTGATGCCGACCACCTGCGAAGTGCCCGATCCGGTGATCGTGCATCTGGAAACGCCGTCGCCGTTCACGCCGCTCGGCGCGAAGGGACTCGGCGAGGGCAACAACATGAGCACGCCGCCGTGCATCGCGAATGCGGTGGCGGATGCGCTCGGCGTCGACGATATCCGTTTGCCGCTGACGCCTTCGAAGGTAATGGCGCTGATCGGCATCGACGACCCCGCGCCGTCGCGTCCCGAGTTGCGTGAAGCGCCGGCGGCCAAACCGGCGATGCCGGGTAGCGGCAAGGCGCTCACCGCGCAGGGCAGCGTCGATTTACCGGCGTCGCCGGAAGCGATTTTTGCCGTGCTGCTCGATCCGAACGCGCTCGCGAAAGTGATACCCGGCTGCCATGCGCTCGAAGCCGAAGGCACGAACCAGTATCGCGCCGACGTGACGGTCGGCGTCGGCATGATCAAGGCGCGCTTCGAAGCGAAGATCGGCCTGTCGGAAATCGACGCGCCGCATCGGCTGCGTTTGGCGGGCGCGGGCATGTCGTCGCTCGGCAGCGCGCGCGGCAGCGGCCTCGTCGAATTGACGCCGATTGAAAACGGCACGCGTCTTTCGTACGACTACGAAGCCCAGGTGTCGGGCAAGGTCGCGGCGGTCGGCGGACGCATGCTCGAAGGCGCAGCCAAGGTCGTGTTGCGGCAACTGTTCGAATCGCTCGGCCGTCAGGCGGCCGGCAAGCCGGTTCACGCCGGCGGCTCGTGGCTCTCGCGCTTGCTGGCCCGTTTCAGGAGACAGGCATGAAACCCGCGCCGTTCGATTATCTGCGCGCCATGACCAGCCAACATGCGCTCGATGCCCTCGCGCAAAGCGGCGAGGACGCACGCGTGCTGGCCGGCGGCCAGTCGTTGATGGCGGTGCTGAACATGCGGCTCGCGCAGCCGCGCATGCTGATCGATATCTCGCGCACTGACGAGCTGAACTCGGTGCGCGTCGATCACAAGGCGGGCTTGCTGGTGGTAGGCGCGGCAGCGACGCAAGGCAGCGTCGAGTGGCGCGAATCGTTGCGCGATGAAGTGCCGTTGCTGGCGATGGCGTTCCCGCATATCTCGCACTTCCAGATCCGCAATCGCGGCACGGTGTGCGGCTCGATAGCGCATGCCGACCCGAGCGCGGAACTGCCCCTGGTGCTGGCCGCGCTTGGCGGCGACGTGCTGCTGCGCTCGAAAAAGAAACACCGCGTGCTGCCAGCCAGCGAGTTTTTCCAAGGCATGTTGATGACCGCGCGCGAGCCCGACGAACTGGTCGAAGCCGTGCGCTTTCCGCTGAAGCGGCCAGGCGAGCGCTACGGCTTCACGGAATTCTCCGCGCGCCACGGCGACTTCGCGATGGTCGCCTGCGCGGCCGTCGTGACGAGCGATTCGATTCGCCTCGCGGTGGGCGGCGTCGCGGACAGGCCGGTGGTCGAGCAATGGCCGCGTCTGCGTGACGAGGACCTGCGCAGCGCATTGAACGATTTGAGCTGGAAGCTGGGCGCGCAGGACGACGCGCATATCAGCGCGACCTATCGCCGGCATCTGGTCCGGCAACTCGGATGGCGCGTGATCGAGGAGGCGAAGTGAGCAACACATCGAACGGCAACGTCGTGCACGTGATGCGGCAAGGCGAACGGCAATGCGTCACGCTGACGCTCAATGGCCGTGAACGCAGCGGCTATTGCGAGCCGCGCGAACTGCTATCGGATTTCATTCGTCACGAACTGGGCGCGACCGGCACGCACGTCGGCTGCGAGCACGGTGTGTGCGGGGCGTGCACGGTGCACGTCGACGGCGTGGCGGGACGCTCGTGCCTGATGCTGGCGGTGCAGGCCGACGGCCGCCGCATCGACACCGTGGAGGGACTCGCTCCCGACATGAAACTCGGCGATCTGCAGCAGGCGTTCCAGCGTCATCACGCGTTGCAATGCGGGTTCTGCACGGCCGGGATTCTGATGTCGTGCGCGGACTATCTGCAGCGCGTGCCCGATCCGAGCGAAGCGCAAGTGCGCGAGATGCTCTCGGGTCATCTGTGCCGCTGTACGGGCTATACGCCGATCGTCGCCGCGGTGCTCGACGTGGCGGCGCGGCGCCGGCAAGGCAAGGCGGCCGGCGAGACCGTGGAGGCCGCTCATGCTTGACCTCGGCCGAACCTTTCTGCAGAGCGTGGAACGCAGCCCCAATGCGCTGGCTCTGGTCGACGGTGAGCTGACGCTGACGTACGCGCAGTGGCACGGCGTCATCGTGAAGGTGGCCGAAGGTCTGCGCGGTCTGGGCCTCGCGCATGGCGACCGCTTGCTGGTGGTGCTGCAAAACCGCTGGGAAATGGCGACCCTGCATTGGGCCTGCCAGTTCGCGGGCGTGGTGATCGTGCCGCTGAACTGGCGCGCGAAACCCGATGAACTCGAATACTGCGTGACCGACGCCGGTGTGAAGGCCATCGTGTACGAGCCGGTTTGCGCCGATGCCGTCGCGCAGAGTCCCGCAGCGCAACGTCTGCCGCGTATCGGTCTCGACGACGCGCAAGGCTGCACCGCGAGCTTCGAAACGCTGATGGCGCACAGCACGCCGGACGCGTTGAACGTGGGGCACACCAGCGCGGATGCCGACGACTACTCGCTGATTCTCTATACCTCGGGCACCACCGGCAAGGCGAAGGGCGTGCCGCGCCGTCATCGTCATGAACGCGCCGCCGCGCTCGCACATGTCGCGCAGAATCTGTATGGCCACGGCGAACGCACGCTCGGCGTGATGCCGCTTTATCACACCATGGGCGTGCGCTCACTGCTCTCGATGGCGCTGGTGGACGGCCTGTTTGTCTGCGTGCGCCGCTGGAATGCGCGCTTCGCACTCGATGCGATCGCGCAGCACAAGCTCACCTGCCTCTATCTGGTACCGACGCTGTATCACGATCTGCTTGCCGATCCGGCTTTCGCGTCGATTGATACCTCGACGGTGAAGAAGCTAGGCTTTGCGGGCGCGCCGATGAACGACGGTTTGCTCAAGCGCCTCTCAGCGGCATTCGAACCGGAACTGTTCGTCAATCACTACGGCTCGTCCGAGGTCTATACCTTCAGCATCGATCAGGACGCCACGCGAAAACCAGGCAGTGCAGGGCGCGCGGGCATCAACACGCGTTTGCGCGTCGTCAGGCTCGACGCCCACACGCCGGAGGACCTGGCGCAAGTGGGAGAAGAAGGCCAGATCATCGCCGACCTGCTCGGCGACGAAGCCTTCGAAGGCTACTGGAACCGTCCCGATGCGAACGCCAAATCATTGCGCGACGGCTGGTACTTCACGGGCGACACCGGTTTCTTCGACGCGCAAGGCGACCTGTATGTGTCGGGCCGCGTCGACGACATGATCATCAGCGGCGGCGAGAACATCTCGCCGGTCGATATCGAGTCGGTGCTGTCGCTGCATCCCGCGGTCGACGAGGTCGCGGTGGCCGGCGTGAAGGACGAGCGCTGGGGCCAGCGCGTGGTCGCCTTCGTCAAGCGCCGCGATTACGTCGACGCCGAGACGCTCGACGCGCACTGCCGCACCTCCGACCTCGTCAACTTCAAGCGTCCGCGCGAATACGTGTTCGTCGACGACATACCGAAGTCGCCGGTCGGCAAGATCCTGCGCCGCAAGCTGTCGGCGGGCGAGTACCAACGCGACACGCGCGGCGAATCCCTTGCACCTCACACGGAAACTACCAAGGAGTAACCTCATGACCGACCTGACTCACCGCGGCCAGAGCCTGCTGCAAGAACTCGACGGCTTTTCCATCGAGATCGACGCGCAACGCGAGCGGGCCGACATCATCCTGCACCGGCCGCCGCTGAATGTGATTTCGATGCATGCGCGCGACCAACTGCGCGCCGCCTTCGAGGCGCTCGACGAAGACCCGCGCGTGCGCGTGATCGTGGTGCGCGCGAAGGGCGAACACTTTTCGAGCGGCGGCGACATCAAGGGCTTTCTCGAAGCATCGCCGGAAACCGTGTCGAAGCTCGCCTGGAATATCGCCGCGCCCGCGCGCTGCTCGAAGCCGGTGATCGCCGCCAATCGCGGCTTCTGCTTCGGCGTGGGTTTTGAACTGTCGCTCGCGTGCGACTTCCGCATTGCCACCGACACCACCTTCTACGCGCTGCCGGAACAGAAACTCGGCCAGATTCCGGGTTCGGGCGGCTCGGCCCGTTTGCAGCAGATGGTCGGCATCGGCCGTACCAAGGACATCGTGATGCGCTCGCGCCGCATTCCGGGCAAGCAGGCCTACGAGTGGGGCATCGCGGTCGAGTGCGTGGCCGACTCCGAACTGGAAGCCACGACCGACGCGCTGGTGGATGAGCTGCGCGCGTTCTCGCCGCTCGCGCAACGTACCGCGAAGAAGCTTCTCAACGATACCGAGGACGCGCCGCTGTCCATCGCGATCGAACTCGAAGGGCACTGCTATAGCCGTCTGCGCACCTCTGACGATTTCCGCGAAGGCGTCGAGGCATTTCACGGCAAACGCAAGCCGGTGTTTCGCGGCAGTTAGGGCGAACGCCGTGCAACGGCGAACGGGAAAACAGCAGCCGGGTTGCATGGGACCGGAGTAAGCGCTAAAGCGCTAACTCCGGTCGACAGCTTTGCATGGGATCGGAGTAAGCGCTAAAGCGCTAACTCCGATCGACAGCCTTGCATGGGACCGGAGTAAGCGCTAAAGCGCTAACTCCGGTCGACAAAGGAGACACGTGGATGGAGCGTTTCTTCACGCGGGGTCAGCGCATGTCCGCGCTGCTGGTCGAGCCGGGCGCGCTCGAAGACTTCATTGTCCGACCATCATGATGGCCGAAAAAATCGCCGACGCGATGCTCGCGCGGCGCGAGGCAAATGCTGCATCGAATACGGCGCCGCTGACCACGGCCTCGCCATAAGGTTTCTTAACACCACCAAGAGCACGCGCAAGCGAACGTGCCTAAAACGGGGACGATCGAGAGACGGCCCGCTGATAGTCAAGGAGATGACGATGTCCGTAGCAGCGCAAAATGGCGCCGCCTTGCCCGCGGTAGACCAGCGGCAAGTGATGGGTGCGGTAATGGCCTCGTGCCTCGGCTGGGCACTGGATCTGTTCGATCTGTTCGTGTTGCTGTTCGTCGCGCCGGTGGTCGGGCGGCTGTTCTTCCCGTCCGAGCACGCGATGCTCTCGCTCGCCGCGGTCTATGCGTCGTTTGCCGTGACCCTGCTGATGCGCCCGCTTGGTTCGGCATGGTTCGGCTCCTACGCGGACCGCCACGGACGCAAGGGCGCGATGATCATCGCCGTGGTCGGCGTGGGTCTCTCGACGGCCGCCTTCGGCGTGCTGCCGACCGTCGCGCAGGTGGGTCTCGTCGCGCCGATCCTGTTCCTCGTGCTGCGTCTTGTGCAGGGCGTGTTCGTGGGCGGCGTGGTGGCGTCGACGCATACCATCGGCACCGAATCGGTCGCGCCGAAATATCGCGGCGCGGTGTCGGGGTTGATCGGTGGCGGCGGAGCGGGGCTCGGCGCGTTGCTCGCCTCGCTCACGTATCTGG
This sequence comes from Paraburkholderia sediminicola, assembly GCF_046027355.1. Lineage (GTDB taxonomy): Bacteria > Pseudomonadota > Gammaproteobacteria > Burkholderiales > Burkholderiaceae > Paraburkholderia > Paraburkholderia sediminicola_B. The sequence goes on along the minus strand of NZ_JAQQEK010000029.1, from coordinate 82,766 downwards.
CGATGTCGGCGCTATTCCCCGGCCCGTCGTTCGACGTGTGGGGCTGGCGCTGCATGTTCTTCACCGGCATCATTAGCTCGGTGCTCGGGCTGTTCGTCTTCAGTAGTCTCGAAGAGTCGCCGCTGTGGAAAAAGCTCGCCGCCGAAAAGGCCGCCAAGGCCGCGGCGCAGAAGCTCGGCACGCCGGTCGAAATCGTGCGCTCGCCGGTGCGCACGCTGTTTTCCCGCGACTATCGGTCGATTCTGTTCGTCAACCTGTTGCTGACCATCGGCGGCGGCAGCGGCTATTACCTGACCTCGGGCTATCTGCCGACCTTTCTCAAGGTGGTGAGCCACGCGCCGAACGGCGCCGCGGCGGCGATCCTGCTGATCTGCAGCGTGGCGGTGGTGATTGCGTCGGTGGCGGCGGGGCATCTGAGCACGTTCATCGGGCGCAAGACCGCTTTCATCTGGCTCGGCCTGATTCGCCTGTTCGCATTGCCCGCGCTGTTCCTGCTGCTGCCCACGGCGCAAAGCATCACGATGATCGGCGTGTACGCGGTGATTCTCAGCGCGCTCGGGAGCGCGGGCTACGCGCCGATCCTGATCTTCCTGAACGAACGGTTCCCGACCGCGATTCGCGCGACCGGCACGGGGCTTTCCTGGAACATCGGCTTTGCCATTGGCGGGATGATGCCGACTGCTGTCTCGCTGGTGGCGAAAGATGCGAGCGAGTTGCCAATGACGCTGGCGATCTTTGTAGGCGCGATCAGCGTGATTTTCCTGATCGGGGCGTTCGTCGTGCCGGAAACGCGTGGGCGGCTCGAGCAGGGGGCGGTGCGCGAGGCGGTTTAGGCCGCGGACCTGGCGGTCGGCCGGCTGCGGTTCGAGCAGCGTTTCAGGCAGGGGCTCGGACAGCGATTCACGCAGCGGTTTAAAGGCCAGCGTGGACGGCGGTTCAGGCCGCAGAGTTCAGACTGCGGCTTAGACGGCAACCGGGACGGCGTTTCAGACGGCGGGCACACCCGTCGTCACCCGCCGAATCTCCTCGCCGATGATCTCGATCAGCGCGTGCGCCGCCGGCCCGATCGGCCGCTTCGGATGGCTCACGCGGATGATGTGCCGCACGATAGGCGGCGACGCGATGGTGCGCGCGCACAGCACGCCTTCGTCGACCTTGCGCTGAACCACCACGCGCGGCAGGATCGTCGCGACGCCGCTCTGTTCGACGAACTGCACGATGGTGTTCAGCAGGTCGATCTCGAACTTCGGCTTGATGACCACGTCGGCGGCCAGCAGCGCCGCGTCCAGCACGCCGCGCAGGCCGTTGCGGCGAGTGGGCAGCACCAGTTCGATGCCGGTCAGTTTCGCGAGATCGACGGCAGGCGGCAGGTCGGGGCCGAGTGCGGCGCTCGTCACCAGCACCATTTCCTCGTCGAGCAAGGGCACCACGTCGAGCGTGAGGCGCCCGCGCGGCTTGTTGATGATGGCCGCGTCCAGCCGCCCGGCTTCGACCGCGTCGATCAACTGCGCGCTGAAACCGTCGGCGACCGACACTTCGACCTGCGGGAACATCGCGTTGAACCTGGCGAGCGACTCCGGCAGCACGCTCTCCGCCTCCGACGACACCATGCCGAGCGACACGCGCCCCGTGACGATCGCATCCTGCCGGCTCAGCTGGTCGCGCGCCCGCTCGATGTCGCGCATGATCGGCGTGTACAGGCGGTACATCTGGCGTGCCGCGTCGGTCGGCGTCATGCCGTGCGGCCCGCGTTCGAAGAGTTTCTGACGCAATTCGGTCTCGAGCTTCGAAATCTGCATGCTGAGCGCGGGTTGGACGATATTGAGCCGTTTCGCCGCGCGCGTGACGGAGCCGTCTTCGAAAAGCGCGATGAAATACTGGATTTGCTTGAGGTCCATGAAGCGCGGCAACCGGTGCGAGAAGGGGAAAAAAAGGGGGCGGTGGGGCGGAAACGGCCGGAAACATCGAGTTTAACCGTGCCGCGCCGAGCCTACACGGATGCACGCGCGCAAGCCCGCGCGGCGCGGCTCGCGGCGTCGTCACGAGCGTGTTTCCTTACGCTGCTACAATCTCGTCTTTCTCGATCGATTGTGCGCTATGGGTTTCGAACAACTCGCTGAACTGAAGAAGCAATTGGCCGCGGCTCGCCGCGAGGCTGCGCCTGCCGCGAAGTCCGGCGCGAAGCCTGCTTCGAAGGACGCTTCCAAGCCGGCTAAGGACGCTTCCAAGCCCGCTGCAAAGGACGCTTCCAAGCCGGGCGCGAGGCCTGCCCGCAAGCCCGCGCCGCCGCGCCGTGCCGCGCCCGCAGCCGCGTCCGACGCCAAACCGGCGGTGGAGGCGAAGCCGGTGGATCCGGTGGTGAAATCGATCGGGCGGCTGCAGAAGCGCTTCCCCATTGCCTTCCCGAAGAATCCGGCGCCCAAGCTGCCGCTCAAGGTCGGTATTTTCGAAGACCTCGTGGTGCACGCCAAGGAACTGTCGCTGAGCGAAGCCGAATTGCGCGACGCGATCAAGACGTGGTGCCGTGGCAGCCGCTACTGGAAATGTCTTGTGGAGGGCGCGGCTCGCGTCGATCTGACGGGCGCCGAGGCGGGCAAGGTCACGGCGCAGGAAGCCGCGGGCGCTCAGCGTCTGCAGGCGCATCGCGCGGGAAGGGGTGCGCAGAAGGCGGCAGCCGGCGCGACGAACGCGAATGCGACCGGCGAGGCAGCCACGCAAGCGCCTGCCGAAGCAGCCGCGCAAGCGCCGGCCGAAGCAGCCGCGCAAGCGCCGGCCGAAGCAGCCGCGCAAGCGCCCGCTGAAGCAGCCACGCAAGCGCCTGCCGAGCCGGCCAACTCGCCGGCCACCCGCGAAGCGTAAAACCCGCCGCCCCGGCTAGGGGCGGCTGCCTTGCCGCGACGCAGCCCCCAGCCGGCTGCGCACGAAGCCGACGTGTTCGCGCAGCACATAGAACGCGTCGGCGTAAGCGAGCGGCATGCGCAGCCGATTCAACGAATCCTCGATCTGATCCAGCTCCGCGAAGAGCCGCGTGCGCTCCTCGTCGGTCGAATCGGCGAGCGCGCCGCGTTCGATCGCAATCAGCGAACCATAGTAGCGATAGATGCGCGAACGCACCCGCCAGCGGTAGAGCGCCGGAATCAGGCGCATGGCCGGGAACAGCAGCACGGCCATCGGCAGCAGTAGAACGACCGTGCGATCGCTGATGCTCGCCAGCCAGAACGGCAGCGTGCGGTACAGAAAGCTCTTGCCCGTCTTGTAGTAGCGCTGCGCGTCCTCGCTGATCTGATATTCACGCGCGACCGGACTCGGAAATTCCCCCGCGCGCTGCAACAGCCCCGGCATGCCGTGCACTTCCTGCGCGGCTTCGATCAGCAGATCGGAAATGGCCGGATGCAGCGTGGTGCGGGCCACCAGCTCGACGGTCGGGCTGATCAGATGCACGGTCTCAGGCGGAATCCTGCGCCTCAGATCCAGCACGCCGGCCGGCAGGTCGATCTGGTCCAGATAGGGAAAGAGACGCGTATAGGCGCTCGCCTCCGTGAAGTTCATCACCGAAATGCCGGGCACCTTGAGCAGGCGCAGCATCAGGCCGCGCGTGGCCGAGTCGCCGTTCAGGATTGCCGCGTCCACATTGCCCGCCACCAGTTGGGTGGCGGCCTGCAAGCCGTCGCTCGGCACCAGCGTGGTGTCGCCGCCCGGCTCGATGCCGTTCGCATCCAGCAATTTGAGCGCGAGCAGGCGCGTGCCGCTGCCTTCGCGGCCCACCGCGATCCGTTTGCCTTCCAGTTGCGAAAGCTGGCTCAGGCCCGTGCCGCGATAGAACACCACCACCGGAATATAGAAAACGCTGCCGAGCGACATCAACGACGAGGTGTCGAGGCCGTCGGCCACGCCGCCTTGCACGAGCGCGACGTCGACGCGCTGCTTTGGGTCCAGCAGACGTTGCAGGTTCTGCACGGAGCCGTCGGACTCCAGCACGTTCAGCTTGATGCCGTTGCGGGCGAGGATTTTCCTGTACTGCTCGGCAGCGACGAAAAACGAGCTGTCATGCGGACCGGCGCTCAGGGTGATCGTCTTGGGCGGCGCCGGATCGACCAGCCAGACGGCCAGCGTGACCATGAGTATGATGAGCGCCGCCACGACGGCATAGAGCAGGGTATGATCGCGCCACTCGGCATGCGGCTCTTCGCCGGGAAAGTGCGGGGGACGCGGGCGCTGCGCTTTCATGGACACTCCGTGCCGGGAGCCGGGATGATTGCATTGTCCACTGTCCGCGGTGGGTTTGCCGTCGGCAGTTTGCTCTATTGACCGTGGCATAATCCGCGACAGCTTCCCCATTGTCGCCGGGCGTATCGTGAGTCGTTTCTATCGGAAGATCGGCAGTTGGCTGGGATTGTTCGCGATCCTGATGGCCACGCTCGCTCCGACGATCTCGCACACGCTCGCCGCACGCAGCGATGAAAGCGCCATGTCAGCCGAGCATTGCGACATGCCGTCGATGGCGTCCATGGGTTCGATGGACTCGATGCAGGACGACATGCCGGACGCGACATCGGTCACATCGAACGCGCCCGATCAGGCAGGCGACAAACACACCCAGCACACCGTCATGTCCGACGGCGACGCCTGCGGTTATTGCAGCCTGCTCGCCCACATGCCGGCCGTGCCGAGCGTCGAGGCACTGTTCGTCGTCACCGTGCGCGCCTTGCAGCACACCGTCGCGACCCGCTTCGAGAGCGTGCGCCGTGTCGAACCGCTCACCTTCGCTCAACCCCGCGCCCCTCCGTTCGCATCCTGATTCGAGTCACCACGGCGCGATGCATCGAATGCATCGCGGCTGCCGCTGCGCGTCCCTATCGACTGCGCGCGCCGGCATTGTCACGACCCATGAAACAGGATGAATCATGCCTACCCACACAACGCCACGCGCGCAACCGCTGCGCTCGGCGGCGCTTCTCGCCGCCACCGCCGGCGCATTGCTGTGCGCGCCAACGCTCGCCGGCGCCCACGCCATTGCGGGCAACCGTGTCTTCCCATCGACGATGGCCGTCGATGACCCCGGCGTCGGCGACGAAGCCAACTTCGAGTTCGGCCACCAACGCGTGCCGGGCGACAACGGCGACCAGAGCATCAACACCTTCGACTTCGAATACGACAAGCTGATCACGCCGCGGCTCGCGGTGTCCGTCGACGGCACTTATGCAATGCAGAACAATCCGCGGGCGCGCGGCTTCGACAACTTCGGCGTCGGCTTAAAGTACCTGCTATACGTCAACGACGCGCACGAATTCATGACCTCGATCGGTGTGGCTGCCGAACTCGGCGGCACGGGCAGCCGCGCGATCGCCGACAACTTCTCGACAATCTCGCCGACCATCTTTGCCGGCAAGGGCATGGGCGATCTGCCCGACTCGCTGGCGTATCTACGGCCGATCGCCATCACGGGTGAAGCGGGACCGGCGCTGACCACCGGCGCGGGACAGCCGAACGCCTTCAACTACGGCTTCACCGTGCAATACAGCTTGCCGTATCTGCAGCAGCACGTGCGCGACGTCGGCCTGCCGCAGCCGTTCGCCAATCTGATTCCGCTGGTGGAAATCCCGCTGTCGCGCAGCCAGGGGCAGACGACCGGCACGGTCAATCCGGGCTTCATCTGGATCAACCGTTATGGGCAGTTCGGCGTGGAGGCGCAGATCCCGATCAATCGTGCGAGCGGCTCGCATGTGGGCATTCTGGTGCAGGCGCATATCTTCTTCGACGATGTCGCGCCGACCACGATCGGCAAACCGCTGTTCCAGTAACGCAGGAGAGTGATGATGAATGGCACGATGAAACACCGACGTTTGCGCGGTATCAATGCCGCGGCGAAACTGGCGGCGCTGTTCGCCGGCCTCGCGCTCGCGAGCGCGGCCTTCGCTCACGTGTTCCCTCAAAAGCAGGAGCCGGGAGCGGGCGCGACGGTGGCGTCACCCGCGCAGGTGCGGGTGATTTTCGACGGGCCGCTCGAAGCGGCGTTCAGTTCGCTGACGGTGACCGACGCGAGCGGCAAGCAGGTCAACACGCAGAAAGCCGCGGTCGACGAGCATCAGCCGGCGCTGGTCGCCGTGCCGCTGCCGCCGCTCGCGGCCGGTCGCTACACGGTGCATTGGGTGGCCGTGGCGTCGGACGGGCATCGCACCCATGGCGACTATGCGTTCAATGTGAAGTAGCCTGAAGCGGTGATGCGCTGCGTCATCCATCGAGCGATGGCGCAGCGTCTGAAAAGGTCTATTATCGAAAAGACGCATCGAGCGCCTGGCTGTGCAAAGCAGCCGCCTTCGCCTTCGCTCCGAGGAGAAGAACACATGACGGAGTTCGTGAAGGCATTCCCGATAGCGGCGTCCGGCCATCAGCGCCGGCGCATCGCGTGGCTCTACGCGTTGCTACTGACTTTCAATCTCGCCGCGTGGCTTGCGGCCTTCATGGCGTTTCGTGGCTATCCGCTGCTGATGGGTTCCTGTCTGCTGGCTTACTCGCTCGGTTTGCGGCACGCCGTTGACGCGGACCACATCGCCGCCATCGACAACGTCACGCGCAAGCTGATGCAGTCCGGCCAGCGTCCGCTGACAGCAGGGCTGATGTTCTCGCTCGGCCACTCCACCATCGTCGTATTGGCGACGCTCGGCATTGCCGTCACCGCGATGGCCTTGCAAACCCGGCTGAGCGGATTCAGGGAAACAGGCGCGATGATCGGCACGCTCGTGTCGACGTTTTTCCTGTTCGCCATCGCGCTGCTGAACCTCATCGTGCTGCGCTCCGTGCTGCGCGCGTTTCGGCGCGTGCGCCGCGGCGAGCCCTACGTCGACGAAGATCTCGACATGCTGCTCGCCAATCGCGGTTTTCTCGCGCGCATGTTCCGGCCGCTGTTTCGCCTGATCACACGAAGCTGGCACATGTATCCGCTCGGCTTTCTGTTCGGCCTCGGCTTCGACACCGCGACCGAAGTCGGCTTGCTCGGCATTTCCGCGGCGGGCGCCGCGCAAGGCATGTCGATCTGGTCGATCCTCGTGTTCCCGGTGCTGTTTACGGCGGGCATGACGCTGATCGATACCACCGACAGCATCCTCATGCTGGGCGCTTACGGCTGGGCCTTCGTGAAGCCGGTCCGCAAGCTCTACTACAACCTCGCCATCACGACGATTTCGGTGCTGGTGGCGCTGCTGGTCGGCAGCATCGAAGGCCTTGGGCTCGCGGCTGAGAAGCTGCATCTGAATGGCGGATTCTGGCAGACCGTGGCGGTTCTCAACGATAACTTTGGCATGCTCGGCTATGCGATCGTCGGCGTATTCGCGGCCGCCTGGTTATTGTCCGTGGCGGTCTACAAATGGCAGCGAATCGGAGAAATGGAGATCCGTTCCTGATTAGCACATAACGGCAGATCAGTTTGGCGCAAACCCTTAGGGGCTATCGTCAGAGAATTGAACAGGGTGCATGGATGCGGCTATCGCGGTGCGTAAAGCTTCGCCAATAAGCTATGAAAATTGGGTTATTCCGTATCGCTGACCTATACTCGAAAAAGTTTTGCGGGCTCATTGCGATGAGCACCATTCAAACGAAAACATGCAGCAAATCCGATCTTTTTAACCGCTCCCCACGCGGAAATGACCCCTGATCGATTGCTGGACACGTGACTGCCGTGCGGCGCTCGCCACGTATCTTTGCCTGTCCAGAAGAACGTGAACGCAGTGGAGACACATCATGGCAGAAGCAGACAACGTCCCCTATGGGCGCAAGACTCAGCACGCGCCGGCCCTCAAGGAAGTGCACATCATCTGGATTACCGCGGGCCTCGGCTGCGACGGCGATTCGGTCTCCATTACCGCCGCCACCCAGCCGAGTATCGAGGACGTGATTCTCGGCGCGATTCCCGGCTTGCCGAAGGTCCATTTACACAATCCCGTGCTCGCGTATGAAAACGGCGACGAGTTTCTCAAGCCGTTTCACCAGGCCGCGCGTGGCGAGCTGGACAACTTCGTGCTGGTGATGGAAGGCTCGATTCCCAACGAGCGTATCAATCGCGAGGGCTATTGGGCCGCCTTGGGCACCGACCCCGATACGGGCGACCCGATCACGATTCCGCAATGGCTCGACCGGCTCGCGCCGCGCGCGCTGGCGGTGGTCGGCGCGGGAACCTGCGCGACGTATGGCGGCATTCACGCGATGCAAGGCAACCCGACCGGCTGCATGGGTCTTGCCGACTATCTCGGCTGGGACTGGAAGTCGAAAGCGGGCCTGCCGATCGTCAACGTGCCGGGCTGCCCGGTGCAGCCGGACAACTTCATGGAGACGCTGCTCTATCTGCTGTATCAGCTCGCGGGCCTCGCGCCCATGATTCCACTCGACGAAGCGTTGCGGCCGAAGTGGCTGTTCACCCGCACCGTGCACGATGGTTGCGACCGGGCGGGTTCGTACGAGCAGGCGATCTTCGCGACCGAATACGGCAGCCCGAATTGCATCGTCAAGCTCGGTTGCTGGGGACCTGTCGTGCAATGCAACGTGCCCAAACGCGGCTGGATGGCGGGCATCGGCGGTTGTCCGAACGTGGGCGGCATCTGCATCGGCTGCACGATGCCGGGCTTCCCGGACAAGTTCATGCCGTTCATGGACGAGCCGCCCGGCGCGGTGCTGTCGTCCAATCTGATCAGGAGCTATGGCCCGCTGATCCGCAGCTTGCGCAAGCTGACCAAAAACACGCTCAACGATGAGCCGAAATGGCGTCACAACCGTTCGGAACTCACCACCGGTTATCGTCGCTGAGCGAGCGGAATACGCGCAGTCAGTGTCGTCAGCATAGTCAGCAGGAGAAGGTCATGGCCGTCAGCACCGCACCTGAAGCGACCAGCACCACCCAGGCAGCGCCGGGCAAGCTGGTCGAAATGAACTGGGATCCGATCACGCGGATCGTCGGCAGTCTGGGGATTTACACCAAGATCGATTTTGCGAATCGGCGAGTGGCGGAATGCTACAGCACGTCGTCGATCTTTCGCGGCTATAGCATTTTCATGAAGGGCAAGGACCCGCGCGACGCGCATTTCATTACGAGCCGCATTTGCGGCATCTGTGGCGACAATCACGCGACCTGCTCGGTCTACGCGCAGAACATGGCCTACGGCGTGAAGCCGCCGCCGATCGCCGAATGGATCGTCAATCTCGGCGAAGCGGCCGAATACATGTTCGATCACAACATCTTCCAGGACAACCTGGTGGGCGTGGACTTCTGCGAGACGATGGTCAAGGAGACCAATCCGGGCGTGTGGGCCAAGGCCCAGAAAACACCCGCGCCGCACGCGGACAAGCACGGCTATAAAACCATCGCGGAGATCATGACCGCGCTCAATCCGTTTACCGGCGAGTTCTACCGCGAGACGCTGATGGTGAGCCGCTACACGCGTGAAATGTTCTGCCTGATGGAAGGGCGCCACGTGCATCCGTCGACGCTGTATCCCGGCGGTGTGGGCACCGTGCCGACCATTCAGCTCTTCACCGACTACATCACGCGCTTGATGAAATACGTGGAGTTCATGAAGAAGGTCGTGCCGCTGCACGACGATCTGTTCGACTTTTTCTACGAGGCACTGCCCGGTTATGAAGAAGTGGGCCGGCGCCGCGTTCTGCTCGGCTGCTGGGGCTCGTTTCAGGACCCGAACGTGTGCGACTACAACTACAACACCATGACGCAATGGGGCCGCGGCATGTTCGTCACGCCGGGCGTGGTGGTCGACGGCGAACTGGTCACGACCGACCTCGTCGACATCAACCTGAACATTCGCATTCTGCTCGGCAGTTCCTATTACGACGATTGGGATCACGAAGAAACCTTCGTGAAGAACGACCCGCTCGGCAATCCGGTGGACCGCAAGCATCCGTGGAATCAGACCACGCTGCCGCATCCGCAGAAGCGCAAATTCGACGGCAACTATACGTGGGTGATGTCGCCGCGCTGGCTCGACAAACGCACGGGCGACCACCTTGCGCTCGATACCGGCGGCGGTCCGATTGCGCGACTGTGGGCCACGGCGTTGGCGGGACTGGTGGATATCGGCTATATCAAGGCGACCGGTCATAGCGTGAAGATCTATTTGCCGAAGACCGCGCTCAAGCCCGAAGTCGAATTCGAGTGGAAGATTCCGAAGTGGAGCAACGCGCTCGAACGCGATCGCGCCCGCACGTATTTTCAGGCTTATTCGGCAGCGGCGGCATTGTATTTCGCCGAGCAGGCGCTCGCCGAATTGCACGCGGGCCGCACCCGCACGTTCAGCGATTTCACGGTGCCGGAAGAAGGCCTCGGCTGCGGCTTCCATGAGGCGGTGCGCGGCGTGCTCTCGCATCACCTCGTGATTCGCGAGGGCAAGATCGCCAACTATCATCCGTATCCGCCTACGCCGTGGAATGCCAATCCACGCGATATTTATGGCACGCCCGGACCTTATGAAGACGCGGTGCAGAACACACCGATCTTCGAAGAGAACGGCCCCGACAAGTTCAAGGGCATCGACATCATGCGCGCGGTGCGCAGCTTCGATCCGTGCCTGCCGTGCGGCGTGCATATGTATGTGGGCAACGGCAAGACCATCGATACCTCGCACTCGCCGACCTTCGGCGTGATGCAGGGAGCGCATACGTGAGCACCCAGACGAGCGACCAGCGGGCGGTCGCCGCCCAGCAACGCCGCATCGAGGAGCTGATTGCGGCGCTGGAGACGCTCGACGATCCGCCGGCGCGCGAAAGCGCACAGGAACTGCTACAGGTGGTGCTCGATCTGCATACGAACGGGCTCGCGCGTCTGCTGGAAATCGTCTCGTCCGCCGGGGCGATGGACGACGCCATGCTCGAAGCGTTCGAACGCGACGCCAGTGTATCGGCGCTGCTGCTGTTGCATGGTTTGCATCCGCAAGACCTGCCGACGCGTGTGTCGCGTGCGGTGGAGAAGATGCGGCCGCTGCTCGGCGTGCAGGGCATCCAGATCGAATTGCTCGACGCCGCCGAAGAAGCGGTGCGCGTGAAAGTGGGCGGGCGTCTGCAAGGCAAGCACAATTCGGTCGGCGAATTGCAGCAGGAAATCGAGCTTGCGATTTTCGAAGCGGCGCCCGAGGCGATGCGCGTCGACATCGCGGGTTTGCAGGACGTCAACGTGCATGAATTGCGCTTCGTGCCTAATACGCACACCGAGGCGCGCACTGAGCACACCAAGGTAGCCAGCCGGACCGAGGCCGGCGCGCAATGACACCCGCCGCCGCCACGACGCGCGGCTGGGTCGCGGCCGTGCGCCATTTCGTGCGCCAGACCGACGACACGCACTGCGAGTTGTGCGGCGCGTTGCTGCTGGCCGACCATCCTCATCTGTTCGAAATCGCCAAACGTCAACTGTATTGCTGCTGCCGTGCCTGCGCGCTGCTGTTCGGCAATCAGCAGAACGCGCGCTATCGTCCGGTACCGCGCGACGCGCGTTATCTCGACGGCTTTCGCATGAGCGACGCGCAGTGGGATGCGCTGGCGATTCCCATCGACATGGCTTTCTTCTTCCACGACAGTTCGGCGCAACGTATCGTCGCGCTGTATCCGGGACCGGCGGGCGGCACGCAGTCGCTGCTGGATCTGCAGGCGTGGACCGAACTCGTCGCCGACAATCCGTGGCTCGCGCAACTGCAGCCCGACGTCGAGGCGCTGCTCGTGAACCGCAGCGAAGGCGCGCGCGAGTACTACCGCGTGCCGATCGACCAATGTTATGCGCTGACCGGCGTGATTCGCGCGCGTTGGCGCGGCGTCTCGGGCGGCCGGCAGGCCTGGGACGCGATCCACCGCTTCTTCGCCGCGCTGAAGACCCAGGGCCGCGTACCGGAGGGCTTGCTCCATGCCTGATCTCGGATTCACCGTCGAGTCGGCGGAAGTGGTGCCGTTTGCCGCGGCGCCGCTGTTGTTGTTCAAGCTGCATGTCGTCGATACGGCGGTTGACAGTGCGCCGCACCGCGAGATCGCCAGCATCACGCTGCAATGCCAGATCCAGATCGAAGCCGCGAAACGCCGCTACGCGCCCGCCGAGCAGTACGGGCTCGAAGACCTGTTCGGCATTCCGCCGCGTTGGGGCGATACGTTACGCACGATGCTGTGGACGCATGCGTCGACGGTGGCGCCCCCCTTTACCGGCGAATGCACGCTCGATCTGCCCGTGCCGTGCAGCTACGACTTCAATCTGGCCGCCACCAAATATTTTCACGGACTCGAAGAGGGCGAGATTCCGCTGATGCTGCAGTTCAGCGGCACGGTGTTCTATCGTGAGGCCGACGGCGCATTGCAGGCCGCGCCGATTCCGTGGCATAAGGAGGCGGCGTACCGTCTGCCGGTGGCGCTATGGCGTGACATGATGGCTCGCTATTACCCGAACGGCGCATGGCTATGCCTGCATCGCGACGTGTTCGATCGCCTCTCGCGCTTTAAAACCCGCGGGGGGCTGACGAGCTGGGAGCAGGCGGTCACGAGCCTGCTCGACAAGCTCGAGGAGGACATATCGTGAATGCGGTCGAGAGCGTGGTGCAGGCGGTGCTGTACGAAGGCTACATGCTGTATCCGTACCGGCCGACTTCGGTGAAGAACCGGCAACGGTGGACCTTCGGCGGTGTCTATCCGCGCGCCTATGCGGAGGCGTCCGGCAGCGATCCGTGGGTGACGCAAAGCGAGTGTCTGCTGCGCGGCGGCGAGCACACGCGAGTCGCGGTGCGGCCCGGGTTTTTGCAGGTGATCGAGCGGATGGTGCTGGACGTGTCGGAGAACGCCGCGGTGCGGCCGGAGTCGGGCGAGCCCGCATGGCGCACGGTGCCGGTGCTCGATATCGACGAACGGCGCTACACGCCGTGGCAGGAAGCGGCTGAACGGCATCTCGCGCTGCCCGTGCTGGTGCTAGGCGAATTGCTGAACGCTCCACGCGATATTCCCTTTTCATTCGATGCCGGCAGTGAACTCGAACCGCTGGCGGACCGGCACGGCACGCTGCGTGGCGCGTTGCGCCGCACGCGCGCGGCGCTGCAAGGCCGCGTCGAAATCAGTGCGGCGAACGTGGCGGCGGGCGTCTATCGGCTGAAAGTGCGCATTGTCAACGAGACGCCGCTCGATCATGCGCGCAGCCTTACGCGCGACGCCGCGTCGCTCTATGCACTGGTCTCGTGCCATACCGTGCTGACCATCGAGCGCGGCACATGGATCTCGTCGATCGATCCGCCCGACGACCTCGCGGCGGCGTCGGCCGCGTGCCGCAATATCGGCGTGTGGCCGGTGCTGGTCGGCGATGAACAGCGGCCCGACACCATGCTCGCCTCGCCGATCATCCTCTACGATTTCCCGCAGATCGCGCCCGAAAGCGCCGGCGATCTGTTCGACGCCACGGAGATCGACGAGATTCTCACGCTGCGCATTCTCACCATGACCGACGAGGAAAAGCGCGAGATGATCGCCACCGACGAGCGCGCTCGGGCCTTGCTCGCGCGCACCGAAGGTCTGGGCGCCGAGCAGATGCAGAAGCTGCACGGCACCTTGCGGCAGGTGCGCGCGCTCGATGCGGCGAGCGTGGGCGCGTCGATTTCGCCGACGCAGACCGTCATGCCCGTCTCGCCGTGGGATGAACTCGATGCGCGACCGCATCTTGCCTGCGTGCGGGTCGCGGGCGTGGAGATTCGCATCGGCGATCAGGTGCGCTTGCGCCCGCGCGGCCGCGCGGACATCTTCGATATCGCGCTGAGCGGCATGGTCGCGACGATCGAATCGATCGAACGCGATTTCGACGACCACGTGCATGTCGCCGTGACTATCGACGACGATCCGGGCAAGGACTTCGGCGTGCAACGCATGCCGGGCCATCGGTTCTTCTTCGGGCCGGACGAGATCGAACCGCTCGGCCACGCTGCCGGCGCCCGGCGGGGCCGCGTATGAGCACGATTCTGGTGGCCGGCATCGGCAACGTGTTTCTCGGCGACGACGGCTTCGGCGTGGAAGTGGTGCGGCGCTTGCAGGGACAGGTGGCCGCGGGCGAATTGCCGGGATTCGCGGCGGGCGTCAACGTCGCGGACTTCGGCATTCGCGGCGTCGATCTGTGTTACGCGCTGCTCGACGGCGTGGACAGCGCGATCCTGATCGACGCGACGCAGCGTGGCGGCGCGCCCGGCACGTTGTACGTGATCGAGCCGTCCATCGAAGATTCGGGCGGCGCCGCGAGCGGCGATCCGTACGCCGTGCCGATCCTGATGTCGCCGCATGAAATGGACCCGGCCAAGGTGCTGCAAACCGTGCGGATGCTCGGCGGCGGTTGCGAGGACGTCGTCGTGCTCGGCTGCGAGCCGCAGGACTTCGGTTGCGAAGAGGGCGAAGAAGGACGGATGAGTTTGAGCGGCCCCGTGGCGGCCGCGGTGGAGCACGCCGCTGAAGTGGTGGTGCGGCTCGTGACGGCGAGGCTCGCGCAGCGCGCCGCGCGAGTGACCTGACATACGAGGCGTGTGGACACGTCATGCATACGGTGTGAAATAACTGAAGCGGGAGACATCATGAAAGGATTCCTGAAGTACCTGTTGTTGCCGGCATTGGTGGTCGGCGTGTTGGCGAATATGAAGGACATCAAGCGCTATATCCGCATCCGCAACATGTAGGCGAGAACGGCCAGGGAGATGGCGATGAGCACGCATGCACAGCCCACCGGGCAGGGTTCGACGCAGCATCCGGCGGTCGTGGCACCGATCGGCGAGGAGATTCGCGTGCGCGGACTGGTGCAGGGCGTCGGCTTCCGGCCGACCGTGTGGCGGCTTGCGCATGCCTGCGGCGTAGTCGGCGACGTGTGCAACGACAGCGACGGCGTGCTGATTCACGCATGGGGCGACGCGTGGATGCTGCAGCGCTTCATCGACAGCCTGAGCGCCGAGTGTCCGCCGCTCGCGCGCATCGACGCGATCGAGCGGCATCAGTTGAGCGAGGCGGCCGAGGCGAACGACTTTCGTATCGTGCCGAGCGTGAGCGGCCATGTGCAAACCGGCGTCACGCCCGACGCGGTCATCTGCGCCGACTGCGCGGCGGACATCGCTGATCCGGCGAACCGCCGCTACCGCTATCCGTTTACGAACTGCACGCACTGCGGCCCCCGGCTGTCGATCGTGCAGGCCATTCCCTACGATCGCGCCAACACGACGATGGCGGCGTTCGCCATGTGCGACGCGTGTCGCGCGGAATACGACGATCCCGCCGACCGGCGCTTTCACGCGCAACCGGTTGCGTGCCCGGCGTGCGGCCCGCGTGTCTGGCTGGAGAGCCGCGATGGCGCCCGTGTCAACGGCGACGACTCGTGCCGCGCGGCGAGCCAGCTGTTGCGGCACGGCGCGATCGTTGCCATCAAGGGCTTAGGCGGCTTTCAACTGGCCTGCCATGCGAGCGATGAAACCGCCGTCGCGCGTCTGCGGCGGCTGAAACGGCGTGAGCGCAAACCCTTCGCGCTGATGGCGCGAGATCTGCAAACCGTGCGCCGGTATTGCACGCCGAACGAAGCCGAATGCGCGCTGCTCGCGAGCGCCGGCGGACCGATAGTGATCATGTCCGCCAGTGGCGCCGAATGCGTCGCGCCGAGTGTTGCGCCGGGCGTCGGCACGCTCGGCTTCATGCTGCCGTCCACGCCGCTGCATCGGCTGCTGACGGAATCGATCGATTCCGCGCTGGTGGTGACGAGCGGCAACACCAGCGACGAGCCGCCGTGCATCGACAACGCGGACGCCCGCGCGCGTCTCGGCCGTATCGCCGATGTCTTCCTGATGCACGATCGCGACATTTCGCGCCGGGTCGACGATTCGGTGGCACGCGTGGTGCAGGGTACGGCGCGGATCGTGCGGCGCGCGCGCGGCTATGCGCCGGCGCCGCTGCTGTTGCCCAAAGGTTTCGCCGACACCCCCGCGGTGCTGGCGATGGGCGGCGAACTCAAGAACACCTTCTGCCTTGCGCGAGATGCGCAGGCGATCGTCTCGCATCACATCGGCGATCTGGAAGACGCGCTGACGTATGCGGACTATCGCCGCGCGGTGGCGCAGTATCTGCGGTTGTTCGAGCACGAACCCCAGGTGATCGCGCTCGATCTGCATCCCGAATACCTGTCGCGCAAGATCGGCTACGAGCTCGCGCAAGCCTCGCGGATTCCCGTGGTCGAAGTGCAGCATCATCACGCGCATCTCGCCGCCTGCATGGCCGAAAACGGCGTCGCCTTCGATGCGTTGCCGATGCTCGGCGTCGCGCTCGACGGTCTTGGTTACGGCGACGACGGCACGCTTTGGGGTGGCGAATTCATGCTGGCCGACTATCGCGGCTATATGCGGCTCGGCCGCTTCAAACCGGTGGCGATGCCGGGCGGCACGCGCGCCATCGACGAGCCGTGGCGCAATGCCTACGCGCATCTGCGGGCGGCTTTCGACTGGTACGGATTTACGCGGCACTACAGCGGTCTCGAGATGCAGCAGTTCCTGAGCAGCCGTCCGCGCGCCGCGCTCGACTCGATGATCGCGCAGCGCGTGAACAGCCCGCTCGCAAGTTCGGCGGGGCGTCTGTTCGACGCGGTGGCGGCCACGCTCGGCGTGTGCCGTGAGCGCGTGCTTTACGAAGGGCAGGCCGCGATCGAACTGGAGGCGCTGGTCGATCAGCACACGCTGCGCAACGATAGCGACGCGCATGCGTACCCGTTCGAGTTGACCAACACTGTGCCGGGTGGGTTGCGCTGCATTGAACCCCGGCCGATGTGGGAAGCCTTGCTCGACGATCTGCTGCGCTGCACGCCCGTGCCGGTGATTGCGGCGCGTTTTCACAAGGGCGTGGCGATTGCGATCGTGCGCATGGTGGAGTGTCTTGCCGATCTGCTGACCGGTCCGGCCGATGCGCGCAGCGTCGCGCTATCGGGCGGCGTGTTCCAGAACCGCATCCTGTTCGAACAGGTCGCAACGCGCCTCAACGAAGCCGGTTTTCGCGTTCTGACGCATCGCCAGGTGCCGGCCAACGACGGCGGATTGTCGCTTGGGCAGGCGGTCATCGCGGCGGCGCGGCAGCGCGACAAGGGTTGATATTTGCACGGGCAAAGGGGAGAGCGACATGTGTTTAGGCATCCCAGGGCAGATCGTCGAAGTGACGGATGCGGCGAACGATCTCGCGCTCGTCAATGTCGGCGGTGTGCGGCGCGTGATCAATATCGCGTTCGTGATCGACGAAGACCGGCCGGCGAGCGCGTGCGTCGGCGAATGGGTGCTGGTGCATGTCGGATTTGCGATGAGCCGGCTCGACGAGCAGGAAGCGGCGCGCACGCTTGCGCTGCTGCACGAACTGGGCGTCGCGCAGGGCGAGATGGATGAGCTGCGCGCCGCGCCGTGAGCGCGCTGTCACCAGGACACGGAGACCGGTCATGCCCGAACATGAATCGCTGCAAGCGCTGTATCCGTTCCTGCACGGCGCGCATCAGGATACTGAGCGGCTCGATGCGGCCCTGCTCGAATCGGTGCGCGCCAAGGCGCAGGACAGCGTGGATGCGAAGACGCGCTTCTTCGAGGAAAGCGCACCCGAGGTCGTGCGCGTTGCGCACGCCATTGCCGACGTGTATCGCCGCGGCGGCCGGCTCTTCGCGATGGGCAACGGCGGCTCGAGTTGCGACGCGGCGCATATCGCCGTCGAGTTTCTGCATCCCGTGACGACGGGACGTCCCGCGCTCACCGCCATCAATCTTGTCGCCGATATGGCCATGTTGACGGCGGTCGGCAACGACGTCGGCTTCAATCATATTTTCGTTCGGCAACTGGTGGCGCAGGCGCGGCGCGGCGATGCGCTGATCGGCGTGTCGACGAGCGGCAATTCGGAGAACCTGCTGGCCGCGTTCGAGAAGGCCAAAGAGATGGAGCTGCTGACCATCGGACTCTCCGGTCACGACGGCGGACGCATGGCCACGAGCGCCGCGCTCGATCATTGCCTCGTGGTGAGAAGCGACAGCATTCATCGCGTGCAGGAGACCCATGTCGCGATTTATCACATTCTGTGGGACCTCGTGCATACGCTGCTCGCCGACGACCGCGGCGGTCTCGGCGCTTCGGCCAAGGCGGCTGCGGGAGACACGCCATGAAGTACGTCGATGAGTTTCGCGACCCGGACAAGGCGAAAACGCTCGCGAGGGAAATCCGCGCGCTGGTGTCGCGCATCGAGCGCGCGAAGCAGCGTCCGTTGCAGATCATGGAAGTGTGCGGCGGCCACACCCATACGATATTCCGCTACGGCATCCAGCAATTGCTGCCCGACGCCGTCGAGTTCGTTCACGGCCCCGGCTGCCCGGTGTGCGTGCTGCCGATGGGCCGCGTCGACGATTGCGTTGCTCTGGCGGAGCGTCCGGAAGTCATCTTCACGACATTCGGCGACGCGATGCGCGTGCCCGGTTCGAGGAAAAGCCTGCTCAAGGCGAAAGCCGACGGCGCCGACGTGCGCATGGTCTATTCGCCGCTCGACGCATTGAAGATCGCGCAACTCAATCCGCAACGCGAGGTGATCTTCTTCGGCCTCGGTTTCGAAACGACGATGCCGAGCACCGCGATGACCGTCTTGCAGGCGCACGCGCAAAAGATCACGAATTTCTCGCTGTTCTGCAATCACATCACGATCATTCCGACCATCAAGGCGATTCTCGATTCGCCCGATTTGCACCTCGATGGCTTCCTTGGTCCGGGACATGTCAGCATGGTGATCGGCACGCGGCCGTATGACTTCATCGCGCGGCACTATCGCAAGCCGATCACGGTGGCCGGCTTCGAGCCCCTCGACGTGCTGCAATCGATGTGGATGGTGCTCAAGCAGATTGCGGATGGCCGCTGCGAGGTCGAGAACCAGTACGGACGGATCGTGCCGGAGGATGGCAACGCGCAAGCTTTGTCGGCGGTGGCGCGCGTGTTCGAGACGCGCGAGTTTTTCGAGTGGCGCGGACTCGGCTCGATCGATCATTCCGGCGTGCGGATGCGTGAGGCGTTTGCGGGATTCGATGCGGAGCGCAAGTTCGCGGTGCCGAATGTGAAGATCGCCGATCCGAAAGCGTGTCAATGTGGCGAGGTGCTCAAGGGCGTGATCAAGCCGCATCAATGCAAGGTGTTCGGCACGGCGTGCACGCCCGAGTCGCCGCTCGGCTCGCTGATGGTGTCGAGCGAAGGGGCTTGCGCGGCGTATTACAACTATGGGCGGATCGATACGTCGCGTATCGATGAACGGCGCCAGGCGCGGCAAGCGGCGGCGCAGACAGCGGCTCAGGCATTGGCTCAGGCGGCGCCATGTCTGGGCGCGGGCGGCATGGCCGCTACGGCTGCTGCGAGGCCTGCCGCTTCCACCGTGCGAGGCGGCCCATGAATGACCGCGCCGCCACCGCTATCAAACCCGGCGCGGCACACCGGGTGCGCGACGCCTCCGTGAATCTGGCGCACGGCAGCGGCGGCCGCGCGATGCGCGATCTGATCGAGGACGTGTTCGTCTCGACCTTCGACAATTCCACGCTCGCGGCGCTGGAAGATCAGGCCGTCTTCTCGCTTGCCGATCTCGCCACGCACGGCGACCGGCTCGCCTTCACGACCGATAGCTACGTAGTCGATCCGTTGTTCTTTCCGGGCGGCGACATCGGCACGCTGGCTGTCTCCGGTACGGTGAACGACCTGGCGGTGTGCGGCGCGACACCTTTGTATCTGTCGTGCGCGGTCGTGATCGAGGAGGGGTTCTCCGTCGATCTTCTGCGCCGTGTCGCGGCGAGCATGCAGCGCGTCGCGCTGGAAGCGAGCGTCGCGATCGTCACGGGTGATACGAAAGTGGTGGAGCGCGGTTGCGCAGACAAGCTGTTCGTCAACACCGCGGGCATTGGCGTGGTGCGCCACGATGTTTCGATCTCGGCGCGCAACGCGCGTCCCGGCGACGTGGTGATCGTCAACGGCTATCTCGGCGATCACGGCGCGGCAATTCTGGTAGCGCGTCAGCAGCTTGCACTCGAAGCCGACATAGAGAGCGATTGCTGTCCCCTCAACGGCCTCATCGCGGCGATGCTCGATGCTTGTCCGCAGATTCATTGTCTGCGCGATGCGACGCGCGGCGGTGTCGCGACCGTGCTCAATGAATTCGCACAAAGCTCGAACGTGACGATACGCCTCGATGAAGCCGCGCTGCCCGTGCGCGAACAGGTGCAGGGAGCCTGCGAAATTCTGGGGTTGGACCCGCTGTATCTGGCCAATGAAGGCAAGCTGGTGGCCGTCGTGCCGGCGGATGCCGCCGAACGCGTGCTGGCCGCCATGCGCGCGCATCCGGCGGGACGCGAGGCGGCGGTGATCGGTGCGGTGGAAAGGAGCGAGGCGGACGCGAGAGGGCTCGTCGTCATGCAGACGGTGTTCGGTGGGCGACGTATCGTCGATATGCTGGTGGGTGAGCAATTACCGCGTATCTGCTGAACCACCAAAGGAGAGCGCGCCGTGCACGAGTTGAGTATCGCGAACAGCGTCGTCGAGATTTGCGCGGAACAGGCGCACGGCGCGCGCGTGCGGCGCGTGACGCTGGAGATCGGGCAATTGTCGGCCGTCATGCCGGAAGCGATCCGGTTCTGCTTCGACGTGTGCGCGAAGGATACGGCGGTGGAGGGCGCGATGCTCGAGATCGTCGTGATACCGGGCGAGGCGCGCTGTCTCACATGCGGCGCGACGCTCGCGGTCGACGTGCCATTCGGGCAATGCGCTTGTGGCAGCGAGAGTCTCGAACTGATTTCCGGTCAGCAGTTGAAGATCCGGCAGATGGAGGTGGTGTGATGTGTACGACATGCGGATGCTCGAACACGCAGAGCGCGGCGGTGACTGATCTGGATGCGGCGGCGGGGGATGGGGCTCAGTCGCAGTCGAAAAGCAGTAGCGCGGGCTCGGCCGGAACTGCTTATCGGCGGGTCAGCGAGCGTCTTCGTGTTGGTGTCAGTGCGCATTCGCATTCCCACTCGCACAGCCATCACGATGATCACGAGCACGGGGATGTCCACCACCATCACGAACATCACCACGAACACGAACATGGCACCTCGATCAACCTCGAACGCGACATCCTGGCGAAAAACCAGTTACTAGCCGAACGCAATCGCGGCTGGCTCGCCGGTCGTTCGATACTGGCGCTGAACCTGATGAGTTCGCCGGGCGCCGGCAAGACGACATTGCTCGAAAGAACGATCCGCGATCTGGGTACCGCGTTCCCGCTGACGGTGATCGAAGGCGATCAGGCCACGCTCAACGACGCCGAGCGGATCCGCGCGACCGGCGCGCGCGTGGTGCAGATCAACACCGGCACCGGGTGCCATCTCGACGCGGAGATGGCGTCGAGAGCATTGACGCAACTCGACCCGCCGCTGCATTCGGTGGTGATGATCGAAAACGTCGGCAATCTGGTGTGTCCGGCGTTATTCGATCTGGGAGAAGCAGCCAAGGTATTGATTCTTTCGGTGACTGAAGGCGAGGACAAGCCGATCAAGTATCCGTATATGTTCCGGGCGTGTTCCTTGTTGTTGCTGAACAAGATCGACTTGTTGCCGCATTTGCGTTTCGATGTCGAGCGGTGTATTGAGTATGCGAAGCGTGTCAATCCTCAAATGCAGATTCTTCAGGTCTCGGCGCAGAGCGGAGAGGGAATGGAGGGGTGGTATGGATGGTTGCGGACGAGAGCAACCTCGATTCACGCATAGAATGGAGTGGGGCCGCCGCATGTACACGGTGAGCCCCGCGTCTGTGAGCCGGAATCAGAACTTATGCCGCATCCCAATCCGCACCACCGCCTGCTTATCATCCGCCGAAGCAGACGGACCGTTGATCGCGGCAACGGCTTGCTTGCCGGTCGAGTCCGTTCCAGACGCCTTCTGATAAACGCCAATCAAGTAAACATCAGTACGCTTCGAAACGAAGTAATCGATACCTGAAGCGAATTGATGATAAGTCGCTCCGGTCATGCCCTTCACCGAGCTTCCCTTCGTGTAGTCATACGCGAGTCCGCACAGCAAGTCGGGCGTAATCTGATACTTGAAGTTCACCTCGGCATTATTCAACGTCGCATTGCCGCTCAACCCGGCCGGATTCGGTCCTGAAGATAAATCTCCGAGATCGCGAAAGCTCGTATTCGAATACGTCGCGCCGAACGTCGCCGCACCGAAAAGGTAGGACGCCCCCGCGCCGATCACGTGCATGGATTTCGCCGACGCATAACCCGAATACACCGGTGAGAGCATATTGCTCCCCGGCACGCCATTTACCGTCGCGGCGGGACTCCCCGTACTGCCGAAGAAAGACGTATTCGGATTGGCGACGTCGAGATATCCCACACCCAGTGCCAACGGCCCGTTCACGTAGCCGGCGGACACTGACCAGATGCGATTGCGCGAGAAATTGCCGGCCACGCCGCCGAGGCTATACAGCGCTTCCACCGTCAACCCGCCATACGTGTTGCTGGTGAACTTGATCGAGTTATTCGTCGAGTTGGTGTTGTTGATGTTGTCGAGATCGCCCGGATGCGCGGCCATGTAGCCGCCCCATTGATCGCCCACTTCGAACGGCCCGAGAATATCGACGTTGGTATCGTATTGCCGCCCGAGCGTCACCGTGCCGAACGCGCCGGACAATCCCACCCATGCCTTCTTGCCGAACAGGAGCCCGCCCTGGCCGAACTTACCGGTGCTTGCGTCGAAGCCGTTCTCCAGCATGAAGATCGCTTTCATGCCGCCGCCGAGATCTTCCGATCCGCGCAAACCCCAGCGGCTTTGTTGCATCACACCGCTCAACAGACGAACCGCGCTGTGGCCCGAGACGCTGCCGTTGCTGTTGGTCGTCGGCGCATTGCTCGTATAACTCAAACCTTCATCGATGATGCCGTATAGCGTGACGGCACTCTGTGCGTGCGCGGCTGCCGGAATGGTCGCGGCGAGGCATACTGCCAGTAGCGTTTTTTTCATGTGGTCTGACGCTCAGGTGGAGAAAGTGCGAAAAGTGACGGACGTGTTCGCTCCCGCGAGCCACGCGTTGCTTGTCTGCCAGCAGCCGGCGGGAAACCGGCTACTGGAAGAACCCGGGATTAAGGAATAGCGTTTAGCGCGAGCCGGTGATCAACGGCGGCCGCATCGCTCCATGTGAGGCCGCTGCCTCATGGGCATGGCCGAATTGCAGCAGGCCCCAATCGTCGCGAAAGCGTCCGGCGATCTGCAGGCCGATCGGCAGGCCGGACGCGCTGAACCCGCACGGCAACGCCAGCACCGGCGATTCGGTGGACGACAGATACCAGCAGATCCGCATCCAGTCGATGTACGAGTCGTAGGGCGTGCCCATGAATTCAGTGGGCCAGCGCAGATCGGCATCGAAGGGCAGCATTTGCGTGGCGGGCAGCACGTAGAACGCGTGGTTGTCCATGAAGCGGCGCATACGCTCGAACAGCGCGGTCTTGCGCACGAACATGTCGCCCAGATCCGCCGCCGAGAGCGAGCGATGCAGGCGGCACTCTGCTTCGATCTCCGGCTTCAATTGCGTGCGTGCGTCCTCATCGAGCCGATCGACGAGACTGCCGATCATCCACGCACGCTCCATGCGGAACACGTCCTCGACGTCGCCGAGATCGGGGTCGGCGAATTCGACCTCGCAGCCCATGGACTCGAACACGGCGGCCTGGGCCTGCACGGCGCGCTGAATCTCGGGATCGACGGCGAGGCCCGCAAGCTGCACCGACATGGCGATGCGCGTGCCGCGAAAGTCGCGTCGCAACGGCAGTGCGAAGCGAGAACCGGGCTCGCCGATCTCCGTCGCGGTTTCGCCCGACGGACCGGCGATCGCGCTCAACAGCAGGGCCGTGTCGGCGACGTTGCGCGCCATCGGTCCGTCCACGCCGAGCGTCGCCCAGCCATTCGAATCCGGCGCGCGCGGCACGCGTCCCGGCGAGGGACGCAAGCCGACCACCGCATTCCACGCCGCCGGATTGCGCAGCGAGCCGCCCATGTCGCTGCCGCACGCGAGCGGATTCATGCCGCACGCCACCGATGCCGCCGCGCCGCCGCTGCTGCCGCCCGCTGATTTGCTCAGGTCCCACGGATTGCGCGTCACGCCGAACACCTCGTTGAAGGTGTGCGAGCCCGCGCCGAACTCCGGCGTATTCGATTTGCCGATCATCAGCGCGCCCGCCGCATCGCAGCGGCGCGCGATCAGCGCACTATGTTGCGGCACGTGATGTTCGAATACCTTCGAGCCGAACGTGGTGCGCACGCCTCGCGTCGCGGTCAGATCCTTCTGCGAAACCGGCAGTCCGTGCAGCGGACCTTGCCAGATGCCACGCGACCATTGCGTATCGATTTCCGCGGCACGCGCGCGTAAAGTCGAGGGGTCGGCGATCGTCACCAGCGCGTTGACTTGCGGGTTCACGGCTTCGATACGCGAGAGGTGGGCGTCGAGTATCTCGACGGCGCTGACGGTTTTTTTGCGCTGCAGATCCAGCAAGGTGACGGCGGACAGATCGCAGAGTTCGCTGCCCGTGGCGAGCGATGCATCGGCATGAAGAATGTCTGACATGAGAATTTCGCGTTGAAAGAGAGTGAATGACGCGTGAGTCGCGGCTCAAATATCCTGGCGCGTGCGGTCGACCACGAACAGCAGCGCGATCAGCGAGAGCACGCCGCAGACGATCACGTACCACGCGGGCGCGGCAGGATCGCCAGTCGACTGGATCAGCCACGTCACGATGAATTGCGCGAAGCCGCCGAAGATGGACACGCCCGCGGCATACGCGATCGACAGCCCTGTCGCGCGCGTGCTGCGAGGAAACATCTCGGGCAGCATGGTGCCGTTCGCGCCGGCGTTGATGGAGTGCAGCGCGGCAAGCCCGCAGACGACGAGATAAAGCGTGCTGACCGAAGGCGCGTGCTCGATCAGATAGAAGCCCGGCAGGATCAGCAGCGTCAGCAGCAGGCGCGAGATGAACGTGACGCGTTTGCGTCCATACATGTCGGACCAGATACCGCCCACCGGCGACATCACCAGCATGACGGCGCCCGCGAGAATTCCGCACCACAAGGCCGCGTCCATGGGCAGATGCAGCACCTTGATCGCATACGTCGACATGTAATAGATCACGATGAAATGCGCGGACGTGCCGCCGATCACGAGCAGAAACGCCACCAGCACGAGACGCCAGTCGCGTTTCATCACGGTCTTCAGCACGCCGGCGGAATCGCGCGCGGCGTCGGCGGGCGCGTCGGCTTCGCTGCCCAGACGCGAACGCAGATACAAGCCGAGTGGCGCGATCAGAATGCCCGCGAGGAACGGAATGCGCCAACCCCACGCTTCGAGCGATGCCT
Organism: Paraburkholderia sediminicola; assembly: GCF_046027355.1. Lineage (GTDB taxonomy): Bacteria > Pseudomonadota > Gammaproteobacteria > Burkholderiales > Burkholderiaceae > Paraburkholderia > Paraburkholderia sediminicola_B. The sequence continues at coordinate 57,373 of NZ_JAQQEK010000029.1, read as the reverse complement.
TGTCGAGGTAATGCGAGAGCAGGAAGCCGACCAGCGAACCCGCCAACGCGGCCGCGCCTTGACTTGCAAACTGCCAACTCGTGATGAACCCGCGCCGCGCGGTGGGCGCGCGCTCGGCGAGCAGCGTGGTCGCGACGCCGACCTCACCACCCGCGGAGAAGCCTTGCAGCAACCGTGCGGCGACTATAGCGAGCGGCGCCGCGATGCCGATTTGCGCGTAGGTCGGCATCACGCCGATCAGGCCGGTGCCGACCGCCATCGTGACGAGCGTGAGATTCATCGCGGCGATGCGTCCGAAGCGGTCGGCCAGCACGCCGAACAGCACGCCGCCGAGCGGCCGAGCAACGAAGCCGATGCCGAACGTGCCGACCGAGAGCAGCAGTTGTTGCTGCGACGAAGCGAGCGGAAAGAACAGCTTGCCGAGCAACACGGCGAAAAAACTGTAGACGGTGAGGTCGAAGAATTCGAATGCGTTGCCGATGGTCGTCGCGACGATCAAGCCGCGGGTCGAGGCGCCGTGCGCGGCGCTGTGACTGACATCGTGCAGCGAGGAACTGAGTGACGGTGACTTCATGAACGGGATCCCTGTGGAGGTGAATCGAACCGTGATGCTTCAGGACACTGGCGCGCAGCGCCTTCAATGACGACGACATGAAAAGTCTAGGGAGTTCAAAAAACCATCTGGATTTGCTTTTTCTTATTGTGATAACGCAGGGTTATCGCGTCCGGCGGGACGGCCGTGGGCGGCATGGGCAATGCGTATTTGGGAGCATGGCCGGGGTTTTTATCGCGGTGTACCATCGATTCAAGCCTTCAGCCGCCGCTCTGGCGCTGACCGTGAGTCCCTTCCACCAACGGTTCGACTAACCGCTCACGCCCGTGAAATACAACCAGTTGCGCGCTTTAGTGGCCATTGCCCAGCACGGCAGCATCCGCGCCGCGGCAAAGACGGTGTGCCTGTCCCAGCCTGCATTGACGAAGGCGATCCGCGAACTCGAACAGGAATTGGGCGTGCCGCTCGTGACGCGCAGCGCGCGTGGCGCACAACTCACGCAGTACGGCCAGGCCGTTTGCGCTCGGGCGAAACTCATCCTCGCCGAGATGCAGCATGCGAAAGACGATGTGGTGCTGCTCTCGGGCCAGGAGGGCGGCACGGTCTCGTGCGCGGTCACGCCACTGGTGTCGTTGAAGTTCCTGTCGCGCGCGATCCATACCTTCCGGCAGCGCATGCCGAAGACCCGGCTCTCGGTTCAGGAAGGTTTTCTCACAGCCGCTCTCGCGCGTCTGCGCGACGGTTCGCTCGACTTCGTCATTGCAATCGTCGATGAAAAGAAGCTCGCGCCGGAGTTCGTGTTCCGCTCGTTGCTCGACGGTGAGTTGATTATCTCGGCGCGCAAGGGGCATCCGTTGGCGAATGCGCAGTCGATCGCGGAACTGGAAGGCGCGGACTGGATGCTGAACACGACACCCGAAAGCATCGGCCAGTCGCTGCAGGATTTTTTCGTGCGGCACGGGGCGAGTGCGCCGCACGTGGTGGTGGAGTGCAGCTCGTTCAGTGCGAGCTTTTCGCTGTCGGTCAACAGCAATCTGCTGTCGTGCTGCCCGAAGAGTTTTCTCGAGACCGACTGGATTCGCGAGCGCATCGTCTCGGTGCCGGTGCGCGAAGCGTTGCCGCGCGTGTCGGTGGGAATCATTTCGCGGCGCGACGCATTGAATACGTCAGCCTGCGATTATCTGATCGACTGTTTCGTCGAAGCCGTCGCGTCAGCGCCGCTTTTTCAATTCGACGCCGATCGCGCGGACGTGGCCTGAGCCACTTACGCGCCGTGGTCATGCATCAATGCGACGCCGCGCGTTTGATGCGATGGAAGTTGCGATCGAAGTAGATCAGCCCGTCACCATCGCTTCGCACGCTGATGCGTGTGGTCTTCACGAACATCACCGAGTGCGAGCCGACTTCCTTCAGGTCGACGATCTCGCCTTGCAGACTCGCCAGCGCGTCGCGCAAGACCGGCACGCCGTGCGTGCCTTCATCCCAGATCGGCCAGCCGAAGCGTTCTTCCATCGGCACCTGGGTCATGCCCGCGAAGTGGCGCGCGAGCAATTCGTGCTCGCCGGGGAGCACGTTGACGCAAACATGCCGGTTGCTCTGGAAGGTCGCGTGCATCGCGCTCGACCGGTTCAGACAGACGAGCAGCGTGGGCGGCGTATCGGTAGCGGAGCACACGGCGCTTGCGGTCACGCCGCAGCGTCCATGCGGGCCGGCTGTCGTGATGACGTTCACGGCGGCACTGAGGTGCGCCATGGCCTGACGGAATTGTTGTTTGACGTCGATGTGAGCTTCGGCGTCGGGAGTCGCGTGTGAGGTCGGCGTCATCGTTTGGGTTCCTCGGGCAGGTGTCGAGTGATTGGATTCAAGCGTACTCAATCGCCGTTCGGAAAAAAATCCGCGCGAGCGGCAGGCGGGCAGGCGTGTTTCCCAGTGCATCTAAAGCTTTCCCCAATGTGTGGTTGAGCGCTGGACGCATGGACCATGATTAACGAGTCCTTCAGGGTAACTATCGCTTTGCATCGCTTTTCCCGCTGGTTATGATGGACTGGGTTTCACGCTTCGAATCGCATCTAAGACGACCACCATGTCCCAGCCTTTGCAATCCACCACGCCCCTTGCACCGATCGTCTACATCGTCGACGACGACAGCGGCATGCGCACGTCGCTCGCGTGGCTGCTCGAATCGGTTGGCGTGAAGTCGGCGGGCTTCGCGAATGCCGGCGAGTTTCTCGGCGCGTTCGATCCGGACGTGCCTGCCTGTCTCGTGCTCGACGTGCGTATGCCGGAACACAGCGGCTTCGATGTGCAAGCGGAATTGAACCGTCGCGGCGCCACGTTGCCGATCATTTTCGTCAGCGGTCACGGCGACATTCCGATGTCGGTGCGTGCGTTGCAAAACGGCGCGATCGATTTCGTCGAGAAACCGTATAACTCGCAGCAGATGCTAGACCGCGTGCAAAGCGCGCTGAAGCTCGCAGCGCAGCGTCATGTGGCCGGCCAGAAGCAGCGTGAGCTGCGCAAGCGGATCGAGTCGCTGACCGCGCGTGAAAAGGAGGTGCTGCGCGGCGTGATCGACGGCAAGGGCAGCAAGCGCATTGCCAGCGATCTGTCGATCAGCGTGAAGACCGTCGACGTGCATCGCGCGAGCATCAAGGACAAGCTCGGCGCGGCCTCCATCGCGATGCTGGTGCGCGAGGTGATGGCGGTGTGGGATCAGGATGCGGCCACGGGCGGCATGCAGCGTTGATGCGTGCCGCTGTGGTGGACCCGCGCATCCGCATCAGCGCATGAACAGTCCGCCGTTCACATCCCAGCACGCGCCGTTCGCGAAGTAGGCGTTTTCCGCGGCGAGCATCACGGCTACATCGGCGACATAATCCGCTGAGCCTAGACGTCCCGCTGGAATGTTCGCGATCACTGCCTTCAGTTTGTCGGGCGCGACACTTTCATGCACGATCGGCAGATCCATCGGTCCAGGCGAAATGGCGTTGACGGTCACGCCCGCCGGGCCGAGATCGCGCGCGAAGACCTTGGTGAGCGTGATCACACCGCCTTTCGCGGCAGCATAGTGCGCGCCGGTTGCCGAGCCGCCGTTCTGTCCCGCGAGCGACGCGATGTTGACGATACGGCCCGCGCCCGCGTCGGCGAAATGCTGGCCGAACACCTGGCAGCCGAACAGCACGCTGCGCAAGTTCACGTTGATGACCTGATCGAATTGCTCGGCGGTAATGTCCATCACGCTTACGACTTTGGACGCGCCCGCGTTGTTGACCAACGCATCGATATGCCCCCAGCGCTGCAGGATGGCGTCGCGTGCCGCGGTGAAAGCGGCTTTCGCGGTGACATCGAGATTCAGCGCGAACGCGGTGGAACCGTCGGCGCTCAGATCGCGCGCGAGGGCTTGTGCGGCATCGAACGCGATATCGCCGATGGCGACCGCGTAACCCGCCGCATGAAAGCGCGTGGCGATCGCGGCGCCCAGACCGCGCGCGGCGCCGGTGACAAGAACGACTCTTTTCTGCATTGCATCCACTCCACTTCGCTCCACTTCAAAAAAACGGCCGCTATTCGTGCGGCCCGAGGCATGGCTCAAGCGAATCAAGCGGCGAGGGCAGCTTCGAAACGCGCCGCGATCGCGCACACCTGCTCATCCTGACCCTTGCGTCCGACGATCTGCAAGCCGGCCTTGAGCGGCGAGCCGTCGATCGGCAACGGCAAACTCAGCGCGGGATGGCCGCTCAGATTGAACGGCCGGATCAGCGACGACATCGCAATCACCGACGTGCCGCCGCGTGCTTCGTCGAGTGTGATCGGCAAGGCGGGCAGCGTGGGGAGAATCAGCACGTCGACGTTGTTGAGCGCGTGATCGACTGCCGCGGTGAAGCCGCGGCGCACCTGTTCGGCCGCGTCGAGTTGCGCGGCGGTCGCGTTGGCCGCGGCGCGCAGGCGCGCGTCGAGATCCGCGCCGAGTTTGCCGCTTGCCACCAGATGACCGAACGCACGCGATGTCTCGGCGTTGATGACGGCGAGGCCCGCGTCGAAGGCGGCGGCGAGGCCGGTGAGCGGCAACGTGTGCGCGGCGCAACCGGCTTGATCGGCCGCGCGTGTCACGGCTTCGAGGATCTCGGCCGTGGCCTCGGCCTGCACGATGCCGACTTTGCACGCGCCTTGCCATGCGTGCGCGGCGTTCGCATCGAAGTTAGCGGTGATGGCCTGCATCGCGGCAACGAGCATGCGCATGTCACGTGCAAACGGTCCGACACAATCGAGCGTGGACTCTCGCGGCGCCACGCCGAGCCGCGACACGCGCCCGAAGGTCGGCTTCAATCCAATCACGCCGCAACAGGCGGCCGGGCCGCGGATCGAGCCGCCGGTGTCGGTGCCGAGCGCGGCGTCGGCGAGTTTCAGTCCGACTGCCGCCGCCGATCCGCTCGACGATCCGCCCGGAATGCGCGCAGCGTCTTGCGGATTCTGCGGCGTGCCGGTGTAGTCGTTGATGCCGGTCATGCCGAACGCCAGTTCATGCATGTTCGCCTTGCCGACGATGTGCCAGCCGGCCGCGAGCAATCGTTCGACCACTTCCGCATGCTTTTGCGCGGGCGGAGCATCCGCCAGCGCGCGGCTGGCGGCGGTGGTGGCGTAACCGGCGATGTCGATCGTGTCCTTGATCGCGATGCTCGGACCGGTGCCGCCTAACGACAGCGTCTGGATAAACTCGTTCATGGGTGCGGTTTCCTTGCATTGACTTGCCACGGCGCGTCGAACAGGCGCTCCGTGCGAAAGTGCATGATGAGCCAGTCATGGCCGTTGCCGGCAGGCGCGAAATCCACTTCGAGGCGCGCCGAGATCAATTCGGCTGGCGCATCGACATAGCCCGAGGCCTGCAGCATGATCCAGCGGCCTTTCGCGCTCGCGCCCTGCACGTCGATGGATTCCGACGTGAGGAAGTGCACGTTCACCGAGAAATGCGGCGAGGGCGGCAGATAGCGCGTGAGCATCGCGAGAATTTCAGCGTGGCCCGTCAGGCGGCCGAACTTGCTCGTGTACTGTGGGCCGATGCCTTCCCAGATCGCGTCGGCGGCGAAGAGTGCCGCGAGCGTCTCGCCTTCGAGCGCGCCGGACGGCACGTCGCATAGCGCCATATAGCGGGCCATCGTGCGGCGCACGGCTGATTCGGCTTCGAGCGCGGCGAGGCGTTCGGTCAATATGGCAAGCGTATCCTGGTTCGCGTTCATTGCGGCACGCTCAAGCGGCGTTGGCATGTTGCGGCGGCACTTGCAGCGCACGCCCGACACGCGCTTCGATCTTGCCGTAGCGCCACAGGTTGTACTGGCCCACCGGCGTGGTGCGATACAGATTGCAAACCGCCACGGTGGTGTCGAAATCGCGCACGTCGGCCATGATGTAGAAGGTCCACGGCGAGTTGTCGGCATGGCCTACCGTGAGGCGGTCGTCGTCCATGATGCCGAGCACCTTGACGCCTTCCATCGACTCGATGGCAGCCAGCATCTTGCCGTACGCCTGCCAGACTTCGCCGATTTGTTCGCGCGGCAAGTCGAAGAAATTCTGTGTGACGCCGCAGCAGAACAGAACACGCAGCGGCGGCGTTGAAGTGTCGGACATGAGGTGTTGCTCCTTGCAATCGTAGCTACGTGGATGGTGATCGATCGGAAAGCGGCTTACAGGTAGCCCGGAATCGGCGGTACGCCTACGAACACCGCGCCGGCGCCGTCGTAGTTGCCTTCGCCAAGAAACGCGTGCTGGGTCACGACCATCGAGTCGCGCATCAACCGCTGCAATGGATGCGAGCGATAAATCGCCATCGTGCCGCCGAGCCGGTAGGCGCGCTGCACGACCTCGGCGCCTTCGCGGGCGATCTGCGTCGCTGAGAGACGCAGCAGGCTCACCTGATCCGCAGTGACCGGATTGCCGGCGAGAATCGATTGCCAGACTTCATTGGTCGTGTCGTAGAAAAATGCACGAGCCGAGCGCAGTTGCGCCTCCGCTTTCGCGAGTTCGATGCGGTAGTACGCGCGGTCGGCGAGTTGCGGGGCGCCCGTGGTTGTTTTGCGACCGCCGGCCATGTGGTTTGCGACGTCGAGCGCGGCGCGCGCGAGGCCGAGGTTGACCACGGCAAGCACTTGCGCGGCGTAGGCGATAGTTGGGTAGCGATACAGCGGTTCGTCCACGCACGGTTCGCCGCCGCGCACGAAGGTCCAGTCGTCGGCGACGAACTGGTCGCAGACGCGCAGATCGTGGCTGCCGGTGCCCTGCATGCCGACCACGTCCCAGTTCTCGACGATCTCCACCTGATGCGGACGGAACACGGCCGTGCGCGGTTTGCCTCCGGTGCCTGGGGCGCCCACGCCGATCCCCACGCCGAGCCAGTCCGCGCCTTTGCATCCGCTCGCGAATTTCCACGTGCCGTTCACGCGCCAGCCGCCTTCAGCGGGCTGTGCCGGTTGTACCGGGAAGAGGCCGCCCGCGAACACCTGATCGGGGCCGTCGGCGTAGATTTCCGCCTGGGTGTGCAACGGCAGCGCCGCGAGGTAGACATTGGCCGAGCCGAAGCTCGCGACCCACGCCGCCGAACCATCCGCCACCGCGATGCGCTCGATCATGTCGAGAAACGCGGCTGGCGCGAGCGCGTCGCCGCCGAAACGCCGCGGCGTGGCAGCGCGATAGACGCCCGCACGCTTGAGCTTGGCGATCACGTCGCGCGGCACATGCGAGAGACGGTCGAACTCGTCGCGGCGCGCGGCGATCTCGGCGATCACTTCATCGAGCGTCAGACGGGCGGCGCTCGACGTGCTCGATTGGTCGGCAGCAACGGCGGTGGCGGTGTCGGACATGATGGGATTTCTCCTTGATTCGTTATTGGCTGAAACTCGCGGCACGTTGGGCACGAAATGACGAGCCGTGCGGGTTCAGAGCAGTCTAGAAATGCAAAAAGAACGCTTCAATTGGGACGCGGGGTGCTTGTTTAGGTAACGCTCCGGGGTCATCTAAAGAAATCTTCAGGCGCGCAACACGCGCGCTGGTGTTATGTTTCTGCCCATACGTGATCGAACCTGTGTGCCGTACTGCCCGATGAATTTCCCCGCCGAAGAAGACTTCCACCGCCTGCTCGACGCGCTCACGCTGTGCGTGCTGCTGCACGACGCCGACACCAAGGCAATCGTATGGGCCAATCGCGCGGCCTGCGAGGCGCTCGGCTTTACGCTCGCCGAATTGCTGCCGCTCAAGGCGAAGGACATGACGCGTCCGGTGCCGAAGTACCGTCGCGAGATCGGCGTGGGCGCGATGGACCGTTCGATCACCGAAGGCCCGCAGGTGTACGAGTGGTGTTACCGCTCGCGCACCGGTGCCGACATGTTGTCCGAGGCGATCGCCACTTACGTGCCGCTGCGCGAACGCGCGGTGGTGATGGTGCAGTTCCGCGACATCAGCGCGGAAGACACGCTCAAGCAAACGCTGCGCCGTTACGAATCGCGGCTGCGCGAATTCATGCAGGATCTCGGCGAAGGCGTCGCGGTGCTGACGCCCACGGGCGAAGTGGAGTTCGTCAGCGAGTCCGGCCGGCGCGTGCTCGGTCTGGATGAGGGCGCGCCGATGGGGGACGTGCTCGACTATTGCAGCGAGCCGGACCGCAAGCGTCTGCTGGAACAGCTTGCCAACGCGCCGCGGATTCAACCGTCGGCGCCGCAGCGTTACCGCATCACGCGCCGCGACGGCACGCCAGGCTGGTTGCGCATCACGTGCCGGCGTATCGAGATCGAAAACGACCTGAATGGCCGGCTGCTGCACTTTCGTGACGTGACGGACGAGGTTGCCGTCGAAGAAGCGCGACGCAACGAAGCGCGTTTGCTCGAATATGCAGGGCGTTACAACGCGATGGGAGAAATGGCCACCGCCATTGCCCATGAACTGAGCCAGCCGCTTGCCGCCGTGCGCAACTTCATCGAAGGCGCGATCCGGCGGCTCGCGCAACCCGCTTCGATCGACGATGCCGTGTGGGGCCTGCGCAACGCCGATCGTCAGGCTGAACATGCGGCGTTGATCATCAAGAGCGTGCGCGATTACATCGTCAAGCGCGAGCCGAGCGAGACGCATGCGGATCTGCGCGAGGTGCTCGCGGACGTGGCGTACTTCATCGAATTGCGTGCGCGCGAGGCGGGCGTGATGCTTACGATCGAGCAGGCGACCGAGCCGCTGCCTGTTTATGTCGAGCGAGTTTTGATCGGGCAGGTGGTGTTGAATCTGGCCTTCAATGCGATAGAAGCGCTTGGAGAAGGGACAAACGAAGGCGCGACCTTGGAGCGCCGTGAGCTTCGCCTCGTCACGCATCTGCGTGGCAAACACGCTATCACGCAGGTGATCGACAACGGTCCAGGTGTTCCCGCCGATGCACACGGCCGTCTCTTCGACGGCTTCTCCTCGTCGAAAGCGGGCGGCAATGGCATCGGACTCTCGCTGTGCAAGAACATCGTCACGCGGCACGGCGGCGAGATCTGGGCAAAACCGACGCAGCACGGCGGGCTCGAGTGCAGCTTCTCGCTGCCGCTCGTCGCCGCGCCGGCCGGCTGATCGCAGTTCAATCATGCGTCGTGCTGGTGTTGCGGGGAATCGTCACGAGCGTGAGCGCGGTGATCACGCCGAAGCCGATCAGCATCAACGCGACCGGCCACGGTGCGCGCACTTTCGCGTACAGCGCGGTCGCGACAAGCGGTGCGAGTCCGCCGGAAAAGACTGAGGCGATTTCGTGACCCAGCGCCATGCCCGAGTAACGCACTTCCGTGGGGAACAGTTCGCCCATCAATGCGGGTTGCGTGCCGATCATCGCTGCGTGGCAGAACGGCAGGCCGAGCACGAGCGACAGGAACACGAGCATCGGCTGATGCGTGTCAATCAGCCAGAACGCGGGAAACGCGATCACCACCAAGCCGAGCGCGCCGATCATATACACCGGCCGCCGCCCGATCACGTCCGACAGACGCCCCCACAACACGATCGTCACGAGTTCGAGCAGCATGGCCGCCATCACGCCGCCGAGCATCACCGAAACGGGCACGCCGATCGTCTTGCCGTACACCAGCACGAACGAAAGAAAGATATACGTTCCGCCGTTTTCAGCGACGCGCAGCCCCATCGCCTGCAAGACCTGCTTCGGATGATTGCGCAGCACGGTCAGCACGGGCATGTGTTTCGGTTTGGCGGCCGTGAAGTCGCGGCTCTCCGGCAAGCGCCGGCGAATGTACACGCCGACGCCGAAGATCAGCACGCTGGCAAGAAACGGCACGCGCCAGCCCCACGACATGAAGCTTTCGACGGGCAAGCGCTGCACCAGATAGAACGCGGCCGCCGACAACACGAAGCCACCCGCCACGCCCAACTGACTGAACGCCGCATAGTAGCCGCGACGATTGGCCGGCGCGCTCTCGCTGATCAACAGCACGCCGCCGCCCCATTCGCCGCCTGACGCAATACCTTGCACGACCCGCAGGCACACGAGCGCGGCAGGCGCGAGAAAGCCGACTTGCGAGAACGTCGGCAACAGGCCGATGCCGAAGGTCGCCACGCCCATCATCATCAGCGTGATGACGAGCGCGCGTTTGCGGCCGTGCCGGTCGCCGATATGGCCGAACACGATGCCGCCCAGCGGCCGCGCCAGAAAACCGATTGCAAAGCCCGCGAAAGCGGCGAGCGTGCCCAGCAGCGGGTCGCCATGCAGCGGGAAGAACAACGGTCCGAAGATCAGTGCGGCGGCCGTGCCGTACAGAAAAAAGTCGTACCACTCGAGCGCATTGCCGAGGACCGAGGCGACGATGATCCGCCGCAATGTGCGCGAGGTGGCCGGCGCCGCGGATGCTGGAGGCGCTCCGGCCGTGGGAGAAAACGTGTCGTTTTGCATCGTCGTGCCCGCTGGTTCGCAATAATTGGTAAGGGGGAAGGCGCTAACGCCCGAGTGATTTCGCGGTCTGCCCGCCGATGCCGAAATCGGTGTTCGGAATGTCCTTGATCATCACGCGGGCGACGGCAAGTGGTGTTTCGAGTACGTCCGCGCCGGTTTTGCTGAGCGCGGCGACCAGGGCTTCCTTTTGCGCGGGCGTGCGGCCCGCGATCAGGATCGCCACGATGGTGAGAAGCGGCGCGCGGGCGCTTGCGGTGCTCACTCCGCCCAAACCGAAATCGTGCGGTGGCAATTCACTCAGCAGAATCCGCACCGATTCGGCAGGCGCGCCGATTGCCGCCACGGTGGCCTGCGTAAGGCCCGCGATCAATTGCGCCTTACGCGCTGGCGCATGGCCTTCCGGCAAATATACTTCTAGTGTGGGCATCGCTACGCTCGCGGTCTCAGGGATCGGAAGGATCAGAGCAGAAAGCCGATCGCGCTCAACGCTTCGGTCGAATCGATCAGGCGGATCACCTTCTGCACGATGCGCGGCTCGCCGCTCGCGAAACTGATGCGATGCGTGAGGTCCGCGGCGAACAGCGTCGACTTGCCGCGTTTGTAGGCGACGATGACTTGCGCCGAATTCACCGTGACTTCATCGCTGGCGTCGCTCGTGAGTGTGAAACGCGAAACCGTGCGCACCGTGCGGGCGGCGTCGCTCGCGGAGGCCGAATAGCCGGACGTCATGCGTTGCACGCGTTTTTCGCGCATGTCCTGATCGTCGTATGCGTAGTTCAGCGTGGCGGCAAAGTCGGTGGTGTCGTGATCGATCGGCACGACGTAGAAGCCCGTCGGGTCCCACAGCGTGAGCCACTCGCGATAGTCCTTGCGATCCAGCAGTTCGGCTTCGCGCCAGATGAGTTCGATCGCACCGGCAAATGTCTTCTGTGAAAACAGCGTGTTTCTGTCGTCCATCATGCTTGCTCCATCATCGTGCGCCATTGCGCGTACGCTTCGCGCATGCCGGTTTCGTCGGTGGCGTGGGCGGTCTTTTCGCCGTTCGGCGCGGTGCTCTCGCGATTCAATCCACGGTTCACGAGGATCGGCAGATCGGGGCCGGCCTGCGAGCCGCGCTGCACGCGCTCCCACGCTTCGGCGTCGTCCGGGCTGCCGAAACCGAACGGGCCCTGGAAGTGTTCGTGAATGCGCAGGCGCACGCGGTTCGCTTCCTCGGGTCCGCCGTCCATGGCGAGGGCGACGTGGCGGATCTCGGTCTCGTTTGCCGAAATGGGCCGCAGCACGCGGAAAAACGCCATCGACAGCGCGAGGTTCGGAAACAGATTCAGGTTGAAGCCGACGCCCATCAGCGAGCGCACGATGCGGCGCACTTCTTCCGGTGTGTGGTCCTTCGCGAGCGAGGCGGCGAGTTCTTCGAAGCGCTCCGGAATCGGCGCGCCGTCGTCCTTGTCGAGGTCGACGATTTCCGGCACCAGCACGGCGAGGCTATGGCCGTTGCCGAGCGAGCGGCAGAAGGCTTCGTCGCTCGTCATGAAACTCGTGATCGCGGCGGCGGTTTCGTCGTCGATCGATTTCATCCAGGACTTGTGGACCACGGGGAAGTGATACAGGTCGGTGGTGTTCTCGAGCTGGATCTTCCAGTTGCCGTTAAAGCGGAAGCGATGTTCGCCGTTAGCCTTGATCGGATAGCCCGCGCCTTGCTTCATGAACAGATCGATCCACGGCTTCGCGCCGCCGAGGAAATCTTCGAGCGGCTCGATTTCCTGATTGAAGCTCGCGAAGATCAGGCCTTGATAGATGCCCACACGCAAGCTGGCGAGCGGCAGTTCGGTTTTGTCGATCACGCCTTCATAGCCGTCGCCGTATGGCAGCGCGCGCAATGCGCCGTCGAGTCCGTAGGTCCAGCTGTGATACGGGCACGTGAAGCCTTTCGCGTTGCCCTTGTGCTGTTCGCACACGGTTGCGCCGCGGTGACGGCAGCGGTTCTGCAGGACGTTGACCGCGCCGCTCTTGTCGCGCACCACGATTACCGGCTGGCGGCCGATCGTGGTGGTGCGGAAGTCGCCCGGATTCGGCAGCTCGCTTTCGTGCGCGACCCAGATCCACGTCTTGTAGAAAATGCGTTCGAGTTCCGCTTCGAAGACAGCCGGGTCGTAGTACAGCGACGGGGCCACGCGATCGGACTGCGCGCGCTGATACAACGCGCTCGTGTCGACGGTCTGGTAGGAGGATTCGCTCATGGCTCGTATAGGTGGGGTGGTCGATGAAGCGAAGTTTCGTCGACTCGTTGATATGCGTCAAATTGATCTAAAATGAAATGTAAGATCAACCGCATGGATATCTCGATGAACTCGCTGGACCACGTCGACCTCAATTTGCTGCGCGTCTTTCAGGCGATCGTCGAAGAGCGCAGCCTCACTCGGGCTGGCGAGCGGCTCGCGCTATCGCAGCCCGCCATCAGCTATTCGCTGGGGCGCTTGCGCACGCTGTTCGACGACCCGCTGTTCATCCGCACGCGTGCCGGCATGCAGCCCACGCCGATCGCGCTGGAGTTGTCGACTATCGTGTCGCGCGCGCTGGATACGGTGCGCGAAGCGCTGCGTTACGCGGAGCATTTCGACCCGGCGGTGAGCACGCGCACGTTCCGGCTATCGCTCTCGGATGCGGGCGAGCTGGCCTATCTGCCGCCGATTTGCGAGGCTTTGCACCGGCAGGCGCCGCGTGTGAGATTGCGCATCGAGCCGTTGCCGGTCGAGGAAATGGAAGACGCATTGCGCGCGAGCCGGCTCGATTTCGCCATCGGCAATCTGCCCACGCTGACCGCGCGCACGCGGCATCAGGCGCTATTTGAAGAGACGTACGTGTGTATGACGAGGAAGCGGCGCGGCTTGCCGCGCACGAAGGACTTGAGTCTGAAGGCGTTTCTGGATGCGTCGCACGTGCAGATCAGCTCGGTCGAGCACAGCCACCATGCGCTCGACGACGAATTCCGCACGCAAGGCGTCGGGCGTCATATCGCGCTGGAACTACCGCATTTCGTGGCGTTGCCGAGCGTGCTGGCTGTCACTGATCTGTTTGCCACGCTGCCGCGGCGCCTCGCGCACATTTTCAATCGCGACGGCGGCTTCCAGATCTATGAGTTGCCCGTGACCTTGCCGATTGCTGCGGTCACGATGCACTGGCACGAGCATTTCGATCAGGACGAGGGCAACGTGTGGCTGCGCAACCTGATGGGGGATATCGTGCGGCGCTTCGACGAGAAGTGATTGCCGGGCCGCGTCAGGTCCGTTTGAACAGGTCCCGTGCGATCGAACAGAGCAGCGTGGTGGTCGGCGACTCATCCTGCAGACGCCGGCTCATGATGATCGGCGAAGCGACGTTGGCCGCCGGAATGGGCCGATACACCACGCCGTGCGCGCGCAGACCTTCCACGCTTTCCGGCACCAGACACACGCCCACTTGTGCCGCCACCAGACCCAACGCGGTCTGCAATTCCCGCACTTCGTGGATCGCCTTCGGCTCCAACGCGTGGTCGTGCATGGCCGACAACTGCTGGTCGGCATAGCTTGGGCGCGGTGTGCTCGGGTAGACGATCAGGGTTTCCTGCGCGAGGGCCGCCAAAGTTATCGGCTTCTTTTGTCGGGCGAGTGGATGGTCTTGCGGCAGCGCGGCAATCATCCTTTCCTCGACGAGGACCTCGCGCGCGAGTTGCACGTCGTCGAAACGCAGGCGGCCAAAGCCCACGTCGATCCGGCCGCCCTTGAGCGCCGCGAGCTGCTCGATCGTGAACATTTCGATCAGCGACAGTTCGATATGCGGCGCGGCCTCGCGAAACGCGCGGATCACGGCGGGCAGCGCGCCGTACAGCGTGGACGGCACGAAGCCGATCACGACGCGCTCGGCCAGTTGCGCGAGGCGCCGCGTGAGCGGGGCGAGTTCGTCCGCTTCGTCGACGAGGCGCTTGGCCTGCGTATAGAAAATCCGGCCGGCTTCGGTCAGACGCAGCGGCCGCGAGCCGCGCTCGAACAGCGCCAGGCCGACGCTTTCCTCGATCTGCTGGATCTGGCGACTGAGCGGCGGCTGCGTCATGTGCAGGCGATTAGCCGCCCGCGTGATGTTCATTTCTTCCGCGACCGCGATGAAGTAGCGGAGTTGGCGAAGTTCCATGCATACCCCTACGGTATGGAAGTAGTCGGAATCGGTGTTGGACTGCTTCGCGGGTTGTTTCTACTATTGGGGCTCCCGGTTCAGGCAGTTCAGGAGGGCAACGAATGATAGCAACACCCGTGAAGATCGAGAGCGTGGAGACGATTCTCGTCGACGTACCGACGATCCGTCCGCACCGTCTCTCGGTCGCAACGATGAATTGCCAGACGCTGGTGCTGGTGCGCATCCGTTGCGCCGACGGGCTGGTCGGCGTGGGCGAGGGCACCACGATCGGTGGCCTCGCTTATGGCGAGGAAAGCCCGGAAAGTATCAAGGTCAACATCGACACCTATTTCGCGCCGTTGCTCAAAGGGTTGGACGCAACGCGTCCGGGCGCCGCAATGGCGAAACTGCGTGGGCTGTTTCAGGGCAACCGCTTTGCGAAATCCGCGCTGGAAACGGCACTGTTCGATGCGCAGGCACAGCGCCTCGGCGTGCCGCTGTCGGAGTTGTTCGGCGGCCGCGTGCGCGATTCCGTGGACGTGGCGTGGACGCTCGCCAGCGGCGATACGCAGCGCGATATCGACGAAGCCGAGCAGGTGTATGAGACGAGGCGCCATCGCGTGTTCAAGCTGAAGATCGGCACGCGCGCTGTCGCCGAGGACGTGGCGCATGTCGTCGCGATCCAGAAAGCTGTGGAAGGACGCGGCGAAGTGCGCGTCGATGTGAACCAGGCTTGGAGCGAATCCGAGGCGATCTGGGCCGCCCGGCGTTTTGCCGATGCGGGCGTGACGCTGATCGAGCAGCCCATCGCGGCGGAGAATCGTGCGGGCCTCAAGCGTCTGACCGACCTCGCGCAGGTGCCGATCATGGCCGACGAAGCGCTGCATGGCCCGGCCGACGCATTCGCCGTCGCCAGCGCGCGCGCCGCCGATGTGTTCGCCGTGAAGATCGCGCAATCGGGCGGCCTCGTGGGCGCCGCGCAGGTGGCGGCCATCGCGTCGGCCGCGAATATCGACCTGTATGGCGGCACGATGCTCGAAGGCGCGGTCGGCACGATCGCCTCGGCGCAGCTCTTCAGCACCTTCGGCGAGTTGAAGTGGGGCACGGAACTGTTCGGCCCCTTGCTGCTGACCGAAGAGATTCTCACCGAACCGCTGCGCTACGAGAATTTCGCGCTGCATCTGCCTCAAGGTCCGGGTCTTGGCATCACGCTCGACTGGGACAAGATCGACCGTCTGCGGCGCGATACGCGCAAAGGCGCCAGCGTCACTACCAACTGAAGCACTGAAGGCTCATCCGTTAGCCATCCAGAACATCAAACGAAGGAGATACCCCATGAACAAGCAAGCTATCGACGCGCTGCTCAATAAAATCAACGACAGCGCCACCAGCGACGGCAATCCGCGCACCAAGCAGATCGTCAACCGGATCGTGCAGGATCTGTTCTATACGATCGAAGACCTCGACGTGCAGCCCGCCGAATTCTGGACCGCGCTGAACTACCTCGGCGACGCCGGCAAGAGCGGTGAACTCGGTCTGCTGGCCGCGGGTCTGGGTTTCGAACATTTTCTCGACCTGCGTCTGGATGAAGCGGAGGCGAAGGCCGGTATCGAAGGCGGCACGCCGCGCACGATCGAAGGCCCGTTGTATGTGGCCGGCGCGCCGCTCTCAGACGGGCATGCGCGTCTCGACGACGGCACCGATCCGGGCCAGACGCTGATCATGCGCGGCCGCGTGCTCGGCGAAGATGGCAAGCCGCTCGCTCATGCGCTCGTCGAAGTGTGGCACGCGAACCATCTCGGCAACTACTCGTACTTCGACAAATCGCAGCCGGCCTTCAATCTGCGCCGTTCGATCCGTACCGATGCCGAAGGCAAGTACAGCTTCCGCAGCGTCGTGCCGGTCGGCTATAGCGTGCCGCCGCAAGGCCAGACGCAACTGTTGCTCGATCAACTCGGCCGGCATGGACATCGTCCGGCGCATATTCACTTCTTCGTTTCCGCGCCGGGTTTCCGCAAGCTGACTACGCAGATCAACATCGACGGCGATCCGTATCTGTGGGACGACTTTGCCTTCGCCACGCGCGACGGCCTCGTGCCGGCGGTTAAACAGGCTGAAGGCGCCGAAGGCAAACCGTATGGCGTGGACGGCAATTTCGCGCTGATCGATTTCGACTTCACGCTGTTCAAGCACCGCGACAATCTGCCGGACGCCGAAGTGGAGCGTCTGCGCGCCGAAGCCTGATGCCGCTTGCGCAGGGCTGAAGCCGGGCGTCTGAAAGAAAACGCCCGGACGTATCGCACGAATCTGTCGGCCCTGGTTGCGCGGCGCGATTGGCCGGGCCGCCAGGGCTTTTTTGTTACCGATCAGAGAGGAGAGCAAGCATGCTGTTTCACGTTGAGATGACCGTCCGCCTGCCGGCCGATATGGATGCCGAACGCGCCGCGCGCCTGAAGGCCGATGAGAAGGCGATGTCGCAAAAGCTGCAACAGGAGGGCGTGTGGCGGCATCTGTGGCGCATTGCCGGCCGCTACGCGAATATCAGCGTGTTCGATGTGGAGAGCCCCGCGCATCTGCACGACGTGCTGAGCCAGTTGCCGCTGTTTCCGTATATGGATGTCGAAGTGCGCGCGCTGTGCCGGCATGCGTCGTCGATTCGCGACGACGACCGGTAAGACGAAGCGTTTGGGAAAGGTGCCGCGAATGCGACACCTTGTTCAGGCTTTAGAGATCCAACACCAAGACCGGCGACGCGGCGCGTGAAATGCAGCAGCAGATCACCTTGCCGCTCGCGCGTTCCGCTTTGCTCAGGCAATGGTCCCGATGCTCGGGCGTGCCGCTCACCACGTCGACCATGCACGTGCCGCATACACCTTCGCCGCACGACGTATCCACTTCGATGCCGATCGACGCCAGCGCCGCGACGATGGTCGTGTCCTTGTCCACGCGCACGGTCGCGCCGCTGCTCGCGATCCGCACGTCGAAGGTATCGAGCGTTGCCGATTCTGCGCCCGTGGTTGACGCCGGCTCAGCGGCGAAGCGTTCGAGATGAATCGCTTCAGGCGCGACACGCGTTTCGCCGATCGCCACCACACGTTCCATGAAAGGCGCCGGCCCGCAGGTATAGACGTGCGTGCCTTCGCGTGCATTCACAAAGCAATGGCCGAGCACCGCATCGAGTTGCTCGCGCGCGACGCCAAAGTGGAGCTTCACATAATCACTGAACGGCGCGCGTGACAGCAGCGGCAAAAACGCCGCGTGCTCCGCGCTACGCGCGAAATAGTGCAGCACGAAGCGCTGTTGCTGCTTGAGCAGACGGTACGCCATGCTCAGGAGCGGTGTCACACCGATACCCGCGGCAATCAGAATATGTTCATCGGCGCCCGGCGCGAGCTGGAACAGATTGCGCGGCGCGCCGATGGTCAATTCGCTGCCGACCGTGACGTCCTCATGCAGCGAACGCGAGCCGCCGCGTGACGTGTCTTCGCGCTTCACGGCGAACAGATGCGCGTTCCGCTGATCCGGGTCGCCGCACAACGAATATTGCCGCGTGACGCCGGATGGACCGGTGACGTCGATGTGCGCGCCGGGTTCGTAGTGGTCGAACGGTTGCCCGTCCAGACGCGAGACGCTGAACGAGCGCACGCCATGCGCTTCGTCGCGGACGCTATCGACGCGCACGTTGAAGGTGGTTCTTTCCATGATCCTGCCGGCAAAAAAGGAGCGGACGGCGCATGCAGCGAGGCGCATGCGGTTGTGCGTCAAGGATAAGAAACCGCGCTAAATCAGGCAAATCGATTAAAAATAGTTAGTTAGATAAATTGGACTGATAATAGTGCGGCGCAGGCATTCCAAACGGAACATTCAAATCCCCGCCAGATGCCGCACCAGCGCCTTTTCGGGTCGCGGCATCGCGTTCAGGTCGCGCATGCAGATCAGCAACTGGCGCGCGGCCCAGCTATCGGTCAGCTCGATCGTGCGGATGCCGGGCGTGCCGCGATAGCGCTTCGCCGCCGTGGCCGGCACGATACCGAGGCCGGCGCCTTGTTCGACCATGCAGCAGATGGCGTCGAACGTCCGCACGTGGGTGCGGAAGCTGAGCGGCTGGCCGGCTAGCAGCGCGCGCTCGCCGAGGTAGGCCTGCAACGCGCTATCCGCGCTCAGTCCGATGAATTCCCTGTCCGCCACTTCCGCCAGCGTGGTGCGGCGGCGGGTGGCGAGCGCGTCGTCGCGGCTCGTGATCAGCACCAGTTTGTCGATGGCGAAGGGGAAGGTCTGCAGCGTACCGTGTTCGACCGCATCGGAAATGATGCCGATTTCAGCCGCGCCGGTCAGTACCGCCTTGACCGTTTCACTGCTTTGGCGCTCCTTCAGGTCGATCTGCACGTTGGGGTGATCGCGCAGAAAGAGGCCGATCGCGGAGGGCAGGAACTCGGTGATGGCCGCCGTGTTGGTCCACAACCGTATGCAGGCTTTGCGGCCTTCCTGATGCTCGCCCAGTTCGCCCTGCATTCTTTCGATCTGCCCGAGGACGAGCCGCGCGTGATGCGCGAGCGTGTCGCCGGTGGGCGTGGATTCGACGCCGCGTCGGCCGCGTTCGAGCAGCGGCATGCCGAGCGCGTCTTCCATGCCGCGCAGCCGCGCGCTCGCCGACGGCAGCGACATGTTCGCGCGCGCGGCGCCGTGGGTGATGCTGCCGGTTTCGAGGATATGCAAAAACAGACGTAGATCGATGAGGTCGAAGCGCATGGAGGAAGAGTTGATGTGCGGTTGCCGGTGAGGTTCAGCCTGTGGTCACAGCCTTAGCCCCAGCCTAAGTCAGAGTAAGTATCTTACGCATTGTGGCCGGCCTTGCGGCGATTGAAAATTGCCGACATCACTTCAATAACAACATTCCGATGATCTCTTCGTTTGCAATGCGTGCGGGCGTGGTCGCCGCGACTTTCGTGGTCGCCGGCTTCGTCAAGGGAGTGACCGGCATGGGACTGCCGACCGTCGCCATGGGTGTGCTCGGCACGCTGATGCTGCCGGCGCAGGCTGCCGCGATGCTGCTGTTGCCGTCGTTCGTGACGAACGTCTGGCAATTGTTCGGGGGGCCGAGCGTGCGGGCGCTCCTCAGACGCTTGTGGCCGATGATGCTGGGCATCGTCGCCGGCACGGTCGCGGCCGCGTCGTTCATTGCGGGCGGGGGCGGCGAGTGGGCCGTGGTCGGACTCGGCGCCGCGTTGACGCTGTACGCCGTGGCCGGTTTGCTGGCGTGGCGCTTTTCAGTGCCGGCGCGCCACGAGCGCTGGCTGTCGCCGGCGATCGGCGCGGTGACGGGCGTCGTCACCGGCGGCACTGGCGTGTTTGTCGTGCCAGCAGTACCGTATCTGCAAGGGCTGGCGTTGAAGAAAGAGGATCTGGTGCAGGCGCTCGGTTTGTCGTTCACGGTGTCGACCATCGCGCTGGCGATCGGACTCACCAGAGAGCACGCGTTTGCCGCCGGCGATCTGGGCGAATCGCTCTTCGCCGTGGTCCCGGCGCTGCTCGGCATGTGGATCGGACAGCGCGTGCGTGGACGTATCAGCGCGCAGACTTTCAGGCGCTGGTTCTTTGTCTGTCTGCTCGGACTGGGTATTCAATTGATGGCGCGCGCATTCGTTTAATCAGGCAGTGGTGAAAGCGAATGTGCAAGGAGCAAATCGTGTGGCCCGTTATTCTGGATACGCTCGGCGCGCTGGCGGTACTGGCCAGCGTGGCCGCGCAGATCATGTTGCTGCGTAAGTGCTGAATTCATTGCGCCGTAAGCCGTGTCAGTGCCGTTGATGGAGCCGTTCTCACCAGAACGGCTCCGCTGTCGCGTCAGAACGGTTTGGTCGGCAAATACTTGCCGTCCAGCGTGATGACGGCGCGGTGACCGCCTTCCGGATCGTCGACCTTCTTGATGTCGAGCTTGAAGTTGATCGCGCTGATGATGCCGTCGCCGAACTGCTCGTGAACCAGCGCCTTCAGCGTCGAACCGTAGATCTGCACCATTTCGTAGAACCGGTAGATGGTCGGATCGGTCGGCACGCCGCCCGGAATGCTGCCGCGCAGCGGGATGGTTTGCAGCAGGCGCACCGCGTCTTCGCCAAGTTCGAGTTTATCGGCCACGACCTTGGCGGCGTTTGCCGGCAGCGGATGCTGGCCGAGCAACGCGGCGGTGACGAATGCAAGACTCAGACCCGTGCCTTCGTTGATCTGCTCGAACGTCAGATTCTTGCGAACCTTTGCGTCGATGATCGCGTCGGTCAGGGCTTCACGTGGGGCCTGGCTGTATTGGGATTGCGTCATGATGAATTTCCTCGGAGGTAAGTAAAGTCAGGCCGCGACGTCGAGTCGAGCCGGGGTGGCACATGCATGCGGATGTTCCGCGAGAGAAACGAAGCGGTTCGTCGAACCGTCGAGCGTATCGATCGAGCCGGTTTCGATGTCGTACACCCAGCCGTGCAGCGCCAGATGTCCCTGTTCGAGGGCGAGCCGCACGGAAGGATGGGTCTTGATGTTCGCGAGTTGTGCTATCACGTTTTCGCGGACCATCGAGTCGACCCGCTCGCGTTCGCTCTTGTGCTCGCGCGCCTCGTTGACGACTTTCGCGGAGTCCGCGTAATGCAGCCAGTTGCGCACGGCGGGCATATGGTCCATGCATTTGCAGGTCGCGATGGCCGTCATCGCGCCGCAGTCGGAATGACCGCAGATCACCACATCGGTGACGCCGAGCGCGGCGACTGCGTACTCGACCGTGGCGGTCACGCCGCCCGGCTCCGGACCGTACGACGGCACGATGTTGCCCGCGTTGCGGATCACGAACAGATCGCCGGGCTCGCGCTGCGTGACGAGTTCCGGCACCAGCCGGCTGTCCGAGCACGAAATGAACAGGGTACTCGGGTGCTGGCTCGTGGCCAACTTCCTGAACAGCTCGGAGCGCTGCGGGAAGGCGTCGCGCTGAAATTTCAGGAATCCGTCGATGATGTCTTGCATGGTTCGCTCCATCGGTGTGTTCGTTGGGAATCGATGGATGAAGAATGCGCCGATCAATCTATAGCGTCCAAGACCGGTTTATTATTCTCTCGATAGGCAACGCCAATAGTTCGAGAGGACATCATGCTGCTCAGGCACATCCGTTACTTCCTTGCAGTCGCTGAGCACCGCAATTTCACGCGCGCGGCCGAGGCTCTGCACGTGTCGCAGCCGACGCTGTCGCAACAGATCAAGCAGCTGGAAGATACCTTGCGAGTGCAATTGCTCGACCGGTCCGGCCGCACGATCCAGTTGACCGATGCCGGCACTGCCTATGTGCACTACGCGCAACGCGCGCTGCAGGACCTGGAGGCGGGCAAGCGGGCGATTCACGACGTACAGGAGTTGAGCCGCGGTTCGCTGCGTCTCGCGATGACGCCGACATTCACCGCCTACCTGATCGGCCCGCTTCTGGAAAAGTACAACCGCCGCTATCCGAACATCACGTTGAGCATCCTCGAAATGCCGCAGGACCGGATGGAAGCGTTGTTGAACGAAGATGCGCTCGACGTCGGCATCGCATTCGACGAGACGCATACACCGGACATCGAGACACAGACGCTATTCGTCGAAGCGCTGGCGATGGTGGTCGGCAAATCGCATCCGTATGCAAAGCGGCGTTCCGCGTTGAATCTGAGCCAGTTCGAAAACGAAGCGCTCGTTCTGCTCAACGAAGAGTTCGCGACGCGTCAGTACATCGATCGATATTGCAGACAGCACGGCATTTCGCCGCGCATCGCGATGGAGGTGAATTCGATTAGCGCGGTCATCGAGATCGTGCGCCGCAGTGCACTCGCCACGCTGCTGCCGGCCGCGATCGCGCGCGAGCATGACGAACTGTTTCTCGTGCAGTTGGAACCGGCTCTGCCGCAGCGTACGGCTGCGCTGCTATTGCGCAAAGGCGCGTATCGGAACGCGGCAACGCGGGCGTTCATCGAGCTCGCGCTCGAAGAGCGTGCGGCTAATACGGGCGGGCGGCGGACACAGACTGTTTTATAGAAACGCCGACGCTTTGAACCGCCTACACTGACAGGGGGAGAGCACTGTTCGGTCTTATGTGCGCGCTTACTCGTGATTCCCCCATTCGCGCTGGCGGATGACGCCGCCACTCGCATCAAGCCTTCGAGCTATCCGCGTCACCTGTCTTCCGATTGTTCGGCTCAACCGACGTATCTATTCGCCTTCAGCCGCTTTATCCAGACGGCCGAGGTGCCTACATTGTCACCAGTGTCAGCGCCAGTGGATTTCCACCGCAACCCGCGAATCTTCGCGACAGCGTCGGCGCGAATCCCATTTAAAGGAATCGATCATGAGCAAGCTCACAGGTAAAGTTGCAGTCGTAACCGGTGCATCGAAAGGTATCGGCGCGGCGATCGCCAAGGCATTGGCGGCGCAAGGCGCTTCAGTGGTGGTGAACTACTCGTCGAGCAAGGCGGGCGCGGACAGCGTGGTCGATGCGATCACCGCTGCCGGTGGCAAGGCCGTGGCCGTTGCAGGCGACGTGTCCAAAGCGGCGGACGCGAAAGGCATCATCGATACGGCTGTGGAAACGTATGGCCGTCTCGACATTCTCGTCAACAACTCGGGCGTGTATGAATTCTCGCCGATCGAAGAGATCACCGAAGAGCATTTCCATAAGCACTTCAACGTGAACGTGCTGGGTCTGCTATTGACCACGCAGGCCGCGGTCAAGCATCTCGGCGAAGGCGGCAGCATCGTCAATATCAGTTCGGTGGTGAGCCGCATCACGCCGCCGGGCAGCGCGGTCTATACCGCCACCAAGGGCGCCGTCGATGGTATTACGGGCGTGCTTGCACGCGAACTCGGCCCGCGCAAGATCCGCGTCAATTCCGTGAATCCGGGCATGGTCGCAACCGAAGGCACGCATAGCGGCGGCCTCGTCGGTTCAGACTTTGAAACGTGGGCCGTCAGCACGACGCCGCTCGGCCGTATCGGCCAGCCTGACGATATCGCCGATGTCGTCGCCTTCCTCGCCTCCGACGACGCGCGCTGGCTGACCGGTGAAAGCCTGATCGCGAGCGGTGGATCGCGTTAAGCGGTTTGGCGTGAAGGTGTGTGGCGTGGCCGGATAGTGTCACGCCACGTCATGTGAAAAAAGAAGGCCGCCCGCAGGCATCGCCTGCCGGGCGGTTTTTGGTTTCATCCAGCCGGCGTGGCAGGCGCCGGCTTCGTCAACTCCACCGCGAACAACGCGTCCAGCAGATTCGACCCCGGCCGCTCGGCGAGCCGCGTCAGCGATTCGATCATTCGCACCTGACAGTCCTGTAGCGGAATCATTCTGATCCGCCGCGATTCGTTGAATTCGGCGCGCGCGATCACACCCACGCCCATGCCTTGCGCGACCGCTTCTTCAAGCGCCTCGCGGCCGTCTACATACATCACCGGTTCCACCTGCAGCGATTCGCGCACCAATTCGATTTCCAGTAACTGCTGCGTGACGGATTGCGACTCGCGGAAAATCATCGGTTGCTGCACCAGTTCGGCGTAGCTCAGCTTGCGTTTCTTCGCCACCGGATAGCTCGCCGGCACCATCGCGACCAAGGGATCGCGTCGTAACACCCGCGCCTCCAGGCGGCTGTGCACTTGCGGCGCGGCGGTAATGGCGGCGTCGACGACGCTGGAGAGCACGCGCTGCATGCAGTCCGCGGCGTTGGCGATGGACAGTGTCACGACGATGCCCGGATGCAACTTGCGAAAGGCGCTGATCAGCGCGACCGCCAGATCGGGCGCGTCCGCGGCCAGCGACAGCGAGCCGGATTCGAGCCCGCCCGCCGATTCGAGCAGTTGCCGCGCGTCGCGCTCGCAACTGAGCATCTGCCGCGTTACGCTGAAAAGACGGAGACCGAGTTCGGTGGTCTCGACGCCGCGCGGCCCGCGTTCGAACAGTTTGACCCCGTAATCCTGCTCCAGCCGCCGCACGTGATCCGACACGGCCGGCTGCGTGAGCGAGAGCGCTTGCGCCGCTTTGGAGAACCCGCCATGTTCCGCGACCGCATGAAACGCCCGCAATTGCGCGTATTGCACGTGTGCCTCGCTGGGCTATAAGTTATTACGATACCTGCATCGATTATATCGATTTTACCGATGCCGCGCGTTTCTGTACTGTGTGAGTCACCGAAACAGCGATACCGGAGATTCCGAACATGGACAGCGTTATCGACCGTTCCCCAGCCGTGAGCGCCGCAGGACCCGCCGCAGTCACGTGCGCGCCGCCCGCGAAGGGTGAGCCGTACTTGTTGACGCCCGGGCCGCTCACCACCGCGTTCTCGACCAAGGAAGCGATGCTGCGCGACTGGGGCTCGTGGGACGGCGATTTCCGCGCGATGACCGCGCTGCTGCGCAGCAGCCTGCTGGAGATCGCCGGCGACACGGCGGGCGACTACGACTGCGTGCCGCTGCAAGGCAGCGGCAGCTATTGTGTCGAAGCGATGCTCGGCAGTCTGATTCCGCGCGACGGTCACGCGCTCGTGCTGGCCAACGGCGCGTACGGCAAGCGCATTGCGACCACGCTCGGCTATCTCGGCCGCGCTTGCACGATGCTCGACAAGGGCGATTACCTGCCGCCGCGCGGCGCCGAAGTGGAACGCATGCTGGACGCCGATCCGCGCATCACGCACGTGATCGCCGTGCATTGCGAAACCAGTTCGGGGATTCTCAACCCGATCGAGGAAATTGCCGCCGCCACCGCGAAGAAGGGCCGCAAGCTGCTGATCGATTCGATGAGCGCCTTCGGCGCGGTGCCGCTCGACGTGCGCGAGATTGCCTGCGAGGCCTTCGTGTCGTCGGCGAATAAATGTATCGAGGGCGTGCCTGGTTTCGGCTTCGTGATCGCCCGCAAGAGCGCGTTGCAGGAGGCGAAGGGCCGCAGCCACTCGCTCTCGCTCGACGTCTACGACCAGTGGGACGTGATGAACCGTACCGGCCAGTGGCGTTTCACGCCGCCCACGCACACCGTGGCCGCGTTTATCGAGGCGCTGCGTCTGCACAAGCTCGAAGGCGGACAGGCCGGACGTCTCGCGCGGTATGCGAACAATCGCGACATGCTGGTGGCCGGCATGCGCGAACTCGGCTTCGAGCCGCTGCTGAACGCACGCTGGCGCTCGCCGATCATCGTGACGTTTTTCGCGCCGGCGCATCCGTCGTTCAGGTTCGAGCGCTTCTATGAATTGATGAAGGAGCAGGGCTTCATCATCTATCCGGGCAAATTGACGGTGGTGGACAGCTTCCGTATCGGCTGCATCGGGCAGGTGGATGAGGACGTGATGCGCCGCGTCGTGGCGGCGTGCGCGAGTTCGCTGCGGACGATGGGCGTCGAGCACGCCGCCCCGCCGGCGGCTGCGATCGAAGAACGCAAGACATTGGCCGACGCGGCCTGAGGATCGAAGCAAATGAAACACGTAAAAGCAGTGATTTTCGATTGGGCCGGCACGGTGGTCGATTACGGTTCGCTGGCGCCGATGGGCGCCTTCGTCGAGACATTCGAGCAGTTCGGCGTGTCGATCACGATCGATGAAGCACGCGGCCCGATGGGCATGGCCAAGCGCCCGCATATTGCGGCGCTGATGGCGTTGCCACGCGTCGCGCAAGCATGGGCCGACAAGTACGGGCACGCGCCGGGCGAAGCGGATATCGACGCCATGTACGACGTATTCGTGCCGAAGAACATCGCGGTGGCCGCGAGCTACAGTTCGGTGATTCCGGGCGTGGCCGAGGTGGCGAGCGCATTGCGCGGCGACGACATCCGGATCGGCACGACCACCGGCTACACGCGCGAAATCATGGCCGAGATCGTGCCGGGCGCGGCGGCGCAAGGTTTCTCGCCGGACAGCATCGTGTGCACTGGCGATACGCCGGAAGGGCGGCCGTCGCCGTACATGATCTATAAGACGTTGCCGGAACTGGGCGTCTGGCGCGCGAAGGATGCGATCAAGGTCGACGACACCGAGGTCGGCATCGAAGAGGGCATCAACGGCGGCACATGGGCGGTCGGGGTCGCGGTGAGCGGCAATGCCTTCGGCATGGCCGAAGACGACGTCAAGGCGTTGGCGCCCGATGAATTTGCTTGGCGTCGCAAGGCGGCGATCCAGAAGCTGCAGGCGGCGGGCGCGCATTATGTGATCGACAGCGTCGCGGATCTGATGCCGGTGGTGTACGACATCGAGGCGCGCCTGGCGCGCGGCGAGCGGCCTTGATCAGGAGAGAGGCCTCAGACGCCTCTCTCTCTAGGGAACTACTCGAAAAACCCCACCGCCAGATCGATAAACTCCCGGATCTTGCGCGGCACGAACTCCCGGCTCGGATACACGAGCGAGACCGCCACGTCGCCATTGAGCACGGCGTGGTCGGCGAGAATCCGCACCAACGTGCCCGCGCGCAATTCGTCATCGACCATCTCCAGCGGCAGCAGCGCGATGCCCATCGCGCCGAGCGCTGCCTGTTTCTGCATGATCATGCTGTTGACGGTGAACGACGCATCGAGCGCGATGCTCTCTTCGCCGCCGTCGCCCTTGCTGAACACCCAGGTTTGCGGGCTCGTGTCGAGCGGCGCGGTGATCACCCGATGCCGCGCGAGGTCGGCGGGCGTTTTCGGATGACCGGCTTGGGCGAGGTAAGCGGCCGACGCGACCGGCACCGCGTGCGAGTTGATCAGGCGGCGCACCACCAGCGACTCCGAACGGATCATATGCTCGGTCACGATGCCCACATCGAAACCGCCTTCCAGCAGATCGACACGTTTTTCCGTGAGCGTGACGCGCAGATTTACATGCGGAAACTTGGCCTGGTACTCCGCGAACAGCGGCGTGAGACGAAATAACGAAAAACTCCCCAGCGCCACGATGCGCAGATCGCCCGCGACTTCTTTCGACGCGGTGGTCGCGCGCGATTCGACTTCTTCGAGTTCGGCCATCAGGAGGCGGCAACCGTCGGCATATTCGGCACCGGCTTCGGTCAGCACCACCTTGCGCGTGGTGCGCTGAAACAGGCGAATGCCGAGATGTTTTTCAAGGCTCGACACGTGGCGCGTGACCACCGAGGTCGAGACGCTGAGTTGCTCCGCGGCCTGCGCGAAGCTGCCCGCGTCGGCGACCTTGACGAACGCCTGCATGGCCTGGAAGAGATTGATCATGTGAGTGCGAAAAACGTTGTAGCGGGTGACGTGGCGCGGGCGCGCAGCCTCGCCACCGTCGTGTTCAATTCAGGGATTCGGGAGCCGCGCCGTGGCGTGCGACGATCCGGCCATTGGCCACCACGAGCTTGCGCGGCGGCCGTGCGACGAGTGCATGCGCGAGCGTGTCGGCGTCGACCAGCACGAGGTCGGCGCGCGCGCCGGCGTGCAGGCCGTAGTCCGTGAACCCGCAAGCGCGCGCGGCCGTGCTGCTCACGCAGTCGAAGGCGAGGGCGAGATCGTCGTCGCGGCGCAGGCCGTAGCGCATCGCGATCAGCATCGCGCGCTCGAGCATATCCGGCGAGCCGTAAGGGGTCCACGTATCGCGAATGCCGTCGTTGCCGCCGAACAGCGTGACGCCTTTTTCAAGGCAGGTTTTGAGCGGCGGAACGGGCGTCGAGGAGGGCGCGGTGGTCAACAGCGCGACGCGCAGATCGGCGAGGCGCTCGAGCAAGGCGTCACGTTCGCGCTCGGGCAGCGCGCCGAGACAGAACGCGTGACTGACCACCACCTGGCCTTGCATGCCGAGCGCGGCGACGCGGTCGAGCAGAAGACCGAGCGTGAAAGCGCCGATCTCGCCGGGCTCGTGTAGGTGAATATCGATCGGCTTGTGATGACGCTCCGCGAGTCCGAACGTCACGTCGAGCGAGGCAACCGGATCGCCGTCGATCAACGCCGGATCGAGCGCGCCGAGCACGTCGGCGCCCGCGCTCAATGCGGCATCAAGCAACCCATCTGTACCCGCGCGGCCGAGCAGCCCCGATTGCGGAAACGCGACGATCTGCATGTCGAGCACGTCGCGCAGCGCGTCGCGCGTGGCAAGCACGCCTTCCAGATGACGCAGCCCCGCGTCGGTGTCGATATCGACGTGCGTGCGCAGGCGCGTCGTGCCCGCCTGCAGAAACGCGCGTGCGAGGGCGAGCGACTGCGCGCCCGCGTCATGGCCGCTCCCGGCGCGAAAGCGCCGTTCGTTTTCGATGCGGTCGGTCAGCTTCGGCCCGACCTCGTTGCGATACCAGCGCATGCCCCAGTTAGTCTTGTCCAGATGCGTATGGCCTTCGACGAAACCCGGCAGCAGCAACGCGCCCGCGCCGTCCTCGAGCGTCACGCCGGGCTCGCGCGGCAGATCCGCGCCGATTGCCGCGATGCGGCCGTCGGCGATCGAGACGTCGACCTGGGTGCCCTCGGCGAGGCGGACGTCGGTGATGAGCAAAGCGCTCGTCGGGCGGTGATGGGCGGTTGTCGTCATGAGAACAGGTCGGCGGCGTCGCGTGCTTGAACAAAGTGCGGCGAAGGCACGGGCAATTGTCTGTTGAAAAGGATGTGCCGCCTGTTTTTTGAGCAAACGCAGGCGGCGCGTGACTGGCGGGTGAATTGTACTTCCTGGCGCCACGCGTCGATCCGCGCCGCCGTGCCCGGTTTGCGCGCGGACAAGCTTCACGGCCGCTCAAGTTTCGCGTGCTTGTGCCGTTGACACGAGCTAATTACATTCTGGAACCCAGCCGTGCAACTCGCCTTCAGTAACGACCGTCTGTCCAGCCGCATGCAGTTCGATTCGTCCGCCGCCGGCGAACCCGAGGTGGAATCGTCGGTGATCGAATGGCTGTTGCACGACGATCAGGTGATGCGCGAATGCTTCACCCACGCAGCGGAAATTCTCAAGAGCGTGACCGGCGCGGCGATCACCGCGATCACGCTGCTCGACGAGGAGTACCAGCATTACCGCGCCGAGGTCGGCATGGCGATGCCGCTCGTCACGCGCGCCCGCTCGCTCGCCGACTATGCCGTGCGCGACGAGGAGCTGTTCGTCATCGAAGATGCGCACAACGACGCGCGTTTCGGCGAATGCATGCTGGTGCAGCGACATCCCTTCGTGCGCTTTTATGCGGCGATCGCGCTGCGCGCGCCCAATGGCGAGATCGTCGGCGCGTTGTGCGCGATGGACCCGTCACCCGGCCGGCTCGACGCGGGGCAGCGCGGCGTGTTTTATCACCTGCGCGCGATGATCGAGAACGATCTGAAGATGCGCACGGCCACCGCGATCGATCCGCTGACGCAGTTGTACAACCGCCGTTTCCTGCTGGAGGGCATCACGCGCCGCTGGAAAGAAGCCCAGGACGGCGACGTCATGGGTTCGGTCGTGGTCGACGTGGACTGGTTCAAGCAGTACAACGACACCTACGGCCACCAGGCGGGCGACCAGTGCCTGCGCAAAGTGGCCTCGGTGATGCAGGCGGCGGCCGATGGCGAACGCATCATCGTCGGGCGCATGGGCGGCGAGGAGTTCGGCCTGCTGGTGTTGCAAGCGGAGCACGCAGCGCTCGAAGACACGCTCGACACGCTGCGCCAGGGCGTGGTGGATCTGGCGATCGAGCATCGCGCGTCGCCGCTCGGCAGGGTCACGGTGAGCGTGGGCGCATCGTTGACGCGCATCAGCGAAACGTCACGGCCGGCGCATCGCGAGGGTTTCGCAAGCGCGGACCGGGCGCTGTATCGATCGAAACATGGCGGTCGAAACCAGGTGACGATGGCGTAAGGCGCCTCTGCGTTCAGGAAGTCTCGTGCAGCGCGCAGAGCTGGCTCACCCAGTCGGCGAACACGCG
The DNA here is from genome assembly GCF_046027355.1 of Paraburkholderia sediminicola. Taxonomy (GTDB): domain Bacteria; phylum Pseudomonadota; class Gammaproteobacteria; order Burkholderiales; family Burkholderiaceae; genus Paraburkholderia; species Paraburkholderia sediminicola_B. The sequence continues at coordinate 26,930 of NZ_JAQQEK010000029.1, read as the reverse complement.
AAGTTTGGTGCTGTAACGGCGGCTCGGTGGATAGGCGAGATAAACCTGCAGCGGCTCCGGCCGCCAGTCCGTCAGGATCGGCACGAGATCGCCGCGCTCCACGGCCGGCCGCACCATGAAATCTAGCGTATGAACGATGCCGAGACCCGCGAGCGCGGTGGCCAGATGCGCATTGCTCTCGCTCACCATGACTGTATTGCGGACGTTGTCGAGCACGAGAGGCTCGCCGTCCTTGAAGAAATGCAAGGGCTGCACGATTCCGCTGCTTGCCGAGAAGTAGCCGACCACCGCATGCCCCTCGTCGACGATCTGGCGCGGGTGCAAGGGCGTGCCATGTTCGGCCAGATACGCCGGGCTCGCGCACGTGGTCCAGCGTAGCGTGCCGATCGCGTGTGTCACCAAAGCGGGATCATCCGCCGAGCTGCGAATCGCGCAGTCGATGTTCTCGGCGATCAGATCGGCGGTACGGTCCGTCACGCTCAAGCGCACCTGAATGTCCGGGTAACGCGCGCAAAATTCGGGGAGCGCGGGAATCAGGATGCCGCTCGCGGTCGAGCCGCCGGTGTCGACCCGCAGCACGCCGCGCGGGCTCGCGCGATCGCGGCCCAAGGTCGCCTCGATATCGTCGAGTTCGCTCAGCAGGTGCCGCGTGCGCTCGTAGTACGCGGTGCCGTCCGTCGTGACGCTGACGCTGCGCGTGCTGCGTTCGAGGAGTTTCACGCCCAGGTGATCTTCGAGCGACTTGACCCACTTGCTGACCGTCGCGTTGGGCATCTGCAGCGACTGCGCCGCGCGGCCGAAGCCACCGGTTTCCACCACGCGCGCAAAGATGCGGATGGCCTGCAAGTGATCCATGTGGGTTCCGTTCGAGTGGATTATCCACAAATGTGAATAAAGAAACCACAGAATACATATTTATCTCCGTGTGTGCATGAAATAAGCTGGGTGTCATGGTCAACCGACCTCACACACAGGAGCAGTTCATGAGTCAATCCAAACTCGAAAACGTCAATCCCCGCAAACACGCCGGCAAGATCGTGCTGGTAACAGGCGGCAGCAGCGGCATCGGCCTCGCCGCCGCAACGCGTTTCGCCCAGGAAGGCGCGACCGTCTACATCACCGGCCGGCGTCAGGCCGAACTCGACGACGCGGTGGAGCACATCGGCCACGGCGCCATCGCGATTCGCGCGGACATCTCGTCGGCCGCCGACCTCGACCGGATGTTCAGCACGGTGCAGGCCGCCCACGACCGGCTCGACATCCTGTTCGCGAATGCGGGCGGCGGCGAGTTTTCGCCGCTCGGCGCGATCACCGAGGCGCAGTTCGACAAGTACTTCGGCATCAACGTCAAAGGCACGCTGTTCACGGTGCAGAAAGCCTTGCCGTTGATGCGGCCAGGCAGCGCGATCGTCGTCACGGGTTCGATCGCCGGAAGCAAGGGCATGCCGGCCTTCGGCGTGTATGCCGCGACCAAGGCCGCGCTGCGTTCGTTCGCCCGCACATGGGCGACGGATCTGAAGGGCCGCGGGATTCGCGTCAACGTGGTGGCGCCCGGCGTGGTGGTCACGCCGGCCTACAAGTCCGAACTGGGCATGAGCGACGAGCAGATCGACGCGTTCCGCCAGCAAGCCAGCGAGACCACGCCGCTTGGCCGCGTCGGCGAACCGGACGAGATCGCCAAGGCCGTCTCGTTCCTGGCTTCCGACGACGCGAGCTTCATCACGGGGATCGAATTGGCTGGCGACGGTGGCATGACGCAGGTGTAGTACTACCAAACAATCGTCGAGTCTTCATACGAAAAGGCCGGTTTTTCCGGCCTTTTTTGCATGTGAAGAGGCAACGAGCACACGCCCATTCAGCAAAACATACCGATAGTCATCAAGCGAATGGGTGGCTTCTATCAATCATCCGTCTGCGTAGCTTTTATCCGCCGCGCATAAGGTTCTCTTAAGGTTCAACTGTTCAGATAGAAGGAGATGGTTGCGTCAGGCCGAAGCATAAGAACGCTTGGCCTCGCCGGCAGATGAGAGCTGCTGGTTGTACATGCAACGAAAAAGACCACCGAGAAAAACAACGATGCGTAACGGACGAAAATCCGCTCGAGAGGCAGAGAAGGCGCTCTGCAGAACCACTTACATGATGGATCTGGCGCGCGGCAGTTCCTACATTGCCAGCACGTTGACGCCGGCGACGCAACAGGCCGCCATCGCCGAAGTCCTGGACGGATTTCGCGCACAGCACGGCGCCGACAGACTGCTCATATTCCGCGATCTGCTCGCGGAGAGTCTCAAGAATCGCAAGGACACGCTTGCGGCGCAAGCGGTGTTGAGTTTCGATCTGACATAACCCCGCGAGTTTCAATACGGGCGACCGCCCACCAGCTTTGATGATTTTCGGCGGCCTTTTTTCGGACGGTTCAGCACCGACCTGCCGAATTCGATCTTGCGCTCGACAGGAATCCGTTCGAAGGGCCGGACGTGTCACCATCAGAACCTGACCGAAGGCGGTCGCCGCACTGAGGAAGCGCTTGAGACATACGGCAAGCGCGTTCCCCAATTTCATGCAGGTTGCTCAGGGATTCGAGTTCAGGACCTTCTGAATGTCTTCCATCGGCACATTAAACCAACCGGCAATGAATGACGCGCTTAGACCGCTGCCCTGCGCGAGATCTCGAATTTCAGCTTTGTCCTCTTCGCTGAATACAGTCGCTCCCTGAGGAGGCAGTTCTGCTGGCGAAGCGTCGATAGGATCGTCTTCCTGCGCCACAACGGGCAATTCATCTTCATACAATCGCTGAACGGCCGCGTAAGGTTGCTTGAGTTGGCCGGCAACGTCCTTCAGGCTGCGGCCTTCATCCATTGCGCGAATCGCCTCAATTTCCTGGCTTGACGAAAGCGGTGGAACCCATTCGTAATGATCGGCAGGCGCCGGCGACATTGCCCAGGACGGGCCGGGTTGAGGAGACTGGGGGCGCGGTACCAGGAAACCGCCCGCATATTCCTGCTCGACGACCGCTATCGTACTCTCGGGCACATGGGTTGCCCGGGCCAGATCGCCAGTTGTAAAGCTGTAATCCCGGAGGTTAAGCGCCCGTACGATATCGTCAAGTTGTTGTGGCGTCACAGAGTCCATGGTTGCCGTACGGAATTCGTTAGCAAGACTATGGGCTTTCCACGGAGAGATGCCGAGTTTCGTGGCGACGTCCTGTCGGCTATAGCCCTTCTCGAACATATCCATTGCTGCATCCCGATCTTTTGAGGTGAAACGGATGTCGTGGGTGCCTTCAGGCATGCCCTCGGCCAGCCGCTTCACATAATCGTGAGACATGCCTAGCGACTTGGCGACCTCTTCGGGCGATTTGTGTTCTGCCAACAGTTCACTGGCCAACGAATCTCTTGCCACCCGATGCTGATTGGCAATCCCTCGCACGGTTTCCAGCGGCAGACCCAGATCCCTCGCAACGTCTTTGGGGGCTTTGCCCTCATCCAGTTGCCGAATGGCGGCGGTCCGATTTGCCGGCGTCGTATCCCACCATGACCTTTTGTAAGTATCGGAATTGATATTTGCCAGAATGTCCTTGACTCTCCTCTGTGAGAGCTTGACTGCGTCGGCGATTTCGCGAGTTGTTTTCCCCTGGTCCTTCAGGGCAAAGGCCTGATCTATCTGCTCAGGCGTGACGCCCCTGGTAGCCTTCGCGCCCCCGGAGGCACGTATCCTTTCTTGCGCGGCGATCCTATCTACTGTCCTTGCACTTACCCCTTCCCGGTCGGCGATCTTTTCTAGTGTCAGTCCTCCGTCCCGTAGCAGTCTGATGATTTCCTGCCGCGTTCCCGGTGTGATTCTCAGATTGCGCAGGGCGGCGGCAGTTCGCTGTATATGATTTTTCTTGGCGATGTTAAATACTGTCGTGCGATTTATGCCAAATCGCTTTGCTATTTGTCTGTAGCTTAACTCGCCCTTGCGTAACAGATCGATAACTTCCTGCTGGACTTCCGGTTTGATTGGAGTGCGCCCAACACGTCCGAGAGGGATGTGATTTTGCTTGGCAATCGTTCCTACAGTGCCAGGAGAGATGTCAAGATCTCTGGCTATCTGCCGGGCGCTCAACTGTCCCTCTCTTAACAGTTCGATAACTCGCTGCCGGGTCGCTGGCGTGAGTGCCACGCGACGCAGAGAGTCATTGGCAGATAGGTCGATGTTTTCCTTTGTGGCAATGTTGCTTACTGTGGCGGGGGATATGCCCAATTTTTCTGCAATTTTTTTTCGCGACAACTCTCCTTCTTTCAGAAGTCTGATGACTTCCTGTCGCACCGTGTCTTCAAGTTTTGCGCCTGATCGTCCTCCTCCCGGCATTCCCACGTCGCTATTGATCTCCCATTCGTGGGTTGATTCGTTCAGTCGAACCGGATATTGCGGTTTCAGATCGGCCCCTTTCTTGAACACCCGCCAGGTGTCGCTGTCGCTGTCAAAGCGGACGTGATAAGCCTTTCCACCCAGTCCAATATACCTGTCGCCTCTTGCATCGACGAGGATGCCCGGCTTTTGCCCAGGGCGTAAATCACTAAGGAAAACATCAGGTTCGGCATAGGTCACGAGCGACCCGTAAGGGGTGCTTCCTACGCTTTGATGTGCCAGCTGGTTGGTGGGGTCGATTGCTGGGCCTGCCTCTGCGAGTGTCTTCTCCTGGAGCACTCTTTCGGCGGCTTTCGCTTCCCGCTTCAGGGTAAGCTCTGCCTGTATCCCCTCTGTAAGGGCTTGACCCGCAGTCTGGACGAGGCTCTTGCCCGCAGTGCCGCCCTCTCTTCCCGCCATATTGGCAAGCTCTGCGTTTCTGGCTACCGCGGAAATGGCCTTACCCGCGAGACTGATTTCTTTGACAATGCCCCAGCCTTCTCCAGCAAGAATGCCCAGGAACGCCGAGCCATAATCGAGCCCCATCCGAACATTGTCCGGCAGTGTCGAAGGCTGAAGATCGGCCAACGGCGCTAAAGGCGTCAGGCCGAGTATCACGCGCTCAAAGCCTTCCATTATTTGCCCGGCCAGCTTTTCTGCCCGGACCGCTGGGGTGATGGAGTAGTCCTTGAAGCTGGCGTCCTTGAGAACGGCGGTGTATTGATCGCTGAGATCGCGCACGTAGTCCGCACTCACCGGGGGCAGGTTCCGGAGAATATCCGTGTATCTTTTGGCGGCGCCCACTGAGTGCGCATTGAGGGGGCCGCTGACCTGATCATGCCAGGTGTCGAGCTTGTCGCGCAGTTCGGGCGAGTCATGCATGCGCTGCGTGAAGGCCAGAATGACCTTGTCTTTCAACTCGTCCTGCCCCGGATTGATCTCAAAGAGCTGGCGGCCAATCAGTTCGTAGCGCTTTGCGGGGTCGGTCTGCGCCTGCGCTTCCTTGAGGATGCGGTCCACTTCTCCGTTGGCTTCTTTCCACTGGGCGTGTTTTACGCGCTGGCGTTTGCCGACTTCGACGGAGATCCGCTCCTGCAGTTTGGCTTTAAGCTCGCTGGCTTCCTGGAAGATATCTTCCCGTTCGTCGGCATCCACTGCGCCGAGGAAGTCATCGCGCAATTTATCGAGGTAGTCGACACTTTCCCGGTCTTCCTTGTTCAGATAGGCAGCTCCCATGGGCGGGCTGAACTGGCTCAGCACCCGGTCGACCGGATCGTTGCGAACGCGGGTCGCTTCTTCGCGAACGGCGTTTTCCAGATCGGTCATTTTCTGATCGATCGCGTAGCGTTTGTCGTTGCTGGTTTCGAGCTGGTAGACCGCGCCCAAGGTCGCGACCACGCCACCATAGAACTGGCGTTCGCTCTCAGGCAGCTCAGCCAGCATGCCTTGCAGACGGGTTTCTCTTTGCTGGAACTGGATCAGCTGAGGGGGGTATCCGGTCATTTCCTGCTGGAGGCCATCTTCAATTTGTTGTGCAATCTGGGAGTCGGCCTCGCTGTTGCGGGGGAGGTAGCCATCCTCGGTGTCGTATTCCTCGTTGAGCCGGCTGAACTCTTCGATGCTGGCGCCGGGCAGCGTATCTGAGGGTTGCGTGGTCTGCCCGTTCGGCTTGCCTTGTTGCGCTTTCGTGGCGCCTGTGGCCGGCGTGCCGCTGGGCCCGCTGGGGTGTTTTGCTGGCTGGGCGAGGGCGAGGGCGAGTGCGGATGCAATACCTGCAGAACGGGTTCCTCGCGATAGAACATCGAGGGTAGGGATGCTCCCGGCCGCCTCATACGGCAATGGGGCACGTGCCGGGATGGTTTCGCCGGAGGTCTGACGGGAGAATACGGCGGCCACCGCCCTGTGAGCGGATAGGGACGGCGTTCCCGGATGGCGGGGCGCATCATGATTTGCCGGCGCCCTATGTGACTGTGGCGAGGAGAGGGGGGGCGTACTTCGCGAAGCATGTCCCGCAGGTTGGGGTTTATCGTTGTCTTTGTTGAGTGTATGAAGTTCGTCCGGAACCGCGGACATCGAGCTACCCACTGATGATGTGGTCATTTTCCTGAACTCCTGTTGGAGAAAACGGGCGCAGCGAAATGATGGGAAGCACGACGCTGCTGGATACATTGCAGCATGAGGAATGTCCACCGATGTAGCATTTATCTGTATGCAGGCGGTGCAACTGACGAACACGTGGATCGACCGGGCGGCCAAGGGAATCACACACAAAAATGCGGAACACCATGGCGAAACCCACCACTTGCCGGCGACACACTCGTCAAGGTCGACGACACCGGGCGCGGCATCGAAGAGGGCATTGACGGCGGCATGTGGGCGGTGGGCGTCGAGGTGATCGATCGCGACAGTTCACGGCGTGCCCGTTTTCGGCGTTTACGCCGCAGCGAAAACCGCGCTGCGATCGTTCGCCCGCACGTGGGCATGCGATCTGAAAGGCTGCGGCATTCGCGTCAACTTGGTGGTGCCCGGCGTGGTGGTCATGCCGGCGTACAAATCGGAACTCTGAAGATGAGCGACGAACAGATCGACCCGTGCCGCCAGCAGGTCAGCGAGACCACGCCGCCTGGCTGCGTCGGCGAACCCGACGAAATCGCCACGGCCGTGTTGTTCCTCGCATCGGCTGACGCGAGCTACATCACGGGGCCGAGTTGTTCGTCGATGGTGGCACGGCGCCCGGTATAAAGCGGCGGGTGAGGCGAAGCTATCGTGCTCCACATACGTTCAGCTGGCGATCAACGTGCGATCAATTTGCGCTCAGCTCGCGATCAGCTTCAGTCCCGCCGGCAGCGATTCGCCGAACACACGGCCTTCGTCGGCGTTATCGAGCTCGACGCTCTCGCTCACCATGGTGATCCACGCGCGCGGCGCGTTGGACGCTTCGAGCCGGCGCACTACCGCAAGACGCAAGTCTTCGGGCAAGTCGCGCGAGCGGTCGCCGGTCATGCGAGCGATCTGCACGGCGGCAAACGCGGCGGGATCGACCTTCTTCCAGTCGAGCGCGAGGATTGCGTTAAGCCATGCTCCAGCAATATCAGGCGGCACGACGCTATGCGCGCTGCCGTAAAACGGCCGCCGTGCACCGATACGGCCGACCGCCCACCAGCTTTGATGATTCTCAGCGGGTTTCTTCAAACGCGTCAGCACCGATTCGCCGAGTTCGATCTTGCGCTCGACGGGAATCCGTTCGAGCGATGCGCTCAGCCTCACCATGTCGGTGAAGCCGGTCTTCGCCACGTCGAACGGCAGCTTGTGACGCGATTGCGCGGCGCCTTGCAGATACGCCATCGCGTCGAGCACACGCAGTTGCGCGCTCTCGACGAGGCCGCCGGCGGCGCGGCGCCACAGTGTCCACCATTCCGACCAGACCTGGCCTTCGTTGACGTACTGGATGCCGTCGTCGAAGAGCGACCAGAGTTGTTCGACGCGCCATTCGTCGAGTGGATAGCCGAAGCCGGGCCGCACGCAATAGCCGGCCAGATTCAGCCAGAGGCGCTCGTGATCCGCCGAGCGGCGCCGGCGGCGCGCGCGTTCCCACAGTGCGCCGAACAGTTCGCGCAGCAACGCGCTATTCCAGGTTTCGCGCGGGCCCAGCAGTTGTTCGAGTTGCGAGCGCAGGCGTTTGACTTCTTTCGGATCGACCTTCTGCGCGCGCGAGCCGAAGCTGCGGTCGATATGTTCGACCGCCTGGTCGAGCGCCGGATGGCGAGCCGGTGCTGCATCGCCCGCCAGATTCACTTGTGCGTCTTCACGGCGCAACTGGAATTCGAGCAGCCAGCGCTGCGTGGGATTGTCGAGTTCGATGCAGTGGACTTCGAGCGTGCCCACTTCGGTCAGTGACGTCGCGATCTGCACCGCGGTTTCGCGCGCGCTGCTCGCGCCGCGCGGCTGCACGATGGTCGCGATCGGCGGCAAGCGGACGAAGTCGCCGCCGGCGAGATCGATCAATTCGCCGGGTCGATACACCGTATCCGCGCTCGATGACACGAGGTGAAACCGCACCGGATGTCCGAGACGCAGCGCGAAGGTGCGATCCGCGATCAGGATCTCGTGGCCTTCTTCCGTGCCGCGTGGCAGCAGGCAGATGCCGCGTTGCACGGGCTCGGCATCGTGCTTGCCGTCGCCGGCTTCGTCGAGGACGAGGAAGTAGCTGCGCGGCGAGCCGCCGCCGATTTTCGGCGCGTTGCCCGCGCGCGCGAGCGAATAGGCGACCGCGCCGCGTGCCACGGCGACGTCGGGGTTGTCGTTGTGCAGCACGTTGAGCGGCTCGCCGCGCCACGTGCCTAAGGTGCTGGCCAGACGTTGGGTGAGCGCTTCGGCGCGGAACACGCCGCCGTTTAGCAGAAGTGTGTCGGGCACCGGCAACGCGTCTTCGTCTGGTGAACCAGACGACTCGACGCCCAGCGCTTTACGCGACTGCGCCGCGAAGCGGCTCAGGAACGCCGCGATATGACGCGTGACGGCGGCATCGGTTGCATAGGGCAGGCCGAATTCGACGATCGCGCCACGCGGTCTGCCCGGCCGCTCATTCGACATCGCCGCCGGAAAAAAGCCGTCGACGATGATCTGCTCGACCTCTTCGCGCGTGACCTGCACCGTGCGTGCGCCGCCGATCAACTTCGAGCCCGCGCCGAGCAGCGTGATAGACGTGGAGTCGGGCGCCTGCGGGCCGAGCAGTTGTTCCTTCGCATTGCGACAGCGCTCGACCAGTTGTGACAGACTCGCGGCCGACAGCCGCGTGCGCTCGCCGGCTTGGTGCGAGCTGCCCGGCAGCCGCGCTTCCACCAGATGCGCGAGCGCCAGATCCATGTTGTCGCCGCCGAGCATCAGATGATTGCCCACGCCGATCCGCGTGAGCTGTGGCTCGCCGTCACGCAGGCTGACTTCGATCAGCGTGAGGTCGGTGGTGCCGCCGCCCACGTCGCAGATCAGCACGAGACGGGTATCCGCAAGTTCGCTTGCCAGCCGCTCGCGGTGATGAAACAGCCAGTCATAAAACGCCGCTTGTGGCTCCTCCAGCAGCCTCAACGCAGGCAAGCCGGCCATGCGGGCGGCTTCCACGGTCAGCGCTCGCGCGCCTTCGTCGAACGACGCCGGCACCGTGAGCACCACATCCTGGCGTTCGAGCGGCGCATCCGGAAAACGCTGGTTCCAGGCCGCGCGCACGTGCGCCAGATAGCTCGCGCTGGCTTCGACCGGCGAGACTTTGCGGACGTCGTCGGCGGCGCCCCACGGCAGGATCGGCGCGGTGCGATCCACTGACGCATGCGAGAGCCAGCTCTTCGCGCTCGATACCAGCCGGCCGGGCACCTGAGCGCCCAACACACGCGCGAGCCGGCCGATCACGACCGGCTGTGCGTCGGTCTGATTTGCAATGGACCACGGCAATTGCAGATCGCCGGGGTTCAGTTCCCCTTGCGCCGCGTGATAGCGCACCGAGGGCAGAAGCGGCCGCGCGGCCACTTCACCAGGGCTCACCAGTTGCTCGATCTCGAAGACCTGGATCGACTGTGACCCAGCCTCCGCATAGGCGAGCACCGTGTTGCTGGTGCCGAGATCGATACCGACGCTATACCGCTTCATCACATTCATGCATTCGCGTTGCCGCGCACGTCGAACTCGACTTTCCAGCGCTCGTCGGTGCCACGCGGCACGGCTTCGAGTTCGAGCGTGCCCGCCTCGGTGACGCGCGCATGCAGCTTCACCGGCACGACTTCACCGGCGGTGCGGCCGGCGGCGGGCAGCGTCGCCTGAATCTCCTCGAGCTCCTGCAATTCCTCCGGACCCCAGAAGTCGAGCAACGTGCCGACCTGATCCTGACGGCGCACCGATGACCCGAAGAAACGGAAGTGCACCGGCTCGCCGACCACCAGCCCGAATTCCTGCGCGGGCAGTTCGGCATCGGTGCCTTCCTCCATGCCGAACGGCGCGACGCACAGCGCCTGGATCGGTGGCTCGAGACCGGGCACGGCGGGCATCGCCGATTCGATCGCGATGTAGTACGCGCGCGCCGTGCCGCCGCGAATCCGCACGCCGCGGCCGCGTCGTACGTAGCCGTAGTAGGCTGCGCCGCGCGCGACGGCGAGATCGAGATCGGCGCCTTCGAGCAGCCGCGCCGACGGCGCGCCTTCCGCGACGAGCCAGTTGTTGAGCGTGCCCATGATGCGCTCGACCAGCAGCGGCGACTTGAACACGCCGCCGTTGAACAGCACCGCCGTGGGATGCAGGAAGCTCGCATTCTCCGCAGCCGCGATGCCGCTCACGCCTGCGAGTTCAGCCAGCGCGCCCACTTGACGGCCGAGGAACGCAGCCAGATGCCGCGTGATGCCCGCGTCCTGCGCATACGGTAAGCCGAGCTGCGTCAGACCGGCACGCGCGCGGCTCACTGGACGCGCGGCGCTCTCCACCTGCGGGAAGAAGCCTTCGAGGATCGTCTGGGTCAATTCGGCGCGCGTGAGTTCGGTGCGGATCGAGCCGCCGATCAGCTTCGAGCCGCGGCTCGGCACGACGAGCGGCACGGTATCGGTGGCCGGGTCGCTGAGCAGCATTTCCTTGGCCGAGCGGCACGCATAGGTGAGAGCGCGCAGTTGCCACGCGTCGGCCTGGGTACCTTGTGCCGCCAGCTTGCGCGCGACCACGTGCGCGAGCGCGAGGTCCATGTTGTCGCCGCCGAGCAGAATGTGTTCGCCGACCGCCACGCGATGCAGTTCGAGATTGCCTTCGCGCTCGATCACGGCGATCAGCGAGAGGTCGGTCGTGCCGCCGCCCACATCCACCACCAGGATGATGTCGCCGACCTTGACCTGTTTGCGCCAGTCGCCGCCGCTCTTCTGGATCCAGCTATACAACGCAGCCTGCGGTTCTTCCAGCAACGTCATGCGGCCGAAGCCGGCGGCCTCGGCGGCTTCGGCGGTCAGCTCGCGCGCGGCCGGATCGAACGATGCCGGGATCGTCACCGTGATGTCCTGCTCGCTGAACGGCGCGTCGGGATGCGCGTGATCCCAGGCTTCACGCAAGTGCGTCAGATAACGCACCGAGCTTTCGAGCGGCGAGACGCGCGCGACTTCGGGCGGCGCGTCGTTGGGCAGAATCGCCGCGCGCCGGTCGACGCCCGGATGGCACAGCCAGCTCTTCGCGCTCGACACGAGCCGGATCGGCGTGGCCGCGCCGCGGCTGCGGGCGAACTCGCCGACGGCGAATTCGCGCTGGCCGGTCCACGGCAGATAGAGGTCGCCCGACGCGAGTTCGTCGGGATGCGGCAGATAGAGGAACGAGGGCAGCAGATCGAGGTTGTCGATCGCGCCGGGGCCCGTGAGCTGCGCGATCGGCAGCACGCCTTGCGCGGTCTTTTCGCCGTCGCTCGCGCTGGTGTCCACGTAGGACAGCGCGCAGTGCGTGGTGCCGAGGTCGATGCCGATGGCGTAGCGTGATTGGCGTGCGTCGCTCATAGCTCCACCTCGGCCGGTGCGATCACTTTTGCGTTGTGGCTGTCCGCGAGTTTCGGCAGACGCACTTCGTCGACCCGCCAGCCACGATGGCTGATGCTGCCGTTAAACGGCGCCCGGCCGACGACATTGCCGGTCAGGCGAATCGAGGCCGCGTCGAAACCTTCGGCCAGCGTGACGCGGCTGCCCTCGGCTTCGTCGCGCACCGGGCGGATCGTGAAATGCTCGCGCAGCGTCGCGCGGCAACCGTCGTGCACGAGGCGCGCGGCCGCGCCGATGTCGGCGTCGCTATAGCTCTTGATGTCTTCCTCGACGAAATCGATGAAGCGCGCGTCGCGTTGCAGCAGGCCGAGCAGTTGCAACGCGGCGTCGGGACTGGCTTCCTTCAGCACGGGCGCCGGCTGCGGCGCGGGTGCCGGTGCGGGCGTGGGTGCCGGGGCGGGCGCGGCACTGGCGGCAACGCCGTCACGCAGGCGCAAGACACCGGCGGCGAATTCGCCATCGCCGAGGATGCGGAAAAACGTGCCCACGGCCAGGGAAATCCTGCCGAGGAAGGATGGGTTCGAATCGGTCATAAATGCTCCTGAGGTGCTCTGTTAAAGGACGAGCTGTCCTGGCTGCGTCGCCCGCGATTGGCCGCCAAGCCGCGCCGGGCTTGAGCGGGCCGCCGTCGTGCGAGTTTGCGAAGGCCGGCGGCGTGCGTGCCGCCAGCGTCTGATTCATCCGGATGCGCGGCGCGGGTTACGCGCGCAAAACCCGTATTTTGCCTTGTGACGCGCCCGAAGCGGGCAAAGCCGGCCATTCTAGCGGGCAATGCGGCGAGATTGGCGGCTTGTCACGGGCGTGTGGTGAGGATTTCCGTGCGGTTCTTGCGCGCGTTGTTCACGCTTGGTTCACGCGTTGTGCGGGCCGAATTCGGCGACGACCTGGTCGATGAACGCGCGCAATTTCGGCGTGACGCGGCTGGCGGGGAATACCAGATGCATCGGCCGCGCGGTTGCCTCATAGCCGGACAGCAGGCGCACGAGGCGGCCCGCCGCGAGTTCGTCCTTGACCGCCACTTCGGGGGCGAGCATCACGCCGCCGCCGTTGAGCGCGGCGGCCAGCAGCGCCTTGACGTCATTGGCCTCGAAACGGCCGGCGATCGACACCACGTGCTCGCCCTGGGCGTCGGCGAAACGCCATTCGGTGTCGGCCGGCATGCTCGTATAGGCGAAGCTCAGACACTCGTGCGCCGTCAGCTCGTGAGGCGTGCGCGGTTCGCCGCGTTCCGCCAGATAGCCGGGCGACGCGCACGCGACCAGCCGGTAAGGCATCAACGGCCGCGCGATCAGCGACGAATCCGACAGCGCGCCGAGGCGGATCGCAGCCTCGTAACCCTCGTCGATCAGATCCACGAAGCGGTCGGTCAGCGTCAACTCGACCCGCACCTCGGGATGCGCTTTCAGATAGCGCGTGATCATCGGCGCGAGGCAGCAGGCGCCGAACGTGACGGGCGCGGTAATACGCAGGCGTCCGCGCGGCGACGCCGACAGTTCCTGGGCGACCGACTCGGCCGCCGCGGCGTCGGCCAGCAGCGCCTTGCAGCGCTCATAGAAGATCTGGCCGATTTCGGTGAGGCTCTGGCGGCGCGTGGTGCGGTTCAGCAACCGGGCGCCGACGCGCTCTTCAAGCGCGCTCACGTGCTTGCCGGCCATCTGCGACGAGATGCCGAACGCGAGCGCCGCCGCGGCGAACGAGCCGCTGTCGGCGGTTTTGACGAAGATCGCCATGCTGGTCAGTCGATCCATGATTCCCCACTCCTGCTTTCGACAGTCGTCGAATGACGCGCATTTATTCCGTTGAAGTTTTGAATCATAGTGGTTCTGACCGGCGAGCGGGTGCTCGGCGGAGCGATCCTCGGACATGCATGGAGTGTGAAAGATGAAGATAGGCATTCTCGGTGCGGGCTTTATCGGCCGCGCGATGGCGACTTTGGCGAAGCAGAACGGACACGAAGTCATGATCAGCAATTCCCGCGATCCGCGGACCCTGATCAGCACGGCTGCGGCGCTCGGCTGCGTGCTCGGCACGGCGCAAGAGGCGGCGAAGTTCGGCGAGGTGGTGGTGGTCGCCGTGCCGTTCGGCAGCATCGACGCGCTGCCGGCGGCGGCGCTCGACGGCAAGATCGTGATCGACACCTGCAACCACTATCCCGAGCGCGACGGCCGGATCGAGGCGCTCGACAGTCACGCCACGACCACCAGCCAGATGCTTGCCGCCGCGTTGCCGGGCGCCCGCGTGGTGAAAGCCTTCAACGCGATTCTGGCGAGGGACCTCGAAACCGATGGCTCAGCGCGGGATACGCCGAAGCGCCGTGCGCTGCCATTTGCCAGTGACGACGAGCACGCCAAACGCGTCGTGAGCGGGCTGCTGGATCAGTTCGGCTTCGATCCCGTCGATGCCGGCGCGCTGGCGGACAGTTGGCGCTTCGAGCGCGCCAAGCCGGTGTATTGCATTCCGCTCGATCGGGCGGGCATGCTGGAAGGATTGGCCGCGGCACAGCGGGATGTGGAATTGCCGCATGGGTCGTGGCGGCATTGATTGTTGTTGTCGTTGATTGCTTTGGAAATTGAAGCATCGGTGCTGATTGCGGCGCTTCAGGGCGGAACTGAACAAGCCACCAGGCACGCCGTTCTATCCGCTCCACTGCGAATCCCGTAGACGGGCGGATCAGTACGCACGATCCGCCCTGAGTTTCACTGCTTCAGCACACCATTGCGCTTGGCGATATGCGTGGACATCGCGTCCATCAACGGCGGGTTGAGCGCGTCGTACGGTGGGAGTCCGAGCTCGGTGAGCCGCGCACGCACATCGTCCATCTGTTCCGGTTTCGCGCCGCCAGATTCGATCACCGATGAAACGAAAGCCGCAAAGCGCGGCTCTTCCCAGCCGCTATCATCGGAGAGTTCGACGTGAATGAAGTCAAGACCGTAGAACGGATGGTCACGGTTTTCTATCCGGCCATACATGTGCGTTCCGCACGCCTTGCAGGCATGGCGCTGGATGGCCGCTTTCTCGTCGACGATCTGGAGCTTCTCGGCATGAGCGGTGACGGTGACCTTGTCGCGCGGGACCACGCCTATCAGTGCGAAAGCCGCGCCAGCCGGTTTCCAGCACTTCGTACAGCCACAAATATGGTTGTGTGCGACGTTACTCTCTACCCGGACTTCGACTCTGTCGCTCTGGCATTGGCAGTGGAGCGTACCGCCGGTGAAACCCGGTGCGCCCTTCCTGACGCCGGCGTCCACTGACGGGTGTATTGTCAAGGTACTCATTCTGTCACCTCCAATGTTTCTGAATGAAAATCGGCGCGATGACGCCGCACCGAAGACGGCGCACCGTCGTGTCCTAGTAGTTGATCACGGTGCGAATCGACTTGCCGTCGTGCATCAGATCGAATGCTTCGTTAATCTGATCGAGCGGCAATCTGTGCGTGACGAACGGGGCAAGCTGGATGTCGCCTCGCATGGCGTCTTCCACCATCCCCGGCAGTTGTGAGCGGCCCTTCACGCCACCAAATGCGGTGCCTTTCCATGTGCGGCCCGTCACCAGTTGGAACGGGCGTGTCGAGATTTCCTGACCGGCCCCCGCAACACCGATGACGACGGACTGTCCCCAGCCGCGGTGTGCGCACTCGAGCGCCGCACGCATGACATTGACGTTGCCGATGCATTCGAACGAATGGTCGACGCCCCAACCGGTCATCTCGACGATGACCTGCTGGATCGGTTTTTCATGGTCTTTCGGGTTCACGCAATCGGTGGCGCCGAAAACTTTTGCCAGCTCGAACTTCGAAGGGTTTGTGTCGATCGCGATGATGCGGCCGGCCTTGGCCTGGCGAGCCCCCTGAATGACAGCGAGCCCGATGCCGCCGAGCCCGAACACGGCGACGCTGTCGCCTGGCTGCACCTTCGCGGTATTGTGCACGGCACCGATACCCGTCGTGACCCCGCAACCCAGCAGGCAGACCTGTTCGTGATTGGCAGCCGGATTGATCTTTGCAACGGAGACTTCGGCGACCACGGTGTACTCGCTAAACGTCGAGCAACCCATGTAGTGGTAGACCGGCTGGCCGTTGTAGGAGAAGCGGGTCGTACCGTCCGGCATCACGCCTTTGCCCTGGGTGGCACGTACGGCCACGCACAGGTTCGTCTTGCCCGACTTGCAGAACAGGCATTCGCCACACTCCGCCGTGTAGAGCGGGATCACGTGGTCGCCGGGCTGGACCGACGTGACGCCTTCACCGATTTCCACCACGACGCCTGCGCCTTCATGCCCGAGCACGCAGGGGAACAGGCCTTCCGGGTCGTCGCCCGAGAGCGTGAAGGCGTCCGTGTGGCATACGCCCGTATGGGAGATCTTTACCAGCACTTCGCCTTTCTTTGGCGGTGCAACATCGATCTCGACGATTTCCAGAGGCTTTCCTGGCCCGAATGCAACTGCAGCACGTGATTTCATGACAGATCCCTCAATGACTTGCGCGACAAAATTTGTATAGACAAGTCTGCACAATTAAAAAATGTGTCGCAAGCGGTTTTGATCCGGAAGTCGTCAATCCTCGGGAAACTCCTTACATATTAAGAGTACTTAGCATCATGCAGGCAAGCGTTACACGAACCGAATCGAAGTGCTCGCGCGTGAGCCTTTAGAAAAACTAAGCCTCGCCTGTAGTTCAAATCGTTTGATGATCCGCGGCTGTTGTTCCTATTCTTTGCCCACTGGACGATTGATTGAACACGAAAGGGGGCAGGGAATGTATTTGCGGAACGCGTGGTATGTCGCTGCCTGGAGCGACGAGATCGAAGACAAGCCAGTGAGGCGAATCATTCTGGAAGAGCCGGTCGTACTCTATCGCGGTCTGGGGCGTGCGGTGATCGCGCTTGAAGATGCGTGCCCGCATCGCAAGCTGCCCCTGTCGATGGGCGAGGTGACGGGCGACAACCTGCGCTGTGGTTATCACGGACTGGAGTTCAGTCCCGACGGCGTTTGCGTGCATGCGCCAGGGCTTGCCAGGATTCCGCCGAAGGCCTGCGTGAGACGCTATCCGGTAGCCGAGCGCTACGGATTGGTCTGGATCTGGACGGGCAACCCTGATCTGGCTGATCCGGACGACATACTGACCGTTGCGCACTATGACGATCCGGCGTGGGGCGTCAATCTCGGTCCTGCGATGGACGTCAACTGCGGCTATCTGTACATGACGGATAACCTGCTCGATCCGTCTCACGTCACGTATGTCCACAAGACTTCGCTGGGTAACGTCGCCACCGCCGATGTGCCGGTCAGGATGACTGTCCTCGATAACGGCGTGCTCGCCTCGCGATGGATGCTGGATTGCGAACTCGCGCCGTTCTTCCTCCCGTATGTGAGCTTCGCCGGTCATGCCGACCGGTTGCAGCATTATGAGGTGCGCTATCCGTCGCACGCGATTATTCGCGACATCATTGCGCCGGCGAATTCAGGCGCGCCGCAGGGGCAATTGCATCCGGACGTGTTCCTCCTCGACTCATATAACTTCGTGACACCGGTGACCGAGCATACCTGTCGCTACTTCTGGTTTCAGGTGCGCAACTTCCGGCCCGATTGCGCGGCGACAGATCGCGCGCTCACCGACGATTTCATCAGCGCATTCAATGAGGATCTGGTCGTGCTGTCCGCGGTCGACTACGGCATGACGAACAAGCGAACGCCTAATACGGACATCGAAACCGACGCAGCGCCGCTGCGTTTTCGCCGCATGCTGCAAAAGATGATCGAAGCCGAACATGCGCCACAACCTGTCGTTTCGTGACTTCCCCGGAGATACCGCGATGAACGCCGCTACAGATACGATTGAAGTGCGCATCACGGACGTCGACGCGGCGGCCGACGACACCCGCGTGTTCTGGCTGGCCCGTACAGACGGTGCGGCGTTGCCGGCGTATGCGCCCGGCTCGCATATCGACGTTTATCTTCCGAGTGGACTGGTGCGCCAGTACTCGTTGTGTGGCGCCGATGCCAGCGCACCGGAGTACCGGATCGCCGTCAAACGCGAACCCGCGTCCCGGGGCGGATCCGCATGGCTGCATAGCGCCGCGCAGGTCGGCACGCAAATGCGGATAGGGCCGCCGCGCAACGCATTTGCCTTGAGCGATACCGCAGACCAGCACCTTTTGATTGCTGGCGGAATCGGCGTCACGCCGATTCTCTCAATGGCTTGCGCGCTCGCGGCATCGCGAGGGCATTACACGCTCGCCTATTTTGCGCGCAGCGACGCGTCTGTCGTATTCCGCACGGAGCTCGGACGATCACCGCTTGCGGATCAGGCGCGTATCCACGTCGGCCTGTCGCCAGCCGCGACTCGCGAGTGCATTACCGGTCTGCTGTCCGCTGCGTTGCCCAACACGCATCTCTATGTTTGCGGACCACCCGCCTTCATGGAGATGACGGCAGGCCTTGCTCGCGACATGCTGGGCGAACAGTTCGTGCATCAGGAGTCGTTCGGTCCCGCGGTGCCGGTTGCGGGCGATGAACGCGAGTTCTCGGTACGGCTCGAAGGCAGGCGCGACGCAATACCTGTCCCGGCAGGCAAGACCGTCCTGGCGGCTCTGCGCGAGGCGGGATTCGACCTGCCATCGTCGTGCGAAGTGGGCGTGTGCGGGACTTGCATGATGCGCGTTCTCGCGGGCGAGCCCGATCATCGCGACACCTATCTGACCGATGACGAGCGCGCGGCCGGGACGTGCTTCCTGCCGTGCGTATCGAGGTCGAATTCAGCGGTGTTGGTGCTTGACGAGTTGGCATGAGCGGCACCTGGTTTTTCATTCAAATCCATAGGCAGGGAGACTTCAAATGAACCTCAGTCGTCGGGACGTTGTAAAGGCAGTGGCTTGCGCGGCGTCCGTCATGGCCGTCGCGTTTTCTTCAACCAGCTACGCGAAGGAGTGGAAAACCGTCACCATTGCTCTCGAGGGCAGCTATGAACCGTGGAATCTCACGCGTCCGGACGGCACGCTGGATGGCTTCGAACCGGAGCTTGCGAAAAATCTCTGCACGCGTATGCACGTCCAGTGCAGACTGATCGCGCAAGATTGGGACGGGTTGATTCCCGGGCTGAACTCCGGCAAATTCGACGTGATCATGGATGCCCTGTCGATCAGTGACGAGCGCAAGAAGGCGATCACCTTCTCGAAGCCGTATGCGAATACGCCGGCCGCTTTTGTCTCGGTCGGGTCGGGCGTGCTGCCGAAGCTGCCGCCGGGCGCCGTACCCATCAAGCTGACCGGCAATCCGGCAGTTGACAAGCCGGCCGTCGACCTGTTGCGCGTCAGCCTGAAGGGCAAATCGATCGGGATCGTCACGGGGACGGTCTATAGCAAGTTCATCAACGAGAACTTCAAGGATATTGCGAGCATTCGCGAATACAAGAACGCTCCGGAACACGACATCGACCTGATCGCAGGACGTATCGACGTGGCGTTCGACGACGCGTCCTACTACGCGTCCGCCTTGTCAAAACCCGCCAACGCGACGCTGGGATTCGCCGGTCCGAAGATTGGCGGTCCAATCTGGGGGGACGGTGAAGCGCTCGGTTTGCGCAAAGCCGACACGGATCTGAAAGCCATGTTCGATCAGGCCATTGCCGCGGCGCTTGCCGACGGGACGGTGCACACGCTCAGTCAGAAGTGGTTCAAAACGGACGTCACGCCCTGAAGCTGAATTTGAGGCTGAATTTCCGGTCGATACGTAGCTTAGTGTTACTGATTGAATGAGCCGTCGATATCCATGCAATCGACGGCTCATTTGCCATTTGTGGGGCGGTTATTCGTGCAGCGCGCCGGTGATGTTTTCGACGACGCTCAACAGGTCGCCCTGCGTGACCAGTTCGTGAATGTGCACCATGTCGGGGTGGAAGAAGCGATCGTCCTCCACCTTAGGCACCTTCTGCCTGATCCGGGCGTAGACCGCTGCCGTCGCAGGCGAGGCATCTGCCGGGTCGAAGAAATCCAGAGCCTGGGTCGCCACCATCAGTTCGATCGCGAGGACATGCTGGAGTTTCTGCGACGTCTCGTAAGCCTTGCGCGCGGCAAGATACGCAAAGCTCACGGGGTCCTCCTGATTGCCACTCGTCGAGACGCTATCCACGCTCGCGGGATGCGACAGGATACGCATTTCTCCGAGCAGGCCCGCGGCGGTGTACTGAACGATCATGTAGCCGCTATTCAGACCGGGGCGCGGCGCGAGGAACGCCGGCAGTTCGCTGAAGTGCGGATTCACCAGCCGATCGGTCCGGCGTTCGGAGATTTTGGCAAGGTTGGTCATCGCGATACAGAGGAGGTCGCTCGCGATGCCAACGAACGTGCCATCGAAATTCGCACCTGAAATGGCGAGGCCGTCGCCCTCGTGCGGATAGATGACGGGGTTGTCACCGCAAGAACCGACCTCGTCGAGAATGGCCTCGCGCGCGTCATTGATGGCCCGCTTCGAGGCGCCATGGACTTGTGCCATCGCTCGCAGACTGTAGGTATCCTGCAAGCGGTAATCAGCAAAGCGTTCGGTCAATGCGCTGCCAGCGAGAATTCGTCGCAGATTGTCTGCCGCGTTGGACTGGTCCTGGTGTTTTTTGACCGAGTGGTAGCGAGCGTCGAGCGCGCGTGTGGTGCCTTTGAGCGGCTGCAGGGACATGGCAGCGGCAATGTCGGCGACCTTGGACGCTTCCAGCGCGTTATGCAGCGCGAGCATTCCGATTTCGGTCACCGAGGTCGTGCCGTTGACCAGTGCGAGCCCTTCCTTGCAGCGCAGGGTATGAGGTTTCAGGCCGGCTTTCTCCAGCGCCTCCAGACCGCTCATCCGTTCATCGCGATAGGTCGCCTCGCCCTCGCCAATCAGGACGAGGGCCATGTGCGCTTCGGGTCCGAGGTAGCCGACCGAGCCGTCACCTGGCGCAACCGGCGTGATGCCGTTATTGAGCAGTTCCGCAATCTGCTGCAGCAAATCGAGCGTGACACCGGAATAGCCTTTTCCAAGGCTGTTCAGGATCATGAGCTGGGTGGCCCGGACTACCTCGCGCGCCAGCGGGGCGCCCACCGAGACCGCGTGCGACCGCACGATATTGCGTTGCAGGTCCTCGGCCTCTTCCGGCTGGATCACGCGGGTGGAGTTGTCGCCGAATCCGGTAGTGACGCCGTACACGAGGCGATTTTCCTCGAGAAACCGTTCGACCAGCAGGCGGGAGCGCGACACGCGTTCACAATATTTTTGCGAGAAGCGGACCTTCGCGCCATGTTTTGCTACCGCGATAAATTCCTCGATCGATATGTCGTCATCGCCGAGCAACACTTCGTTAATGTGCTTTGGACGAGCCCGCAGGCTATCGTGCCTTGTATTGATGTTCATGCGTGATCCCTATGATTTGGCTGGTTAGCATGAAACCATGCGGCCAGGCATGCACCGGCAATCAGCTTTGGCTGATGCGCATGGATTCGCTTTCGAGCATAGGGTGGCGCATAGACGCCGACAAACCATTTAATCTGCTTAGTCTCTATAGTTTTTCTAAAACACGAGCGGCGCTGTCGGGACCTGCAAAGATGAACGGATCAACCAAATATCGTGTTGATGTCGCGTTGCGTCTGTACGGCTTCCTCGGTCAGCCAGTCAAGAAATTGCCGTGCGTCCGGCCTATCGAACGCGCCGGGTTGCCACACCAGGTAGTACGGGTATGGCATGGGCAGCGAGATCCTGAAGGGTGCGATCAGCAGTCCCTGCTTCAGGCTATCGGCGGTGAAGAGTCCCTGACCGAGCGATACGCCTCTGCCGCGTAGTGTCGCATCGACGGCCATTCCTGAAAGCGAGTAAGTCAACGGAGCAAGTGTGTCCGGCACAAGGACGCCGGCTGCGCGCAACCAGTCGCCCCAGGTCGGCGGCGACCTGTCGTTCCAGCCCCACTCGACATGCACAAGCGGGTAGTGCAGCAAATCCGCGGGCTGCTCGATCGGGCGGTCCGCCCGCAGCAGTGACGGCGAGCACACCGGTGTCACCCGGTCGGTGAACAGGAGGCGGTAGTGGGCTCCATCCGCGGGCGGCGCTCCGTACGTCATACGGATATCCCAATTGCTTTCCCCGCGCTTCGGCTCGCGATCCGTCGCCTCGACGTGGACGCGCACGCCGGGTGATAGCGTGTGCCACTTATCCAGCCGGGACGCAAACCAATGCGTTGCAACCGAAGGGAACGTGCTGAGTGTCAAGTGGGGACCATGCTGTGCCGCTTCCAGGGCCGTGTGCGCGGCACGAAAGCATTCGAAGCCGCGGGCCACGTGCTCGTGGTAGAGCTGACCGAGCGCGGTGGGACGCAGGCCGGTGCTTTCGCGGTCGAACAGCGCGACGCCGAGGAATTCCTCGAGCTGGCGGATCTGTTGACTGACTGCTCCGGGCGTCACGTGCAGTGATTCGGCGGCGGCGACTACATTCTTGTTGCGAACCACGGCATCGAATGCCTGGAGGGCGCGCAGCGGCGGCAAACGGTTCATCTTCAGGGTTCCGGAACTGACGGCACGCTGGCCATTTCGGAGCGGACGCCAGCGCCCCGATATTAGTGTAAAAGGACGGTCCGAAGCTGCTCGCCAAAATAATCAGGATGCAGTTCGTGGATAGCCTTATCGTCGTGCGGGATCGTTCATCCCGAGCGCCGTTCGCCGTGTTGCCGCGAGAGGTCGAAGGTCGATCGACGGCGGCGGTTAGGCCATGTCGCGCTTCACGCGAATGTGCGCGGAAGAATTCGTGGAGCATCAGGCCGCGAGCTTTGTCCGGCCGTGAGACCGGACAAAGCAGCCTGTTCACATTCGGCGAACCGGGGCCTCGATTCGCCAGGCCCCGCCTCCTGCAAGCCGCTTCAAACCTTGACGACGGAGGCCTGATAGATCTCGTCGACGGACTTCTCGAGTGTCGCGTTGAACTCGCTGTCGCTCATCGATTCCTTGAGCTCGTTGATCAAAGCCCTTGAGAAGCTGGCGATCATGCCGTGATTCGAAGCGAGCCGTTCGCACGCGTCGGCTCGCGTGTAGCCTCCGGAAAGCGCGACTACCCGTGCGACACGCGGGTGCTCGATCAGTGGACGATAGAAGTCCGCTACGTCCGGTATGGTCAGCTTGAGCATCACTTGACGGCTATCCGGCAGCGCATCGAGACCTTTGGTCAGTTCCGCGAGGAGGGTGGCTTCCGCTCCGGGCTTGTCCGGACTCTTGATCGAAATCTCGGGCTCGAGGATCGGCATGAGACCGTGCGCGTCGATCTGTGCTGCCAGTGCGAACTGTTGCTTGGCGATCGCAGCGATCCCGCCTGGCGAATTCAGGCTGATGACCGAGCGCATCTTGGTGCCGCAGATGCCGAGCTTCACGGCGCGGGCGAGCAGATCGTCCAGGCCGGGAATCGGCTTCATCAACTGGACACCGTCGGCTTCGGCTTCCAGGCCCTTATCGACCTTCAGGAACGGCACGACGCCGCGGTCCTCCCACAGGAAGGCCGGAACGGGTTTCCCCTGCGCCTGTCCGTCCATGGTCGCTTCGAACAGGATGGCCCCGACGATCTTGTCCCCCGTGAAGGCGGGCGCCGTGATGATGCGCACGCGCATCTCGTGTATCAGCTTGAACATCTCGGCGTCATTGCTGTAGGCGCTCTCGGCAATGCCATAAAGCCGCAGTGCGCCTGGGGTCGATCCGCCGCTCTGGTCCAGGGCGGCAAAAAATCCCTGTTTTTCACAAACTTGCGCCAGCATCTTCTCATCAGCCACGATCGTCTCCCTCTTTCACAGTGGAATATCAAACCAGCACGTCTGGTCGCGACACGGTGCGTTCACTACGTTCAGTGTGATGATGTTAATGCAAATGTGAGGCTCGATGAAAAAACGGTCGCCGGCGTCACCTGTCAAGGCGTGTGTCGTTTTCATTATGCGTGACGCGCAAACATTATTTAACATACACTTACATCGCATTTTGCTAGGCTTGCCGTCGTACGCGGTGCGTGGCGGGACGCAAGCTCACGGCCGCTCAACGGCCAGTCGGTCAGAGGCACCCTTGCGCTAAACCGCGCGTTTAATCGATCTCGCGCCATGCTGCCCGCCACCGGCGGCCGCGGTCCTGCTTATGTCGCATGTTTTGGTTTGTTTGCTGTCTTGAGTGTCTGAGTGCGGCCGTTGCGGTTGAAATGACTTCTTGCTCATCTCAGGGAGCCCGCCATGCGTGAAGCAAAAGCAACCGCCGAGCGTCTAGCTGCTTTTTCAGACGGCGTCTTCGCAGTGATCGTGACGATCATGGTGCTCGAACTCAAGGCACCGGAAGAGCATTCGTTCTCGGCCCTGTTGCCTCTATGGCCGATCGCCCTCAGCTATGCGGTGAGCTATCTCTTCGTCGCGATCATCTGGATCAATCACCATCACCTGATGCGGTTCGTCGGCCCGCCGACGCTGGGAATGATATGGATCAACTTCGTTCATCTGTTCCTCGTCTCGCTGCTGCCTTTTGCGACCGCGTGGGTAGCCACGACCGAGCTCGCGTCGTCGTCCGTCATGTTTTACGCGGGCCTGTTTATATGTATCGACGCGGCGTACAACGTTTTCGAACACCAGGTACTGGCCCAGGCGGACACCGGCATGGTGTCCGCGCGTATGCGGCGTACAGCAAGATACCGATCGCTAATCGTCCTTGCGGGTTTCACGGCCGCCATGCTGGTTGCGATCGTCGCCCCGCGCGTCGGCTTCGGTCTGATATGCGTGGCGCTGACGCTCCACTTGCGGCCTGATCTCTCCGAGTTCAGGGTGTGACCTGATCTTCACGGGCAGCGCTTGTGAAAGCGCCGTTCGCCTCGAAAGAGGCGGGCAGGTTCGTACTCACAGATCAATGACGACGTCACCAGCCGGCTGCGCGCAGCAGACAAGCACGTTCCCTTGCGCGGGCATGTCGAGCGGCTCGGGACTATAGTTCACCGTTCCCGAAACGAGTCCGCTTTCGCAGTTGTGACAAACGCCGGTTCGACACGACCATCGAACCGGTACGTCACACGCTTCGGCCAGTTCCAGAATGTTCGGATACAGCGCCGCATTCCAGTGCGCCGCGACGCCACTGCGGGCAAATGAAACGAGTGGCCCGGTGCTGGCATCCTTTTCCGGCTGGTGCGGCGCGCGCGCCGAAGTGCCGACGATGCCGGGTGTAAAAGTCTCGCCGCCGTTGAAGATCTCAGTGTGAATCCGCTCTGGCGCGACGCTCAGCGCGGCGAGCGCCGTTTTCATGTCCGCCATGAAGCGCGTTGGGCCGCAGAGGTAGAAATCCGCTGATCGCGGCAAGCCAGCCTCGTCGAGCGCCGTTCGCGACAGGTGGCCGATCGCATCAAAATTTTCGCCGATGCGCTCGCTCGCATCCGGCCGGCTGTAGCAGACATAGCTGCGCCCGTGCATCAGTGTGTGGACAAGAGCGCGGGCTTCGTCCGCGAATGCATGGTGCTGCCGATCGCGAGCGCCGTGGAGCCACCACACCTGGCGCGTGGAGCCCGCCGCGGCCAGCGTGTGCAGCATGGCAAGAACCGGCGTCACGCCGATTCCCGCGCTGAGAAGAACAAGCGGACCGTCTCCCGGCTGCAGCACAAAGCTGCCGCGCGGCGCGCTGACGTCGAGCGCATCGCCCACGCGGACCTGCTCTTGCAGGTAGGTTCCCGCTGCGCCATGCGGCTCGACTTTGACGCTGATTCGATAGCGTTCTGTCGACGCGGCGCCGGAAAGCGAGTAGCTGCGAAAGAGTGGCGGGCCGCCGGCGGCCCGTGGCAGACGCAACACCACATACTGACCCGGCAGCGCTGTTTGCAGCGGCTGACCGTTCGTGCTCTGCAAAGTCAGCGAAAGCACATCGGCGCACGCCGGTTCAATCGACGTCACCATGAGCGGCCGAAATCCGGGTGCTACCGGATACGCGGCAGCAGCGGGTGCCAGTCCTGCGTTCCCGCTCGCCGCACCCGTCGTCTGGTCCCGCAGCAACGCCTCGAACGACCAGCGCCACCCGGGCGAAAGTGCCTCGATGCGCAAGGCCTGCTCCAGCCGATCGCGCGGGTGATGAGGTGAATACAGGAGCGCGTTGATCTCGGCGACGCTCATGCGCTCTTTTGCCTCGCCGACTTTCACGATGTCGTCGCCGGCGCCGACGGCACCCTCCTGCAAGACGCGGAAATAGAAACCGGGCCGTCCGCTGGATGTGAGCAAGGCCGGCATGCGGGGCTCGTTCGTCCGAATGCCGACGCGATAGCAGGTCACCCGAGGTTGCGTGACCTCGAACAAGGCCGTGCCGATCCGATAGCGGTCGCCGATGCACACGGCGGAGTCCGGCATGCCTTCAATCGTGAAGTTTTCGCCGAACTGTCCGTAGACGAAGTCGCTCCGCTTCAGTTGCGCCTGCCAATGGCGATAGGACTCGATCTGGTAGACGAACACGGCTCGCTGCTCGCCCCCGTGCCCAGCCAGATCGCCCTGACCGTCGCCGGTCAGATTCAACCGGCCCGCCCAACAGCGTGCATGCGCCGGCTCCTTCCAGATTCCGGTGTGGACGGTGCGACCTTTCCAGTCAATGTCGCGCGGCAGTCCGACATTCACGGAGAGCAATCGAGCCATGTTTCCTCCTGAATCACGAGAGCGCACCCACAAGGTCAGCTCATGGCCGGCTCACAGTCGCACGCAGGAGCATGCTACGTCAATGCACACTGTCCTGTCTGGCATACGTTGACTCCCACCCGCCGCCGAGCACCTTGCACAGTGTGATGAGGTTCGCGTCGGCGTCGGCCTTGCTTTGCTCGAGGTTGCTCTGTGCATCGAGCAACTGTTTCTGCACGTTCAGCACATCGAGGAAATCGACCGCACCTGCCTTGTACCGCTGCCGCGCAATCGACAGCGCACGCTGGTTCAGGCTCACGACCGTTTTCAGCCGATCACGCCGCCGCTGTTCAGCGTCATAAACGACGAGCGCATCGTCCACCTCGCGCCAT
>NZ_JAQQEK010000028.1:0-111786 GCF_046027355.1 Paraburkholderia sediminicola | reverse complement strand
AGGAAGCGTCATTCGCTCGCACCGTCGCTTAGACATTGAGGCGTCAGTTCTCATCTGGAACCGGCTTTTGACCCGTCCGCTGAAAGATCGCTCGCCGGACGCGGCAGACGACTTGAGATTGCAAGAAGAGGCTTGGCCACCTGGATTTCCGCTATCGCTCGCCGGCAGACCGTGACAGGTCACGGCAAAAACCTGTTGACGTGCCTGAGACGAGTTCTTTTACGGTAGTGCCCAAGGCCAGCTCCACGGTGTTCACCGTGTAGGCCGATTGTGCCGGCGCGGACGCGACCGGACTAGGCGTTGCCGCGAGGACGGTGGCGAGCCGGGCGGCAGACTGCACATTCGCATCGGCGATGCGTGAGGGGCGCGACGCCCAGGCCGCATGGGCGGTGACGCAAGCGCCCACATTGATTTCTTTGTTTCATCTCCTATTCTCACTAGAAGCCATCGGGTACAGAGTTCCAATATGTCTTAAAGCAGTGAGGCTTGAATGTCAGTGTGGCGCTCGGACAGAAATGGTCACGTCCTGAATCCACACATCTCTGCCCCAGCGTCGCATCATTAACGGCCTGGCCGAGATGCTGCCGCGTGGCGAGTTCGTCGCTATTGTTTCTTGAGGACTTAACACTACGGTTGGAGGAAAAAATGGCAGATTGGAAAGTCGCCAGGGTCTCACAAGTTTTCGCAACAACCGATCCACTGTACGCTATGGTATTGCTGGAAGAAACACTGCCCGAAGGTGGTGAGGCGAGGACTTGGAGAAGAATAGAACCACGAAGCGCTGACGGCTGTAGTAATGTTTTTCAGATCGCAACAGGCGCTTGGGTAAGGGATCATGACCTGATCCTTTATCTGTTGAATGATGCGGGTGAACTAACTGCCATGGCAAACTTCCTCATCTAGGAGCGAGGCCGCAGATGACTCCACGCTCCGAGCTAATTGCTCCCCCGGGCCAGAAAGACCTCGAAGGCTTGCGGGCCCGACTGGCCCCACGCTCCGAGCTAGTTGCTCCCCCGGACGCGAAAGACCTTGAAGGCTTGCGGGCCCGACGGGCTCCGCGCTCCGAGCTAGTTGCTCCCCCGGACGCGAAAGACCTTGAAGGCTTGCGGGCGCAATTGGCTCCGCGCCCCGAGCCAATTGCGCCCCCCGGACCTGAGGATCTGAAAAGCCTGCAGATCCGAATTGCCCCGCGCTCAGAGCCAATTGCTCCCCCAGAGCCGAAAGATCTGGAAGGCCTGCGGGCCCGGATGGCCCCGCGTTTAAAGCCGATTGCTCCGCCTGAGCCGAAGGACCTGGAAGCGTTGCGGGCTCAAATAGCCTCACTCGCCGGGCCGATTAGTCCACCAGATTGATCTGACTGAACGCCGGAAAGCATCGGCGAGTCCTTGAGAGCAAAACTGCGATCGACACCGGACGGATTCCGGTCTATTCCCGCGTCGAGGAATTCCTGCGGCTGACCGCCAAGCAAGTCGCTGACCCTCTCAAAACGCCTGCAGCAGACGAAAAAGGCCGACCCCAAATGCGGTCGGCCTGGAGTTGCTTCAGTACATCACGGCTCAGTTCGTCACCACGCCGATCGTCGGCGGGGCCGAACTGTTGGCGTACCCGAGATAGAGCGTCTTGCCGTACAGGAACGACATGCCCAGTCCAGCGTCGGCTTGCCGAACAGTTCCTGCTGGATCGGAAGATTCGCGATCACATAGGACGTGCTGGCCGCCGGCTAAGCGAGCACCGACTGCGCGTTAGCCATCTGGAACCTCACGTTCAGGCCGCTGCCGCCACCGGTGAACACCGTCGATTGCGACGTGAGGCTGCTCGGACAATACCAGGTGATGCCCTCCACCGAACGGGTCGGCAACGGGGCATTCGGCATATAGTCCGCGCCGGAGTCGCTTTCGATGACCGCCGTCATGCTCGTGCCCTCCACCATCGTCACGTTGGCCGTCGACCGTTGAGGGTTCGATTGCTGCCGCACAGGCGAGACTGCATCGAGGGTCAGCAATGGGTCCAGCTTGTGTGAAAACGTACGCCAACCGCCTAAACTGAAGTAACGCATTCAGGTCGGACGGGCACATGAAGCGATTCGTTGAAGGCGAAGACCGTAAGCAGGCTGTCTTGCTGCCCGAGTATCTCGAGGACTATGTGTCCGACGACAATCCGGTGCGCGTAGTCGACGTCTTTGTCGATGAGCTTGATCTTCGTGATCTCGGCTTTGAGGGAACCGCTCCGGCAACGACGGGACGACCCTCGTATCATCCTTCCGTGCTGCTCAAGATTTATATCTACGGCTATCTGAATCGCATTCAGTCGAGTCGGCGTCTGGAGCGTGAGACCCAGCGCAACATCGAGCTTATGTGGCTAACAGGCCGACTTTCGCCGGACTTCAAGACCATCGCCGATTTCCGACGCAACAACGGCAAGGCGATCCGCAATGTCTGCAGCCAGTTCATCGTGCTATGCCGTAACCTGGACCTCTTCTCAAAGTCGATAGTGGCCATCGACGGTAGCAAGTTCAAAGCCGTCAATAATCGTGACCGGAACTTCACTAGCGGGAAGGTCAAGGCGCGCCTGCAGCAGATCGATGAGAGCATCGCGCGATATCTCTCCGCGATGGAGACGGCAGACCGGACTCAATCCGATGTTGCCGAGGCGAAGACGAGTCGCATCAGCGACAAGATCAGCAAGCTCAGGCAGCAGATGCAGGACCTCAAGACGATGGAGCAGCGATTGCGCGAGTCGCCAGATGGACAGGTCTCCCTGACTGATCCAGATGCGCGCTCAATGGCTACCAGCGGTCGGGGAACGGGAATGGTTGGCTACAACGTTCAGACGGCGGTTGATGACAAGCATCATCTGATTGTGGCGCACGAGGTCACCAACGTAGGCAACGACCGCAGCCAGTTGACAAACATGGCTGGCCAGGCGCGCGCGGCTACAGGCATCAAGGAACTGACTGTTGTTGCCGACCGGGGCTACTTCAAGAGCGAGGAAGTCCTGCAATGCCATGAGGCGGGCATTACGGCCTTCGTTCCTAAACCGCTGACTTCGGTCAAGATCGCTGACGGCTACTTCGGCAAGCAGGATTTTATCTACGTTGCCAAAGATGACGAGTATCTTTGCCCTGCCCAGCAGCGGCTCAACTGGCGTTTCACAAACATCGAGCATGGCATGACGCTGCATTGCTATTCGAGCTCGGCCTGTTCTACCTGCACCATCAGGAAACAATGCACGTCAGGCAAACAGGCTTGCCGGATAAAGCGCTGGGAACATGAGGCCGTCGTCGAAGCGATGCAGCAACGGCTCGACCGGAAGCCGGACATGATGCGCATACGCCGTCAGACCGTCGAGCACCCGTTTGGTACGCTGAAATTCTGGATGGGCGCGGCGCACTTCCTGATGAAGACACGCGAGCATGTCAGCACCGAGATGAGCCTTCATGTCCTCGCATACAACCTCAGGCGCGTCATGGCGATCTTAGGCACCGGGACGATGTTGCAACAGATGCGTGCGTGAGGATCGGCCTGCATCAAACCGGCCGCGCTGGCGCGCATTACGGCGCCTGGGCGTCTCGTGCTCTCGTAAAGATATCCAAAGAACCGATAACCGTTAGACGGGCTCAATGAGGCCGTCGACGCTGTCGTTGATCGCGTGGAATTGTCAATGCGTCCGCGTCGCGTTTTTACACGACCTGGGTCGAGTTATGCCTTTCCCATATTTGCTGCGATCGGCGATCTCGTGAGGTCTGCGTCGGGCCGGTTCGGCCACGAACAATCGGTCGGCATCGACTTCCGGATCGCTGACAATCGAGGCGCACCCGTATTTGGACGAAGCGTTCCCATAAGAATTCTCGTTGCTGTCCTGCTCTCGCTGGTCAGCAAGCTTTTCTGTTACTACGATGTACATATTATTCGTAAAGCGCTTTGGGCCGAAGAGTCGGAGTTCCAATTCACCTCGCAGAGTGACGGAGCGACCTCGGCGGTGACAAACAGGTCCAGCTTGTCCAACGCGACGACGAGTAGGGCAATCGTTTGGAGACAGCCATGCATTTCGACTACCAACAATTCCACATTGACGCGTCACCTCTTGATGAAGGCGGCCACTATTACGGCCGCGCTAAGATCTACCGGCGCGCCCCGGTGGGTGGCGATGCCGTTGAGGTGAAGTATTCGGGCGACCTCGGCGATTATTCGTCCCACGCGGATGCTATTGAGGCGGCGCAGCGCTGGGCGATTCAGTGGTGCGACGAGAACTCGGCCTAGGTCGCGTGCAACGATTCCTCGAGAATCACGCTGGAGACAGATATGGCCGAAGGGAAAGAGCAATTTGAAGAGTACAAAGGTTTCACTATCCGGGTCCTAGCTGTCCCGGAGTATTCGCCGCACCCACCAGACATCCTGTTCGGGTATACCGGATACGTCTGTCGCCCCAGCGACGATATTCGCTATTCACCTAGCAGAGTGAATTTCTCCCACGCGATACCTGACCTGCCAAATGCAGAGGCCGCAGAGCAAACCGGGTTTGTCGAAGCGCGGTCGATCGTCGACGGGACGCATCCGGACTTATCGGTTGATGGTCTGTAATTCCGGGCGTCGCCCTCCAGGAGCTCGACTGCCCCTATGCAACTTGTGCCTGACGCAGGCAGACCTGCAGCGGACCGTTTATCCATTCAGCATCGGACCGTGTCCGGCCATAACGCGACCGTTGCGTGGCTTGCCCGAATGGCGGCTCACGGAGGCGATCAAGCCCTTGAGGTCTAACGTTCGTTGGCGCCGTTCCAGCTTTCTACATCGCACATCTCCGCAGTTGTGCAACTCATCGAGATGGCACATCCTTTGCTTAATGGATGCGAGCGCCAGTGCGCCAACCGTCGCGTTCGGCAGACTGGGCACCTCAGGCTGAACCCAACGCACGCTCGCGCGCCTTGGAAGGCATGGGGGCTAACGCTTCGGTAGCCTTATGGCGGACCGTTTCAACTCCAACAAATAGAAAAAAATCGCCGCCGATGTAATTATTACCTGAGTCGGCGACGGCGATTAACTGAAGCCGCCCATCGGCGGCCTTCCATAACGACGTGACCAATGATCATGAAGCCTCCGCAAATCGGTCCTTTCCCTGAGCTTGCGGCATATCTCGAGGGAAAAAGTGGACTTATCACACGCCGTTGGCTTCGTGCGGTGCGGTCCGACCCAGCGATTGAACCAGCCGCTAGGCTAACGACAGGCCAGGGTCGATCACGGAAATTCAGGATTCACTGCGCGCCAGTCGCCGAGGTAAGCCGCCTTCACCTATCGGAGCATCGAACCATCGGGGACTCGCACGGGAAAATGCGGCTTTACCAGAAGTGAAATAAACCGACCGCAGTTTCGTATTAATCGAAGCGTCGCGTGAGAAACGATGCGCGACCGCTCAGAGCGCCTTGCCAGGATTCATCCGGCCTTGCGGATCAAGCGCGTGCTTGACCGCGCACATCGTGTGGAGCTCGACGTCGCTCTTGTAATGCGACGGCTCTTCGCGATGCGCCCGGCCAATGCCACGCTCCGCGCTGACGCTGCCGCCGTACCGCACCGCCATGCCATTGACGATCTTGCCGATGGCATCGACGCGCGCATCGCGATCGGCAATCTGCGCCCACACCGCATGCGGAAACAGCACGATCGAATGAATGTTGCCGTCGCCCACGTGGCCGACACACAGAAAGCGCGCGCCTTCCACGAGGCCCGCGTCGACCAGCTTCGCTTCGGTCTGCGCTAGGCACTGCGGGATCTGCAAAATGGGCACAAAGATGTCGTGCGTCACGCTGACGCCGAAGCGCATTTGGCTTCGGACACAATATGCGGGATATGCCACAGCGCGGCCGACTGCGCTTCGCTCGAGGGTGGCGCGGCATCGGGTTCCGTCGACCGTCTGCTTCCGCTGTCGCTCGCGAGCGAGGGCTCGTGCCGGATCGGCGGCAATATCTCAACCAATGCGGGTGGCAGCGCGGTGCGCTGCGGCAGCATGCGCCCGCTCTTGCTTGCCCTCGGCCCTCTTAGTAACCACGTAATTGCCCTTCAGGTGACATCCCGAATCGAGCTGTTTCAACGATGATGGCCTGCCGCCGGGCGCGCAGATTGCTCGGTGAAAAGTGCGTTTCAGACCAGAGGACTTGTACGTAGGAGGCTATACCTTTGGCTGACCGACGGTGGTCCAGCAATCGCATCGTTGTTGAAAGACGCAGTAGTGCGACGGCAGGGGCGTTGCAATTGGTTTCACCTAGTTACCATTTGCCAGGGGAGGAGGGTCAACGTCGGTTCGACTGTCGGCGTTGCTACAGATAGCACTGTCTCATGCAGTGCATTTTCAAGGGAGTCTACTGTCATGAAGAAGATCATCACCGCTTTTGCGTCCGCCCTGATCATCACGTCGGCATTCGCGCAAACGGCCGCACCTACGGACAGTGCCAAGGCGCAGGCGAAGGCAAATAGCGAAAAGAGTGAAGCGCAGGCTACGGCTAACAAAAAGAAGGCTGAAGCACAAAGCGATGCAGACAAGGCGCAGGCCTCTGCGAACGAAGATAAGGCCGCAGCGCAAGCCACAGCCGACAAGAAGGCAGCGAAGGTCGAGAAGGCGACCACCGTAGGCGAGGCGTCGGAGGCGCGCGGTGATGCCGCCACGGCGCAGGCGAAGGCGAACAGGAAAAAGCATGATGCCCAGGTCAAGGCCGACAAGAAAAAGCAC
This sequence comes from Paraburkholderia sediminicola, assembly GCF_046027355.1. GTDB lineage: Bacteria > Pseudomonadota > Gammaproteobacteria > Burkholderiales > Burkholderiaceae > Paraburkholderia > Paraburkholderia sediminicola_B. Next base: position 105,069 of record NZ_JAQQEK010000028.1, on the reverse strand, counting down.
GATGCCGCTCAGGATGCCAACGTAGCGCAAGCGAAAGCTGACAAGGAAAAGGTTGAGGCCCAGAACGACGCTAACAAGAAGGCGGCCGATTCGAAGGTCGATGCAGCGAAGAAGCAGTAAGGAGAGCGCGCCGGGCGGTCTTTGTCGGGCGGTCACGGCGCGCGCGTACCGGCGGACGGCGCGCGGAAAGCAAGGATCACCCACAATGCGGACACGAAGTGTGAGCCAGGGCCGGCGCGATTTTCTTCGAAAGTCTGCCGCAGTGCCGTCCACGTTGCTGCTGTTGGTCCTCGGAGATGCGTATGGGCAGTCCGGCGCAGTTTCAGCTACGCCCGCCTGCACCGACGAACATGAACCGACCCGGCAGCAGACGGCAGGTCCGTTTTTCCTGCCGCACTCGCCGCAACGTGCATCGCTGCTGGAACCGGGCATCAATGGAACGAAGATCGTGCTGACTGGACGGGTGTATTCGACACGATGCAGCGCGGTTTCCGGGGCTTTGCTCGATTTCTGGCACGCCAATGACGCCGGCGAGTACGACCTCGAGGGGTTCCGCTGCGCGGCCATCAATTCGCCGGCAGCGAGGGACGCTACCGCCTTGAGACCATCGTGCCGGGGCTATATCCGAGACGCACAAGACACATCCACGTGACGGTGCAGTCACCCAACGGGCCGATCCTCACCACCCAACTGTACTTTCCTGCCGAGCAGCGCAACGCTCGCGATTCCCTGTTCGATCGCCGGCTATTGATGACGTTGACAACGGCGGCGAGCGAAAGGCGGCCTGGTTCGATTTCGTCCTCGCGCTAACGTAGCGCAAGTGGTTGTGAAGCCGGGGCGTATCGAGAGTTAAGGGACGACGTGAACCTGGAAATGTTATTTGCTACCAAACTGGTTGACGGGTAACGACCATGAGGCAGGTAGCACGGAGCTGCATTGAGAACCGCTCTATCGGCCCAGGACCCGCGCTTGATTCTGTTGATTACGATTCAAAGGCCCCGACGTTGCGAGTCGCACAGAAGTCGCCGCCCATCAACTGCCGTTCGTCGCTACTGCAACATGGCCGTTCGAGCGACCGCTCTCCATCCGCCAGTCGTTGATGCTTCGATAGGCCGGCAGTCCGCTTAGGGGCTACAGACCACGCCTCCCGCGCTCGGCAGACGCCAGCCACATACCGCGACGAACTCATGATCGGCCATATTGTCAAAGTAATGCGGCTGGAGTTCGCCCATATGAAGCCCTTTTGCTACGTAATTGCCCTCGTCGTACTCACTGCCGGCTGCGCCTCGACATGGCCGCCCGCCAATAATCAGATTGCCCAGCAAATTAAGGCCGACTCGAATGCCTACATTCCGCGTGCTAACCACGGTGCGACGCGCGGCGACTCCACGTCGAAGCCACCGATGCTCAGCGTTGGTGTCAGCTATTCCGATACGCAATTGATCCTGCCTTGGTTTCTTACTGACATCATCAACGCAGTTAACGATCCCTAGTCTGTCAGCGATTTGCTGCAATGTGTTTGGCTTCTGACGACGTTGTTTGGAGTTCGCAACGAGATCGGAGAATGCCCCAGTGCGGCCATGAAACGATGTTTACCTGATGACGCGGCTGGTCATTCCAGCGTCTATATCACGCCGAAAGCGGTCACTGAACATGCCAGGTCGATAGAGGTTCATCGGCCTTTGCGGACGTTGGCCCGTTAGTCGCCGTGCCGCAACAGTGCGCCGTTTTGCAGTCGTTCACAATGAGATACGATCGACTGTTTCCTGGCGGGAGCGACGAATGAGTTCTCCCAACACAATGTCGCCATTCAAGGTACGTGGGTCAATGTCTGCTTTGCAGCGGAATCGCTGCCAGCCATGCTCGTCGCGTTACTGACAGGTTCCCTGTGCCTACTGGCGGCTTAATTTAGTTATTTGTCGGCAAGCAGGGTAATCATCGTCAGGACAGTGTTATCGGGCAGCTTGAGGGACTGAGTCTCCACGGTTCGCCGATAGGCCCCGGGTCCTTGGAGCCAGCGGTCAGCGGCCTCTTTCACAGGTCTGGATAATCCGCTTCCTTTTCCAAACGCCATCGAAAACGCAGCGGTGTCTTGGTGCAGCTCCTGCTTGACGTAGAAATCGTGCGGAAATGCGAGGTTCTTCTGACTCCATATCCTCTTAGTCTGGTTGTGGCAGACGACGCAGGTTTGGGCTTGGGCGCGTCTGGCTACCTTGATCGCTGAAGCGGTTAAGCTGGTGTCGAACTCGTCGCCGAGCGCCTTTGCAGTGTCCAGATTGATCCGCTTGCCTTCGAGCCAAGGGTCTACCAAGAAGCTTGGCAAGATCAATTGGCTCGCGTATCCATTTGCGTAGGCCTCGACGTTCTTCGCTTCGGCGTTTTGAGGGCCGATGTCTTCGTTAGCGCACTGAAAAGAGCCGCGATCTTTATCGCAAATCCAATGCGCCAGTTCGTGGGCTAGCGAGAAGCGCTGGCGGCGACGATAAGATCCTGTATCGACGCTAATCACCGCTATGTTGCCAGCTGCTACCAGGCGCGCAGCGCACCCACACAGGCGACGATAGACGACCTCAGCTCCCCGGTAGTTCGCGATGGCCTCCAAATCGATGTGGGAGGAGTCGCGTACTCCGTAGTGCCAGAGCAGACTTTCAGCGGGGCTGAGCATTGAACGATCAATCGCCATGGTCTTCCGGCTTGACAATTCCCATCCTCACCAAATCGTCGTAGACAGTCGCCAAGTCTTCGTCGGTCTGCTTTTTGCCATCCCGAAACGCCATAGCGACTTTGGGCTCGCGCATGAACGTCTCGGCCACGATCTCCTTGAGTCGTTCCATTGTCGGGCGCACCCGATTGATAGGTCGAGTTGCAGCCGAAGCCTTGGTCGCTGCCTTGACGGAGGCGAGCTTCGCCCGCATGCCGGCTGCGACCACGTCTCGAAGTTTGTCATGCGTTTGCATGGCCACCGCCGCCATGTCTTGCCCAGCTTCGCGATATTCGTTCCTGATTTCTTCGTCACTAGTTGCGGCGAGGTCGTCCAGCGCCCTGGCGCGGATAAAACCGATCTCCCTGTTTTCCTTGGACTGCCTCATAATTTCCTCCTGCCCGGCATCAAGGTGTTGAGCCCCCGGCGGAATCTTCGCCGGGCAGTATCGTATGCGGTTTGGTCCATGCCTGAAACGGCGCGGATTTCGCTAGGTTTCATGCCGTCCTTATCGCCCATAATAAGGAACTGAATTTCCTCGTCGTTCGCGAAATGAGCGTCAATCAGTGCAGCGTCAGCGACGGCGCGAGCTTGCCGCTCGTGTGTTTCTTCAATCTCCAGCGCCTGCTCGACGACATCCGGGGAGTGGAAGCCTTCCTGCGCGAGAGCCAACTCTGCGTCGCCCTCGCGACCCGCCATCGTCTCGAGGTACGCGGTTCGTGACTGAGTGATGGAGCTGCTGGATCCCTCCGCGATGGATTGCATCGTCCTGATGATATAGGCCACGAAGTGCACGTCCTTGGGCCAGTGCCGGCCCTCTTTGACACCGACGCCCTCGAGAGTGCGTTGCACCGCTTCGCTTAGCAATTCAAGTGGGTCCGTGTATTCGGTGCCGAAGAGGGCGTATTGTGCCGCGCGGTGTATGCGCCCGAGTTCCGCCTCGGTCAGCATTTCGATCGCTTCGGCGATCTCCTCGGCCGTGGCGTAAGCGCGATCGAGTGATTCTCCAGTTGTCACATGCCCCCCTTTTGCCTCGTCACTGGTACGTGCGGAGTTTGTCGCCTCTGCGGACATTGTAGGCGTTTTGTCCGCGTTTTTATTCTTTTCCGCACATACAGATGAGCAGCAACTTCGCTGCGACAAGGTGATAAATGATGTCCGAACACGCGAAACACCAAACCCGAATTCATATCGATCAGAAAGCCTATGAGTCGCCGAATCCCACGACCGGGGCTGATTTCTACGATCTCGCCCATTTGCACGGGAACCACGTTTTGTACCGGGAAGTCTCTGGCGATCACGAAGACGAACTGGTCCGAATTGACGCTGCTGAGATCCATCTGAAAGAGGATGAACATTTTTATACGGGCAAGCCGCCTGAGTGGTATCACGTCGTTACGATCAACACCGATGACTTCGTCGTTGACCATGAGTCCATGACTTTCGCAGAGATCGTGAATCTGGCGTTTCCGCAGCCGCCGACCGGTTTAGATCCTAAATTCACCATCAGCTTCGAACACGCTGAGAGCAAACCGCACCACGGCGATCTTCCGGAAAATGGCGCCATTACTATCAAGAAAAACGGGACTATCATCGATGTCGCGCACTCTAATCGATCGTAATCCGGACCTCCTGCGCCTGCTTCACGATGGCTACAACATCCAGGTGACGGACGCAAATTTCCTGCTCGTGCATGACGTGCCGTACGTTACATCGTGCAGGACGATTGCTACAGGTGTTCTCGCGACCAATCTCGACCTGGCGGGCGATAAGACCGTGCAGCCTCAGGACCACACTGCGAAGTTCATCGGCGAGTATCCGTGCGACAGCGCCGGCCAGCAAATGGCAATCCTGGTCCATCAATCTGCCGATATTCCGCTTGGAAGTGGCTTCATAGCGAAGCACTCGTTTTCGCGGAAACCTGCATGCGGTCACTACGTCGACTATTACGAAAAGATGACCCACTACGTGTCCCTGCTGGCGCAGCAGGTGGCGGCAATCAATCCTGAGGCGACAGCGAAAACCTTCAGGGTCGTCGAAAGCGCGACCGATGACGGACCGCATGTCTACTTGGAGACTGCGTCGGCGCGAGCGGAAATCGTTGAAGTGACCGCAAAGCTTGCTGAGGAAGCAGTCGCCATCGTGGGGCTTGGCGGGACCGGTTCCTACGTGCTCGACTTGGTCGTCAAGGCGCCGGTCAAACAGATTCACCTCTTCGACGCGGATGAGTTCCTGACTCACAACGCCTTCAGAGCGCCTGGTGCAGCGGGCCTGGAAGACCTTCGACTCCGACCGTTGAAGGTCGAGTACTTCAAAAGCATCTACGAACGTATGCATCGCGGAATCGTGTGTCACCCGGTTCGGGTTTCCACTAGATAACGGCTGATGCTTGCCTCGATATCCCGCATGCGCCGTTCTAGTTTTGCGCTCGTGAAGTTGCGGTCGCGATGGTTCACTGCCTTAAACTTGCTCCCGTCTATCGCAACGAGCGCATCGGAGAACAGGTCCAGGCGTTGGCACAGCACAACGAACTGACGACAGACGCTGCGGATCGCCTTGCCATTATCTTTGCGGAACCTCGCAATGGTCTTGAAGTCGGGCATTAGACGGCCCGTGAGCCACATCAATTCGACGTTGCGCTGCGCCTCGCACTCAAGGCGTCGACTGGATTGAATTCGGTTCAGGTAACCGTAGATGTTGAACCGCCCCGGGAATCGTGGAGGCAGATTGGTTTAAGTTAATGCGGTTTCGGCGACCGGTGTTTCAAGTTGCCGATAGTAGTTTGCCTCAGCTTCGGCAGGCGGGATGTAGCCGAGGGGTTCCATCAATCGATGATGATTGAACCAGGCCACCCATTCCAGCGTTGCCAACTCGACGGACTCCCGTGTTTTCCAGGTGCGGCGATGAATCAGTTCGGCCTTGTACAAACCGTTGATTGTTTCGGCCAGTGCGTTGTCGTAACTGTCGCCACGGCTACCAACCGAGGGCTCGATGCCCGCTTCGGCCAGTCGCTCGCTATAACGAATGCTAACGTATTGCTTAGGTTCAAGGGGTCGTTGCAACACCTGATGTTTATGATGCGAGTAGTAGATCTCTCAGTGCTTCTGCTGGTGCTTTCCATCCAAGGCTTTTACGCGGTCTGCAATTCAGCGCGCTTGCGACGGCATCGAGTTCACGCTCCGAGTACCGGCTCATGTCGGTGCCTTTTGGAAAGTACTGGCGTAACAGGCCGTTCGTGTTCTCATTGGTCCCTCGTTGCCACGGGCTTTGAGGATCGCAGAAATAGATTTCAAGACCCGTATCGATTCGAAGCTGCACATGCTGGGCCATCTCTGCACCTTGATCCCATGTGAGTGATCGTCTCAACTGCTCAGGTAATAAGACGATCTTCGCAGCTATGGCATTGCGGACAGCCTCCGCTCCATGACCCGCCAGCGGTGGCCCGTTCTTGACGCGGACGCCGGTGCCATGGCCCTCCATAGGTGGAAGATGGAGCAACATTGTAAAGCGGGTGGTGCGCTCGACCAGCGTACCTACTGCGGATCGGTTAAGACCGATGATGGTTTTGTCGCAGTAAGGCGCGATGGACGAGGAAACGCGATTGTTATGTATTGCTTATGAAACGAGTGAGTAAAACTGCTTCGCGGCGGACAGTTGGATTTTGCCAAAGTCCTCCATCTGTCCTTTTTTGATCATGTGCATGACTTCGATGCCGCTCAGAATGACACGCGCGCAGTCAAAATCCTTGAACCCGAGCATCGGTCTAGTGCGACGTTTGATGGCCCGGTGGTCCTGCTCCACCACGTTGTTCAAATACTTGACCTGCCGAACCTTGATGGGCGTCTCGCGCTCGGCGTTCACCGCATGAAGCGCCGCCAGATTGGAACCGCTTTTGTCGATGGTCACCGTCTCGGGTGCGCCGTTCTGAGCGATGGCTTTATCGAAGAAGCGGCGCGCGGCGGCCTTGTCCCGCTTGGCTCTGAACAGAAAGTCGATGGTGTTACCCGCCTTGTCCACGGCGCGATACAGGTATTTCCACGAGCCTTTGACCTTGATATATGTTTCATCCATGCGCCAGCTCGTGCCCACCGGGCGTTTGTGCTTGCGAAACGTCTTTGCGAACAACGGTACCAGTTTGATCACCCACCGATGCACCGTCGAATGATCGACGCCGATGGCGCGCTCAGACATCATCTCCTCGAGATTGCGAAGACTTAGCGAATAGGCAACATACCATCGCACGCACAGCAGCATCACATCCAGCGGATAATGAAGCCGCTTCAAAACCTTCGCAATGCCTGTAGCAAGGGCCGTTCGTGGTATCGCGGTCTTCTTCATCGTGAGCCGAAGCAAAGTTTGTGCATCCCGAACTTTAACGCGGCATCGTTATTGCGACAGAACCGCAAGGGGTTGGAGCGGATCAAGGCACTGGACAGTCGGCTCCTGGCGAGGGAAGGATACGAATTCAATACGTTGTGGTGGAATCTGAACACTATCTCCAGTTACCTCAAGAACAACGCGCGCACGTTGGTCAACTACGGCGCCCGGCATCGCAAGGGCCTGCCGATCAGCAGCAGCATCGCCGAGTCTGCGGTGAACCAGGTTGTCAGTTACCGTATGGCCAAGAAACGCCAGATGCGGTGGACAGACGAAGGAGCGCACTGCATGGCACAGGTCAGGGTTGCGGTGTTGAACGGGGAATTCTCCCCCCGTCGCATCTCGGCGCTCAAGATTGCCGCCTCGCGTTGCGGCGCATGCGTGCGGGCAGCGTCGGCCGGCGAGGACCGGCCAACGGACAGAACAGACGGTGCAATCATGCCGTAAGCCATGGATACCTAACGAAATCTACCTCCCCAACTCTTGCACGCTCTCCTCTGCAACGACGGATCGGTACAAGGACAAGGCGTCCGGCGAGATGAACAAAGCGACCGAATGGCACCGAGTGTCGTTCTTCGGCCGCTTCGCGGAAATCCTGTTCGAATATCGTAAGAAGAGGGCGTCGGGGAAACGCCTGCCAATTCGCTACTCAAAGTCCAGCCCCCATTTGCACTTCGCGGTTCCGTTTGCTGGCATCACCCGCCGGATCGCGACTGACATGTGCCTCTGGCTTCGAAAACAAAAGTTAAAACAGGTAATCTGTCTATTGAGCAAAGCTGGCGCTCAAATGGAAACGGCGCCATCGTCAGCGCCGTTTCAAAAAGGGGAAGGGGCTTCGCCCACGTCCGTCGAAAGATTCGGGCGGGCCCCTTCGGATCACGAACCCACCTTATGGAGGGCACATGACTTCAGCAAACTGGGGGTATTGGCTGCTTGCGGCCAATTACTTCTGTACAGGCTTGGTCTACGTCGCGTTCGCGGTGCATCACTGACGCTTGTCCGGACGTGCATGTAGCAGACGCTATCACAATCTAGCGTAGCATGTTTGGTTAGCTTAACCTACCCCAAGGCCCATGAAAGTGGGCTTTTCTAGTTGCCGTGGGCTCCATTCGGTGTATTCCCATGACGAAGGTTACAACTTCCCGTCAGCCTCTGAAGTGAGATGTCTATGCCGGTCGCGGCCGACTGGGAGGTTCGATCAGACCGAACGCGTGCGCGAATTGCCGTCAGGCACTGCGACTTTTACTTCCAAAACGCTGCTACTTTTGCTTCATCGCACGCCGTTTAACCATGGGCACGGACGCTACCTGAAAGGGGCCGGCGCGCAATTCCCGCCCTCGAGGAAAGGTGACGGCATCCGACCCGCCGGTCGCCGGCCACGCGAAGGTTTCGGTCTGCCCAGGCGACGCGGTGCAGTTTCGCGTGACGCGCATCGGCGTAAGGTGAGCCGATACGGGAGGCTTGCCGTGCACCAACGCGGGATCGGGTCTCCAACCGGGTGCGCGCGGGTCGACCGGGTATTGCGCACGGGGGAACCGATCGGGTAGGGTGGCGCAGTGAATAACCGCAGGGAGATCAAACCATGAACAAACAGGAACTGGTCGACGCCGTTGCCGCAAAAACCGGCGGAAGCAAGGCGGCCGCCGCCGCCACCGTCGACGCACTGATCGGCACCATCACGGCGACAGTGACGAAGGGCGACACCGTGCAGCTGGTCGGCTTCGGGTCGTTTTCGGCGGGCGCGCGCGCGGCACGGGTTGGGCGCAATCCGGCAACCGGCGCAGAAATCCAGAGAACAACGTCTGACCTCCGGTGGCTAGATTCCAGGGACGCCGCCGGTCGTACCCACTTTAGGAACATCGCTGCTGCCGCGTTCGAGGCCGAAGGCGACGCGCGGGCGCGCCCGAGGGGCGGCGTCGGGCGCAAGCGCATCCGAACAGCATGCGGCGGGGACGCAGCCGTGACTCGCGGCGACGCCAGCGAAGTCTGAAAACACCGGTTTTGAGACGAAGGGACTTGGCAGTGTTGGCTAATCTCGAAAGAATGCGGCACGCGGTGAGCGAGTGGCTGATCACCGGCGGTTTATTGGGTGACGCCAGGTTTTACACACGTGCGGAGTGGATTGCCCGCGGAGAGGAATTTCACGAGGACGCAGCACTCGTGCTGGTCATTGACGGCAGCGCGCGCTTCATACGATGCTGAACTTTGGTGGCGACACCTCAGATTTCGATAATCTGGTTGAGTCGTTTGGATTCTGGTACGAGTTGGGCTATTCGTGGAGCATCGGCTTTTACGCGGAGGACGGTTACGACTTTTCACCCTTGCAGGGATCCTACGCGAGCAAGTTAAAAGACGGGCGCTGGCAACGTAAGGCAAAACTCATCAAGGATCGCGCTGGACATACATGCGAGGACTGTGGCGCCGCCGGGCCTCTGGATGCGCGTCATTGTTACTACGCAAACATGCGACATGGTTTTGAGCCCTGGGAATATCCTCTTGGCGCATTCCGTGCGTTATGCAGGACTTGCCATGAAACCCGCGAGCGTGCGGAGATCCGTATGAGAGCGTTCATGGCCTCACTATCCCAAGCGCAAATGGATTCCGTCCGGAGGGGTTTGGAACACGCTTTCTACTGGTATCAGCCTGATGCGGTGTCAGCGTTCCTCTCAGCGCTAGGGCCAGAGGAACGACACATCGAGGGGGGAACGAAGCATCTGCGTTTGGGACGGACCGACGCGGACCCGTCCTAAATCGCCGGTCAGATAGCAAATTGGATGCAACAACGGGGCGGGACGAATTTGTCGCGGCTCGTGAAGGAAATTGCGTCGCAAAAGCGGGCCTAGTTTAATTGGGATAAGAAGCAGAAAAGCTCTCTCCAATGACGGGGAATCCAAGATCGACAGTGCGCGGCATGGGTGACTCATACAATCCGTGAGGGCACGCGGCCGTCAGCCGGCATGATGCCTGTATTGAAAAGGAACAGAATAATGGGACGATTTGAGGCCGGAAGCGACCAACCGGCGGACCGTGCAGTGAGCTCTACGGTTGAGAAAGGCAACCGCTTTCGTGACTCCGTCGCTGCCGCGTTGCGCACCAAATATCCAGATGCGGAAACAGAAATAAGGATTGGGCATAAAAAGGTCGATGTCGTTTTCTCAAGATTTGATCTAGGACGCACGGATATTATTGGCGTCGGATGCAAGGACTGTGGTGCGACGTTGACAATGTCGGACGTGAACAAGATTTACGCTGACCACGACTCCCTTGTCCGCCAAAATCTGTTGCACCACCTGATCGTCGTGGCGTCCGGTGATGTCACCGCCGACGCCAGAGCCTTCATCAATAATTCGTCCTGGATGAGGTTTCGCACATTCAATCAGCTGGAAGAGGATCTTCTTGGGTTGCGACCGTATATCGAGTCGATTGCAGCGAGTTCTGATGAGCGCGAGCTCGGATCTTATTACGTGGAGGGGAGATTCGAAGGGCAATCCGGAATTGCTCGTGATTACGTGCACCGCTGGCTTGGAGAGTCAAATGCACGACCCCTGGCTATCCTGGGTGGATATGGACGAGGTAAATCAAGCCTGGCGCTCCGGATTGTGTCCTCACAGGCGCGTGCCTATCTGAAGGATGCAACGGAACGGATGCCGATTCTTGTTCGGTTGGGGAAGGTCGTCCACGAGACCCAGCTCGAAGGACTGTTTGGCAAGGAATTTACGGCCCATCAACCGTCGCACGATTTCAAGTTCCGCACGCTCGAACATCTGAACGAGATGGGGCGGCTCTTTATCGTACTCGACGGATTTGACGAAATGAAACACGCGATGTCCGCGAGTGATTTTCGATCGAACTTTCGAGAGTTCAACCGACTTTTGCGGCCGGAAGCAAAGGTATTGCTCCTTGGCCGCCCCAATGCCCTGACCACTGAAGCGCGGCAGCTCGTGTTTCGTGGCCAGCGTATTTACAACGATCAGGTTACGCAGGATCCTCATTACCGGAAGTGGACGGAAATTACTGTCGATTCGTTCAACGATGCGGAGATCGAGCAGTTCCTCCGCACGTACCTGATACACCGGATGAACGAGGCAGGCAGACGAGGACAGGAGGAATTCGTCGAGAGGCGGGTCAAGGAAATCCGTCGTGAAGTGGCTCCCGATCTGCTTTCGCGTCCGGTTCACGCCAAAATTGTGGCTGACCTTGCGGTGGATCCATCCTTCAATCTGCAAGGCTTTACACCTCATACCCTTTATGCGCAGTTCATTCAACGCCTCGTAGAGCGGGACGTAGACGAAAAGCAGGCGAGGAGTCAGATCAGTGTGGAAGATCGCCTGACATTCCAGCGTGAGCTTGCCTGGTGGTGCTGGTCGAGAAATGACGAGGGCCAGGGGTTCTTTGAGCGGGACCAGGTCCCTCTTTCATTGCTGGATGGATTGCCGAATGGTGGGGCCGTCAGCAATGAAACGAAGCTGGCCGAATACCTCGTCTCCACCCTCACGGAGGAGAAAGACGCCGGCGTGTTGTACTTCGCGCATCGGTCTTTCCAGGAATTTCTGGTAACCGAGCGGCTGCGGTTGTTGACTCCTTCTGCTGATCAGCATGTGCAGATCGCGGCGTCTTTGACTCCAGACATTATCGAGTTTCTCGACGCAGCTCCCGACCATGATCATATCACCCGTTGGTACGAAACCATTGGTGCGTGTCCGGGACCACTGCCTGCAGAGTACCTTCGATACTTTCAAATCAATCACGACCTTGTTGTACAGATTCTCGAGTCCGGGGATGGCGAACGAATGACCGTCGCTGATGTTGCCATTATTGGACTTGCGCCGTTGGACGACGAAGCAAGTCCCTCATGGGGGCGCAAACTGATCAATGTGCTCGCGGAAGTCATCACGGTCGGCAAGGAGGATCCAGCGACGATGGCGATCGCATGTCTCTTGCGGCTCCATCTCGAGGATTCAGCTGAACATGCCATCGAGGCGCTGGCGGTAAGCCTCCTCGTCCGGATCGTTCAACGAATGAAGGATGCAGATGAGTCGGCTTCAGGAATTCTGATCCCGGGCAGTCATTTCGGCACTCCAGAAAGAATTTGCGCGGCTGCATTTTCAAAACTGCGTGATCAGAACGTCGGGCGGATGATATCCATTGACACACAGGAAGCGCTGTCGATGGCGGCGGGACACCTCATCGGAAAGGTCGGTCTGATTGCACGTTCGCCCGAAAGAACATCGGACGAGGTTCGTGCGGGGGAGTTGCTTGCTCCAGAGTTCTGCTCCGGTTTGAGCTATATGCCGGCCGAGAAAAAAGTTTCCATCCCGGTCAATACGATTTCGGGGTTAATTCGGGATGACGGCCTGAAACAGACCGTAGCACGGGTGATGCGACATCACGGACAGCGGTTCGACATTGTTGAGTTCGAGGCAAGGCGTAGAAGGCCGACCCACGCTGTAGAAAGCCGATACGCATTCGGAGGGAAGGCTTGAGCGATGCTTTTTGGCGACAAGGAAGAGCGGGCCCGACAAGGCGGAAGGCAGGACGCAGAATGCGACGACTATTTAGATATTTAAGGCTCGCCCAATGAGTTTTTCAGACGAGCATCTTGCGGCGGACGCTGCGGGGCACGATGCCCCCGTCACCCATGTTGATGCGGATTTTTACGATCGTTGGCCGATTGCATCTGCGATCGCCGACACCATATTTTCCGCGCCTGAAACCTGGTCCACCCGCATCGGTGTGTTCGGACAGTGGGGCGAGGGCAAGACGTCCGTACTGCGCCTGCTTGAAAAAGCCCTTCTGACCAGAGGCGCCGTCACCGTCTGGTTTTCGGCATGGGACGCCGATGGCCACGAGGCTGACTTCTGGGCACGTTTTACCCAGGCATTGGTCGAAGGGTTTGAGGAAGCAGAACTGCCGCTGACGATCCGTAGCCGGTTGCGGGCACTTGCTTCGAGGCACCTGTTGTCAGTTCTGCAGGGAGCTGCCGTTGCCGCGCAACTCAAGAGCGTCAAGGTGCCGGATGCGCTCGTTACGCAGACCCACGCGCTTCTTCAGAAATATCTCCATTTGGGGCGTCACGCGATCGGCCGAATGCTTGCGACCGCCCGCGCGAAACGCGTCGTGGTTGTGATTGACGACCTTGACCGCGCAAACCCGCAGGCGATTCCCCAGATTCTGATGGCCGTTCGCGAACTCCTTGATATCCCTGGCTTCGCATTCGTACTTGCGTTCGATCCTTCAGTCGTGGAGAAGTCGTTGGCGGCAAACAATGCCGCCTGGAACGTTGACGGACAGCGATTTATCGACAAGATAATCGACTTTGGCTTCCCGCTATTACGGCCCGACGATTCGTCAATCCGGCGGCTCGCCATCGCAGAATTTTCGCGACTCTGCCCGTTCGTGCCCGTTGATGCGTTGCGGATTATCGTCGACGCTGTTCCGGACAACCCGCGCAAGCTCAAGCTGTTCGCGAGGACAGTGTCGTCCTATTCGAAGGAATCGGGTCGGCATGCGCCGGAGGAATTGAACTGGAATATTGTGCTGCTTCTTACGCTCATGCGGATCGAAGACGATGCCTTTACCCGGAAATTTTTGAGTGTGGTCACGGCCGGCGGATTTGGTTTGGGATGGGAACTGGCCGCGGGCTCTCGAACTGAGCGGGAACAGCGAAAGAAAGAACGTGAAAGCGAACTGTTGAAAGATGTCGCCGAACAGGCCGTTGCAGACCGTCTGCGTAAGATCCTCGTCGTGTGGGACAAGCAGACGGAGCTCGTCGATGCCCGATACATATCGTATCAGGCGTGGTTCGCAATAAGGCCAGATAGTATTACATGGGCGGAATTTGATGCTTTTGTGAAGACATGGAAAGCCGGCCGCGAGCGGGACCTGGTCACCCGGTTTGTTGAAGCCAGAGCGGACGCGACGAAACGGAGGCTGCCGCTGGTCGCAGAAGAGTTTCTGCGAGCGGTGACCCTGAAATACGGAAGCATTCTTGATCGCGCGGGGACTATCGGTGATCAGAAGCAACATGCGCAATGTATTGCAGAGGCCGAAGTTTTGCTGGACCTCTATGCGCAGGCTTTCGATCAGTGTGCCCAGACTCATGGGTTCTTCGACAATGCTGACCGCCTCGCCGCTCTGCGAAGTTTAATTCAGACACGCGGCGCGTGGGCCCATTTTACAATGAACCCTGGCGAGAAGGAGTTACGGGAGGCAGAGGAAACTCTGGTCGTCGGTCTCGCAAAAACCTTCGATGACCCTCTTGCTGTCTTCGAAGGGCTGGGCCTCGGAATGAGCGAAGAGTCGTCTCATCTTGCATCGTCGGCCGCCGCCTACAACCTGACGCGGCAATTGCGCGAAGTCATCGAGCCCTTGTGCGTCGAACAGGCAATTGCCCTGTTTAGATCTTCTGACGGCGTCGTCGGTATAGCCGGCCTGAAGGAACGTCCCGCGCTTCACTATATTTTGTCGTCGCCGAGCAGTTCGTTCTTTGAAGAGGAACACCAAGAGGCGATGACCGCGGTGCTAGCAGATGCCGTTAAACACTCGCATGTAGCTGCAAATGCCGAGCTGTATCTGCAGCGTCTGCTTTCATACGGTGATACCGGTGATCCGTATCTTTCGCAGGCAGACCGGCAAGCGTTTCTTCTGGAACACGCTGCGATGCTTCGCCATCTTTGGACTGCTGCCGTTCAGAGGCCGCGCCAGTTCCGGTTCTTGCAGTCTCTTCGTGATCAACGAAGTGCGCTGATTCGAGCGGGAATCGACGAGGCTGAGCTGATTGAACCGGACTGGCTTCGTCCGGGATGATAAGGGATGCAAGCGATAGATAATCCGAATGGCGTCAGGTGAATCCGCTTTGACCGAGGGATAGTCGCCCGTTGTTCTTGTTCTCAAACGCCGCTACGCCTGTGCCGACGGCGAGCCAAAACAGTAACCACCGGCCTCCGCCGTTAGCGTTCGCGACCGTGGAATGCCCGGCGGAGCACGGAGTTACCCGGCGCCAGCCCGTGAAACGTAGTACGGCGCAGCTATCGTACGTTTTCCGTCCGAATCCAGAAGGCATCCTCAACAAGGCACCCGCGACGCGTCTGGTCGGATTCGTAGGGGCGCGTATGGATCAGCGAATGGACGGCAGGAAAGTCGCCATGGTCGATCATCGAGCAACCAATGGCGCGAATCGTTGCCCGGCGACCACCCGCGTCCGTACACGATATTCGACGATGACCACCACTTCGTCTGGCTCAGCGTTTGGACGGCGAACGCGCTCGTGTGCTTCGACATGCTCCCGTTGCCGCACGCTCATGCGAACGCGCGACCGATAATGGGGCGACCTGCCGAGGTGTGGCTATCGGAATCGGACATCGATCATCTCGTGTGCTATCGCTCCGCGGCGTCCGAGAACGGATCGGCCGGCAACGGCGCCCGTTAGCGCGTTAGCCCGTTGATTGCGTCGGTCGGGCACCCTCACTCGCCCTTGCGTGCCCCGAAGAGCGGCATCCAGAACGGTTTGAACCACTGCGCCCACAGGGGTTCGGGCTTATGCGGATTAACTGGTTCGCCGCTCGGCGACTTGCGCACGAGCAGTTGTTCCAGCGTGGCTTCCGCTATCCGGCGCCCCTCCGTAAAGCTCATATGTGCCGGCATCAGTCGGTTCAGTGCGATCGGATCCGCGAGCAGCGCACGCAGCGCCTGCTCGTCCATCGCTTCGAGTTGCAGTTCGTACTCGATTTGCAGCGTGCTTTGCAATTCGGCCAAAGTCAGCATGTCGTCCGCCTCCGGGGTTCAGCGACGAAGGTTCATCGCTTCTTCGGGCATACTGCCTACGCGACTCGCCATCGACGAGCGGCAGCGGCTGAAGCCGTCTCCACCATGCTGCCGTCCGAGCGCTTCGCGTGCTGCGCTTCGTTCTGTAGATGAGCAGTGTATGGCGCATTTGTGCAAAGCAACAAATACAATTTTCATGCCGATCAGGAGTGGCTGTTCCAGGATGAGTAACGGCCTGTCGACTTCGGCTGACGACGGTCCATCCATGGCCGATGGACTCTGCCTGACGCAACCGGCCGTAGGCGACCCACTTCGGCCCGTCTCCAGCCGATCTCAACGGCGGCGTCCAAAGGTGGATCGGTCGTTCGTTGACCAGCATGGCCAGGTGCGGCAGCCGGCTAATGTGACGGTGCCATGAAAATGCCAACGTACGCAATCGCACACTTCTGCTCGGTTTGGTCTTCGGGCTTCGCGCCCGGAGCACTATTTTTCAGAAGCACGTCCCTCGACTGACAAAACCGGCGCGGAACGTGCCGGCCTGTGCGGCCCGCCGATTTGATTGCGCCAGACCGCATCCTTACTTGCCAGCCACCTCATTGCAGCCATCCGGTCTCCTGATGGTGGCCGTTGCACGTGTTGCAAATTGGGGGTACGTCATGAAACGAATCTGTGCCGCATTCCTTGCGGCAATGCTGAGCGCTACGATCGCGTCAGAATGTCAGGGCCAGTACACGACTGACTGGATAGCGAATACGTTTGGGACTAACGCCACTCACGTAGGTAACGCCGCGCGTTCGATGTGGGTTGCGCCAGAAGGCACCATTTACACTGCTTCCATGTGGGACGAGAACGAGGGCGGCATTGCGATCTACAAGAGTGGTTTGAACGCCGGCAGCCTTGGCGCGCATGGTGAACCACAAGGCAGTGCCATCACCGGCAATGCCACCAAGCTCTGGGCGCCGCGCCAGTGGGGACGCGTGAACGGGGTCTACTCGAGCGGCCTGGTGATCAGATACGACCGGGTGACGGGGGCGTTTGACCAGAACATCCAGGTCTCGTGCGACACCACCGAGCGGCGCGCCGATGTGATCACCGGTATCGCCACCTGGTCCCACTTCTGGGTGGCGAGCGACAACCCGTGCGCGCGCATGCGACTTTACGACATCAATGGCACCTGGCTGCGTGACATTGCCGTGACTGAACCCGGCGCACTAGCATTCGACCGCAATGGCAACATCCTCGTCGCCCAGGAGGCAGAGGGCACCGTCCTTCAGGTCGGCCAGACGGGGACGATCCTGCATACGCTCACCCTGCCCACTGGCGAAGTCCCGCATGCGCTCTACTTCGACCCAACCACGCAGTATCTTTGGATCGGCGACGCAGGACCGGACCAGAACGCGAAGATCTACGACACGCGCACGTGGACACTGAAAAGCACGTTCGGGGTGAAGGGTGGCTATCTGGATACAACGACTGGTACGAAAGGGCAGGTGGGGAGCCTGCGCTTCGCGCGCATCGACGGCATCGGCAAAGACTCGGCCGGCAACCTCTACATCCTTTCCCAGCCGTGGGGAGGTTCATGGGACCATGGCCGCACAGGAGGCACAGACCTCTACGCATACAGCCCGACAGGCAAGCTCCTCTACAACCTGCGTGCACTGAATTTCGAGGCGATAGCCGCTCCCGATCCGGCGACCGACGCAACCCTGTTCTATTCCGGCGTGAACATCTATTCAGGCACAGGTAGTGCGGACTGGAAGTTTGTCGCCAACACGGTTGACCCGTTCACGTATCCGTCCGACCCCCGCCTCGACGTGACTTACCGGGGGCGCGGCCTGCACTTCGGCATGGTTGCGAGCGCTGGAACGAACAGGGTGCTGGTCGCCACTGACCAGAACCCCGACGGCTTCTACTTCTTCCACTTTGACCCCGCCCAGGGCTACACTGCCGTCCCGGATGGGGTATTGCCGGGCACGCTATTCATTGCCACTGCGCTGGTTCGCAACGGCTTCTGCCTCGACAGCAGGGGCGACGTGTGGGCCGGGCTCGACAAGACGAACCGGATCTGGCACTGGCCGCTGACCGGGTTCGATGCGAACGGCAAGCCGTCATGGGGAGCGCCCGTAACCGTGCCGGTTCCTGCATCGATCGGTGACCTGAGCCGCATCATCTACCTGCCCGAAAGCGACACGATGATTCTCGGGCAGCGGATCACGGGCAGCACGGACTGGACCGGCATCGGAACCCGCGTAGAGGTCTACCACGGGTGGCTCGCCGGCAACACAACCAACCCGAACCCGGTTATCACGCTCACCAGCGCCAATCCGAAGTCCCTCACTGCTGCTGGCAACTACCTGTTCGTTGGCTACGTCCACACTGTGCCCAACATCGATGCCTTCAACCTGACGACGGGCAGGTTGGACAATACGTTCATCAACAGCAACCCCAGCAATGTGTACGTCGGCAATGACATGGATTCGATGTACGGTCTTGGATCGTACCTTCGATCGACCGGGGAGTACGTGGTCACGAAGGACAACTACAACGGCTCCAGCATCGTTGTTTATCGTTGGACTCCGTGATCACCCGTGCACGTCGCGCCTACTCCACCGGCCTCAGACCAGCAATCTGGCAAATCGCAGCGCGCAGACAACCACGCGCCGCCAATGGATCGTTGACCGATGAACGGAGAAACTCGCAGTGGAATCACGTCCGTCACATGTCAGGTTACAAGCGGACCTTCGCGACATTCGTTCGAGCGGCAGAAACTGGCCGATGCCTGCCTGACGAGGACGGACAGCACGCGACCCACTCCGGACTGCCACCCGCTGCGTACCTATGGCTGGAGTAAACGTTGGACCGGACACTCAGCGACTAAAGGGTACAGCGCTTTATGTAGCGCCTAGCGCTATTTTAATGGTCTTGATCAATATCGTGCCGTTGTATGGTTTTTTCAGATAGCCCGCAGCGCCTGACGCAAGAGCCTTCTCGCGAACGGCCGGATCGTCGTGTGCCGTAATGAAGATGATGGGCACGCCAGTCGGGGCAAGGCGACGCTGTAGCTCCAGCCCGTCGATCCCCGGCAGCTCATAGTCCAGGATCACGCAGGCGGGCCAACCCGATGTCGACGACAGCGTGCCCAGGAATTCCTCGCCACTGGAAAACGACTCCGCCTTTATCCCGACAGAACGCAGCAAGCGCTTGATGGCGCGGGCAATTGATTCGTCATCGTCGATCACAGCGACGATTTTATTCAGGGTGGCCATATAACGACGCGGTCGCTCCCGGCAAGCTGGCGATTTGTAATTTCAGCTTAACGGGGGATCGGATGATGTGCTATAGGGCTTTGGTCCAGTAGCAGCGCCGTACAGGAGCGATCTGTTCGGCGTCTCGCGAGACTCAAGGACGACTAAGCGCTGGCGGCTCAAGCTCGCAGGTAAGCGGACATTCACGAATGTTCTTTGAACGGCCGTACGTGGCCGATAGCTCCAGTTCGATGAACGTGCCGCCGTGAGGACGTTGGAATTCTCAATGGCAGCTTAGGCGGTTTGTGCGAACGCGTACTGCCGGCCAGTTAGGGATATGAACAAGGTACGCGCTAATGCTCCGCAGAGGATAAGCGCGTATCTTGTTCATCCCCCAGTTACGGCCGTTGGCCCATGCTTTCAGGTGGACCTTCGAACGTCAGCTACGCCCAGACAACGGACCTTCGCGCGTCGACCCTATCCGCGCGTCGTCGGCCATTTCCGACGTTCCCGCCATCGCTGTTCCCCTCCTAACGAATGACCGTTCCGCTGCCTTTGGAAGACTATACCCGCCAGCCTGCTATAAGCTCGAAGATCGTTTAACCGGTAAACGACTTTCATCGCCAGACCGAGATTTTAATCTAGACATTTACACTGTCGGCGTTAGCCAACTCTTGGGTGACAGAGGCCACAAATGGTTCCGCCCCTATTCGATATAACCGAGCCAATCTCGATCCTGTGCACCAGCCTAATGCTCGCCGGAGCGTTCATCGTATATCTTGTTTTCCTTACGTATGGTCTTCGACTTATACGCGACAGGCGACTGGTGCATATCGAGGAGGACACGTCTGGTCCGACGGACGTGGTTATCACGCTCGTCCATGGGACATTCGGGTGGTGGGGGAAATGGACGCAGGCCTCATCTCAGTGTCGCGTCTCACTGGCACGCTCGCTGGCTGGACGCGCTCGATTCTTGGAGTTCCGTTGGAGTGGCTGGAACTCCTTCTCGGCAAGGAATCAAGCTGCCGAGCGGCTACGAATACACTTGCGGCAAGCCCATTCTGAATTCCCCAACGCGAACCATTTCATTATCGCGCACAGCCACGGCGGATCAGTAAGCCTTATTGCGCTAGCCGACGGAGACCTTGCTCGCCAAATCAGCGGTCTCGTATGCTTGGCGACTCCGTTCTTGCACGTCACCCAGACCAGCTTGCCCGGCGTGTTCCGCTATGCGCGAGCCTATGCAGGCATGTTCCTTTTCCTCGTTCTCGTAGGATCGTTGGATAGCGTACTGGGTGCTATTTTCTTGTGGTATTTCGGTCCTCTTCCCGTCTGGCCTTTTTGGGGCGTGCTGATCGGCATCCTAACCGGACTGCTCGCGCTCATTCAATTTCGAGTCGCAACACGCTTGCTTCGTCTTGTCTCCGACCGTGCTACCAAATCGGTTATGGCGGCCGCTGCGGTTCCTTCCCTTGAGGCAAACCAGCTAATGATACTTCGGCATCACGGCGACGAGGCCAGCGCGATTATCGCGACGGGATACATATGGTCATGGTTTGTGACGCGACTTACAGTCGTTGCGACCCGTGCGGTCACTTCCGTGGTACGGGCGTATGAAATGTTGGAGACACCCGATTTCGATGAGGGCATCGACCGCTTGGGCATTTGGGCTTGGCCCGTTTGCTTGCTTCCCATCGGTCTCGTCATCGGAGCGGGTTGGGCTACCATTCTCGCCCATCATTGGCCTGCTTCTACAGTGATCGCGTCCGGCTCGATACCGGGCGTGCTGTTCAGCTGGAAGCATTGGGGACTCGCCCTTATGATCGGCATAGCGTGGACCATTGTTGCGACGCTTACGGTTGGACTACTGATTCACGTATTCGGAGTGCTGCTGTTGGCTCCGTGGTTTTTCGCGGTTGCTCTTCCAGTGATTCTCCTCATTGGACCAGAGTTGATCTTTACAATCGGCCATATGGAGGTTACTGCTGAATCAGCACCACCTGGCAAGTGGATCGTAACCACGGTCAACTTAAGCACGAGTCCCGAGGGACCGCATTCTTCCCGCTTCGGGTTGAAACATAGCCTTCTCTATCAAAATTCAGACGCGCTCGATGAAATAGCTGGCTGGATTGAAGAGCGTTGTCAGCAACCGTAATGGTCACACGCACCGCCGTCTGTCCTAATCGGTGACCACGTGACGGTTTTTTGTGCTGATTTCGATTATCAGCTCCACTCCTTGTAGGTGTCATGTGAACGGAAGTGGATGTCGATAGAGACGGCAGCACGCGTGCACGGATGACCGCCGGACCTCACAAACCGCCGTTCGCGTCGCGCTAGCTCCAACGGCCGGAGTGGGTCGGGAGCACGGATTCGCGGACAGTGAGACCCGACATTCGCGGCCATCGGTGCACGAGCGGCAGGAAAGCGACCTGTAGCCGCCTCACCGACCTCGTCACCTCAATGGCGGCTCAGGCCGATGAAGGGTCGTTGACCTCTAACAAATTTCGCAGGTAAGTCTGGCGCGTGTTGGGCCCGATAAGCCCGTCGCCCCCTTCGATGAATTTCCATTCCGCGATTAGCTGCTGCCTCCTGACACAGGCAGGCCAAACGGCGGCTGCTCTCATGCCGATCGCTTGATGCAGCACTGGCGCCATGTTGAACGCCCAGCTTTTGCTAAACCAATCTCAATAACGCAACTAACCGTCAATTCGCCGCGAGTCACCGCGGGCAATCAACCATAGGCTTTGCAAGAGACGGGGGCATTTTTCAGAAGTGTTATTCGAAAAGCACGGTACGGCGGCCGCTCGATTATGGATCGCATATTACTGCAACGCTTTGATGCCGCCGGTGAAAACGACATGACGTTCGCCGCGCGTTCCGGGCAGGTCGTCCGGTCCGTAAGCTCCCGAAAATCCTCACCATTCGGAATCAGGTGATGTGACACACTCTCACGTACGCCTGCCAAAAGCCGCATCGAGCTGCCGTGCCCGTTTGACCTCGTCGCCCTGCAGGTAGATCGAGGTCGTGGCGATCGATGCGTGACGCAGGTTGTCACGTACGGTCGTCAGCTCCGCGCCGTGGGCGAGCGCGTGCGTTGCATGCGTATGCCGCATCCAGTGTGGACTGGCTCGCCGCAACTTCTCCGCAAGCGGTGGGTGGTCGGCTTCAATCAGTCCAGCCGCCTGACAAAAGAAGCGGCGCATCACGTGCCACAATCGGGCAGGCGTGATGCCGGCGCTGTCTGTTTCGTCGCCCAGTCTGGCCAGCAACGGAACCTTCGGCTGCCAGCGTGCAGGCGTCACTGGCAGGCCGCGTTGCAGAAGCGACTGATCGAGCGCGTGTCGCGCGAGGGGTGGCAGCGCGACCTTGCCTGGCCGGCTGCCTTTGCCGATCAGCCGTAGCCAGTGATCTCCATTCGCATCGGTTAGCACATCGCCCAGCGTTGCGCTGACCAGTTCGCCCGCGCGCAGCCCGGTCGCATACGCGAAATCGAGCATGAAACGCAGTCGCCGCGCGGCGGCGGCCTCCCAGCCATATGACCATTCGAGGCCATCGGCGAGCGAACGCACGATCTGCCATTCGCCGTCCGTAAAGCCGCGGGACGTGTCGAGCGGGGCCACCCGTGTGCGTCCACGAACCTTGACGCCTGCAAAGGGATTGGCGAGCATGTAACGCTGCTCGATCAGCCAGCGGAACAGCGCGCCGAGTACCGATAGTGCGTAGGCGGCCGACCGCGACGAGAGGCTGCGGGCAAACGGGCGCCAGTCAGGTGCGTGACGAGGCCTGGGGGGCCCTACCCAGCGACCGCGAGGCGATGGGGCCAAAAGAAAGGCGCGATAGGCAATTGCGTCTTCGGTTGTCAACGACGACAGCGCGCGGCCGCGTTCGACGATCGCCCAGAGAATCAGCCGTTCTGCCTCCTTGCGGTAGGCGCGCTGTGTCGTTGGCGCCTCATGCAGCGAAAGCCAGGCGTGTACGGCCTCGTAATCGTTGTTCGCGTCGAGTGTGCAGGCGCTGCGCGGCGCGCGGAAGGTCCCGGCGGTGCCGTCGACTCCGGGTGGCACGTGAAGCCGCTCCCACGGCGCTAGGACATCGTGGGACACGCGGTCTCGCGCGTGCACGGCGGTCGGCTGACTGGCGACCAGCGCACGGGCCCGCTCGGTGAGAGTGGGATAGGCGGCGAAGAACGCTTCGATCTGCCTTGCGGTGGCTGCACCAAGCCCCTTGATGGCATGCCACCATTGACGGCGACGCGGCACACGTACGGTGAGATCGCCGAGCGTCACGATGCCATCTATTGTGATAAGAAGGATTATCTTAATAGCGCTGTTTCGAGGTGCGTTTCCTGAAAACCTATCTTTACAAATCGCTGCGGCGCACGTTAGTGAGGGGCGGGGCGAATCCGCTCCGACACACCGACGGTAACTCGCTTTACTCCGCCCGACTGTGGTAAAACAGCGCGCGAATGCGCCGTCCGCTGCGCATGAGTCCATTCGGGAGTAGAGGTTGAGAAGGAAGTCAGACAACGGCTCACAGGTCATCGCGGTACGCGTCGAGCCGGCAATCGAACAGCGACTGAGACTGCTGGCGGAAACCACAGGGCACAGCCAGTCGTTTTTTCTCAAGCAGTTGATCGAGAAGGGCATCGACGCGATTGAAGACACCTGGATGCCGCAGGAAGTGGTTGCGCAAGTCCGCAGCGGGAATCTACCCGCACAGCAGCATGGCTCAACCTTGGATCTGTTCGACAATCTGATTTGTGACCGGTGAGCAAGTGTAGGTGTTCATAATTGCCGCTAGCCGTGTTCACCGGAATGTTAGCGTGGAAGGCGCCGAATGCCTTGCTGCGTAAGGGATAGGGCAAAATCAGCATGATTCGATGCCTGTTGCGATAGTGCAACAATCATGACGAGACTTGTTCAGTAACTCTGCGAGCGTGGCCCTCGGCGGTCCTGGATATCGAACCTCATGAGGGTTGTGATTCGAAAGATGCTTGCCACTATCGGCAGTCGGTATCGAACGGGGTGGCACACGATATCAGGAGCAGCATCTGTTCTTGGTGGACGAGTTCTGGAACAAACTTTAATGCTTGTATGAAGGGATATTCTGAGCGACACGCACGGTAGCGTTCCGCGATGATCCAACTGTGCCGAACGCCCGCTCTAGGAAAAGGAGTATAGCTGCTTCAGGGGTCAGCGCGTTATTCGAAATGAATTGTCGGGCGTGTGCAAGGCACGCTAGCGTCATTAATGATCATGGTAGCGCCCTATGAACAATAGCTAGCAGCAATTCTGAACACCAACAACATGCGCGCGCGTGACGATGCGGAATTCGCCCGGCTGCCAGATCCCGGCGAAACCCAAGAAGTCCTGCAGGTCAGTCCGGTACGCGCGCCGGGTCCGTGGATTGTCGAGATTAGCAAACCACTCGGCCTCGGCCGGCACCGCGGCAAGCTGGTGAAATTCCGCAGCCGTCAGTGGCCGGTCCATCCGTTCGGCGATCGCACGACCGGTAACTAACGATGCCGCCAGGACTGCTTGCCGCCAGTACGAGAAACGCATCGAGAGAGAGGTCATCGGCCGTCAGGCCATTCCTAGGTTGCCCACGACGAGGCATGGATCTGTCGGAGTTTGCTCGGCCATGATTGTCGGCCGCTGCCGGGTCGCCGGAAAGACCCGCCATTTACCGTCTCTGTGACGAACAACTGGTTGCGGGTTTCACTCGAGCGCAAGCGGGATGTGAAGAAGCGATGCAGCGTGGGCGCGCGGGAGCGGTTCGAGGGTTGTGAAAAGATCGATCGTTATGCTATTTTTAGCGATGGTTTGTCAGGATTGCAGATGATGTTGACGTGACGCTTCATGGCGCGGGGCGCCATCCCCATGGTGCTCGCACCAGCGCTGATTGTCAGCAGTAGTGCCGCAGGTTGATCATCGTGTAAGCGAGGGTCTTGAATGCATAGTGAACCGGGCTCAGACGCTCGAAGCGAAGCAGCAGCCGCCGGAACTTGTCCTCCCAGGCGAAGAGCCGCTCGATGGTCCTGAAGCGCTCCTCGAAAATGGCTGGATCAAAGCGCAGTTTGCGGCCCCGCTTCGGCGCTTTACGTCCACGCGGATTTTCGGGAATGTTGGGAATCATGTCCCGGTTGAAAATCGCCTTGCGGTTGGCCCGGCAGTCGTAGACACCGTCCAGGCTGACCGTTGAGCCTTGCAGGTCCATGCCAATGGCGCGGGCCATGTGGTCCAGTCTAGGCAGCGCGTCACGCAGCAGCGGCGATTCGTTGCGGTTGCCCGGGGCAGAAACGAATGGTGCGATCACGTTGCAGCGGCGATCGCAGAAGGCGACCACCTTGTCGCCTTTCAGGTGCTTGTGTCCGCTGTACCCCAGGTTGTCGCCGCCCTTCTTCGCGGCAGTGGTCGTGCCGTCGCCGTGAATGACCGTGAGATCGAGGAGCTGGCCCTGATGAAGCTTGCGCACGGAGCCGGTAAAGATCCTGTCGATGCAGCCATCGGCCTGCCATCGCCGCAACGCCCGATATATGCGCGTGTAGTGGATTTCAGGACGACCTTCGGCATTCGTTTCAATCGGCAGCATCTTCCACTGACACCCCATGTATAGCAGTTGCAGGACGTAGTTGAAGACTTTGTGCAACGACAGTGTGGGCGGCGGTCCGCGTCGACCCATGCTCAGATGCGGCAAGACAAATTGCTCGAACTGCTTAACGCTCAATTTCGTTGGAATCGGTTGCCCGCATTGACTTCCAGCCATCCGTGCCACCCACAAATCCGGACTTTAACCGATCAGGCAGCGCAGATCACCAGATCCAGTCCTGATGCGGCTCGCAGACAAATTTAGCCGCCTCAGAAAACCCGCAACCAGTTGGTTATCAAAATTCTGGCATAGGCGATCTTGACAGAGCTTCGCTCATAGAAGTGTGATCCACCGTCGACGTTACTGCTGCGCCGCCCTCAGGAAATTCATGCGTCCATGCAACAACCCGAAACCCAACATCGCTATTGACACGCAAAGTCATATCAATACCAGCGAACCGCGCAGCTGATGACGACAGCAGGGAAGCGGTGACCGTGATAAAGCGATTTTCTCTTCTTCATCACTTCATTCTACCGCCGCTTCCCCAATAACTTGACAGAGCCCTGTCACAACATAGGCTCGTGCAGGTGATGAGGGTCCGCGATCATCTCTGCAACGCGCCTGATCCCTTCCCGGCAGCCCTCTCTGCTTTGCGGACCACCCAGGCAGAGACGGATTGCGTCTGGCGGGTCGCCGTCAGTTGAGAATGCGGCGCCAGCGACTGCGGCGACATTTTTTTCTCGAAGCATTATTGCCAACTCTGAGACGCTCAGGTTTGTATCAGGAGGACACGTCAGCCACAAGTGGAAGCCATCAGGGTTGGCCATAAACGAGAATTTCGCCAACTCGCTCGCCGCAATGGCTTGCCGCGCGTTCGCTTCGGTTCGGATGGCATCTAGCATCTGCTTTGCTGTTCCGTCCTCAATCCATCGGGTCGCGAGACGCACAGTGAATGGACTGGCCATGACTGAGGTGGCCCGTAGCGCGCTGGTCATACGCTGGGTCTTTCGTGCTGTCGGGCCGCTCAGATAGGCCACCCTCAGTCCCGCTCCGAAGGTCTTCGAGAATCCTGTGACGTAGTACGTGAGTTCAGGCGCCAACGACGCAATCGACGTGGGCGCTTTGCCCGGCAGCAGCCCATATGCGTCATCTTCGATGATGGGCACGTTGTGACGCAATGCGACCTCTGCCAACGCCTGTCTGCGATATGTCGATAGCGTAAGCGTGCTCGGGTTCTGAATCGTCGGATTGCAGTAAAACGCACGAGGCGCAGCGGTCTTGCAGAGCGCCTCAAAGGCATGTGGCAGCGGGCCTTCGTCATCGCGGGCAATTGCTTGCAGACGGACACCCAGCTGCGAGCAGATCGCCTTGATGCCCGGATAGGCCAACGAATCGAGACATATCGTTTCGCCGGGGCGGGCCAACTGGGAGACTAGCGCGACAAGGGCGCTATGGATGCCGGGGCAGACCAGGACCGTATCTTCGTTGCGGCCCGGTGTCATTCCGGACAACCAATTGCGCCCGGCGGCCCGATCCGCAGCGGTGCCCCCAAAATCCTGATATCTCAGAAGCTGGTAGGGGTCCGCTTCCCTCAGCAGCTCCGACGCAGATTCTCTCAGCCTGCCGGCAAGTTCAAAAGGCTCCGGAGGCATGTTCATCGACATTTCAACGGCCGCACTCTCTGAGACGATTGCTCTCGCAATGCCTTTGACGAAGGTGCCGCTTCCAGCGCGCGTATCAAGCAGCCCGCGCTTGCGCGCTTCCGCGTAAGCGCGCGAAATCGTCGTGTAGTTAAGGGATAGGGCGTCCGCAAGTTCGCGCATGCCGGGCAGGCGGTCGCCCGAGCGCAGGCGGCCGCTTGCAAGGTCATCGGCTATGAGATCAGGAATTGCCAGATATGCGGGCTTGCGACTTTCGTCCAGCGTCTTGAGCCAGTGATGTTTGGTGTTCGGCATATAAATCAGATTCAGGCAGTGGCGGCCTTAAAAATAGCACGCCCAGCACGCGATGCAATCAAAATATTGCATTCAGCCCGACAAGTGATCGCATTGATCATATGCGTGCACGCATTTCGACAAGCTCGCACCACTCTGGGTCGACCTTTCCCATTGCGTGTGCGTCCCAGTCTATGTCAGACGGACCCCCA
Source organism: Paraburkholderia sediminicola (assembly GCF_046027355.1). Classification (GTDB taxonomy): domain Bacteria; phylum Pseudomonadota; class Gammaproteobacteria; order Burkholderiales; family Burkholderiaceae; genus Paraburkholderia; species Paraburkholderia sediminicola_B. The sequence goes on along the minus strand of NZ_JAQQEK010000028.1, from coordinate 77,249 downwards.
GCCAGAGAGGGGTTGCGGCTTTTTAGCGGGTTTAAGTTTTTTTTGGCACCGTCCGTTTTTCGCCGTCGGAATGATCGGATAGTGATCGCATCTGGTCTGCAAATGATTGGCATAGCTGTTGCATTAGATGGAGCACCGGGATCCCCCGGCTGTTCCATCAACGACTCATTCGGAGAGTGCTATGCCCGCAGTCAATACGCCCCTTCACAAAGCTGGCGACTATCTGGTCGATTACGAGGAGAAGGTCTTCGAAGACGTGAAGGCCGAACCCGGCGAAAAGGCATTGGTGACGTTTCACACCGTAGCATTTGAAGGCTCGATTGGCTTTGTGAACCTGTTGCAAGCGACGCGTCTGCAACGAAAGGGATTTGAGACCTCTGTGTTGCTGTACGGACCCGGCGTCACGCTCGGTTTGCAACGCGGTTTCCCGACTCTCGGCGACGAAGCTTTCCCGGGGCACATGAACTTCAACAAGCAGCTCGTCAAATTCATGGAAGAGGGTGGCAAGGTGTACGCATGCCGCTTCGCGCTGCAGGCGCTCTACGGACAAGGTGAAGCATCTCTGATTGAAGGCATTCGACCCATCAATCCGCTTGACGTGCTTGATCTGCAACTCCTGCATCGAAAAGAGGATGCGCTGGTCATTCACACCTGGACCGTTTAAGGCGCGAGAAACATCATGTCCGATACAAGGTCCGACAAGCGCGTCATTCGCGCGGCCGCCGTTCAGATCACGCCAGATTTTGAGCGTTCGGGTGGAACGGTCGAAAAAGTCTGCTCGGCGATCGACGAGGCAGCTAGTAAAGGGGTGCAGTTGATTGTATTCCCCGAAACCTTTGTTCCGTACTACCCGTATTTTTCGTTTATTCGGACACCGGTTGCATCCGGACCCGAACACATGAAGCTCTACGAAGAAGCCGTGGTAGTGCCGGGCCCTGTAACGCATGCAGTCTCAGAGCGAGCTCGCATGCATCGGATGGTGGTCGTGCTCGGTGTCAACGAGCGCGATCACGGAAGCCTCTACAACACGCAGCTGATTTTCGATGCTGATGGCCGCCTGGTTCTGAAGCGCCGAAAAATCACGCCGACATTTCATGAACGCATGGTCTGGGGGCAGGGTGACGCAGCTGGCCTGAAAGTAGCCAGTACCAATGTCGGGCGCGTTGGCGCGCTTGCATGCTGGGAGCATTACAACCCTCTCGCCCGATATGCCCTGATGGCGCAGCACGAAGAGATTCATTGCAGCCAGTTTCCCGGGTCGCTCGTAGGCCCGATATTCGCCGATCAGATTGAGGTGACGATCCGGCACCACGCGTTGGAATCCGGCTGCTTTGTTGTAAATGCCACGGGCTGGTTGACGGATGCCCAGATCGAGTCGATGACCTCTGACCTGAAGCTCCAGAAGGCGCTGCGCGGTGGTTGCAACACGGCAATCATTTCGCCAGAGGGGCAGCACGTCGTCGAGCCTCTGCGTGAGGGCGAAGGGATGGTGATCGCGGATCTTGATATGTCTCTTATCACCAAACGCAAACGGATGATGGACTCGGTTGGGCACTATGCACGCCCCGAGCTTCTCAGTCTGCAAATCAATGATCGTCCTGCCGTTCCCATGGAGCCGATGAACGGACTTGAATTGGCGGCCGCAGGCAACGGGGCACCCGGTGGGGAAACAAATGAACGCGAATGAAAATCTCTCCGAGGCAAGTCGGAAGCTGATGACTGAACTCCAGTCTTGCGGTTTGCGGCTTGTCGATCCGCGCGCCGGCGCCGCAAGCCGTCGCGGTGGTGCTGGGCCGTCGGACCATAAGGCAGTGATCGTTGACGGGGTAACCATTATGGTCCCCGTCCACACGAGCACCGCCTGGAACTCGCCTTTTGTGGCGGACCAGCCAGACGAAAGCGGTTCGAGCAAGCTGCTGCGTGGAAGTATCCCAATCGCTAGCATCAGCTTTCCGAAGGCGCCGCGCTTTTACGACCTGACGACTCAAGACGGCGTCCCATACTCGCACATCGCGACGCTGCACAGCGCGGATGTGTTGGCGACAACCGTTCTGCAAACCTGTATCCGGTATGAAAGTCGCCGCAAGACCTGCAAGTTTTGCGCGATTGGCCAGTCTCTTGCGGCGGGGCGCACTGTTGCGCACAAGTCGCCCGAGCAGCTCGCGGAAGTAGCGCGCGCTGCCGTTGAACTGGACGGCATCAAGCATATGGTTCTGACGACGGGCACGCCGCCGACGCCTGATCGAGGCGCGCAGGTCCTTTGCGAGAGCGCAGCCGCAATCAGGGCCGCAGTGGACATTCCAATCCAGGCGCAATGCGAGCCGCCTGACGATGACGTCTGGTTCGAGCGGATGAAAGCCAGCGGAATTGACGCCCTCGGCATGCATTTGGAAGTCGTCACACCTGAGGTACGCGCCCAGATCATGCCGGGCAAAGCGAGCGTGCCGCTATCGCGCTATATGGACGCATTCAAGTCAGCGGTGGCTGTCTTTGGTCGAGGTCAGGTGAGCACATATATCCTTGCAGGCCTCGGCGACAGCGCACAGGCAATCCTCGATATTGCGCAAGAACTGATTGGTATTGGCGTCTATCCATTCGTGGTCCCGTTCGTTCCCATCAGCGGAACACCGCTTGAAGATCATCCAGCTCCAACTCCGGAATTCATGAAATCGATACTTGCACCGATTGGGGCGATGCTGCGCGACGCCAACATGCGCTCCGCCGACATCAAGGCTGGCTGCGGCAAGTGTGGCGCCTGTTCGTCGCTGTCTTCGTACGAGGCCTAGCCATGTTCTGTGAAGACAACTACCGCGACGATGTCCAGTTGGCGTTCTCGCCAAACGAATACCGGATCAAGTGGGCCACGTTGCCATGGGAGATTGAGCAGGCGCATAAACTCCGGCGAGCAGTCTTCTGTATCGAACAAGGTATTTTTGTGGGCGACGATCGGGACGAAGTGGATGCACGCGCACAGTTGCTTGTCGCGGTTAGCTGTGTAGCGGGGCTGCCCGAGCAGGTCGTGGGTACGGTTCGCATTCACGAGACAGGCCCGCGCGAATGGCTCGGATCCCGGCTCGCGGTCCATGCCGCCTTCCGCCGTCACGGGAAAATCGGGTCTACGCTGATTCGCCTTGCTGTCACGAGCGCTCACGCATTGGGTTGTGATCGGTTTCTGGCGCACGTTCAAAGTCAGAACGTACCGCTTTTCCGCCGGTTGCGGTGGGACGTTCTGGGCGAAGAGACCTTGCTCGGTCGCCCGCATCAATTGATGCAGGCTCAGCTCGATCACTACCCGCCCTGCGTCACTCCTCAGTCGGGCTTCGTCGTTCGGGCTGGGGTGCCGCGATGAGTGTCGCTTCAATAGCCGAGCGCCTGCGAGCCAGCCGTGGCTTTGCCCACAAGAACGACATTTCCGATGTCGTAGCTTCGCTGTCTGCGAATATGCCGGGAGGCCGCGACGATCTGGCACAGGCGGTTGCTGTGGGTGATGACTGTGCCGCGATTCCCGATGGCGACGGCTATCTACTGTTTGCAATCGAAGGCCTTGTTAGCGACTTCGTCAACACGATGCCCTGGTTCGCCGGTTATAGCGGAGTGATGGTGAATGTGAGCGACGTGTACGCCATGGGTGGTCGTCCAATCGCCGTGGTGGATGCTCTATGGAGTCGCGGGATCGAAGGCGCGAACGAGGTAATAGCAGGAATGGCGGCGGCGTCTGTGGCGTACGGCGTTCCTTTGATTGGCGGACACAGCAACACTCGCTCTGAAGAAGCGCAACTTGCAGTCGCAATCCTGGGTCGTGCGAAGAAGCTCCTGACGAGCTTCAATGCGCGACCCGGAGACCGCTTGCTCATGGTTGCAGATTTGCGCGGCGGATTTGAAGATCCTTACCCTTTCTGGAATGCGTCGGTGAAAGCGCCTGCCAACCGACTGAGAGGGGATCTTGAAGTTTTGCCGGAACTTGCAGAATCGGGCATGTGCGACGCCGCCAAGGACATAAGCATGGCAGGTGCGCTAGGTACCGCGATGATGCTTCTTGAATGTTCTTCCGTTGGGGCCACCATTGATCTGGATAGCATACCTCGACCAGCGGGTGTGGACTTTTTCCGATGGCTCACGGCTTTTCCGAGCTACGGATTTATCTTGTCCGTTCGGGAGGGCAACGTTGACGCGGTAATCCGGAGCTTCACGGAGAGGTCGCTGGATTGCTCAGTCATCGGGACCGTTGACGCCTCTAGGCGGGTAGTAATCACGCAGGACGGCGAGTCGGGTCTGCTTTGGGACTTCAGTGACAAACCTTTTATCGGCCCCGGACATCGGAGTGCGGCATGACTTCAACCCGCATGCTTCGCATTGGGCTGCTGACACACTCCGTCAATCCTCGTGGTGGGGTTGTACACACCCTTGAACTCGGAAAGGCACTTGTCGAAGCTGGGCACGACGTGACAATTTTTGCGCCGGCGCAGGAGGGTGAAAGAATGTTTCGCCCTTCGAGCTGCCGAGTTGTTCTCGCGGTTGTTGATGAAGCACCGACCAATACCATTGACATGGTCGATGGGCGAATTCGTGCGTTAAAGCGAGTCCTGCGCTCAAATGGCGCCGGCGAATTTGACATCCTGCATGCGCAAGACAGCATTAGTGGCAACGCATTGGCAGAGATGAAGCAAAGCGGCGAGATTCGCGGCTTTTTTCGCACTGTGCACCATCTTGATCAATTTCCCGAGCCGAAACTCTCTTCCTGGCAGCGACGCGCCTGGAAGGACGCCGACAGGGTTCTTTGCGTGAGCGAAACATGGACGCGACGGATGCAAGGGGAGTTCGGTGTCACCGCGTTAGCCGTGCCGAATGGGGTAGACACGCAACGGTTCAGTCCGGTCGCTCAGGGAGACGTTGAACTCCTGAGGCCCTTCGGCATTCATCGCTCGCCCGTCGTGCTCGCTGTTGGTGGCATCGAAGAACGAAAAAATACTCTGCTTCTTCTTAAGGCAGTTGCGCTTCTGCGCGAAGGCGGTACGGACGTCCAGCTCGTGATTGCTGGCGGTGCGAGTTTGCTCGACCACAATAAGTACGTTTCCGGTTTTATCAGACTTGCAAGCGAACTCGGCCTAAGCGTCGGCGCTGGAGAAGCAGTCGTGCTGACCGGTGCGTTGACGGACGCAGCAATGTCGGCGTTCTACCGGCGTGCTGACGTGCTGGCGATGGTTTCGCTTCAGGAAGGTTTTGGGCTTGCTGTTCTGGAAGCACTGGCCAGTGGAACGCCAGCGGTTGTGTCGAAGATTCCGCCGTTCACCGAATACCTGAATGATGCCGTCTGTTCGTGGGCCGATCCGAAGGACCCGGCGACCATTGCCAAGGCATTGCTCGATGCGCTGGACGCGCGCGACAGCATCGACTTCGTACACGCGGTTCCCGCGCTGCTCGACCGGTTCAGCTGGTCTGCCAGTGCACGCCGACATTCTCAACTTTATGAGCAATGGCTGGCCACGCAGTCAATTGCCAATCAATGAGGTTTGCTATGCCAGTCATGCATTTCAAGGTTCGGTGGCCGGATGGTCACGAAATAGATTGCTACTCGCCGTCGGTGATTGTGAGCGAATTCTTCACTCCTGGAACTCACTACCCGGTTCGGGATTTTGTGTCGCGCTCAAAGGAAGCCCTCAACATCGCATCGGAGCGCGTGCGAAAAAAGTATGGATTCGCCTGTTCCGCAGCCATGGACCAGCTGGCACAAATCGAGGAACTGGCGGAGCGCTTCACGGACGAGAGCGCAGCTGTCACCGTGCTCGAACTTCGTTGACTGGCGATCTGCGTCCACAGGACGGAGCGTTCTCCTTCATTCACCGCATCTATCAAAGGCAGACAGAAAATGTCCCTCTCAAACGTCACAGCGAACCAACCGAACATCGAGCCCGGCCATTACAGCGTAATCGTGGTCGGCGGTGGCCAGGCCGGCTTGTCTGTGAGCTACTACCTGAAACAGGCGGGGATCGACCACGCCGTCGTCGAGAAAAAGACGGTGACCCATACCTGGCGCAGTCAAAGGTGGGATGCCTTCTGCCTTGTGACGCCCAACTGGCAATGTGCTCTGCCCGGGCATCCCTATAGCGGGCCGGACCCGCATGGCTTCATGAAGAAGGACGAGATTATCGAGTATCTGGACGGCTTTATCGCGAAGGTCAATCCTCCGGTCCTTGAGAATACCGGTGTCATTCGAGTCAAGCGCGGAGATGACGGCATTTATGCCGTTGAGACGACGGGTGGCGATTTCACGGCTGACCAGGTCGTCGTGGCATCGGGCGGGTACCACGCGCCAATCGTGCCTCGTATGGCTGAGCGTCTCCCGGGCGAGGTATTGCAGGTGCAATCGTCCGAATATCGAAGTCCCGAAGCGCTTCCAGAAGGGGCTGTGCTCGTGGTCGGTTCGGGACAATCGGGCGCACAGATCGCAGAAGACCTCCAACTCGCCGGCCGAAAGGTCTATCTCGCCGTTGGCGAGGCGCCGCGCTGCGCTCGCTTTTATCGGGGCCGCGACGTTGTGGATTGGCTCGCTGATATGCGCTATTACGATATGCCAGTCGAGAAGCATCCCTTGCGGGAAGGAGTTCGTGATAACACCAATCACTACGTAACCGGCCGCGACGGAGGCCGCGACATCGATCTGCGCAAGTTTGCGTCGGAAGGCATGGAATTGTACGGACAACTCGATGAGCTTCAGGACGGTCAGCTCAAATTCTCGCCAAATCTGATCGCTAACCTCGACGACGCGGATGATGTCTACAACCGCATCAACTCAAGCATCGACGCGTTCATCGAGAAGAACGGGATTGACGCACCTATGGGTGAGAAGTACGAACCTGTATGGAGTCCGGCAAGCGAACGGACGACTCTCGATCTCGCTCGAAGTGGCATCAAATGCGTAATCTGGTGTATTGGTTTCCGTCCGGATTTCAGCTGGATTGATGCGCCGGTCTTTAACGGTCGGGGCTATCCAGCTCATCATCGTGGCATTACACCCCAGCCTGGGTTGTATTTCGTGGGTCTGCCGTGGTTGCACACATGGGGCTCAGGCCGCTTCTCGGGCATCTCGCGAGATGCGCAGTACATCGTTGACGACATTGTCTCGGTTCGCTCGGCGGCTGGCGGACAGCAAGAGAGCATGGCGGCGTGACGTCATGTACCTGACGACGCAAGGCTATCGTGCCGGCATGCCGCAACTCAGCCTGACCGGCATATCTGAAAACTGGATTCTGAAGGAGTGCGGACAGAAGCACTGGGACGCGCTAGCGAGTCACGGCCAGCGTGAGCGGCCGGACTTCTTCGACGATGTCGGACGACGGTCTTACGCTGCGTTCACCGCGATTCGTGTCCGAACTGCCGGATTTGAAAAAGTGCGTGAGAACGACGATTTCGAAATCCGCACGTCACTTCGCAGAGTCGGTCAGGCACGGCATTTCAGCCGTCATGAGTTGATCTCCCGTGGGGAGGAGCACTGCAGCGTCTCAATGTCGTCAACGTTTGTAACGCGTAGCGAAGTGGGAAATAACCGTTCCATATCCAGAGCGACGCTCACTTCGCTGACAGGGGAGATTGCCGACCCGCCAGCGGAGGCTGCCGAGATGTTTGCCTTGGGTAAGGCGGTACGGAACTCAGATCTGGGCAACCGAGAAGCTATCTCGCGCGAGCTGCTGCCAAATTTGAATACTCAATATGTCTCATCTTGCGAATTCCATCCATGTCCAAACGGCGATTTCAACGGTGCCGACCTGCTCTATTTTGCAAGTTTTCAGGCTTTCGTTGATAGAGCGGAGTGGCAGACTCACAAGTTCAAGGAGCCGCCCGTAATGACTGCCCGAGACATGTTCTTCTACGGGAACGTCAATCTGGGAGACTCCGTCCTTGTTCGTACGATCGGCAAGCGGATTGATAAGCGGGGAATTGCACACTGGTGCCATGTTTTGCGCGCGAGCGACGGCGCGAAGATTGCCGACGTTATAACCGAGAAACGGTGGAAAAATTCATGACGGCCCGGAAAGGTTTGCCGAAAGTGAGCGGCACGATCGAACTGAAACCTCTTTACACGGCGAGCGATATCTCTGGGATCCCGCATGTGAAGAGCTTGCCCGGCGAGGCTCCGTTCGTACGCGGTGTTCATGCGTCGATGTATAGCGGTAAGCCTTGGACAATCAGGCAGTATGCGGGTTATGCCGATGCTGTTGATTCCAACCTCGCGTTCCGACGTGCTCTGGCGGAAGGGGCTCAAGGTCTGTCAGTCGCATTCGACCTGCCGACTCAGAGGGGCTACGACTCCGACGACGCGGGCGTTCATGCAGATGTTGGCATGGCTGGTGTGGCCATCGACACCGTTGAAGACATGGTTCGGCTATTTGAAGGCATCCCTTTGGACCGTGTCTCAGTTTCTATGACCATGAACGGAGCGGTACTGCCCGTTCTGGCAGCTTATATTGTTGCAGCCGAAGAAAGTGGTGTGGAGGTTTCCGGGCTGACCGGCACAGTGCAGAACGATATCCTCAAAGAATATATGGTGCGAAATACCTATATTTTTGCTCCAGAGGAATCGTTGCGGATCACGAGCGATGTTGCTCAGCATCTTGCCAGGGTGGCACCACGATTCAATACTCTTTCTGTCTCGGGCTACCATTTTCATGAGGCGGGGGCTGACGCAGTGCTGGAGCTTGCACTAACGTTTGCCAACGCCTGTAAGTATGTAGAGATACTCCTCGCGAACGGCATGTCAGCCGATCTCGCTTGCGAGCGGATCAGTTTCTTTTTTGGCGTGGGAAAACAGTTTTTCGTCGAGACGGCCAAGTTACGCGCTGCCAGGTTGATCTGGTCTGAGTTGGCGGCGCAATACGGAGCATCGACCGAGAAAGCTCGCGGTTTGCGAATGCATTGTCAGACCTCGGGGTTTTCGCTCAGCGCTCAGCAGGCCGACAACAATGTTGTCCGTACGACCGTCGAGGCGATGGCCGCAATATTCGGTGGCACGCAGTCGCTTCACACTAACGCGTACGATGAAGCCTTGTCGCTCCCATCGGCCGATGCATCGCGGCTTGCTCGAGATACGCAATTGATCCTTCAGCATGAAATGGGGCTGTGTGACGTAGTGGACCCCTGGGCGGGCTCGTTCATGATGGAGTCGCTTACCGATCAGGTTGCGCGCCGCGTCCGGGAAAAGCTTGGCGAGATCAAGGAGCAGGGCGGTGTGCTGGAGGCGATCCATTCCGGGTGGGTGCAGCGCGAAATTGGGGTGGCGGCAACAGAAGTGCAAGCGTCAACTGACTCCGGAAAACGGGTCGTCGTCGGGTTGAATCGTTTTGTATCACCAGACCCGGATACTGCCGTATCGGTCCCGAGCATGGTGATTGATAATCAGCATGTGCGCACCCAACAGGTGCGACGGATCAATAGCGTCAAGATCCATCGTGACGCGAGTGCTGTAACCAACTCCCTGAGGCACCTCACCGAAATCGCCCGGACCCGGCGCGGAAATCTCCTGCAGGCAACGATCGATTGCATGCGCCTAAGAGCGACGGTTGGCGAATGCATCAAGGCATTAGAGGCTGTCTGGCCCCGGTATTCAGCTGCCATGCGCATCAGCCACGGCATATATGCTTCAGCGCGAGGGCGCGACAGTCGATGGGAGGGGGCCTGCGATGCTGTGCGGGAACTTGCAGCGGAGTTAGGACGCGCACCGGGTATCCTGCTTGTAAAGCTTGGGCAAGACGGGCATGACAGGGGCATAAAGTTGATCGGCAGCGCGTTGTCGGACGCCGGATTCCGAGTTGTTATGGGTGGATTGTTCGGACAGGCCTGCGCCGTGGTCGATTTTGCATGTGCAGAAATGTGCGACGTTCTGGGTGTTTCGTCGCTGGCGGGAGCTCACTTAGGCCTGGTTTCTGACTTATTTGGCGAGATGGAGCGGCGAAATTTGACCATTCCAGTTGTCTTGGGTGGCATCGTCCCTGACGAGCACGCCCGAAGTCTCAAACGGCGCGGGATTGAAGCTGTGTTGGGGACGGGTATGTCAATGGAAGCGATCGTTGCGTCGCTGGTCGAAGTGGTGCGCCGAAGAATCCGTGAGCGGGCGGCTAGCGCGCGCGGCACGCATTCCGCCCAGACTCAGTCGATTGACTTTTAGCAACCAGGTCGGTTCCGGTGGACTGACCTGGCGAGGTTCAAACCAGGCATTGTCAACTTACGGAACTTCGTCGATGTTGATGCATAAAGCACTGTGGCTCAGAAAGCAGTCGACGGAGTTTGGGTGACGTTGGTAAATTCGCGCCATGCGGCGAACCGGGCCGCAAGGTGTTTGCGATAGAGAGAAGCGCGCAGCAGATGTCGTTTCAGTGCGAAGTGCTGACGGATCGGACCGAAGCTCGTCAGGAAAGCCTGCGTGCGCTTCGGGTCGCGAAAGGCTCGCATGCGCCGCTCGCGCTCCCGCGTGGGCTGATGGCTGTTCTCTGCACGGTTGTTGACACGGGCCGCAGCCTTGACGAACACGTGCTTCACGTTGACCAGCTCCGGGATTTCGGCTTTCGCTGCCGGATAGCTGCGCAATTGATCGGTGACGATCTTGCGTGGCACCGGGTTCGAGCGCAGTACACGCTTGAAGAAACGTTTGGCGGCGGTCTTGTCGCGACGCTTTTGCAGCAAGATGTCGAGTTCGACGCCGTGCTCGTCGACTGCACGCCAAAGCAGGTACGGTTCGCCACGCAGGGTAACGAACATCTCGTCTAGGTGCCACGTGCTACCCGACTTGCAGCGCGCCGCTTTCACCCGATGGGCAAAGCCCGCGCCGAACTTCTCGCACCAGCGGCGAATCGTCTCGTAGCTGACCGTCACGCCGCGCTCGAACAGCAACTCTTCAATGTCGCGTAGGCTGAGCTGGAACCGAAAATACCACCGCACCGCATGGCTGATGATCGACGCCGGGAACCGGTGGCCGTGATAAAGCGATTTCGTTTTCGTCATCGCATCATGTTACGTGAACGCCCCGCCAACGTGACAGTGCCCTACTGACCGACACAATTGACGGCGAAGTGCTCGATGCCGCCGGCCCGCAATGCAAGATCTTCGCAAATTACGCTGTTGGCTTCAATAACTTCGACCTGCAGGCGGCGACTCAACGCGGCGTGATCATGACCAATACGCCGGGTGTGCTTGACGACGCCACGGCAACACATGCATGGGCGCTAATGCTTGCGACAGCACGGCGCATCTCTGAGTCCGAACGCTTCGTGCGTGCGGATAAGTGGCAGGGGTGGGCGCCGATGGCATTTATCGGCCAGGACGTTGACAACATGACTCTGGGTGTCGCAGGCATGGGTCGGATCGAATCGAAATTCGCGCGCAAGGCGGCCGCCTTCGACATGAAGGTGATCTACACCGACGCACAGCGCAATCCCGAAATCGAACGTCAGGTCGGCGCGACATTTGTCGACAAGGATACGCTCCTGCGAGAGTCGGATTTTCTCTCGTTGCACCTGCCGCTTCTGCCAGAAACGCAGCATTACATCGGCGCGGCCGAGCTTGCGAAGATGAAGCGGACAGCCATCCTGATCAATGCAGCCCGCGGTCCGCTGGTCGATGAAAAGGCACTGGTTGCCGCGCTGCGCGACAAGGTAATTTGGGGGGCCGGGCTCGACGTGTTTGAGCGCGAACCCGAACTCGAGCCAGGATTGAGCAGCCTCGATAACGTGCTTGTCGTACCGCACATCGCTTCCGCGACGATCGAGACGCGCCTTGCGATGGGTAAGATCGCAACGGAAAACGTCATCAGCGTGCTGAAAGGCAAAAAGCCGCAGACCTGTATCAACCCCGAAGTATTGGGCTCCGCGGCGTAATAGCTTGTCGAGGCTGTCAACCGTTTAAGAAGAACTCATTGAAGAGAATGAAATGAACGCGTCCCACCCCGTGACCGAGTAGGAGGAAAGGCGAGGCAGTGGATCCTCACGGGCCAACGGCATCGATGTGCCCACGTGGAAATACGAAGTTTTCCAAGGCAATCGGAGGAACCAGTGGTGAATTGTACGGCAGTGGGCGTGGATATCGCCAAACACGTGTTCCAGGTGCATTACGTCGATCAGGAAACCGGCGAGATTGTGAACAAGCCGATCAAGCGAGCGAAGTTCCTTGAGCACTTCGCAAACCATGCGCGGTGTCTGATCGGGATGGAAGCATGTAGTGGTGCGCACCACTGGTCCCGGCAACTTACGAAGATGGGGCATGAGGTCAAGTTAATGCCTGCGGAGTTCGTAAAGGCATTCAATGTACGAAACAAGAACGACGCTGCCGATGCGCGGGCGATCTGGCTGGCCGTGCAGCAGCCGGGCAAACCAGTCGCCGTGAAAACGGAAATGCAGCAGGCGATGCTGGCGTTGCACAGGATGCGACAGCAACTGATCAAGTTTCGCACGATGCAGATCAATAACCTGCGAGGGCTGCTGACGGAATACGCCGAGATCATGAGCAAAGGCGGGGAGAAGCTGGCCAAAGAAATACCCGCCGTGCTCGAACGGATTGAGGAGCGTCTGCCCGCTGTGTTGGTCGATACGTTTCGCGAACAGTGGAACGGACTGACGAAGCTCGACGAGCAGGTAACGGAGATCGAACGCCGTATGCGCGAGTGGAAGAAGGAAGACAAGGCAGTTAAGGCGATCAGCGAGATTCCGGGCGTTGGGCTGCTGACGGCGACGGCGGCAGTCGCGATGATGGGTGACGCGAAGGCGTTCAGGTCGGGACGGGAGTTTGCCGCGTGGGTGGGGCTTGTGTCGAAGCAGACAGGTTCGGGCGGGAAGGTAAACCTGCACGGCATCAGCGTGGTGATACAGCACTACGAACACTTCTGATTCACGGCGCTCGCGCTGTTATTCGTATGGCAGCCAATAAGCCTGAAATGAACGATTCGTGGGTCATGAAACTATGTCGACGCCGGCACAAAAACATCGCTGCCGTCGCGCTTGCAGCAAAGAACGCCCGAACGGCGTGGGCCTTGCTAATACGCAAGCAGGTCTACCAGGTTAGCCATGTTCCCGTGCGAACTGACGTGACGGTTTAACAGGCCCAGGTTCTAAGCGTAAGAACAACACCTACCTTCCAGAGGTTGCTTGAGCAGACTTCAATTCGATGACAGAACGGTCGGACCGTGGTGGGCCAAACCCGCTTTGCACCAAGGGCAATCAAGCCCGTGGCTCTGATGGGGTACCCACTCGCGGATATTCATCGTGGGCCTGCAGCGAGCGCTGCGAATCGAGCCCGGATACATGGCTGCAACCTCGACCCAATGCCAGAGAGTCAGACTGCTTGACAACTGGGAGTCGTCCATACATGGTGCAAACAGCCGGTGAAGCCGAGACGTCTCCAATACAGAGAATGCCTTATTTATTGAATAGGAAGCATTCCAGACGGCGAGTGCAGTAGTATTCTTGAGTCCGAGAGTTCTATTCGTTGGTGTCGCAAGGACTCCTTGTCATTGCGGCATTTTCTTGCCTTGCCGCCATTATCGCGACACAACCCCGCCGAGGGCGATCACACTTTCATGGTCGGCCTTTCCGTGCCGGGTGGGAATACACACCACGAACCGTCATCGTGTCTGAAGAAAAAAAACGCAAGCAAGCCAGTCGGATGTTGCGCTTCAACGCGCACATAGCGCCTCTGATTCGTACCCATGCGACTAAACCGCGTGACGTGAGCCGGAATCGCAGGAGTGGGCGCCAGCCACTTTTCGACCAGCAAACGCAGGGACCTCTGACCGGTGTTCATCGTCTTCTCCTTTGACCTCTTTGTCATCGCGCAAACGGCGACCGCTTTTCTGCTACGAGACCGAGCGCTGAAACAGTCTTGCGGCTCGCCCTCGCCCAGCTAACCGCATGGGCCATGCCAGCATCGCCGCTGTGACATCAAGTCATTGATTTGGTAGGTATTTTTGTCAGTTGGTTGGCGCTTTTAACGGGTATCAGTTGCGCAAAGCGTTCGATTTCCGGACGGTGCTGTATTTCGGGCATAGAATTCAGACGGAGGGCCCGCGGCTGCGGGGCGAGTGCGTCGTAGTCGATCGCTGATGGGCACACCCGCGGCGTCAAGGCGTGGCGCGACGGACGGGTCCAATCGCGCCGCGGCCTGCGCCTGGCGGTGAGGCGTTCGAAACCGCTTCGTTCGAACCGCCGAACGTGCCTCGGCGCTCGCGGCGCGCGCCGGGGGCGGCGCGATGTCGACCGAGGCCATCGCCGTCACAGGCAAAAAGAAAACGCCATAAGGCGAACCCTCTGATGGGGTGAGGTACTCGTGCTCACACGGAGACAGCATGAAAGAGACAGGCTCGCCAATGGACTGGTTTTCCAGTCCCGATCGGGACGCCAGCGTCATGGCGGCGTGGGAGCGTTTGATTCAAGGTGACAAGCCGCCCTCTGGTGCCCTTCGTGGGGTCGTTGACGATTCCTGGCATCGCTGCCTTGATGGCCGGGTGGCTCCCGATGCGGCAGGCGCCCCACTACCGCTGGAAGAAGGGGCTCTGTTCGACTTGCGCGTCAGGAACGACCGCCTGATGCATGCTAGCGTGCCGCTTATCCAGCAGACACGCGAGTTCGTTTCGCAGACGGGGACCATTCTGCTGCTCGCGGATCCGGACGGCATGATCCTCGAACTGGCCGGCGACACGCGCATCGTTGAACCCGCCGGCGAGGTCCGGTTGATACCGGGTTGTAACTGGACCGAGCTCAGTTGTGGCACCAACGCGATCGGCACGGCACTCGCTTTGCAGCAACCGGTGCAGATCCATGGTTCGGAGCATTTCTGCGCGGGTATCAAGCAATGGACTTGCTCAGCTACGGTGATCCGCGATCCGCTCGACGGCACCGTACTCGGCGTACTCGATGTCTCGGGGCTTGCGCAAACCTACAGCCAGCATAGCCTGGCGTTTATCGTCTCGATGGCCGGGCGTATCGAGAGCCGGCTTGGGAAGTTCGCAATGGAGCGCCGTCTGCGCCTGATGGAGCGTTGCATGGCTTACTGCTCCGGTCGTACGGACGGCGTCGTCGTGGTGGACGAGTCCGGACGTCTCGTCAGAGCCAACCCACAGGCGTCAGCCGCCTTTGCACGGCTTGGCGTATCAGGCGCACTGGACAACGCTTTTCCGATCCCGGACATCGCCAGGATTGCGGGTGGCTCCATGTTGCCGCAATCACCGGCGTGGTTGCTTCTCGCACGAATTGAACGCGTCACTGAAGGCGCCGACACGCTCGGCTTCATGTTGATTGCGCCGGCTGCCAGTCGGCGCGCCGCTCCGTTGTCTGACGCGATGCCGGTCGCCGAGCCCACGCCTGCCGCGGCGTTCTCTCGCATTATGGGCACGAGCCCCGCACTGCGGACGGCTATCCAGAAGGCGCAGCAACTGGCCAAAGCTTCGGTCCCGGTACTGCTCCTGGGCGAAACCGGCGTTGGCAAGGAGTTGTTCGCGCAAGGCATCCACCAGGCCAGCTCGAGGGCAAACGGTCCCTTCGTCGCACTGAACTGCGGTGGCTTGTCCCGCGATCTGTTGAGCAGTGAACTTTTTGGTTATGCCGAAGGCGCGTTTACCGGCGCACGCAGGTCAGGCATGACAGGGAAAATCGAAGCGGCGAATCAAGGCACGCTGTTCCTCGACGAGATCGGCGAAATGCCACTCGACATCCAGCCGCATCTGCTGCGGGTGCTGGAAGAAGGGGAGATATACCGGCTGGGTGAAAACACAGCTCGCAAGGTCAGCTTCCGTCTGATCGCCGCAACGCATCGCGACCTGCGTGCAGAAGTCGCTGACGGGAAATTCCGCATGGATCTGTATTACCGGCTGGCCGTCACGAACATCTCCATACCGCCGCTGCGCGAACGCAAGACGGATTTGCCAGAGATGATCGAGCATTGGTTGAGTGTCTCGCGCGAGCGGTACGGCGTAACCCATGCCGTCTTTGACGACGTGGCATATGGATGCCTGCTGAACTACACCTGGCCAGGTAACGTCCGCGAGATGCGAAATGCGATTGAGGGCGCGGTACTCATGGCCCGCAACGGAATCATTACAGCCGCAGAGCTGCCGCCCGAAATCGGCGCCTCGACTGTTTCTTCTGGGGGTGCTCGAGATACGGCGTCCTCTGGGTTGTCTGCACTTGCGCGCCAAAAGGTCCGGTCGCTGGAAATGGCGGAAGCAGAGTCGATTCGTTTTGCGATCCAGCAAAGTCACGGCAACCTGACCCAGGCGGCCGCGCAGCTTGGCATAGCGAAAAGCACGCTCTATCAGAAGATCAGGAAGTACGCGCTTGCGCACGACCTCGGGATCACCCGGCGTGTCAGCCGGTAACGTTGAACCTGGTCGACTTCCCGCACGTCACGCTCCCCGTCAGACCTGCGTTCGAATTCCGCTCTCCAAACGGCCGACCGTTCAGGAACCGGTCGTTGCGCGAGCGTCTCGTTCACCGCGAGCGCGCCGATAGTTCCCGGAAAAGCCAATCCATTCAGTAGTTTGCCGGTAAGCCGCCGATTCGGCGGTCATTGGCATATCCCTTGCCTTTAACTCCTCCGAAGCGAATCGCAACACTCGCTTCACATCGCGCCTCCCCGTTGAGGCGATGTTCAATCAAGGAGAGCTGGAGACACTAATGGAACAGCAACTTTCACACGTCCAGGTACTGGGCATCGATGCCGGTGGCACGATGACCGATACCTTCTTCGTGCGCTCGGATGGCCGGTTCGTGGTTGGTAAAGCCCAAAGCAATCCCGCAGACGAGTCGTTGGCGATTCTGGAGTCGTCGCATGATGCGCTGGCACAGTGGAGCCGTGAGGTCGATGAGGTGTATCCCGAACTGGTGACCTGCGTCTATTCCGGAACGGCGATGCTCAATCGCGTCGTTCAGCGCAAGGGCCTGGACGTGGGACTTATCTGCAATCGCGGCTTCGAACAGATTCACTCGATGGGGCGGGCCATCCAGAGTTATCTCGGCTACGCGCTGGAAGAACGAATCCACCTCAACACCCACCGCTACGACGAACCGCTTGTCCCGCTTTCGCGCACCCGGGGTGTGACGGAACGCACCGATGTTCAGGGTGAAATCGTGATTCCCCTGCGCGAAGATGAAGTGCGCAAGGCAACGCGGGAACTCGTGAACGCCGGATCGAAGGCGATTGTCATTTGTCTCCTGCAGTCCCACAAGAATGAGTCGAGTGAAAAACGCGCCCGTGATGTATGTCGCGACGAACTGAAGAAAATCGGTGCGGACATCCCGGTCTTTGCGTCGGTTGACTACTATCCGTCGCGCAAGGAAAGCCATCGCACCAACACCACCATTCTCGAAGCCTACGCGGCCGAACCGTCCCGGCAAACACTGAAAAAGGTCAGCGACCGCTTCAGGAAGCACGGAGCGAAGTTCGACCTGCGGGTGATGGCCACGCATGGCGGGACGATCAGCTGGAAGGCCAAGGAACTTGCCCGCACGATCGTCTCCGGTCCGATTGGGGGGGTGATCGGGTCGCGGCTGCTTGGCGAGAGACTAGGCTACGAGAACATCGCATGCAGCGATATCGGCGGCACCAGTTTCGACATGGCGCTGATCACCAAGGGCAACTTTGCGATTGCCTCCGATCCGGACATGGCCCGTCTCGTGCTGTCGTTGCCGCTCGTGGCAATGGATTCGGTGGGGGCAGGCGCCGGCAGCTTTGTGCGGCTCGACCCGTATAGCGGTTCCATCAAGCTCGGACCGGATAGCGCGGGTTATCGCGTCGGCACGTGCTGGCCTGAAAGCGGGCTCGATACGGTGTCGGTGTCCGACTGCCACGTCGTGCTGGGTTATCTCAACCCCAACAACTTCCTCGGCGGAGCCATCAAGCTCGATGTCGAACGTGCCCGCCAGCACATCAAGACCCAGATCGCTGATCCGCTTGGGCTCTCCGTGGAAGACGCCGCCGCGGGCGTGATCGAACTGCTCGATCTCAGCCTGCACGAGTACCTGCGAGCCAACATTAGCGCGAAAGGCTATAACCCCACGGACTTCGTGTGCTTCTCGTACGGCGGGGCCGGGCCAGTGCATACCTACGGATATACGGAAGGCCTCGGCTTCAAGGATGTGATTGTCCCCGCATGGGCAGCCGGATTTTCTGCCTTCGGTTGCGCGTGCGCTGACTTCGAGTACCGCTACGACAAGAGCGTGGATATCGCAGTCGCACCGGACGCTCCGGACGAAGAGAAAGCGGCGGCTTCTGCGGTCATCCAGGAAGCGTGGAAGGAATTGGCGGACAAGGTTGTCGAGGAGTTCGTCATCAACGGCTTCAAGCTGGAGGACATCACGCTGTTGCCCGGCTACCGGATGCAGTACATGGGGCAACTGAACGATCTGGAGATCACTTCGCCAATCAGTGGCGCTGCCACCGCAGCGGACTGGGAAAAGATCACCGACGCGTTCGAGGAGACCTACTCCCGGGTGTACGCGAGTTCTGCCCGCTCACCAGAACTGGGCTTCAGCGCTACAGGCGCGATCATGCGAGGCCTTGTCGCCACCCAGAAGCCGGTGCTGCCCGAAGACCCGGAGGCAGGCGTTACACCGCCTCAATCCGCGCGTCTAGGCAAGCGCCCGTTCTATCGCCACAAGACTTGGGTGGAAGCCGATGTCTGGCAGATGGAGGCGCTCATGGCGGGTAACCACATCGTGGGGCCGGCGATCATCGAGTCCGCATCCACCACCTTCGTCGTTCCCGATGGCTTCGAAACCACGCTCGACAAGCATCGTCTGTTCCACCTGCAAGAAGTGAAGTGAGGAGACGCAAATGAACATCATGTCATCCAAGGAAGTCGGCCAGGCCGATCTGCTTGCCAACGGCAAGACCCTGAAAGCGTATCGCGGCGAGATCATGGAGCGTACGCGTACGACGGGCCATTACAACGGACTCGCCCGGCTCGAGTTGCGCGAGAAGGACCCGATCGGCTACGAGAAACTGTTCTCCAAGATCCGCGGCGGTTTGGTGCACGCTCGCGAAACCGCGAAGAAGATCGCCGCGTCGCCGATCGTGGAGCAGGAAGGGGAACTGTGCTTCACCCTGTACAACGCGGTCGGCGACTGCGTGCTGACCTCCACCGGCATCATCATTCACGTCGGCACCATGGGGGCCGCGATCAAGTACATGATCGAGAACAATTGGGAGGACAACCCGGGCATCAACCCTGGCGACATGTTCACCAATAACGACTGCTCGATCGGCAACGTCCATCCTTGCGACATCGCGACGATCGTGCCGATCTTCTGGGCCGGCAAGCTGATCGGCTGGGTGGGCGGCGTGACCCACGTGATCGACACCGGCGCGGTGACGCCCGGTTCCATGTCGACGGGCCAGGTCCAGCGTTTCGGCGACGGCTACCAGATCACCTGTCGCAAGACGGGCGTGAACGACCAGCCGCTGCGCGACTGGCTGCATGAAAGCCAGCGTTCGGTGCGCACGCCGAAATACTGGATCCTCGACGAGCGCACCCGGATCGCCGGTTGTCACATGGTCCGCGACATGGTCGAGGAGATCATTGCCACCGAGGGACTCGAAGCCTACGAGAAGTTCAGTTACGAGGTCATCGAAGAGGGCCGTCGCGGGTTGCAAAGCCGCATCAAGGCAATGACCCTGCCCGGCAAGTATCGCAAGGTGGCCTTTGTGGATGTGCCGTACGCCCACGAGGATATCCAGACGCCCTCGGCCTTTGCCAAGATCGACACCATCATGCACTCGCCGGTGGAAATGACGATCCGGCCCGATGCCACATGGCGGCTGGATTTCGAAGGCGCGAGCCGCTGGGGATGGCACACTTATAACGCTCACCACGTGGCCTTCACGAGCGGCATCTGGGTCATGATGACCCAGACGCTGGTGCCGACCCAGCGCATCAACGACGGTGCCTACTTCGGCACGGAGTTCCGCTTGCCGAAGGGCACCTGGATGAATCCGGACGACCGCCGTACGGGGCACGCCTATGCGTGGCACTTCCTGGTATCGGGATGGAGCGCCATGTGGCGGGGGCTCGGCCAGGCGTACTTCAGCCGCGGCTATCTCGAAGAGGTCAATGCAGGCAATGCCAATACGTCGAACTGGCTGCAAGGCGGGGGCATCAACCAGGATGGCGAGGTGCACGCGGTCAACAGCTTCGAGGCCTCCTCATGCGGAACCGGCGCCGGCGCGATCAAGGACGGCCTCAATCATGCCGCGGCAATCTGGAACCCCGAAGGCGACATGGGCGACATCGAGATCTGGGAGATGGCTGAGCCGCTGCTCTATCTCGGACGCAACGTGAAGGCCAATTCTGGCGGCTATGGCAAGTACCGCGGCGGGTGCGGTTTCGAAACCCTGCGCATGGTGTGGAAGGCCCAGGACTGGACCATGTTCTTCATGGGCAACGGCTATATGAACAGCGACTGGGGGTTCATGGGCGGCTATCCATCTGCCACCGGCTACAGGTTCGAAGCGCACAAGACGGGCCTGAAAGAGCGCATTGCGCAGGGGCTGTCGCTGCCGCTCGGTGGCGACACCAACCCCGACGCGCCGGACTACGAGCGGCACATCGATGCGACCTCCAAGGTCAAGCGCGACAAGCAATGCATGACGACCGAGGATTGCTACGAAAACCACGACCTGTACCTCAATTACCTGCGCGGAGGTCCGGGCTTTGGCGATCCGCTCGATCGGGAAACGGAAGCCATCGCGAAGGATCTCAACAACGGTTTCCTGCTCCCCGAATTTGCCGAGAAGGTGTACGGCGCGGTGCTGTCGCAGGACGCAGCGGGGGTGTGGGCAGTCGATGCGCAAGCGACCCTGAAGCATCGTGGCGAAATCCGCAAGGAGCGGCTCGCCCGCTCGCTGCCGACGCGGGAGTGGATGAAGGAAGAGCGCGAGCGCGTCCTCACCAAACATGCTTCGCGCCCGGTGCGTCACATGTTCGCGACCAGCTTCGGGTTGTCGGAGAAATTCCTCAACGACTTCAGGAAGTTCTGGGATCTGCCTGCCGACTGGAACATGACGGAAGCAGAGCTGGATGTGCCGTCCTACGGATCGAAATACCGAATGGATCTGTCCTTGCTGCCTGACGTGACAACAGTGATTCAGGTCGAAGAGTAACCGGCGCTGGCGTCGATATTTAACCGAATCAAGGGGTATCGAAATGTCTTCTTATACGAAAGAGCAGGTCAGCAATCTGGTCGATGGACGACTCGACTGGGACACGACTGTGCGCATGCTGTCCATGCCGAAAGATCATGAGCGCTTCAGCCAGTATCTCGAAGTGTTGCAGGGCAAAGTCGCGTGGCCCGACAAGATTGTCTTGCCGCTTGGACCGCACCTGCATATCGTGCAGGCGGCGAAAAGCAAACACTGGCTGGTCAAATGCGACTGCGGCCATGAGTTCTGCGATTACCGCGAAAACTGGAAACTGTATGCCAAGGTCTATGTGCGCGACACAGAGGAGGCCATGCTCGAAGTCTATCCGAAGCTCATGGCACCCGACACCCAGTGGCAGGTCTACCGCGAGTATTACTGTCCGAGTTGCGCAACCATGCACGACGTCGAAGCGCCGACGCCGTGGTATCCGGTGATTCACGATTTCGAGCCGGACATCGAAGCGTTCTACAAGGACTGGTTGCGGTTGCCAGTTCCCGAGCGCGCGGACTAGCGTACCGCGGAGGGCGCGGTCGTCTCGCGCCCGATTCTCATCGCAGGCGGCGCCATTCCAACGGTTGGCGCCGCCTTACGGCCTCGTTAGGTCTTTGGACTCCACCGACACTCGACAACTCGATGCAGACCTATCTCGCACGGGGCTACGACTGGGAAAGCACCCGTCTGGCGGAGTTCATCCGCCGCTACGGCTATCGCTCGCTCGCGGACCTGCAGGCCGGTTCCACGCAGGATCCGTCGACATTCTGGGCACATGTCGCTGACTATCTGGACCTCGGCTGGGCGAGCCCCTACCGGTGTGTGCTGGATCTCACGGACGGCCCGGTTTGGCCCAGGTGGTTCGCCGGGGGCTCGTTCGATCTCTTCGATCACCTGGTTGGACGCTGGGCGCGCCTCTTTCCCCACAAGGTCGCGCTTCGTTGGGAAGGCGATTGGGGCGAAACGCGGGACATCACTTATGCGGGACTGCTCGACGAAAGCTCGCGCCTCGCCGAGGGCCTTACCCGGCTTGGCGTGCGTCGAGGTGAGCGAGTCGCCATGTATCTGCCGATGTTGCCCGAGGCATCGGTCCTGCTGCTCGCTTGCGCGCGCATTGGCGCGATTGTCTCGCCGCTATTCTCCGGCTTCGGGGCCGACGCACTCGCAGCACGGGTGCGCGATTGCGAGGCAAAGTTGCTCGTGTGTGCCGACGGCTATTATCGACGCGGCAAACCGGTCGATATGCTCAGTGAAGCCCGGCGTGCCGTGCAGGCAAGTGATTCCGTTCAGCATCTCGTCGTGGTGCAGCGTCTGCTCGAGGAGCATGCTCCGGTGAAACACGCCGGACCCGTGCGACGCTGGACGGAAAGCGACTATGACGGACTCGTCAAGGCACGGACGACCGGCAGCCAAAGCGCAGCCTGTGAGCCTGATACACCGCTCGCGGTGATCTACACGTCGGGAACCAGCGGCCAGCCGAAGGGCGTCGTGCATACGCATGCGGGCTTCCCCATCAAAGCTGCGAGCGATCTTGTGGCCTTCGATTTCGGGCGCGACGACACGCTGATGTGGGTGACCGACATGGGCTGGCTGATGGGCCCCTGGATGGTCTTCGGCGCGTTGCTGCACGGCGCCACCTGCGTGCTATGCGAAGGCACCGTCGACTTTCCGGCGCCCGACCGGCTATGGAAGATCGCCGAGCGCTATCAGGTAACGCATCTAGGCCTGTCCCCCACGCTCGTGCGCCTGTTGATGGCTGCCGGCGATCAGTGGCTCCAGCCCGGCACCTTGTGCTCGTTGCGCGTGTTCGGCTCGACCGGCGAGTTGTGGAGCGAGACGCCGTGGCAGTGGCTTTTCGAACGTGTGGGCCAGAGCAGGCGTCCGATCGTCAATTACACCGGAGGGACGGAAATCGGTGGCGGGATTCTTGCGTCCTTCCCAGGGCTGCCACAGAAGCCGGGGTCCTTCACGGGGCCGATCCCAGGCATGCCCGCCGATGTGCTAAGGCTTGACGGCCAGCCCGCGCGAACCGAGGTCGGCGAACTCGCGTTGCATGGTCCCTGGCCAGGTATGACGCAGCGATTCTGGTGCGACCCAGGTCGCTATGAAGAAACCTACTGGCGGCGGTGGCCGCAGATCTGGGCGCATGGCGATTGTGCCTATCGCGACAACGAAGGGTTCTGGTTCTTGCAAGGGCGCAGCGACGACATTATCAAGGTGGGCGGCAAGCGAATCGGCTCTGGCGACTATGAGTCCGCACTAATGTCGCATCCGGTTGTGTCGGAAGCGGTTGCTGTGGGCGTGCCCGATGACGTCAAGGGCGAAGCCCAGGTCTGTTTTTGCCGAAAACCCTTAACGGGAAGGTCATTCGCCGGCTAGTGAAGAACGCGTATCTTGGACACGAACTGGGCGATCTTTCGTCGTTGGAAAACCCGCGCTCACTTGACCCAATCAGATCGATTCGCGTGGACGGACAAGTATCCTGAAAAGGGTGGGACGGTATTCCTGTGTCCGGCAGTCCCTCCAGGCGCCACGCAGTTTGCTGCGACGCAAAAATGGAGCGCCCAAACAAGCGGGCGATCAAGCGGCACCGTTCGAAAGTCAAACGGTGCCCGTGCCGTACGTCGTCCGGAAATCGAACGCTGCGCGACGCGACGGGTGTCCTCACCCGGCATTCTCGCAGTGGCATCGATCTTGCCCTTCTCCTCGTACGAGCCTGGCGCGTCTCGCATGTTGCGTCGCAACATGCGAGACGCGCGAGCCGAATTGTTAATCCCGCAAAGCCCGACGCCGATCGGTCCGCGTCGATGCGCGCCAACATTTGACGGACAACAACTTGCCCTTGAGGCGGCCTTGCGGACCGGTCCGTGTTCGCGGAAAGCGTGCGGCACGCGGTAGCGCCCGGTTTCCGCCGCGCGACATTGGCGACGAAGACCTGCCGCAGGGTCATGAAAAAGGAGACAGGTTATGAGCATGCCGGATGCCACCCAGATGTTCTCGAACCCGGGCGACGAAGCAGTCATCATGGCTGCCTGGGAACGATTCCTGAGTGGCGGGGAAACACCGCACAGCGTCGTGCGGCACCTCGTTGACACATCGTGGCAGCGTTGTCTCGAGCGACAGGTCGATCCCACCCTGGGCCATGCGCCGCCGCCACTGGACGAGCACCTGCTGTACTCGTTGCAGCGCAGTCACCGCGATCTGGTCGAGGCGAGCGCGCCGGTGATGGCGCACGCGCGCGATTTTCTTGCACAGACCGAAACCGTCATGGCCCTTGCCGAGCCGGCTGGCACCATTCTTAATCTGGAAGGCGACCCGGCCGCAATCGCTTCGGCTCACGGGATACAGCTCCTGCCTGGCGCTTCCTGGAACGAGATGATTTGTGGCACCAACGCGATCGGCACCGCGATCGAGGTTGGTCAGCCCGTGCAGATCCATTCTGCCGAGCACTTCTGCGTCGGCATCAAGCGCTGGACCTGCTCGGCCAATGCAATCCGTGATCCGCGCGACGGCACAATCATTGGCGTCATCGATGTGTCCGGTCTATCTGAATCCTACAATCGTCATAGCCTGGCGTTGGTCGTCACGGCCGCCAGCCGCATTGAAAGCCGTCTGGCTGCGCGGGCAATGGAACTTCGCTACCGGCTGCTCGATCGCTGCGTGAGCCGAATGGCGACGCTCGCGACCGATGGTGCGGTTGTGTTCGATCACGCCGGCTATCCGATCAAGGTCAACGAACACGCCGAAGCCGCGATCGCGGCCGCCGGCGGCGATCTTTCGCTCACCCGACCGAAGCGCATTCTGGCACTCGCTACCGACTCCTCAGCTGCATACGTACCGCCCGCCGATCTGCCTCACTGGATCCAGCCAGACTGGATCGAGCCGGTGATCGACGACGGCAGGCGCATCGGCAGTTTGCTTGTCGTTCCGTTCGCGCAACGCCGCTGCCTTGCGCGCGGGCTCAGGAGCGCATCCCGTTGTGGCGTTGACCGTGAATCGGCAGCCGGCTTCGAGCGCATCCTGGGGGAAGCGCCAGCATTGCTCGAGGCCATCGACAAGGCTCGGCAGATCGCACGTTCGCGCGCGCCCGTTGTGCTGCTCGGCGAGACCGGGGTGGGTAAGGAACTGTTCGCCAAAGGAATCCATCACACGAGTGAGGCGAAGGAGGCGCCTTTTATTGCGCTCAACTGCGGCGGCCTGTCGCGAGAACTGCTCGCGAGCGAATTATTCGGCTACGGCGATGGCGCCTTCACGGGCGCACGCCGAGGCGGCGCGCTCGGCAAGATCGAAGCGGCCAATGGCGGGACCTTGTTTCTCGACGAGATTGGCGAAATGCCGGTGGATCTGCAGCCGCATTTCCTGCGCGTGCTGGAACAGGGGGAAATCTATCGGCTCGGCGAAAACGTCCCCAGGAAGGTGACCTTTCGCCTCATCGCGGCGACCAATCGCGACTTGAGAAAGGAGGTTGCAGAAGGGCGCTTTCGAATGGATTTCTTCTATCGCGTCGCCGTGACCAGTATCCGCATTCCGCCGCTGCGCGACCGGCCGGGGGACATTCGGCGTCTCGCCGAGCACCTTGTCCGAAAGTTTGCCACGGAGCTTGACAGGGCTTGTCCGGCGATGGACGACGGAGTGGTTGCGGCGCTCGGCGCGTATTCATGGCCGGGGAACGTCCGGGAGCTTCACAACGTGGTCGAGAGCATGCTGCTCACGGCAGGCCCAGAGCGCCTGACGCTTGACGATCTACCGCCGGAACTACGCGTGGGCAACGAGCCGATCTGCTCTGGATACGACGGGCGTGTTTGCCGCGACGGCCGGGTCACGCTGGAAGCGACGGAGCAGGGGGCGATTCGCAACGCGATCGTCATCTCGCAGGGGAACCTGACGTCTGCGGCAAGACACCTGGGTATTGCGAAGAGCACGCTGTACCAGAAACTCAGGAAATATGGATTGGATCGCGCGCTGGTTGAAATCCGGGGCCAGGGCGGTTAGGAAGTCAGGCTCGCTGGATTTGGTGCAAATTGCCGGTCTGAACGATGTTATATCTTTATATAGGATACCTTATTGAACCGCGAGGACTGCATTCCAGGTAGTGGGTACAGCCGCATCTTTGAGTCGCAAGCTGGCAAGCCCAAATTGTCCCTTGCGAATGCGATGCATCAACTCGATGCCGGCAATCGTGGTCGCGGCGCCCCTGAACCGTTTGAAGCCGAGCATCACGTTCGTCCTGGACTTGATGTTTCGATGGTCCTGCTCGATCAGATTGTTCAGGTACTTCGAGAAGGAGACCGCGCCAAAGCGGGGGCTCTATGCCGCGATATCGTGAGCGTGCTCGTTGCTCGCGAGCGTCGGATACCATCGCTCGAAGCATGATCGCAACTGCTCATTCAGGACGGCCGTCCTTACCTGGAGAAGGCCTTGCGCATGAGCCGGTCGCCACGCCATCTGCTGCCGCTTCACAAAACGCTTGCTGACCACCTGGTTGACAGCCGACTCGACGAAGCTCGAGGTGATTGGCTCGCCATGACGGTAGCGGTCTCCGTAGTTCACGATAAAACGCTGGGGTACTGTCAACTTGTTGACCGGCGTGCGACCGATGACACCGTACGGAAGGATACCTAATTTACGCTGCAAGGCGCTCCGGCATTGGAGCGCCCGTCACGCTTTCCCATGCCTCGAAGGCCTGAGTGCGTAACGCCCGCTTTTGCCTCGCGTCGGTGTGGTATCGGCAATGCATGAAGAGATTGGCGACCTGGTCGTGGACCGAAGCGAACCGTTGCAGGTGACGCGCCGACTTGAAGCGGCGCATCACCTTCTCGCGCACCCGCGTTGGCTGGTGCGGGTTTTCCGCCCGGTTGTTCATCCCCTTGTGCTGGCGGTGTTCGACGTTGATCCCCAGATCCCTGTTCGCCGCCGCATAGCTTTTGAGCTTATCGGTGATCAACACGCGCGGAGCGCGACCGTGTTTCCTGAGCAGCTTGCGCATCAGGCGCCGGGCCGCGTGCCGGTCGCGCCGGCTTTGCACCAGCACGTCCAGCACCGCGCCGTGCTGGTCTACCGCGCGCCACAGCCAGTGCTTCCTGCCGCTGATCGTTACGACCACGTCATCGAGGTGCCACTTGTCGCCTCGCGCAAGGGCGGTGGACCGGATACGCCGGGCAAGGCCCACCCCGAACTTCACCGACCAGCGTCGCACCGTCTCGTAGGTCAGATCGATGCCACGGGCGGCCAGCAGTTCCTCGACCATGCGCAGGCTCAACGGGAAACGGTAGTACAGCCACACCGCGTAGCTGATCACATCGGGCGGAAAGCGGTAACTCGCATACGAAATAGCGGGGCTGGCGGGCGGGCGGTGCGATTGGGCAGTTCGTTTCATGCCGGCTATTGTCGCCGCATCTCCCGTCGGCTTGCCAACAACGTGACAGTACCCCGCCAGCCCTCGGCTCCTGCAGACTCAGCAACGACACCTACACCCCATCTACCCGCTCAGCGAGCTGTGAACCCGCGAACCCTCCGTCATCCACCTTTTTCCGCCCGCCACAATACTTCGCAAACAGCGCCGTCAACAGAGGCGCAAGCAGCGACGTGACAATCGTCGACGCAGCGATCTGCGGCGTGGCGACTGCGACGAGCGACGCGAGGTGCGGATCGACGGCCGCAATCGCGGTCGGCGTCGCGACCGCGTTGCCGGCGGTCGTCGACACGGCGACACCGGCCACACCTGAGCCACCGACGAGACGGGACGCGGCGATGTTGACGACGCCGCCGATGATGAGCGTCACGAGCCCGAGCAGAATGCCCGACACGCCTGCGCCAAGGATCGAGTGCAGGTTAATCTGCGCGCCGAGGCCGAACGCAAAAAACGGGATCAGCAGGTCACTGCCGGACTTCAGAAACGTGCGCATGTTGCGATCGAGGTTGCCGAGCAACATGCCGATCAGAATTGGCAGGATCGTCGCGATCAGGTCGATAAAGGGAATCTTGGCGAGGCCGGACATGCCGAGCGCGAGCATGGTCACGAATGGCCCTTCAAGAATCGACAGTACCGCGAGCGCGCCGCGATCGACTTCGTCACCGAACTGTTTGGTCAGCGCCGCGTAAAGCCCCATGTTCGCATTGGTCATCGCCGCGATGATCGCCATGCTGGACAGTCCGAACACCGGGCGCCCCTTGAACAGATAGCTGACCAGCAAGCCGATCGCCACCCCGCTAGCGAGCTTTGCAAGCGTAATCGCCGCGCCGTTCTTTAGCGCGCGCGGTGCGGTCTTCAACTGGATTTCGGCGCCCATGCAGACGAAGAACGCCGCGAGGATCGGCAGCGCGCCGTGCGCGAGCGAGGTTGAGAAGCTGCCGATTGTGAGTATGTGCGGAAAAAACGTGTTCAGCACGCTGCCCCACAGCAGCGGAATCACCATCATGCCACCGGGAAATTTCTCGATGGTTTCCTTGATCTTCATTTTGATTCGTCTCCGTCGGTCGACGCGCCCGCTTTTGTGGACATGGCGCGCCACCGTTGTCCATATGGAATAGGGGAGCTCGCAGGCTGCGCAGCCTGTTACGGGCTCAGCCACGGGCTGGTTCGGCCGTGCGCTTACATCTGCGCGCCGATCATCCAGGGCACAAACTCTTCGTTGCCGACCCCAAGCGCCTCACTCTTGCTCAGCCCGCCAGACGCGACCTCGATGATCATTTCGAAGATCTCGCGGCCCTTCTGCTCGACGGTCACCTTGCCATCCATGATGTCGCCGCAGTTGATGTCCATGTCGTCGACCATGCGTGTGTACATCTTCGTGTTCGTCGCGAGCTTGATCGACGGCGCGGGCTTCGCGCCAAAGCATGAGCCGCGGCCGGTTGTGAACAGAACGAGGTTCGCGCCGCTCGCAATCTGCCCAGTCGCGCCCATCGGGTCGTAGCCTGGCGCGTCCATGAACACGAGCCCCTTCGTGTCGACTGGCTCGGCATAGCGGTAGACCCCCATCAGCGGAGTCGAGCCACTCTTGGCGACTGCGCCGAGCGACTTCTCGAGAATCGTCGTGAGCCCCCCCGCCTTGTTGCCTGGCGTCGGGTTATTGTCGATGCTGCCTTTTTCCCGTTCCGCGTAGCTTTCCCACCAGTGGATTCGCTCGACGATTTTCTCGCCCACTTCTGGCGTGATCGCGCGGCGCGTCAAAAGGTGCTCGGCACCATAGATTTCAGGCGTCTCGCTGAGGATGGCGGTGCCGCCATGCTGCACGAGCAGATCAACCGCTGCGCCGAGCGCCGGGTTCGCGGTGATCCCCGAGTAACCGTCCGAGCCGCCGCATTGCAGCGCGATGTTCAGGTTTGAGATCGGCAACGGCTCGCGCTTGGCCTCATTCGCGGCCGGCAGCATCGTCTCGATCGCCGCGATTGCCGCGTCGACGGTTTTCTGCGTGCCACCCTGCTCCTGGATTACGAGCGGCACCATGGTTGCACCCGGCTCGACACCTTCTGCGATAAACAACGCACCCATCTGGTTCGCTTCGCAACCAAGACCGATCACCAAAACGCCCGCGAAATTCGGGTGGCGGATATAGCCACCAATCGTGCGACGCAATTGCTGGACGCCTTCGCCATGGTGATCGATGCAGCAACCGAAGCTGTGCGTGACCGGCACGATGCCGTCGACGTTCGGATACGCATCGAGCTTGCCGGGCGCGGAGAAATACTGCGCGACGAGCTTCGTCACGGTTGCGGAACAGTTGACCGTGCTGATCACCCCAATGTAGTTGCGCGTCGCGACGCGACCGTCGGCGCGACGAAAACCCATGAACGTACGCGCTTCCGCAGCCGGCGCAACAGTCTTCACGTCCTTGCCGAACGCGTAGTCGCGCGCGAAGTCGCCCATGGACACGTTCTGGGTGTGCACGTGCGCACCGGGTTCGATAGCCTGCGTGACGAAACCGATGATCTGCCCGTAGCGCCGGACCGGATCGCAGGCTTTCAGCGCGCGCAGCGCAACCTTGTGCGCGCCGGGAATGTCGTCGCGCGTAACGATGCCACCGGCCTCGGCGAGCGTCGTACCCGCCGGAATCGGACCGCGCGCGATCGCCACGTCGTCGTCCGCATGCAGCCTGATGACCAGTGAAGTAGAATCCGTCATGCTTTTCTCCTGAATCGTGGGGGACGGACGCACCCGTGATTCTTGTATCTCCTCAATGCGTCCGTTCCTGCACATGGTCGTTTCTCCGCCGCTGCGGCGCAAATTGGTCAGGCCACTTCGGTTGGGGCAGATATGGGATTTCACAGACTTTCTTCCGGCATCCTCGACAATGTTGTGCGGCAGATCGAGAAAAATGTGCTTGACGGCAGTTGGGCCGTATTGGGGCGTCTGCCCGCCGAGCGCGCGCTTGCGGAGCATTTCGGCGTGTCGCGGCCAACCGTGCGCGAGGCGATCCGGCATCTGGTCAGCAA
This sequence comes from Paraburkholderia sediminicola, assembly GCF_046027355.1. GTDB lineage: Bacteria > Pseudomonadota > Gammaproteobacteria > Burkholderiales > Burkholderiaceae > Paraburkholderia > Paraburkholderia sediminicola_B. Next base: position 46,655 of record NZ_JAQQEK010000028.1, on the reverse strand, counting down.
GGGGATGCTTGAAACGAAACGCGGCAGTGGCGTGTATGTGGTGCAGAAGCGGCTCCCCGCACTGACGTCACCGTGGCTGCAACTGGTCGCGGAGCACCCGCCGCTGCGCGAGGAGACACTCGAATTCCGGATGGTATTTGAATGTGCGGCAGCGCGTTTCGCCGCGCAGCGCTCGACGCCGGATGAGCTATACAGACTGGAATCGCTGCTCGCGCGAATGCACGACGCGGTCATCGAGCACGATGTCGACGCCGAAGCACGAATGGACGGTGAGTTTCACACCGCGCTGACCGCCGCGGCACACAACCGGATGCTTGGGCAGTTCTATGCCGGCGTGATCACCATGTTGCGCGAGCATATCGCCGCAAACACCTTCGACGCGACCGCGAACAACGCGAACGCAGCCGTGCAATCCGCGATGCGCATGCGCCAGCACGAATCGATTTTCCTGGCGGTGCGTGAACGCAATCCGGAAGCAGCGCAGCAGGCAATGTTCGCGCACATCGATTTTGTTGGGCGGCAGTTCGCGCCCGCTGCAAGCGCGTAGATTTTCGGGCTCTGATGCAAATAGGAAAGCAGGTTGAGAAGTTGCCTATGGGAAGGATAACTTATCGAGTGGACAGGACCGCATGCCATCCGGCGGGCGCGGTGGCCTCCTTGAGGCTGAATTCCCGACAGCTACTACAAACGATGTCTGTACGCTGCAGGCGGGGTTCATGCACTGCTTTCTGACGCCCGCGTCGAAGCGGAAATCGTGGGCGGGGATTTTGTTGGTTTCGTGGTCGCGAGGGATGGCAAGCGCGCGAAAATGCAAGGTTTCGCAAACTCGGAGGATGCGTACGCTCACTACTGGATTGAGGCGAGTGGCAGACTCATTGACTTGGGAGCGTATTTCTTGCCGGACGATTCAGGCTTTAACGCAGCCTCGATGCCGGCCGTCGCGTGGGACCTTACTTATCCGCTGCCGCGCTTTCTGCGTTACCGGGCCTTGGGGCGGTCCGGCAACGCAGGAGTGTTGAGTAGCGATCCGGCCATTAACGAGCGCTGTGTCAAGTTTGCCGAGCGCTGTCTGAACAATGCTCTGCACGAAAAGAATTCAAAATTTCCAACGTGGATTGTCACGAATCCGTCCTCGGTCGAAATAGCCGCTAACAGGAAGACGCTTTGGGCACATGCAGCTATGCGTTTCGCGCGACGGGACGACCCACGCGACTTGCCGTTTTAGCTTGGGCGAGATGAGGTAGGTTGTCTGCACTGAACATCGTGCCTGCCGAATGCGAATTCGATTTCGAGGTGCGTTCGGTGCCGGGCTTCGACGCGAACACGGTCGCCGGTCGTCTTCAGGCCTATGCGCGAACCGAACTGCTGCCGAAGATGCGCGAGGTGCAGGCCGATACCGATATCCGTTTCCAGCCGCTCAACGCGTACCCTGGACTCGCCACGTCGCCCGACAGCGACGCACCGCGTCTGCTCGCCCATCTGAGCGGATCGGACAACTTCGGCACCGTAGCGTTCGGCACCGAAGGCGGGCTCTTTACGAATGCGGGCATTCCGGCCGTTGTGTGCGGAGCGGGTAGCATGGAGGAGGGCCAAAAGCCGGACGAGCGTCACAGTTGAGCAATTGCAGCGATGCAATGCTTGCGCGGCTCGCGCAACACCTGAGCGAAGGCGCGAATCAATGAACGAAGAGGGCGAGTGGGGGTAATCGTACTTTCTGTATCGAATCTGGCTGCGGCAACCCTCAAAACCGGTAGCGCGGCGGCGCATGCGCAGTCACGTAGCAGCGTTTATTTCTGTCGATTCTCGTCGTGGAACTCTACGTCCTCGATCACGTCGCCGATATCCATGCGCTGGCCCGCGCGCTCGCGCACCTGCTGCTCGTGCGTCTGCTGTGCGCGTATTGCCTGCTCACGAATCTGTTTGCGCAGATCGCGCGTCTTCCACCAGACAAAACCGCCGATCACAATTCCTGCTCCAAGAACCACTGCCAACATTACAAGCGAAACGGCGAACCCCACGACGAGCAGGGCAGCGCCTATCACCACGGCCAGTACCTTTGCCAGCAAGCTTGGCGGGCCAGGACGCATAGTTACGCCACTTTGCCTGAGCCTCTTTTGTTGCTTGTCCAATTGCATCGCATCTCCAATCGCGGTTTTCCCGGGGCCGTATCAGCGTGAAGCGCAACAGCGAAATCAATATTCAGAGGTTCGAGGTTGATTCGCTGATACGACGGTCGCCCCTTAGGAACAAAGTCGATTTGTTGTCGCTCAGTATGCGCCGAAGATCCGGTCGAGCGCCGCGAGGATGGCCTCGCGTCGATCTGAAAGGGAACCAATGCACTTGCCGAGAGCCTTCAGGGGGACCGCGCTCATGGCAGGCGTATCAAGGAAACATTCTTCGCCGTGGACTTCGAAAACGGGAAGAAGGTCGGATGGTTTGCCGGAGAAGGCGAGGTGCCGAACAGGTCGCAGCGGAATTACGATGCGCGTCGGCAAAATGCCGACATAGGCGCTTTGCACGTCGAGCAGGTAAGGTGCAAGGTTGCGCGTCTCAATGTCAGGGTTCGCGTAGAGATCAAACCGGGCCATCAAAACGTCCTGTATTTCGCGAGCGGAAGCCCGTCGCGATCGACCATCGCCTTGTAGGCGGCGACCAGTTCGGCGTTATCATCGGCCCACCGCCGCGCCTCGGCCTCCTGGATTTCTTCGCGTACACCGCGCTCGCTCGCGCGCGAAAGATTAATGCCAAGCTGTTTGGCCCGCTCCAGCACCTCGGGAGGCAAGGTGACGTTGGTGGATTTACGCGGACGAACTTCGAGGGCTTTGCCCATGTGCGGCTCCATGTAGCATATTATGTGCATTATGCTGCACATGATCGACGGATCGCAAGCGGGTCGGCGGCCGATGGGGGGCTACGCGGAAAGCGTTAGGGCGCAGTCAGACGGGGTCCTTCCGGATCTCCTCAATATTTGGCTGAGCAGGTGGTTTTCGATGCACACTATGATTTGACATAATGAAAGTTATCACCGGGAAATTAAATTTTAGAAAGTTTTGATAGTAGACATCAAGTGAGGCTTGATTGTCGAATGTTGCGCCGAAAATTGCTCTCATCAGCGCCGTTGCAGAATTGTCCGGAAACGAAGGGCCTAGTTAGTTGTGGCTTTCATACCCTTCATTTGCGGACATTGCGGGGAGGAGGGTCCAGAGGCCGCTCACGCAACTAAAGTTGTGTCCAGATTTCAACTAATTTTGTGACTACCCGGGCACATTGCCATCCGGTGCGCCGTTCCATGGTCGCGCCGCGTGAACTGGTTCTCTACCTTGCACATTGCGACCATTCAGCAGCGCGCCACCGCACATTGAGTGACAACTTTTGTTGAAACCGCGCATCGGGTTACACCTTTAGTTGCCGGCGTCGACGCGATGGTTACAACAGTGGTTGAAATCGTATTCCGCCTCTGTGCCTTGCTGGCCAGGGGTCTCCGCGGGATTCCGGGCCACACGTCGATAGTTACAACATTAGTTGTGTGAGCGGAGGCGCGCTTGCACCATTGAAGTTATTACTAGATTTCAACTGAAGTCGTGACTACCCGCGCGCCCCGCCCTTCGGAGCACACCTTGCCTGGTGTCGCCGCCGGAACAGGCCACCGACCTTGCGCGCGACGACCGGCTGGCCGCTCCCCGCTGCCCGCTGAGATCCAACTTTGGTTGAAATCGCGCATCGCGTTACAATTTCAGTTGCCGACATCGACGCGATGCTTACAACATTAGTTGAATTGCGATTGGGCCCGGAAGTCTTACGGGCCGGAGGTTCGCTGGAGATTTCGCGATGCACAACCGTGACAACAACTTCAGTTGTGTGGGCGCCTGGCCAGCCGGACGACCGCGCACATGCCGCGCAATCGCGTGATTGCCGCTGCCGCTGACTTCCCTATAATGGAGTCATCCGTCGGCGCTCGGTAACCGAAGCGCAGCGCGGCGATCACGCACGGCAGACCCACATGCACAAGCAGACGACCGACACGCCCACCAGGGACGAGTTTCTCGAAGCGGCCAAGCGCGACCGTCAGGCGCGCTCGCGTGAGCTCGTGCGCAGTGGCGAGCGCACGCAGGAGTCGATGTACCTCATTGCGCCGGCCATCGTCCGAACCTTCAAGGTCCGTCACAATACGGGCGGCTTTTGAGCAGGCAAGAGGCTCCGATTACCCAGGAGCTCCTCGTGCAGGTGCTCGCCAGGCTCTCGGCCGACGCGGTTCTCGTCGGCGGCCAGGCACTCGCCGTCTGGATTTCGTACTATGGACTCGAGGAACAGATCAACCTACGCGACAAGTCAATCAGCGACGATGCCGATTTTCTCGGCAAGCGCCAGGACGTCATAGCGATCGCCAACGGCGTGATGGGCGTGGCGACGTTTCCGCCGCAGAGCGACATCTCGGCCATGGTCGGACAGGTTGCCATTCCAACCAGCGAGACGGAATTTGTGAACGTGGACGTCATCCATCGCGTGGTTGGACTCGATGCGGATGATGTTCGCCTGCGCGCGTCGACCATCGACTGGGGCGCGGTCCAGTTCCAGGTAATGAACCCGCTCGACGTGCTCGCCAGTCGTATTGAAAACCTGAAACAGCTGCCCGGCAAGCGAAACGCCGACGGTGTGATGCAAGCCCGCGTTGCCGTCCTGGTGGCACGCGCCTATATCGACGAACTCCTGCAGGGCGACGATGAAAAAGCGGCGTTGAAGGCAATCGAGCGGGTGGCGTCGCTGGCGAAAAGCTCGGCCGGGCGGACCGCCGCGCGCGAGTTCCGTATCGATTTTATGCCGGGCATCCCCGGCGAGCGTGTCTCCAGCGAGGCCTTCAGGACCATCCGGTGGCCACGGCTGCGCGCGGAACTTCAGCGGGCGGCCCGGCGGCCCGAAGTGCCAGGCGACGCCGATCAGGATGCTCCAGCGGCCGACGAAAACGACAGCGGTCCGCCGCGAACGAAGCGGCTGCGGCCATAGCCCGCGGAAAATTGCTGTAGCGGCCATTCGCGTTGCGCCTGTGGCATCCTATTTATCCGCTGACCGCTAGATCCCATCGTGAAAGACGCCACGCTTCAGACTCTCATAACGGCGCGCGCGCTCCTCGAGCAGGTGGAGCGGCAAAGCGGGCTTGGCGACCGTTATCGGGCAACCGCAGCATTGATCGTCCTTCAGGACGCCGTTGAACTTGTTTTTCTCGCCGTCCTGATCGAAAAACAGTTGGACGAAGAACGCTCGATCGAAAAGCTCTCTTTCGACGAAATGATTGCGGCGATCGGTCAGCTAGGAATCAAGGTGCCAAAATCCGGCACCCTCAAGGCTATGAACAAGCTGAGGGTGACCGCAAAGCATTACGGTCAATTGATGGAACCCCTGACGGTCCAGGGCCATTTGAATGCGGCCAAAGTCGCCATGGACGCAGTGTTGAATTCAGCTGTCGGCAAGCCACTGAGAGAGATCTTCCTTACCGAACTCATTGGCAACACGGTATCCCGGCCTTTTCTGGATGACGCGGCGTCTGCCCTGGCAGGTGGCGAATATGCGCGTGCATTGATCGCTGCGCGCAAGGCGTTCTTTCTGGAGTTCGAGAACGAGTACTGTATCTATCCGTATCGAGATAGACCAGCGAACGAGCCTATGCCCGGCGGCCTCCTGGGTCTCGCCATCTTGGGATCTGGGTGGAAAGCTCATTACTGGACCCGCAACGCCGAATGGATTCGTGACAACGTAAAGACTCCTTTCGATTACGTCCAGATCAATCACGAGACCTGGCGAATAGATGCGATGGAATGGGGAATCAACACACAGACCCTCAACAACATCCGTCGCCTGACTCCCCAGGTGATCCGGCTGGAAGTAGGTGGGGCATGGTACATCCGGCTTCCGGCTGCGTACGCGGCAAACAGTGCAAACCGTGAGAATGCATCCGGATGCCTTGACCTGACCATCGAGGCAATCCGCAGAAAGCATGAGCACATCCGGGCTGCGCGTACCGCAAGCGAAAGCAACCCTTATGAGACTCCGGCAGCTTATGTGGGACAACCCTTGTTCGAACGCCCAGCGCGGGACAGCAAGGTGATCCGGTTCCTCGCCGAAGGTGACACGTACGTCGTCCAGGAAATGCTCAGTGGCTTTGACCCCCGCGAAACATTTTACCGACTTACATGCACGACTGTTGCCGGCGAGCCGTTCTGGGGTTATGTCGAGCGGATCAAAGCGCAACCGCTGGATGAACCGCAGTCCGATGTCCAGATATCGGAGGTCGACAACGTCAACATGCCGCCTGGCAGTCCCACGCAACGTAGCGAGTGACGGCACCCCGGGTCGCTCTTCGCGCCGCGCGTCGGTGATCACCTGATGATGTGCGTGCGCCGGCGGCTCAACGAAGCGGGGATTGCATCTCAACTGGTTGAGACGATGCCGTTTTTTGTTACGTCAGTCGCGGAATTAGCGAAGGCCGGTCAGGCGATCGCGCATCTTGGCATCCGGCGCTTCTGTGACGCGTGCGCCGCCCTTGTTTCAGTACATCGTGACAACAACGACGCGGCCGCCCGATGACGTTCAATTAAAGCCATGGTTGCGTGAAAGCCTTCGCGGCTCGCCGGCGCAGAAGCGCTTGCTGCGACGGGATTTGTAGCATGTGGAAGCGCATAGTGTGCTGATCTCCGCACTTGCAGCACAGATCTCACCTACGACGTACGTGGGATCGCGCGGCACTCCCGTCAATCGGAGTCGCCACGCATCAGGTTTGTGTTTGCGTTGTCCCTAACATCACGATAGTCTTGCTGGGACAAAACGAACCCGGATGGGTGGCGAAATCTGCTCGCGGTCGGCTCTCGCCAATCGCTGCAGCTTGTGTGAGACGAGACCAATGGACCTGAGAGATGAGCCGGGGCGAACCGCGATGGCGGACGGCGATTTTCCCCTCACACCCGGCTTGGTGTTGGATGACAAATACGAGATCACCGATGATCGGTACGATGGTGGCATGTCGGCAGTCTGTCGCGCGACCGACTTAGGAAACAAGCTTGATCGTGCTGTAAAGGTGTCGTTGCCAGGGGCAGACTACGCGCGATCGGGGCTTTCGGTCGAGCGAGAAAAGCGCGCGCTTTCCGACCTTTGCCATCCGAACATCGTCCAGCTATTCGACAGCGGAAGCGTTTCCGGCACCCCCTACCTCGTGCTTGAATGGCTGCCGGGTGGTGACTTAGCTAAGCGCATCCGTGAGCAAGGCCCCGTGAGCTGGAGCGATTTCTATGAAACACTCGGTCGGCCCTTGCTTCGCGCGTTGGCCTATGCGCACCAGCGGCAATGGGCGCATCGTGACCTCAAGCCGCAGAACGTCCTGTTTGATGGAGCGGGGTTGCCGAAGATCGTCGATTTCGGCATAGCGCGTAACACGGATCTGCCGCAGCTCGGCTTGACTTTTTTTCAATCGGGATCGCCGCCGTACACGCCTGAAGAAGCGGACGATGGTTATCACAGTGCTAGGCGAGACATATATTCATGGGCGGCGATCGCAACGTCGTGTCTCGTCGGTCAGGTATTCCATACAAAAGAAGACTTGCGTCTTGCGCTAGATGGAATGCGCGAGCTTTCCAGCCCCAAAGGGACCTTACAGAAGGCCTTGGCTGTTTCGCCGGACCAGCGTCAGGAGGCAGCCACTGTCCTGCTTGCGGATCTCGATGCATATCACGCTGCTGCTCTCACAAGGGCGCAGATCCAGACGCAGGCCTATATTCGGCTCGGCGAGGCGTGCATAAACGTGTTGAGAAAGGAGTACTCCGGTCTGGAGGAGGGGCAATGCGCGCCGTACGTCATAGACGACTTGAATTGTGGCTGGACTGCTGCTTGCGATGTCCGGACTGGGATTATTCAGATTGTTGGTGCCACGATACGGCTGAGGGGTAAAGTCGGGGACCACGATCTGTCGGTCGACCAACTGACCGTTCACACGCCTGACCGTGCACGAGAAATCCGCGAAACACAGGCCACTGTGCCGGGCGTTTCGTTCCGAGCCGAATCGGTTCGGAACGTAAAAGCGGCCCGCGACGATTTGCGCACGTTCATCGGCCGGCTTGAGATCATGGACGATGTCCTCGCCAATCAACTGCAGGAGAAGGAACGTTCATTCTGGTTTGACTGTTGGTCGGAATTTCTGCGGGAAAAGGAACGCCTCTATAAAACCAAGCAAAAGGACTTTCTCGCGAGAAGGATAGACGACGAAGAAGAGTTTCTGGTAGCTACGATTGACGGCGACTTCGACAGAGAGGAGCTCGGGGCGTCTCTGGTCCTTCAGGCGGCGGGCGGAAAACCGATAATCTTGACTGTCATCGATGTCCAGGCGGATCAAGTCAAGCTTTTCATCCGCTCCGGGAAAAGGGCGGATATACCGCGCGCAAATGCGGTCCTCCAGACTAATTTCGAGGCCGAGAGAAAGGCTCTCCAGAAGCAACGCGCCGCACTCGAGGATATCAGGGCAGGCAGGGCTGTTAGTCCTGTCATCGGCAATGTCCTGTCGGATCCAGGTTCAGCTGAGCCGCCAGAGCCCGCAGGCCTCCAGTTCCCTGAACACTTGAGCGACGACAAGCGTCAAGTTCTCGACAAGGCGATGGAAGTGAGCAGCCTGCTCGTCGTGAATGGGCCGCCCGGCACGGGGAAGACCACGCTGATTGCAGAGCTGATCAGTGCGTATCTGAAGCGGTACCCCACGAGGCGCATTCTTCTCTCATCGCAAACACACGTTGCTCTCGACCACATCATTGCCAAACTGGACGAGAAAGGCCTGGCTGAAGATGTAGTGCGCATCGTTTCATTCGGGTCTGAGAACTCCCACAAGGTCAATAAGTCGGTAGAGCGGCTGACACTGGAGCGAAAGGTCAAGGACTGGTGCCTGAAGGCTGAGGCACGTTCTGAAGAGTTTATGGAGACATACGCTAAGCGCAAGGGTATCAGCGCTTATGAAGTCAAAGTCGAGTTGCTTGGCCGCAGCTACATTGAGACTCGAGGCGTGCTTAAGGAGTTACGCGACCGAGAAAAAAGACTGAAGGGAAGGGAGTTGGAGATTAACGACCGACGTCTACAAAAGATCGAAGATGGCCAGGTGCCCGATACACACGAGATCTTGCGACAGACCGAGGAGACTCTGACGGAAGAAGACGATCTTCGAAGAAACATTGAGTCGGTTGAGGCGCGTTTGAGCCGAACGTGGCAGAGCCTGGAAAAGCTGGATGGACTGGGTTCCGTTTTCAGCGATGCCGAGGACTGTGATCTCGAAAGCTTGCTGGATGGTCTTGTCACTACGAACAGCGCGCGCAAGGATCTATTGCCGCTCATGCAATTGCATCTCGACTGGTTGAACCGGCTGGGATCTGAGCGCTCCTTCCATGGCGCTGTCCTTCGAGAAGCCCGAATTGTTGCGGGTACTTGTATCGGACTAGGCAGTACTCCAGCGTTCCAGCAGGATGAGTACGACCTATGTATCGTGGACGAAGCATCCAAGGCCACAGCCACGGAGACCCTCGTCCCAATGTCGCGGAGCCGGCGGTCAATTCTGGTCGGTGATCCAAGGCAGCTTCCGCCGCATATCGAATCCGACAGCAACGAGAACGGTGAATCTCCGTTTTCAGTCGAGGCGAGGGAGAGTCTTCTTTCCATCCTTTTGTCGCGCCTGCCATCGGAGAACGTCGAAGAGCTTGTTGAGCAACGTCGAATGTGCAGCACGATTGGCTCATTGGTGAGTCAGGTCTTCTATGACCGAAAGCTCATCAACGTTAGGGAAGATGATGAACGCAATCCCATAATAGTGCGCGTCTACCCCAAGGCTGTGACATGGCTTTCTACTTCGAAGAAGCCAAAGCGCGCGGAGACCGAGACTCCAGGAAATACATATGAGAATGGGACCGAGGCTCACGAGATCATTGAACAACTCAAGGCAATCTCCCGTCAGACTCGGAAGGCTAAAAAACCTGTGGAGGTCGCGGTTGTCGCTGCCTACTCGGCCCAGGTCGCTCTGCTACGTGATCAGATAGCGCAGCAAATCGGTGTGCACACCGGCTTCAAGGTTGAAGTGAACACGGTTGATGCGTTCCAGGGAAGAGAGGCGGACATTTGCCTGTACAGCGTCACGCGGTCGAACTCCCTTAACAAGATCGGATTTCAGCGGGAGAAGGAGCGGCTCAACGTGGCGCTTTCGCGAGCACGAGATGCCCTCGTGATCGTGGGGGACGCTGACTTTTGTCATGGAGTCAAAGGCAAGAATCCGTTTCGCGATGTGATCGATTACGTCCGCGCAAATCCCGATTTTTGCTTGCTGGAAGAGCTATGAGAGATCAAAACGAAAGCGCACGCAGATTCGACGCGGTTGAGGGACAGGCGCTCGTTGACTATTTTACGGTACATCTGCCCGTACAACTCCTTGCTGTTGACGTGATCGGTCTTGATCGCCGGCCTCTGCCCGCGCCGATCGAGTTCTGTCTGCGTGTGATCGATTCCGGGCTATTTGAGTGCAGTGATATCTGTGCATTTCTCGGCGTGGATGTCACCTACGGCGAAGGTCTTTTACAAAGCCTTTGCGATGGAGAGTACATAGGAAAGAATGCCTTCGGGCACTATGTGCTCATGCGTCGCGGGAAAGAAGCATTGCGCGAAAACGGGGAGTCCAGTCCTTCCGACCGACGAATGTATCTTCTGTGGGATCCAATACAGAGGAGCCTGCTCGAGAGAACCATTGTCTATACGAAACAACGCGCTGATCCGTCTGGAATTACCGCTCCGATCTCAAATGCATTTGGCCAGCCAGAACTCGCTGAACTGGACGTAGGTGACATCAATAAACTGCGAACGATGACGAATTCTCCCTTGGATTCAACTGCTCCGGGTTTCGAGGTGCTTCGGGTCACGGGAATTCATAAGTCGTTAGGAAGATTCAGGCCGTCGCTTGCGCTGGTCTATAGAGCATCCAGTGGGGAGCTGTCTTTACGTCTCGCTGTGAATGGTTCGATTGATAATGAGCTGACCACGGCCTGTGCGCAGGTGGGCCTGGCAAGGTTAATCGGCGTCGAGCGAGGTTTCGCAAACAAGGCAGGGAGCCAAGCGATTCGCAAACGCTATCGCGACTTGGTCTGCGGGAGCGATGGAGGGCCGAACGTGGCTTCGCTCGTTCAACGCAGAAGCGTCCTCCTGTTCAACTTGGGCGCAGTCGAGATGCGCCTTGGCGAGGAGCGAAGCGACTCCTTACTAGAAAAGAAGGCTCGCTATGAATCTGAATTCGAGGAGGTGTCACGGGAGCTTGACCGTATTCCAGTAGTTCCCGTCCGATGTCACGAGGGCGAATACTATCTTGCTTCGGCTTTGGACACTGCTGAGGTTTCGATCCGGATCACGACGACCAATCCGTCTCTCTCCAAGATTGACGGGGATATCCTCAGAAGGATTCGGTCGTGTCTCGCGCGGGGCGTACAAATTACCATATACATCTCGGACAGACTTGGAGAAAACGATCCGACGTTGGCCGCTCTGGACAAGCTTTCACGCGAGCATTCACTTTCGGTTCACTTTCTATTGAACGACGTGCGCTCTATTTTCGAGATCGAATGGGACGGCAAGCATTTACTGGTGTCGAACGAGCCGCCATTGGGAGATCGGCGCCAGCCAGCTAGCCCTAGGGAATTCAGCGGGTTTTATGTTTCTGAGCCGCAAACCGCCGGACACTACTGCGATGACCATATGAAGTTCGAAACGAAGGACTTCCTCTCCACGTTGAAGCCACAATCATTACCGGCAAAAGCAGCAGCGCGGGACAGACGGAAGGTTCGCAGCAGTTGACCCCGTGTTTCCGAATCAGGCGGTCTTGGAAATTCAATGTCGTCACCCCGCATCCTTTAGGCTTGGCTTTTGTTGATGTCCGTTAATTCCGCTACCATATCGGGCGCGTCCGGACTGGACGCAGGGCCCGGGGAGAACAGGGCGCCGATCGGCAGCGGCCGGTCGTCAGTATCCGTCAGCGCATCCCGTCTTGAACGCACGCAAGCCCGGTGCGAAGGTGTAGCCATCGTAACAACGGAGCACGGCGATGGACGACGCTACGGGAGAGACGGCTATACCGACGGGCACCCGACGCCCCCGGCAAGGCGAAGCATTCTGGCGCGAGATGGTCATGGCATGGACCATATGCGTATTTCGCGGAAGCTGGACACGCGTTTCGCATGAAGGCGGACAGGTGTTTCGCGCGAAGCTGGACAGTCGGAGCGCAGCGACGCAGGGGGGTTTCTGTTTTTACTCTGACTGCTGGTTTTCGGTCAAACTAATTTTTAGTTTTCGCATCGATTCACCGTTCATGTTGATTCGATAAGTGTTGTGAACAAGCCGGTCCAGGATGGCGTCGGCAAGCGTTGGATCGCCGAGCGCGCCGTGCCAGTTGTCGACCGGAATCTGGCTTGTTGCAATGGTTGAGCGACGGCCGTGGCGATCATCAAGTATTTCGAGCAGATCACGCCGAGCGCTGTCGGGCATTGGCGCCATCGCGAAGTCATCCATCAGCAGTACGTCCGTCTTGGCCCACTGCGCGAGCGCTCGCGCATATCGACCGCTGCCGTGCGCGATAGCGAGGTCCTCGGCGAGTCTGGGCATCTTGAGATAGGCCACCGTGTAGCCTAGACGGCAGGCCTGATTGGCAAGCGCGCATCCGAGCCAGGTCTTACCCAGGCCGGTCGCGCCAATAATTAGCGTGTTGTGCTTCTCCCGAATCCAATCGCCAGTTAGCAAGCGGCTCATGAGTGCGCGATCAAGCCCGCGCGGGGTGCGGTAGTCGATGTCTTCGGCCACCGCATCGGAGAACTTCAGTTTGGCACGCCGAAGGCGCGATGATGTCTGCCTGGATTCGCGTTCGCTTGCTTCGCGCTCAACAAGCAAGCCTAAACGCTCCTCGAAGCCCAGCGCTTCGATATCAGGATTGTTCTGCTGTTGCGTCAAGGCGGATGCCATGCCGCTCAGCCTCAGCGCGTGAAGCTTGTCGATCGTTGGATGTTTGAGCATATGGCCTCTTCAATGGTAGTAGTCCGGGCCGCGCACATTAGGATGTGTGAGCGGTAAGCTGGCCTGATCCGTTTCTGTCTGAGGCGACTGGTCCAGGCCGTTCTTAAGCGTCGAGCTAATGAAGCGGTAGCTTGGCGCCTTCAGATCGATGGCACGGCAGCACGCGGCCTCCAGCCGTGCATTGCCGTGGTCTTTGCCGAGGCGAAGGACGCCAAGGCAAGCGCGGTAGGCTTGTTGGGGGTGCTGCCGGCCGCCAAGCAGGTGCTGGATCACGGCGGCGGTGTGCGGCCCGATGCGTATAGCCCAGTCGTACAGACGCTGCGGCCCCCACCCACTGACCTCTTGATGATGAGGCGGCATGTCCGCATTAACCGTACTGTGGTGACCGCGCCGAGTGCTTCGCGCGTGGGCGGCGATACGCGTGCCTCGGTGGTAAATCTCGACTGTCCCGTTCGTATATCGAACGTCGACCTGTTGACGCGCGAAGCGGTGCGGTACAGAGTAATAGTGAACGTCGATGTCGACGTGGTAATCAGGCCCCACGCGCGCTACCTTCCAATCAGCATATTGATAGCGCAGTGACGGAAGCGCCTTCAGCGATGAGCGCTCGAATTCATCGAAAGTGCTGCGGCGCGATCCCGGCAGCTTCTTGAAGGCTTTGTTGTTCAAGTCGACCAGGAGTGTCGCGATCGCGGAGTTTGCCTCGGTCAGGCTAAAGAAGCGGTACTTGCGAAGTCGGGCGAGAATGTAGCGCTGGACAAGGAGCACGCCTTGCTCGACCTTAGCTTTATCACGGGGCTTTTTAATGCGGGCTGGGATGACTGCCACAGAATAATGCGAGGCCATTTCTCCGTATGTCCGATTGATAATGGGATCGTAGAAGCTCGGCTTGTGCACGCCCGATTTAAGGTTGTCGGGCGTGACGATCTCAGGACAACCGCCCATAAATTCGAATGTTCGAATGTGAGAGCCAATCCAATCAGAACTCTGCTGGGTCCAGGTTGCTTCCGCATAGGTGTAGTTCGACGCCCCCAGTACGGCCACGAACAATTCGGCCTCCCGGATCTCACCCGTTTCCGCATTGATGATCGCAACCTTGTCGCCTGAGTAGTCGACGAATAGCTTCTCGCCCGGAGCATGTGTTTGCCGCAAGGTTAGCGGAAGCGCATTCGCCCATTCGCTGTATCGAGTGCAAAACCAGGTGTACGCGTAACCGTCGGGGTGCTCGGCCTTGTACTCGTTCCAGAGCAGATCGAGCGTCACGCCTTTGCGGGCGAGCTCGCGCCTCACGGTCGGCCAGTGCGGCGCAGGACGTTCCCCTTCCACGCGCGGCGGTGGCGGAAACAGGCGTGCCTCGAGTTCGACATCACCGAGTGCTGGCGGCAGCGGGTAGCTTAAGCCGGCACGCTCCAGACGGCGAACATATTGCCCAACGGTCGTGGGCGACGTGCCCAACGCGCGAGCGACTTCCCGATGATTAAAGCCACAATCGAAATGAAGGCGCAGCGCTTCTCGAATTTTACGCATGGTCAACTTTGGAAATGCCATGTAGACGCCCCGACGAAATCGTCGAGGGTGCCACGGTTGACCTGCGTCGCTACTTTACGAACTTACTGTCCAGCTTGGTGTGAAATCGCTGTCCAGCTTGCCGTGAAATCCGTGTCCAGCTTCGTGTGAAAAGCCTGTCCAGCTTGCCGCGAAATCCTTGTCCAGCTTGGCGTGAAATACGCACGACACCGTCAACACGGGTTCCGCTGACGGATACGCCGAAAGCGGACAGAAAGAATACTCAGCCACCCCAGCATCAAGTTGCGAGACATCGTGACGATTCGCGGCCACTCTCGACGCGCTGGGGCGACACTCGATTCAAGTCGCGAACGTGGCGGCGAGAAGCTCGGCGGTTGTTGCCCCCAACGACCCGGGATCGGCCTGCACGGTCTGGATGTCCGAGTTGATTTGCTGCATCTTGCTGAAGACGGCGTCGTCGGAGAGCGCATTAGCGGGATCGGCCCATTCACTGTCAAACACGCTGACATGCTTCGACGCGGTACGGAGCAGGCGAGCCGCTATTTCCATGTGGCTGTCCTCCAGTCTGTCTGCACAATCGCTTAGATCGGCGCTCAGTGATTCGCCGCCGGCCCTTACAGTCGGGGTTCCGGCTTGGGCGTAGCGCCAGGCCTCAAACTGGGCAACATAAGTCGTCAGCAACCCGAGGCGGTCAGCTTCCACCAGATCGGGTGATGCCACGATCTCTGCCTTAAGCAACTTGAAGTCTTCTTCGGCACCAGCAGCTTCTCCTTTCACGAGCTTCTTTGCCAACTCGGTCCACTTCGCATGAAAGGGCAAATGGGCGAGCGACCCAAATGACTGATCGAGCAGCGTCTTCCTATATTCAAAGGCGACGATGAGGTAGTCGACGTCGTCGACTGGCGTGAGTTCGCCCAGCGTGTTCATCCGGCGCAGCTGGCCATCCTTCATTTCGAGTCTGGCTGCATCGAGTCCAGCGCCTGCCAATACGCGATACCCGCTCTCGACGAGCGCGTCGCCGTCATACAATCCGAAGCGGGTCATAACACCGTCCGAGCCGAGCAGGGTTCCAAGACGCTTGGTCATGTTGATGCCGGTACTGGCGACAAGTCCGACCGCCGGGCCGCCGATCGCAGCGACGGTGTCGCCTATCAGATCAAGCATGCCGCGAGCGAAGGTGCTGTCGGAGACGCGACAAAGTGCTGCGTACATGGTCAGGCCGCCCGCCTTGACCGGAGCGTCCCGTACCACATAGACATTCGTGAATGCGATGTTGCCAGCGCCCTTCGATGTGTCACATTTGCCTAACAGACCGCGGATCATGTCGTATCCAACGATGAAAGGCACTTCACGCTCGGCTGTCCCGTATCTGTATCGGAGAAAGCAACTACACATCGGAAGGTAGGTGGCAACGTAGTTGCCGGCTTCGGCCATCCGCATCTCGACGATTCTGATGCTAAAGTAGCTTTCTTCCGGGACAAACGGGTCGCCCCGAAGGCGATGGGCTCGGGGATCCTCGCTATCCGCTTCTGCTTTGAATGTGCTGTCGAAATTGCGCCGGTTCGGTACTGAAAACACGCCGTCCGCATTTCCAGCGGAGTCGCGGTCGAATATGCTGGCAATGAAGGCAAACACGGTCAGACTCCCAATACGGTTTACTGGAATGGGACAAGCCCCGCTTTAGTCCCGCAAAACTGCCAACGCCGACGCCCATGCGGGCGACCCGTCCTTGGACTGCTGCAGTTGACTACAAGCGGAACGGTACGACTCGCAAAAGCTTTGTTTTCCGATCAGATACGACTCGTAGAACCTTTGGAAGTACTCCACGCAAAGGTTCTCTTCAACCTTCCACCGGAAACCGAGCATGCCTTCCACGCCTCTCCTCATGGTTTCGATCGCGGTCAATGCGGACGCGCCTTCACATGACGAGAGCACGACCATCTTGCAACGCCCCATGCGCAGCCAGTCGGCGACGTCGCGTACCGATACTGCGAACGGCACATCCGGCTCGCCAGGAAAGATGAGATAGGTCAGACCATCATCGAGAGTGATCGAGTGTCCGCAAAAATGAAAGATATCGAAGCGCCTGCTGATCAATCTCGAACGCAGTTCCTCGCGCAGGCTCTCTCCGACCAAGCCGTCGTCCAACCGTCCGACCACCTCCGGAGGTTCCATTTTCTCCATACCCATGATTGCAGCACAGTTCTGAAGAATGGCTAGTTCCTTCGTCGTTGTCTTGAGCGGCGCGAAGGTGTAGCTCTTCGTCATGACGGGGCTCTTGGATTTCTGCAAGCGGACATTGCCACTCACATTTGCATCCATGAACAGGATTCGTAGCGCACGCCCTGCGTCCGCAAACGTGTCCGTGCCCTGCAGATCTTCCAGATCGCCGCGGTTGATGCGAATGCGGCGTGCCATCGGTATGCGCGAGCACAGCACGCCATCGAAATCGCTGTCGTTGACAAGTTCAAACGGCAGCTTGAAGAGCTTCTCGTAGTCGGAGAGACTGACATCGATCTCAAAGCGCAAATCGAGCTTGGGTGGCTCGGTCTCCGGAGCGAGCGGAGGATGCTTCAACAGTTCGATAAGATGGGTGCCGACGGTGTCTCTGATCAAAACGTCGAACAACTTTTGGCCATCTTCTATTGCATCCTCGTACCAACGTTCCTTCGGCACGAGTTGTCCTGTAGCAGGCCACGGAGTAAATCCTTCCACCTTGGCAATCAACCGATCGAGCGTGGAGCGTCTCTCGTAGGAGATGGGGCTCGATGACAGGAACTCGTAGCGCCCATTGCTGACCCGATAGCGTGCCGAGTCACGCCCGACGTCAATAGTGATGCGTCGCGTCGCCCACGCCCGAGGAACCTTGGGACTCGCGGGCGCGATGCCGGCCAGGGCTTCGGCCAGGACGTTGCGCAGGTCGGAAAACTCGATGCGCCATAGCGAAGCATTGGTTCGAGCCAGCACCTTTCGCTCGACATTCTCAGTTGACGCGGCCGCAACGACCAATATGGGAATGGCTGGGTGGAATTTTTCCAGCCATTCCATGAAGTCGACGGCGGCAGCGCCGTCCCTAGCCGCTGGCGCCGTTGACTGCAACACCAGCGCGTCAAGGATGATAAGGACGGGAGTGATGTTCGCTCCAGCGCCTGGACTAAGCAGTTCCTTTGCCGCTTCCACGGTATTGAGACGCATAGGTTGGTGCCGGTCAAGGAAGTAGTTCAGTTCTGGATATTGCTTTTTTGCGGACTCGAGGTCCCAGAGCGATTTCGAGATAGTTGTCGAAGTCTGGTCCTTTCCTGTGACGATCAAAATCGGCCGCTGCACTGTTGTTCTTGCCATGGCATGCTCCTCATGCGTGCGGAAGAGAAAGGCTGAACGAAATCCAGCGCGGCGACCCGTCGGGTGCGGGCACGCAGTCCGCCTTGGTAACCAGCCTCCCGTGGTGAGCTCTTACGATTTTTCGTATCGGACCCAATGACAGGCTCGCAGCTTCTCGCGCCTCCTGCGATGCGGCCAGTAACTTGTCGATACCGGACGACTGCTCATTGCCCCCCTCGACCGGTTCGAACGGAACCTTTAGCTTGAGTTTGAGCTTGGCGTAATTTTCCACGACCTTGAGCGAAGCCTCGATCCGAATACTATCGTCGGGGCGCACGCGAATAAGATGCCCAAGAATGGATCGCACGACGAACCTGATGCGACCGCCGTCGCCCGAAACGTACACGCATTCCTCCGGGAGCCTAGCATCTATGCTCGCCCTGTCACGCTCCGGCAGACAGTCAAGCACGTCTATTACGCAGTGCAGCAGGTCGACTCGCTCCTCGACGCGAAGCGGATTTTTGCGGATGGATACGGCCTCCGCCAGACGCTCGAATGTGAGGTCGGCTTTTCCGATCTCTGCGAGCATTTCCGTACTGATTGCGCGTGCTTTCGCGCCCACTGAACGGGTCTTTGGGCCGGTCGCACCAAACATTTTCGGCAATTCGCGAGCAAGCAAGGACGCGAGTGCGAGCGGCGCGCGGGTCTGCTGCGCAACGTCCGATACCGTCTCGCGGAGAAAACGTATGCTCCGATTCCATTCCACGCCCTCGACATCCGTAAGAAACCAGACGCTGGTATCGAAGCTCGAATCGAGATCAACACGGGTCGCGAGAACTACCTTATTGCGGCCGGTCGGCACGTTCAGCTCAATGCGACGTTTCGACGTGTGGCTCAGGCCCTCGAGCACTTCTCGGGAGTGGTCATCCGCGGCAAATTCGCTCAATAGGGCGCTTCCGGCAACACATCGCGCTTCGTCTCTGCCTAGAAGAATTTCCGCTGTCTCGTTCAATTCCATGATTGAGCCTTCCGTGCCGACCACCACGACACCGCGGTCAGTTTCCTCGAGCAGGCATTTCTTCATGTCAGACAGCATCCGATGCGTAAGCCCTTTCTCGACGCTCAGGATCACGCCCTTAAGCGTAGCTTCGTCCGGACCGCGAAACGCGTGCGACGCCTCGCACTCCACGTTCAACACCCATCGGGGCCGACCATTGAGGTGGATGGGAATAGTCATCGCAGACTTCAGATTCCTGCGCCCGGGGCCCCCTCTCTCTCCTCCGACATATCTGTACTGCTCGCAGGACCCGCCAATCTCATCGACTATGCGCACACAATCGGCCTCAAGTGTCGATGCCAGCATTCCGTTGCTGATGGGTTGCTGGTAGTTCGCGGGCATCAGGAAGTCCGGATGTGATTCCTTTTGATAATAGAGCTCAAACCGTTCCCTGTGCCGGTTCACGCGAAACAGCCCCGCATAGTCCCACTTGAAATGTGAAGCGATCTCGTCGACTATCTTCGTCGCTGCCTCACGCAGCCGCCCGGGCTTTTCGAGAACCGCCCTGATCGAGTCGCAGAATTGCTGTCGCTCGGCGGTGATCTTCTCTTCGTAGCGCAGGAGCACCGGCTCGAGATGCAGCTCCCGCAGGAGTTTGAGGTCCTCGTCCTTGTACTTGGCAAACTCCTTCGAACAAAGCGTCAGTGCCGAGGTGGCCTGGTCGCCCTGCCGCACGACGAGCGTCACCGCCGAGTTGACTCCGAATTCCAGGTAACACTGCACGACTTCACTCTCGAGCAGCTTAGGATTTTCTTCGACGAATCGCGGCACGTTGGGAATCCATGTCTTCTCCGAAAGGACAAAGTCCTTTATCCCAGGCGGAAGATCCATCCAGCGCGCTGGCCATTTTGGACTGTCCGGAGGATACATGGCCTCGGCGTGAAACAGCGTTATATCGTTCGCATATACGCCGAAATTGGCGTGGTCGAAGTCGATTAGCGTGTGGATTTGCTGCAGGATCCGATCGAATTGCTTCTTCCAGAATTTGGAACCAGCTTCACCGGTGGCCGCATCACTTTTCGGCTCCTCGGTCGAGCCGTTCGGCTCAGCCTCTAGAGCAATCATCCTGATCTTGTCGCGAATCGTTTGGGTCGCAGCCTGGATGACGACCAGCGCGCCGAGCGGCTTCCCGCATGGAGCAGGGTCGGGTGTGAGAACTAAGTGGACAGGCCGTGCGCCTCGACGGCCATACGCAGATGTGGTGACATCGAGAGCTTCTGGGCCCGGGCGGTTAATGCACGCAGCCACCTTCTGCGCAACTTCGGGATCGAACGATGCGTCGAACAGCATCGACAGGGGGGCGCCGATCAACTCACTTAGATCAAG
This sequence comes from Paraburkholderia sediminicola, assembly GCF_046027355.1. Lineage (GTDB taxonomy): Bacteria > Pseudomonadota > Gammaproteobacteria > Burkholderiales > Burkholderiaceae > Paraburkholderia > Paraburkholderia sediminicola_B. The sequence continues at coordinate 26,368 of NZ_JAQQEK010000028.1, read as the reverse complement.
CGAAAACGACTTGCTTGTTTCCTGGTTCGCAAAGGTTATCCGGCCGTCAACAGCCACTCGAAGTATTGGACAAGGTGTGCTTTCGAACCGCTGCGCTTCGGCCTGGCGGAAAGCGCCGCCGTCCGTCATGACGATCAGAGCCCTCGCTTGTCCACGCCCCGCCAGCGGAGTCACATGCATGACTGCTGGAACGCGCTCACCGCTTTCTCGTCGATACGTCCCGTGGATCGCCTTCGGCGCGCCAGCCGAGGCCGCAGGCAGGTCGACGCTGCACTGGAATCTGTCCGCGAGCATTGCGCCGTTCGTGGGGAGAAGAAGTGCGTCGAAAGGCGGATTTGATTCCACGATCGCACCGACCTCGTCGATGAGCGCGCAAGGAGCGCTGCTCTGGAGGAGCGTCGTGACGAACCCTTCGTGGTATCGGTCAGCGTCGGCTGCTGGGCGGGCGCTTCCTGGCGGTAACGTATCCATGAAAGAGATGATATCGTTCTGACCTTTAAGCAACTCAAGCAGATAGCGGCGCAACGCGGCGCTAAAGCGCTTTAGACCCTTTCTTCCAGTGTCACGGGCGCGACTTCCATCGAATGCTCGGCACAACATTACGAGGACGATTGGCTTTGTCTTTTTTTTATTTCTGGCCCGAGGTGCGATGATCCAGCAATAGACGCGCCGGACACGAAGTGAAGTATATGCAACCGAAGAGGCGCCGCTGATCGTTTTTCACTGAACAATGTTGAGTATGCCTCACTTATCAACTCGCAATACGTTTTATAGAAATGTTTACGCAGTTATTTTCAGCTTTATGGGAAACATCCTCATTGAATTCAGTAGGTGCAACATGCTCGTTATATATGCCGTTGGCAAAGCAAGCTGAAAGGAAACCGAACACACGGAGCCCAAAGCATTTCATGGGAATAGGGGACCGGAGTGCGTGCTCTTTCGCCGGTGCTCGGTGAATTCGACAAGTCCAGGGGACACAAAGTCGGAGGGCGTGCATGCGCACGACGGCTCTGCTGCCCCGAAGCGCGGGGTTCTGACGAGGCTGCTGAATCCGCACCGTGGTATAGGGCTTGCAGGACTGCGACCGGACCATGCATGCGCTTGCAGAAACACAGTGTTCATGCAACGGCAACGCCGGCTAAATATCAAGGAATCCTTTATATGGGGGTCAACAATCGTGTCGGCGACGCTCTCAGACGCATGGCCGACTCTTGTGCTATTGGGATTCACCTGCCCCGCTGGGCGGGCGGGCGGAATAGATTCAATTCTCGTGGAATCCAATTGGCCTCCCAAAGGGTAACCACTGCAAGCAGCCTGTCCGTCACTGACAAATGCGGGCGATGCTGGAAGATGCCCGGAAAGACGTGGTGAACGCTCTGCTCAGATAGTAATCTTCGAACCTGAAGGTTAGATTAACGGGGCGCAGATGTAGCGTTCCCACCGCTTATGATTGCATGTCGCCACTTGCTATGCGTGGCTTGGTGGGTGTGGACCGGGCGGGACGACGGTCCCGGGGCATCAGGCAACCGGACGTGGACGATTACTAACGTCTCGTGCAACCTGCAGGCCCCCCACCAGTTGAACGACATTTCAGAAGTCGTCTTTCCCTCGCTAGCTCGTTCGCGACACGAAGCTGAACTTGCCGTCGTTGTTAGCGGCGTCCGCCAGTGCTACGAGCGCGGGGAATGTGGCTCTTGTGCTTTTCTACGCCTAGCATTTTCCGGCCAACGAAAAGACAAGGTGACCGCTGGCGCCGTTATGACAAAACCATGAACTTCAAACTTCACCAAAATACCTTGCTTTTGGTTCTGCCTCTTCTATTTTAATTAATGGAGAAGTGATCGCGTGACAACGTCAGTCCCATAAGCTCGGCGCGGAGCACTGCGCTTATGCATGCGGTCGCCCCTTGACAACCCGTGTTACCAGCTTGTGTATCGGCGAGAAAGCGCGCGATGCGCAGCAGGTTCTCGTGCGCGAGCGATGACAGGAATAATTAGGCAGGCCTAATTATATAGGCATCCTTACGTTCTGGCCGAGATAAATGTCGGATTGGTCTTTTACTCCTTGATTGCAGCAGTCCACGGAGACGAGGTAGACAGCTGCGTCATCGAAGAGGCTGTGGCTTTGGGCGCGCTCGGCTTGATGTCGCGCCGGTACCTTGGCAGTGCTGTATAGGTATCTGAAAGCCAGACCGAGACGAGCCGCGATCGTGAGGATTTAAGAGATGCCTGATAACGCAGGTTCCACCTCCCCGGAAGCCGCTAGTCAAGGGGCTTCTGAGTTCAGGGCGCCGACCATCAGTCTGCCGCAAGGTGGGGGAGCGATCCGCGGCATCGACGAAAAATTCGCCGCCAATCCCTTCACGGGCGCTGGAGCCTTGAGCGTTCCCATCGCGACCAGCAAAGGAAGGTCGGGATTCGGTCCAGAGCTCAGTCTTTCCTACGATTCGAGCGGCAGCAACGGACCCTTCGGTTTCGGCTGGAACTTTTCCCTGCCCTCGATCACGCGGAGAACCGATAAGGGCCTGCCTCGTTATGCGGATTGCGAAGAGTCGGACATTTTCATTTTGTCGGGATCGGAGGATCTGGTTCCTCTCCTCGCGCGCGACGAAGATGGGCACTGGATTGACGAGCCGACTTCGCCACGCGAAGGATACGCGATCAAATCCTATCGTCCGCGCACAGAGGGCCTGTTCGCCCGTATTGAGCGTTGGACCCGTCTCGACGATGGTGCGACGCACTGGCGCTCAATCTCCAAAGACAACATTCTGACCGTCTATGGCTTCGATGCCGATTCGCAGATCGCTGATCCGCGCAAGCCGAAGCACGTATTTAGCTGGCTGATCTGCCGCAGTTTCGACGACAAGGGCAATGCAATCTCCTATGACTATGCCGAAGAAAACGGCGAAGGTGTCGGCGTCGATCTGGCCAGTGAACGTCATCGCGACCGGTCCGCGAATCGGTATGTGCAGCGGATCCGCTACGGCAATCGTGTTCCGCTCCTGTTCGATCCGGACACGCCGGACCTCCGCAAGCCGCACGTCGAGCAGCATGATGTTGATGCTGCGCAATGGATGTTCAGTCTGGTCTTCGATTACGGCGAGGGCCGCTATGAGGAAGAAGAGCCGGACGGCGACGGTCGGATCTTCACGTCTGCGTCCTACGATGCGCAGCGCCCTTGGTCCGTGCGCCGCGATCCTTTCTCGTCCTTCCGTTCCTGCTTCGAGATGCGGACATATCGCTTGTGCCGGCACGCCCTGATGTTCCACCATTTCCCGGAGGAACTGGGCGAGGAAAATTACCTCGTCCGCTCGACGTCGTTCGAATATGATGAAAAGCCCATTGGCTCATTTCTCAAACAGGTCAAACAATCCGGCCACACGCTTGCAGAAGACGGCCGTTATCTGACGCGCTCCCTGCCGACCCTGGACCTCACTTATACGTCGAGCCCTCTGGAGGATCCGGACTGCAAAGGCTTCGAGATCCGGGACGTCGACGGAGAGAGCCTGCGTAATCTCCCCAGTGGAATCGATGGCGGGAGCTACCGCTTTCTGGATCTGGACGGAGTCGGCATCTCTGGCGTCCTGACCGAACAGGATCGGTCATGGTTCTATAAGCCAAATCTCGGCGGAGGACGTCTCAGTGAGACCGCGGCGGTGAGCGTGCGACCCGCGCTCGCGACCTTGAGCGACGGAGCCCATCACCTGATGGACCTGGCCGGCGACAGCAATCTGGATCTCGTCGATTTCTCCTCGTCCTCACCCGGTTATTACGAACGAAACATCGAAGGCGGATGGGAAGGGTTCCGGGCGTTCCGATCGATGCCGGTGCTGGACTGGAGCGATCCCAATCTACGCTTCGTCGACGTGACCGGTGACGGGATCGCGGACATCCTGATTACCGAAGACGACGCCGTCAAATGGCACGCCTCCCTGTTGAACGAGGGCTATGGCGAGGCCGTGCGCGTGCACATCCCGCTCGAAGGAGAGGAGTCGGGCCCGCGCGTGGTTTTCGCCGACGGCACACAGTCGATCTATCTCGCCAACATGACCGGCGACGGTCTGTCCGACCTCGTACGCATCCGCAATGGCGAGGTCTGCTACTGGCCGAACCTCGGCTACGGACATTTCGGTGCCAGGATCATCATGGATCGTTCGCCGTGGTTCGACGAGGTCGATCTTTTCGACCAGCGGCGCATCCGGCTGGCGGATACCGACGGCTCCGGCACGTCCGACATCCTGTATCTAGGTCACAGCGGGGTCGAGGTTTTTTTAAACGAGACGGGCAACGCCTGGAGTTCCGCGCGGCGCGTCGATCCTTTCCCGGCCGTCGATAACGTCGCAGCGGTCGACGTGATGGATTTTCTGGGTCGCGGCACGGCGTGTTTGTTATGGTCGTCGCCACTGCCGGGTGCGCAGGGACGGCAGCTTCGCTATCTCGACCTGATGTGCGGGCGCAAGCCCCATTTGCTCGAATGCGTCGTGAACTATGCGGGTGCGGAGACGCGCATCGAATACGCGTCCTCGACAGAATTTTATCTGGCGGATCAGGCAGCCGGAATGCCCTGGGTCACAAGACTGCCGTTTCCAGTCCACGTCGTGAAGCGCGTTGAGACTTTCGATGAGGTCAGCCGCAACCGCTTCGTCAGCCGCTACACGTATCACCATGGATTTTACGACGGGCTGGAACGCGAGTTTCGAGGCTTCGGCCGCGTCGACCAGCTCGATACGGAAGATATCGCCAGCCTGATGGCTCCGGGAACGTTCCCCACCGGCGACAACATCGATGCGACGTCGAGCGTGCCGCCAGTACTCACCAAAACGTGGACTCACACGGGTGTTTTTCTCGCCAGCGGGCGCATCTCGCGCCACATGGCGCACGAGTATTTCCAGGATGACGCGCCGCTCGACGATACGATTCTGCCGGCCGGGCTGACGCCTTACGAAACGCGCGAGGCCTGCCGCGCGCTCAAAGGTTCCACGCTGCGCCAGGAAGTTTACGCACTGGATGGCACGGCGAAAGCACAGATCCCGTATTCGGTTGCGGAAAGCAATTTCACCATCCGCACAGTCCAGCCGCTTGCGGCGAATCGCTACGCCGTTTTCTTCACCCATCCGCGCGAGACCATCACGTTTCACTACGAGCGCGATCCGGATGATCCGCGCATTGGTCACGTGCTGACGCTCGCGGTTGATGAGTATGGCAACGTGCTTACGTCCGCGTCCATTGGATACGGGCGACGCAAGCCCGCATTCGATGAACAGGGCCAGGTCCTGGCAACGCTCTCGGAACACCAGCACACGAACGCGATCCTCCAGCCGGACGCGTATCGAACACCAATTCCTTCGCAGGTGAGTACGTACGAGCTTACTGCGCCCGAGTTGCGCGGCGCGCAGCCTCTTGAATTCAATGCCGTCGAGTTCCTCGTGGCGTATGCCAACGAGATTCCCTATGATGCAAAGGCCACTGGGGGAGAGATTGAGAAGCGGTTGATCGAACGGCAGCGATCGCTGTACCGGAAAAACGATCTGGAAGGGCTATTGCCTTTGGGCCGCGTGGAGTCGATGGCGCTTCCCGGCGAGAGCTACAAGCTCGCGTTGACCTCGGGATTGCTGGACGTTTTTCGTGCCAAGACCACGCCGGGCGAGATGCGGTCGATTCTCAGCGGCGCGCAATATCGCGATCTCGACGGGGATGGGCCTTTCTGGATTCCCTCCGACCAGGCTTTCTATTCGCCGGACGTGGACGATACCGCACTGCAGGAGCTCGCCTACGCACGCGCGCATTTCTTTCTGCCGCACCGGTTCCGTGATCCCTTCGGCAACGCGACCATCGTCGCCTACGACGAAAAATACAACCTGTCGCTCGTCTATACGCGCGACGCCGCCGGCAATGAGACGGCCTCGGAGCCCGATTACCGCGTGCTTCAGCCAAGACAGGTAACCGATCCGAACGGCAATCGCGCGCAGGCCCGTTTCGACGCCTTGGGAATGCTGGCGGGTACGGCGCTGCTCGGCAAGGCGATCGGGACCGTCGAAGGGGATTCCTTTGATCGGTTCGTCACCGACCTCACGCCTTCGCAAGTGCAGGCGTTCTTCGATGCCGACGATCCGTACGCGTTGGCCTCCGAACATCTTGGGACCGCGACCACGCGGATCCTTTACGACCTCAAACGAATCCCGATGTGCGCCGCTTCCATCGCGCGCGAAACTCACGTCAGCGATCTCGCCCCGGGCGAGCGGAGCAGGGTGCAGTTGCATTTTGTCTATTCCGACGGATTCGGACGCGAAGCGCAAAGCAAGATTCAGGCGGAGCCCGGCCCGCTCCGTCCGGACGATCCGGGGTCGCCCGTTGTCAATCCTCGTTGGGTGGGTTCCGGAGCGAAAATCTACAACAACAAGGGCAAGCCGGTGCGCGAATACGAGCCGTTTTTCAGCCCGACGTCACAGTTCGGGATTGAGGAATGGGGTGTCAGCAACACGCTGTTTTACGATCCCGTGCTGCGCGTCGTCGCCACGTTGCATCCGAATAACACGTACGAAAAAGTGGTCTTTGATCCATGGAAGCAGATCACCTTCGACGTGAACGATACGGTGACGTTCGATCCGAAAACGGATAAGGATGTGGGCGAGTACTTCAGTCGCCTGCCTGATAGTGACTATCTACCGACCTGGTTTCAGCAGCGAATCGACGGGATGGAAGGGCCGCATGAGCGCACGGCCGCGATCGAGGCGTCGAAGGACGCTAACACGCCGACCGTCGCCCATTTCGATAGCCTGGGCCGGACGGTTTTGAGTATCGCCGACAACGGCGACGGCCAGTATTTTCGAACCCGAAGCGTGCTCGATATCGAGGGCAATCAGCAGGCGGTGATCGACTCACTGGACCGCGTCGCGATGCGTTACGACTACGACATGATCAGCACGCGGATTCATCAGGCGAGCATGGAGGCGGGGGAGCGATGGATGCTCAACGACGCCGCCGGCAAGCCAGTACGCGCGTGGAACAGCCGCGAATTTGCCTTCCGCACCGAATATGATGATCTACGTCGCCCTGTGAAATCGTTTGTCAGAGGCGAGACGTTGTCTCACGAAATTTTGTTCGAGCTAACGATTTATGGCGAGAGACCTGAAACTGGACTCTCTGAAGCGCAGCGCAAGCAAGCCAATCTGCGCGGCAAAGCGTTCCGGCATTTCGACGGCGCGGGCGTGGTAGTCACCGATCTCAACGACTTCAAAGGTAATCCGCTACACAGCGCGCGTCGTTTCACACGCGAATATAAGCATGCGCCGGACTGGTCGCGCCCGCAACCGTTCGAAAGCCGGACGTATGCAAGCGAGATGAAATATGACGCATTGAATCGTGCAATTGCCGTCACTGCGCCAGATGGGAGCATCTACCGCCCGAAGTACAACGATGCAAATCTGCTTGAGGTGGTTGACGTCAATCTGCGCGGCGCCGCTCAGAACGGGCGGCCTTTTTGGACCCCTTTCATTACCTACATCAACTATGACGCCAAGGGCCAGCGCACGATTTGCCGCTACGCCAACAGCATGGAGACGACGTACGAGTATGACCCGAAGACCTTCCGCCTCATGCATCTTAAGACCATGCGCAAGACGGTCGAATCCGGACGGTCCGCGAAAATTTTCAGGCATCACAATACGATTCAGGATCTGCACTATACGTACGATCCGGTCGGCAACATCACGCGGATCGAAGATGGTGCGCTCAAGACGGTGTTTCATGCCAACCAGGAAGTCGATCCGATATGCGAATATGAGTACGACCCGGTCTACCGGCTAGTCGAAGCGAAGGGCCGTGAGCATATTGGTCAATCGGCGTTAAATTTCTTCCCGGATCAAGGGGACAATCGCGATTATCCGTTCGAAGGCGCCGCGCGGTTGAATGACCTGCAGGCGCTTCAGCGGTACACCGAGTGCTATTCCTACGATCCTGCCGGCAATTTTCTGAAGATGTTCCATCGGGCCGCGCACCGGAATTGGACCCGTGCTTATACATATTGCGAAGCGAGTCTGCTCGAGCCGCTAAGAAACAGCAACCGGCTGAACGAGACGTCGATCGAGACGCACCTTGGCGCTCCAGTCGAGCGATATTCCTACGACGCACACGGCAACATGGCGCGCATGCCGCATCTGCCCTTGATGATGTGGAATTACAAGGATCAGCTCAGCGCGACGTCGCGGCAGGTGGTGAATTCTGGCGAGCCGGAGACAACGTATTACGTCTACGATGCGAGCGGACAGCGCACCCGCAAGGTGACCGAGAGCGAATGCGGCAAGCGAAGCAGCGAGCGGTTCTATGTCAGCGGTTTCGAGGTGTTTCGCGCATATTCGGGCTGCGAGGTCGCGATGGAGCGCGAAACGCTGCACATCATGGACGACAAGCAGCGCATCGCGCTGGTGGAAACCAAGACCATTGAGGACGGCGACGCGATTCAGGCGCCGACGCCGGAGCAGCGGTATCAACTGGCGAATCATTTGGGCTCGGCCAGCGTTGAGGTCGATGAAGCGGGGGGGCTGATCACCTACGAAGAATACAGCCCCTACGGAAATACAACTTATCAGTTCGGGAGTGACGCCGGGGAAGTGCAGCGAAAACGATACCGGTATACGGGGAAGGAGCGCGATCAAGAGAACGGGTTGATGTATCACGGCGCACGATATTACGCGCCGTGGTTGGGGAGGTGGACGAGTTGTGATCCATCTGGCATTGAAGGTGGCGTCAATCTATATGCCTATGTGGAAGCACGGCCAACGATTGCCGCTGATCCGACGGGCCAGATCATCTGGTTTTTCGTGGCCGCGGTGGTGATTATCGCGACTCTGACTGCTGTTAGCGAGGCTGGTGCACCCACCAACGAACGGGACGCCCGTGCAGTCAAGCCCCATATTTCCGATGAAGAGTTCGCGGCTCACACAGCCGTAACCGGCGTCAGCATGGCTGTTGGAGGTGCCGCTGGCAATGCCATGAAGGGGGCGCCTGTGGTGCTGCAGGGCGTAGTGGGCGGTGCTGTTGGCGGGGGTGTACAAGGAGCGGGAGATCAAGCAGTTCAAGACGTCAAGAAGGGCGAGGTCAGCTCCGTCAGGAAGTACGCCGATACGACCATCAAAAGCGCAGCCGCTGGCGCAGTTGTTGGTGGAGCGTTAGCCGCAGGTGGTCAGGTCGTCGGTAAAGGTATCTCACTTATCAAGCCCGGTGAATCGGCGAACACGCCCACGCCGCCCGCTGATCCCTATGACGTTGAAGCGTGGAACAAATTCCATGCAGAAAATCCGACGGCAAAGCGAAGCGTAGGCGCCGCTGCTGCTGACGACCCATCGGTCTTCGGCAAGAAAGCGTCGGCTTCAACGCCAGCTGTAAGGAAGATGCCGCCTGGCCCACCACCATCCGAAAGTGAGATAACCGTACAACCCAAACGAGGGCCGCAAAATACTCAGCGCAACGCTTCAGCATTGGCAGACAAAGGAATGAGAGTTGGCAACGCCTACCCAAGAGATCCTCTGCACCATGTATTGCCTCAGAAATTCAGGGCGTTCTTTAAATCAAAGGGACTCGATGTGGATGACTATGCGGTTGCGATTACCGAGGGTGAGCACTCTGCGATTCACACGATGAAGTGGAATCCAAAATGGGCCAAGTGGATCGAGGATAACCAGGGTGCCAGTAAGGCGGAGATTTTTAAGTTTGCCAGGAAGATGATGGACGAATTCAAACTCAATAACAGGCCGTTCACCCGATATACCAGAACAAGATAGTGCGCATATTTGATGTGTGTGTAAGTCAAGACCGTCTGAAATGAGGTGCGTGGTGGCCTGGTCCAGACCGGTTGCGCTAATAGAGCCGCACTATCCAAAGGTTAGAGCTGGGCGGTCCCGTTTGGTCGCCGACGATGCTGCAAATCCACTTTATGCAACAGTGGCGCAGAGAGATTAACTTTTACAGGATGACACGTCGAAAGGTTGCGCTCGCAATCGTATGTGATGACCAGTTAGTCAGAACACGCGAAAAACCATCGCAAACGAGAGGCGTTCATGCAGAACAGTGATGTCTAACCCGAATTTTCTGGTTATCCGGATCCACCCCGACTCCCCGGTCGACGGGGCGAACACCAGCAATAACAAGACCTTTGCCGACAATACCGACGTCTCAAGCATTCCAATAGCGTCGAATCCGCCGACGACACTGACGCTGACGCTCAATCAGACCATCCCAAAATTCGTGGCGCCGGACACCCTCATCACGTTTTACTTCGCATACGGACCCGGAAGCGCAGACAGCAATGCCACCTCCGTCAAGATCAATCCGACCTGGACCGGAAGCGATCCCTCCTTCCAGTTCGATTTGAAGGTGAAAGGCAAAGTCACCAGTTCCCCAACGGTGAAATTCGACCACTCGGACGGCATCGCAGTCGGCATGACAATGATCCCGGGATCGGGTGTTCCGGCAAACACCACGGTGATTGCTGTTACCGACGGCACTTCGATCACGCTCAGTAACAATGTCAGCCTTGCCAACAACGCGACCGTCACGTTCCAGTCGAACCTGAACTCCGGAATCATCCAGCACGTCGAACCGGTGGCAACCGGGGACACGATCGAGCGCCTTTTCAAGTGTTCAGTAAAGCCGAGCAAGCCGGGTCGATCGCCGATTCGGAAGGCTTCAACGCGCAGGGTGCGCCTATCGGCAATATCACTTCGCTTCAGGTCGCGCGCAGGCTCGCAGCGCTGGGTGTCTCCTACCTGGAGAGCCAGCCGGCTGCGTTATGCGGGAAGAGCCTGCGGACCCTCAGGAAGCCTGAAGCCTTAGTCTGATTGGCAAAAGATAGAAGGGAAATCAAAATGTCTAGCTACGTCGTAGTCCGACTCATTCCCGACGCGCCTGTCGACGGAGGGACATTCGGTACTTACCTTCGAGATCTCACGATCACGGTTTATCCCGCCAACGATCCCAACGGCACCCCGCTCGGCAAAATCTCGACGGTTGGTTCGGAACTCATGTTTGCGGAAATCCCGTGGTCGCCTGGCGATTACTCAGCATTGGTAACCGCGAATGTCAAGGAGGCGACGGTGCAGTCGGGGGGCAAGTTTGGCACTACGCTTGTTCTTGACAGCGCGAAAGGCATACCGTTTGGGTCGACCGTCATCGATCCGTCCAACACCAATGCGGTCGATCCAACGTCAAATACTATCGTCAACAACATTGCTGCCGTGGCCGGTTCTACCGAGACCGTCACCGTTAATCAGGGCATTCAACAAGCAATCGTGGCGGGTGAGGCAGTCAGCTTCTACTTTACGTATCCCCCTTCTGGCGTCGCTAGCATCAACGTGGACTGGAGCGCGAACCAGCCGACGTTCAGCTTTGCTTTGAACCCGAATGCGCCGTCAAGCAACTCCAAAACTGTGCAGTTTGCGTCTACGAATGGCGTTGCGGTCGGGATGTTGGTGACGGCAACGGGGGTGCCGGCGAACACCACGACCACGGTAACCGCCGTGAGTGCCACGGAGGTGAAGCTCGATAATGACGTTACCCTGAATCCCAGCGACGCTGTCACGTTCACCTATAACCTTAGTTCCGGAGTTGTTCAGCACACTGAGCCATTGCCGAATGCCCCCTCAAATCTCTACATCCCCATCTCCGCATCGGTCGCCACCGCACTGATCCCGATCTCGCCCCAGCCCCCAGGCTATCTGGACATCACCGTGGTCGCGACGCAAGGCACCATCACGTTGCCTGTCGAGAGCGCGTACTACAACGTGCTTGTCTACAACCCCACGACGCCTCTAACGCCCGATCAGTATCAAGTCATCGCACCGGAGCAGACGAGCCTGTATCTCCGGTTGTCGGCCCCGAAGTCAGACGCCATTGGACTCATCATCCCAACAGACGGGAGCGCGCCTCCCTTCGGGGACGGCACGACCCCTGGTGGCTTGCTTTGGGCGATGAAGGAGGCCGTTACAAACGATCTCACCTTTTTCGGCGCCGATATCGACCTGAGTAAGCTCACCCCGCCTCAGTGCACGAGGATGGCGTACGACATTGTATGGAGCCAGCAAAATCAACTGCCGCCTGCGCCCGATCCCCTGGAATCGCTCTATACGATTCCTCCGGCTTCGGGCGGCAGCACGAAGAGCGGTGGCGGAACGAATAATCTCGAGCAGGACCGGCTTAAATTCGAGGGCACTCTTAACAGCTTTTACGCCACGCGCGATGGCACGGCTGAACGCCTGACGAAATTCGTGGCAGCTGCATCCGCTGCGTTGTATTGCGAGCAGACCAGCGCGAATTCGACGAATGCACTGCTGGAATTTCCGGTCGATCCGACCTTGAGCCTCGCCGAATCGGTCAATAACGAACTGCTCTTGCAAGGCGTCGGCCTCTTTGGTACGAGCGGGCTCGTTTTCGGCGTCCCTGCGGCGTTTTTCTACGCGATCGGCGTGAGTCTCGACAAATCGGCGACCCCCAAGCAGCGCTTCCAACACGCAACCGGGGATACGGTCGAGCGCCTGTTGCACGTGTTCAGCGCGGCCGAGCAGGCCGGATCCATTGTCGATAACGAGAGCTTTCAGGCGGCCGGCGTGAGCGCGAAAACGACCGCCGATTGTCCACAGGGCACCGATCTTCTCACCTTCGGGGCGACCGGCGGCATGCAATCGGGCATGACCGTGTCCGGACTAAACATCCCTGCTGGCACGACTGTGCAAACCGTGACGACGACAACCGTGAAGCTCAGCGGCTCCGTCCCGGCCGATGTGAAGTCTGGATCGTTGATCACATTCGTGATCCCCGGGAGCATCAGGTCCTTCCAGGCGGCACGCCGGCTCGTCGCGCTCGGCATTTCCGCCGCCTCGAACAGCCCGTCGGAGCAGGTATACGCCGGCACGCCGATCGCCCAACTGGTCGCCGGCTGGCTTTCGCAAATCGATCCGACGCCGGGTTCAGCCCTGAATCCGCCACCGACCTATGAGGACAAAAACTTCACCATCTGGTCCCAGACGTTGTCCGCCAGCGATCCGACGGGCTATCTCTTTCTAGACCTGGACACGTTGACGCAAAGCTACGTCATCGACGAATTTACGCACAGTCCCAGCCAGGCCGCCGCGATCAATTCGCCGACGCTCGACTTTCAAGGCGCCGGTCTGGGAATCGCTCCGAACATGCCGGTGACGGGAACCGGCATTGCTTCCGGCACACTGGTCAAGAAGATCGATACCGTGACGACGGTTACGCTCACCGCGCCTGGCATTAAGGGCCCCGGCGTCACCACGGCTACGGAGATCACGTTCAGCTTCGGTGGACTTACGCTCAAGGCGACGCCGAGCGTGAACGCCGCAGCGGGCACCACGCTCATCTTTCAAGGAACGCCAGTCGTCGAAGCAATCCTTGCCGGAGCGAAAGTCACTGGGGCGAGTATTGCCGAGGGCACAACGGTGGTGTCGAGCGTCAGCACCACAACGGTCACCTTGACCTCGGTAACCACCGGAACCGTGGCGACGACCGATGTCGTCACGTTCAATGCGCCAGTTGCGGACGTTGTCCTCGCAACTACTGCCGACTGTCCGTCGGGAACCGTGCTGACTTTTGCGGATGCCAGTGGGGTTGTCCCCGGAATGTCGGCTTACGGCATCAATATTCAGCCCGGCACCGCCGTCGAGAGTACGATCGCGACAACGGTCACACTCCACGACGCTGTTTGGGGAGACGTGCCGAAGGGTACCCAGGTCATGTTCGTGAAACTGGTGAACATCCCGACCTCGCTCTCGGACCAGATCGCGGCATGGCTGCCAACCACCACGAAGCCTCCTGGTGCGAGCCCCACCGTCGAGACCTTGAAGCAGGTCACCGCGTCGCAATGGACCAGCTTCTTCACGTACATAGGGAACCCGAGCTGGCTGCCGCCATTCACACGGCCAGTCGCGCCCGGCGCTGCGTCCGTACCGGTGTCGCACAAGGATGGCTATGTGGCCTTGCGCATCCGCGCGTTCATTCGCGCCGTGCAGCAATTCTTCAGCGTCTCAACGGTTGCCACCGCGGCGCAATTGCCTGCGACTGATCCGTCTCCGCTGTTCGATCTCCCTGGACAGGCCAACGACTTTATTCTTAAAGCTGTCGAAAAACTGTCTTCTCTTCAGCATCCCCAGTTCACATTCGGCACCGCCATTTCGCCGTCGGATCTGGGCACGGCAGTAAAGGATGTCTTCACCGATGACCCGGCTGCGCAGGCGTGGCTCGTGCAGGCGATCACCGCGATCAACGATCTGTTCACGGTCGCGAGCGCGGTGCCCGAGGTCACTGGCGTTACGTTGCCGAATCAGGTAAGCCTGCGTTTCTCCGTCGCCGAAGCGCTCTATGCGCGGGGATTTCGCAGCGCGAGCGACATCAGCCGACTTTCCGTTCCTGACTTCCAGCAGGCCCTGACGGGCACGATCGCCTACGACTACGCCACTGCCCTGCACACGAAAGCGGAAATGCTGGCTCACATGCCCACGCCCGGAGGATCGGGCGATGAAGGGAACTTCCAGCCGATCAATCCCGACGGCTCGCTGATGAATTGCGTCCCGCCGCCGTGTCTCTCGCCGACCGGTCCCATCGCTTATTTGCAGGAGCTACTGAACCTCTCGCAGGACTCGACGTGCGAGAATCCGTTCGTGGCTCCAGCGGAGGGTCAGTCGACGTTGGGTCGCGCTGTCTCGGCCCGGCGCGGGCCCTTGGGCATTCTGCTGGCAAGCTGCGCGAACCTCGAAACGCCTCTGCCGGCGATCGATATCGTCAACGAGTGCCTGGAGTATCTGGGCACGGCGCCCGCAACCGTCAGCGGATGCGTTTACGACACGTCGGAGGACGAATTAGCTGGATACGCGCTTTGCAACGACGCCGATCGTGAAAAAAAGGATCACGATTGTCATGATCCGGTGGCGATCTACGCGGCACTGCCCGAATACTCGACGCCGGCCACGCCCGTCCCCGCTTCGTCCACGGCCGGCTCAACGAAGGAGGCGGTCGAGCCGCTGGTCTACAACAACCTGAAAGCCGACTTTTCTTCATGCGATCTGCCGTACTCGCAGGCGCTCGACGTTTCGCGCACCTACCTGCATCATCTCGGCAGCTGCCGTTTCGAAGAGATGCGGACTTTCCGCAAGTGCATCACGGAATTCGCTCTCGATCCGACGAAACCGCCTGTGGGTTTCCAGTCGTTCCTGTGGCGCTATCCGGTGCGAATCGATACGGCGATCGAGTATCTCGGCATCACGCCGGAAGAGTACGTCACGCTTTTCCAGGGGAGCGTACCGCAGCCGTGCGCGCAGCAGACGGGCGAGGCTAACCCCGGCCAGCGAGAGCAGGCGCCAGCGGAACAGGGCGCGGTACTGCAGGTTGTCGGCTTGTCGCCGGGTCAGGCCACGGAGATCTCCGATAGCGGCGTGATTCCATTGCCCGAATTTTTGAAAATTACCTGCCTTAGCTATTGCGAGTTCGTGGAGTTGTCGAAGTCCGGCTTCCCGATGGCCCTGGGCACCCGTCACGGCAACGCGAATGCCCACGACGACCGGCAATCCAGCGTGCCCGATTGTGAGCCATGCTGTCTGGGCGATTACGAAATACGGCTCCCGGGCGACGGACGCCAGACGGTGGTGCTGCAACTGATGGTGTTCATCCGCCTGTGGAGAAAACTAAAATGCCTGTGCGGTGCGGAATACACGTTCGCGCAACTCTTCGACATTTGCAAGGTATTGCAGCTGTTCAACGGGTCGGCGATCAACCCCGAATTTATCCGGCAACTTGCCGCGTTCCAAATGTTGCGCGACCAGTTCCATTTGCCGTTGTGCGATCCTAAGGCCGAAACGCCGGGCGCGACCGGCGCCGACCGCATGCCCTTGCTGGCGCTCTGGGTCGGCAGCGGCGCGAAGAAATGGAATTGGAATTGGGCGAAGCACCATTTACTCGAAGGAGTCGAGAAGCATGCGCGCTCGCGCTACGGCTGCCCGCGCGAACGCGAGGAACAGATTGCGCACATGGCCGACAATCTGGACGCGCTGTCGCGTCTGGCCGGCTTCAATCCTCCGACAACGATCGATCCATCCACCGACGTCTGGAATAGCAATCCCGGCTCTACGCTGCGCTTCGCCGAAGTGCTGGCCAAAATGTGCGCATCCGAATTCCAGATCGGGGAGTTGCTTTACTTGTTTAACGCTGAGCCGCCGCAATATTGCGAAAATCCGTTCCCGATGCAGGATGCGGACGACGTCCT
This sequence comes from Paraburkholderia sediminicola, assembly GCF_046027355.1. Taxonomy (GTDB): domain Bacteria; phylum Pseudomonadota; class Gammaproteobacteria; order Burkholderiales; family Burkholderiaceae; genus Paraburkholderia; species Paraburkholderia sediminicola_B. The sequence goes on along the minus strand of NZ_JAQQEK010000028.1, from coordinate 10,102 downwards.
CGCGTATCCGCTTGAAGTGCCGGAAGACGGCGGACATCATTCGCTCTGGAAGCTACGCGAAGAGCTACTGCGGGTCGAGGTAGGCGACGACGATTGTCGCGACCTGTCGTGGTCGAAAATCGTCAACGAATTCCGGCATCATTTCGGCTACGCGCCCCCGACCGGGCAGGATCCGCTGCTCTCGCTAGGTCAGCATTTCTTCCCGTGCGTGCTCGAAGAATCCGGATTCTCGGTGAGCGGAAAGCAGAGGCAGTATCGTACGGCGCTGGCGTCGACCACGGCATGGAACTCGCCGCCTGGCAGCCCTTTCCAATACGACTCGAGTGCGAGTGCGCCGGAGTTGTGGGTCCAATTGCCTCTCGGCGATGAAGCGGTGGCCGCGAAGCTCGGCCAGTTGCCGCAATTGAACGCCGCGGAACAAGCCGCGGTGCAGGATCTATACTTCGCGCCACGGCTCGATCTCGCGTTCGTCGCATTCCTGTTCCCGGACTGGCAGAGCGCGGAGATAAACCTGATTCAGGAATGCGACGAGCACAAGCGCTGGCATTGGTTCCAGCGTCACTTCGCGCTGGCCAATGCCCGCCGCAAGGTGATTGCCGAGCACCTGGCGAAACACGTGGCGCACCGGACCGGTTGCCGCGCGGAGGATCTGCAGTCGGTCGCCGGGCTCGTGATCAGCCACCTCTTCTCGGACGAAAACACGGGGACTCCCTGGGATGCCGATAATCGGGAGCCTCTTGGAGGGCCTCCGAGTGTGATGTGGACGCCACCGCCCGCGGGCGGCGCAATTCCCGCACTGCTTGGGTTAGTTGGCACGGGTCTGCTCGGCGAATACGAAATTTCCAATGCGGCCGCCGCGCCCGCGGGTACCGCGGAGCAGGTAGTCTGGCGCGACGTGCGTGGTCCGATGGAAGCCTTCGGCCACGAACGCGACGCCACCAATAGCGCAGTTCCCACCGTACTGCCGCCGCTTACGCTGTCGGATACGACGAACCCGTTGGTTGCAGTGACGAACGGCTACGCGGTGAAGACCAGCGACGGACATCGCCTCGGCGGCGCGGAGCCGATCTCCGTCAAGTGGTCCGGCGTGCTGCTTGTCGAGCATGAGGGTGAGTACCGGTTCCATGCGGGCGCGCCGACGCCTGAGGGAGAAAGACCCGATTTCGAGCTCGCGGAAAAATCGCAATGGCGTGTCACGCTGCAACGAGGCTCGAAGGTTTTCGCGGTCCTCAACCACGAATGGCCCGGCAACACGGAGCCCGAAATTCACGAGCCCCGGTTGCGGCGCGGCGCCTATCAGATCGTGGTCGAATATAGCCAGCCCGCGCCCGACTTTTCGACTGCATATCCACACAACAAGCGCACTGGGTTTCAGGTCAAATACGCCGGACCCGATAGCGAGGATTGCCTCGTCACGCTTCCGGTCCATCGCTTGTATCGGGATCACCAGGACCAGACGCTCGATCAGGGCATCCCCTTCCTGGCGGGCAGCAAGAATGCGCAGGCATTCCTGAAAGCGCTCTATACCAGCACGCTCCGCGATATGCGGCGAACGTATCAGCGCGCGTTCAAGGCGGTGCTCTTTGCCGGGAAATTTGGTTTGTCCGCAAGGCGGGAAGAGCATCAATCCGAGCTAGGCTACATGCTCACGAATGGCGCCAGTTTCGCCGGATACGCCTACCACCGGACGGCTACCTCCACGTTCACGCAACACCTGGTGAACTTCGACTTTAATTTTTTGCCTGTCAACGACAATTACGATCCGCCGGGCGCAGACGGCCGCTCTGCGCCGTCGCTCCAGCAAACGCAGGCGATGTTCGACTGGTGGGAGCGCCTCTTCGATTACACCGTCGTGCGCCGGCAGGCGCACCGCCGGTGCAGCGGGCCCCTGTGGCAAATGTTTGAAGAAGCGCTTGTCAATCCTCCGGGGGATCCAGCACAACTGCTACGGCATATCGGTGCCGAGCCGAACTATCGGGGACTCGACCTGAGCTACTATCAGGCCCAGACGAGCGCGATCTATTCGGTGAAGGACGCAGATCTGCAGGACGATCGCTGGCTCGTTCGCGTGTGGCATACTGATCGCTGGGTCCGCTGCCTGATGGATCATTTTCACGCAAAAGACATCTCGAAAGCACGGCCGGACTTGTGGGCGTCGGACGACCCCAGCGCGCCAATGCCGGCTTCCGGTGTTACCGAAACCGGAAATGCCAATCTGCTGGCGTTTTTCAACGATGGCTGTTTCGACGGGCATCCGCGCCGCTACGGCAACGTCAAGCGTCTGAACGATGGGCTTCGCGAACGCGGCCGCAAGGCGCTGGTGTCGTATCTGTGCAGCGCGAACCGTGTGCCGCTGCCATGGTCGGCCTCGACCTACGCGAGCAAGCCGGGGGATCTGAGTGACCTGCTGCTGCTCGACGTCGAAACCGGTATCTGCGAAAAAGCAAGCCGCATTGAAGAGGCGATCACGGCCGTGCAGACGTTCATCCGCCGCAGCCGCCTGGGCCTCGAGCCGGATTGGGAAGTTGGCCGCGAGTTCGCGCGGATGTGGGATAGCCGTTTTTGTACGTATCGCGTCTGGGAAAAGTGCAAGCTCCGCGAACTCTATCGCGAGAACTGGATCGAGTGGACCGAACGAGGCAAAGCCCGTCGCATCGAGGCGTTCCGGTTCCTCGAGTCCGAGTTGCGATGCTCGACGCTCACGCTGGCAGCGCCCGGCGGCCTGGATTGGTGGGAGGACGACGTCAAATCGCTCGAACACGCGCCGACGCTGCTGCAGAAAGCGATTCCATCCGAGCTCGAGCCGCTGACTGCGCTGCCAGATTCGACAACGCGGGAGGGGCTGGCGACGCTGGGCAGTCCGGAATACGCGGCAATGCCGACATGGCTCGCGGCTGTGCCGCCAGTGAGCGCATCGGCTGGCGGAGGAGGGGCACCGGGCGGCGGGTCGGGAACCCCGTCGGCTCCATCGATGACCGTGCCCGAACTCGCAAGAGCGGCGATGGACGGCAGCGCACAACCCACATCTGTGCCGCTATGGATGGAATCGGCGATGAAGCTCGGGACGCGCTTCGTGCGCATCGCGGCGGCCGGCGTGCCGCAAGCCTGGTCCGGTTTCGAGCCGCATCATGAAGCCCGGCGCACGGGGTGCTGTCGCGAGTGCGGTTGCGATCACCCCATGCTGGTCGACGAATACTATTTCTGGCTGGTGGACACGCAGTTCTACGCTTACACGGATCAAACGGACGCGCAAAGCAATCCGGACATCAGCTTCACCGGAAGCTATCAGTTCGGATTCCAGGATTCCTACTACGACCTGTTCCAGCAGCAATCGGCGGAATGGCAGGAGGAGGACCAGGTACCATCGCTGCTCGCGAAATGGCAACCGAATCCGGCGGTGCGCCTCGCCTGGTGTCGGGTTCACAACGGACAATTCGGACCGCAGCGTCTATCAGACGATTTCGTCGCGATCTCGGACCCGGCCGATCTCGTGTTCCTGGGCCGGGGTGGAGATTCGCTCTACTTCCAGGTGACGGGAAGCGCCACGCTTCCCCCGGGCTACACCGCGGATCCTTCCCCTCCGGGCTTCCGCTACGATCTGCCAAACGACGAATCCGTGGGGACACCCCAGGCGATCAAACCTCCGCCGCTGTCGACCTCGTCGCTTTTCCCGGGCGGACTGTTTTCCTATCCGTACTTCGTATGGAACGACCCGGGCGCGCGCCTGTTCCCCGAGTCATGGTTCTCGCCCTCGATGGCGGTGGCCGAGGCGCTGCGGGCACATTGCGATTTTGAACTCGCGCTCAAGTGGTACAAACGCGTCTTCGATCCGCTGAATAGCGATTGCACGTGGATGGTGTGCGACGACGATTCCGCCGGAGGCAGCATAGGGCAGGGCACAACAGGACAAACGCCGGGCGCGTCTGGAATCCAACCCACAGGAACAGCGACGGGGGTTGTGGTCGGCGTCGCCGGGTCGAATGAGGTCCCGCCGCCGACGGGTGTGAACGTGCGGTCCCCTGTGGTGACGGACACGAACGCGCCCGTCGCCGTCGCCCCGCCAGCAGGCGGCGGGACCTATTCGAACAGCATGTGCTGCGACAGCTCGAAAGTCACGGATGAGGTCGCACGCCAGCGCGCAGTGGTGCTGCATTACTGCCAGACGCTGATCGAGTGGGGCGACGCGCTCATGCGGCGCCGCCGCTCCCCCGAAGCGTTTCAACAGGCGAGGCTCATTTACGATACGGTGGCGAGGATCATGGGTCGCGTCCCGCAATCGATCCTGCTGCCTGAGCCCGCGTCGGCGCTATCAGTGACGGACTTTAAAGCGGTCAGTCCGCCGCTGAACCCGTGGCTCATGGATCTTTACAGCCTGGTCGGCGACCGGCTGGGCCTAATCCGCACCTGCTACGACGCGCGGCGGCTGCGTAACAGGCGGCCAGATTGCGACATGCCGTACTGGGGCGACGATCCGCTGCGCGACGGCTGGCGCATGGTTCCCGAAACCTGCGTGGAGGAAACCGAATGGTGCCATCGCAGTAGCCCCTATCGATTCGTGGCCCAGATCCAGAAGGCGCACGAGATTGTCGGGCGCGTCCGCGAACTCGGTGCTGCACTGCTGGGGGCGTACGAAAAAGGCGATGCCGAAGCGCTGGCCCTGATTCACGCCGGACAGGAACGGGACATGCTGACGCTTGGCATCAGCATTCGCCAGGATCAATGGCGCGATGCGGACTGGCAGGTCCAGGCACTCCAGCAGACCAAGGACGTCAATCAGACCAATCTGCTCTATTACGCGAATCTCTACCAGAAAGACCTGATCAACGACGAAATCCAGAACCTGAACCTCACAACCGCCGCGATGTTGACGCGTACAGGAGCAAACGTCGTCTCAGGAACAGGTGAGTTTTTTCATATCCTGCCGGACAGCAACGTTGGCGCGATGTCGAGTTTTCTTACGTTGCCGACTGGCAAGAAGTTGGCGTTCATGTTCGACACGATCGCGAGGATCATGCAGACGGTCGCCGACATCGAAACCACGACAGGCTCGATGGACCTGACACAGGCCGGCTGGACGCGCCGATCCGCCGAATGGTTCCACCAGATGCAGACGTTGCCGATCGAGATTCAACAGATCGAGCTTCAGATCCTCGGTGCGCAAAGGCGGCGTGATCAGGCGCTACAGGAATTGAACAATCAACAAAGGCAGATTGAGCACGCGAACGAAGTGCTGGACTTCCTGAGCGACAAATTCACCGCGACGGATCTTTATCTGTTCCTGCGAAAGGAAACCGCAGCGCTTTATCGACAGATGTACGAGATGGCGCATCGAGCGGCGGACGAGGCTCAGCGCGCGTTCAACTTCGAGCGAGGCCAGAAGACGCGGCGGTTCATTCCTGAAGAGGGCTGGGACCACCTGCGCCAGGGCCTCATGGCTGGCGAGCGTCTGGACTTCGCCCTGCGTCACATGGAGAAAGCGTATCTGGATGAGAATGTCAGGGAATATGAACTGACTAAGCATTTCTCGCTGCGATACCACTTCCCGATGGAATTTCTGCGGATCAAGGAAACGGGCCATTGCGAGATCGAGCTTCCGGAATGGATGTTCGACCTCGATTACCCGGGACAATTTATGCGCCGCATCAAGAATGTGACGTTGACCATCCCTTGCGTCACTGGACCCTATAACGGCGTGCATTGCCGTGCAACGCTCCTTGGCAGCAGGACCCGCATCGATCCACGGATCGACCGCCCCGCGACCCGCTGCTGCAGTGAATGCTGTGCGGGCGACGATTACGATGCGTGTCCGCACGATCTTCGCGTGGTGAGTTCCTATGAGGCGAGGGAGGCCATAGCGACGTCGAGCGGACAGAACGACTCCGGCATGTTCGAACTCAATTTCCGCGACGAGCGGTATCTGCCATTCGAGTTTCAAGGCGCGGTAAGCCATTGGCGAATCGAACTGCCGCGCGAGAACAATGACTTCGACTTGGACACCTTGAGCGATGTCATCATTAACCTGAGCTACACCTCGCGCGAGGGCGGAGGCGTGCTGCGCCATGCGGCCATGGAAGCAGCGAGAAAGCATCTTCCAGGCGATGGCTGGTGTTTCTTTGACGTGCGCCACGAATTTCCGGATGCGTGGCAGATGCTGCGGAACTCACGCCATGAGAAAGGGCGCGACGGGAGGCTCGGCGTGCGAATGGAGCGGAAGATGTTCCCGTTCCTGCCCGGCTCGGATGAAGTGTCGATCACGAGAATCGCCGTGCTGTTCCATGTGCGCGGAGCCGAAGGCGACTGCCCGGAAGCGGGCGATTGCCAGTGCCAGTACGAGCGAGGACCGGAATGCCTTGTGCTCGAAGTATTGTGCAGCGACCATCATCGAAAAGATCATCCAGTGCACGTTTCCTGTGTCCGAAGTGAAGAGTGGCCGGATCTCTATTATGGGCTGTTCGAGACGGAGATCGGCCCGCTCCGAAAACTCGAGAATCATCCGGGGATCGAGGTCCTCTTCCCGCACGATGCGGGCGAGGTGGAAAAGGTCTACCTGCTGTGCCAGTACAAACGCTAAAGGCTAAACGGCTAAATGGCTCGCTGCGACTGGGGAGGTGGCGCGGGAGGGGAGTGCATGCCGGAGAACGGCACGTGCAGTTTGCGCGGCGGACGGAGGCCAGTGCGTCAGCGCGCCTCCTTCGACCCAACAGGGCGGTGACGCCTGAAGGCCCAAACGGAGAGGAGCGTGCAAGTCCTTCATCAACGCAGAACGGCACTGTTTCAATGCCGGCAACCACCATCCTTCTCAGATGTGGTGATTTTCTATATGTCGCTTTGCGGTCATCGCCAGCGTCGCGCTGACGTCGGTGAGCGGCGGGTTTGCCCGCGAGCCGTGCGATGCGGTGGGGGAGTCACTTTCACTCGCAGAACAGAACTGTCTACGAGCTAACAGGAGCTTATCGAGGCCGTAGTCTATCGCGTTGGCGACAGTAAACCTGCCGGCAGGAAGCCGTCGACGCCATTTCAGCGTGCGCATGATCGCGCCGAGTATCGCTGCCATAGATTTACTTTGTCGCACGACAGGTTAGCGGCGAGGCTGACGCGCCGCGTGAACAGAACGGCCAGCTGAGCAAGCGGTTTGACCATCTACTTTTTCTCTAAGCAGATCAGTACCGGCGCACCCTTTCGACCCCGACCGCCCGCGAGTCGCTGAGCGCGTAGCACACCCTTGCGGTTTGCCGCCCGTCGAGCTGGGGCGCGGGTTCCTGCCGGCAGCCAGCGTTCGTGTCATTGCCGGTTCGCGATTACTCCAGTTATCAGATGTCGCGATTTCTCGGCAGGACTGGAAAGGTGGCTTTTCTTGCGCCGCCGGTCCATACAGGCCTTGAAAACCGGCAGGGCGGGGCCCACGTATGCGATCTGCGTGCGAGCTATCATCCGCATGCCAATCAGCGGCAAAAAGAGGAGACGAAATGCTAAGCTTTTTTGTGATCAACCTGCTGATCCCGGGCGATCCGGACGAACTGGCGATCACGACGCCCGAGGGTCCGTGGAAGCTGATCAAGATGCCGAGCTTTGCGGAGACGAAGGCAAAAATCGCTGCGGCGATCGAGTCGCGCCCGAAAGAGCTTCCCGTGGGCGAGACCTACTATCTTGAGAACGCGACCGGCATGGACTCCGGGGCCGCAGCGGCAGAGCGGGCATTCGACGAGATCACGCCGATCCTGCTGGCTGCCAGCTTTGCGACGGGCATGGCAGTGACGATCAACCGGTCGACGATGGGCAGCTCAGTCGCGATCGTTCAGCCATCGGACCACTGGCCCCGTGCGCGCGCGCTCGGTAGCGGCGCGTACGTCGTCAGCACCGCCGACGAATTCCGGCAGCTCGTTGAGACGTATCCGTCAGCGGAACCCGTGTTGACGGTGTCGCGCGGTTAGATGTCGACGATCTTCCGCAACAGAGCGTAAGAGACCCGCCAATGACCTTCCGAATCATTAACAGCGATGGACGCGGTTTTTGCGTTGAGGCGGACGATGATACCGACCCGCTCGCTCAGATGTTTGTCGGTGAAGCCGACGGTGTCGCCGATGAAGAATTCCTCTCGCTGAGCTCGCGGTGGCGGCGACGCAGGCGCGTGGGTTGGGCCGCTCGCAGTGTCAGGGATAACCGCCGCGTAGAGCACCGACCAACGCTGACGGCTCTGGTTGTCCTGAATCACCGCCTGGGTTTGCCGCAGCTCCACCACCGTTCCGTGCGAAGGTGGTGCGAGCGGATCGCCCCCGATATAACTGACCTCCATTCCCAGGTGCAAGTGTTGACGTACTTCGAGAATACGTCGCGGGTCGTCCAGCATTTTGCCGATGGCGAGATAGAGGCGATACAACTCGGCGCTGGGCGCCTGCCGAAGCGAGTCGAGAATGTCCATGAATGTCTAGGCGTTTAACGGGCGAGCGGCAACAGTTCGTGCACGCGATTGACAGGATACGACGGCAACTTCTGAAGTGTGTCCTTGAGCCATGCATAGGGCTCGAAGGCGTTCAGCCGAGCCGTGCCGAGTAGCGAGTACATCGTGGCGGCGGCCCTGGCGCCACGCGGCGAGCCCGCGAATGTCCAATTGGCTCTCCCCAGGGCGATAGGGCGAATTTGACGCTCGAGAGCATTGTTATCAGGTAGCAGGATACCGCTCTCGGTGTAACGAACGAGCGCCGGCCAATGGCGTAACGCATAGCCGAAGGCTTTCGCGAGCGGCGCCTGAGCCGGCAAACCGATGACGTTGCCTTCCAGCCATTGCCGGAACTGTGCGAGCACCGGCAGCGCATCGATTTGCCGCGCCGCATATTTGAGATCAGGTGTTTGGTCCCGGATCCGCGACTCGATCGCATACAGGCTGGCAATCCACTGCAGCGCCTGCGCCGCAAGTCCCGGTTTGCTCTGCGCCTTCGCGATTTCGAAGAAGCGTCGACGGCAATGGGCCCAACATCCGACCTCGACGATGTCTCCGGTTTCGTAGAGTGCGCCATGTCCACTGTACGCGTCCGCCTGCAGATAACCTTTGTACTTCTGCAGGTACCGCAGCGGATGCGAACCGGAGCGCGATTCGGCGAACTCGAACACGACCGCTGGCGGGTGGTCAACCCAGACGCCGTTCTCCTCGCGCCGGCCCGCGCCCAGGTATCCCCATAATCGTGCTGTGCGCGTCGCCGTGCGACCCTTCTCGAGTAATGGCAGCGTCGTGTCGTCGACGTGCATGCGGGGCGCCTGCAACTGGTGAGCCCGTAGCGGTGGCAGCAGCACTTCGAGCAGTTCGGCTGCCGCCAGCTTCCATTCGCACAGCGTTGCCCGGGGCAGGTGCACACCACGTCGTGCATAGCGCATCTCCTGCCGGTTCAAAGGCAGGTGATCGACGTAGGTGTTGACCAGGATGTTAGCCAGCAGGCTCGCGCTCGCATTGCTCTTCGGCAGCGGCGAAGGCTGGGCACTTGCGGTCACGATGGTCGACTCGCCATCCTTCTTCGCCGCGTACTTGAAGCGGATATGTTCAATGACGGTGAGCCTCGACGGCTCGTAGTGCAGCGTCTCGCTGCGCTCCTCGCCGATACGCTCGAGCGAATCGAATGCGGCTTTCTGTTCGTCCTTCAGATCGTATTCAACGCGCTCGCGCGGCAGGTCCTTCGGCAGCGCCGGACGGCCCTTGCGGGTGTGGCCCGCGACCGGAACCTGCGCCGGCTCAGGAGGAATGGGCAACTCCCGTCAGTCAGCTAACGGCCACCATAGTAGAGACCTATGTAGAAAACTATCGCGGCCACGGCAAGCCTGGCGCGTTCTACAGCGACAAGGCGAGCGTGTTTCGCAGTGGCAAGGCCCATGAAACGGGAAGCAGCGTGACGCATTTCGGCCGGGCGATGTTCGAGCTGAACCCACATGTCATAGCCATTTCAAGATGTCGTAGCGGCAGCTATTTAGAAATGTCGGGTTTTGACGTTGAGTTTGACTCTGTCTTTAACGGTTTGAATCTCACGTAGCGTTGAAGGACGGCGCGTGAACGGGCAGGGCGTGTCAGTCCGTTCAGACAGATCCTGCAGACCGACGGCCAGGTTTGCGTGTTTGG
>NZ_JAQQEK010000027.1:0-116308 GCF_046027355.1 Paraburkholderia sediminicola | reverse complement strand
CCGCTTTCTTTTGCCTACTTTTCTTTGCGGCCGGCAAAGAAAAGTAGTGCCGCCCCGCACAGGGGCAACGCCAATAAACCACTAACAAATCAAGGAAAGGCCAACACCGCAAGCAACCAGACAAAGCGCCGCACAGGCAGAAAAAAACCACCCATCACCCTTGCGCTTCAAAAGCAGCCGCAGCCCGCCCTAACCGATCATTAACAGCGATCCACTCAATCGTATCCGGCAACTTCTCGATCAGGATCCGCGTGACGTTCGCGTGGTCGAGAGCCCTCAGCAAACCATACAATTCACGCGCATAGACATGCGGATCCTCAGGCGCGGCGATGAAATGCACGCCTTCAGCCTCGACCCAATGTCCAGCACGCGACGCGCGCGCCACCAACGCCACGCGCTCATCCGCTTGCCGCGCGGCAAGCAAAGGCTCCAGCGCGACGAAGGGCAACAGCGCCAACGGCGTGCGCGGCGCATAGTGCGCCTTTAGCGTGCCAGAAGCCCGCGGCGCAGTCGCATCCGAGCCGTCCGGCAAACGCGGCGCCTCGCCAAGCACGTCGGCGATATCTTGCGGTGTCACGCGCCCCGGCCTCAACAGCGCCGGAAAGCCGCGCGACAAATCCAGAATGGTCGATTCGATACCGACATCCGACGCGCCACCGTCCAGCACATGAATCGCGTCACCGAACTCGTCGCGCACATGTTGCGCCGTGGTCGGGCTCACATGTCCAAACCGGTTCGCCGACGGCGCCGCCACACCGCCATGCCCGTTGCGCAATGCGCTGAACGCCTCGAGCAACGCTTGTGCGACAGGATGCGACGGGCAGCGCAGCCCCACCGAATCCTGACCGCCGCTGACCGCCGCCGGAATGCGCGCCGCGCGCTTCAGGATCAGCGTGAGTGGCCCCGGCCAGAACGCGTCGATCAACCGCTGCGCCTCCGCGGGCAAATGCTCGACCCAGTAGTTCGGATCGCCTTGCGGCGCGAGATGCACGATAACCGGATGATTCGCCGGCCTGCCCTTCGCCGCGTAAATGCGTGCAACCGCGTCGGGACTCTCGGCGTCGCCGCCGAGGCCATACACCGTCTCCGTGGGAAACGCGACCAGGCCGCCCGCGTCGAGCAGCGCCGCTGCGTGTTCGATCTGCGCGGCGCTCACAGGCAATGCGCCCTCGGCGGCTTTCTGTTGATCCGGCATGGCGCTCGTGTCAGCTCGTGATGATGTGCAGCAGCCGCGCGCAATCGCGTCCGGCCGTGCGGGCTTCTTCGAGCGTGGCCGCCGTGAAGTTCACGTGGCCCATCTTGCGGCCGCAGCGTGCCTCTTCCTTGCCATACAGATGCAGACGCGCTGCCGGCATGGCGGCGACTTCGTGCCACGGCGGCGTGACGGCCGCGCGCTTCGGACCGTCCGGAAACCACACGTCGCCGAGAATGTTCAGCATGACGGCCGGCGAATGCTGACGCGTGTCGCCGAGCGGCATGCCGGTCATGGCGCGCACCTGTTGTTCGAACTGGCTGGTCGCGCAAGCGTCGACCGTGTAATGGCCGGAATTGTGCGGGCGCGGCGCCATTTCATTGGCTACCAGCGAACCGTCTTCGAGAATGAAGAATTCGACGCACAGCACGCCCACATAGCCGAGCTTGTCGGCGATTTGCAGTGCGGCCTGTTGCGCCTGCTGGACGAGCGTGGGGCTCGCGTCCGGCGCCGGGACGATGGTGTGCGACAGCACGCCGTCGCGATGCGTGTTCTGCGCGAGCGGATAGACCACCGACGCGCCGCTCGCCGCCCGCGCGATCAGCGCGGACACTTCGAACTTCAACGGCAAACGCTTTTCCAAGACGCACGGCACGCCGCCGAGCGACGCATGCGCCTCGCGTACTTCCTCCGCGTTGCGCACGCGAATCTGACCTTTGCCGTCGTAGCCCATGCGGGCGGTCTTAAGAATGCCCGGCAGCACGGCTTCGAGCTTCGTGTCGTCGAGCGCGGCGAGCGCATCCGACGATTCGATCACCACGTGCGGCGCGACCGTCACGCCTGACGACGCGATGAAGCGCTTCTCGGCAATACGGTCCTGGGCGACGGCGACGCAGCGCCCAGCGGGACTCACAAAGGTGGTCCGCGCGAGGAAGTCGAGGCTCGCGGCCGGCACGTTCTCGAATTCGGTCGACACCGCCGCGCACAGCCGCGCGAGTTCGGTCAGCGAAGCTTCGTCGTCATAAGCCGCGCGCAAATGGCGATCGGCGACGGCGCCCGCCGGACTGTTTTCGTCCGGATCCAGCACGGCGACGCGATAGCCCATGGCCTGAGCGGCGAAACAGAACATGCGGCCGAGCTGGCCGCCACCGACCATGCCAAGCCATGCGCCGGGCAGAATCGGTGAAACCGGTGTGTTGTCTGGGTTCATCTTAGTGGTCGGTCGCGGCCGGGTTGTGCGTGCAATACGATGGCAGGCACCCGGCCGGGGGTCGGACAGGGGGACGTCTTCAAGCAATCAGTCTGTGCGCTTACAGCGCCGGCAACACCATGGCGTGAGCCGCTTCGTTCTGGCGCACGCGGAACGCAGCCAGTTTCTCCGCATACTCGTCGCTCGTGCCGCTCAGAATCGACACGGCGAACAGCGCGGCATTCGCCGCACCTGCCTCGCCGATCGCAAACGTGGCGACCGGCACGCCCTTGGGCATCTGCACGATCGAATGCAACGAATCGACGCCCTTCAGGTACTTGCTCGCCACCGGCACGCCGAGCACCGGCACCGTGGTCTTGGCGGCCAGCATACCCGGCAGATGCGCCGCGCCGCCCGCGCCGGCGATGATCGCGCGAATGCCACGCTCACGCGCGCTTTCAGCATAGGCGAACATTTCGTCGGGCATGCGGTGCGCGGACACGACCTTCGCTTCGTAGGGCACGCCGAATTCCTGCAGAATGGCCACGGCGTTCTTCATGACTTCCCAGTCGGAACTGGAGCCCATCAGCACGCCGATAACCGGCGCGCCATGCGTATGGGCGGTTTGTGCTTCACTCATCTTACGGCTTCCTTGTTTCTTGAGAGCGCCCCGAACCTGTCGCTTCGCGCCTGGCCCGGCGTGTTCTCATGCGATGCGAATCCAACGGATGCGCGTAATCAGGCGAGCTTATGCCCGGTCAGGCGTTCGAGCGCTTCCTGGTACTTCTCGCCCGTCTTCGTGACGACGTCGTCCGGCAGCTTCGGCGCCGGCGGCTCTTTCTTCCACGGCTGGGTTTCGAGCCAGTCGCGTACGAACTGCTTGTCGAACGACGGCGGGTTGGTGCCGACCTGATACTGGTCAGCCGGCCAGAAGCGCGACGAATCCGCGGTCAGCGCCTCGTCCATCAGATACAGCTTGCCGTGGTTGTCCAGACCGAATTCGAACTTCGTATCCGCGATGATGATGCCGCGCGTAGCCGCGTAATCGGCAGCTTCCTTGTACAGCTTGATCGAGATGTCGCGGATCGTGGCCGACAGTTCGGTGCCGATGCGGCGCTCCATCTCGTTGTAGGTGATGTTTTCGTCGTGATGGCCCATTTCGGCCTTGGCTGCCGGCGTGAAGATCGGCTCGGGCAGCTTCTGCGCGTTCTGCAGACCTGGCGGCAATTCCACGCCGCACACCGAACCGGTTGCCTGGTAGTCTTTCCAGCCGCTGCCGGCCAGATAGCCGCGCACCACGGCTTCGACGAGGATCGGCTCGAGGCGCTTCACGACCACCGCGCGGCCCTTGACCTGCTCGACTTCGTCCGCCGCCACCACGGATTCAGGCGCGACGCCCGTGAGGTGGTTCGGCACCACATGTTTGAGTTTCTCGAACCAGAAGTTCGCCATTTCATTGAGCACGCGTCCCTTATTCGGAATCGGCTCGCCCATGATGACGTCGAACGCCGACAGACGGTCGGTCGTGACGATCAGCAACTGGTCGTTGCCCACCGCATAGTTGTCGCGGACTTTACCGCGGCCGAGTAGCGGCAGCGAGCGGAGCGTGGATTCGTAGAGGGTAGACATCGTCGTGGTTCGCTAAAAGTGAGGCAAAAAGTGTGACCGGAACAAAAGGGAAAAGCCGTTCCCCGGATGATGCGGGAACGGCGATCGAACGACAACCTGGCCAAACGGCCAGGTGCAGTGCATGTTGATAGCTTAGCGGACGACTTGCGCGAGCTCGCCTGCTTTGTACTTCTCCGCGATTTTATCAAGCGAAACCGGCTTGATCTTGCCGGCCTGGCCTTCGCAACCGAATTGCGTGTAGCGCTCGATGCAGATCTTCATCGCCGCTTCGCGCGCCGGCTTGAGGTAATCGCGCGGATCGAACTTGCCCGGGTGGGTCGCCATATAGCGGCGGATCGCGCCGGTGATGGCCAGACGCAGGTCGGTGTCGATATTGACCTTGCGCACGCCGTTCTTGATGCCTTCCTGGATTTCCTCGACCGGCACGCCGTAAGTTTCCTTCATGTCGCCGCCGAATTCGCGAATTTCAGCCAGCAGTTCCTGCGGCACCGACGACGAACCGTGCATCACCAGGTGGGTGTTCGGAATGCGCTGGTGGATTTCCTTGATGCGCTGGATCGACAGAATGTCGCCCGTGGGCTTCTTGCTGAACTTGTACGCGCCGTGCGACGTACCGATCGCGATGGCCAGTGCGTCGCATTGCGTCAGCTTGACGAAGTCGGCAGCCTGCTCCGGATCGGTCAACAGTTGTTCGCGCGTCATCGTGCCTTCCGCGCCGTGGCCGTCTTCCTTGTCGCCCTTCATGGTTTCCAGCGAACCGAGCACGCCCAGTTCCGCTTCCACCGTGATGCCGATCGAGTGCGCCGCTTCCACGACCTTGCGCGACACGTCGACGTTGTACTCGTACGAAGCGACCGTCTTGCCGTCGGCTTCGAGCGAACCGTCCATCATCACGCTGGTGAAGCCGCTGCGGATCGCCGCCATGCAGACCGCCGGCGACTGGCCGTGGTCCTGGTGCATCACGACCGGAATATGCGGATACGACTCGACGGCGGCTTCGATCAGGTGGCGCAGGAACGCTTCGCCCGCGTACTTACGCGCGCCGGCCGACGCCTGCATGATGACCGGTGCGTTGACCTTGTCGGCCGCCGCCATGATCGCCTGCACTTGCTCCAGATTGTTCACGTTGAATGCCGGAAGGCCGTAGCCGTTTTCAGCGGCATGGTCCAGCAGTTGACGCATTGATACGAGAGGCATGCTTTAACTCCATAGATTGAAACGAATTCTTGTGCCGTCGGCATCTTTTGGGCGATTTTATCGCGAAGCAAGCTGCATACCCGTTCACACATTCTCTAAAGCGCGGAGCGGTCCTTGCCGCTGCAACGCGCGATTTGAGCCTGTGCGCCGCCTCTCGCGGAGCATGGCAGCCTGCTTCGTTCAATCAGACCTGTGTCGATCGAGCAGTGTGTCGACCGGAGTTAATGCTTCAGCACTTTGTCGATCCGGAGTTAGTGGTTCAGCACTTACTCCGGTCCCACGCAGCGCGCTCCGGTCCCACGCAGAGCGATCAATACGGTTCGCCAACCCGCACGATCTTCAGCGTATTCGTGCCGCCGGCCTGACCCATCGGCTCGCCGACGGTCAGCACCACCATATCGCCGCGCGACGCGTAGCCCTTGCTGACCACGGTCTCCAACGCCTGCTGCAACGCCGTGTCGCGGTCGGTGTTGGTGTCCAGATGCAGCGAAGTCACGTTGCGGTACAGCGCCATGGCCCGCTCGCTGCCGACTCGCGGCGTGAGCGCGAAAATCGGCACATGGGTCCAATGACGCGACATCCACAGCGCGGTCGAGCCGGATTCGGTCAACGCCACGATCGCCTTCGCGCCGAGATGGAACGCCGTGAACAGCGCGCCCATCGCGATCGACTGGTCGATCCGCGTGAACGTTCGGTCGAGGAAATCCTTGTCCAGCTCCGACTGCTCCGACTTCTCGGCTTCGATACAGATCGCCGCCATGGTCTCGATGGTCTGCACCGGATACTTGCCCGCCGCCGATTCCGCCGACAGCATCACCGCGTCCGTGCCATCCAGCACGGCGTTGGCGACGTCCGACACTTCGGCGCGGGTCGGCACCGGCGCGTGGATCATCGACTCCATCATCTGCGTGGCGGTGATCACGAACTTGTTCGATTCGCGCGCCATCCGAATCATCCGCTTTTGCAGCGCCGGGACTGCGGCATTCCCCACTTCCACGGCCAAGTCGCCGCGCGCGACCATGATGCCGTCCGATGCGTCGAGGATGCCCTGCAGCGCCGGAATGGCTTCCGCACGCTCGATTTTGGCGATCATCTTCGGCTTGATGCCGAACGGCGCGCCGGCGATGTTCGCCAATTGACGGGCCATCTCCATGTCGGTGGCGTTCTTCGGGAACGATACCGCGACATAATCCACGCCGAGCGACATGGCGGTGCGGATGTCTTCCATGTCCTTGGCGGTCAGCGCCGGCGCGGACAAGCCGCCGCCCTGGCGGTTGATGCCCTTGTTGTTCGACAGCTCGCCGCCGATCTTCACGACCGTGTGGATCTCGTTGCCGATCACGCGCGATACGTTCAGTACGATCAGGCCGTCGTTGAGCAACAGCATGTCGCCCGGTTTCAGGTCGCGCGGCAGGTCTTTGTAGTCGAGACCGGCGCGCTGCTCGTTGCCGAGTTCGCAGTCGGCGTCGAGAATGAACGGCTCGCCGGCGACCAGCATGATCTTGCCGTTTTCAAATTTGCCGACCCGGATTTTCGGGCCCTGCAGGTCCGCCATGATGGCGACTTCGCGGCCGGCCTGGCGGGCCGCCTCGCGCACGAATTCGGCGCGCTGGCGGTGGTCGTCGGCGGTGCCGTGCGAGAAATTGAGCCGCACCACGTCCAGCCCTGCCTGAATCATTTGCAGCAGGATTTCCGGCGTATTGGAAGCCGGGCCGATGGTGGCGACAATCTTGGTGGCGCGATGCATGAGTCTCCTCGTCTGGGTGAGATCGCTGGAAAGAGCGCTGCGAGTCGGATGCGGAGGCTGCGCACCGAAGGATGCTGCCGGGGGCTGCGCGCCGGTTGAAACCAGCGTCGCTTTATTGAGTGAAGCGGTGTTCGAGACCAGCACGGGGGGTGCGGGTGGAGGGGCGAGTTCCTCGTCGGGGAGTTCTGCGGATGGCGAGGCGGTCTGCACAGCGTCTGCGCTGGACAATTCCGCTGCCTCGTCGGCAGTGGTCAACTCCGCGAGCGCGAGGGGCGCCCCGGATTCTTCTTGCTGCTGGCTAGCTGAGCCGACCGCGGCTTCAACCGCGGACTCGAGCGCTGCCGGCGTGGCGTCGGAGCGCGCCGCGCGCTCCCCTGCCGATTCTGCCGCGGTATTGCGCGGCTTGCCGCCGCGCGCTTTTGCAGACTTTGCCGTTGGGGAGCGCGTCGCCACGTTAAGCCCGCGATTCCAGAACTTCGACGGCGGGCAGCTTCTTGCCTTCGAGGAACTCGAGGAAGGCGCCGCCGCCTGTCGAGATGTAGCTGACCTTGTCGTGGATGCCGTACTTGGCGATCGCCGCGAGCGTATCGCCGCCGCCGGCAATCGAGAACGCCGACGACTTGGCGATGGCATCCGCCAGCGTCTTCGTGCCGTTGCCGAACTGGTCGAACTCGAACACGCCGACCGGGCCGTTCCACACGATCGTGCCGGCCTTTTCCAGTTGCGCGGCGAGCACCTTGGCCGTTTCCGGTCCGATGTCGAGAATCATGTCGTCGTCTTGAACATCGGCGACGGCCTTGACTTCGGCCTTGGCGGTCGGCGAAAACTCCTTGGCCGTAACCACGTCGGTCGGGATCGGCACCGACGCGCCGCGCGCTTTCGCGGCGTCGATGATGGCTTTGGCTTCGTTCAGCAGATCGGCTTCGGCGAGCGACTTGCCGATCTTCAGGCCGGCGGCCAGCATGAACGTGTTGGCGATGCCGCCGCCCACGATCAGCTGATCGACCTTGTCGGCGAGCGACTTGAGAATGGTCAGCTTGGTGGACACCTTCGAGCCGGCGACGATCGCCACCAGCGGACGCTTCGGCGCGCCCAGCGCCTTGCCGAGCGCTTCGAGCTCGGCGGCCAGCAGCGGGCCGGCGCACGCCACGGGCGCGTATTTGGCGATGCCATGCGTGGTGGCTTCAGCACGGTGCGCGGTGCCGAATGCGTCGTTCACGTAGATATCGCAGAGCTTCGCCATTTTCTGCGCGAGCTCGTCGGAATCCTTCTTTTCGCCCTTGTTGACGCGGCAGTTTTCCAGCAGCACGACCGAGCCCGGCGCGACGTTCACGCCGTTTTCGACCCAGTTCGCCACCAGCGGCACGTCACGTCCGAGCAGTTCGGCCAGACGCTTCGCGACCGGCGCCAGCGAGTCTTCCGGCTTGAAGTCGCCTTCGGTCGGACGGCCTAGGTGCGACGTGACCATCACGGCGGCGCCTGCATCGAGCGCGGCCTTGATGGCCGGCACGGAGGCGCGGATACGGGTGTCTTCGGTGATGTTGCCTTGATCGTCCTGCGGCACGTTCAGATCGGCGCGGATGAACACGCGTTTGCCGGATAGCTTGCCTTCGGCGATCAGATCGGAGAGACGCAATACCTTGTTCATGGGCGTGTGTGTGCGAGTTGATGAGAAGGCGGTGGCGGACGACGCGCGGTACTCAAGCGCGGTGAACTCCAGCGCTCAGGCACGGCAGCGGCTCCACTGACTCGGGTGCCGGCGGCGGGGCCGCGGCTGCGCGCGCCTTGCAGCGGCGCGCTTGTCCCGGAAACAAGCATTTTAACTGATCCACACTGCCTTCTGACCCGCGACCGGGCGAATGTCCCGTATTTGGACGATATGGCGCCGATGCCGCAACGCAGCATTTCGTGCTTCTTCAATCACATGAAGAGACGCAACAACGTAAACACCACCATTCCGACGACAATCGTGCCGAGCATGGTGCGCCGCCACAAAAACCACGCGAGACCCGACAGCGTGGCGTAGAACTCATGGTTCGACGGCGCGAACGACAGGCCGTCTGGCGTCGCCAGCACGTCCGGCAGAACTACTGCAGCGAGCGCGGCGGCCGGCGCATAACGCAGCATGCGCTGGACCCGTGCCGGCAAAACGGTGCGCTCGCCGCCGATTAGAAACATCGCGCGTGTCACGGCGGTGACGAAGGTCATGCCGAAAATGGCCAGCCAGATCTGGGTGGATGTCATCGGGAATCTCCGGCGCTGTTACGGATGCGGCGCAAGTCGGCGCGCTCGACCATCAGATCCGCGGCGCTGCCGGCAATGATTGCTGCGATCACCGCGAGGGGCAGCGCAAGCCGGTACGGCAGGTCGAACGCGAGCAGCGACACCACGCCGGCGATGGCGACCGCAACCAGCGTGGAGCGCGTCGCGATCGCCGACACCATGATGGGCAGCAACGCCAGCGTGCCCGCCAGCGCGAGACCCCAGTTATCGGGAATCAGGCTCGCCAGCAGAATGCCGGCAATCGACGACACCTGCCACGACAGCCAGCTGCAAATCGCCATGCCCCAGTAGTACGCCTCCTTGCCCGGCACATAGCCGGTCGGGAAGCTCTTCTTCTGGAACAGCAGGTAGATCACGTCGCCGTTGAAGTAGCCGAGCACGATGCGCCGCCACATCGGCAGATAGGAAAAATGCGGCGCGAGGCCGACGCTGAAGATCACGAAACGCGTGTTGACCATCGCGGCGGTGAGCAATACGGTCCAAATCGGCAGCTTGGCGGCGAGCAGCGGCAGCACCGCCAGTTGAGACGACCCGGCGTAGCACAGCAGCGACATGGTGAGCGCCTGCGGCAGTGTGAGCACCGATTTGCTCATGGCGATGCCGGTGACGAGGCCCCACGAGAAAATCGCCATCAGCGTGGGCGAATAGTCGCGCGCGCCTTCGCGGAAGGCACGACGATCGATATCTGACAGGCGAGCGAGCATTGGGGCGAAACGCGGGCGCCCAAGGGCGCTGCAACGATGGGAAGTCAGCGCCAGGTCGTCAAGCACCCGCTGGCGCATCCGGATTTGAATTATGCGTGTGCCGGATTATAGCGTCCGCAATACGGCCAAATGCCCGTTCCGTGTGCAAAAGACGTTAAAATGCGGGTCCTGGCTATGCCTGACATAGCTACGCCTAACAACGCACCCGCTGGAGAATCGTATGTCAATGGCCGACCGCGACGGCAAGATCTGGATGGATGGCAAGCTCATCGACTGGCGCGATGCCAAGATCCACGTGCTCACCCACACGCTGCATTACGGCATGGGCGTCTTCGAGGGCGTACGCGCCTACAAGACGGCGGACGGCGGCACCGCGATTTTCCGTCTGCAGGAACACACCAAGCGTCTCCTGAACTCGGCCAAGATCTTCCAGATGGACGTGCCGTTCGACCACGAGACGCTCGCCGCCGCGCAATGCGAAGTGGTCCGCGAAAACAAGCTCGAGTCCTGCTACCTGCGCCCGATCATCTGGGTCGGCTCGGAAAAGCTCGGCGTGTCGGCCAAGGGCAACACCATCCACGTGGCGATCGCCGCCTGGCCGTGGGGCGCTTACCTCGGTGAAGACGGCATTGCCAAGGGCATCCGCGTGAAGACCTCGTCGTTCACGCGCCATCACGTGAATGTGTCGATGGTCCGCGCCAAGGCGTCGGGCTGGTACGTGAACTCGATCCTCGCCAACCAGGAAGCCATCGCCGACGGTTACGACGAAGCGCTGCTGCTCGACGTGGACGGCTACGTGTCGGAAGGCTCGGGCGAGAACTTCTTCCTCGTGAACAACGGCAAGTTGTACACGCCGGACCTCGCGTCGTGCCTCGACGGCATCACGCGCGACACGGTCATTACGCTGGCGCGCGACGCGGGCATCCAGGTGATCGAAAAGCGCATCACGCGCGACGAGGTCTATACCTGCGACGAAGCGTTCTTCACCGGCACCGCCGCCGAAGTCACGCCCATCCGCGAACTCGACAACCGCACGATCGGCTCGGGCGCACGCGGCCCGATCACGGAGAAGCTGCAGTCGGGCTTCTTCGACATCGTGAACGGCAAGAGTGACAAGTACGCGAACTGGCTCACCAAGATTTAACGCGCGCTGCGCCGGGCTTCACCGGCGCACCGCACGCACCCTGCATACAACGAGAACGTCTCATGAGCGAAATCAAGGAAATGCCGCTGGTCGAACTGTCGGCAAAAGACCTGCCGGCGTATTGCCCGAATCCGGCCATGCCGCGCTGGAGCGCGCATCCGCGCGTCTTTATCGACGTCACGCACGGCGAAGCCAAGTGCCCGTACTGCAGTACGCGTTACAAGCTGCGCGACGGCGAAGTGGTCAGAGGTCATTGAACACGGCGCACTGAGCACTGATTGCTTGTGGCGCCGCTTGCCGGGTCGACTGCCCGCTTCGCTGCGGGTTGCGTTGCGGAGTTCGCTTCGTGATCGATTGCATGATGCGCGGCCTGGTCTGTCGTTCGACGGACCCGTTGCGACTGTGCAGCACACCGTGACTACGCCAACGCGAAAGCGAACGCGCGGCCCGGTCCGAAAGCAGGCACGTCACAGCAGGGCCGCTACCGCGGCGTCTTCGGCCATGCCGGAAGCACGTCACGCGGCTCGCGGCCTTTCCCCTTTTACTTATCCGAATGCCACGCGCAAAACCTGCGCGGGGTTTCGTTTCGACACCGGACACTCACTCTGATGCGTCGCGCGTTGGTTATCGCACCGAACTGGATCGGTGACGCATTGATGGCGCAGCCGCTGTTTGCGCGCCTCGTGAAATTGCATCCGCGCATCGTCATCGACGCGGTCGCACCCTCGTGGGTCGCGCCCGTGCTCGAACGCATGCCGGAAATCCGCGACGTCTACGCCACCGATCTCGCGCACGGCAAGCTGCAAATGCTGCGCCGCTGGCAGTTGGCGAGCGACCTGCGCGACGTCGGCTACGACGCCGCCTACGTGCTGCCGAACTCGCTCAAGTCGGCGCTGATTCCGTGGATGGCGGGCATTCCCCTGCGCATCGGCTATACCGGCGAAAGCCGCTACGGCCTGTTGAACGTGCGTCACGCGAATCCGCGCAAGGACGAGCGTCCGCCGATGGTCGGCCAGTACGCCGCCCTCGCCTACGCGCCCGGCGCCAAGCTGCCCGACGACCTGCCGATGCCGCGCCTCGACGCGGATCTGAACGAAGCGTCGCGCGTCTCGGCGCGCTTCAATCTCGACACGCGCGTGCCGCTGCTGGTGTTCTGTCCGGGCGCCGAATACGGCCCGGCCAAGCGCTGGCCGCCCGAGCACTTCGCGTCGCTCGCGCAAATGGTCGGCCAGTCGTTCCCGTACACGCAGATCGTCGCGCTCGGTTCGCCGAAAGACGCGCCGCTCGCGCAGGCCATCGCCGAGCGAGCGCCGAACGTGCGCAACCTGTGCGGCCAGACCGCGCTGGGCGAGGCGTGCGCGCTGATCTCGCGCGCCAATGCGGTCGTTACCAACGATTCCGGACTGATGCACGTGGCCGCCGCGCTGCGCCGGCCGCTGGTGGCCGTGTACGGTTCGACCGATCCGCGCCACACGCCGCCCTTGTCCGAGCTTGCGAAGGTACAATGGCTTCATCTCGAATGCAGCCCCTGTTTTGAGCGCGAGTGTCCGCTCGGTCATCTGAACTGCCTGAAACAGTTGAGCGCCGAGCAGGTATTCGGCGATTTGCGCGGCAT
The DNA here is from genome assembly GCF_046027355.1 of Paraburkholderia sediminicola. Classification (GTDB taxonomy): domain Bacteria; phylum Pseudomonadota; class Gammaproteobacteria; order Burkholderiales; family Burkholderiaceae; genus Paraburkholderia; species Paraburkholderia sediminicola_B. The sequence continues at coordinate 103,608 of NZ_JAQQEK010000027.1, read as the reverse complement.
GTTGCTCGCGCAACGCTGAGCCCGCCGGCACCGCTGACACTTGCACGCAACACCGCACGCCCCTGAGCGCGTCGCGTCATGTTCGCGCCTTGCGGCGCGGGCATTCTGGCGCTCGGGTGCGATGGTCCGGTGCTCCGGACTGTCCCGCTGACCGCTGTCCCGCAACCGCGCGCCGCGCACAAGAGACTGACGAGCCATGCCACGTTTTGCCCATATCTTCGAAGCCGCCGCCGACACCCTCAACGCCTATTACCAGGCCGTCGCCGAGGTCAATATCGACAGCTTGATGGGTCTGTGGATCGATGAAGAGTTCGTGAGCTGCATCTGCGCCGACGGCTCCCACCTGCACGGCCTCGACAGCATTCGCGCCGGCCTGCAGATCCAGCTCGAAACCGCGCCGGTTTCCATCGAACCGCTCGATATCCGCGTCTACGACAGCCTCGGCACCGTGGTCTATGCGATTGCGGAAGCGCACCGACCGGCTGACCCGAAGGCCACGCCCGCCATGGTCTTCACGACTTACGTGATGGTTCACGAACGCGGCGAATGGCGCATCGCGCACATTCACGCGAGTCCGATGCCCAACGAGGCCGCCAGCCAGTTCGCCACGAAGATGCGGCATGGCCAGGGGTCGCTGCACTGACGCGCGCCGCGCGTCTTACTTTTTTGTTTTGAAGCAGGCATGAGCACGCCCCGCAGGAAGTCCCTTTTGGGCACGACGCACGATCAATCCGCTCCTTCGGGCACGGCACGCGCCGCGGCCGCCGTCGAGGCGACTGTCGAAGCCACCGTCGAGCTGCTCTACCGTGCGCCGCTCTGGCTGCCGAACCGGCATGCGCAGACCATCGTTCCGTCGCTGTTCGCGCGCCGCCCCGCGGTCTCGTTTCGACGCGAGCGCTGGGACACGCCTGATGGCGACTTCATCGATCTGGACTGGGTGCAGCATGACGGCCATCAGACCGGTGCGTCGCTCGCATCCGATGCTGTGCCTCACATTCCCGCCGACACCGCCCCGCTCTTCGTGCTGTTTCACGGCCTCGAAGGCAGCTCGGGCTCGCATTACGCCGCTTCGTTGATGGCGGCCGCGCGCGAGTACGGCTGGCACGGCGTCGTGCCGCACTTTCGCAGTTGCAGCGGAGCGCTGAACCGCATGCCGCGCTTCTACCATCTCGCCGACAGCAACGAAGTCGACTGGGTGCTGCGGCGTTTGCGCGCCGCGCATCGCGGGCCGGTCGTGGCGGCCGGCGTGTCGCTCGGCGGCAATGTGCTGCTGCGCTGGCTGGGTGAACGGCGCGAGGACGCGGCGTCGGTGATCTCGGCTGCCGCGGCGATTTCGACGCCCATCGACGTGCATGCCGGCGGCCGCGCGTTGTCGCAAGGCTTCGGCCTCGTCTACACGCGCAGTTTCCTGAAGACGCTCAAGCAGAAGGCCGAACAGAAGCTGGTGCAGTTTCCTGGCCTGTTCGACCGTGACGCGATGCTGGCGAGCCGCACCATGTACGAGTTCGACAACGCGGTGACCGCGCCAGTCCACGGCTTTCGCGATACCGACGACTACTGGAGCACGGCGACCACGCGTCCGCTGCTGCCGCACATTCAGGTGCCGACGCTGGTGCTGAACGCGCGCAACGACCCGTTCCTGCCGGCTGAGGCGTTGCCGTCGCGGCATGAAGTGTCGGCGGCCGTGGAACTCGACCAACCCAAGCACGGCGGCCACGCCGGCTTTATGACCGGGCCGTTTCCGGGCCGCATCGACTGGCTGTCGCGGCGCGTGTTCGGCTATCTGGAGCGACACGTCGATCATGGATGACATCGTCAAGCAGGCCTTGGCCAAGTGGCCGAACGTACCGAGTTGCACAGGGTGGCTGATGCTGGATAGGCGCGGCAACTGGCGCATGCGCGACGAGGCCGCGCAGGCCGGCGGTTCGCCGGGCACGCCGATCCGCCATGAAGCGTTGCTCGGGTTTATCAACCGCAATTACGCCGCCGATGAGCGCGGACAGTGGTATTTCCAGAACGGCCCGCAGCGCGTGTATGTCGAGTTGGGCTATACGCCGTGGGTGGTGAGGTTGTCGGCGGATGCGGATGCGGATGCCGATGCCGGCGGCACGCTCGCTTTGCAGGACCAGGCCGGCGGCGCGTTCGAGCCCGCAGCCGTGCTCGTGGATGAAGAAGGCGGGATTCTGTTTACCGATAGCGCGACGCCGCCGAGAATCGCCGTCTTGCACGACCACGATCTCGAGGTGTTTTCCGATCACGCAACGCTGGCGGACGACTCCATGAGCGGTGAGTTTCGCTGGAACAATCAGGTTGTGTTGCCGCTGCAGGCTGTGCGGCGAGGCGACGTTGCTGTGCGGTTTAAATTTGTGCCGAGTCCGGCAGCCGCTGGCGCTTAAGCACTAGCCTGCGCACTGGCCTGCTCGATCGAGGCCGGTTCGCAAACGCGGCGAAGCTGCAGGCAAGATCTAACTTTTCTCATCCAGCCGCTCTTCCTTGTAGCGGCTCTCCATCTCATGCAGCCTCGCGTCGACGGTCGCGAGGTCGTAGTAGCCGATCGTCTTTAAATCGCGCGCGTCCTTCAATTGACGGATCGCCGAAGGCCACGCTCCCTCGAGTGCGAACTTCTCAGCCATCGCACGATGCTGCGTCAACGCGTCGCCCGTGCCCGCGCTAGCCTGGGCGAGATACAGCCACCAGGCGGGCTGATCGGGCTGGGCACGCGTCTCTTTTTGCGCAAGCGCCTGAGCATTGGCAAAGCGGTGCAAGGTCAGCAAGGTGCGGATATGCATGTCGATGGCGGCATTCGATTGCGGCCAGCGCTTCTGCGCCAGCTCGGCCAGACGCGCGGCCTCGTCGTCGCGGCCGGCTCGCCGCGCGATGTCGGCGGCCAGCACGTCGAGGCTCGGCGAACTGCGCGCCGTGCCGCCCTCGGCCTGCTCGCCCGTCGCGAACGCGGCGCGGGACGACGCCAGCGACGCCGCCGCGTCATCGTAACGCTCGAGCAGCATCTGCCCGTAGGCGATGCCGTACCAGTTCGCCGCGACGTTGACCGCCGTGCGGTCCTCGATCTCGGAGCGCAAGCGCGAAATCTCGTCGCCGTACTCGCTGCGCGAACGGTCCTGCAGCAGGCGCGACCGCGCCCGCACAAAACCATATTCGGCCGATTGATGCGGTTGCCGGTAAGGCGCGCGGCGCGCACGGTCCTCCATGTCGGCAATCCGTTCGCCAGTCAGCGGATGGGTGCGCGCATACGCCGGAATGCCCGTGTCGCTCATCGCGGCACGATCGAGGCGGCCGAAGAAGGTCGTCATCGCGTAGGGATCGTAGCCGGCGCCGGCGAGCAGCAGAAAGCCGACGCGGTCCGCCTCGTGCTCGGCGGAACGCGAGAAACGCAACTGGTTGTCGACCGCGTACGCCTGGCCGCCGATCGCAATCGCGCTGCCCAGGTCACCGCTATGCGCGAGCACGCCTGCCAGCACACCGAACAACAGGCCGGCGAGCGCCGCATAGCTGCTGCGTTCGCCGGTCGTGATCATGCGCGAGATGTGCCGCTGCAGGACGTGTCCCATTTCGTGACCCAGCACCGATGCCAACTCGGACTCGGTCTGCGTGGCCACGATCAGGCCGGTGTTCACGCCGATAAAACCGCCAGGCAGCGAGAAGGCGTTGATCTGCGGGTCGCGCACCGCGAACAGATCGAAGTCCGGACGATACCCGCCGATGTAGAGCGCGCTCGCCGCCGCGGCGAGTTTCGCGGCGACCGAGTTCAGATAGTCGCGCACGAGCCAGTCGTCGAGATAGTCGGGGTCGCGACGCAACTCGCGCATCACGCGCTCGCCGAGTTGGCGTTCGGCCTGCGGCGTAAGCGAACCGGAGCCGCCGTTGCCGAGATCGGGTAATTGCTGCGTGACGATCGGTGCGCGCCAATTGGTGTTCACACCGGTATTGCCTGAGAAGCGGCTCTGCGCGCCGCCGTATACGCCGAACACGCCTTGTGCGATATCGGGCGGCACGAGGGGATCGGCGTAGGCATCGGCCGGGCCGCTGACCAGCGGTGGCTCCGCGGGCAACGTGTTGAGCGCCATGCTCGACACGCCGTGCAATTGCGCAAACGCGCCCGGCGGCGCTGCCAGCGCGACAGACAACAACGCAGCAAGGAACCGTTTCGCACGCATCGCGAGGTCGATATGACGAAGTCGAAAAGCGACGCCCGCCGCTCGGACTAAGATAGCGGGCATAGGGCAATTGTAATCAGTCGTCGCGGGAATTCATGTGATTCGCGTCATGGCGATTCCGGCGTCCCGGCAATTACCGCGCCGCTTGCGCCGACGGCGGGCGACGACGCGCGGCGCTTTAGGCCCCGTAACCGCAGTGCCGCCGCCGTGCGGCTTTGCCGCACTGCTATGATAGGCGCCCTCTGAAGGAGCCCAACCATGCCTGAACTCACTCATTTCGATGCCGCCGGCCAGGCGCATATGGTGGACGTCGGCGGCAAGCAGGAGACCAAGCGCATCGCGGTTGCGCGTGGCTCGATTCGCATGCTGCCGGAGACGTTCGCGCTGATTCGCGACGGCAACGCCAAGAAGGGCGACGTGATCGGCATCGCGCGGATTGCCGCGATTCAAGGTTCGAAGCGCACCGCCGATCTGATCCCGCTCTGCCATCCGCTCGCGCTGACGCGCGTCAAGGTGGATTTCGAGCTCGATGACACGCTGCCGGGCGTGCATTGCACGGTTCAGGTTGAAACGCTGGGTCGAACGGGGGTGGAGATGGAAGCGCTGACTGCCGTGCAGGTCGGGTTACTGACCGTGTACGACATGTGCAAGGCGGTGGATCGCGGCATGACGATCACCGATGTGCGCGTGCTGGAGAAGCACGGCGGGAAGTCGGGGGATTGGGTGGCGGGTTGATAACTGTGTGCGTCATCGCCCCGCTCCACCTTTAAAGCTTTGAATCTCTGAAGCGAACGCGGCGGTTCATTCCTCGTCGCTGTCGTCGTCCTCATTGACGTCGCCCGGCGGCATGCCGTAGCGCTTGACCAGTTCCGCCTTGAAACCGGTCAGCGTTTTCTGCTCGTCGCAAAGCTGGTACACGTAGCTCAGTTGCGACGGCCAGTCCTTCAGTTCCGTGGCGAAAATCTTCAGGCGTTCGACAGTATCGAGTGCCGCTGCCTGATCGCCGCTCAACGCCTGCAACACCGCATACCGACGCAATACGGTTTCGCCCGGCAGCAGCGCCATCGCCTGTTTGTGCATGGCGAGCTTGTGTTGCAGATCCATCGAATTCATTGGCAAAAGCGTCGCCAGACCATATTCGCCCCACGCCTGGAACAGGAACGACGGGTCCGCGCGATATTGCTCGGCAGGACGCGAGCCGTAGTACAGCACTTCGGCGCGCGCGTAGTCGCGATACACCGGATACAGCGCGGCCAGACCGCCGAACACCACCACGGCAAACGCGCCGAACGACAGGCGTGCGGGCACGAGGCGCAGCGGTCGCGTTTCCAGCAGGCCGAACACGAACATGGCCGGCAACAGGAAGAACATGTACTGCTGCGGATATTCGACCAGCGCGTGCATGACCAGCACACCGATCAGCGCAATGCCGAACACGCGCGCCGAGCTTTGCGGCGCGCGCACCACGCGTATGAGCCAGGTAATCAGGCCGAACAGCACGATCGCGAGACCGATCAAGCCGGTCTTAGCCAGCAGGTCGATGAAGATATCGTGCGAATTGTTGGCGATCTCGACGCCACCAAGCGACTTCGCAAACTCATACTGATAGCTCGGAAATTCGCCCCAGCCGACGCCCAGCAACGGGTGCGTCTTGAACATCGTCCAGCCGTACTTCCACAGCGCGAGGCGCGGCGCGATCTGGCCGGCGTCCTGAAAACGTTCGGCGGCGGACTGTCCGAGCTCCAGGTGATAGTGAACGTTGGCCCAGCGAATCAGCGCGTTGATCACGAAAAACAGCACGGCCAGCACGATCGGAATGATCCATTGGCGATTGCTGCGGCGTAGTTGCAACGGGTCGCGGGTCTGCGCGAACGCCATCCAGAAACCCGCCACCACGATCACACCCATCTGCAGCCACGGACCACGCGACACGGTCAGCGCGAGGCCCACCGCGAAAATCGTCGACACGAGAAACCAGATGCTGACAGCAATTCGCCGCGTCTGCACGAGGAACAGCGCCCCCGCCATCGCGAACGCGATATAGGTGGCGAGGTGATTGGCCTGCGCCATGTTGCCGAACGGCCGGCGCTCGATGGTCACGTTATAGGCGACGACGAGCGGCGACACGCGCACTTCGAGGTGAAACAACTGGATGATCTGGCAGAACACCGCAAACAGCCCGCCGACGATCAACGCCCCGGCCGCCCACCGCAGCGCGGTCTCGTTGAGCTTGGCGCGCGTGAAGCCATAGCCGGCATGCGTCGCCATGAAGGCCGCCAGCAGATAGCCGCCGCCGAGCCAGTTCATCGACGGCTGCGAGACCGGCAACACCACCGACTGCGCCACCAGCAGCAGCCCGAACAGCAACGGCACCAGCGCGACTACCGGCGACGCGAACGTCACGCGCGGCTTGGCGCTCGCCACCAGCAGCACGACGCCAGCGCCGGTCAGCAGATACAGGGCAAGCGCGGTGAATTCAGCGTAAAAGGTTGGAATCGGATACGTATGGTTGACAACTGCATAAGGCAGCACCAACGCGAGAGCCAACAGAATGAAAGACAGATAGCGCGCGAAAGGGGTGGGCATCGAGTAACCGGTGGGCGTCAGCAACCGGCGCACTATACAAAAAAATTCTCCTGCTGTGCGCCGGCCGGGCTGAAATATCCCGAAAATCAGCCTTTTACGTGCGGACGACTGCGACGCCGCGCCACTCTCGCGGTCATCGCGCGCTCATGTCGCACTCGTTCATGAACGGCACTCCGGTGGGGCAAGATTCGACGGCAACGTGGGCGCATCGGCGGGTGCCGGCCCTGCGCCCGGCGCCGGCAGCGAGGACGCCGCTTTGCCGCCCGCGAAACATTCCCACGTGAGCGCGCCCGCCTGCATTCCGCCCTTGCTCAACGCGATGCGCGCAGTCGGCGCATCCACATTGTCAGGCACCGATGGCACGAGCGTAAGCGTGTTCGAACCCGCGGGCGCGACGCGCGTCGAGAACGCGACGGTGATCTGGCCGGTGTCGTCGTCGACGCGAATGGACTCGACGTTGCGGGTGGCGGGCGGCGAGGCATAACCGCCGCTGAACGCGTTGCCGCTCGCGGCATTCTCAGACACGGCCAGCCGCGCGGACGCCGCCAGCGACAGCCCCTCGCCAACGCGGCTGCGAGCCAGATAGTCCTGATACGCGGGAATCGCATAGGCGGCGATCACGCCGACGATCGCCAGCACGATCATCAGTTCGATCAGCGTGAAACCGAAGCCGAGGCGTCGGCAGGCGCGCGCAAGCCGCGCGGACCAGCCCGCTCGGCAAAATCTCGAGCGCGGGGACAGCGAGGATTGGGAGTAAGGGGAATAAGGCAAAGTGACGATCATCGGCAGGCTCCTGAAACGAAAAACGCCTGCCCCACGGATCGGGAACAGGCGTTTCAATCGTAGCGAGCGGCGTTCGTGTCAGACAGTCAGCCGAACGGCTAACGTTGCAGCGTGGTTCGATTCAAGCCGCCGCGCGATGGGCGTTGCGGCGCTTCAACAGATAACCGAGCACCACGACGAACAACGCACCGGCGATGCTCATGCCGTATTCGGCCCACGGCGTATCGAGGATCGGCCAACGGTCGCCGGCCGGGTCGTTGATGATCAGGCCGCCCGCGATCCAGCCCAGCAACCCGGCGCCGAGCGTGATGACGATCGGAAAGCGGTCGAGCAGCTTGAGAACCAGCTGGCTGCCCCACACGATCAGCGGAATGCTCACCACCAAGCCGAAAATCACCAGCGCGATCCGGTGTTCGGGATCGGCGGCCTCAGCCGCGCCCGCGATCGCGATCACGTTGTCGAGGCTCATCACCGCGTCCGCGACAATGATGGTCTTGATCGCCGACATCAGCTTGTCGGCCGGTTTGACGTTCTCATGGGGGTCATGCGCCGGCGCCATCAGGCGCACGCCGATCCACAGCAGCAACAGGCCGCCCGCGAATTTCAGCAACGGCACGTCGAGCAGCGCGACCGCGAACGCAATCAACGCCACGCGCAGCACGATGGCGCCCGCCGTGCCCCACAGCACGCCCTTCGTGCGTTGGGATGGCGGCAAATTGCGGCAGGCCAGCGCGATCACGACGGCATTATCGCCACCCAGCAGAATGTCGATGACAATAATCTGAATGACAGCGCCCCAATGGAGCGTGGCGAAGAACTCGAGCATGATTGAAAGAATAAGAAGAAATCCGACGCGCGGCCAATAAAAAAGCGGAGGAGTCTACACTCCCCCGCTTTTGAAACCGCACGCTCACGAAAGGGCTTCGTAAGCGTATCAAAAAACGCGCCGTGACAGCGCGCGAATTTCGATTTACAGCATTGCCTTCAGAAGACGCGCCATTTCTGACGGGTTCTTCGTGACCTTGATGCCGCAAGCGTCCATGATTTCCAGCTTCGCTTCAGCGGTGTCAGCACCGCCCGAGATCAGCGCGCCGGCGTGGCCCATGCGCTTGCCCGGAGGCGCCGTGACGCCGGCGATGAAGCCGACCACCGGCTTCTTCATGTTGCCCTTGATCCACTCAGCAGCGTTCGCTTCGTCCGGACCACCGATCTCGCCGATCATGATGACGGCGTCCGTTTCCGGATCGTCGTTGAACATCTTCATCACGTCGATGTGCTTCAGACCGTTGATCGGGTCGCCGCCGATACCGACTGCCGACGACTGGCCGAGGCCGATCGCCGTCAATTGGCCGACTGCTTCATACGTCAGCGTGCCCGAGCGCGACACGACGCCGATGCGGCCCTTGCGGTGGATGTGACCCGGCATGATGCCGATCTTCAGTTCGTCCGGCGTGATCGTGCCCGGGCAGTTCGGTCCGAGCAGCAGCGTCTTGCGGTTTTCGGCACGCATACGAGCCTTGAGCTCGATCATGTCACGGACGGGAATGCCTTCCGTGATACAGATCGCCAGGTCCAGATCGGCTTCGACCGCTTCCCAGATCGCAGCAGCAGCGCCTGCCGGCGGAACGTAAATCACCGACACGGTCGCGCCCGTTTCAGCCTTGGCTTCAGCGACGCTAGCGTAGATAGGAATGCCTTCGAAGTCTTCGCCTGCGCGCTTCGGGTTCACGCCTGCAACGTACGCTTCGCGGCCGTTTGCGTATTCACGGCAAGCACGCGTGTGGAACTGACCGGTCTTGCCGGTGATGCCCTGCGTGATGACCTTGGTGTCTTTGTTAATCAGAATCGACATGTATTGACCTCTGTTCGTTTGGCGTCGCGCTGTTGCGCCGCGCGGCGGGCTGTTCTCCGCCCGCGCCGCTCACGCGCCGCCATTCGTAATCCTGGTTACCTGGAAAAAGCGTCTGGCAACAGCTGCGGACTCGGCTTACGCCTTGCCCGAAGCAGCCGCGACGACCTTCTGAGCCGCTTCTTCCATGCTGTCCGCCGCGATGATCGGCAGGCCGGATTCAGCGAGCATCTTCTTGCCGAGGTCTTCGTTCGTGCCCTTCATGCGGACCACGAGCGGCACCTTCAGCGAGACGGCCTTCGACGCCGCGATCACGCCTTCCGCGATCACGTCGCAGCGCATGATGCCGCCGAAAATGTTGACCAGAATCGCCGTCAGGTTCGGGTTCTTCAGCATGATCTTGAACGCTTCCGTGACCTTCTCCGTCGTGGCGCCACCGCCCACGTCCAGGAAGTTCGCCGGTTCGCCGCCGAACAGCTTGATGGTGTCCATCGTTGCCATTGCGAGGCCGGCGCCGTTCACGAGGCAGCCGATGTTGCCGTCGAGCGAGATGTACGCGAGGTCGAACTTCGAGGCTTCGACTTCAGCCGGATCTTCTTCGTCCAGATCGCGATACGCGACGATTTCCGGGTGACGGAACAGTGCGTTCGAATCGAAGTTGAACTTGGCGTCCAGCGCGATGACCTTGCCGTCGCCGGTCAGGATCAGCGGGTTGATTTCGGCCAGCGATGCGTCCGTTTCCCAGAATGCCTTGTACAGGCCTTGCAGGATCGCGCGCGCTTGCGGCAGCGAAGCGGCGGGCACGCCGATCTTCGTGGCCAGTTCGTCGGCTTCGGCGTCTTTCAGACCGGTTGCCGGATCGACAGCGATCTTGTGGATCAGCTCAGGCGTCTTTTCCGCGACTTCTTCGACGTCCATGCCGCCTTCGCTCGATGCCATCACGACGATCTTCTGCGACACGCGATCGATCACGAGGCCGACATACAGTTCCTTCTTGATGTCAGCGCCTTCTTCGATCAGCAGACGATTCACCTTCTGGCCTTCCGGGCCGGTCTGGTGCGTGACGAGCTGCATGCCGAGGATCTGGTTCGAATACTCGCGAACCTGTTCCAGCGACTTGGCGACCTTCACGCCGCCGCCCTTGCCACGGCCACCCGCGTGGATCTGAGCCTTCACGACCCATACCGGGCCGCCGAGCTCTTCCGCGGCCTTGACCGCATCATCCACCGAGAAGACCGGCTTGCCGCGCGGTACCGCGACGCCGAATTTCCGCAGGATTTCCTTACCCTGGTACTCGTGAATCTTCATGCGTGATTCCCTTCAGTCTGAGAGTTGGATTGAACTTCGTTTCCGCTGCCGTCGTTCATGCCGGACGCGTTGCCGCCCTCGCCTGTCTGGCGGACTGCCCCGTCGCCTGACGATGCCGCGCGATCCGCTGAACGCGGCGCGTGGCCATACCAGCGCGGATAAAACTGCTGCACCGCCTCGCCGTCGAAACGCAGCGCGTGGCAGCGTCCCAGCTGGAATGGCGGTTTATCGTTGGAATGCTCGCCTGTGCTATTGGACGATTCGTCTCCCGAACCTGCGTTCGCGCCCGACGCGCCGTCACCGGTGTTCCACACTTCGCCGGCGAATGCCTGAATCGCGGCGGTCGGCAGGATCGCGCACAGCTCGGTGAGATGCGTGCAACCCGCCGTGCCGCCCAGCAAACGGGCAGACTCACGACGGAAGTTTTGGCGGAGATTGAGCCCGATGAGGGCACGGTAGGCGGGATTGCTGACCTGGCACAAACCAGGATAGGGCACCCAGTCGGACGACGCCTCGGCGTCGACGACATTGAGCTTGCGATCGATGGTGATGCGAAGCCAGAGTTCATGGATCGGCTGACCATTGGGCCGGACGCCCGACGCAAGCACCACGTCGCGCGGTTTTTCGTCGGTCAAGCACGCTTCCACATCCCACAGGCCATCGGCTCGCTCATAGGCTTCCGCTCTGATTGCGCGACGATGGCGCAACTGACGGGACACTGGCGGAGAGAGCGGCATGCGGGAAGGAAAGGCCGGATTGGAAAACCCACGAATTTTAGCATACTGGGTATTTGGGACAGGTCGGAATGCGCACGGCCGCGCCGCGCGTGGCTGAGAGCGAAACACACTGTCTCAAAGGGGTTTGCACGCGAAACAAAGCACGACGCGCTTACTCGCCGCCCCACTCCTCGTCCATTCCCTTCAGAATTTTGCCGATCGTAGCGCCCGAAAAGCCGCGCGAAGCCAGAAAGCGCTGCTGTTTTGCCCGTTCGGCGGGCGTTTCGGGAAGCCGACCGAATTTCTTTTGCCAGACGGCATGCGCACGAGCGAGTTCGGTTTCGCGCAATTGCGCGCTGGCCTCTTCGACGAGCGTCTGGTCGACCGAATGCTGCTTCAATTCGCCGACGATCCGGCTCGCGCCCAGGCGCGACGAGCGGCGATGAATCAGGCTTTCTGCGAAGCGCGAATCGGATAGCCAGTTCTCGGCTTCCAGCGAGTCGAGCACGGTATCGAGCGAGTCGGTTTCCTCGACGAACGGCTTTAGTTTGCGCGCCAGTTCGGTGCGGCTGTATTCACGGCGAGACAGATAGCCAAGCGCGCGGCCTTTCAGCGATCGTGCTGGGCGTTGGGATTTTTTGGCTTCGTCTTGCCCGGCTTTCGCTTCGCCTGGGACGCGACGCGAGCGGGTGTAGGTGGTTTCGGAGGGATCCGGGCCTACCGGCGGAGAGGATTCAAACGGCGCGCGCTGCGGATTGCGGCCCGCAGCGCGGTCATGTGCGTCGAACGATTCGAATGGATCGAACGACTCGTCGTCTTCATCACGCGGGCCGTCCGCGTGGCGTCCGGAATCGGACAACGGCCGGCCCTTGCGTATCACGTGATGGTTACTCTTCTTCGTCCGCGACTTCAGCGGCTGCGCCAGTTACGGCTTCAGCCATGGCGTTCACGCCCAGCGATTCACGGATACGGTTTTCGATCTCGCGAGCGATATCCGGATTTTCGCGCAGGAATTCACGCGCGTTGTCCTTGCCCTGACCGATACGTTCGCCACTGTAGCTGTACCACGCGCCGGCCTTGTCGACGATCTTGGCTTGCACGCCCAAGTCGATGACTTCGCCCTGACGCGAAATACCTTCGCCGTACAGGATGTCGAAAATCGCTTCGCGGAACGGTGGAGCAACCTTGTTCTTCACCACCTTCACGCGCGTTTCGTTGCCGATCACTTCGTCGTTCTTCTTGATCGAACCGATACGGCGAATGTCCAGACGCACCGACGCGTAGAACTTCAACGCGTTACCGCCCGTGGTGGTTTCCGGGTTGCCGAACATCACGCCGATCTTCATGCGGATCTGGTTGATGAAGATCACGAGGCAGTTCGTACGCTTGATCGTGCCGGTGAGCTTGCGCAGCGCCTGCGACATGAGACGCGCTTGCAGACCCGGCAGCGAGTCGCCCATTTCACCTTCGATTTCAGCCTTCGGCACGAGGGCCGCGACCGAGTCGATCACGATCATGTCGATCGAGCCCGAACGCACCAGTGCGTCGGCGATTTCGAGCGCCTGTTCACCCGTATCCGGCTGCGAAACCAGCAGGTCGTTCACGTTCACGCCGAGCTTGCCCGCGTACTGGATGTCCAGCGCGTGTTCCGCGTCGATAAACGCCGCCGTGCCACCGAGCTTCTGCATTTCGGCGACGACCTGCAACGTCAGCGTGGTTTTACCGGACGACTCCGGGCCATAAATTTCGACCACACGGCCACGCGGCAAACCGCCGACGCCCAACGCGATGTCGAGACCGAGCGATCCGGTTGAGACCACCTGGATATCTTCGACCGCCTCACCTGCGCCGAGCCGCATGACCGACCCTTTGCCGAACTGCTTTTCGATCTGCGCGAGTGCGGCAGCGAGTGCCTTGCTCTTTTCAGCAGTCAGTCCAGCCGAGCCTTTCTTGCTTTCTTCCATGAATCGTCCTTTGCTATGATGAACGGCGTCTGAGGCAGATGTGCAGCCCACTTTTGAAGGACAGCACACGAAACCCAGACACTGTATAAAAAAACAGTAGTTTTGGCAAGCACGATTCTCATGCGAACGCGCATTTTTACCGTCGCGCTGCCCAACTACCCACAATTATTTTCGGAGACCGCTGTGCGCCGGGGGACACCCCACGGTGCCGGCAAGGCCAGGCTGGCGCACCATGCGAATTCTGATTGCCGAAGACGACAGCATACTCGCGGACGGTCTGGTTCGATCACTCCGCCAATCGGCCTATGCCGTCGATCACGTGAAGACCGGCGTCGAGGCCGACACCGCGCTGTCGATGCAAACTTTCGACCTGCTGATTCTCGATCTGGGCCTGCCGCGCATGTCCGGCCTCGAGGTGCTGCGCCGCCTGCGCGCGCGCAATTCCAATATGCCGGTGCTGATCCTGACCGCCGCGGACAGCGTCGACGAACGCGTCAAGGGCCTCGACCTCGGCGCCGACGATTACATGGCCAAGCCCTTCGCGCTGAACGAACTCGAAGCGCGCGTGCGCGCCCTGACCCGGCGCGGCGCGGGCGGCGGCCCGACGGTTGTGCGGCATGGCTCGCTGTCGTTCGACCAGGTCGGCCGGATCGCCTATGTCAATGAGCAGGTGATCGATCTGTCGGCGCGCGAGCTGGGTTTGCTCGAAGTGCTGCTGCAACGGATCGGCCGCCTTGTCTCCAAGGAACAACTCGTCGATCACCTGTGCGAATGGGGTGAGGAAGTCAGCAACAACGCGATCGAGGTCTACGTGCACCGCCTGCGCAAGAAAATAGAACCGAGCGGCGTGCGCATCATCACCGTGCGCGGTCTGGGCTACTGTCTCGAGAAAGCCGCGTCAGCGGCGAGCGCGAACGCCATGACCACACCGCCGCCCGCCGAGCCCGAACCGTCCGCCTCGCCGCCGTCCGGTGCGATGCCGGCGAGCCATCACTACAAATAGAGGACACCCATGTCCGCGCGCGCAGACCGCGCCACGGCGCACGCGGCGGACCTCGACGAGGCACGCGACGAGCGCTACGCCAATCCGTTCGCCCCGCCCGACGAAACCGAAGCCGCCGCCGAGGCACGCCCGCGCTCGCTGTTCGGCGAGATTCTCGACTGGATGCTGGCGCCGCTGCTGCTGCTTTGGCCGATGAGCCTCGCGGTCACCTATCTGGTCGCCAAGTCGATCGCGAACGGCCCGTTCGACCGCGCGCTGGAAACCGACGCGTACGTGCTCGCGCGCCAGATCCATCCGGTCAACGGCGTGGCTGAACTGACGCTGCCCGACTCCACGCGCGACTTTCTGCGCGCGGACAATGTCGACAGCGTGTTCTATCAGGTGCTCGGCACGCGCGGCGAACTGGTGGGCGGCGAGCGCGACATGCCGCTGCCGCACGAGGAAGACCGCCCGCAGCCGGGTCTCGTCGAATTTCGTGACGACGTGCTGCGCGGCAACGATATCCGCGTCGCCTATACGACCGTCGAGTTTCCGCAGACGCCCGGCGCGCAGCCCGTGCTGGTGCAGGTCGCCGAGACACTCGACAAGCGCAGCCAGCTCGCCAACGACATCATCAAAGGCGTGATCCTGCCGCAGTTCGTGATTCTGCCGCTGGCGATTCTGCTGGTGTGGTTCGGCCTCTCGCGCGGCCTCGCGCCGCTGCACGCGCTGCAAGCGCATATCCGCGCGCGCCGCCCGGACGACCTGTCGCCGCTCGAGGCGCGCCGCGCGCCGCCGGAAATCGAGCCGCTCGTGACCTCGTTCAACGATCTGCTGACGCGCCTCGAACAGAACATGGAGCTGCAAAAGCGCTTTATCGCCGATGCCGCGCATCAGATGAAAACGCCGCTTGCCGGCCTGCGCACCCAGGCCGAACTGGCGCTGCGCCAGGATGCCTCCGCGGAAGTGCATCGCTCGCTCGAGCAGATCGCCACCAGCTCGGAGCACGCCGCGCGGCTCGTCACGCAACTGCTGGCGCTGGCGCGCGCGGAGAACCGCATGTCGGGGCAGGTTTTCACGCCGGTCGAGGTGACGGAGGTCGCGCGCCATGCCGTGCGCGACTGGGTTCAGGCCGCGCTCGCCAAGCAAATGGATCTGGGCTACGAAGCTCCCGAGGAGCCCGTCGAAGTGGACGGCAATCCGGTCATGTTGCGCGAAATGCTGTCGAATCTGATCGACAACGCCATCCGCTATACGCCGCCGGGCGGGCGCATTACCGTCAGGGTCAGGCATGACGCGCCGGCGCGGCTCGTGTATCTGGAAGTCGAGGATACCGGACTCGGCATTCCGGTCGCCGAGCGTTCGCGGGTGATCGAGCGCTTCTACCGGATTCTCGGCCGCGAAGGCGACGGCAGCGGCCTCGGACTCGCGATCGTCCGCGAGATCGCGACCATGCACGGCGGCGAGCTGACGATCGACGACAACGTCTATCAAACCTCGCCGCGGCTAGCCGGCACGCTCGTACGCGTCAGTTTGCACGTGCACGAACGGGGCGGGACTTACCCTAACGCGACTTGAACCCGCAAATTTACCATCTCGATATTAGGATAACTTGAGAGCAAATTAGGCGGGCTTGACGCCAGATCGCCGCGTGTTGGACAAAAACCCACAACACACGCCAAGCTGCAATTTCACCCCGCCACGTCAGTACGCCGTAAGTTTCCACTCCAATAATCGGTTCCACGGGAACGCCGTTACCGGCAGACCGCGTGCATATCAATATTGGAGACGACATATGGCTACCGTTGGCGGGCAAATCTCGCACGTGCCGATGACGCGCGAAGAGAAGCGGGTGATCTTCGCATCGTCGCTGGGTACGGTTTTCGAGTGGTACGACTTCTATCTGGCCGGCTCGCTGGCGGCCTTCATCAGCAAGAGCTTCTTCTCCGGCGTCAATCCGACAGCCGCCTTCATCTTCACGCTGCTCAGCTTCGCGGCCGGCTTCGCGGTCCGGCCGTTCGGCGCGATCGTGTTCGGGCGGCTGGGCGATATGGTCGGCCGCAAGTACACGTTCCTCGTCACGATCGTGATCATGGGCCTGTCGACGTTCCTCGTCGGCTTCCTGCCGGGCTACGCGGCGATCGGCTTTGCATCGCCGGTGATCTTTATCGCGATGCGGATGCTGCAAGGCCTCGCGCTCGGCGGCGAGTACGGCGGCGCCGCCACGTACGTGGCCGAACATGCGCCGCCGGGACGCCGCGGCTTCTACACGGCCTGGATCCAGACGACCGCCACGCTCGGCCTGTTCCTGTCGCTGCTGGTGATTCTCGGCGTGCGCACGGCAATGGGCGAGGACGCGTTCGGCGCGTGGGGCTGGCGCATTCCGTTCATCGCCTCGATCATCCTGCTGGGCGTGTCGGTGTGGATTCGTCTGCAACTGCATGAATCGCCGGTGTTCGAGCGCATCAAGGCCGAGGGCAAGACCTCCAAGGCGCCGCTGACCGAAGCCTTCGGCCAGTGGAAGAACCTGAAGATCGTGATCCTCGCGCTGATCGGCCTGACCGCCGGCCAGGCCGTGGTCTGGTACACGGGCCAGTTCTACACGCTGTTCTTCCTGACGCAGACGCTGAAGGTGGACGGCAGCAGCGCCAACATCATGATCGCGATCGCACTCCTGATCGGCACGCCGTTCTTCCTGTTCTTCGGCTCGCTGTCGGATCGTATCGGCCGCAAGCCGATCATCATGGCCGGCCTGCTGATCGCCGCGTGCACGTACTTCCCGCTGTTCAAGGCGCTGGCGCACTACACCAACCCGGCGCTGGAAACAGCGACCGCGAAGGCGCCGATCGTCGTGATCGCGAACCCGGACGAGTGCTCGTTCCAGTTCAACCCGGTCGGCACCTCGAAGTTCACGAGTTCCTGCGACATCGCCAAGAGCGCGCTCTCGAAGGCCGGCTTGAACTACGAGAACGTCGCCGCGCCGGCGGGCACGCTGGCGGAGATCAAGGTCGGCGATACGGTGATCAACACGTATGACGGCAAGGCCGCCGACGCCAAGGATCAAGGCAAGACCTTCGACAAGACGCTCGCGACGACGCTAAAGACCGCGGGTTACTCGCCGAAGGCCGATCCCTCGCAGATCAACTGGCCGATGACCGTGGTGATCCTGACGATCATGATGATCTACGTGACGATGGTCTACGGCCCGATCGCGGCAATGCTGGTGGAGATGTTCCCAACGCGCATCCGCTACACCTCGATGTCGCTGCCGTATCACATCGGCAACGGCTGGTTCGGCGGCTTCCTGCCGGCCACCGCCTTCGCGATCGTGGCGGCGAAGGGCAATATCTTTTCGGGGCTGTGGTATCCGATCGTGATCGCCCTCGTCACGTTTGTGATCGGCATGCTGTTCGTCCGGGAAACCAAGGACTCGGACATCTACGCGAAGGATTGAAACGCCAGATGACCGGAACGACTTGTTGAAAAAGTTGTGCGCCGGGGGTTGACAGCCTCCGGCGCCATCCGCATAATCTCGCTTCTTTCGGCGAATTAGCTCAGTTGGTTAGAGCGACGGAATCATAATCCGCAGGTCCGGGGTTCGAGTCCCTGATTCGCCACCAGTTGCAAGAAAAAGCCGCTGATCCGCAAGGTTCAGCGGCTTTTTTGTTTTGGCTTTCCGAACTGCAACTACAGCAACTTCAAGGAGGTTTCTTGATGACGTTCCGCACCGCCACGCTTGCCGTGGCCACCGTTTCCATCGCGTTTCTCACCGGCACTGCAGCGTTCGCCGCTCAGGCTCAGACACCGCCCGACAGTCAGTGGCGCACCAGCGCGACCACGCTCTCCACGCTGCTGCAGGACGGCTACAAGATCGTCGCTGTCGTGAATGGCGCCCATGGCAGCGCTGGGCCGGCCGACACGATTTTCGTCCAGCGCGATCAGAGCGCCTTCAAATGTATCGACCCGCAGCAGCCCGACGCGAAAACGAGAACATCCGTCGCGCCGCCGGCATGTTTCGAGCTGATGCCGCCGTCGGGAGCGTCGGGGACTCCCGAGTCGAAGTAGTCGCCACGCGGCGCGCCGAAGCGCGCCGCCTGTCACCGGTCCACCAACCGGCTCAGATTCCCCCGCACCCGCTGCAACAACGCGATCAACTGCTTCGCTTCCTCATCGGTGAAGCCGTTCAGCGCTTCGAGCGCGACTTCGTCGCCGACCTTGCGCGCCTTACCGAGCGTGCGCTCGGCCTTCGGCGTCATGTGCACCTGGCGCTCGCGGCGATCCTGCGGATTGGCAGTCCGCTCGATCCAGCCACCCTCTTCCATCCGGTCGAGCAAACGGCCCGCCGAAATCGGCGCGACCTCGAGCAGGTCCGCGAGCCGCGCCTGATTGGTGTCGCCGTAATGCGCGAGATAGGCCAGCACGCGGCACTGCGCGCGCGTCAGATCGACTGAAGACTTCGCAAGGTCGTCGAAACGCTTGCCTGTGAGGCGGCCGACGTCGGAAATCAGAAAGCCGAAGCGCTCATCGAGTTGGGTTTTCATGCGCGGATTATACGAAAGGCTTTCGTTTTTCAGCGTTGAAAAGGGCGCAATTCAGGCTCCGCATAATTCCCGATGGCAGGCGCGCGTGCAACCGATATACTAAGCATGCTTACTATATCGACGACCCCGCTCATTCATGTCTTCCGACAACCCGGCGGCCAGCGCCGCCGCGCCGCTCAACCGCCCGATGATCACCATCTCGATCATGCTGGCGACGTTGATCCAGACGCTCGACAGCACGATCGCCAACGTGGCGCTGCCGCATATGCAGGGCACGCTATCCGCGTCGCAGGATGAGATCACGTGGGTGCTGACCTCGTACATCGTCGCCGCCGCGATCGCCACGCCGCTCACCGGCTGGCTGTCCGACCGGCTGAGCGTCAAGCGCCTGCTGATCTTCGCGATCGGCGGCTTCACGGTGGCGTCGGCGCTGTGCGGTTTGTCGGAGACGCTCACGCAAATCGTCGCGTCGCGTTTGCTACAAGGGATTTTCGGCGCGTCGCTGGTGCCGCTGTCGCAGTCCATCCTGCTCGACATCAATCCGCGCGAGAAGCAGGGCCAGGCCATGGCGGTGTGGGGCATGGGCGTGATGGTCGGACCGATTCTCGGACCGACGCTCGGCGGCTGGCTCACCGACAGCTACAACTGGCGCTGGGTGTTTTTCATCAACGTGCCGATCGGCGCGTTCGCGCTGTTCGGCGTGGCGACCTTCCTGCCTTCGCGTGAGCCGAAACACGACGCGAAGTTCGACGCGTTCGGCTTCGCCACGCTTGGGCTGGCCATCGGCGCATTGCAGGCCATGCTCGATCGCGGCGAGCAACTCGACTGGTTCGGCTCGAACGAAATCGTCATCGAGGCGCTGCTCGCGGCCATCAGCTTTGCGTTTTTCCTCGTGCACACAGCCACGGTCGGCAAGAAATCGTTCTTCAAATACGAGTTGCTGAAGGACCCGAACTTCGCCACGGGGACGTTTTTCATCTTCGTGATCGGCGCGGTGATGTATGCGACGCGCGCGTTGCTGCCGCCCATGCTGCAAAACCTGATGAACTATCCGGTCGCGACCACCGGCCTCGTCACCGCGCCGAGCGGCGCGGGCACGATGGTCGCCATGCTGTTCGCCGGGCGCCTGCTGAGGCGGATCGACGCGCGGATTCTGCTGCTCACGGGCTTTCTGATCTCGGCGTTCGCGCTTTGGCAGATGATGCATTACACGATCGTGCTGTCGGAGTCTGACATCGTTTGGCCTGGGGTGATTCAGGGCTTCGGACTCGGTCTCGTGTTCGTGCCGCTGAGCGCGCTGACCTTCTCGACGCTCACGCCCGAGCTGCGCGCGGACGGTACGGCGACGTACAGCCTGATGCGCAATATCGGCAGCAGTATCGGCATTTCGATCGTGCAAACGCTGATGACGCGCAACACGCAGGTCTCGCATGCGGACCTCGCGGCGAATATCACACCGTTCAATCCCGCTATCCAGCCAATGCTCAATAGCGGATCGAACTACGGCATGGCCGCATTGAACGCGTCGATCACCCAGCAGGCGTCGATGATCGCCTATCTGAACGACTTCAAGCTGATGTTCATGGCGACGCTGCTCGTTATTCCGCTTCTGTTGTTGATCCGCCCTGGGCACAAGGCGGCGGATGCGTCGGTCGCGCATGCCGCGATGGATTGAAACGCGGCGGCCGATAGCCCCACGCCTAGCCTTCGATCCGCTCGCGCGTCACACCCAACAGTCCCGCCATCGCCGCGCGCGCCGCAACGGCGTCGCGATCGCGAATCGCTTCGAACACGGCGGTATGTTCGGCCAGCGACGCATTGAACACGTCCGCGCGTTTCGCGTTCAGACGCAGTTGCGCTTCGAGCGTGCGCTCGATCAGCGTGCCGAGCGGAATCAGCAATTCGTTGCTGCACGCGGTCAGCACGCTCAGATGAAACTGCAGATCGGCGCGCACCCATTCGTCGACATTGCGCGCCGCCACCATCGCCGCATGGGCCGCGGCGAGTGCGTGGAAGGTGTCGTCCGTGTGCGAGGCCGCCGCCAGACTCGCGGCATACGGCTCGATCATCTCGCGCATTTCCTGCAGTTTGAGCGCGAACGCCATCGGCTCGGCGACCCGCGAGTACCAGTCGAGCACGTCGACATCGAGCAGGTTCCACGCGCGTTTCGGCCGCACGCGCGTGCCCACGCGCGGACGCGATTCGATCAAGCCTTTCGACGTCAGCGTGCGCAATGCCTCGCGCAACACCGTACGGCTCACGCCGAACGTCTCCATCAACTCCGCTTCGCGCGGCAGAATCGAATCGGGCGCGTAGTCGCCGCGCAGAATCGCGGTCGCCAGCAGATGGGCGACGCGCCCATGCAGATCGTGCTGAATAGCTTTCTCCTAGCGGCCTTGCGGCGCTATCGATATTGGAACCGAGGCCGGAACGAGCGCGATTATCCGGTATCTCGACCTAGAGCCCTACTGCTTCGACGACGCCGTGCGGAGACCACGGTCTCACCACTATCTGGCCAATAGTACTATTAATAGTACTTAAACGCGCTTTGTTGTAGCATGTGAATCCTCGAAATAGTTCGCAGACGCCCAAGGCCGATGCTTTGCATGGGGCCGGAGTAAGCGCTAAAGCGCTAACTCCGGCCGACAAAGGAGACGCACACCATGAAAATCACCAAGCTCGAAACCTTCATCGTTCCGCCGCGCTGGTGCTTCCTGAAAATCGAAACCGACGAAGGTATCGTCGGCTGGGGCGAGCCGGTGGTCGAAGGCCGCGCGCATACGGTGGCAGCCGCGGTGGAAGAGCTGTCCGACTATCTGATCGGCAAAGATCCGCTTCTGATCGAAGACCATTGGCAAGTGATGTACCGGTCGGGCTTCTATCGCGGCGGCCCGATCACCATGAGCGCGATCGCCGGCGTCGACCAGGCGCTGTGGGACATCAAGGGCAAGCATCATGGTGTGCCGATTCACGCGCTGCTCGGCGGCCAGGTGCGCGACAAGATCAAGGTGTATTCGTGGATCGGCGGCGATCGTCCGAGCGACGTGGCCAACAACGCGCGCGCCGTAGTCGAACGCGGCTTCAAGGCCGTGAAGATGAACGGCTCGGAAGAGTTGCAGATCATCGACACCTTCGACAAGGTGCAAGGCGTCATCAACAACGTTGCGGCCGTGCGCGAGGCGGTCGGACCGAACATCGGCATCGGCGTGGACTTCCACGGCCGTGTGCACAAGCCGATGGCCAAGGTGCTGGCGAAAGAACTCGACCCGTACAAGCTGCTCTTCATCGAAGAGCCGGTGCTGTCGGAGAACGCCGAAGCGCTGCGCGACATCGTCAATCAAACCAACACGCCGATCGCGTTGGGCGAGCGCCTGTACTCGCGCTGGGACTTCAAGCACATTCTGTCGGGCGGCTATGTCGACATCATTCAGCCGGATGCTTCGCACGCGGGCGGCATTACCGAGTGCCGCAAGATCGCGTCGATGGCGGAAGCCTACGACGTCGCGCTCGCGTTGCATTGCCCGCTCGGCCCGATCGCACTGGCCACCTGCCTGCAGATCGACGCGGTGAGCTACAACGCGTTCATCCAGGAACAGAGCCTCGGCATCCACTACAACCAGGGCAACGACCTGCTCGACTACATCAGGAATCCGGAAGTCTTCAAATACGAAGACGGTTTCGTATCGATTCCGCAAGGTCCGGGCCTCGGCATCGAGGTCAACGAAGAGAAAGTGCGGGAGATGGCGAAGGTCGGCCATCGCTGGCGCAATCCGGTGTGGCGCCACGAGGACGGCAGCGTCGCCGAATGGTAATCGCGTGAAGGAACGCCGCCCGTGGGCGGCGTTTTTTTGCGTTGATGTTTTTGTTTTGCGCTGACGTCCCCATTCGCGGCTTGCGCGTTACGATCACGTGACGCACGGGCCGTCGCAGTAACGTAACACCTCGGACCGAACCGGCTCAAACGGGCGTTCTGCCGGCCCCTCTCCGCCCCGCACGCATCGCTGCAAAGCCTTACCCACCAAGGCTTCCATACCGTTTGTTCGGCATCAGACAGAAACATGGCCCGCTCCTTGCTCAAATGCATTCAAACGACAAATGCATCGGGGAAAATATGGGCGAATTCCTTCCAGACTATCTGCTCCGCGAACAGGCCGCCGTCGGCGCGCTGGTGGTGTTCGGCGTGCTGCGCATCCTCGGCGCGGCACTCGCATTCGAACGCGGCTGGCGCATCTCGGTCGTCGAGAAATGCTTCATCGGCGCCGCGGTGGTGTACTGCCTGCCGCAACTGTTCGATCTCCTGACGCATATGTACGGCGCGCGCGCCGCGGGCGCCGAACTCGAAGGCAAAGCCGCGGGCTGCGCCATCGCGCTCTTTTGCGCACCGATCCTCGGACATCGGCTCGGCCTCGAATAAGCGGAGGCTCACCATGCGTCTGACCAAGCATCTCATGAGGCGGGCGAAACCCGCGTTTCGCGCGGGCGACGTCCTGAAACTCAAGTCAGGCAGCCGCCCGATGACCGTCACCTGGAGCGGGCCGGTGCTGTTCGCGCCGGGCAACTGGCTGATCTGCCGATGGTTCAGCGACACCGGCGAGTTGCAGCAGGAGATGTTTCCGCAGGAGACACTGGAGCGGACAAGCCACGCACTCGCCGCCTGAAAAGAGTAGTAACGGATTGCTGGCCACCGCCAGGCGACCGTGTGTATTGCGCCGCACGCTTTTGCTGTGCGGCGCTTTTTTATGTGGCTGACATGGCGCCTGCGAGACGTTGCGGACCTGAACCCATGCGGATGCGGTTGCGGTTCAGGTGCCGTCGATCATCCTGCTCGCCTCGCGCATGACCGCGCGCCACGGCATCAACCAAGCGCCGCAAACGCCGGCACGCTATGCGACAACGCGGCCGCCGTGACGAACACGCCGATCATCGCCAGCGCTTCGAGATACAGCACGTTCACGAAGGTGTGGGCATCCATCGTCGAGGCCGTGCGGCGCAGGCGCGGCAGCGCCAAAAAGCGGTTGAGTCCGCCCAGCACAAGCGCGAGCGCGACCAGCGCAAGCTTGAGCATCAGCACATGACCCCACGTGCTGAGTTCGATTGCCTCGAACGAGCCGCCCGAGCCCCGCACCACGTTGAAGATGCCGGACAGCAGCACGAGCGCAACCGCCACCACCGACACGTTCGACACCTGAGTCGCCGTGCGGATCAACATGCCGCGCGCGGTCGAGGTGCCGAGCGCCGGCAGGACCGCGAGCCCCGCCGCCATCGCCAGACCGCCCCACACGCTGGTGACGAGCACATGCAGCGTTTGCATGGCGATCGCGGCCGAGGCCGGCCCGGCATCGGCCGCGTGACCCAGCGACGCCTTGCCCGCGGCGATCGCGATCACGGCGAGCCACAGCAGCGCGTTACGCAGCATGCCCGTATGACTGGCCATGGCCGTGCCGAGCAGCACCAACGCGCCGGCGAACGCGAGGCTCCAGCCGTAACCGACATGCGTTTGCGTCAGCACGGTCGGCACCACGCCGATGGCGGCGGGCAACGCGACGCCGCTCATCGACGCCGCCTGATACAGCAGCCAGCCGAGATCCGCGAGCGCCAGCACGACGGTGGCGGTCAGCATCGAGCGTTGCGCGCGCAACCATGCAGGACGAGCGGGCGAGATCTTCTGCTGGGCGTCCTTCGCGAGCCACGCGCCGAGCAACGACGAACCGACGGCAAACGCAAACGCGACGTTCATGAGCGCGGCCATGGCGACCTGCCCGATCCAGAGTCCGTCGATGCTCATTTGACGATAAACGCAAAGTCGCCTTGGGTACGGTGGCCGTCCGTGGCTACCGCGATCCAGTGCACCGCATAGCGGCCGGCGCTCAACTGCGGCAGCGGCAGATGCATGACCTTGGCGTCATCCTTGTCGACCTGCGACTCAGCCGGCGCGGCCGCCTTGCCGCTCGTGTCGGCAAGTGCGATCTTGCTGAAAGCCGGCTCGAGCGGCTCGGTGAAATGGATCGTCACCTCGGAGGGCGCGACGACTGCGGCGTTGGCCGCCGGCTCGCTCGAGCTCAGATGCGCATGGGCGAATGCCGTGGACGTCACAAGCAGCGCCGCGGCGCCGAGCATCGACGCTCGCAACGCCGGACGGGAAAAATTAAGTAGCTTCATGTAAGGCCGATAGCGGATGATCAGGAAAACGGTGGGCGTCGAAGCCAGGCGCATCGAAGCCGGACAAAGTCCGGCGCGCCCGGAAGTGTACGCTTCGATGGTTCGCGCGGGCGTCGGTTCAACCTGGTTTATGGATAGTTCGCCCGGGCTCGAGGCTTGCGCCGTTGATCGCGCAGACAAATTTGGGATAACAGGCAAGTCGCTCGAAGGAGTCGTGCGCGTCAAACTGTCGCATGGCTGTGACAGCCGGAACCTTCTCTAATGTGCCAAATAGTCACCATCACCCTTCGATGATAGAATGCTGCGTCGCCGCAGCGCCGGCTGCCCTTCACACCGAGCCGCTCGAAGTTCGGTCAGGTCCCCGATTTTGATGGAGTTACGCGTGTCTTCAAGACGCATTTTCCGCCCGTTGCTCGCCCTTCTGCTGATCGGCTCTGCTGGCGTCTATAGCGCTGCGAAAGCGCAGACTCAACCGAAGGCCCCCGATACGATGGAAGCGCGCGTGCAAGGCTGCACGGCCTGCCACGGCTCGCACGGCCAAGGTACCGACAACGACTACTTCCCCCGCCTCGCGGGCAAGCCGGCCGACTATCTGTACAACCAGCTGCAGAATTTCCGCGAAGGGCGCCGCAAGTACCCGCCCATGAACTACCTCGTCACGTACCTCTCGGACGACTACCTTCATCAGATCGCCACGTACTTCTCGCAACAGCGTCCTCCGTATCCGCCGCCGGCCAAGCCGACGGTGTCGTCGAGCACGCTCGCGCGCGGCCAGCAGATCGTGCTGAACGGCGACGCCTCGAAGCAGATTCCGGCGTGCGCGGCCTGCCACGGCAAGACTTTGACCGGTATGCAACCCGCTATCCCGGGTCTGGTCGGTCTGCACTCCGACTACATCAGCGCACAGCTCGGCGCATGGCGCTCGGGCTCGCGCCATGCCATCGCACCTGATTGCATGCACACCATCGCCACGCGTCTGACCGACGAAGACGTGAACGCCGTTGCCGCCTGGCTTTCCACGCAACAGGCTCCACAAAACCCCGTGCCGGCTCCGGCCCGCTCGATGAAGACTCCGCTTGCCTGCGGCAGCGAACCGCAATAAGGCACCGGGAGAGACACTCAAATGAAACGCAAGTCTTTGTTCGCCCTCTCGGCAGTCGTCGTCGTTGCGGCTGCCGCACTCGTTCCCGTCCTGTGGTCGGGCGGCGACCACCTGCATAACGGCACGGCCATGGCGGCAACGCCTGCCGACCAGGCCGCGCTGATCAAGCAAGGCGAGTATCTCGCCCGCGCCGGCGACTGTATCGCCTGCCACACGGTGCGCGGCGGCAAGCAGTTCGCCGGCGGTCTGCCCATGGCCACGCCGTTCGGCACGATGTTCACGCCGAACATCACGCCTGACGACCAGTACGGTATCGGCAAGTGGACGCAGGACGACTTCTACCGCGCCATGCACACCGGCCGCTCGAAAGACGGCAGCCTGCTGTATCCGGGCTTCCCGTTCACCAGCTACACGAAGGTCACGCGCGCCGACTCGGACGCGATCTACGCGTACCTGCGTTCGGTCACGCCGGTCAACGTGGCGAGCCGTCCGCACGAACTGAAATTCCCGTTCAACCAGCGCAACATGCTGATCGGCTGGCGTACGCTGTTCTTCCGCGAAGGCGAGTACAAGCCGGATCCGACCAAGTCGGTCGAGTGGAACCGTGGCGCGTACCTGATCGAAGGCCTCGGCCACTGCGGCATGTGCCACACGTCGATCAACGCCATGGGCGGCCCGGTGAGTTCGGCGGCATTCGCCGGCGGCCTGATCCCGCTGCAGAACTGGTACGCACCGTCGCTCACGTCGAACAAGGAAGCCGGCCTCGGCGACTGGGAAACCAAAGACATCGCCGATCTGCTGAAGACCGGCGTGTCGAACCGCGGCGCGGTGTTCGGTCCGATGGCTGAAGTGGTTCACAACAGCCTGCAGTACATGTCGGACGCGGACATCAACGCGATGGCCACGTACCTGAAGACGATTCCGCAGAAGAGCGAAGCACCGGAACCGCTGCAGCTCGAAACGTCGGAAAAGTTCGGCGGCGAACTGTTGAAGCAAGGTCAGAAGATCTACGCTGACAACTGTGCGAAGTGTCACGCGGAAAATGGCCTCGGCATGCCGCCGTCGTTCCCGCCGCTCGCGAACAACCAGTCGATTCAGATGCCGTCGGCGGTCAACCCGATCCGTATGGTGCTGAACGGCGGCTATCCGCCGAGCACGGATGGCAACCCGCATCCGTACGGCATGCCGCCGTTCGCGCAAGCGCTGTCGAATCAGGAAGTCGCGGCGGTTGTGACGTTCATCCGTATGTCGTGGGGCAACCACGGTACGGCCGTGTCACCGCAGCAAGTGTCCGATCTGCGTTCGGCGCCGCTCGACTAAGCAGCGTTCGTTGCACCCGGGGCGCGGCCTGCTAAATTCGCGGCCGCGCCCTTCGTTTTTGAAGGACCGGTATCATGGGGGGGTATTTACCCTGAGAAAACGCCGGGCCGCCCCAAGTCTTCTCACCCCCTCGGGGGGCCTGGCGCGAAGCGACAGGTTTGGGGGCTCTTATGAATCCGGGCAGGAGATAAGAATCGTGCAAGTCGGGGAGCGTTTCAACAGCATTACCCACCTCGTCGGCGCCGTGCTGTCGGTGGCGGGTCTTGCAACGCTCGTGACGATGGGCGCGCTCGACGGCGACGCGTACAAGGTGGTCAGCTTCAGCGTGTACGGTGCGATGCTGTTCGTGCTGTATGCTATCTCGACGCTTTACCACAGCGTGCGCAATCCGCGCGTGAAAGCGGTTCTGCAGAAATGCGACCATTCGGCGATCTACCTGCTGATCGCCGGCAGCTACACCCCGTTCACGCTCGTCACATTGCGCGGACCGTGGGGCTGGTCGCTATTCGGCGTAAGCTGGGGGCTTGCCGCTCTCGGCATCGTGCAGGAATTGACGCTGGGGCGACGCACCCGCAGCGTTTCGATGGTGCTGTATGTCCTGATGGGATGGCTCGCGCTCGTTGCCGTCCGCCCGCTGGTGCAAGCCTTACCGGCAGCGGGTACCGCCTGGCTCGTGGCCGGCGGAGTCATCTACAGCGCCGGCATCTACTTCTTCATCAACGACGAGCGCATCCGGCATGGACATGGTATCTGGCACCTGTTCGTACTGGCGGGCAGTCTGTGTCAATTCGTCAGTGTTGCGCGCTACGTCGCGTGACACCCCACGGCGGCGAAATGCAACTTAAGGCCAGTCAACGTGTCTGCATAGCGCGTTGAAGCATTCGGCACGCGTTTCCCGCGTGCCGCCGATTTCTCTGCGAACGGAACTGGGCTTCGGCCTCGAACACGCCAAGCGGGTGTGTTCATGCGGCATTTATACCTGCCGGGCCCATGTGTGCCGTTCGCGAAACTGCATTGCAAAGATCTTTTATGTCTTTTGATTCCCTCGGCTTGTCCGAACCGTTGGTCCGCGCTGTACACGAACTCGGCTACACCACTCCGACTCCGATCCAGACGCAAGCGATTCCCGCCGTGCTCAACGGCGGCGACCTGCTGGCCGGTGCGCAAACCGGCACCGGCAAGACCGCCGGCTTTACGTTGCCGATCCTGCAACGTCTGAACACCATGCCCGCCGTTACGACCGGCTCGGGCAAGCGCGCGGTGCGCGCGCTGATCCTCACGCCCACGCGTGAACTGGCCGCGCAGGTCGAAGAAAGCGTGCGCGCGTACGGCAAGTATCTGAAGCTGAAGTCGACCGTGATGTTCGGCGGCGTCGGCATCAATCCGCAGATCGGCGCATTGCGTAGCGGCGTGGATATCGTCGTCGCGACGCCGGGCCGTTTGCTCGATCACATGCAGCAGAAGACCATCGACCTGTCGCATCTCGAGATTCTCGTGCTCGACGAGGCCGACCGCATGCTCGATATGGGCTTCATCCACGACATCAAGCGCGTGCTGGCGAAGCTGCCGCCGAAGCGCCAGAACCTGCTGTTCTCGGCCACGTTCTCCGACGAGATCAAGACACTCGCCGACAATCTGCTCGACTCGCCGGCGCTGATCGAAGTCGCGCGCCGCAATACGACGGCGGAAACGGTCGCGCAGAAGATTCACCCGGTGGATCGCGACAAGAAGCGCGAACTGCTCACGCATCTGATCAAGCAGCACAACTGGTTCCAGGTGCTGGTGTTCACGCGCACCAAGCACGGCGCCAACCGACTTGCCGAGCAGTTGACCAAGGACGGCATCAACTCCCTGGCGATTCACGGCAACAAGAGCCAGTCGGCCCGTACGCGCGCGCTCGCTGAGTTCAAGGACGGCACGCTGCAGGTGCTGGTCGCGACCGACATCGCCGCGCGCGGCATCGATATCGATCAACTGCCGCATGTGGTCAACTACGATCTGCCGAACGTGCCGGAAGACTACGTGCACCGCATCGGCCGCACGGGCCGCGCGGGCGCGACGGGCGAAGCGATCTCGCTCGTGTGCGTCGACGAACTGCAATTGCTGAAGGACATCGAGAAGCTGATCAAGCGTCCGGTGCCGCAGGAAGTGATTGCCGGTTTCGAGCCGGATCCGACGGCGAAGCCGGAACCGATTCTGCGTCGCGGCCAAGGTGGCGGCGGCGGTGGTGGTCGTTCGCCGCGTCAGGGTCAAGGCGCACCGAAGCGTGACGGCGCGGGTTCCGCGAAACCAGCGCAGCGCTCCGGTCAGCGCCCCGCGAACGGTCAGCAGCAGCCGAAGCCGAACGGTACGAAGCCGGCCGGCAATGGCGGCCAGCCGCGTCGTGACGGTCAGCGCCACGATGACCGGCCGCGCGCCGCCGCGCACGAAGGCAGCGCCGCGCAGCATGCGCCGCGCAAGCCGCAGGGCGCCAAGCCGCAAGGCGGCAATCCGGGTGCGTTGCTGGGCGGCACGAAGCCGCGCAACGACGCGCCGCGCGGTGGTCAGCCCACGCGCAGCGGCCAGCGCGGACGTTAAGCGTCGAAACGGCCCGCTTGCCGGTCGCTGTCCTTGCGCTAAGGACTAGTGGCTGGCAGCAGCGGCCGGCGCGACCGCCACGCCTCAAAGCCGGTCACCTGCTGGTCATTGTCATTGAGCCAGATATCTATCAGCCGGCAGCAGTGGTCAGCTGCGACTTCTAAACCCCAAAGCCGCTCGCTCACCGTCCGCTGTCCTCGCATGGAGGACTAGCGCGCCGCCGCAGCGGCCGCTTGCTTCAGGTGCTCGATCTGCTGTTCCCATCGGTCGAGCACCGCTTCTCCCTCCCCTTCCAGTTCGAACGTAATACCGCTCGTCAGGCGCGCATAACGGACGCTTTGCGCCTCCGCCGTATCGATCGAACCGTGCAGATAGATGAGCCCACTGGCGTCGCCAGCGGGGGCCGCCAACGGCGTCATCAGCAACTGCACCTGATAAAACGCCTCGTCGCAGACAAAGGTGAGCGCTGCGCGTCCGCTGTGCTCAATTGCGCGCGTCGCCCTCGCTTGCGGCCACAACGCGATGCACAACGTGCGCGAATCAGGCGCGTACAACTCGCCGACACCGAGCAGCGACGTGCGCACATGGCCGTTCGTATCGACGCTCAGCAGCGACGCGGTGAAACCCATCTTGGTTGCGAGCGACGAACCGTCGAGCAACGCGCGCACGGCATCGGGCCATTCATCGAATACGTTCTGTTCGAGCGGACGTTCGGGTGCGGGGGAATCGCTCATGATGTCGATCCGGTGAGAAGTGAGCACAGCCTGCATCATGCCTTGAAAAGCAAATGGCCCGCATGAGCGGGCCATTTGCAACGCCAAACAATTACGCCAGGCGATCAGCGAAAGAACACGTGCTGCGTGATCTTGGCGAGCGGATAATGCACGCCCGGCTGAATCCGCGCCGGCAGATCGAGCGGCTTGAGCAGCATCTTCACGCACATGTCGGCCGACAGATTGCGCCGCACCAACGTATTGATCCGCGCCGCGCGTTCACGGTTATAAGTTGAGTCGTGTACGCGCTCCGGATAACGAGTCGCGAAAACGTGCCGCAAGGCGATCTCCGAGTCTTCGTTCTTGATCTCCATGACGCGGCGCATCAGCGCGCCCAGCACCGCAAGCCGGCCGTTGCCCTCGATCTTGTTGTACTTCTTGAAGTACTTGAAAAAGTGTTTGTAGTGACGCACTTCGTCGGTGCGGATGTTGTCGGTGATCTGCTTGAGCACCGGCTCGTCCGAGCATTCGCCGATCGCGCGATACAAGGTCGCCGTACCGGTTTCCACCACGCAGCGCGCGACCATCTCGAGCGCGCGGGTCTTTTCGAAGTCCTCCACGGAACAGGTCAGCGAATACTCTTCCATGAAATTGCGAAAGGCCGTGTCCCAGTCGAATTCGGGCCACACGTAAGCGATATATGTCTTGAGCGCGCGGCCATGCTGCAATTCCTCCGGCTCCCACTCCTGATTGAGCCAGGCCGAGACTTCGGGATCGCCGTTAAAAAAAGTGCTCAGATTGCTGGTGTACAGATCGGAGCCGCTTTCGATAAACGAAGACGCGCACAGCAGCAGCAGCAAATCTTCGTTGGCGACGGCCTTTTGCCGATCAATGCGGGTGAGGTCGATATCCTCGATCCGCCAGGGCATGACATGGTTCAGCTCTGTGTGCATCGTGTCTTGCTCCGAAAGCTGTATCGACTCGCGGAGCATGCTCGAAACCGCCCGCTCTCGGCCGGGCCGGTCCGCCGTGTCTGATACAGCGCCTTGAATTAGAGTTAACCCCTTGTATCTTGCATCTTAGTCGGTGTTTCGCAACTCTGCAGATAACCCAGCACAGACCATGCCGAGCCGCCGCAGTTCCAATCGCGTGATAGTCGAATCATTCGGTCGGACAAAAGCGCGGCGAGCGAGGCACAAAAAAAGCCAGCTCGAAGAGCTGGCTTGAGTCTGCGACGATGCCTCGTCAGTCAGGTTTGGCAGGGCCGGCGGGCCCTTAATTCAGCGACGCGAGGCTTGCGATCAGGCGATCTGCATGCCTTGCATCAGACGCACGCGACGCATGCGCCAAGCCACGACGACGAGCGAAAAACCCGACAGCACCGCGGCAGTCAACACGTAGTAACTTGGCGCAAGTTTGTCGCCGGTCAAATGAATGAAGGTCTCGACGATCGTGGGGGCGAAGCCGCCGAAGATCGTCACGCCGATGCTGTAACCGATTGAAAGACCCGTCGAGCGCACCTGCGTCGGAAAGATCTCGGACATCAATGCGGGCATCGGGCCGGAATACGCCGCCTTGAAAATGCCTGCCGTGCCCTGCAACAACAGCAGCCAGCCGATGGTCGGATGAGACTGCAGCAGCGCGAACATCGGATAGATCAGCGTCCCCATCAGAATCGACGTGGTTAGCATGATGCGAATCCGGCCGATGCGATCGGACAACGCGCCCATCACCGGCGAGAGCAGGAATTGCAGGCCGCCGTTGAGCACCACCACGCCGAACGATGCCGCCGCCGGCATGTGCAACTGCTTGACGGCGTACATCGGCATGTAGAGCTGCAGCACATACACGCCCACCGTGGATTGCGCGACGATGCCGACCGCGAGCAGCAGATTGACCCACTGGCTGGCGAACGACGCGTCCTTCTCTTCGCTCGCCGTCGAGCGAGCGCCGGCCGCTTCACGCGCCTCGCGCAGCGCGAGGAACTCCGGCGTCTCGTCGAGATGCGAGCGGATGTAATAGCCCACCGGGCCGACCAGCAAACCGAACACGAACGGCAGGCGCCAGCCCCAGTCATTCAGTTGCGCGGGCGGCAGCCACGCGGTCAGCAGCGAGCCAAACGCGGCTGCGGTGATCGCGGCGAGCCCCTGGCTCGCGAACTGCCAACTGGCGTAATAGCCGCGGCGCGACGCGCTATGTTCGACCATGAAGGCGGTCGCGCTGCCGAACTCGCCGCCCACCGCGAAGCCTTGCACGAGCCGCGCGAGAAGAATCAGGATCGGCGCCGCGATACCAATCGACGCATACGGCGGCATCACCGCCATCGTGAAGGTGCCGACCATCATCAGCGCGATGGCGAACGTCAGCGCCGCCTTGCGGCCCTTGCGGTCGCCGTAGATGCCTAGCACGACCGCGCCCAGCGGCCGCATCAGGAACGAAATGCCAAAAGTGGCGATGGCGAGCAGCGTGGAGAGCCACTCGTCCTGCATCGGGAAAAACTGTTTGGCGATGATGGTCGCGAAGTAGCCGTAGACCAGGAAGTCGAACCACTCGAGCGCATTGCCGACCGACGACGAAAACACGATCCGCCGCACCATCGCTTTGGAAAGCGGCGCGGGTGCAGAATGAGGGGAAGCTGTCGCCGAGGGCGAAGCGTGGGTCTGCATGATGTCTCCTGCTCTGTCTGATGCTCGGTGCCTGATGCCTGGCGGACGGGAAGCGAGCGCCGCCGGCAACCGGTGTATTTGAACTGTGCGATGCCGTTGGCGCGCCGCAGGCAATGCCCGCGGCATCGCCTGCGCACGCAGCGAAGCGCCGCCTCGCGCGTGGCTGCTTCTTCCTTAGAACCCCGCGGCCAACCCGTCACGGCGGCTGTCGCTTGCCGCCACATAGCCGCGCTCCGGATCATTGCGATCGAGCTTCCAGATGTACTGGCCGGAGCCGAAGTCCATGTACGGATCGTCGACCGACTTGATCGTGTGGCCGAGCTTCTGCAAGGCCTCGGCGGTCTTCGGATCGAGCGTCGATTCGATGTCGATCGTGAAGTCGCGATTGACCTTCCAGCGCGGCGCGTCGCACGCGGCCTGCGGCTGCTGACCGTAGTCGAGCATCCGCACGATGGATTGCAGATGGCCTTGCGGCTGCATGTCGCCGCCCATCACGCCGAAGCTCATCACTGCCTCCTGCTGGCCGTTCACCTGCTGCGTGAGGAACGACGGGATGATCGTGTGGAACGGCCGCTTGCCGCCTTCCACCACGTTCGGCGACTTCGGGTCCATCGAGAACCCGCAGCCGCGGTTCTGCATGGCAATGCCGCTATCCGGCACCACGATGCCCGAGCCGAAGCCCATGTAGTTCGACTGGATGAAGCTGACCATCATGCCGCGCTCGTCCGCCACCGACATGTAGATGGTGCCGCCGGCCTTCGGCATGCCGAAGTCGAACTGCGTGGCGCGCTTGTGATCGATCAGTTTGGCGCGCGAGGTGAGGTACGCGTCGTCGAGCATCTGCTCCGGCGTGACTTCCATGGAGCGCGGATCGGCGACGTAGCGGTAGACGTCGGCGAAGGCCAGCTTCATGGCCTCGATCTGCAAGTGCTGCGATTCGACGTTGTCGACCGCGAGTTCCTTCACATCGAATTTTTCGAGGATGCCCAGCGCGATCAGCGCCGCGATGCCCTGCCCGTTCGGCGGAATCTCGTGCACCGTGTAGCCGCGATAATCCTTGCCGATCGGCTCGACCCAATCCGCGCGGTAGTTGCGCAGATCGTCGGCGGTGAGCGCGCCGCCGCCTTCACGGGCAAACGCGGCGATCTGCTCGGCGATCTCGCCTTCGTAATACGCGCGCGGGCCCTGCTCGGCGAGCTTGCGCAGCGTCTTCGCGTGGCCGGGGAAGCGCACCAGTTCGCTCACTTCCGGCGCGCGGCCGCGCGGCATGAAGGTTTGCGCGAAGCCCGGCAGGTCCTTCAGTTCCGGCACGGCGGCCGCCCACTTATAGGCGACGATGCTCGCCACCGCGTGACCGCGCTCGGCAATTTCGATGGCCGGCTCCATCAGGTCGGCGAACGGCAACGTGCCGAATTTCTGATGCAGCGCTTCCCAGCCGGCGATCACGCCGGGCACCGTCACCGCGTCCCAGCCGCGCTTGGGTTGCTTCGCGAGACCGTTTTCCTCGCCGTACTTGCGCTTGAAGTAGTCGACGTTCCACGCCGCCGGCGACACGCCCGAGGCGTTCAGGCCATGCAGCTTCTTGCCGTCCCACACCAGCGCGAACGCGTCGCCGCCCAGTCCGCACGATACCGGCTCGACCACCGTGATGGCGGCCGCTGCCGCGATCGCCGCATCGACGGCATTGCCGCCTTTCCACAGCATGCGCAGTCCGGCTTGCGCGGCGAGCGGATGCGAAGTCGAAACGATGTTGCGCGCGAATACAGGCAGACGCGGCGTCGGGTAAGGGTTTTGCCAGTTGAAGCCAGTCATGTCGAACACTCTCGAAAGCGCGGCCCGGCTTGCGGAAAACGCCGGAAACCATTGGAAAACAGATCGAACGCGGGGTGAGACGGGGTGAAGCAAGAATCAACCGCGGAACCCCGGATTGCATCGTGATCCGGCCCAAAAAACAAATTCATTTATCAAATGAATAAATGCGTAAATAGCCTGAATGAGTCTGCGGGTCGTCGTCTCTTCTCCTATGCATGTCGCACGAGTTGGCAGACAAGGCGCGCGATGGTCTTACAATACGCTCACCCCCGTTCACGCATCACTCGCTTACCGGCTCAGCTTGGCGGGCCGGCGGCGGGCAACGCAGACGAAAAACCCACGAACCGAGACACATGACCCGAGACCCCCGCCTGACTCTCAATGCCCGGCAACAGGAACTGCTGGAGTGGGTGCAACGCGACGGCTTCGTGACCGTGGACGACCTCGCGGCCCACTTCGACGTGACGCCGCAGACGATCCGCCGCGACGTCAACTGGCTCGCCGACATGAACCTGCTGCGCCGCTATCACGGCGGCGCGAGTCTGCCGACCAGCTCCGAAAACGTCTCCTATACGGCGCGTCAGCGGATGTTCCATGACGAAAAGCGGCGTATTGCGGCGCTAGTGGCCACTCACATTCCTGATCAGGCCTCGCTCTTCATCAACCTCGGCACCACCACCGAAGAAGTGGCCCGCGCGCTCAATCGGCACCGCGGCCTGCGCGTGATCACCAACAACCTGAACGTCGCCAGCATGATGAGCGGCTATCCGGATTGCGAGGTGCTGGTGACGGGCGGCATCGTGCGGCCGTGGGACAAAGGAATCGTCGGCGAACTGGCGATCGATTTCATCCGGCAGTTCAAGGTGGACTTCGCGATCATCGGCACGTCGAGCATCGAAACGGATGGCACGCTGCGCGATTTCGACACGCGTGAAGTGCGCGTGGCCG
This sequence comes from Paraburkholderia sediminicola, assembly GCF_046027355.1. Classification (GTDB taxonomy): domain Bacteria; phylum Pseudomonadota; class Gammaproteobacteria; order Burkholderiales; family Burkholderiaceae; genus Paraburkholderia; species Paraburkholderia sediminicola_B. The sequence continues at coordinate 67,407 of NZ_JAQQEK010000027.1, read as the reverse complement.
AGGCGATCATCCAGCATGCGCGCACCGTTTTCCTCGCCGCCGACAACTCGAAATTTGGCCGTCCGGCGCTGGTTCGGCAAGGCCATCTCGATCAGATCGACGCCTTGTTTACCGACGCCGCACCGCCCGCCGAGATGATCGAGACGCTCACAGCCGCCAACTGCCAGGTGTATATCGCCGAGTGACGCCAGGCGTTCTCGGCCATGTTGCAGCGCACGCAAAACTTCGAGTGAAATCAAGGATCTGGCCGCGACTCCCAACCGCCGCTGAGGTGCCCAATTGTCAAAGGGAGAATTTACTGGGGCGGATTTGGTGTTTAACGTGCGGTTGACTACACTCCAGTTCCCCGGCGTACGTTCCGCATTCTGCGTAGCGCTGGTACGTGAAACTGTCGTATGAAGCCGTACTTCCCGCCTGATCCTTTGCGGACCTCACTGGCATGAGCCAGTCGCCGGCAAGGCCGTCCGCGTTTGCTTGACATGGAGAGAAACGATGCTGAGTCCGCATGAATTCGCCACGTTGTTACTCGTCAAGGACGCCCCCAATCAAGTCGACATGGAGCGAGAAGAACTCGACGCCCTTCTGGAACGCCAGTTGGTTCAACTCGAACGGCTCGCGTCGGGCAACGAACAATGGCGCGTGACCGAAAGCGGCGATAACGCATTGCGGGCCATCAAGCGTCTTTCCTAGTTTGCTGGTTCATCGCGTCTAGTGGCCGGACGGCGCAGTTGGCGTCCGGCGCTGTGACGGCGCGTGCTCTTGCTGCTTTGAAATCTTTCTCTTTGTGTGAAAAGCAGGACGCCGCCCGGCGTCCGCTTTGTTGTGCCCAAATCATTTACACAGTAAATTGACGCGACGGACTTTCTGCCCTCGCGCATGCCCAAAACGCTCTCCCCCGACGACATCCAGCAATTCCGTGAGGCCATGCGGCGCGTGGCCGAAAACGCATTCGCCACACGTGGCGCCGAGGGCGTTACGATGCGTGAACTGGCCAGGGAACTGGGTTGCAGCGCCATGACGCCCTATCGCTACTTCCGCGACAAGGACGAGATTCTCGCGATGGTGCGCGCCGCGGCGTTCAATCGCTTCGCGGCGCGCCTCGAAGCGGCCGCGAAGACCGCCACGGAAACGGATCACTCGGTGGTGAGCGAAGCCTACGTGGCGTTCGCACTCGACGAACCGCACGCCTATCGGTTGATGTTCGATCTGGCGCAGCAGGCAAGCGTCTATCCGGACCTCGCCACCGCCTCGCAGCGCGCGTGGCGCATGCTCGGCACGCACTTCGAGCAGCTGGTCGCAGCGGGCATTCTGGAAGGCGATCCGCAGCTCATCGGTTACGCGTACTGGGCGAGTCTGCATGGCTTCACCATGCTGGCGTTGGCCAACCAGTTGCCGTTGCCACAAGCTCAGCAGCCTGCGGGCGCCGGTAATGCGCCGACGCGCGAAGCCGTGTTCGCGCAGATTCGTCGCATGTTGTGGCGCGGTGCGCAGCCGCAGCGCGGCTAGCGCTTACTGCGCGCGAAGCGGTCCGGTTCAACGAATAGCGACAAGCGAGCGGAAAGACGGCGCTCGCGCTTAGCGCCTCAACCGTTGCGCAAAGTCGGATCGACGGCCGCGCGCCAGCTCAACGCCTTGGCCCGCTGGTCGGTAAAGAATGTCACCCACTGATTACGCAATTGCGGATCGGTGCTCGCGCCCTGGCTCGCGTAACGCTGCGCGATCGACGTCTGGAACGCGCAGAAATCGTCCTTCGACAGCTTGCCGCGCCGGTTCGCCACGTACGCGTCGAACATCGCCGCGTAGACGCCTTGCGCGTCGTTGCCGTAGTCGACCGGCTGGGCACTGCACATCTGCTGCAACGACACGAACGACGGCGCGCCCCTCGTTCCGCTCAGGCTCGGCGAGCTGACACACCCCGCGAGAAGCGTAGCGGCGCCGATCATCAAAAGTCCACGCATGAATTCACCTCGAAATGGCTGCTGCCGAGAGTATCGTCCGTGGCCGCGCGTTGCGCCACTACCCGGACAGCCGTTAGAGGATCGCCCAAACAAACCGAACTTTACTTTTTCGAATATGTTCATTAAAGTTCGAAAACGAACACTATCGGTTCGATAGACTTTCCAAACGATTTTCTGGATACGACGCAGGGGACACAGCAGGTGACGCAAGGCTCGAGATACGATTTGCTCGTCGTGGGCGGCGGGATCAACGGCGCAGGCATCGCTCGCGATGCGGCGGGCCGCGGTCTGTCGGTGCTGCTGTGCGAACAGGACGATCTGGCGGCGCACACGTCGTCGGCCAGCACGAAGCTGATTCACGGCGGTCTGCGCTATCTGGAGTACCGCGAGTTCGGCCTGGTGCGCAAAGCGCTGCAGGAGCGCGAAACGCTGCTGCGCGCCGCGCCGCACATCATGTGGCCGCTGCGCTTCGTGATGCCGCACATGCCTGATCTGCGCCCGGCCTGGCTGATCCGCGCCGGTCTCTTCCTGTACGACCATCTCGCCAAACGCGAACTGCTGCCCGGTTCGCGCGGCATCGTGATGCGCAATCATCCGGCGGGCGCGCCGCTGATCGATTCGATCAAGCGCGGTTTCGTGTACTCGGACGGCTGGGTCAACGACGCGCGCCTCGTCGTGCTGAACGCGCTGGACGCCCAGGAGCACGGCGCGAAAATTCTCACGCGCACGAAACTGCTGAGCGCCGTGCGCGCGGGCGGCGAATGGCGCGCGCAACTCAAGCGCGGGGACGGCACGATTCTGGACGTGCGCGCCGCCTCGATTGCGAACGCCGCGGGCCCGTGGGTCGGCGAACTGCTGCAAGGCGCGCTCGGCCGCGCCGCGACGCACAGCGTGCGGCTCGTGAAAGGCAGCCATATCGTCACGCGGCGTTTGTTCGAACACGACCACGCGTACATTTTCCAGAATCCGGACAAGCGCATCATCTTCGCGATTCCGTACGAACACGACTACACGCTGATCGGTACGACGGATATCGAATATCGCGGCGACCCATCGCAAGTGGCGATCAACGCCGAGGAAACGCAGTACCTGTGCGACTCGATCAATCGCTACTTCAAGCAGAAGATCTCGCCGGCCGACGTGCGCTGGACCTATTCGGGCGTGCGTCCGCTGCTCGAGGAAGAAGGCGCGGACAACCCGTCGGCGGTCACGCGCGACTACTCGCTCGAACTCGACGCGCCCGCCGGTGAAGCGCCGCTGCTGTCGGTGTTCGGCGGCAAGATCACCACCTTCCGCAAATTGGCGGAAGAAGCCGTCGACAAACTCGCGGATGCGCTGCACCACGGTGCGGCCTCGTGGACGGCCGGCGCGCCGTTGCCCGGCGGCGACATTCCGAACGCCAACTTCGAGCGCTTTCTCAGCGAATTCAAGCAGCAGCATGCATGGCTGCCGGCCGATCTGGCGCATCGCCTCGCCCGCGCCTACGGCACGCGCGTCAAGCATGTGGTCGGCAATGCGCGTTCCGTGGCCGATCTCGGCCGCGCCTTCGCGCCGGGCCTCTACGAAGCGGAACTGACCTACCTGCGCGACACCGAATGGGCGCGCAGCGCGCAGGACGTGCTGTGGCGCCGTTCGAAACTCGGCTTGCACGTCGAACCCGGCACGCTCGATTCGATCACACGCGATATCGACGCGTGGTTCGCTCGCGAACCCGAGCGACAGAGCGCATAGTCGGACATCGCCACGCAGCGCGCGCGCTGCATCCGAACGAACCGGATCGATTCACCTCTCGGCTGGACCAAGCCGGGCCGCATCGTCACATGTGTTGCTGCCCGCTTAAAACAACAAGCCGTTCCCGTCGCCGGCTATCCGTCCGGCGATTCATAAAACGCATGGAGAAGAGACAATGCAGGACCAGTACATCCTCGCGCTTGACCAAGGCACCACCAGCTCGCGCGCGATGCTGTTCGACCGGCTCGGCAATATCGTGTCGACCGCTCAGAAGGAATTCGAGCAAATCTATCCGCGTCCGGGCTGGGTCGAGCACGATCCGCAGGAAATCTGGTCGACCCAGGCCGGCGTCGCCGCCGAAGCCGTCACGCGCGCCGGCATGAACGGCACCTCGATCGCCGCGATCGGCATCACCAATCAGCGAGAAACCACCATCGTGTGGGATCGCGAAACCGGCCATCCGATCTATAACGCGATCGTCTGGCAAGACCGCCGTACCGCCGACTTCTGCGACCAGTTGAAGGAACAGGGCCTCGAGGAAAAAGTCCGCGCCAAAACCGGCCTGCCGATCGACTCGTACTTCTCGGCGACCAAGATCCGCTGGATTCTCGATAACGTCGAAGGCGCGCGCGAAAAGGCCAAACAGGGCCGCCTCGCGTTCGGCACCGTCGATAGCTGGCTGGTGTGGAATTTCACCAAGGGCGGCCTGCACGTCACCGACGTCACCAACGCGTCGCGCACGATGCTCTTCAACATCCACTCGCTGAAGTGGGACGACGAACTGCTCGAAGCGCTCGACATTCCGCGCAGCATGCTGCCGGAGGTGCGGGCTTCGTCGGAAGTGTACGGGCCGACCAAGACCACCGTGTTCGCTTCGAAGATCCCGCTTGCGGGCATCGCCGGCGATCAGCACGCCGCCCTCTTCGGCCAGATGTGCACGAAGTCGGGCATGGTGAAGAACACCTACGGCACCGGCTGCTTCCTCGTGATGAATACGGGCGACAAGCCGATCGAATCGAAGAACAATCTCGTCACCACGATTGCCTGGCAGATCGGCGACCAGATCAATTACGCGCTCGAAGGCAGCATCTTCATCGGCGGCGCCGTGGTGCAATGGTTGCGCGACGGCCTCGGCATCATCAAGAACGCCGCTGAAATCGAAACGCTGGCGCGCAGCGTGTCCCACTCCGACGGCGTGTATCTGGTGCCTGCCTTCGCCGGTCTTGGCGCGCCGCATTGGAATGCGCGTGCTCGCGGCACGCTGTTCGGCGTGACGCGCGGCACGTCCTCAGCGCATATCGCGCGCGCCGCGCTCGACTCGATCGCCTATCAATCGCTCGACGTGTTGAAGGCGATGGAAGCCGACTCCGGCATTCGCATCGGCGAATTGCGTGTGGATGGCGGCGCATGCGCGAACAATCTGCTGATGCAATTCCAGGCGGACATTCTCGGCGTCGACGCGGTGCGCCCCAAGGTGGCGGAAACGACCGCATTGGGCGCGGCCTATCTGGCCGGTCTCGCGGTGGGTTACTGGAAAGATGTCGACGAACTGCAAAACCAGTGGAAGCTCGACCGTCGCTTCACGCCCGCCCTGCCGCACGCCGACGTCAAGGAATGCCTCGACGGCTGGAAGCGCGCGATCCGCGCCGCGAAGGCCTGGGCCGATACGCCCTGAGCGCGTCGCGTCTTTCAACACTTCTCTTTCGACATACAGAAGCCGCTTATCCCGCGGCTTCCCTAATAACTATATTTCGGATAACCAACGATGTCTCCTTACATTGCTGAATTCATCGGCACAGCGCTCGTGGTGCTGCTCGGCGACGGCGCCGTCGCCAACGTGCTGCTCGCGCGGACCAAAGGCAAAGGCGCGGACCTGATCGTGATCGTCATGGGCTGGGCGATGGCCGTGTTCATCGCCGTCTACGTCACCGCGTCGTTTAGCGGCGCTCACCTGAATCCCGTCGTGACCATCAGCCTCGCGCTGGCCGGCAAGTTCGCCTGGGCCAAAGTGCCCGGCTATATCGCGGCGCAAATGCTCGGCGGCATGGCCGGCGCGCTGCTGGTGTGGATGGCGTATCGCCAGCACTTCGCTAAAGAAGGCGACGCCGACGTGAAGCTCGGCGTGTTCTGCACGTCGCCCGCGATTCGCAGCGTGCCGCACAACCTGCTCACCGAAATGATCGCCACGTTCGTGCTGATTCTGGGCGTGCTGTATCTGGCTTCGCCGCAAGTCGGTCTCGGCGCGCTCGACGCGCTGCCGGTCGGCCTGCTGGTTCTCGGCATCGGCATCTCGCTTGGCGGCCCGACCGGTTACGCGATGAGTCCCGCTCGTGATCTGTCGCCGCGTTTGATGCACGCGCTGCTGCCGATTCCGGGCAAGCGCGACAGCGACTGGCACTATGCGTGGATTCCGGTTTGCGGTCCGTTGCTGGGCGGCGCGGCGGCGGCGTGTCTGTATCTGTATCTGCACGTGCATTGATCTTTGCCGCGTATGGAGTACTCGCCTCAGGCGCACACCAGAGACGCGCCTGAGCAAAGCAGCGGAAAGCGGCGACGCCGCTCAGGCGGCGCCAAAGCACGTATCATGACGCTTTCACTTCCTGCGCATGAGCTTGCAGTTGCCTTGCCCATGCGCTTCGCTTTCCGTTTTCAGGCATGATCGACCACCTCATCTGTGACTGCGACGGCGTGCTCGTCGACAGCGAAATCATCGCTGACCGCGTGATGCTCGAAACGCTGACCGCTACCTTCCCCGGCCTCGACTTCGAACCCATCGTCAAGACGGCCTTTGGTCAGCAAACGTCGCGCTTTCTCGAAAGCATCGAGAAGTCGTTCGACATCACGCTGCCCGCGAATTTTTTCGACACTATCGAACACAACGTCGAGCTCGAGCTCGCGGCTTCGCTCAGTCCAATCAACGGTGTGCGCGATGCGTTGCAACGCGTCACGTTGCCTGCCGCCGTCGTATCGAACAGCCGCATGGCGCGTGTGAATGCGTCGGTGCGGCGCGCGGGTTTGCAGCAGATTTTCGGCGAACGCATTTTCAGCGCGGAACAGGTGGCGCGGCCGAAGCCTTATCCCGACGTGTATCTGTTCGCCGCGAAGACGCTGGGTGTCGAGCCGTCTCGATGCGTGGTGGTGGAAGACAGCGTGGCGGGTTTGAATGCCGCGCGCGCGGCGGGGATGAAGACGATCGCTTTCGTCGGCGCGAGCCATATTCCCGACGGCTACGCGGACGCGCTGCGCAAGATGGGCATGACGCGGATCATGCAACACATGGATGAATTGCCCGCGCTGGTCGAAGCGGGCGTACGCGGAGAGTTTGGCGACGTGCAGTCGTAGCGGCTCGCGGCAAAAGAAAAACCGGCTGCAAGAGCCGGCTCTTTCGCATCAGCGCTACAAGCAAGTGCGCGCCTCACCTCACGCGCGCACCCTGCTCGCCCATCAAGCCTCGTCAGCCACGCATTCGCGCGCCTGCGCCAGCGCCTGACGAAACTCCACCAATTCGGCGATGGTCAGCATCGGCAGATTGTGTTGCGCGGCGAAGCGCTCCACATCGGCGCCGCGCGTCATCGTGCCGTCCGGGTTCATCAGTTCGCACAACACGCCAGCGGGCTTCAGACCCGCGAGAATCGCGAGGTCGACCGTGCCTTCGGTGTGGCCGCGACGCGCCAGCACGCCGCCGGATTGCGCACGCAACGGGAACACGTGGCCCGGGCGCACGATATCGGCGGGCTTCGCCGTGTCGGCGATCGCGGCGCGAATCGTCGTCACGCGGTCGAGCGCGGACACACCGGTGGTGACACCATCGCGTGCTTCGATCGAAACCGTGAACGCGGTGCCGTGACGGCTTTCGTTGTTGACGGCCATCGGCGGCAGTTCGAGCGCGCGGATCTTCTCGTCGGGCAGGCACAGACAGACGATGCCGCTGCACTCGCGGATCAGCAACGCCATGGTTTCGACGGACAGACGCTCGGCGGAAACGATCAGATCGGCTTCGTTCTCGCGGTCGTGGTCGTCTTGCAGAACGACGGCGCGGCCATCGCGCATGGCTTGCAAGGCGGCGGCGATACGCGGCGGAACGGCTTCGGTGTCGAGCAGCGGGAGATCGAGGAATGCGCTATCCGCAATCGTCGACGGAGCAGGAAAAGTAGCAAAGGTCATGAATGAAACGCTCATCGCAAAAGTTGGGCGAGAAACGTTTCAGGGCATTGCAAACAGACAAAGACGCGCCGTTGAACGCCGCGCAAAGCGACGCTCGCGCACCGCCTCAACCTGCAAGCGGCGCCACGGAAACGAACATGACTATCTGCACATCTTCTTCCATCCGGACTCTAACCGTCGGCTCTGGCTTCTCACCAGATCTGCTGACCCCACTTCGGTCTTTCCGGTTCGGAAGACCGTACGACGTGGGCGCTCGCGGGCTCGCCGGCTCACGCTTTCGCGTTGCCGGCATACCGCCGGTGGGGAATTTCGCCCCGCCCTGAAGACGCACTGATTGCCGGATCGACCGGCTGGCAAAGCATACAACAGTCGCGCCGCACGTGCAGCGCAACCCTACTGATCAGACGGAAATCGCCGATTGCGAGCGGCTCCGTCCGAGAACACGGATCAGACCGGCGCGGCCTCGCGCGCCGGCTCGTGGTGCGCGGGCACGTCCCAGCGCGGCGGCGTCTCCGCCTTCAGCGTCACGCGGAACGCGCGCGCTTCCGTATCGCCGGGATTGCGCAGGCTATGCGGCTGGTCGGCGTCGAACACGATCGCGTCGCCCGTGGCCAGCAACTGGCGTTGATCGTGCACGCTGACTTCCAGCGTGCCTTCGCTCACCACCAGATTCACCGTCGTGCCCGGTGCGCGGCGCGTGCCGGCTTCGGTGTGCAACGGCGCGATACGCAGCTCGTGAAACTCGGCGGCGGTCGGCTCGGCGTCGGGATAAAGCGGCCGGGCCGAATAGCGTCCATTCGAACTGACGACGCGCGACGAGCGCTCCGCCGGTAAATGTTCGAAGCCGTTGGTCGCGTGACGCCGCAAGAAGGCCGCCACCGACACCTTCAACGCAGCGGCCACCTTACACAGCACCTTGATGGACGGCACGCTGCGCGCCGACTCGATCTGCGCGAGCATCGCGCGCGACACGCCGGACGCGCGGGCCAAAGCGTCGAGCGACAGTTGCCGCTCGGCGCGCAAACGGGCGAGATTCACGCCGACCAGATGTTCGAGTGCATCGAAGGGTTCAGCGGCACGCGGCGACGCATCGGTGTCAGCCGTGGGATCGCGAACCAGCGCAAGCGGGGAATGCATGATTGCCTCCAGGAGCGCCGCCGGACGGCGGGCAAGCGGTTAGTGGAAGCAAGATAGCATCGCGCCCCGCCGCGCCCAACGAAGTTATCTTCACACTGTTATCAGCATTGCGGAGGACGTTTTCCGCAATGCTTGTGCGAATTTTTCATAAGGGCGCAGGCGCGGCCGGTTCGCGGCCTCATGCGTCCTCACGCCCGCTGCGCCACCGTCGCCGCCGGCGCATCCATGCGCGCCGCGAACCACGTCAGCAGCAACGCCGCCACGCTGACCGCGGCCGCCACCCACGGCAAGGTATCGAGCGAATGGCCGTGATTGATCACCAGACCGCCGAGCCAGGCGCCGCCCGCATTGCCGACGTTGAACGCGCCGATGTTCAACGTCGAAGCCAGATTCGGCGCCGCAGCCGCCTTTTCGACCACGCGCATCTGCAACGGCGGCACAGTGGCGAACGCAGCAATGCCCCACACGAAGATAGTGACCGCCGCGGCCACTTGCGAATGGCTGGTGCGCGCGAAGATCGCCATCACGACCGCGAGCGCGACCAGGATGCCCATCAGCGAAGGCATCAGCGCGCGGTCAGCCAGCTTGCCACCGACTGTATTACCGATCGTCAGGCCCACGCCAAACAGCACCAGAATCAGCGTGACGCCGCGCGGCGAGAAACCGCTCACCTGCTCCAGAATCGGCGCGATATAAGTGAACACGACGAACACGCCGCCGAAACCGAGCACCGTCATCGCGAGCGCGGTCCAGACTTGCGGGTCCTTCAGCACGCGCACTTCGTGACCGAGGCCGACCGGACCGGCGTCATGACGATTCGGCACCAGCGCCGTAACGCCCACGAGCGACAGCACGCCGAACGCGCTGACGATCCAGAACGCCGCGCGCCAGCCGAACTCCTGGCCGACGAACGTGCCGAACGGCACGCCGAGCACGTTCGCGAGCGTCAGGCCGGTGAACATGAGCGCGATCGCGCTGGCGCGCTTTTCGGCCGGCACGAGCGACGCCGCCACCACCGCGCCGATGCCGAAGAACGACCCGTGCGCGAACGACGTCACCACGCGCGCGATCATCAGCACAGAATAACTGGACGCGATCGCGCACAGCGTATTGCCGACGATGAACACGCCCATCAGCAACTGCAGCGCCAGTTTGCGCGGCATTTTGCTGGTCACCACCGCGAGCAGCGGCGCACCGACCGCGACCCCGAGCGCGTAGCCGCTCACCAGCAAACCCGCCGACGGAATCGACACCGCCAGATCGTGCGCGACTTCGGGCAGCAGGCCCATGATGACGAACTCCGTCGTGCCGATCGCGAAGGCGCTGATCGCCAGCGCCAGTAATGGAATGGGCATTTTTCTTCTCCAGGATTTAAGGTTGAGCGTGATGCAGCGCCGTCACGAATTCGACGACGACGCCCGGCGCGAGCGCCACGAACAGTTGCGCCTGAGCCTCCTGCGGGCCCATCTGCGGCACATACGCGGTTTGATAATCGACACCGTGCTCACGCAGGCGACCGAGCAGCGCCTGCCATTCGGCGGCGCTCTCCAGCCGGAACGCGATGTGGTCGATACGCGGCGCCGTCCGGCCAGTCACCGCGGGCACCGTCGCGCCGATCAGGTGAATCAGCGGGCGGCCGTTCGCGTACAGCCAGTAGCCGTCGATTGAAAACGGCGGACGCGCGCCTTGAGTCAGCCCGGCAACGTCGACGAAGAAGCGTCGGGCGGTGCCGAGGTCGGCGGTGACGATCGTCGCGTGATCGAGTTGCATGGCGTGGGCGGAATCAGGGTTCTCCATGGCGGAAATTGTCGGGGCTACGCGTCGATTTGATAATTGGCGTAGCATTTGAATCATTTTCAAATCTCTTTTGAAAGATCCGCCATGGACAACCTCGGTGACATCCGCCTGTTCGTTGAAGCGGCGCAGCAAGGCAGCCTGTCGGCGGCGGGCCGCAAGATGGGTCTGACGCCGGCCGCCGCCAGTGCGCGCCTCGCCAAACTCGAGGCCGGCCTGAAAGCGCGCCTGTTCGAGCGCACCACCCGTCAACTCAGGCTCACCGACGAAGGCCGCCTCTACCTGAACTGCTGCCGTCAGGCGCTGCAATCGCTCGACGACGCCGAAGCCGCCCTGCAAGCCGGACAGGGCGTCGTGCGCGGCAAGGTGCGGGTCTCGGCGACCTCGGATTTCGGACGCAATCTGCTGATGCACTGGCTCGACGAATTCAACGCGCTGTATCCCGAAGTCACCTTCGCGCTGACGTTGTCGGACTCGCTGTCGAATCTGGTGCAGGAGGACATCGATCTGGCGATCCGCTTCGGTGTGCCGCAGGACAGTTCGCTGGTCGCGCGCAAATTGGCGCCGAACCGGCGCGTGCTGTGTGCGTCGCCGGCCTACATCGCGCGCAAGGGCGAACCGAAGGATCCGCACGATCTGGCGAATTTCGACTGCATCGTGCTGGCCACCGCCTCCGGGCTGGCGAACGAGTGGCGCTTCACGCGCGGCGACGAGGTGCAGCACTACACCGTGCCGTTCGAAGCCGCCCGCGAGACTAACGACGGCGCCGTCGCCCGCGAATGGGCGCTGCGCGGCTACGGCATCGTGATCAAGTCGATGTGGGATGTGGAAGCCGACCTGCGCGCGGACGGCCTGAAGATCCTGCTGCCGGAATGGCGTTATCCGGACGCGCCGCTGCACGCGCTCTACCATCGCAACCGCTTCATGGCGCCGCGTGTGCGCGTGCTGCTGGATTTCCTGAGCGAGCGTTTCGCGCAGGTGTCGGACGAACTGGAAGGTCTGCTGGGCTTGCCGTCGGAGCGGCCGCACGGCCGGGCAAGCGGGGAAACCGCGTCGCGCGAAGGGCTATAATATTGAGCTACGCTGCAAACGTGCACTGAAAGCGGCCCACAGTGGCCTGAAGCGCCGCCTCACGGCCCGCTCGCACGTTTCGCCCTGTTCACCTTTTAAACGACGCCCCCAGGTTACCCAGGTTAACCACTGCGACCGGCGAAATTCGATGACCAAGAAAGTTTATGTAAAGACCTTTGGCTGCCAGATGAACGAGTACGACTCCGACAAGATGGTCGACGTACTCGGCGCGGCTGAAGGTCTCGTCAAGACCGACACGCCGGAAGACGCGGATGTCATTCTGTTCAACACGTGCTCGGTGCGCGAAAAGGCGCAGGAAAAAGTGTTCTCGGACCTCGGCCGCGTGCGCGAGCTGAAGGAAGCGAATCCCAATCTGATCATCGGCGTGGGCGGCTGCGTGGCGAGCCAGGAAGGCGCGTCGATCGTGGCGCGCGCGCCGTACGTCGATCTGGTGTTCGGTCCGCAAACGCTGCACCGTCTGCCGCAAATGATCGACAAGCGCCGCGAAAGCGGCCGCGCGCAAGTGGACATCTCGTTCCCGGAAATCGAAAAGTTCGATCACCTGCCGCCGGCGCGCGTCGACGGCCCGAGCGCGTTCGTGTCGATCATGGAAGGCTGCAGCAAGTACTGCAGCTATTGCGTCGTGCCGTACACGCGCGGTGAAGAAGTGTCGCGTCCGCTCGACGACGTGCTGACCGAAATCGCGGGTCTCGCCGACCAGGGCGTGCGCGAAGTCACACTGCTCGGCCAGAACGTGAACGCTTATCGCGCCGGTCTCACACTGGGTTCGACCGAAATCGCCGACTTCGCTCAGTTGATCGAATACGTCGCGGATATTCCGGGCATCGAACGGATTCGCTACACCACGTCGCATCCGAAGGAATTCACGCAGCGCCTGATCGACACCTACGCGAAGGTGCCGAAGCTCGTCAGCCACCTGCATCTGCCGGTGCAGCACGGCTCGGACCGCATCCTGATGGCCATGAAGCGCGGCTACACGGTGCTCGAATACAAGTCCGTGATCCGCAAGCTGCGCGCGATCCGCCCTGACCTGTCGCTCTCGACGGACATGATCGTCGGCTTCCCCGGCGAGACGGAAGAAGACTTCGACAAGATGATGGCGCTCGTGCACGAGATGAAGTACGACACCAGCTTTTCGTTCATCTACAGCCCGCGCCCCGGCACGCCGGCCGCGAATCTGCACGACGACACGCCGCGCGAAGTGAAGCTCAAGCGCCTGCAACATTTGCAGGCCACCATCGAGGAAAACGTGCAGCGCATCAGCGATTCGATGGTCGGCAAGATCGAGCGCATACTGGTCGAGCGCCCGGCCCGCAAGGATCCGAACGAACTCGCCGGCCGCACCGAGAACAACCGGGTGGTGAATTTCCCGGCGCCGATTGCGTCGCACGCAAGGCTGATCGGCCAGATGGTCGACGTGAAAATCGTCAAAGCGTACCCACATTCGCTACGTGGCGAGCTCGTGCTGGTTCATGACGACGCCCCGGCCACGACCCACTAAGCGCATCGAAACCGACAGGATCGAACCACCGCCTTGAAGACCACTCAGCAGCATCTGGAATTCACCGCACCGCGCGAAGACAACGCGCGGCTCGCCAACCTCTGCGGTCCGCTCGACGAGAATCTGCGCCAGATCGAGCAGGCGCTCGACGTAACGCTGCAACGCCGTGGCCACCGCATCACGATTCGCGGGCGCGGCGCGAAATTCGCGCTCACGGCGCTCGAAAAGTTCTACGACAACTCACAGAAGCCACTGTCGGTCGACGACATCCAGCTCGCGCTCGTTGAAGTGCGTCAGCCGGCACGCCATCGCACGAACGGCAACGGGCATGGCACGGAAGCGCTCGACCCGCGCTTCCCCGGCAATCCGGATCACCCGTTCGACCAGCCCGCCGACGCCGGCGACGACGACCTCGAAGAACTCGGCCCGAAGCTCTACACTCGGCGCGCGGACCTGCGCGGCCGCACGCCGGCGCAGCGCGAGTATCTGAAGCAGATCATTTCGCACGACGTGACCTTCGGCATCGGTCCGGCCGGCACCGGCAAGACCTATCTCGCGGTGGCTTGCGCGGTGGATGCGCTCGAGCGCGATCAGGTCAAACGCATCGTGCTGACGCGTCCCGCAGTCGAAGCGGGCGAGCGTCTCGGCTTTCTGCCGGGCGATCTGGCACAAAAGGTCGATCCGTATCTGCGTCCTTTGTACGACGCGTTGTACGACCTGCTCGGCTTCGACAAGACCGCCAAGATGTTCGAGCGGCAGATGATCGAAATCGCGCCGCTCGCGTACATGCGCGGCCGCACACTGAACCACGCGTTCATCATCCTCGACGAGGCGCAGAACACCACGCCCGAACAGATGAAGATGTTCCTCACGCGGATCGGCTTCGGCTCAAAAGCGGTGGTCACCGGCGACACGACTCAGGTCGACTTGCCGCGCGGCCACAAGAGCGGGCTGATCGAAGCGCAGCAGGTGCTGGCCGACGTGCGTGGCATCGCGCTCACGCGCTTTACCAGCGCCGACGTGGTGCGGCATCCGCTGGTCGCGCGAATTGTGGAGGCGTACGATGCGCATTCGCAGAAAACCGCCAGTCCGGCGGATTCGCGCTAAAGAGCCACGACCGCAAAGACCGCCACGCACGCAACGAACGCATTACAACGAAACCGCATGAGCCGCGCCCCGAAACTGACGTTGAATCTGCAATTCCCCGCCGCCAAGACCTGGCCGGAACACAAGGCGCTGCTGCCGCGCGCCACGGTGGCCGGCTGGATCAAGGCGGCGCTCTTCGCGGACGGCGAACTGACGGTGCGTTTCGTCGATGCCGAAGAAGGCCGCACGCTGAACCGCACCTATCGCGGCAAGGATTATTCGACCAACGTGCTGACCTTCGCGTACGCCGAATCGGAAGACGATCCGGTGACGGGCGACCTGATCCTGTGCTGCCCGGTGGTCGAGAAAGAAGCTGCCGAGCAGGGCAAGCCGCTGCTCGCGCACTACGCGCATCTGCTCGTGCACGGCACGCTCCACGCCCAGGGCTACGACCACGAAGTCGAGGAAGAAGCCGAGGAAATGGAAGCGATCGAAACGGAAATCCTCGGCAAGCTCGGCTTTCCTGATCCTTACCAGTAGGCGTCGATCACCGTCGCGTCGCCAACGTCCAATCCGTTCAAAGCCCATCGTGAGCACCTCTTCCCCCGAAGCCGACACTCGAACGCCCTGCCCGGACTATCCGCCAGCACTCGGCGAATCGCGGCTCCTGACGGACGAGGAACTGCGCGCGTCGCTCGAATGCACGTTGCGCGACTGGGATCGCAAGAGCGACCTGTGGCTGTTCGGCTATGGTTCGCTGATCTGGAATCCCGGCCTGCCCACCGTCGAAGCCACCCGCTCGAAGGTCCACGGTTATCACCGCGGGCTCTACCTGTGGTCGCGCGTGAATCGCGGCACGCCCGAGCAGCCGGGCCTCGTGCTCGCGCTCGATCGCGGCGGTTCGTGCGCCGGCATCGCATTCCGGCTCGCGGCCGAAGGCTCGATGCCGCATCTCGAAGCACTCTGGCGCCGCGAAATGGCGATGGGGTCGTACCGTCCGGCGTGGCTGCCGTGCGTGCTCGCCGACGGCCGGCGCGTCGATGCGCTGGCCTTCGTGATGCGCCGCGACGTGCCGAGCTACACCGGCAAGTTGCGCGACGACGTCATCAAAACCGTGTTCGGCTGCGCGAGCGGGCGCTACGGCACCACGCTCGACTATGTCAGCCGCACAGTCCATGCGCTGCGTGAGAGCGGCATGCCTGATCGCGCGCTTGAAGCGCTGCTCGAACGGTGTCGCGAGGAAAGCCGCGAGGCAAACCTGAAAGCGGCCCGGAAAGCAGACCAGAAATAGCCGTCGCGAACGGCGCTTTTTTTCCTGGAAACGCTTTTCCGCGCGTAATCAGTTAGGATTGACCCACGCCCGCCCTCACGGCGGAGCCGCTTCACCCCAGCTTCACTCATCGCCCAGCCGGGCGGGACACGGTCCTGCCATGTGCCTGGTGTATCCTTAATGCTCTGCAACAGCGCGCCCAGTCTTGCCGGGCGCACTACCATGAACGACACGTATCCCAGTCGACGCCAAACCGACAAACCGCAGGAAAAACGCTCACTCCTCGAGCGTCTGACCGACTTCATCTCGCCTGAGCCCGACTCGCGCGCCGAACTTCTGGAAATTCTGCAGGACGCGCACGAGCGCAACCTGATCGACGCCGACTCGCTGTCGATGATCGAAGGCGTGTTCCAGGTGTCCGAACTCAGCGCGCGCGACATCATGGTGCCGCGGGCGCAAATGGACGCGATCAATATCGCGGACAATCCCGCCGAATTCATCCCTTACGTGCTGGAAAAAGCACACTCGCGCTATCCAGTCTACGAGGGCAACCGCGACAACATCATCGGCGTGCTGCTGGCCAAAGACCTGCTGCGCTACTACGCCGAAGAAGAGTTCGACGTGCGCGGCATGCTGCGCCCCGCCGTGTTCATCCCCGAATCGAAACGCCTGAATGTGCTGCTGCATGACTTCCGTGTGAATCGCAATCACCTCGCGGTGGTGGTCGACGAATACGGCGGCGTGGCCGGCCTGATCACGATTGAAGACGTGCTGGAACAGATCGTCGGCGACATTGAAGACGAATACGATTTCGACGAGGAAAGCGGCAATATCATCGCCTCGCCGGACGGACGTTTCCGCGTGCGCGCGCTGACCGAAATCGAACAGTTCAACGAAGCCTTCGGCACCCACTACTCGGACGATGAAGTCGACACGATCGGCGGCCTCGTCACGCATCACTTCGGACGGGTGCCGCATCGCGGCGAAAAAGTCCGCCTCGACGATCTGATCTTCGAGATTCTGCGCGGCGACGCCCGCCAGATTCACATGCTGCTGGTGCGCCGCGATCCGCTCGCCGGCCAGCGCGAGCGCGAAGCGCAGCACGTGCAGACCTGATCCGGTTGCGGCCGGTTCTCTCTTCGCTTCTTCAACTCGCTGTTCAACCTTTCACGCCGACCGCGCAACGATGGCCGACCCGATGACTTCCCGTTCGCGCCGCGGCGTGAGCGCTTCCGCCGCCCAGCAAACGCGCGGGCGCACGCTGCCGCGCTGGCATTACCTCGTCGCGCTGGCCGCGGGCGCGGCCAATACGCTCTCGTTCGCGCCGACGCCGCACGGTGGCTGGCTCGAACTCGCGATCTTCGCGTTCTTCTTCGCCTGGCTCACGCGCACCACCGGGTGGAAGAGCGCGGCGTTGACGGGCGGCGCATTCGGCTTCGGCAATTTCGTGACAGGCGTGTGGTGGCTCTACGTCAGCATGCATTTCTACGGCGGCATGGCGGCGCCGCTCGCCGCCGCGGCCGTCGTGCTGTTCTCGCTGTATCTGGCGGTTTATCCGGCGCTGGCGGCCGGCGTCTGGTCGTTCTGCGCCGGTCATGCGCGCAATGGCGCCGCCGTCGACGACACGCCGTTTTCGCCGACCTGGCATGGCGCGCTGGCGTTCGCGAGCGCGTGGGCGATCGGCGAATGGCTGCGCGGCACGGTGTTCACGGGCTTTCCGTGGCTCGCGAGCGGCTATGCTCAAGTGGACGGCCCGTTTGCCGGCTTTGCGCCGGTAGCGGGCGTGTATGGCGTCGGCTGGATGCTGGCGCTGGTGGCCGCGCTAATTGTGCAAGCGCTGCTACCGTTGCTGTCCTCGCGCAAAACGGACAAGAACGCCGATGCCAGCCGGAACGGCAACGGCGCGAAACCCGGCGTAGCGCGCGTCGTCGTGCCCGGCGCAATCGCGCTGGCGCTGATCGCCGCCGGCCTGCTGCTGCCGTTCGTGCAATGGACCGTGCCGGCCAACGCGCCGTTGACCGTGCGCCTGTTGCAAGGCAACGTCAAACAGGAAATGAAGTTCGAGGAATCCGGCATGCGCGCCGCGATCGATCAGTTTCAACAGATGATCACCTCGAAACCGGCCGATCTGATCGTCACGCCGGAAACCGCCATTCCTGTGCTTGCGCAGCAGTTGCCGGCGCCTTTCGCGTCGGCGGTGCGCAACTTCTCGGACTCGACCGGCAGCGCGATTCTGTTCGGCGCGATCGGCGGTACCATCACGCCGGAAGGCCAGGTGATCGACTATACGAACAGCCTGTTCGGCGTCACACCCGGCACGCGCGACGTGTATCGCTACGACAAGCACCACCTCGTGCCGTTCGGCGAATTCGTGCCGTGGGGCTTCCGTTGGTTCGTCAACCTGATGAGCATTCCGCTCGGCGATTTCTTCCGTGGCGCCCCGGTGCAGAAGCCGTTCATCGTGCATAACCAGCCGGTCGCCGTGGACATCTGCTACGAAGACATTTTCGGCGAAGAGATTGCGCGGACCATCCGCGAAAGCGGTACGCCCGCCGGCGTGCTGGTCAATTCGACCAATCTGGCCTGGTTCGGCGACACCATCGCGCTCGACCAGCATCTGCAAATCGCGCGCATGCGTTCGCTGGAAACCGGCCGCCCGATGCTGCGCGCGACCAACACCGGCATGACGGCCGCGATCGATGCGAACGGCAAGGTGCTCGGCCGCCTGACGCCGTACACGATCGGCTCGCTCGACGTCACCGTGCAAGGCACCGCAGGCAGCACGCCTTACATCACGAGCGGCAATAACACCGTGCTGGCGGTTTCGTTGCTGCTGCTGGCGTTCGGCTTTGCGTTCGGGCCGGGCATTACGCGGCGCCGCAACGGCAAGCAATAAGCCGCGATTAAGCCACGTCGATCTCGCGCGCCGCCTATATGAAAGCGGCGCGCGCGAATCGAGCCACAAAAAAACGCTGAAATAAAAAACGCGCGCCGCGGATTACCGCGAGCGCGCGTTTTAGTACCAATCAAACCTTACTGGTTCGAGGCAATACGCTGCTGAATATGCTGCGCACGCGCCGGCGACGCCGGATGCGAACTCAACATGCTCGATTTACCGCCATCCAATGCCGAGAGCTTGTTGAATGCCGTCACCAATCCCGACGGATCGAGATTCTTCTTTTTCTGCAAGTCGAACGAATAATCGTCGGCTGCGCTTTCCTGCGTTTGCGAGAATTGCGCGTTAATCAGCTTCTCGGAAAAATCGCCGAGTTGCGAACCGGACAGCGCGCCCGCCACGCCCCCCGCTGATGACGCCACGGAACGCGCCGCCGAAGTCGCATACGCGACCTGCATCGCCTTCTTCGTGTGGCCGAGCGCCACGTGGCCCATTTCATGGCCGACCACGCCGCGCACTTCGTTGTCGTTCATCATGTCCATCAAACCGCTGTAGACGCGCACGCAGCCGTTGGCCATGGCCCACGCGTTGACGTCCTTGGTCATGTACACCTTGTAGTTCACCGGCGTGCCGTTGATGTTGTCGCCCAGTTGCGCGGCAATCTTGTTCAGGCGCGTCTGGTACTTGCTGTTCGCCGCGGCAATCTTGTTTTCACTGTCCAGTTGCGCGCACGACTTGTCGGTCAGGGCGCGCACGTCGGCGTCGCTCAGCGTGGCAGCCTGAGTGGCCATCTGGCCGGACTTGATCAGCGCGGACGGATCGACGTTGCTGACATTCGAGCACGCTGCAAATAAAGCACAGGCGGAAGCGGCAATGGCAAAGCGGTACGATTTCATGTGGAAGTCTCTCTGCGATGTTATTCATTTCAGCGGCGCGCTTTTTAATGCACCACCTGTTCGCAACGGTTTCATATCGTCGGCAAAGAAGCCGGATATATAAATTGCATAAACACTTTTGCACCACGCGACAGACAAAAAAAAGCGCCTGACGAGCAGGCGCATTTTTACCACAAACGTAAGCTTTAATTCAGCTTTCTGGAAGCTTGAATGACACTATTTTGCAAACTGCCCGATATTGCGGACCACGTTAATCAAAACAGCCTCCCTCGCGTTCAATTAGTCGCTTATTCAGTCAGACGGCACCGTATCAATGAACGACTGACGCAGCGAGAGCTTCTGGAAATGTTTGTCCAGATTCGGATATGGTTCGCGCCAGTTCAATTCCGGCATGCGGAAATCCAGATAACCCAATGCGCAACCCATCGCGATATCGGCAAGCGTGTAGTGATTGCCCGCGCACCACGTCTTGCTGCCCAATCCTTGCGCCATTGCGATCAGGGCTTCGTCGATCTTGCGCTGCTGGCGCGCGACCCACGCGTCCACGCGCTGCTCCGGCGCGCGCTGCGTGCCTTCGAGGCGAATCAGCACCGCCGCGTCCAGCACGCCGTCGGCGAGCGCTTCCCAGCAGCGCACCTCGACGCGCTCGCGTCCCGACTGGGGAATCAGCTTGCCGACCGGCGAGAGCGTATCCACGTATTCACAGATCACCCGCGAGTCGAACACCGCTTCGCCATCTTCCATCACGAGGCACGGCACTTTGCCGAGCGGATTGAAGGTGTGAATGCGAGTGTCCGGCGCCCAGACATTCTCGGGCACCAGTTCGTAGTCGATCTTCTTATCGGCCAGCACGATCCGCGCTTTACGCACGAAGGGACTGGCGAGCGAACCGATGAGTTTCATCATTACCATCTGCCTTTTTCTGAATCCGGCGAAAGTATAAGTGCTTGGCGCCGTTCACGAGCGTTCAGAAGCGTCACGCCGACGCTTCGCGAGCCGCGCGGGGACTCGCTGTGGACGGATTGCAACAGCGCCGAGAGCGCGTTGGCCGCCACTTACGCAAGTATCCCGCGCAAAATAACTCCGCGCATGGGCGCTACAATCGCACGATGAACCAGCTGACCGAACCCACCATCGCCATCGACGTCTACCGCACGCGCCGTGAGCGCGTACTCGCCGCGCTGCGGGCAGCGGGTGGCGGCGTCGCCATCGTCCCCACCGCGCCGGAGGCGCTGCGCAACCGGGACGCCGACTATCCCTACCGTCACGACAGCTATTTTTACTACCTGACCGGTTTCACCGAGCCCGAAGCGTTGCTGGTGCTCGACGCCAGCGCCGCGCCCGGCGAGCCGGCTTCGGTGCTGTTCTGCCGCGAGAAAAACGTCGAGCGCGAAACGTGGGAAGGTTTCCGCTTCGGCCCGGACGGCGCGCGCGCGGCCTTCGGTTTCGACGCCGCGTTCGCCATCGGCGAAATCGACACGCAATTGCCGCGGCTGCTCGCCGACAAGCCGTCGCTGCATTACGCGCTCGGCGCCTCGGCGCAACTGGACGAACGGGTGCGCGGCTGGCTCGACGCGGTGCGGGCGCAAAGCCGTGGCGGTGTCGCCGCGCCCGCGACCGCACGCGATCTCATCCCGTTGCTCGACGAGATGCGGCTCATCAAGGACGATCACGAACTCGCCATCATGCGGCGGGCCGGGCAGATTTCCGCCCAGGCGCATCGGCGCGCCATGGCCGCGTGCCATCCGGGCGTGCGCGAGTACGAACTCGAAGCCGAACTGCTCTACACCTTCCGCAAGTTCGGCGCGCAGGCACCGGCTTATACGTCGATCGTCGCGGCGGGCGAGAACGCCTGCGTGCTGCACTACCCGGCCGGCAACGCGATTGCCCAGGACGGCGACCTGATCCTGATCGACGCGGCCTGCGAACTCGACGGCTACGCCTCCGACATCACCCGCACCTTCCCCGCGAGCGGCCGCTTCACGCCGGCGCAGCGCGAACTGTACGACATCGTGCTGGCCGCGCAGCAAGCCGCGATCGACGCCACCCGCGCCGGCGCCACCTTCGACGACCCGCACCAGGCCGCCGTGCGCGTGCTGTCGCAGGGCTTGCTCGACACCGGCATTATCGACCGCGCGAAATTCGCCTCGGTCGACGACGTGATCGCCGAACGCGCCTACGCGCCTTTCTATATGCACCGCACCGGCCACTGGCTCGGCATGGACGTGCACGACGTCGGCGACTACCGCGAACGCGGCGCGCCGCGCGACGAAGCGGGCGCGCTGCCGTGGCGCACGCTGCAGGCGTCGATGACGCTGACCATCGAGCCCGGCCTGTATATCCGGCCGACCGAAGGCGTGCCCGAGCGCTACTGGAACATCGGCATCCGCATCGAGGACGACGCCATCGTCACGCCGACCGGTTGCGAATTGATGACGCGCGACGTGCCGGTCGCCGCCGACGAGATCGAGGCGCTGATGCAGGAAGCCCGCGCGGCATATGAAACAGGGAAGTAACTCGCAATGAATGACGTTTCCCCGTCGACGGTGATCCTGAAGCCCGCCAAGGCCGGCCATCCGTTCGATTTCGACGTGACGATCGTCGGCGCCGGTCCGGTCGGGCTGGCGCTGGCCGGCTGGCTGGCGCGCCGCAGCGCGACGCGGGCGCTGAAGATCGCGCTCGTCGACGCGCGCGAGCCGGAAGATTCGATCGCCGATCCGCGCGCCATCGCCGTGTCGCACGGCAGCCGGATGATCCTGGAACCGCTGCGCTGGCCCGCCGATGCCACCGCGATCCAGCGCATCCACGTGTCGCAGCGCGGCCACTTCGGCCGCACGCTGATCGATCACGGCGAGCATGGCTTGCCGGCGCTCGGCTATGTGCTGCGTTATGGCTCGATCGTGCACGGTCTCGCCGAGGCGGTGCACGCCACCGCCGTGCATTGGTTCCGCTCCACTTCCGCTGGGGCGCCGACGCAGGAACTCGACGGCGTCACGCTGCCGATCGAAACCGCGGGCGTCACGCGTCAGTTGCGCACGCGCATTCTGGTGAATGCCGAAGGCGGTTTGTTCGGTGATCAGAAGTCGGGTAAAGGCGCGGGCAAACGCGGCGGCAAGGGCACCGGCGTGAATGTGGACGAGCAAGTCGGCCACGGCGCGGACGACGACACTGCCGACAGCCAAGCCGCCAACATCGCGGCGAAAAGCGCTGATCAGCAAACCGGCCGGGACGGCGGCGCCGCACGGCGCGCAGGCCGAGGCGCCGTCGACCCTGGCTCGCGCGACTACGGCCAGACCGCGCTGGTCGGCACGGTGACCGTATCCGCGCCGCAACCGCATGTGGCATGGGAGCGCTTCACGTCGCAAGGTCCGATCGCGTTGCTGCCGATGGGCGGCGTGCGCGGCGCCGACTACGCGCTGGTCTGGTGCTGTGCGCCCGAAGAAGCCGCACGCCGCGCGCAACTTTCCGACGAAGCCTTCCTGCGCGAACTCGGCGCCGCGTTCGGCGACCGCATGGGCCGCTTTACGCACATCAAGGGACGCGCGTCGTTCCCGTTGGGGCTGAACGCGGTGGAAACGCTGGTGAACGGTCACGTCGTCGCAATCGGCAACGCGGCGCAGACGCTGCATCCGGTCGCGGGTCAGGGCCTGAACCTGGGTCTGCGCGACGCGCACGCGCTCGCCGACGCCTTGTCGGCGGAAGGTCCAACCCCGCTCGCGCTGGCGACCTTCGCGCAGCGCCGCGCACTCGACCGGCGCATGACGATCGGCGCCACCGACACGCTCGCGCGCCTCTTCACCGTCGACTTCGCGCCGCTCGCGGTCATGCGCGGCCTCGCCCTCACCGCGCTCGAATTCCTGCCGCCGGTGAAAACCGCGCTGGCACGGCAAATGATGTTCGGACAGCGCCGCTAGGCGCGCCGCCCGCTCGCGCCGCACGGCCTTTCTGCTTCGCGCGGATGGTGCCGCGCGAGTCGCGCCGGTTCTATGAATCGGCGCACTTTCATAGAAGATTTAATGGGTTACGACAGGCACATGTCGGGTGCCGGCTATCCGTTAACGCTAAAATAGCGGTTTTCTCTCGCATTTCGCGAACGCTCCGATTGACAGAAATTGACCAATCGGCCGCGCGCGCGTCCACCGCGTCTCACGTTATGCCCACTCTCGGCTCCCACAATCTGCGTAATAACCTGTTCGTCGCGCCTATGGCCGGCGTGACCGACCGGCCGTTCCGGCAACTATGCAAACGGCTGGGCGCGGGCTATGCGGTGTCGGAAATGGTCGCCTCGAACGCGCAGTTGTGGAAGAGCGAGAAGACCATGCGCCGCGCCAATCACGCGGGCGAGGTCGAGCCGATCGCCGTGCAGATCGCCGGCGCCGATCCGGCCATGATGGCCGAAGCGGCCCGCTATAACGTGGCGAACGGCGCGCAGATCATCGACATCAACATGGGCTGCCCGGCCAAGAAGGTGTGCAACGTCGCGGCGGGTTCGGCCCTGCTGCAGAACGAGCCGCTGGTGCAACGCATCGTCGAGGCGGTGGTGGGCGCCGTGGGCGTCGGGCCCGACGCGGTGCCCGTTACGCTGAAGATCCGCACGGGCTGGGATCGCGAGAACAAGAATGCGCTGAACGTCGCGCGTCTGGCCGAGTCGGCCGGCATTTCGATGCTGACCGTGCACGGCCGCACCCGCGCCGATCTGTATCACGGCGACGCCGAATACGAGACCATCGCCGCGGTGAAGGCGGCGGTGCGCATTCCGGTGGTCGCCAACGGCGACATTACGTCGCCGCAAAAAGCACGCGAGGTATTGGCCGCCACCGGCGCCGACGCCATCATGATCGGCCGCGCGGCGCAGGGGCGCCCGTGGCTGTTCCGCGAGATCGAGCATTTCCTGCAAACGGGCGAGTTGCTGCCGCCGCCGCGCATCGACGAAATCCAGCAGGTGATGAACGAGCATCTGGAAGACCACTACGCTTTCTACGGCGAATTTACCGGTGTCCGCACTGCGCGTAAGCACATCGGCTGGTACACTCGCGGCCTTTCTGGCGCCAACGTGTTCCGGCATCGCATGAATACGCTGGACACCACGCGCGAACAACTCCTCGCCGTCAACGAATTCTTCGACGCCCAAAAGGCGATCTCAGACCGTCTCGTCTACGTCGACGAGACGCTCAACGAAAACGGCGAGCCGGACCAAACCGACCGACTAGCAGCATGAGCAAGAACAATATCGAACAATCTGTCCGCGACAGCCTGGGGATGTATTTCCAGGATCTCGACGGCTCCAATCCGCACGACGTCTACGACATGGTGATTTCCTGCGTAGAAAAACCTCTGCTCGAAGTGGTGCTCGAGCAGGCCGGCGGCAATCAGTCGCTGGCCGCCGAGTATCTCGGCATCAACCGCAATACGCTGCGCAAGAAGCTGCAACAGCATGGTTTGTTGTAGTTTCAGGCGCCCTGCCACGTTTCCCTTCGGCTTTTCGTCTTCATCATGATCAAGCAAGCGCTCATCTCCGTTTCCGACAAGTCCGGCATCGTCGACTTCGCCAAGTCGCTGTCGGACCTCGGCGTCAAGATCCTGTCGACCGGCGGCACCGCGAAACTGCTCGCGGACGCAGGTCTCTCCGTCACCGAAGTCGCCGATTACACGGGCTTCCCGGAAATGCTGGACGGGCGCGTGAAAACGCTGCATCCGAAGGTGCACGGCGGCATTCTCGCGCGCCGCGACCTGCCGGAACACATGGCAGCGCTTGAAAAGCACGACATTCCGACCATCGACCTGCTGGTCGTGAATCTGTACCCGTTCGTGCAGACCGTGTCGAAAGAAGAATGCTCGCTGGAAGACGCGATCGAGAACATCGACATCGGCGGTCCGACCATGCTGCGTTCGGCCGCGAAGAACCATCGCGACGTGACGGTGGTGGTCGATCCGGCCGACTACGCGGTCGTACTCGACGAGATGCGCGGGAACAGCAATGCCGTGTCGTACAAGACGAACTTCCGCCTCGCCACCAAGGTGTTCGCGCACACCGCGCAGTACGACGGCGCGATCACGAACTACCTGACGAGCCTGACCGACGAACTCCAGCACGCGTCGCGCAACGCTTATCCGGCGACGTTCAACCTCGCGTTCGACAAGGTGCAGGACCTGCGCTACGGCGAAAACCCGCATCAGAGCGCGGCGTTCTACCGCGACCTGTCGGTGCCGCCCGGCGCACTGGCGAACTACAACCAGTTGCAGGGCAAGGAACTGTCGTACAACAACATCGCGGATTCCGACGCGGCTTGGGAATGCGTGAAGACCTTCGACGTGCCGGCCTGCGTGATCGTCAAGCACGCGAATCCGTGCGGCGTGGCAGTCGGCGCGGATGCCAACGAAGCGTACGCGAAGGCATTCCAGACCGACCCGACCTCGGCGTTCGGCGGCATCATCGCGTTCAACCGCGAAGTGGACGAAGCAGCGGCGCAAGCCGTGGCGAAGCAGTTCGTCGAAGTGCTGATCGCGCCGTCGTTCAGCGCCGAAGCGCGCCAGGTGTTCGCGGCCAAGCAGAACGTGCGTCTGCTGGAAATCGCGCTGGGCGAAGGCCATAACGCGTTCGACCTGAAGCGCGTGGGTGGCGGCCTGCTGGTGCAGTCGCTCGACTCGAAGAACGTGCAGCCGCGTGAATTGCGCGTGGTCACGAAGCGTCATCCGACGCCGAAGGAAATGAACGATCTGCTGTTCGCATGGCGCGTGGCGAAGTACGTGAAGTCGAACGCCATCGTGTTCTGCGGCAACGGCATGACGCTCGGCGTCGGCGCGGGCCAGATGAGCCGCGTGGACTCGGCACGCATCGCCAGCATCAAGGCGCAGAACGCCGGTTTGACGCTGGCCGGTTCGGCTGTGGCGTCGGATGCGTTCTTCCCGTTCCGCGACGGCCTCGACGTGGTGGTGGCGGCAGGCGCGACCTGCGTGATCCAGCCGGGCGGTTCGATGCGCGATGATGAAGTGGTCAGCGCGGCGGATGAGCACAATATCGCGATGGTGTTGACTGGCGTGCGTCACTTCCGGCATTGATTTGGGTTTTGGCAGCGGCGCGTGTTTGTTGGTGAAACCGGGTTGCTGGTGAAGTTTGGGCTTTAGAGAAACGGCCTGGTGGAATTTTCCACCGGGCCGTTTTCTTTGGTGCGGAGCTTGTTCCGCTTGTTCTGCTTGTTCCGCTTGTTCTGCTTGTTCTGCTTGTTCTGCTTGTTCTGCTTGTTCTGCTTGTTCTGCTTGTTCTGCTTGTTCTGCTTGTTCTGCTTGTGCCGGCTGTGCCGTGCCTGTGCCGCGCTTGACGCGCCGCTCAGTCGTCCGGTTCCTTTCTCGCGTAGCCTCCGTTCACGTCCGCGTGCTGGCTGATATAAGTGCTGAGCCCCTGCCCGCTCCGCGCCAGACGCTTGAGCGCGGCGACGTGCCGTGCGCCGACGCTCGCCTCGGTGTACCAATACACCACGCCGGGCTTGAAGCGGACCGCGACGAAATCGTCGCCGATTTCATAGGCCTCGACGCCCGAGTCGCCGCTGAGATTCCTATAGCGCTCCATGTGCGAATGTCTCCTTGCAGCACACTCAGCAGTTTTTATTCCGCTGACAGCGCCGCGCGCCGACCGCCACGCGGCGCGTGTGTTGTAGTATCGCAAGCACCTGGTTTTTACCGCATTTGCGGCACCTCATGAGAATTCTCGGCATCGACCCCGGCCTGCGTGTGACCGGCTTCGGCGTGATCGACCAAAGCGGCCACAAGCTCAGCTATGTCGCGAGCGGCGTCATCAAAACCGCCGACGCCGATCTGCCGT
Organism: Paraburkholderia sediminicola; assembly: GCF_046027355.1. GTDB lineage: Bacteria > Pseudomonadota > Gammaproteobacteria > Burkholderiales > Burkholderiaceae > Paraburkholderia > Paraburkholderia sediminicola_B. The sequence continues at coordinate 40,063 of NZ_JAQQEK010000027.1, read as the reverse complement.
CGCGCCTCGGCACCATCTTCGAAGGCATCTCCACGTTAATCCGGCAGCATTCGCCGGATCAGTCGGCGATTGAAAAAGTGTTCGTCAACGTCAACCCGCAATCCACCTTGCTGCTTGGCCAGGCACGCGGCGCGGCAATCTGCGGACTGGTCGCGGGCGGAGTGCCGGTCGCCGAATACACCGCCCTGCAATTGAAGCAGGCCGTGGTGGGTTACGGCCGCGCAACCAAAGAGCAGATGCAACAGATGGTGGTGCGCCTGCTCAATCTGTCCGGCGTACCCGGCACCGACGCCGCCGATGCGCTCGGCATGGCGATCTGCCACGCGCACGGCGGCACGACGCTGAGCACGTTGGGCGGCATCGCGCCTTCGCTGGCGAAGAAGGGGCTGCGCGTGAGGCGTGGACGTTTGGTCGGATAGCACGGCAAACGCGGCCCGTTGGCCGACTTCGCGCCGCGCACGCGTGGCTCATGGCTCACGGCTTACGGCTTACGGCTTACGGCTTACGGCTTACGGCTTACGGCTTACGGCTTACGGCTTACGCAAGATGGTACGCAACGCCTTTACACCGCGCATTCGCGCCGATCAATTCCGGCTAGCCAGCGCTAGACGGCAGGCCAACCCAGCGAACACCGTCCCCAGCAGATACTGCGGCAGTCGCGACGGCCGCCGCCCCGCCGACAGCTTGCGGCTCAGCTTGCTCGCCATCAGGATCACCGCGCCGTTCACGCAGAAGCCGATCAGGTTTAACACGGTGGCCAGCACCATGATCTGCAACGCGACCGACCCCGCTTCGGGCCGCACGAATTGCGGAAACAGCGCGAGGACGAACAGCGCGACTTTCGGATTCAGCAGATTGGTGAAGAGGCCCTGACGGAAAATGCGGCCAACCGGATAACGGCTCATCGACGCATTCGGCGCGAGCACCGTGCCCTGCGCACGGAACGTTTTCCAGGCGAGATAGAGCAGATACGCGGCGCCGGCAAAACGAACGACGTCGTATGCCATGGGAACTGCCAGAAAGAGTTGCGACAAGCCGAACGCCGCGGCCAACGCATGACAATACGTGCCGACCAGAATTCCCGACAGCGACGCAAAGCCCGCGGAACGCCCCTGGCTCACACTGCGCGAGGCAATCAGCAACATGTCGGGGCCGGGCGTGGCGGTCAACGCGAGACACGCGCCGGCAAACAGCGCGAGAGTGGTGAGGCTCAGCATGAAAGCTCCTTCTGGGTGAGTGGGATGAGAACCCGCCAAAAGGGATCTCAGTCTATGGGGCGGCCTCGCGCGGGTCAACCGCGATTACGCGTAACTCGCAGGCCACTCGACGCTCACGCGCTGCGCTACACTCGCCCTTTCTCTCAGGATTGAATTCGCCATGATCGGTCGCATTGCCGGCGTTCTGCTGGAAAAAAACCCGCCGCATCTGCTCGTCGACTGCAACGGCGTCGGTTACGAAGTCGATGTGCCGATGAGCACGTTCTACAACCTGCCCTCGACCGGCGAACGTGTCGTGCTGCTCACGCAGATGATCGTGCGCGAAGACGCGCACCTGCTGTACGGCTTCGGCACCGCCGAGGAACGCTCGACCTTCCGCGAACTATTGAAAATTTCCGGCATCGGCGCGCGTATGGCGTTGGCGGTGCTGTCGGGCATGAGCGTGCACGAACTCGCGCAGACCGTCACGATGCAGGACGCGGCGCGTCTGACGCGGGTGCCCGGCATCGGCAAGAAGACGGCGGAGCGCTTGCTCCTCGAACTGAAGGGCAAGATTGGCGCCGATCTGGGCGCGATGGCGGGCGCGGCGTCGGCATCCGACCACGCCTCCGATATCCTGAACGCACTGCTCGCATTGGGTTACTCCGAAAAAGAAGCGTTGGCCGCCGTCAAAAACGTGCCGGCCGGCACCGGTGTTTCCGAAGGCATCAAGCTCGCGTTGAAGGCGCTGTCCAAGGGCTGACGCGCAGCCCTCGGTTCGACATGCGAGCGACAACTGAAGCTTCGCATACGCCTGCGAGCCGCGCACCCTGGCCATTCGGCCGAGTTTCGCGGCGGGCGGCTCGCGGTACAATGAACGCATGATCGAAACCGACAAACTCGCCGCCGAGCGCATCATCGCGGCCACGCCCGTCTCGCCGAACGAAGAAGCGTTCGAGCGGGCGTTGCGCCCGCGCCAGCTCGAAGAATATGTCGGGCAGGAAAAAGTACGCGGCCAGCTGGAAATCTTTATCGAGGCCGCCAAGCGTCGCTCCGAATCGCTGGACCACGTCTTGCTGTTCGGGCCGCCGGGTCTCGGCAAAACCACGCTCGCGCACATCATTGCGCGGGAAATGGGTGTCAATCTGCGGCAAACGTCCGGACCGGTGCTCGAACGCGCCGGCGACCTCGCCGCGCTGCTCACCAATCTCGAAGCCAACGACGTGCTGTTCATCGACGAAATCCACCGGCTCTCGCCGGTCGTCGAAGAAATTCTGTACCCGGCGTTGGAGGATTATCAGATCGACATCATGATCGGCGAAGGGCCGGCTGCGCGTAGCGTGAAGCTGGATCTGCAACCGTTCACGCTGGTCGGCGCGACCACGCGCGCGGGCATGCTGACCAACCCGCTGCGCGACCGCTTCGGCATCGTGGCGCGGCTCGAGTTTTATAACGCCGAGGAACTGGCGCGCATCGTCACCCGTTCGGCGTCGCTGCTCCATGCGCAAATCCATCCGGACGGCGCATTCGAGATCGCCAAGCGCGCGCGCGGCACGCCGCGGATCGCGAACCGCTTGCTGCGGCGCGTGCGCGACTTCGCCGAAGTAAAGGCCGACGGCAACATCACCGCGCAAGTGGCCGACGCCGCGCTCAAGATGCTCGACGTGGATGCAGTCGGCTTCGACCTGATGGACCGCAAGCTGCTCGAAGCGATCCTGCACAAATTCGACGGCGGCCCAGTCGGCGTCGACAATCTGGCAGCGGCGATCGGTGAAGAACGCGACACGATTGAAGACGTGCTCGAGCCTTATTTGATCCAGCAAGGCTTCCTGCAACGCACACCACGCGGCCGCGTCGCCACGCTGCTGACGTACCGGCATTTCGGCCTCGCCGCACCCGACTCGTCGAGCGGCCTGCCCGGTCTGTGGGATTCGGCCGCAACCTGAGCCGATACACGTCACGTCGCGCGAGACCGAATCAGGATGTCCGACCAAACCAGCCAGTCCAACTCCTCCAGCGGTCTCTCGCAACTTCTCACCGGCAGGCTTCGCTCGAAGCTGGCCGCCGGGGTCACGCATCTGACAAGCGGCAGCGGTCCCACGCTCGACTACCTGTCGCCTCCGGGCGACCCGGGCCTGTTCGGGCCGGACTCCGTGTGCTGGAAAGTCCACGCCGATTTCACGTCGATGATGACGGGCGGCATCAGCGCGCTACTGCTGCAAGCGTTGCACCCGCTTGCGCTCGCCGGCGTATGGGACCATTCGACGTTTCGCACCGACATTCTCGGCCGCCTGCGCCGCACCGCGACTTTCATCGCGGGCACGACATACGGCAGCCGGCACGACGCGCTGGCGCTGGTCGAACGCGTGAAGCGCATTCATCTAGGCGTCAGCGGCGTCGCGCCTGACGGCCAGCCCTATCGCGCGAGCGAACCCGCGCTGTTGACGTGGGTGCATGTCGCCGAAGTGTCGAGCTTCATGACCGCGCACTTGCGCTATGTGAATCCGACGCTGCCCGTTGCCGCGCAGGATCAGTACTTCGCTGAAACCGCGCGCATTGCCGGGATGCTTGGCGCGTCGGATATTCCGCGCTCGCGAGCCGAGATCGACGCTTACTTGCTCGCGATGCAGCCAGGGCTCGTGGCCAGCGAGCGCACGCGCGAAGTCGTGAGGGTTCTGATGAACGCGCCCACCCCGAGCCTATCGATGCGGCCAGCCGGCGTGTTGATGTTCAACGCCGGTGTCGATCTTCTGCCCGATTGGGCACAGGCGATGTTGGGATTTCAGCGCTACGCGGCGCTTCGCCGTGCGGTGGCGAGGCCCGGTGTGCGGCTGGTGGCGCCGGTCATTCGGTGGGCGCTGGTGAATGGTGTATCGAAACGGGCACGCCGTCGTGTGGCCGCGGGCGTACGCGAGCCGGAGTAACGCGAGCGACGGCACTCGAACGCGAGCAAGCCAATCAACGACCCGGCTCCGGCACCTTCTTGAAACTGTCATCCGCACTCGGCGCATCGAGATGCGAAACATCCGCCCACGACACGATCGTCGCCTTGCCATTGTCGAAATCCACCGTGTTCACGCTCGTGTTCAGCAACGGATAGTCACGCGGCGCATCAAGCGGCAAACCGCAGGCAAAACGTCGCACGCAATCGAGCACGCCGCCATGCGCGACGCAGGCAATGCGCCCGCCGGGATGCGCGGCGACCAGCGGTTCAATCGCGTGCAGCACGCGATGGTAGAGCGTGCGTTGCGACTCGCCCTCCGGCGGCGCGAAGCCCGCATCACGCGTTTGCCAGTGTGCGTACTCGTCGGGGAAACGCAGCGCGATCTCGTCGCTGTCGTGGCCCTGGAACGCTCCGTATGAACGCTCGCGCAGGCCTTCGCGCAACTGCAGTGCCAAGCCGAGCGCATCGGCGATCGGCTGCGCGGTCTGCTGCGCGCGTTGCAGATCGCTCGAATAGATCGCGTCGAGCCGTGCGCCCTGCTTCGCCTCATCGGCCATGCGGCGCGCAAGGCGTTGCGCTTGCGCCAGCCCCGTCGTGGCGAGCGGAATGTCGATGTGACCTTGAATGCGCTTGATGCGGTTCCAGTCGGTCTCGCCGTGCCGGATGAACAGAATCTGCGTTGTCATGGGATGAAAGTGGGCGCCATTAGCCGGTTATGCCGAGCCGCTATTGTCGCAAAAGTGGCTGGAGGCTGGATGCGCGCACCATGGCGCGCATTTAAGGCCAAGGTTCAGGCGTTCGTTTGCAGCCAGAACGTGACCGGCCCATCGTTGACGAGCGACACCTGCATGTCCGCGCCGAACTCTCCGGTCTCGACGAGCGGATGCTTCGCCCGCGCGGCCGCGACGAAGTAATCGAAGAGGCGCTTGCCTTCATCCGGCGGCGCGGCCGGCGTAAAGCTCGGACGCAGGCCGCTGTTGGTGTCCGCGGCCAGCGTGAACTGCGACACGAGCAGCAAACCGCCCGCGCGCCCGGCGCCGTCGAGATTTTGCACGGAGAGATTCATCTTGCCGGCGGCATCGCTGAAGACGCGATAGCCGAGCACCTTGGCCAGCAGCCGGTCGGCGGCTGCCTCGGTGTCGCCGCGTTCGGCGCAGACGAGCGCGAGCAGGCCCGCTTCGATCGCGCCGGTCACGCGGTCCGCCACGCGCACTTCCGCGCGCCGCACGCGTTGGATCAGCGCGATCATCGGCGCGACTCCGGATGCGACGTGCGGCGCATCAGGCCGTCAGCGTGACGCGTGCAAAGCGGCGCTTGCCGACCTGCACGACATACTCGCCGGCTTCGACTTTCAGACCCTTGTCGGACACGGTCGCGCCATCGATCTTCACGCCGCCCTGCTCGATGTTGCGCAGCGCTTCGCTGGTCGACGGCACGAGGTTGGCCTGCTTGAGCAACTGGCCGATCGCGAGCGGCGCGCCCGCAAGCGTCACAGCCGGGATATCGTCCGGCACGCCACCCTTCGCGCGATGGTTGAAGTCTTCGAGCGCGCGCTCGGCATCGGCTTGCGAGTGGAAGCGCGCGACGATTTCCTGGCCGAGCATCACCTTGAAATCGCGCGGATTGCGGCCCGCTTCGATTTCCTTCCTGAAGCCGGCGATTTCTTCCATAGGCCGGAACGACAGCAGTTCGAAGTAACGCCACATCAGCACGTCGGAAATGCTCATCAACTTGCCGAACATGTCGGTCGGCTTTTCGCTGATGCCGATGTAGTTGTTCTTCGACTTCGACATCTTCTCGACGCCGTCCAGCCCTTCGAGCAGCGGCATCGTCAAGATGCACTGCTGTTCCTGGCCGTATTGCTTCTGCAGCTCGCGGCCCACCAGCAGGTTGAACTTCTGGTCCGTGCCGCCGAGTTCGAGGTCCGCGTTCAGCGCGACCGAGTCGTAGCCTTGCATCAGCGGGTACAGGAACTCGTGAATCGAGATCGGCACGCCGCCCTGAAAACGCTTGGTGAAGTCCTCGCGCTCGAGAATCCGCGCCACCGTGTAGCGCGACGCGAGCTTGATCATGCCGTCGGCGCCGAGCGGCATCGACCATTCGCTGTTGTAGCGGATTTCGGTCTTGTCGCGGTCGAGCACGAGCGCGGCCTGCTCGAAATACGTCTTCGCGTTCGATTCGATCTGTTCGCGTGTAAGCGGCGGGCGGGTGGCGTTACGACCCGACGGATCGCCGATCAATGACGTGAAATCGCCGATCAAAAAGATCACCGTATGGCCGAGATCCTGCAACTGGCGCATCTTGTTCAACACGACCGTGTGGCCGATGTGGATGTCCGGTGCGGTCGGATCGAGCCCAAGCTTGATGCGCAACGGCGTGGCCGTAGCCGCGCTCTTCGCGAGCTTTTGCGCGAATTCGTCTTCGATCAGGAGTTCGTCGACACCGCGTTTGGTGACCGCGAGGGCGTGACGGACTTCATCGGTGATCGGAAAGGCAGGGCTGGGCTTGGTGGACTCGGTGCTCATGCTGGAAACGTGAAGTCGCGAAAAAAGGAGATTGTCCCATAGATGCGCGCCGCCGCGCCCACTGACGCAGCCACAAGCGCCCCGCCGACGCACGATTTCCGCGTTCGGCGGCCTGCTGCCGGCGTCGCGACGCTTTATATTCGGCCGCGCTTCGCCCGATAATCTGCTACAACGGTTCGCAACGAACCATCGAGAGGAGCAGCAACGTGGCGCAAGACCCCGCAGACGGCGTCTACTTTGGATTGATGTCCGGCACCAGCATGGACGGCGTGGATGGCGTAGCCGTCAGGTTCGCTCAAGGTAAGCCGCCGGTGGTGCTGGCCGAGGCGTTTGTCGGCTTTGCGGCGGGCCTGCGCGACGCCTTGTTCGCGCTCCAGCAACCCGGCGACAACGAGATCGAGCGCGAGGCGCTGGCCGCCAATGCGCTCGCCACGCGTTACGCGGTGTGCTGCCACGAGTTGCTGCACGGAAGCCGCGTACCGGCCGCGGAGGTGCGTGCGATCGGCGTGCACGGGCAGACCGTGCGGCATCGGCCGGAAAAGGGTTATACACGGCAGATCAACAACCCCGCGCTGCTCGCGGAAATGATGCATATCGACGTAATCGCCGATTTCCGCAGCCGCGACGTCGCGGCCGGCGGCCAGGGCGCGCCGCTCGTGCCGGCCTTTCACGCCACCGTGTTTGGCGCGAAAAATGAAACGCGCGTGGTCTGCAATCTTGGCGGGATCAGCAATATCACGATCCTGAACGCGACGGGCAGCGTGCGCGGCTTCGACTGCGGGCCGGCCAACGCGCTCCTCGACGAATGGGCGCAGCGCCATCTCGGCAAACCTTTCGACGAGAACGGCCATTTCGCGGCGGGCGGCCAGGTGGATCGCACGCTGCTCAACGCCTTGCTCGATGAGCCCTTTTTCGCGCAACAGCCGCCGAAGAGCACCGGCCGTGATCTGTTCAATGCGGAATGGCTTGATGCGAAGTTGCAGCCTTTCGCCGGGCTTGACCCCGCCGACGTGCAAGCGACGCTGGTTGCACTCACCGCGGTGACAGTCGCGCGTGAAATCGAACGGCACGCGTCGGACGCGAGAGCGGTCTATGTCTGCGGCGGCGGCGCGCGGAATCCGGAGATTCTGAAAGCGCTGCAGCAGGCGCTGGAGGACAGCGGCGTCAGCGGCGTTCCCGTCATGACGACCGATGCGCTCGGCGTGCCGCCGAGCCAGGTCGAGCCGCTGGCGTTCGCCTGGCTTGCGATGCGCTGCGTCGCGCGTCTGCCGGGCAATCTGCCGGCGGTGACGGGCGCGTCAGCCGAGCGCGTGCTCGGGGCGATCTATCCGCGCTGATCACGGCGCGGGATTCCGCCGATCGCAATAAAAAACGGCGCCGAAGCGCCGTTTTTCACATGCTTTCGACTAACCGGCCATCACACCGAGAACGACGAGCCGCAACCACAGGTGGTCGTAGCGTTCGGGTTCTTGATGACGAACTGCGCGCCGTTGATGTCGTCCTTGTAGTCGATCTCAGCGCCCACCAGGTACTGGTAGCTCATCGAATCGATCAGCAGCTGGACGCCGCTCTTGTTCATGACGGTGTCGTCTTCGTTGACGGCTTCGTCGAAGGTAAAACCGTACTGAAAGCCCGAGCAGCCGCCGCCCTGCACAAAAACGCGCAGTTTGAGGTCCGCATTGCCTTCTTCTTCGATCAGTTGCTTGACCTTGTCAGCCGCTGCGTCGGTAAAAACGAAGGGGGCGGGCATCTCGGTCACGGGTGTATCGGTGACTGCGTTCATTCGAACTCTCCAAAAAGCTTCTAACCGCTATTGTAGGGCTGATCTCGATATCGTGCTGAAGCCCACAAAATCAATGGGTTCTTCCTGAAAATCGATGGACGGCGCGTTCTGCCGCCACCAGTCCGGCTAAGCGGGATATCTCGCCGCTTGACGACGAGTTCGTTGCTGTAACACTGAACCGCACCGAGCCGCGAAACCATGAAAAAAGCCGCCTTCGCGAAAGCGTTGGCGGCTTTTGCAGCGCTCCGACCCGAAAGCCGGCTCGCACCCGAAACGATTAACGCTTCGAGAATTGCTTCCGGCGACGTGCCTTGTGGAAGCCGACCTTCTTACGTTCGACTTCACGAGCGTCACGCGTCACGAAGCCAGCCTTCGACAGTTCCGGCTTCAGCGTTGCGTCGTAGTCCATCAGCGCGCGGGTGATGCCGTGGCGAACCGCACCGGCTTGACCCGTTTCACCGCCACCCGTCACGTTGACCTTGATGTCGAACGTGACGCCGTGGTTCGTGAGTTCCAGCGGCTGACGCACGATCATCAGCGACGTTTCGCGCGAGAAGTAATCGGCGATAGGCTTGCCGTTCACAACGATATCGCCCTTGCCTGCCTTGATGAAGACGCGTGCGACGGCGCTCTTGCGGCGGCCCGTGCCGTAATTCCAGTTACCGATCATGTGGGCTCCCCTTAGATCTCGAGCGCTTTCGGCTGTTGTGCCGAATGCGGATGCGTTGCTTCAGCGTAGACCTTCAGCTTCTTGATCATCGCGTAGCCGAGCGGGCCCTTCGGCAGCATGCCCTTGACCGCTTTCTCGAGCGCACGGCCCGGGAAGCGTTCTTGCATCTTGCCGAACGTCGTTTCATAGATACCGCCCGGGTAGCCCGAGTGGCGGTAGTACTTCTTGTCAGTAGCCTTGTTGCCCGTGACCTTCAGCTTGCCGGCGTTGATAACGATGATGAAATCACCGGTGTCGACGTGCGGAGTGAATTCAGGCTTGTGCTTGCCGCGAAGACGGTGTGCCACTTCGCTGGCGACACGCCCGAGAACCTTATCCGTCGCGTCAATCACGTACCATTCACGCGTAACCTCATGGGCTTTTGCGGAAAACGTCTTCATGATCGATCCAAAAAAATTGCTGCGCCCAATGTGTTTTTTCCTGCTTGTAGTGTGCGCATCGAGGCGCGTGCAGGCTCTCCCTGGTTCTTCCTCCGCGGGCGCGGATGCGGAAAAGCCCTGAATTATAAAGGAATTTGCTACGGCAAGTCAAAACGTACGGGAGTTTGCGCGAGATTCGCGGTAATCCGGCAGTCCGGGAGCGTGATTTTAACGCCTGAATGCACCCGAAACCGGCTTGCTTGGGCGCCGGACGAAAGATGCGGGCGAAAAAAAACCCGAACGAGCGGTTCGGGTTTAATCCACCAAAGGAGGAGGTGGAGGAGACAGAAGCAATTATATGAGCCGACCTTGTGCGACGCAAGAACATTTGCATTGCGAAATGCGATTTCATAATGCGGCAACATCGTTTGACGACCAACGTTTAGAGAATCTCCTTTTAAATCAAACACTAATTGGACACTAAACAGTCGCGCGGCCAGACATGATCTAGAGTAAAACCCCTAAACCCGTCAGGGCATTCCCGAATCGCCTGAACATGCCGCAGCGCAACACGCAAGCCGTCATCGCGCATAACTTGTGGCAAAAGTCGCCTCGGGCGGACACCCAAACACCGGGCTACAATGCCGTCTCGATATAGCGAAGCGCGGTGGAGCACAGCATGGAATGCAAAGTGAGCTGGATGGGGCAAGACGGGATGGCGTTCGCGGCCGAGACGGGCAGCGGCCATCTGGTGGCGATGGACGGCGCGCCTGAAGGCGGCGGCCGCAACCTCGCGCCGCGTCCGATGGAAATGGTTTTGCTCGGCACGGGCGGCTGCACCGCCTACGACGTCGTGATGATCCTGAAGAAAAGCCGTCAGGAAATCGCCGGTTGCTCGGTGACGCTGAAGGCCGAACGCGCCAGCGAAGATCCGAAAGTGTTCACCAAGATCCACTTTCACTTCACCGTGACGGGCAAGAATCTGAACCCGGCCACCGTGGAACGCGCGATCAACCTGTCGCACGATAAATATTGCTCGGCCTCGATCATGATCGCCAAGACGGCTGAGCTGACGCACTCGTTCGACATCGTCGCGGGCTGAACGCGGCCTTGCGGCTACTGCGACGCCGGCCCGAGCGCCCGCCGCCGCACACGCGCACAAAGAAAAATGCCGGCGTCCATCTGGACGCCGGCATTTTTTGTCAGGTGGCAAAGCAAGCCGATAAGCCGGATTCTGTGCACGCGCAACGTCCGAAGACGCGACGCGCGTGGCAGCCATTCCTCTAGGCGCGCCATTGCTGACGCGCTCAAGCTTCCTACCCGCAGACGTGACAGGGGCCCCGTCCTGCATCTCGAAGATGCTAGCCTGCCTACTTGGAATTGCTCCGGGTGGAGGTTACCGTGCCGGTCTGCCTTGCAGCAGCCGCGGTGCGCTCTTACCGCACCGTTTCACCCTTACCTGATCCCGGCTTGCGCCGGGCCATCGGCGGTTTGCTTTCTGTTGCCCTGTTCCGCGTGTTGCCACGGATGGCCGTTAGCCATCACCCTGCCCTGTGGAGTCCGGACTTTCCTCGCCCTCTTTGGCCGAAACCGCGGAGGCCGCGACTGCCTAGCCTGCTTTGCTGGGGCGGATTTTAACACCTGCCGGAGCGGCAAGCCGGTTCAGCGGCTGAAATAGCCGAATGGCCAAGGGATCCTGCGGCGCGCCTCAACGGGCTCAACGCGCGCGACGCCCCGCGCGAAACACGGAAGTGTCGTCGTAAAACGCGGGCGATTCGTTCTCCGGCCACCAGCCCGGAATGCCCAGCACAGGCAACGGCGCAAACATGCGACTTGTCAGCGCATCGGTGTTGAGCAGCGCCACGGCGACGGACTCGTCCAGCCACGCGTCTCGCTTCACGGCGTCCCACTCGAAATACGCCGCCGGCACATCGACGATCCACGCATGCCCCGTGCAGGCCTTGAATGGCCCAATCAGCTTTTCCAGCAACGCATGACCGAAGCAGCGGACCTCGCAACGTGTCCCCCACGCATCTCGTCCAGCCACCAGCAGCGTGTGCCAGTCGAACCCACGTAATGCCGCGCTCAAAGCGGGATCCGCGCAAGCGAACAGCAGTGCGTTCTCGTCGAACAAGGTCAGCGTATCGCGCACGCCGCCGCGGGTCGGACCGACGCCCAACACCTCGATGGCCGCCGACTGCCGCGCGTTCAGCGCTGCCTTGATGCGCGGAAAAGCAAACCACATCGACGCATTGAAGAAGTCGTGCAGATTGTGGCGCGTCGGCACGCAGCCGGTCGACGCGATATGCGCTTCGTACGCCGCGCCGGGCGGCAGATCGTCCTGCGCGATGAACGCGAGGCGCTGGCCGCGGCCCGTGGTCTGCCGCATCTCGGCGGCATCAGCGTTCATTTCGGCGAGCAACGCCTCGTAGCTTGTCAGCGCGGCCTGCTGCCAACGCGTGCCACGTCCAGCGAACGGTGCGAAACACGGCTTCGACCAGTCGATTCGGGCAAAGCCGGGCGGCGGCTCCGCCTCATGCGCCTGCATCTAACGCAACCTCAAACCAGGCGCCAGCCGATCGACTCGCCGCCGCGCAACGGCACGACCGGCGTATCACCAACCGGCAATTCGGCCGGCAGCGTCCATTCCTCACGACGCAGCGTGACCTTCTCCGCGCTGCGCGGCAGGCCATAGAAGTCCGCACCGAAAAAGCTCGCGAAACCTTCGAGCTTGTCGAGCGCGTTGGCTTTGTCGAACGCTTCGGTGTAGAGCTCAAGCGCGTGCAGCGCCGTATAGCAACCCGCGCAGCCGCACGCATGCTCCTTCAGCCCCTTCGGATGCGGCGCGCTGTCCGTGCCGAGGAAGAAGCGCGGATTGCCCGAGGTCGCCGCCTCGACCAACGCCACGCGATGCGTCTCCCGCTTCAGCACCGGCAAGCAGTAGTAATGCGGCCGAATGCCACCCTGGAAGATCGCGTTGCGGTTGTACAGCAGGTGATGCGCCGTGATCGTCGCGCCCAGCAGTTCCGGCGCGACGCCGGCCTCGCGGATGTAGTCCACCGCGTCTTTCGTGGTGATGTGCTCGAACACCACCTTCAGCGCCGGAAACGCGCGGCGCAACGGCGTCATGACCCGGTCGATGAACACCTTCTCGCGGTCGAACAGATCGATCGACGAATCCGTCACCTCGCCGTGCACGAGCAGCGGCATGCCCACTTCCTGCATCACCTCGAGCGTTTTGGCGCACTTCATGATGTCGGTGACGCCCGCGTCCGAGTTGGTCGTCGCGCCCGCCGGATACAGCTTCACACCATGCACGAAGCCGCTTTCGCGCGCGCGGCGGATTTCGTCGGGCGGCGTGTTGTCGGTCAGGTACAGCGTCATCAGCGGCTCGAATTTCGCGCCTGCGGGAATCGCGGCGACGATCCGCTCGCGATACGCCTGCGCCATCGCGGTGGTCGTGACCGGCGGCTTCAGGTTCGGCATGATGATCGCGCGGCCGAACTGGCGAGCGGTGTCTGGCAACACGGCGGCCAGCATCGCGCCGTCGCGGACGTGTAGGTGCCAGTCATCCGGACGGGCGAGCGTGATGGAGTCGAGAGAAGCGTTGGAAGCAGTCATGGCGGCGGGGGACGAGATTCGACGACAAAAGCCAATCTATGCGGTCAAACCGCAACGTTGCGGCATAAACACACGTCAATTTTGCTATTTGGCGTTTCTGGCTCGGTGATATGCTTGGAAAATCATCATTGTAACGGCTCGCCCCGTTCACAGGCTTACCCGCAACATGTGCCAACTTCTCGGAATGAACTGCGCCGCGCCAACGGACGTCACGTTCTCGTTCACCGGCTTTGCGGCGCGCGGCGGCGTCACCGATCACCACGCCGACGGCTGGGGCATCGCCTTCTTTGAAGACAAAGCCTGCCGCCTGTTCATCGACCATCAATCGTCGGCCACGTCGCCGATCGCCGAAATGGTCAAGCGCTACCCGATCAAATCGAAGAACACGATCGCGCATATTCGCAAGGCGACGCAGGGGCATATCCTGCTCGAAAACTGCCACCCGTTCATGCGCGAACTGTGGGGACGCCATTGGATCTTCGCGCACAACGGCGACCTCAAGGACTATTCGCCGGTATTGACGGGCGTGTATCAGCCGGTCGGCACGACCGACAGCGAACTCGCGTTCTGCGCGCTGCTCGAAGGCTTGCGCAAGGCATTTCCCGGCGCGCAGCAGCCGCCGCTCGACGAACTGTTTGCCGCGCTCGAAACGCTCACGCGCGAAATCACGCAGTTCGGCGTGTTCAATTTCCTGATGTCGAATGGCCAGGCGCTGTTTGCGCATTGCTCCACGCATCTGCACTACATCGTGCGGCGCTGGCCGTTTTCCACCGCGCATCTCGTCGACGCGGACGTGTCGATCGATTTCGCCAAATACACGACGCCCGAAGACCGCGTCGCGGTGATCGCCACCAAGCCGCTCACCGACAACGAAGTCTGGACCGCGTTCGAACCGGGCGATCTGATGATGTTCCAACACGGCGAAGTGATTGGGCGCGTCAATGTACCGGTGCCGGCTTCGGTGCTGGAAAAGCTGCGCAATCCCGCTTTGGATGCGTCGGCTTCGGCTACTACGATCGCGGCTTCGACTGAAGCGTTGCCCGAGGCAGAAGCCGAGGTCGACCTCGAAGCGGCGGACGACGCCGCCGCGTTCGAATCCTGAGCCATTGAATCACGCGGGCATTCGCTCGAATCAAATCGAATCGCCAGAAACGAAAAAGCCGCTTCTTCCGAAGCGGCTTTTTCGTTTCTGCCCGCGCCGCACCGTCTAAACGGCGCGACGCCACAGCAAACTCAGTGCAGGATCTTCGCCAGAAAATCCTTCGCGCGATCCGACTTCGGATTGGCGAAGAAGTCTTCCTTGCGGTCGTCTTCCACGATCAAGCCCTTGTCCATGAAGATCACGCGGTGCGCCACCTTCTTCGCGAAGCCCATTTCGTGCGTCACGCACATCATGGTCATGCCTTCCTGCGCGAGTTCAACCATCACATCGAGCACTTCGTTGATCATTTCCGGATCGAGCGCCGAGGTCGGCTCGTCAAACAGCATGGCGATCGGATCCATCGACAACGCGCGCGCAATCGCCACGCGCTGTTGCTGACCACCCGACAACTGCCCCGGAAACTTGTCCGCATGCGCACGCAGGCCGACGCGATCGAGCAGCTTCAGCCCTTTCGCGGTGGCTTCGTCGTTCGAGCGGCCGAGCACCTTCACCTGCGCGAGCGTGAGGTTCTGCACGATCGACAAATGCGGGAACAGCTCGAAGTGCTGGAACACCATGCCGACCTTGGCACGCAGCTTCGACAGATTGGTTTTCTTGTCGGTGAGCGACTGCCCGTTGATGACGATCTCGCCCTTCTGGAACGGCTCGAGGCCGTTGACGGTTTTGATCAGCGTGGACTTGCCCGAGCCCGACGGCCCGCACACCACCACCACTTCACCCTTTTTGACTTCCGTCGTGCAGTCGGTCAGCACTTGAAACTGGCCGTACCACTTCGAAACATTCTTGATAGAGATCATCTTGCGACCTTTTTCTGAAGACCTTTGACAAGGCTCGACGCGACCACACAGATCACGAAATAACACGCGCCCGCGAACAGTACCATCTCGACATTCGTACCGTCACGGTCGCCAATATTCGTGGCGGTGCGGAAGAAGTCGGCGAGGCTGATCACGTAGACGAGCGACGTATCCTGAAACAGCACGATACCTTGCGTGAGCAGCAGCGGCACCATCGCGCGGAACGCCTGCGGCAGCACGATCAGACGCATGGCCTGCGAGTAGCTCATGCCGAGCGCGAACGCCGCGTTGACCTGCCCGCGCGGCACCGACTGAATGCCGGCGCGGATGATCTCCGAATAGTACGCCGCCTCGAACAGCGAGAAAGCGACCATGGCCGACGCGAGGCGAATATCGATATCCGGCGACAAACCGAGCACGTTTTGCAGCACTTGCGGCACGATCAGGAAGAACCACAGCAGCACCATCACCAGTGGGATCGAACGGAAGATCGTCACGTAGCCCTTCGCGAACCACTCGAAGGGTTTGAACGACGACAGCCGCAACATCGCGAGAATGGTGCCCCAAACGATGCCGAACACAATCGCGATCAGCGTGATCTTGAGCGTGACGATGGCGCCGGTCCATAGCGTAGGCAATGCGCCCGGAATACCGCTCCAGTCGAAATGGTGCATTACTTGCCTCCGATATAGCCGGGCAACCGGGTCTTGGCTTCGACCCAGCGCATGAGTTGCATCACGACCAGATTGATCAGCATGTACGCTATCGTGACCGCGATGAACGACTCATACGTCTGCGACGTGTAGTCGACCAGTTGGCGCGCCTGAGCGGACAGATCGAGCAGACCGATCGTCGACGCCACCGCCGAGTTCTTGAAGATGTTCAGAAACTCGGAAGTAAGTGGCGGCACGATGATCCGGTACGCGACCGGCAGCAGCACATAGCGATACGTCTGCCATTGCGTGAAGCCCATGGCCAGGCCAGCGGCGCGCTGGCCGCGCGGCAACGCGTTGATACCCGAGCGCACCTGCTCGCACACGCGCGCGGCGGTGAAGAGCCCGAGACAGATGATCGACGACGAAAAAAACTGCGCGCTCGGCGGCAGTTGCTTGAACCAGTTGCCCATCGAAGCGGGCAGCAACTCCGGTATCACGAGATACCAGATGAAGAACTGCACGATCAGCGGGATGTTACGGAAAATCGCGACATAGAGCGTGCCGATGCCCGACGCCCATTTATTCGGCACCGTGCGCAGTACGCCGAACAATGAACCGACGATCAGCGCGATCACCCATGCCGACAGCGATACCGTAATCGTCACCCAGAAGCCCGACAGCAGCCAGCCCAGATACGTGGTCGGCTCGCCGGTGGAGACGGGACTCAGCAGAATGCCCCAGTTCCAGTGATATGACATGACCAAGACTCCAGCAAAAAGAAACGGAAGAAGCGCGTGGCCCCTTCCGTTTCGTTCAGCGTTTCAAAAAAACAGCTAAGGTTTAATCGATTGCCTTGTCATTCGGGCTCTTGTAGAGCGCCTTGATGTCGTCGCTTTCCGGGAAGTTCAGGTTCAGGCCCTTCGGCGGAATCGGCGATTCGAACCACTTCTTGTAGATCTGATCGGCTTCGCCCGAGGTTTCGACCTTGGCGATCGCGTCGTCGACCACCTTCTTGAATTCCGGATCGTTCTTGCGAATCATGCAGCCGTACGCTTCATGCGACTGCGGCGTGCCGACGATCACGAAATCGCCGGGGTTGTTCGACTTCGCGCGTTCGCCAGCGAGCAATGCGTCGTCCATCATGAAGGCAGCGGCGCGGCCCGTGGAGAGCGTCAGGAACGACTCGCCGTGGTCCTTCGCGCTGATGATGTTCATGCCCATGCTCTTGTCCTGGTTCATCTTGCGAAGCAGGCGCTCGGACGTGGTGCCGGCGGTCGTGACGACCGTCTTGCCCTTCAGGTCGGCCCAGTCCTTGATGCCGGAGTCTTTCTTGGTCATCAGGCGCGTGCCGATCACGAAGATCGTGTTCGAGAAGGCAGCCTGTTGCTGGCGTTCAGCATTGTTCGTGGTCGAGCCGCATTCCATGTCGACGGTGCCGTTCTGCACCAGCGGAATACGGTTTTGCGACGTGACCGGCGTGAGCTTGACCTTCAGGTTCGGCATGTTCAGCTTCTGCTTCACTGCCTCCACCACTTTCAGGGCGAATTCCTGCGAGTAGCCGATAACGTTCTGCTTGTCGTCGTAATACGAAAACGGGATCGACGATTCGCGATGACCCAGCGAAATGACACCCGTGTCCTTGATCTTTTTCAGCGTACCAGCGTCTTGCGCATGCGCGCCAACCGTAAACAGTCCGAGAGTCGCGAGCAGCAGCGCAGCTTTTTTAACCTTCATTTGTGATCTCCTTGGCAAGAACCGGCGCCAGTTTAGCAAAGTAATTATTCTGAAAGTATCGCTATAAACCATGTTGTTGCGTGTGCGCCGCTACAGGTTCGCGGCGCTTCAGGCTGGTCGGTCAACCTTTCCGCATATGCAAAGGCGGGCGGCATCGATACGATGCCGCCCGCCGGGTCGAACACGCCGTCTTGTGGACCGCGTTGAAGCAAGGAGTGGCGGCGGATCCGCGGGATAGCGGAACCGCCGTTTGAAGCGGAAAAAAAGCGGAAAGAAGCGGAAAGATCAGGGATACAGGCCGCGCAGTTCGCGCGCTTCCAGGATCCGCTTACACGCGACGATAAACGCCGCGGTCCGCACGGACACCTTCTGCTCGCTCGACACCTGCCACACCGCGGCGAATGCTTCACGCATCACACGCTCGAGGCGCTGGTTGATCTCGTCTTCCGTCCAGAAGAAGCTCGAGAAGTCCTGCACCCATTCGAAGTACGAGACGGTCACGCCGCCGGCATTCGCCACCACGTCCGGAATCACGAGGATGCCGCGATCGTGCAGGATGTCGTCCGCCGCCGTGGTGGTCGGGCCGTTCGCGCCTTCCACGACGATCTTCGTCTTGATCTTGCCCGCGTTCTTTTCGGTGATCTGGTTTTCCAGCGCCGCCGGAATCAGGATGTCCGATTCGACGGTCCAGAATTCTTCGTTGGTGACGGCGTCGGCCTCAGGGAAACCACCCACGCCGCCCGTCTTCGCCACGTGTTCGAGCAACGCGACAGCGTCGATACCGGTCGACTTGTACAGCGAGCCGGTGTGATCCTGCACCGCGACCAGCTTCGAGCCCGCTTCCTGGAACAGACGCGCCGCGATACCGCCCACGTTACCGAAACCTTGCACCGCAATGCGCGCGCCTTCGATGTCGACGCCGATACGGCGCGCGGCTTCGGAGGCCACCACGAACACGCCACGGCCCGTCGCCTCGCGGCGGCCGAGCGAACCGCCCAGCGTGATCGGCTTGCCCGTCACGACGCCCGTGGCCGTTTGGCCCTGGTTCATCGAGTACGTGTCCATCATCCACGCCATGATCTGCTCGTTCGTGTTCACGTCCGGCGCGGGAATGTCGGTATTCGGTCCGATGATGATGCCGATTTCGCTGGTGTAGCGGCGCGTCACGCGCTCCAGCTCGCCACGCGACAAGGTGCGCGGGTCGACACGGATGCCGCCCTTCGCGCCGCCGTATGGCACGTTCACCGCAGCGTTCTTCACCGACATCCACGCCGACAAGGCCATCACTTCCGACAACGTCACGTCCTGGTGGTAACGCACGCCACCCTTGCCCGGACCGCGCGACACGTTGTGCTGCACACGATAGCCTTCGAAGTGAGCGACCGTGCCGTTATCGAGTTCGATAGGCACGTCGACGACCAGAATGCGCTTCGGGCGCTTCAGGGTTTCGAGCCAGCGGGACAGGGAGCCGAGGTACGGCGCGACGCGATCGACCTGACGCAGGTAGTTGCCCCACGGGCCGAGATCGTCTTTATTCAGGTAGGAAGGAACCGACTGCAACGTTGATGCGGATTGTGCTGCGTGTGCTGCCTGTTGCTGGGATGACATGAACGCTCCGGCGTTGATCGAGTAACAGCATTGTGGAAAAACGCCGTTTTGAAATCCAATGCCGTTTCCTTATCCGATTATGTTTTTTTTGCATAACCATCAAGAAGCCGCAAATTCACGTCGTGGGGAGGCAGGATTTCAGGCCGTGCCTTGCGCCAGTTCCTCCGAGACCACCTCCCACAACTGCCGCACGAGTATCTGTCGCGCATCGTCGCTCTTCGCCACGAGCTTGTCGCGATAGAGACGGATCTCCATGGTCAGTGTGAGCTGCCCTTCCGGCGTGCCGCGTGTGGCGCGGTCAAGGCGGATCAGCTTGCCGTCGGCGACGGCGTCCTCCACCGCGCTGTGCGGCAGGAAGGCGATACCGTGCCCGGCCAGCGCCATCGCCTTGAGCCCCTCGGCCATGTCGGTTTCGTACAGCCGGTCGAGGTACAGGCGCTCCGGCGCGTTGGCCAGGATCACTTCGGTCATGCGTCCCAGATAGGCGTTCGGCGTGTAGGACAGGTAAGGCGTGGGCGCCTCGCCCGTGCCCGGCAACGTGTGACGCGGCCGGCCGGCGCGGCCGGGCGCCGAGAACGGACTGATCGGCTCGTTGCCGAGCGTCAGCATGTCGTAGCGGCCCGGATCGAGCGCGACCGGATGGCTCGGATGGTGATAGCCCATCATCAGATCGCAGCCGCCTTCGACCAGCGATAACGCCGCGTCATGCACATTCAGGGCCCGCAGGCGTGTGTGGATCGGACCGAGATGGGCTTCGATTCGCTGCAGCCAGCGTGGAAAGTAAGTCAGCGACAACGTATGCGGCACGGCGAACTCGATGGTCGCCTGCGGCGTCGCCGTATGGCCGCGCAGCAGCGCACGCGCCTCATGGAACTGCGAGAGCATCGCGAGCGCCTGCTCGTTGAACACCTGGCCGGCCGCCGTGAGCCGCGTCGGATAGACCGAGCGGTCGATCAGTTCCGTGCCGAGCCATGCCTCGAGCGCCTGAATCCGCCGGGAGAACGCCGGCTGCGTGACGTGGCGCAATTCAGCCGAGCGGCTGAAACTACGCGTTTCCGCGAGCGAAACGAAGTCTTCGAGCCATTTCAGTTCCATGCGGGGCCTGCTGCCGACGGGTGAGAGGAAGTCAGCATTCTAGTGGGTGTCGTGAAGCGGGTCGTCGTGACCGTGCGCGCGGGCGCACGATGCCGCGAACGCGAAATCGGATTGCGCCGATAGGCCGGCCGGCGGCGAGCCGCTATCTTGCTCCGCTCACGGCGCTGCGGCCAGCACGCCGCACCCTCCACCCGACTCCTTCTACGACGCGCCTTGCCGCGCGCGAGACCCCGCCATGTCCCCACTCGTTTCCATCATCACGCCGACGGCCAACCGCGAGCGTCTGCTGCCGGCCATTGCCCGCTGCGTGCTTCGCCAGCAGGTCGACTGGGAATGGCTGATCCTCGACGACAGCCGCGAGCCGAGCGCGTATATGCAAGCGCTGGCGTCGCAGGACGCACGCATCCGCTACTTTCACTCCACCACGCGCATGTCGATCGGCGCGAAGCGCAACGCGCTGATCGCCGAATCGCGCGGCTCGGTGATCGCCCATTTCGACGATGACGACCACTACGCGCCGCACTACCTCGCGCACATGGTCAGGACGATGCAGGAGAACCGCGCGGATCTCATCAAGCTGTCGGGCTTCTTCATGTATGCGCCGCACACACAATTCTTCGGCTACATGGACCTGAACGCCAAGGTAGGCCTGCACTACGAACTGAGCGGCCGTTCGGTCAGCCACATCGAATTCCACGAGAGAATGCAGATCGGCGCGGACTTCATCCTGTTCTATGGATTCTCGTATGTGTATGACAAAGCACTTGCCGCGATCTCAGCCTTCGACGACATCAACCTGTGCGACGACGAAAGCTTCATCCGGCGCGTAGTCGAGACCGGCCGCAACGTGATCGCGGTGGACGATCCGCAGGCCAGTTGCCTGCATCTGGTCCATCCCGCCTCCACCTCGCGCTGCTTCTCACGCTACTCGATGCCCGCCTTCACGTTGCCCACCCTGTTTCCCGGCTACGACGGCTATCCGGACTAGCCGTCACACAGCCGCCATGCCGGCGCCAAACGGGCGTCGCGGCGAAATCAGGGCAAACGCCGTCCGGTGGTAAAATTCGCGGTTCCCGCAGTTTCCTCCGCGTTTTCACCCTTGCATCACGCCCCCATCATGTCCGACACCCGCCCCGACACCCTGTTCGCGCTGAACGCGCTCTCCCCGCTCGACGGCCGCTACGCCTCGAAAACCGAAGCCCTGCGCGACTGGCTCTCGGAAGCCGCTTTCATGCGCAATCGCGTGACGGTGGAAATCCATTGGCTGATCGCCTTGTCGCGTGCCGGTTTCGCCGAAGTGCCGCGCTTTTCCGAAGCGTCAGAACAATTCCTGCTGCAACTGGCCGAGCGCTTCACCGCGCACGACGCCGCGCGCATCAAGGAAATCGAACGTGTGACGAATCACGACGTGAAGGCGGTCGAGTACTGGCTGAAGGAATCGGTGAAGGGTCAGGAGGAACTGGAGCGCGCGAGCGAGTTCATCCACTTCGCCTGCACGTCGGAAGACATCAACAACACGTCGCACGGCCTGATGCTGGCGGGCGCCCGTGAACACGTGATTCTGCCGGCGCTGCGCTCGGTGCATCAGCGCCTCGTCGCACTGGCTCACGCGCACGCCGAACAGCCGATGCTGTCGCGCACGCACGGCCAACCGGCCAGCCCGACCACGCTCGGCAAGGAACTCGCCAACGTCGCGGCCCGCCTGGAACGCGCGATCGACCGCATCGCGAAGGTCGAGCTGCTCGGCAAGATGAACGGCGCGGTCGGCAACTTCAACGCGCATCTGTCCGCGTATCCGGAGTTCGACTGGGAAGCGTTCTCGCGCGAAGTGGTCGAACAGCGCCTGAAGCTCACGTTCAATCCGTACACGATCCAGATCGAGCCGCACGACTACATGGCCGAACTGTTCGATGCGGTCTCGCGCGCCAACACGATCCTGCTGGATCTGGACCGCGACGTGTGGGGCTATATCTCGGTCGGCTACTTCAAGCAACGCACCAAGGCCGGCGAAATCGGTTCGTCGACCATGCCGCACAAGGTCAACCCGATCGACTTTGAAAACTCGGAAGGCAACCTCGGCCTCGCGAACGCCACGCTGCGCCATCTCGCCGACAAGCTGCCGGTCTCGCGCTGGCAGCGCGACCTGACCGATTCGACGGTGCTGCGCAATATCGGCGTCGCGTTCGGTTACTCGCTGCTCGCGTACGACTCGCTGATCCGCGGTCTGGACAAGCTCGAAGTGAATGCACAGCGTCTGAATGAAGACCTCGACAATTGCTGGGAAGTGCTGGCCGAGCCGGTGCAAACGGTGATGCGCCGTTACGGCATCGAGAATCCGTACGAGCAGTTGAAGGAACTGACGCGCGGCAAGGGCATCACGCGTGAAGCGCTGCAAACGTTCGTCAATGGCCTTGCGATTCCGCAGGACGCGAAAGACCGTTTGCTCGCGATGACGCCGGCGTCGTACATCGGCAAGGCGGTCGAACTGGCGAAGCGGATCGCTTAACCGGCTTGAGTCGTGCATCGCCTCGTGACTCGAGGCGTAAAAAAACCGCTCCTTTGAGAGCGGTTTTTTATTTGCAGCGACGAAACAAACTCACTTACGCGTTTCAACCTGCCTCAGCACTTCCACGACGATCTCTTCCGGCGACAGCTCGATGCTCACCGTGATCGCTTCGTCCGGTCCCGGTTCTTCGAGCGTATCGAGCTGGCTTTGCAGCAGCGAGGGATCGAAGAAATGGCCGGTGCGCGTGGTCAGACGCTGCTCCA
Source organism: Paraburkholderia sediminicola (assembly GCF_046027355.1). GTDB lineage: Bacteria > Pseudomonadota > Gammaproteobacteria > Burkholderiales > Burkholderiaceae > Paraburkholderia > Paraburkholderia sediminicola_B. The sequence continues at coordinate 17,084 of NZ_JAQQEK010000027.1, read as the reverse complement.
GCACTTCACGCGAACCCTTCAGATACACGAAGCACACGTCCCGGTCGCCATCGCGCAAAACATCGCGATACGAGCGTTTCAGCGACGAGCATGTGAACACCGCCGTCTCACCTGCCTGCTGCTTCTCGACGATCGCCACGCGGATGGTTTGCAGCCACGGCCAACGGTCTTCGTCGGTGAGCGGAATGCCGTGGTGCATTTTCTCCTTGTTGGCGGCGCTGTGAAACGCGTCGCCGTCGGTGAACACGCAATGCAGGCGTTCCGCCAGCATTTCGCCAATTCTCGTCTTGCCGGCGCCCGACACGCCCATTGCGATCAGAATCATCAAAAACTCCTTACACGACCGTCGCGAGCGCGAAGGTCAAACCCAAGCCCATCAGTGAAATGATGGTTTCGAGGAGCGACCATGTCTTGAAGGTCTGCCCCACTGTCATACCGAAGTATTCCTTGATCAGCCAGAAACCACCGTCGTTCACATGCGAGAAGATCAGCGAGCCCGAGCCGGTGGCGAGCACCAGCAACTCCGGCTCGACATGCACGCCGCTAGCCGAAGCGATCGGTGCGACGATGCCACACGCCGTGGTCATCGCGACGGTCGCCGAACCCGTGGCCAGACGAATCAGTGCGGCCACCAGCCAGCCGAACAACAGCGGCGACAGATGCATGGCGGTTGCCACATTGACGATTTCCTTCGAAATCCCGCTATCCATCAGCACACGCCCAAACCCGCCGCCCGCGCCGACGATCAGCGTGATACCCGCGATCGGCGCGAGACAGTCGCCGCAGAATTTCTGGATCTGCTCGCGATTGAAACCGCGGCTCGCGCCGAAGGTCCAGAAGCTGACCAGCACCGCGATCAGCAGCGCGACGTCCGAATTGCCGGCGAAGTGCAGCAGATCGTTCGGCAAGGTTTTCGGCGTGGTGAAGAGATCGGCCCAGCTTCCGACCAGCATCAGGATCACCGGCAGCAGGATCGTGAGCAGCGTGATGCCGAAGCTCGGCAGTTCGCGCTTCGGTGCGGCGTTTTGTGCGCCGTTTTTGGCTTCGTCACCATGACCGAGAAATTGCGCGGCAAGCGGGTTGTCTTTCGGCAGCTTGATATAGCGGCTGATCAGCAACGCGAACAGCGGACCGGCGACGATCGCGGTCGGCACACCGACGATCAGCCCATAGGCGATGGTCCTGCCGATATCCGCGTGATACGCCTGCACCGCGAGCATCGCGGCCGGATGCGGCGGAAGCAGTCCGTGCACGACGGACAGACCCGCGACCATCGGCAAGCCGACCAGCAACAGCGACTTGTTGGTGCGCTTCGCGACGTTGAACGCGATCGGAATCAGCAACACGAAACCGACTTCGAAGAACACCGGCAAGCCGACGATGATCGCCACGATCATCATCGCCCAGTGGATGTTCTTCTCGCCAAAGAAGTTGATCAAGGTGGTGGCGACGCGTTCGGCGCCGCCCGATTCGGCCATCATCTTGCCGAGCATCGTACCCAGACCGACCACGACGGCGATGTGCCCGAGCGTATTGCCGTTACCCGTTTCGAACGATTTGACGATGGTGGCCATCGGCATGCCGGATGCAAGACCCAGCAGCAGCGACACGATGATCAGGACGAGGAACGGATAAACCTTGTAGCGCGTGATCAGCAGGATCAGCAAAGCGATGGCGATCACCGCGAAGACCAGCAGTGTGCTGCCGTGGACAGCTTCCATGAAGCTCCTCCTTTTGCGTTATTGATTGTGAGTGCGGCACAGCCAGCACCCTTGTCTCACGGCGGCCTGTGCGGCGCCTTGAAACCGGGCTGACCGCGCGGACGCTGAATTTTACTGTTTGTTGTCTGCAAACGTGCGCCAATTCCGCGCGCATATCGCAAAAGAGCCTCGCCAGGACAGCCTGAGCGGCTGTATCGACGAGGCTCCTTTGCGTAGGACCTTGATAACGGTTAGCGTGCGGGCCGCTTCAACTCAATGGGCGGGCGCGGCCAACTGGCTCGCGGCCCGCGCCAGGCGCGTGACCTCGTCCCAGTTTTGCGCAGCGAGCGCGGCTTTCGGCGTGAGCCACGAGCCACCCACGCACACCACGTTCGGCAGCGACAGGAAATGCGTCGCCGTTTCCGCCGTGATGCCGCCGGTCGGGCAGAACTTCAGATTCGGGAACGGGCCGTAAAAAGCTTGCAGCATCGGCACGCCGCCGGCTTGCTGCGCCGGGAAAAACTTCACGATCTCGTAGCCGAGTTCCAGCGCCGCGATGATGTCCGACGGCGTCATCACGCCCGGTAGCAGCGGCAAGCCCGCATCCTGCGCGGCCTTGTGCATGTCTCTCGTCAGGCCAGGAGAGACGCCGAACTGCGCGCCCGCCTTCTTGGCCTGAGCGCAATGCTCGGGCTTCGTAATCGTGCCGACACCGACCACGATGTCTTCGGCCAACTGGCTCGCGCGTTCGATCGCTTCGAGGCCTGCTGCGGTGCGCAAGGTGATTTCCAGCACCTTCACGCCGCCCGCGTGCAGCGCGCGAGATACGTGTACACCCTGTTCGACCGAGTCGAACGCGAGCACCGGAATCACCGGGCCGAGGCGCACGATATCGCTTACTGTTTTCGAGGTCATAGTCAGACTCCTTGTTCTGCAGCACTTAGCTGGCGTGAGTGGTGCTTGTGTGTTTTGCGGTGTGAGCTTTGGCCGCTTCGCCGTGATGCGCCGAACGCTCGCCCACCATCGCGCCGAATACCGACGCACCCTGCTCCGCCGGCGCCGCCGCCGCGCGGAATACACCGAACAGTTCGCGGCCGAAGCCGACTTCGTTTTCCGCTTGATGCTGCGGCACGGCACACGCACGCGCGGCCCATGCGGCTGCGTCGATCTCGATGTCGAGCACACCGGCTTCGGCGTCGATCACCAGCATGTCGCCCGTGCGCACCTTGCCGATCGGCCCTTCCAGCAACGCTTCCGGCGACAGATGAATCACCGCCGGCACCTTGCCCGACGCGCCGGACATGCGGCCGTCCGTGACCAGTGCAACATGGAAACCTTGATCCTGCAACACACCGAGCAGCGGCGTCAAACGATGCAGCTCAGGCATGCCGTTTGCCCGCGCGCCCTGGAAGCGCACGACGGCGATGAAGTCGCGCTTCAGTTCGTGCTTGTCGAACGCTTCCTGCACGGCTTCCTGCGAATCGAACACGATCGCCGGCGCCTTGACCTTGCGATGCGCCGCCGCGACCGCGGAAATCTTGATCACGCCGCGGCCGAGCTTGCCCTGCATCAGACGCAGACCGCCGTCCGGCTGGAACGGTTCCTTGATGCCGCGCAGCACCGCCGTGTCTTCGCTGGCTTGCGCGCCCGGCACCCATTGCAGCTTGCCGTCGATCAGCTTCGGCTCTTCCGTGTAGTGCTTCAGGCCCTTGCCCGCGACGGTGTTCACGTCCTCGTGCAGCAAGCCGCCTTCCAGCAGATTGCGCACCAGGAACGCGACGCCGCCGGCCGCGTGGAAGTGGTTCACGTCGGCCTTGCCGTTCGGGTAAATCTTCGCGAGCAAAGGCACCGCTTGCGACAGCGTGTCGAAGTCGTCCCAATCGATCACGATGCCCGCCGCGCGTGCAATCGCGACCAGATGCAGCGTGTGGTTGGTCGAACCGCCCGTCGCCAACAACGCGACGATGCCGTTGACGATTGCTTTCTCGTCGACCACGTGGCCGATCGGCATGTAATGGCCGCGCTCCACGGTCAGATCGAGCACGCGGCGCGCGGCTTGCGCGGTCAGCGCGTCGCGCAGCGGCGTGTGCGGATGCACGAAGGCCGAGCCCGGCAGATGCAGGCCCATCACTTCCATCAGCATCTGGTTGCTGTTCGCGGTGCCGTAGAACGTGCAGGTGCCGTGGCTGTGATACGCGGCGGCTTCCGCTTCGAGCAGCGCGTCGCGGCCGCATTGGCCGGTCGCGAAGAGCTGGCGTGTCTTGGCTTTGTCGTCGTTGGACAGGCCGCTGCCCATCGGGCCGGCCGGCACGAAAATGGTCGGGATATGACCGAACTGCAGCGCGCCGATCAACAGGCCCGGCACGATCTTGTCGCAGATGCCGAGGCACAGCGCAGCGTCGAACATGTTGTGGGTGAGCGCGACCGCCGTGCTCATCGCGATGACTTCGCGCGAGAACAGCGACAGCTCCATACCGGCATTGCCTTGCGTGACGCCGTCGCACATGGCCGGCACACCACCCGCGAATTGCGCGACGCCGCCGTTTTCACGCGCGGCCTGCTTGATGATGTCGGGGTAGTTTTTGTACGGCGCGTGAGCCGACAACATCTCGTTGTACGAGGACACGATGCCGATGTTCGGCTCGCGGATCTGCTTGATGACAAGCTTGTCGTTGCCTTCGAGGCCGGCGAAACCGTGAGCGAGATTGGCGCAGGAGAGCGCGCCGCGCGCCGGAAACTTGCCCTGCGCGTGGTGGATGCGGGCGAGATACGCCTCGCGAGTCGGCTTGCTGCGCTCAACCACGCGTTGCGTGACCTTCAACAATTGCGAATGCGGGGAAACCATCGGAGCTCCTTCGTCGCTGGCTGAGGACGGGCGGGCGTGCGCGCACTATGCCAGGTAGGTATCGCGGGAATGTCGAATCAGTTGACGACGCCATCTTAGTAGAAAAACTACATGATCGCAATGTTCTCTGGTGCTGCGCTGCGGCATACTCCGACTACGGGAAACGCCCAACCGGCTTAGCTTTCACGCATTACGCCCAAAACCTAGGGATTACACCTACCGGCTAAAATGTAGTTTTTGTACCTTCTCAGCAATCGGATATAGTCCACGCATTCTTCAGCATAGTGCGAGTTTTCCAATGATGCTGTCTCAGGTGGAAGAGATGCGCGATCAGCTACGCCCGTCCGAGCGCAAGCTGGCCGACTACGTGATCGAGGCGCCGCGCGAGGTGCTCGATCTGTCGATGACCGAGGTGGCCGCTCGCGCGGGTGTGAGCCAGCCGACCATCGCGCGGTTTTGTCATGCGCTTGGGTTTTCGGGCTTTCGCGAATTCAAGATCCGGCTGGCGCAGGGGATTGCGTCGGGGGTGCCGACCGTCTATCGGGACGTGCGCCCGGATGAAGGTGCGCCCGGACTGATCGCCAAAGTATTCGACCGCACCATCGGCACGCTGATCGAGGTGCGCAACAGCCTGTCGCCGGATAGCGTCGAAGCCGCCGTCGAGTTGCTAGCGAACGCGGCGCGCATCGAGTTCTACGGAGCGGGTGGCTCGGGCATTGCAGCGCAGGATATCCAGCACAAGTTTTTTCGGCTCGGCATGCCGAGCGTCGCGTACTCCGATCCACATACTTACTCGATGTCGGCGGCGCTACTCGGGCCCGGCGATGTCGTGGTCGCGGTATCCAATACCGGCCGGACTCGCGACATCATCGAAGCGGCGCGCTCTGCGCTCGCTCGCGGCGCGAAAGTGATCGCGATTACGCATGGCAGTTCACCGCTTGCACGGGTCGCGTCGATTTGCTTGTTCTCGAACGTGGTCGAGGAAAACGACGTGTTTTCGCCGATGACATCGCGCATGTCGCATCTGGCGATCGGCGATATTCTGGCGGTCGGTGTTGCGCTCAAGCGTGGACCCGAGTTGGTCGAGCGGGTGGGACAGGCGAAAGGAGTGATCGGCCGGCTGAGGATCGACGGCGAGGGTTGAAGAGGCGCGGATAAAAGAGGCCTGCGCAATGGCAGGCCTTCGTGGTCAAACAATACGTGTTGCTGGTTACTCGGCGAACACGCGCACATCGACGCGGCGGTTTTGCATGCGGCCTTCGGCCGTCGCATTCGACGCGACCGGATCGGCGCTGCCCAGACCTCGCGCGACGAACTGGTCGGCGTGGAGACCGCCATCGCGCAGATACTGGACGACAGCCGTGGCACGCGCCTCGGACAGTTTCAGGTTATGTGCCTCGGAACCCGTCTTGTCGGTATAACCCGTCACCGTCACGCGATGCAGGTTGACGGTTCGGTTCACGATCATGAACTGGTCGAGGTTTTCCTTGGCAATCGGGCTAAGCGTCGCGCTATCGGTTGCGAAGTTCGCGTTGCCTTGCAGCAGCAACCGAACCTGCGGGACCACCGGCTTCGCTTGCGGCTGCGGAGCCGGCTGCTGCTGAACCGGCTGAGGCACCGGCTGTTGTACGACCGGCTTGCCGCACATGAAGGTCATTTCGCGCGGAGCCTTCACGGGTGCATTGTTGTTCACGCCGTCAATTGCTTCCAGCCACGTCACAGGCTGAGCCTGACAGGTTTCCTCAGCCACACGCACGCAACTGTTCGAGCTTTCAAACAGTCCCAGGCAGCTGACCCGGTAAGTCGGCGCTTCCTGGTTCGGCGTGCTAACCGCGTGAAGCGTATAGGTCGGTCCCGACTGCGTGGTACACGCCGCAAGGAAGGTCACAAACGCGCCGAGCAATGGCGCGCGAAGATATTTAAAAAGAGTTGCGTTCATTTTTCACGAATTCCGTCATCGAGGCGGCGCTCTTGCCACGTGTTCCACGGACAAGAGCGCGCTTTCAGTTAAGTCAAAGGCAGATCCGGCTGACGGACGGGGCTCACGCCCCACCCGTCACGGCACTTACCACTGGTACGAAGCACCCACACCCACCGTCGTGCCTTGCGAGCTGGTACCCGCGCCGGCCTTCATCTTCAGGTTCTCGGTGATACGTGCCGAGACGCCGAGGGCGACAGCTTGCGAACCCTTGTACGTGCCACCGCCGATGCCGACCGCGATCGTCTTGCCTTGATCGACGTCCGGGATCATCGTCAGCGCCGTAGCGGCTGCGATACCTGCGTAGGCGCTCTTCGCGACCTGGTTGACGCTGTTCTGCACCGAGTTGATCTGCTGATCGGTGTAGTCCTTCGCCGTCATGCCAGCCGGCAGATTGCCGACCGCTGCGCCGATCGAATCGTTCAACTGACCCACGTTGACCGCGTCGGTCGTCGCCGTACCGGCCGCGACGTTGGTGACCTGGCGTTCATTGCCCGCCGAGCCCACCGACACCGTGTTCGCACGGTCAGCCACCGAGTTCGCACCCAGTGCCACCGAGTTGGCCGCGGTCGCGCTGGCGTTCGCACCCATTGCCGTGGAATGCGTGCCGCTTGCGACTGCTGCTTCCGTGTCACGGTTGCCCGCGATGTTGCTGACGTTGTTGCTCAGGTTGCTCACATTGCTGCTAACGTTGTTCACCTTCGCATCTTCCGACTGCAACTGGCTCACGTTCACCGCATCCGTCGCATTCAGACCTGCTGCAACGTTCGTGATACGCCGCTCAGCACCCGCCTTGCCGATCGACACTTCGCCGCCGGTTGCCGTAGCTGCCGAGATCGCCGTGCCACCCGCCGGCGTGAAGGCCGCCGTCGTCAGCGTCGTCGAGTTAGCCACCGAGTTCGAACCCAGTGCCACCGAGTTTGCGGTCGTCGCCGATGCCGCACCACCAATTGCCACTGCGTCCGTGCCCGTTGCCGACGAGTCCGCCAGCGTCGAGTTCGTGTGGAAATACTTGATGCCACCACCGTTGGTGATGTTGTTCAACGTGTTGCTGATGTTCGTGACATTGCCCGCGATGTTGCTGACGTTACCGCTCAGATTGCTCACGTTATTGCTAACGTTATTGACCTTCGCGTCTTCCGACATCAACTGGCTCACGTTCACCGCGTCTGTCGCTGCCGAGCCGGCTGCCACGTTAGTCACGCGACGTTCGTTGCCTGCCGAGCCCACCGACACTTCGCCGTTGGCGGTCGATGCCGTACCCGACAGGGTCGCCGTACCCGGGTTGTAGCCCGCGGCCGACAGGTTCGCCGTCGTGGTCGAGTTCGAGCCCAGCGCCACCGAGTTCGCTGCCGATGCGGTCGCGTAGTCACCGATTGCCACGGCATACGCGTTTGTAGCGCTCGAGCGCTGTCCAACTGCCAAAGAATAATCACCAGACGCTAGTGAATGCCCTCCCAAGGCTGTCCCGTTCGCTCCAGTTGATTGCGCCGCAAAGCCAAGCGCCACGCCGTCGAAGCCGCCACTCGCGGCTACGTATGAGCTAGCGCCGATAGCGATACTCTGCGCCCCCGCTGCGGTACTGAATCCTCCAAGCGCAACTGCATAACTTCCAGATGAAAGAGCATTGTAGCCAATGGCAACACCCGTTCCACCGTCATTCGTGTTCGCCGTCACCTGCGCATTGGTGCCGATGGCTTCCTGCGTCGACCTGACGACTGTCCCACCATCCAAAGCGCCTGCATACGCCGCACTGCCCGCGCCAGCACCAGCCGCCAGCAACGCCACCGCAAGTAGCTTCTTGCTACTACTCTTCTTCCCCCGGCTCTTCGCCACTTCTGACGCAGCCACATAAGTACCGGTTTTTTCATTCCAGACGGTTTTGAAAGTCTTGTTCACGTTTAATCCTGTCGAACTTTTTGATAACGGTTCTGATTTGCGGAGAACTGTTTGAGCGCTGCACGCAGATCAAGCGATTGCCGAGGGGAAAAGGCGGTTGTACGAACAAGAACTTCGGGACCGTCTCATTACCCCTTCGGTGGGTGATCCGAATATAGATTTACGTGAGACGCGCTTGAATGAGACAAGTCTTAAACGACCACAAACAGCAAAGAATCGACACCAGAGTGGGACCAGGCGTTTCTTAACAACCTTTAACAGTCGGCGATATCAATAGGAACGCGCAACAAAACAGGCCACGCATTCCAATTTTCTGCGCCTTTGATAATATAGATTAGAAAATTAGGATTTATCTTATTGCCAGACAAACCGGACCATATCGCCACTCAAGAAGGTTGTCTTTTAATAAACCGAATTTGAATTGGGAATTTTCTGAGCACGAAAACGGAATTTTAAGAATAATCCGGTTGAGTGCCGAATCCGCTATCTACAAAATCAAACACATCGTTTGAACAAACGTGTCGCATCGTCGGAACGATTGAAAACATCCACTCAAGTTGGTGGACGCCATCCCGCACCGTTCCCGCCCGATCCACCGGCCCAGCGCCGCGTCGTAGATTTCTAGACAAGGAAGAATCATGAAACGCACCGCCATCCTGACCACTGCCGCCCTAATGCTGGCATCGGTCGCAACGTATTCATACGCCGCCACTCCGGACGAAGCTGCGTTGGTCGCGCTCGAACAATCATGGGCAAAGGCGGCTTCGACGCACGACGTCGCCGTCCTGGACAAAGTGCTCGACGATTCGTATGTTGAAGTGACAGCCAACGGCACCCGTCGCGGCAAAGCCGACGCGCTTGCCGCACCCGGTCTGGCGCCCGGCGCATCCCAGTCACTCAGCGAAGTTCAGGCGACCGTCAATGGCGACATCGCTGTCGTCTCTGGTGTCAATTACTACTCCAGCGGTCCGGGCGCGCTGGCCGTGAAATTTGTCTTTACCGATATCTACGCAAAACGTCCCGACGGCTGGCGTGCCATTTCATCGCACATGGCGCGCAGGCCGATGTAGAAACGCCTATCGCGTCGGCGTCGTCACGAGCCGCGCTCAAGTTGACCACCCGAGTAGTAAACCCTTCGCGGGTATCAGCGGTCCAATGCAAAGAGGCGCGATTGAATCGCGCCTCTTTGCGTTTCCATGTCACCGAACTCACTCAATGAGCAGTCGCGATCACAAGCGGCTCGGAATCTGCGTTCACCTTTGTCGGGTCATCCCCCGCCCCCGCCAGCAACTTCGCCGCCGCACTCGCCGTAATCCGTCGATGGGCGACATCACGCGCATCGAGTGCAATCACTTGATACAACTCGCGGTCGGCTTCCACTTCCCGCTCGTACTCCTCGCACGTCTCGACAAGTAGTTCGAGCAACACCTGTCGGCTGCGTCGTTCCTGGCTCGTCAATGCAGGATTCCTATATATTGAGGCCGCAAGCGTGGCCAGTCGATTAAGTTGAGTCAGCTGCCGCTCGCATGAACTGAACGCCGACAGGGCGAGCTTTTCGTATTGCAAGGCATCAACGGGTGGACGTGAAGCGGGCTTGGCGGTTTTCTTGGACTTGCTCATGGTGCGATCTCCCAAAGACTTACCTGGATCGCCCGACACTCGCTTGGAAGGTGGGTGAGCGGGCACATGGCGGGTTAGCAGACCGGGATTTCACCAAACCGGCGAGCCTTGCGGCTCCCCACCACGGCCCGCCCATAGAACTATAGACGTGCAGCGGCTAGCGCACGACCCGCCTAGGCGGGTGTGCGGGCGAAATCTCAGGCTGCTAAACCTGACCACCGGTTGTTGCCAGTGGCTCAAGAATTATAAGTCAGCCCGCTCCGTGACAAGCCATCTCAATATAGCCTGACAGCCGCGTTGGCCGTTCGGCCTAAGACGACTCAGCAGCGAACAACAAAGCAAAAAGGGCAACCCGCCGAATCCAGCAGACCGCCCTTTCTAGTTGAACCGCGCAACCAAACCTACATAACCTTCAATACGCAGGCCTAAAACGGCTTAATCACCACCAACGCCACCGCCGCCAACATCCCCAGCACCGGCAACTCATTGAACATCCGATACCACTTATCCGTCCGCTGGTTCTCCCCACGCTCAAACGTCCGCAGCAGCACACCGCAATAACCGTGGTAAATCAAAAGCAGCACGACCACGCCAACCTTCGCATCAATCCACCCCTGCCCGCGCCCGATCCCAATCACGAGCCACAACCAGAGCCCGCACGCCAGCGCCGGCACCGCAATAAACGTCATGAAGCGGAACAGCTTACGCGCCATCGTCAACAGACGCGCCGTCGCCGCGGGCTCCGTTTCCATCGCCAGATTGACGAAGATGCGCGGCAGATAGAACAGGCCGGCGAACCAGGAGGCAATCAGAACGATGTGAAACGTCTTTACCCAAAGCATCAGCGGTCCTCTCGTACTACGTAATGGCGTCAGAATGCGCGCCGTTTCCGGCCCGCTCCCGCACAAACAGCGCCGCGTTTATTGCCGGCCTTCGCCGTGGCCGAGCACGACGTACTTGAGCGACGTCAGCCCTTCCAGACCCACCGGGCCACGCGCGTGCAGCTTGTCGTTCGAGATGCCGATTTCCGCGCCCAGACCGAACTCGAAACCATCGGCGAAACGGGTCGATGCGTTGACCATCACGCTCGCCGAATCTACTTCACGCAGAAAGCGCATGGCGCGGTCGTGGTCTTCGGTGACGATCGCATCGGTGTGCTGCGAACTGTACTCGTTGATGTGTTCGATCGCCGCGTCGATTCCATCGACCACCTTGATCGCCAGCACCGGCGCGAGATACTCGGTGCGCCAGTCTTCCTCGGTCGCATCGACCAGCGGGCCGACGCCGGCCGCCGACAACACCGCGCGCGCCGCAGGATCCACGCGCAATTCAACTTCCTTCGCGCGATACAGCTTGCCCAAAGGCGGCAGCACCTCAGCCGCGATATCGCGCGCGACGAGCAGCGTCTCCATGGTGTTGCACGTACCATAGCGGTGCGTCTTCGCGTTATCGCAAACGGTCAGCGCCTTGGCAAGATCCGCGCGATCGTCGACATACACGTGACAGATGCCGTCGAGGTGCTTGATCATCGGCACGCGCGCTTCGTTCATCAACCGCTCGATCAGGCTCTTGCCGCCGCGCGGCACGATCACGTCGACGTATTCGGTCATCGTGATCAGCTTGCCGACCGCCGCACGATCCGACGTGGCGACCACTTGCACAGCGTCTTGCGGCAAACCGGCCGCTTCCAGCCCTTCACCGATCAGCTTCGCCAACGCCGTATTGCATTCCAGCGCTTCCGAACCCCCGCGCAGAATCGTCGCGTTGCCCGACTTCAGGCACAGCGCCGCGGCGTCGATCGTCACATTCGGACGCGATTCGTAGATGATGCCGATCACGCCCAGCGGCACGCGCATCTGGCCGACCTGAATGCCGCTCGGCCGGTACTTCAGATTGCTGATTTCGCCGATCGGATCGGCCAGCGCGGCGACTTGCCGCAGACCTTCGACCATCGTCTTCAGCGCTTTGTCCGACAGCGTCAGACGGTCGATGAACGCAGCGTCGTGGCCTTTCTCGCGCGCCCGTGTGACGTCACGCGCGTTCGCTTCTTTCAGCGTTGCGGCATCGCGTTCGATAGCTTGCGCAACGGCCGCGAGCGCGGCGTTCTTTGCCGCCGTCGACGCCCGCGCCATAGCCCGCGAAGCGTGGCGGGCGCGACGGCCGAGGTCGGTCATGTACTGGTCGATATCCATGGTGATTCTCGTGATGCCGCGCACGTCGACGTGCGGCGGACAGGCAGAATTAGCGAAAGATCAAGCGATTGTAAGTCGGGCGAAGGCGCTTTGCTTGCCGACGCAGCCGAGGTTGCTCAGAGGCCGGTGCTCGTTCCATGCCGAACGTGGCAGCCGCGAATGGTCATCGGGACCCTGACGACGACATTCCCGAGATCGCCCGGCAGGCCCTCAAAGTTGCCGGACCGGGGCGCTTCGCGACGCGTTTCAGGCCGGCCTTCGCGACGGCGCGACGGAGCCTGGCCGAGGTCGAGGCGGAGGCACGGGCGAGCTTTTCGGCGAAGCCACCGTCATGGCCAGTTCGAACAAACCGTCCCACGGGTCAGGCGGCGGATCGTTGCGATGATTGCCCGGCGTACCGCCCGACAAACCCTTCACCTGCCGATCCAACCGCGCCGCCAACGCGAGCGCCTTCTCCAGCGCGCCCTCGCTCACGCGCGACAATGCCGGCCCGATCAACCGTTCACGCGGCCCCCAAACACGGTTCTCGCGCACCAGCATCGCAAGCGGCTTGCCGGCCGCAACGCCGCGTTTGATCCGCAGCAGCGTGCGCACTTCTTCGACCACGGCCCACAGTACCAGCACCGCGGCCTCGCCCTCGCCACGCAGCCCGTCGAGCATGCGCGACAAGCGGCCGACATCGCCCGCCAACATCGCTTCATTCAGCTTGAAGACGTCGTAACGCGCAACGTTGAGCACGGCGTCCTGAACCTGTTCGAAGCTCAGCGACCCAGCCGGATACAGCAACCCAAGCTTCTGAATTTCCTGATGCGCCGCGAGCAGATTACCTTCCACGCGCTCTGCGATGAACGCCAGCGCGCGCCGCCCTTCTTCGCCGGCGGCGACTCGCTGGCCCTGCGCGGCGAGCCGTTGGCCGACCCAATTCGGCAACTGCGCGCGCTCGACCGGATCGATCTTCAACGCGACGCCCGCATCGGACAAAGCCGTGAACCACGCCGACTTCTGCGTGGCCGCGTCGAGCCGCGGCAGCGTGATCATGGTGAGCACGTCGTCATTGACGGCAGCAGCGAGCGCTTTCAACGCGTCCGCGCCTTCCTTGCCCGGCTTGCCCGACGGAATACGCAACTCGACCAGTTGACGGTCGCCGAACAGCGACATCGACTGGCTCGCGCCCAGCAGCGAACTCCAGTCGAACCCGCGCTCGACCGTGAACACCGAGCGGTCGGTGAAGCCGGCCGCCCGCGCCGTGGCGCGAATACGGTCGCACGCTTCCTGCGCGAGCAGGTGCTCGTCGCCGTACACGACGTACAGTCCGGCGAGTCCCTTGGCGAGATGCGCTTCGAGCGCGTCAAGTCGCAGTTGCATGGCTACCGATCGGCGAGGTTGAACAGGTGCGGCACATTGAACACAGCACGACGCTCACAGCGGCGGCGGCGGCAACGGCGCGCGCGGCGCAACCGACGGCACTTCCTGGCCCGGCGCCGGATGCATCGATCGCACGACCCCCAGACGGCGCGTGAGCTGGTCAATCGCGTCGTTTTCCATATCGGCGAAGAGAATGTCGCTTTCAGCTGATTTCGCTTGCGAGAACTGGTCGCTATAGGTCATCGCGCGGTTCAGCGCGATCACGCTCGGCGGAATCAGCAGCGTGCCGTCCTTGGCGATCAGCGAATAGTTCATATTGAGATTCAATTGATACTCTTCGACTGCGCCTAGCGAGTTCAGCGTCAGCGTGCTGGTGCCGCGGCCTTCCGTGATCTGCAACGTGGCGTCGGCGTTCGCGACCGAGCTGACCACGACCGTGTCGCTGCCGCCTTGCACGATGCGCGTCAAGCGCGCGGCCGCCGCCGGCGAACCGCCGGCGATGAAGAGGCGTTTGAATGCGTAGTCCTGCTGGCCGCGCAGCTGGAAGCCGCAGGCGGACAACATCAGTACGCTGCAAGCCAGCGTCAAAAACGTTCTGCGAGTCACATTGGCTCCTGGTTCGCAGTAGATTCCACAGCGCGGACAAGCGCCGCCGCGCGCGGCGGCGTCCTGCCGGCTGTCATGTCTTCGTTGATCCTCACACGACCACGTTCACGAGGCGCCCCGGCACCACGACGATCTTCTTCGGCGCCTTGCCTTCGCTGAACTTCGCGACCATCTCGTGCGCGGCCGCGAGCTGTTCGATCGCTTCACGCGAGGCGTCTTTCGCTACCGTGATCGCGCCGCGCACCTTGCCGTTCACCTGCAGCACGAGTTCGATCTCGGACTGCTCGAGCGCCTTCTCGTCGACCTTCGGCCACGGCGCGTCGAGCAGCGAGCCGAGTTCGTCGGCGTAACCGAGTTCCTGCCACAGCTGGAACGTGAGGTGCGGCACGACCGGATACAGCACGCGCAGCATCACGCTGCACGTTTCGCGCAACACGGCCGGCCGGGCGCCCTTCGCGCTGTCGAGCGCGTTGAGCATCTTCATGGCGGCCGATACCACCGTGTTGTATTGCAGGCGTTGATAGTCGAAGTCAGCCTGCTTCAGCACGCTGTAGATCTCGCGGCGCAAAACTTTCTCGACGTCGCTGAGTTGAGCGGCGTCGAACGTGCCGCCCTGGCGCAGCGCGGCTTCGTTGGTCTGACTGAAGCTCCACACGCGGCGCAGGAAGCGGCTCGCGCCTTCCACGCCCGAGCCGGACCATTCGAGCGACTGCTCGGGCGGGGCGGCGAACATCACGAACAGACGCGCCGTGTCCGCGCCGTGCTGATCGATCAGCAATTGCGGATCGACGCCGTTGTTCTTCGACTTCGACATTTTTTCGACGCCACCGAGCACCACCGGCTGGCCGTCCGCGTTCAGGACGGCGCCGACCGGGCGGCCCTTGTCGTCGAACGAAACGGTCACGTCGGCCGGGTTGTACCAAGTTTTCTTGCCCGCTTCGTTTTCACGGTAGTAGGTTTCGTTAAGCACCATGCCCTGCGTCAGCAGGTTCCTGGCCGGCTCGTTAAATTTGACCAGACCCATGTCGCGCATCACCTTCGCCCAGAAGCGCGAGTACAAAAGGTGCAGAATCGCGTGCTCGATGCCGCCGATGTACTGGTCCATCGGCGCCCAGTAGTCGGTGCGCTCGTCGACCATGGTCTTCGCATCCGGCGACGCATAGCGGTAGAAGTACCAGGACGAATCGACGAAGGTGTCCATCGTGTCGGTTTCGCGCTTGGCCGCGCCGCCGCAGGTCGGGCAGGTGCAGTTCACGAACGCTTCGGACTTGGCGAGCGGATTGCCCGTGCCGTCCGGCACCAGGTCTTCCGGCAGCACCACCGGCAGATCTTTTTCCGGCACCGGCACGTCGCCGCACGCCGGGCAGTGGATGATCGGAATCGGCGTGCCCCAGTAACGCTGGCGCGACACGCCCCAGTCACGTAGACGCCACGTGATCTGCTTGTCGCCGAGGCCGAGTTCTTTCAGGTCCGCGGCGATGTGGTCCACCGCCTGTTCGTAATCGAGGCCGTCGTACTTGCCGCTGTTGACCAGCGTACCGGTCTTCTCGCCGTACCATTCCTGCCAGGCGTCCGTCGAGAATTCCTTCCCTTCGACCGCGACCACCTGCTTGATCGGCAGAGCGTATTTCTTCACGAACGCGAAGTCGCGCTCGTCGTGCGCCGGCACGCCCATCACGGCGCCTTCGCCGTAGCTCATCAGCACATAGTTGCCGATCCACACTTCGACCTGTTCCTGCGTCAGCGGATGCGTGACGTAGAAGCCGGTGGCCATGCCCTTCTTTTCCATGGTCGCGACGTCGGCTTCAGCGACGCCGCCGCGCTTGCATTCCTCGATGAACGCCTGCAATTCCGGCTTGTCTTTCGCGAGGCGCGTGGCGAGCGGATGCTCGGCGGCAATCGCGCAGAACGTGACGCCCATGATCGTGTCGGCACGCGTGGTGAACACGCGCAGCAGCTTCTGCTCGCCGTCGATCTCGTACGGGAAGCCGAAGTTCACGCCGAAGCTCTTGCCGATCCAGTTCTGCTGCATGATCTTGACGCGCTCCGGCCAGCCGAGGCCTTCGAGGTCGTTCAGCAGTTCGTCCGCGTACTGCGTGATGCGCATGTAGTACATCGGGATTTCGCGCTTTTCGACGAGCGCGCCCGAACGCCAGCCGCGGCCGTCGATCACCTGCTCGTTGGCGAGCACGGTCTGATCGACCGGATCCCAGTTGACGGTGCCGGTTTTCTTGTACGCGATGCCCTTTTCGAGCATCTTCAGGAACAGCCACTGGTTCCACTTGTAGTAGTCCGGGCTGCAGGTCGCGACTTCGCGCGACCAGTCGATCGCGAGGCCCATCGACTGCATCTGCTTCTTCATGTAAGCGATGTTGTCGTAGGTCCACTTGGCCGGCGGCACGTTGTTGGCCATCGCGGCGTTTTCCGCCGGCATGCCGAACGCGTCCCAACCCATCGGCATCAGCACGTTGTAGCCGTTCATCCGCAGATAGCGGTACATCACGTCGTTGATCGTGTAGTTGCGCACGTGACCCATGTGCAGCTTGCCCGACGGGTACGGCAGCATCGAGACGCAATAGAACTTGGGCTTGTCGGTGGTTTCCGTCGACTTGTACGCGTCGATGGCGCGCCATTGCCCTTGCGCGGCGGATTCGACGTCGGAGGGAACGTATTTTTCGTACATGGTGTGATGGGATCGCTGGGTCGGTGCTTTCGCACCGGCCGCTTTGGTGCTCTGCTGGATGAAATGGCGTCGTTTCCCCTTCTGCGGGGGAAAGGGCTGATTATACCGTCCGCGGACGGGTACGCCGCGCGGCGTGGTCGATGCGACAACGGACCCGGCTTGGCTTGGCTTGGCTTGGCTTGGCTTGGCTTGGCTT
>NZ_JAQQEK010000026.1:0-133997 GCF_046027355.1 Paraburkholderia sediminicola | reverse complement strand
ACAAAGGTGGGGTTTCTGCGTTTACGCGGCCGGAAAAACAGGCGTGAAAACCACCCTCACTCCCTGCCCATCCGCAGCGCATCAGCATAGCCCGTCAGTTCCAGATAGGCCCGTCCGACATCCACACCTTCGCGGCTCACCCGCACCGCGCCTTCCCAGTACACCGCGCCCGTCGATTGCCGCGAATCAAGCTCTTGATCGTCCATCAGCGGATCAAGTTTCCACGTCAAGGTACCGGTTTTGACTGTCATCGAGACAGGATAGGACGTGTTCGTCCGCGGCGAGCGCCATGTGCGAAGCGGCGTAAAGTCGACCTGATCGGGACCGAATGTCGTTACTTCGCCGTCGGGTTTGCGAAATGCCGCATGCGCCCACACGGCGTGTCCATCGCGACGTCGTACCTTGAACGCCATCAGGGCAGAGCCGTCGGTGAGATTGGCGCCGAGCCAATCCCAGCCTACCGCATTGGCGTCGAGCAACGTGCTCGACCATTCGTGATCGAGCCACGCTATCCCCGTTACGGCAATCTCGCCATGCGACGGACCGCCTGCAGCGACCGGTCGAACCACGCCGCCAGTCACGCGCAATTGCGGCTCGCTGTAGTAATAACTCGCCTGCTCAGGCCGCGGACCTTTGCTTGAATAGCCGTGTTCGCCCTGGATCAAAGGGGCCTGCGTCGGCGTCAACTTGAGATGCAGCGAGAAGCCGCTCGCGTCGACAGTGACGTCGTAGTGACCGTCAGGTGCCCGGATCATTTTCCATGCGTCGAGTTTGACGTCGGTGTTGGCCGACTTCGCATAGGCGAGGCCAAAGCCCTGACGGCCAATGCGCTGATCGTGCGTAAGGTGGCCGAGCGCAGGATCGCTTAACGCGGCATGGGCAATGATCAATTGCGATGGCGCGAAAGCGCTTGGGTCGGCGGCATCGTGGCCGGTTGCCGAGCGGAAGAATGTGATTTGAAAACCGAGCGGCTGATTATCCGGCGTAGTGAGCCAACCCGTCGCGTACCACCACTCGGTGCGAAAAGCTGCGTGCGCGCCGCTGTCCTGCGGCAGGGCGATAGCGTGATCGGGCGTGACTTCCGCAAATTGGGGTGCTGCCGCGAATGCGGTCGACACAGTCAGCATCCAGATAGACAGCAAGCCGCAAACACGCAGACCTATGCGCCGATTGGCCACATGAGCCGACTTAACCAGCGGCTCGCGTGAAACATCGCGCGCAATCGACGTGTAGTCCGGCATCGTCCCGCACGAAGCCACGCCCGTGATCCGCGGCGCACGTCGTTGCAGCGCGACGCAAAATTCGTCCCCGGCAAGTTCGAGGGGCGATTTCATCCATGACACCTTGCATGCGATCCACGCATAGCCGGGCACAGTCCCGCTCAGAAGCGCACCCGTGATCCGCGGTGCACGTCGTTGCAGAGCGGCGCAATACCCGATGCCAGAGGCCAGGTCGAAGCGCGATCTCATCCATGACAACTCGCGTGCGATCGACGCATAGCTGGGCACAGTCTCGCTCGAAACCGCGCCTGCGATCCGCAACTCACGTTGTTGTAGAGCGGCCCCATACCCGCCGCAAGCGGCCAGGTCGATGCGCGCTCCCATCCATGACAGCTCGCGCGCGATCAACGTCTCGTTCGGCGTGTTTCCACCCAAAACCACGACCGCCGTCCGCGGCTCACGCCGCCACAAGACGAGCCAACTTTCGTCGCCGGCGAGTTCAAGGCGCGCCGCCACCGCCCGCATAACCCATCGTCCAAACTCGCGCGACAAACCCCGCATCACCAATCCTCCTTCACGGCGCGCACCGCATCCACCGACACGGCGCCGCGTCCCGCGATCACCGCCGTCGAACACGACGAAGCGAGCATTACCAGCGCGACGGTGGCGAGCGCCATCCATGGCACGTGCAACGACATACTCCAATGAAACGACTGCGGATTAACGACGAACACCAGAATCAGACTGATCGCGAACCCGAGCACGAAGCCCATCGCAATGCCGCACGCGGTGAGCATGCCGCCTTCGAGCGCGAGGATCGCGAACACCTGCGAGCGCGTGACGCCGACGTGCCGCAGCATGCCGAACTCGCGCGAGCGCGCGAGCGTCTGCGCGGAGAACGTCGCCGCCACGCCGAACAAGCCGATCACGATGGCGACGGCTTCGAGTAGATAGGTGACCGCAAAACTGCGATCGAAAATCACCAGCGTGCGCGCGCGGATTTCACCCGGTAGCGACAAATCCAGCGATGTCCCGAAGGGCAGTGCGCGCAGCCCCGCGACAACCTGCTCGACGCTCGTCCCCGGTTTAACGGTGACGGCCACATCGGTTGCGCTCGTGTCGCGGGTCAAGCGCCGGTAATCGGCGAGCCGTATCTGAATGGCGCCGGTTTGCCGCACGTAATCGCGCCATACGCCGGCCACCACGAACACGTGACCGCGTTCTCCAAGCGGCAATCGAACACGCTGACCCAATTTGTATCCGTACAGATCGACCATTGCTTCGGATACCCAAACAGGTGTTTCGCCTGCGAGAAGCTCAGCAGGCGACAGCACGGCTCCAGTCATCTGCAGATTCGCACCCGGGTCGGCTGCGTCGATCTCGCGCGCGAGCACAGCGATGTCAGGCCGCGCAGGGTCGAGCGTCAGATGCGAAGTGCGGGCAAATGCGGCAGTTCTGATGCCTGGCACGACCGCGAGCCGGCTCTGTTCGTCCAACCGCAAACCGCCTGTGTCGCCGTTCGGCGCCACGCGGACATAGAGATCGGCGGAAAGCAGATGAACCAGCCAGTCTTCGACGGAAACCCGGAAGCTGGCGACCATGATGGCCATCGCGACGATCAGCGCAAAGCTCGACAGCACGCCGCCCATGGCGATCGACGCGTGCCCCGGCGCGTTCGCCAGCCGCGCCAGCGCCAGCGTGCCGGCCGCACCGGCGCGGCTTCGCGCGGCGAAAGCACGGCTCGCCGCGCCGAAGATGAGCGCGGTCACGCGCGGCATCAGCGCAATCCCGCCGACGAGCAGCAATGCGACGGCCAGATAGCCGCCAATCGGCGCGTCAAACAATGGCGGCAACTGCGTGAGCACGGCGGCGGCCAGCAGACAGAGCAAGGCGGGCCACGGTGTGGCGAGCCGCGCCAACGCGCCTTCTTCGGCACCTGCCTTGAGCGCGGTGGCGGGCCGCGCACGCGCCGCTTCCAGTGCGGGGGCGAGACTGCCCAATACCGATACGGCCAGCCCGAGCATCAGAAACAACGCGGTCGCTAGCGGTTCGAAGCCGACTTGCGGTTGCACGCCGGGAAAGTAGCCGCCGCCCAGATCGCTGCCGAAAAAATGCAGTGCGCCGCTCGCCATCGCGTAGCCGAGCGCGAGTCCGGCGAGCGAGCCGAGCAGGCCCAGCAACGCGCCCTCCATCAGGATCTGGCGCAACAATTGAACACGCGTCAGCCCGAGAACACGCAGCATGGCGAATTGCGCGCGGCGTCGCACGACGCTCAGCGCCTGGGTCGAAAACACCAGAAACGCGCCGGTGAACAGCGCCACCAGCGCGAGCACATTCATATTGATCCGATACGCCCGCGAGAGACGATCGGTGCGGCTTTCGGCGTCCCGCGTTTCGGCAATGACCCACTCGCTGCCGAGCCGCGCTTGCAGATCGCGCCTGAAGCGTTCCCGGTCGACACCGCGTTCGAGCTGCACGTCGACGCGCGACAGCTTGCCCGGCTTGCCGAACTTCCACTGCGCGGCGGCGATATCCATGACCGCAAGCCGCTGACCCGGCCGTGTTCTCACGATGCCGCCGGCCACGCGCAAATGCACGATCGAGGTGCCGCTGCGCAGCGCCACCTCGTCGCCGACTTTCACATTGAGCCATTGCTGGGCCGCCGTCGAGAGAAACACGGTGTCTGACGCGAGCGTATCGAACGGCTTATCCGGCGACGGCACGCCGACCAGGTCGGGCGCAATACGGCTTGCCTTGAACACGTCGATGCCGAGTACCGGAAGTGCCGCGCTCCGGTCAGGCACGGTGACATCGAGTGCGAGCACGGGGCTGGCCAGCGCGACACCGGGCTCGTTGGCGAGCAGCGGATAGATGGCTTCGTCGACTAACGGTTGCGCGCCGCGCACCTGGAGATCGGCCTCGCCTGACAGACTGCGGGCCGCCGCGGAGAATTCATTGAAGGCGGCGCTGTTGATCAACTGCACGGCGTAACCGAGCGCAACGCCCAGCGCGATCGTTGCGATTGCAACCAGGGCGCGTCCGCGATGACTGCGCCATTCGGCGCCGAGCAGCCAGCGCGCCAGAACGCGGTGTCCTCGCAAGCGCGACAGAGGACGAGAATCAACGGACATCATCGGCGGAAGGCGCGCGGGTACGGGAGCCGAAAGTCACGGCTGCGCCGGGCGCGGCATGCAGGCCGCCGTCGCTCAGAATCAGAATGCGGTCGGCAACGGCCGCGGCGGCTTCCGAGTGCGTCACCATGATCGTGGCCGCGCCGGTTGCCTTGCTTTGCGCGCGGAACAGACCGAGCACCTCGTGCGCGGTATCGGGATCGAGGTTCCCCGTGGGTTCGTCGGCGAGAAGCAGTTTCGGGCGATGCACGAGCGCTCGCGCAATCGCGACACGCTGCAGTTCACCGCCCGAGAGTTGGCGCGGAAAATCGTCGCCGCGTCCGCCCAGCCCGACCGCTGCGAGCATGTCGAGCGCGGCGGCGGTGGGCAGTTCGTTGAGCAGCAAAGGCAGCGCCACATTCTGCGCGAGCGTCAGATGCGGCAGCACGTGAAACGCCTGGAAGACAAAGCCGAGTTTCTGCCGGCGCAGGCGCGTCGCCGCATTGTCGTCCAGACACGAAACGGCGCTGCCGTCGATGATCACCTCGCCGCTATCCGCGCTGTCGAGGCCGGCCACCAGATTGAGCAGCGTCGATTTGCCAACGCCGGAATCGCCCATGATCGCGACGAACTCACCCGGTCCGAGTGTGAAGTCCAGTTGCGCCAGCACGATGCGGCCTGCGCCGTAGGTCTTGCTGAGCCGGCGGCACTCGAGCGCGGGAACGACACCTTCGTCACAAAGCATGCGGTTTCCGAAAAGTGTGGCCGGTGAGGGCGGCGTCCGGACGGGCGAAACGCAGACGAAAATGCGGCGCGCTCAATGCACGAACATCGGCCCTTGAATCGCCGAAGTATATTCGGCTTCTGTAAGGCACGCAGAAGCTTGGCGCACGTGCCGAAGACCCGGCCGACGCATGAGTCGCTGTCACTTGCGCCCGAACTTTTCCCCGCCGCGCGCCGGATTATTTAGAGCGCAGGATCAAAAAAATTTTCTGCTCGTAGGTAAGCAAAATTTTCTCACGACGTTCGAAATTCGCGCATCCACTGCGCCACACGCCAGCATGTTCTATTCCAGTTCGAAATGCGCGCTTGCGCATCCACGCAACAGTTTCTAACTAAACGGCAATTGCCCGCTTTTTCGCGCAAAATTCACCACAGGCAGACCATGTCGGTCCGTTTGTGCATCTGCACATTTTTATCCATTTCGCAAGAGCGAGCGTCGCAACAATGCATTGCCAGCGGCTTTGCAGCGTTGTTGCGCTGCAAAAGTATTCTTATCTTGGTAATCTCCCACCCTTGGTCATTCGACTGGGGTAAACGTGTAGCGGACAACCCCGACTTCACGTCAATTTCAGCGAAATCCAGCCTACATATCCATTTCAATGCTTTCGATTTTGAAGGCATTGAAGCGGCGTTTTGTACTTCAAGTTTTCGATAGAGCACATGCCATTGCCTCTTCTTAGCCTTTTAATCTGGATCCCTATTGTCGCCGGCGTGGTGGTCTTGCGTGCCGGATCCGACGCGGCACGTAGTCGCACCCGGTGGCTCGCGCTGATCGGCGCGATTGCGGGTTTCCTGCCAGTGATTCCGCTGGTGTCGAATTTCCGCAACGACGTCACGTCGATGCAGTTCGTCGAGAACGCGCGCTGGTCGCCCACGTTCGATATCGCCTGGCATGTGGGCGTGGACGGGATTTCGCTGTGGCTCGTGGCGCTGACCGCGCTCACCACGATCATCATCGTGGTCGCTTCCTGGGAGTCGATCACCGAGCGGACCGCACAGTACTTCGGCGCGTTTCTGATGCTGTCGGGTTTCATGCAGGGCGTGTTCACATCGCTCGACGGCATGCTGTTCTTCATCTCGTTCGAAGCCACGCTGATTCCGCTCTATCTGTTGATCGGCACGTGGGGCCAGTCGAACCGCTCGTACGCGGCGGTGAAGTTCTTTTTCGTGTCGTTCCTCGGTTCGCTGATGATGCTGATGTCGATGCTGTATCTGTACAGCCAGACGCATAGCTTCGACCTCGCGTTGTGGCGTGAGACGCACCTCGGCACGTGGCCGCAGGTCCTGATCTTCCTCGGTTTCCTCGCCGCCTTCGGCGTGAAGGTGCCCATGTGGCCGCTGCACACGTGGCTGCCGGACGTCCACCTCGACGGTCCGACGGGCGCCGCCGTGATGATCGGCATGCTGAAGCTGGGCGGCTACGGTCTGCTGCGTTTCGCCTTGCCGATCGCGCCGCAGGCCAGCCACTTCTTCGCGCCGATGATGATCACGCTCTCGCTGGTCGCGGTGATCTACGCGAGCCTGCTCGCGCTCGTGCAGACCGACATGCGCCGCCTGCTCGCGTATTCGACGGTCGCGCACATGGGCCTCGTCACTCTCGGCCTGTTCGTCTTCAACCGCATCGGCCAGGCCGGCGCGATCGTGCAGATGCTGTCGTACGGCGTGGTGTCGGGCGCGATGCTGCTGTGCACGGGCATGCTCTACGACCGCACGAAGACCGCGTCGATCGCCGAGTACGGCGGTGTGGCCAACACCATGCCGCGCTTCGCCGCTTTCGTGATGCTGTTCTCCATGGCCAACATCGGCCTGCCGGGCACCTCGGGTTTCGTCGGCGAGTTCATGGTGCTGATGGGCGCGATCCGCTTCAATTTCTGGATCGGCGCGATGGCGGCCACCACGCTGATTCTGAGCGCGGCCTACACGCTGTGGATGTACAAGCGCGTGATCTTCGGGGCGATCGCCAACGCGCGCGTGGCGAACCTCAAGGACCTCGGCAAGCGCGAGTTCGTGCTGCTCGGCGCGATGGCGCTGCTGGTGCTGGCCATCGGCATCAATCCGAAGCCGTTCACCGATGCGATCGATCCGTCGGTCGGCACACTGCTGGCTCAATCGGAGCGCTCGGCTCATCCTTCGGACGGCGCGCCGGCCGATGGCGGTGAGCATCTGCAAGCCGCAGTGCCCGCACCGGCAGTCGCGGCGAGCCGCTCGCCGGGCTGATCGAACGAAGTACTGCGCAGTCGCAGCATTCGCCGCGCGGATGCTGCCTCGTCAGCGCGTTTTTTCTTTATGAATCAAGTCTCTTTGCACGCATGACACGCGGCGCGGCCATTCAGGCCATGTCGCGCTTTCGCGCTTGTTTAAAGGGGTTTTTGCGTTTCGTCGGGATTTCGATACTCGGCAAGAAAGCATTGCAACCGTTCACCCGCGCGCACCCATGCGGCAACGTGTCGCACGGTGCTGCGACGCAATAGATCGTTGCTAAATCGAGTGTTTATTACCGCCGAACGTCCCCCTATTATGCGAGCGCTTACTATTGGAGAGCGGTCGAATGACGTTCGTTGAAGACGTAAAAAAGAGGCAATGGATATGAAAGGAAAGACTCTGCGCGGGTCGATGAGTTTCGTTTCCGCGAGCCTCGTGTTGTTGCTCTCGGGTTGCAGCAACCTCGATATTCTGAATCCGAAGGGGAGTGTGGGTCTGGCGGAACGTCAACTGATTGCGACGTCCACCTGGGCCATGCTGATCGTGGTCGTTCCGGTAATCGCGCTCACGCTGCTGTTCGCGTGGCGTTACCGCGCGTCGAACAGGAACGCCGACTACCGTCCGGGCTGGGTGCATTCGACCGGCGTCGAAATCGCCATCTGGACGATTCCGACGCTGATCATTCTGTTCCTCGCCGTGCTGACGTGGAAGACCACGCACGAACTCGATCCGTACAAGCCACTCGAGTCGCAGGTCAAGCCGATCAACGTCGAAGTCGTCGCGCTCGACTGGAAGTGGCTGTTCATCTATCCGGACCTCGGCATTGCGTCGGTGAACCAGCTCGCGTTCCCGGTCGGCACGCCGGTGAACTTCACGATCACGTCGGACACGGTGATGAACTCGTTCTTCATCCCGCAACTCGGCGGCCAGATCTATGCGATGGCGGGCATGCAAACGCGTCTGCATCTAATCGCGGATGAAGCCGGCAACTACGCGGGCGCCTCGGCGAATTTCAGCGGCAAGGGCTTCTCGGACATGAAGTTCCGCGCGCTCGCCACCTCGCCTGAAGAGTTCAACGCGTGGGTTGCGAAAGTGCGCGCTTCGTCGGACAACCTCAGCATGGACCGTTACCACACGGTGTCCGCGCCGACCGAGAAAGAGCCGGTGCGCTACTTCTCGAGCGTCGATCCGAAGCTCTTTCACAACATCATTGCCCGATACAACAACGGTAACGTCCTCGACAACATGCAGGACGCCAACTGTGCGCCAAAGGGCAAGGGGTAACACATGTTCGGCAAACTCTCACTAGACTCGATTCCATACCACGAGCCGATCATCATGGTGACGGCCGCGATGATCGCCCTCGGCGGTGCGACGGTCCTGGGTCTGATCACCTATTTCGGCAAGTGGCGCTATCTGTGGACCGAGTGGCTCACGTCGGTGGACCATAAGAAGCTGGGCGTGATGTACATCGTCGTTGCGCTGATCATGCTGTTCCGCGGCTTCGCGGACGCGATCATGATGCGTCTGCAACAGGCGATCGCTTATGCGAACCCGGGCTACCTGCCGCCGCATCACTACGACCAGGTGTTCACGGCGCACGGCGTCATCATGATTTTCTTCATGGCGATGGCGTTCATGATCGGCCTGATGAACATCATCGTGCCGCTGCAAATTGGCGCACGCGACGTCGCGTTCCCGTTCATCAACTCGCTCTCCTTCTGGATGACCGCGGTCAGCGCGATCCTGATCAACATCTCGCTGGTGATCGGTGAATTCGCGCAAACCGGCTGGCTGGCCTATCCGCCGCTCTCCGAGTTGCAATTCAGTCCGGGTGTCGGGGTCGACTATTACCTGTGGAGTCTGCAACTCTCCGGTATCGGCACCTTGCTGACAGGCGTGAACTTCTTCGCGACCATCGTGAAGATGCGTGCGCCGGGCATGACGTTCATGAAGATGCCGGTGTTCACGTGGACCGCGCTTTGCACCAACGTGCTGATCATGGCGTCGTTCCCGATCCTGACCGTGACGCTCGCGCTGCTGGGTCTGGACCGCTACCTCGGCATGCACTTCTTCACGAACGACGGCGGCGGCAACGCCATGATGTACCTGAACCTGATCTGGGCTTGGGGTCACCCCGAGGTGTACATCCTGATCCTGCCGGCGTTCGGTATCTTCTCGGAAGTCGTGGCGACCTTCGCCAAGAAGCCGCTGTTCGGCTACAAGACGATGGTGTGGGCGACCTGCGCGATCATGGTGCTGTCGTTCCTCGTGTGGCTGCATCACTTCTTCACGATGGGTTCGGGCGCTGACGTCAACGCGTTCTTCGGCATCGCCACGATGGTGATTGCGATTCCGACCGGCGTGAAGGTGTTCAACTGGCTGTTCACGATCTACAAGGGCCGTCTGACGTTCACCCCGCCGATCCTGTGGACCATCGGCTTCATGATCACGTTCACGATCGGCGGCATGACCGGCGTGATGATGGCGATCCCGGGCGCGGACTTCGTGCTGCACAACAGCCTGTTCCTGATCGCTCACTTCCACAACGTGATCATCGGTGGCGTGCTGTTCGGTTATCTGGCCGGCTTCAACTACTGGTTCCCGAAGGCGTTCGGCTTCAAGCTGAACGAAAAGCTGGGCAAGGCATCGTTCTGGTTCTGGCAGATCGGTTTCTGGGTGGCGTTCACGCCGCTGTACGTGCTGGGCTTCATGGGCATGACGCGCCGTATCAACCACTATGACAATCCGCTGTGGCACCCGTGGCTGATTCTGGCTGCAGGCGGTGCGGCGCTCATCGCTATCGGTATCGCGTTGCAGGTGTTGCAGATCGTCGTCAGCATCCGCGATCGCAATCTGCCGCAGAATCGCGATGTCACGGGCGATCCGTGGGACGGCCACACGCTGGAATGGGCGATGAGCTCGCCGCCGCCGGTGTACAACTTCGCGATCATCCCGACGGTGCACAAACTCGACGCGTTCACCGACATGAAGTCACGCAAGGGTGCGCAAGCGCAGCCGGTGTATCGCGACATTCACATGCCGTCGAATACGTCCGCGGGTGTGATCGCCGGTCTGTTCTCGCTGGTGCTCGGTTTCGCCGCTGTCTGGCACATCTGGTGGCTCGCGATCGTCGGCCTGGTCGGCGCGGTCGGCACCGTGATCGTCTACAGCTTCCAGAAGAACGAAGGCTATTACATCCCGGCCGCCACGGTCGCGGCGATTGAAGAGAAACGCTCCGGCGCCGGTGCGCAGGTCGCGTTGGAGGTGGATTGATGTCAACCAAGACTATTGACGTAGGCTCGCATCACGACGCGGACCACGTACCGTCGCAATCGGTATTCGGTTTCTGGCTGTATCTGATGACCGACTGCATCATCTTCGCGGCGCTGTTCGCCGTGTTCGCGGTGATGGGCCACCAGTTCGCCGGTGGTCCGAGCGGCAAGGATCTGTTCGAGATTCCGGGCGTCGCGCTCGAAACGACGATGCTGCTCCTGAGCAGCATCACGTACGGCTTCGCGATGCTCGGCGCGCACAAGAAGCGCAAGGGCGTGCTGCTGTTCTGGCTCGGCGTGACCTTCCTGCTCGGTCTCGCGTTTCTCGTGCTGGAACTGCGCGAGTTCTCGCACCTGATTGCCGAAGGCGCCGGCCCGAGCCGTAGCGCGTTCCTGTCGTCGTTCTTCACGCTGGTCGGCACGCACGGTCTGCACGTCACGTGCGGCCTGATCTGGATGGTGGTGCTCGCCATTCAGGTGATGAGCCACCGCGACCTGACCGAACGCGACATGATTCGCCTGACGTGCCTGAGCCTTTTCTGGCACTTTCTGGACGTCGTGTGGATCGGCGTCTTCACCTTTGTCTATCTCGCGAGCGTGATCTAAATGGACCATAGCCATAACGCCCACGCAGGTGAAAGTCACGGCAGCATCGGCAGCTATACGACGGGCTTCATTCTCTCCGTCGTCCTGACCGTCGCCGCTTTCGGCCTTGTCATGACCGGCACGTTGACGGGCGAGAACGCGTTGCTCGCGATCGCGGGCCTCGCGCTCGTGCAGATCGTCGTGCACCTGATTTTCTTCCTGCATCTGAATACATCGTCGGAGCAACGCTGGAATGTGATGGCGTTTGCCTTCACGCTGCTGACCGCGGTCATCGTGATCGGCGGCACGTTGTGGGTCATGCACAACGTCAGCATGCACATGATGTCGCGCTAGTCGGCCAATCTGGCCGCTGAAAAGACAAAGCCCCGCAAGATGAAAGTCTTGCGGGGCTTTTTTCGTGCGGCGAGCGCAAGCGCACCTGGCTGCCTGAAGTGCGCTGAAGATTGACCGCACCGGCCAACCCGCGTTAGGATCGTTTCCATGATCGCTTCTATCTTTTCCCGTCCGCATTCTTTGCGCGCATGCTGTCACGGCCTGCCGAGGGGAGCTTGCGTCTAGCGAGTCGATCTGCACACGTCCGCATCCCTGAGGCCACCCGTCACGCGACCGGTGGCCTTTTTGCTTTTGAACACCCAGCGCCTGGAGACATCACATGCCGCTTCGCCTCTACGACACCTGGTCGCGCGCCGTGCGCGAATTCAGTCCGATTCATCCGGATCAGGTCGGCCTGTATTGCTGCGGCCCGACGGTGTACGACCACGCGCATATCGGCAACCTCCGGACCTATGTGTTCGAGGATGTGCTGCGGCGCGCGCTGGTGTTGAACGGATACAACGTGCGGCATGTGGTGAACATCACCGACGTCGGCCATCTGGTGTCCGATGCGGACGAAGGCGAAGACAAGATGGAGAAGGGAAGCCGGCGCACCGGCGAATCGGCGTGGGCGATCGCCGGGCGGTACACGGCGGCGTTCATGAACGACTGGCGCGCGCTCAACCTGCTGGAGCCTGCCCTCTGGTGCCGCGCGACGGATCACATTGCGGAGCAGATCGACTTTATCGCCGAACTCGAGCGCAACGGCTACACCTATCGCACGGCCGACGGCGTCTATTTCGACACCGGCAGGCAGGCTGACTACGGCTATCTGGCGCGTCTCGATGTGGCGGGCTTGCAGGCGGGCAAGCGTGTTGCGCCCGGCGAGAAGCAGCGCGCAACTGACTTTGCGCTGTGGAAATTCAGTCCGCCCGGCGCCACGCGGCAGATGGAGTGGGACAGTCCGTGGGGCCGCGGCTTTCCCGGCTGGCATATCGAGTGCTCGGCGATGTCGGCGAAGTATCTGAGCCCGTGGTTCGATATTCATTGCGGTGGCGAAGATCACATCCCCGTGCATCACAGCAACGAGATCGCGCAAACCCAGGCGCGCCACGGCACGCGCCTCGCCAACTTCTGGATGCACGGCCATTTCTTGTTGCTGGACGCTGGCAAGATGTCGAAGTCGGGCGGGGACTTCGTGCGTTTGCAAACGCTGATCGAGCGCGGCAACGATCCGCTCGCGTATCGCTATTTATGCCTGAGCGCGCACTACCGCAGCAGCTTGCGCTTCAGCGAGGCCGCGCTGGATGCTGCGCAAGCCGCGTTGGACCGCTTGCGCAGAACCTATGCGCAATGGCCGCAAGGCGGCACGCCGGACGCGCCGAGCGTGGCGCGTTTCAAGGCAGAGGTCGATCACGATCTGAACCTGCCGCGCGCGATCGCGGTGCTATGGGACGTGGTCAGAAGCGATCTGCCGGCGGCGACGCGAAGGGCGACTGTCGATTGCTTCGATACTGTGCTGGGATTGCGCCTCGCCGACTGGCGAGACGATGATGCGGCCGAGATTCCAGCCGATATTGCGGCGCTGGCGGACGAACGCGAGCAAGCACGCGCCGCGAAGCAATGGACCGAAGCGGACCGTTTGCGTGACGTGTTGACGGCGGCTGGCTGGCTCGTGGAAGACAGCGCAAGCGGCCTCGTGCTGCGGCAACGAGACAAAGGGCAATAGCGCGACAGACAGACGGACAGGCAGGCGGCGTGGCGGTAGCGTTCAGGCTTGCGCATCCGCCACGCCGTTTTGCATCGGGCCATGCCGCCACACTACAGCGGCACCACCTTCGGTTCCGAATGCGAAGGCAGCTTGCCGAACGGGAAGTACACCGGAGGGCAACCGAGATGAACCGGCGGAAATGCATCCCAGCCGCGTCGGATGAGCGCGGGTTGTTCCAGGCCGCCACAACCGGAAGGCGCTTCACGCGTCAGGTAGGCAATGCCGCCGCGAATCGATAGCGACGCCGAGCGGTCGAGTTCGTCGACGCGGGCCAGGTCTTTGAGGACGAGCGTTTTCATGATGGATCTCCAACGGAGTGAGTGGATCAAGGTGGATCGAGGAGAGCGGAGAAATGCCGCACTCGTTCCTGTTGATTGCACACACCATGCCATCGGCGGCAAAACGGCGTGCCGCATGCTTCTCCGCCGTTTCCCGAGCAAGTGTGATGGAGATCGGCCAACTGGCTGCAAGGCGATGTCGGCAATTCGCCGACATCCGTCCGACCGTCATGTCGTTATGAAGCTCGCTGAAAATCACGTCACAATAGACCGCTACCGTGAACCGTGCGCATGGCGCGCAGGGTTCGCCGAATCTCGTCAGCAAGGAAAGGAGAACGCATGAGCCAGCTCAAAGCCGTCGAATATTCCGCGGCGTCGCCGGAAGTCAAAGCCGTCTACGACGATATCAAGCAGACCCGTCAGGTCGACGACGTCAACAACTTCTGGAAGTACATCGCCCAGCATCCGCCGACACTGGCGCGCACGTGGGACAGTCTGAAGGACGTGATGGCGCCCGGCGCGCTCGATCCGCTGATCAAGGAGCTGCTCTACGTCGCGGTGAGCGTGACGAACAACTGCGGCTACTGCGTGGCGAGCCACACGGCGGCAGCGCGCCGCGCCGGCATGACCGACGAGATGTTCGGCGAATTGCTCGCGGTCGTGGGCATGGCCAACGAGACGAATCGGCTGGCCGTGGGATACCGCGTGCCTATCGATCCGGCCTTCGAGTAAAAGCCGCGGTCAGCGCGAAATTCAGTGCGATACGCCGCGCCATCCCGCCAGTAAGGCGGGCAACGCGCTCATGTCCCTGAACACATGCGTGGCCCCCGCGCCATGCAAGGCGGTGGCGCTGCTGTGGCCGAGTTCGATCGGGCAATAGCCGAACACCGTGGCGCCCGCAGCAACGCCCGCGGTCGCGCCTGTCACTGTGTCTTCGATCACCGCGCAACGGCGCGGGTCCACGCCCAGCGCCGCGGCCGCGGCCAGGTAGACGTCGGGAAAGGGCTTGCTGCGGGGCATTTCGTGGCCGCTGAAAATGCGTCCTTCGAAACAGTCGAGAATCCCTGCCTTGGCCAGTTGCATTTCCACCTTGATACGATCCGCGCCCGACGCGACCGCGATGCGCCCATTCAGCGCCGCATGAAGCGCGCGCACCGCATCCGGCGCGCCGGGAATCGCAACGAGTTCGAGGTCCAGCGCTGCATTGCGGCGCGCGCGAAACTGCATGAGCCAGTCTGTCGTGATCGCGACGCCGGTGCGCGCTTCGATCAGCGCGGCTTCGTCCCGGACGGCTTTGCCGACGAAAATACGCATCGTCTCTTCGACGCTCAAATGCCAGCCCAGCTCGCCGAGCATCTCGGTGAGCACGCGGTTGGTGATGGGTTCGGAGTCGACGAGCACGCCGTCGCAGTCGAAGAGTACGGCGTCGAAAGGGAAATCGGCCATCGGGCAGGGTACGGATAAAGTTCGCGGAACCGGCAAGGATACCTCACCGGCTCGCGCGCCGCAGCGCAAGGGCCGCGTGTGCGGCCTTTGCGTCAAGGCTGAAACCTCAGTTCTTGTACCCGTCGCTCAGCGTCTTCATGAACGCGATGATGTCCTGAATATCCTGATCGCTCATTGCCGGTTGATCGCCGAACTTACGGTCGAACGGTGCGTCGGCCACGTCCACGTTGGCATGGTACTGAGCCGGCAGATCGTTGTACTTCTGCACCTTGCCCGACGCATCGCGCGGATAGATTTTCTCCGGCGACGTATTGCGCAGGTTGTAGAAGTCCATCACCTGCTTGAGATCGTGATACACGCCGTTATGGAAAAACACCTTGCGTTCAGCCGCATTGCGCAGCGTCGGCGTGAGGAACATGCCGCAATACTGCGTCTGTTTGGCGAGGTCGTCGCGGAACGGTCCGCACACGCCCATATCGAAGAACTTCGGATCCTTGTTGGCGGGAATCGCCGGATTGCGCGGCACGCCGAGCGCTTCGTATTGCGTGTCGGTGAACACCGGCGGCAAGCCGTCCTTGCTCGGCTGGCTCAAATGGCAGCCGGCGCAGTTCGCCTTGTCCTTGTCGTTGAACAACTGCAAGCCGTGCAGCTCGGCATGCGTCAAGCGCGCCTTGCCTTCGAGCCAGTAGTCATACTTGCTGCTAAAAGTGTGGAACGACGGATCCTCGATCTGATAACGCCCAACGGCGAACATCGCCTCGGAAATCAACAGGCTCGGATTGGTGACGATGCCGGGTCCGAAGATCTGCTTGAATTGATCCAGATATCTGGTCGCCAGCAGCTTGTGAGCGACATCCTCCGGTGTTGCGTTGGCC
The DNA here is from genome assembly GCF_046027355.1 of Paraburkholderia sediminicola. GTDB lineage: Bacteria > Pseudomonadota > Gammaproteobacteria > Burkholderiales > Burkholderiaceae > Paraburkholderia > Paraburkholderia sediminicola_B. The sequence goes on along the minus strand of NZ_JAQQEK010000026.1, from coordinate 118,119 downwards.
ATTTCCACCGGGTTGGTCAAAGGTCCGAGTGCCTGGTCCTGCAAAGTATCGACACGGCCGTCCCAGAACAGGCCGCCTTGCGGCACCATCGCCGGAGCGGCGGGCGCGGCGAGCGCCGTCTTTTGCGCGCGCTGCACGCCGACGGCTTGCGTCGCCAGTTGCGTCATATCCACCGGCACGTCGGTGTCGCCCTGATCCGGGCCGATGCTGAACGGCGCCTGACGGTACAGATACGTGAGCGACGGCGGCGGACGATAACCCGCCTGGTTCATATGCGCGCCACCGAGTTGCACCGGGAACGCGTTATCCGGCCCATACGAATGCTGCGGCGAGTGACACGACGCGCACGACTGCGTGCCGGACGCCGACAGACTCTGGTCGAAAAAAATCTGTTTGCCGAGCAGCGCCACGGCGCTCAGCGGCGCGCTCTGCGGACGCATCAACATCACCGGATGCGGATTCGCGCCGGTGATTTCCTCGACGATCTCGCCGACCGCGGACGGCGTGCGCTCCGGATACACGAGCGCGTACGCGCAGTAGACGATGAACGCGAGCACGATACCGGCCGCGCTCCACGCGAGCAGCCTGAGCCACGAGCGGCGGGTAATCACGGGGCCGGGCTCGCCGCCCGCTGGCAGATGCGAAGGCAGGACGGCGTCTGAAGGATGGTTCATGGCGGTGATGACAGGTAATTCGATCGGGTGCGATAAAAAGCAAAATCGAGCCAGCACGTTTGCACTGGCTCGACGCCCAACTACGACTTAGGGTGCGCGACGCTTTTCACTACGCGCCGCCGCGCGGCGTGAGGCACGAATACGACCCGTGCATCACGCAACGGCAAGCGGAGGAGAAGAGCGCTCGGCACGTCCGCGGATCAGCTCGCCGGTGCGGCTGCCAGCTTCGTACCCAGGTTCTGATCCAGGAACAGCGTCGGATTGTTGCCGGAGCCCGAGAAGTTGAACATGTTCATGATGCTGCCCGCCGTCGCGTCGAACGAGCCACCGCCCAGGCGTTGACCGCCCAGCCAGTTGTCCTCGATGAAGCGCACCACGGAGGCCTGGGTGATCGGCGTATCGTCGACGAAGTTGACCTTCGCCCACGGCGACACCACGATAAACGGCGTACGCGTACCCGGGCCGCAACGGCCGTTCACCGCGCCGCCGTTCACGCCCTGCGGCTGCACCGCGCCCGCTGCCGTGCACTGACCCACGCCGCTCAGGTTGTCGCTGCCTGCCACCGTCTTGCCGCCCGCGGACTGCGCCGTGGTCGAATCGAACGATGCGCTCGTCGGCGCCTTGAAGCGGTGGTCGTACCAGCCGTCCGAATCGTCGTAGGCGATGATCACAGCGGTGTTCTTCCAGTCAGGCTGCTGTTGCAGGAAGTTGATCACCTTCGTGACGAAAGCCTGTTCGTCGATCGGATCCGAGTTGCCCGGGTGGCCGTCACCGATCGCCGGCGCTTTCAGGAAGCTCACCGACGGATAGTTGCCCGCCTTCACCGCGGCGAAGAAGTCGTCGGTGTCGTACTGGTGGTGCACCGGCGTTGCCGTGTTGTCGAGCGGATCCGTGGAGCCGATCACCGCCGTCGACGACGGACGCGTATGCGCCAGGTTAGCCGTGCTCGCGTAATACTGGAACCACGCGTGATGCTGCACGTAGTCGGCCTTGGTCGCGTTCAGCACTTGCGAGAAGGTCGAGCGTGCGCAGCCGACCGTGCCGTTCGGGTTGACGGTCTGCAGGTTGAAGCCGCCCATGAAGCCGCCCCACGTCAGGCCCTTCGCGTTGAGCAGGTCGCCGATGTTCTTGTTATTCGACGACATCGCGCCGGTCGTCGTGCTCTTTGCCGCGATCGTGCAGACGTCGCCGGTCGGGTCGAGGTCGCCGATCATCGTGAAGCTGCCAGCCGAGTCAGGAATCGCATTGGCCGAGGTGCCGCCGGTGACGACGACGCCGTTGTTCTGGCCGGACACCACTTCGAGCGCACCCGGCGTCGACGGACCGTACGTGTCCGTGTACGCGTTCTGGTTCATCGCGAAGTTCTGCGCGTAGTTCCACAGGGCCGTGACCGTGTTGCCGTCGAAGTAGCCGAGCACCTGGCCCTTCGTGGCGAACGCGCCGGTGCTGCCGGCGATGGTCGAGCCGGCTGCCGTAAACAGCGGGAACGCGTCCATCGCGCCGTTGTTATACGCGAGCTCTTCGGCCGCGTAGGCGTGGTTCTGGCTCGACGTATTGGCTTGCGAGCGGTCCAGACGGAACGGCAGCAGATCGGCTACCGGCAGGCCGAGGCCGGCGATCGTCACGCTGCCCACCGTGCGGCCAGCCGTGTTCGGCGAGGTGGCCAGCGCGTTCGGGTTCGCCGTGATCAGGTTGTTGCTGCTGAGGTTGTTGACCGTCGGCGTGCCCGCGGCTGCGACGAATTGCGGTTCGCCGGTCGGGTTGGAAGCGTTCGGGTAGGTGCCGAAGTAGTGATCGAACGAAACGTTCTCGCCGAAGATCACCACGACGTGCTTGATCGGCGTGGCCGTGGCCACGGCGTCCTGAGCCGATACCACCGGCGCAGGCGTGCTCACGCTGTTGTTGCCGCAAGCTGCGAGCGCAAGCAGCGCCGCGAACGGGATGGGTAAGAGGGTTCTACGGAACATTGGACAGGCTCCAGATTCGACTTCGCCGTTCAGCGTTTGCATCAACGTAGGTGTGGATGTTCGCTGGGGATATTGTTAGAAATACAGCTAGTGCTAGTGGTCTTACCGCGACAAACTGCGCGCATTGGACCATTCGTTAATTAAGATTTCGGGGCGTGAACCTTACCGAAGCCCTCGTTTTTTATTCATTTGCATAACCTTTGCTGTCGTTCCGCTGACGCCGCATGGCAACGTGGAACCGGCTGCGGCGCTGTGCCTCGCGTTTCACCACGGTTTTTCCCGCATCCTTCTTCCCTTTCAATTTTTCACACAGCCCGCAGCGACGGATTTTTTCGGCTGCTGCGTTCAACAGGAAACGGAGCCGCTTTCCGGCTTCGGCTCTCATGGGAGAAACCAACATGACATCCACCAAACCGCTTCGCCTGCTCACCGCCATGCTGGCTGCGACGCTGACCTGCGCCGCCACGCTTACCGCCGCGCCGGCCTTCGCGCAGGCGGTGATCGTCGCGCCGATGGCGCCGCCGCCGCCGCGCGTCGAAGTGATGCCGGCGCCGCGTGCCGGTTACGCATGGGATCCGGGCCACTGGCGTTGGGCCCAAGGCCGTTATGTCTGGGTGGGCGGCCACTGGCAGGCGGTGCGCGTCGGTCATCGCTGGGTGCCGGGGCACTGGGTGGCGCGTGGTCCCAACTGGCGCTGGGTCGAAGGCCATTGGGCATGACCTGAGAGCGTCGCGACGCTCGATCTTGTTCGGCCCGCTGCGTTCTTCAACGAGGCAGACTGCTATGAAAACGCTCGTGATGATTCTGCTGGCGGTCATGCTCGCCGGCTGTGTGGTGTACCCGGCGCGGCCGGCCTACTATCGGCCGGCGGTCGTCGTATATTGATTGCGGCCGTGCATGGCAACGCGTGCCGTCTTCCGTCCCGCGCGCACTGTTCGAACCGGTGCGCGTGCAACCATCCGTGTGAGGTGTAGCCGGCATGAGAGGCATTGGAAGGCGTGACGTTCATCCCACGGCGCGATCCATGCGGCGCGACGCACTCGCGCTGAGGAGCGCCAGACCTTGAGCGAACGCGACCCCGACGCGGAACTGCTCGAACAGGTCGGCCGGCAAGATCCGGCCGCGGTCCGCTCGCTCGTCTCGCGCAAGCTGCCGCGTCTGCTCGCGCTCGCCACACGCATGCTGGGCGACCGCATGGAAGCGGAAGACGTGGCGCAGGAGGTGTTCGTGCGCATCTGGAAACAGGCGTCACGCTGGCGGGAAGGCGAGGCGAAGTTCGACACGTGGGTCCATCGCGTCGCGCTCAATCTCTGCTATGACCGGCTGCGCGGCCGGCGCGAGGAGCCGCGCGAAGAGATGCCCGAGGAGATCGATCCCGCCGCGCTCCCCGAGGCCACTCTCGAAGCGCGTGCAGAGGCCCAGCGGGTTCGCGATGCACTCGCCGCGTTGCCGGCACGCCAGCGCGAGGCGTTGGTACTCAACTACTACCAGGAGATGTCGAACATCGACGCCGCGGCCCTGATGGGCATCAGCGTCGATGCGTTGGAAAGTCTGCTGGCACGCGCGCGCCGCAATCTGCGCGCTCAACTGGCCGGCAGCGGCCTTAGCAAGGACAAGTCATGACGCCCGAAAGATTTCAGCAGATCGTCGAGGCTTACGGCGCCGAGCCGCGCCGCTGGCCGCAACAGGATCGCGCGGCGGCGCAGGCGTGGGCGCAGTCGCATCGCGCCGAAGCCGATGCGCTGTTGGCGGAGGCGGCCGGCGTCGATACATGGCTTGCCGCCGACAAGGTCGAACCGCCGGACGCGGCCCTGCTCAAGCGTGTGCTCGACAGCGCGCCTGTGCGACAACCGGTGGCGCCGCGGCGGCGCTTGTGGTGGTCCGGCGCGGCGGTCGCGGGCGTTGGACTGCTGGGCGGCGTGGCCGGCGCTTTCGCCGTGTCGTTCTTCGTGCTGACGGGAACGGGACCGCAGGCGCCGCAAGCGCATGAGTCGTCTTATTTAACTTCGAGCTTCGGTGGTTCGTCCGCCGATTGGAGCGACGAATGAACGGCCGGTCGTGGAAAATCGTGCTGGCGGCCTCGCTGGTGCTGAATGTGTTTCTGGTAGGCGCGATCGTCGGAGGGGCTTATCAATGGTTTGCCGCGCGCGGCGCGACGGCGCCCGTGCTGGCGCAACAGCGCGCGCTGCGCTTCGCTGCGGAAACGCTTTCCGCTGAGCGGCAGAAAGCCTTTGTCGATGGCTTGAAAGACGCGCGCCGCGACGGCCGGCAATATGCCCGCGAAGGCCGCGACGGGCGTCGCGAAGTGTTGCGTCTGCTGGTGGCGCCGCAGTTCGATCGCGCCGCGCTCGACGCCGCGCTTGCGCGCACGCGCGAAGCCGACAGCCATCTGCGCGCGCAGGTGGAAGGCAGTGTGGCGGACTTCGCGGCGAGCTTGTCGCCCGAGGAGCGGGTTCGATTCGCCGACAGCCTGAAAGTGCGCGGGCAATGGCGTGAACCTGCGCCGGCGGCGAATGAGAACAACCCGGCGAAGAAACCGGCGAATCAGGCATCGAGCGAATCTTCGGGCGAGTGAAAAAACCGCAGCAGCCGCGACGGATTTTCGCCTGGCGGCCGTTCAAGGAGTATCCACAGCCGAAGAGGATGGTATGGCCAACTCACCGAACCTGAACACCGCGGCGATTGCGCTGAACCGCTTCGGCCTGGGCGCGCGTGCCGACGACACGCCGCCCGCCGACCCGAAAGCCTGGCTGCTCGCGCAATTCGAGCAGTACCAGGCGCGGCCGGCTGCGTGGGCGAGCCAGCCCGACTCGGTGACGCTCTCCACCGAGCTGGTGCAGCAGCGCATGCAGTTCAATCAGCAGGCTCGCCAGAATGCGGGCGAGGGCGCGGCGGCTCGCTCCGCGAACGCGCAGAACATGGCAAGGCTCGATGGGCAAGCCAGCGGGCAAGACATGACAAAGCCTGACGCGCAAACCAGCGCTCAGGCGAACGCGCAAACAAACACTCAGACCGACACACAAAGCCCGCCGCAAGCGAACGCGCAAACTGCCAGGCAAGCCGAACGAAAAGCGATTCGCGGCGAAATACTCGACATGTACCGCTCATCGGTCAATGCACGGGTGACAAGCGCATTGACCACACAGACGCCGTTCGTCGAGCGGCTGGTGCATTTCTGGGCCAACCATTTCGCGGTCTCCACCGAAAAGCCCGGCGTCGCGGCGCTGGCCGGTTCGTTCGAGGCCGAGGCGATTCGCCCGCACGTGCTGGGTCGCTTTGAAGACATGCTGGTGGCCGTCGAGCGTCATCCGGCCATGCAGCTGTTTCTCGATCAGACGCGCTCCGTGGGACCGGACAGCATGGCGGCCATGCGCGCCGCGCAGCGCAATCCCGAGCGCAAGCGCGGGCTGAACGAAAACCTCGCGCGCGAAATCATGGAACTGCACACGCTCGGCGTGCGCAGCGGCTACAACCAGGACGACGTCACCGAATTCGCCCGCGCGCTGACCGGCTGGAGCGTCGCGGGCAATCCGGCGAACGCCGGCAATGCCGGCAGCGCGGGCCGGCTGGCCATGCAGCAGAACGCCGCGCCGGGCACCTTCGTGTTTCGCGCCGCCCTGCACGAACCCGGTTCGCGGACCATCATGGGTCGTCGCTACGATCAACCTGGCGTTGAGCAGGCGCTCGCGATTCTGCACGACCTCGCGAGCGCGCCGGCGACCGCGCAGCATATTGGCGGCAAGCTAGCCCGTCATTTCGTCGCCGATAATCCGACGCCCGGCGTGAGCGAGCATCTGGCCGGCGCATTCGAGCGCAGCGGCGGCGATCTGCCGACCGTCTACCGCGCCTTGATCGACCTGCCGCAAGCGTGGTCGCCTACCGCCGTGAAGTTCAAGACGCCGTGGGAGTGGACCATTTCCTCGATGCGCGGACTCGGCTGGCAGGACCTCGGCAAGCTGCAGACGGCGCCCATTCTCACGCAACTCGGCCAGCCGGTGTGGCGTCCGGGCTCGCCCGCCGGCTACGACGACATCGCCGCGAGCTGGGCCGCGCCCGACGCGCTCGTGCGCCGGGTCGAAGTAGCGCAGCGTTTCGCGTCGCAGGTCGGCGACCGGCTCGATGCGCGCGCACTCGGCCAGACCTTGCTCGCCGGTTCGCTCAGTGCGCCGACGGCCACGGCGGTATCGCGTGCCGAAAGCGCGTCCACCGCGATCGCGTTGTTACTGGTCTCGCCGGATTTTCAACGGAGATGAATGCCATGCTGTCACGCCGCAAGTTTCTGAGCGTCGCCGCTGCCGGTGCGGGCGCGATGCTGGTGTCGCCGCGGATCGCGTTCGCGAGCGTCGCCACCGAGAACCGTTTCGTGTTCGTGATCCAGCGCGGCGCCGCCGACGGTCTGAACATCGTCGTGCCCTACGCCGAACCCGCCTACGCCACACTGCGCGGCGCGCTCGCCATCGACACCTCGAACGCGCCACGCCTGAACGGCACCTTCGCGCTGCATCCCGCGCTGGTGCAGACCGCCGCGCTGTATGCGAACCATCAGGCGCTGTTCGTGCACGCGGTGGCGTCGCCGTATCGCGACCGTTCGCACTTCGACGGACAGAACGTGCTCGAGACCGGCGGCACGTCGCCGTATCAGATGAAAGACGGCTGGCTGAACCGGCTCGTCGCGCAGTTGCCCGCCACGCGCGAGAACGCGATTGCCTTCGCGCCGACCGTGCCGATGGCGTTGCGCGGCCCGGCGGCGGTGACCTCGTATGCGCCCTCGGCGCTGCCGCAAGCGCCCGACGATCTGCTCACGCGGGTCTCGCAGCTCTACGACCAGGACGCGCAGTTGCGCCCGCTGTGGGAGTCGGCGATGACCGCGCGCGGCCTCGCGGGTGATGCCAGCGCGCGTCAGGATCCGGCGAGTCTCGGCAAGCTCGCCGCCAGTTTCCTGTCACGCGAGAACGGTCCACGGATCGCGATGATCGAAACCGGCGGCTGGGACACGCACAGCGCGCAGAACGCGCGCCTCGCCAATCAGTTGAAGGCGCTCGACACGATGCTCGCGTCATTGCGCGACGGCATGGGCCCGTTGTGGAGCAAGACCATCGTGCTGGTCGCCACGGAGTTCGGCAGAACCGCCGCCGCCAACGGCACGGGCGGCACCGATCACGGCACGGGTTCGGTCGCGATGGTGCTGGGCGGCTCGGTGCAGGGCGGACGTGTGATCGCCGATTGGCCAGGCCTCGCGCCGCACGACCTTTACGAAGCACGCGACCTCAAACCGACCACCTCGCTCGATGCGTTGATTGCCGGCACCGCGAGCGAAAGCTTCGGGCTCGATCCGCAGCGCACGGCGTCCGCGCTGTTTGGCCAGACGTCGGCGGGGCGGCCGTTGAGCGGTATCGTGCGCGCGTAGTTGGGGGCGAACGGACTTGAGCCTAAGCGGCCCAAGGCGCTAGCGTCGCCCACCCGCAAGCCGTCGCGCATCCGGCAAACGCCGCAAACGCGCCATCGCGATGCAGCCGAGAATCGGCCCGATCGCGAGCATGCTGAAGGCGCCGCGCCAACCCGCCAACGCGACGACGTCCGGCACCAGATGGATGCTCACCAGCGTCAACAGAAAACCCGCGCAGGTCTGCGCGGTCAACAAGGTCCCGATCGACGCCGGTTCGGCGAGCTCAGCAATGCTCGCCGAGAACTGCGCGGAATCGGCGATCACCGAAATCCCCCAGCACAGCGCCACGCAGCCGACCAGCCAGACCGGCGCGCCGAGCAACCAACCCATTAGGGCGGCGCACGCGCCGCTCACGGCCATCGCGCCGATCGTCACCGTCGTGCGGCCGAGCCGGTCCGCCAATACGCCGCCGAGCCATGCGCCGAGCGCGCCCGCCGCGACCGCGCCGAAGGTCAGCCATTCGGCCGCCGCGCGCGGCTCTCGCATGCCGGCCGCCGCAAAGCTCGCTTGCAGGAACACGGCGAGCCACGCCCACATCGCGTACAACTCCCACATGTGACCGAGATAACCGAGGTTCGCGAGCCGCAACGCGGGGTTACGCCAGGCGCCCGCCAACGCGGACCATTCGATGCGCGTCGCGCGCGCCATGTTCGGGCCGACGCCGCACAGCAGAATCGCGACGCCCGCCAGCAGCGCGCAGCATGCCGAGATGCCATAGATCGCGCGCCAGCTCGAACCGCCGAGCGCCGCCAGCAGATGCGGACTCGCCGAGCCGAAAGTCAGCGCGCCGACCAGCAGACCGATCAACAGGCCCAGGTCGCCTTTTGCCCAGGTCGCCGCGAGGCGCATGCCGACCGGATAGACGCCTGCCATGCAGATGCCCGTCAACAGCCGCAGCAGGATCGCGAGCGGACTCGCCGGCGCGAGGAACACGAGACACGCGGTGGCCACGCCCGCCGTCAGCGCGCTGGCCATGAAGAGCCGCCGTGGATCGTAGCGGTCGGCGAGGGAGAGCAGGGCGCTCGTCACGGTGCCGGCCACGAACCCGGCCTGTACGGCGCTCGTGAGCAAAGTCGCCTGCAAGGCAGACAGATTCTCTGCCTGCCTGACGATCGCAACTACGGCCGACGATGAAAACCACACGCTCATCGCGCCCACCTGGCAGAGCAGCAGAATCACGAGCGAACGCGTCTTGCCGGCCATCGCGCGGCTCGATCGATGCGGGCTTGCCGAGGCCTCTTTCATGCGTGTCTTGTGCCGTGCATCCTGCGTTAGTCGGCCGATTCAGCGGCGAGCGCGCCGGTTTCGGCCGTGTGCGTGGCATGCACGGAGCGCGCGCCGACCCGGTGATAGCGGCGGCCGAAGTAGATCAGCGCATCGCCGGCGACGTGCGTATGCGCGGCTTTCACGGCGCAAAAGAACACCGTGTGCGTGCCGACTTCGGTGACCGATTCGATCTCGCAGTCCAGCGAGGCGAGCGCGCCGTGCAGGACCGGTGCGCCTGTCGCAAGGGTATCCCATTGCGCGGCGGCAAAGCGTTCCGCCATCGGCAGCGTGCTGGTGGCGAAGTGCGCGGCGAGCGTCTGCTGTTCCGCGCTCAACACGTTGGCGCAGAGTTTGCCATTGGCGCGAAAAGCGGCGTTGTTGCGGCTGCTGCGATTGATGCAGACGAGTAGCGTGGGCGGCTCGTCCGTCACGCCGCAGACCGCCGATGCGGTGCAGCCGGCCAGACCCGCCGCGCCGTCGCTCGTGATGATGTTGACGGCGGCGCCGAGGCCGGCCATCGCGTCGCGGAAGGTGCGCTTGTCAAGCATGGGAGCCTCTGCGGAAAAATCGCCGCGCCGTTGCGAGACGGCGTGATTGCTAAGCATTGCCTGGAACCGAGGCAGCGGCACAAGCGGGCGAGCGGAACTTCGCAGCCGTGTGGCTGGAAGGCAAACGTGCATGCCCGAAGAGTTTTTCGCGCAACGTGCCCTCGCGATACGCTCGCTTGTAAGCGCCACATTCCTGCAGAATCGGCACGACGTGCTCGATGAAATCCTCGAAGCATTCCGGCGCGACTGTGCGCGATAGATTGAAGCCGTCCACGCCCGCTTCCTCGGTCCACGCGATCAGCTCGCTCGCCACCCGTTCGGCCGAGCCGACGAGCGGCGCCTGGCGGCTGCCCAGCATCATCTGTTCGAGCAGCTTGCGTTTGGTCCATTGCGGACCCGCCGCGCGCGTCATGGCTTCGACGTTCGATACGATGGCCTGGCTCTTGCCGGTTTCGATCGGCTCGTCGAGGTCGTAGCGCGCGAAGTCGATACCGAGCGACGCCGCCGCATGCACGAGCGCCGCCTCGGAACTGACATAACGGCGGTACTCCGCGTACTTCTCCTGCGCCTCGCTGTCCGTGCGTCCGGTGATGACGGTTTGCCCGAGCAACACCTTGATGTCGTCCGCGTGGCGGCCACCCGCAACGGCATGCGCGCGAATATCGTCGACGATCGCTTTCACGGCCGGCCTCGCCTGACCGTTGACGAACACGCACTCGGCGTGCGCCGCGGCGAACCGTTTGCCGCGCGCCGACGAACCCGCCTGATACAGCACCGGCGTACGCTGCGGCGACGGCTCGCTCAAGTGCATGGCGTCCACCCGATACTGCTTGCCGTGATGATGGATCACATGGACTTTCGACGCGTCCGCATACACGCCCTGGACTTTGTCGCGCAGCACCGCGCCGTCTTCCCAACTGCATTCCCACAGTTTGTAGACCAGTTCCATGTATTCGTCGGCGAGGTCGTAGCGGTCGTCGTGCGCCATCTGCCCGGTCAGGCCGATCGCGCGCGACGCGCTGTCCAGGTAGCCGGTGACGATGTTCCAGCCGACCCGGCCGCGCGTCAGATGATCGAGCGTCGACATGCGCCGCGCGAACAGATACGGCTGCTCGACCGTGAGATTGGACGTGACGCCGAACGACAGATGCCGCGTCATCGCGGCCATGGCCGGAATCAGCAGCGTCGGGTCGTTGACCGGCACCTGCACGGCGCCGCGCAGGGCGGCGTCGGGGTTGCCGCCGTAGACGTCGTAGACGCCGGCCACATCGGCGAAAAAGATGCCGTCGAACAGGCCCGCTTCGAGCGTGCGGGCGTAGTCGGTCCAATACTGCAGATCCGTATAGCGCGTGGACTGATCGCGCGGATGGGTCCACATGCCTTGCTGGATGTGGCCGACGCAGTTCATGTCAAAAGCGTTGAGAACGATTTCCTTCGGCATGGTGTCTTCCGGCTGGGGTGGACGAATGCTTGCTGCGTTCGAGTCGCGTGGGGTCGTGCAGGCTGCGCTTGCGGCATACCGCGCGATCTTTCGTTTAATATAGTGGACGAAAAATCACTATGCAAGACATTGATTTCGGCCTTTAATGGGCGGCGAGGCGGACGCGGGGCGTCAGCGTCCAGGCCCACACTGCCTCGATATAATTTGCGGTGCCCACTTTCCTCACTCTCCAACTCGCCGATCTTTCCATGTCCGAATCCGCTGCCATCGATCTGACCCAGGCGATCTCCTCGCGCGTGAAGACCGAACGCGAGGCGCGCAACTGGTCGCTGAGCGAGCTGGCGGAGCGCTCGGGTGTGTCGAAGGCGATGATCAGCAAGATCGAACGAGGCGAGGCGAGTCCCACGGCGACGGTGCTGGGGCGTCTGTCAGGCGCGTTCGGGCTGACCTTGTCGACCTTGCTGGCGCTCGCCGAGCAGACCGGCGAGCGGCTCGTGCGGCATGCGGAACAAGCGGTCTGGCAAGACCCGGAGACCGGCTACACGCGCCGGCGCATCTCGCCACCCACGGGCGGCGTGCTGGAATTGCTCGAGATCGAGTTGCCGCCGGGCGTGAAAGTACCGTATCCGCCGGATGCTTTCGTGTTCCAGCATCAGCAGATCTGGGTGACGCTTGGCGTGTTGACCTTCCGGGAAGGCAAGCAGGTTTATCGGCTGGAAGCAGGGGATTGTCTGCAGCTTGGCGCGCCGCTCGAATGCGAGTTCTTCAATGCGGGCGAAGACGTGTGCCGTTACGTGGTCGGCCTCGTTCGACGATAAGCGCTTCCATGTGCCTTTCAATGAGCGCTTCAATAAACGGTTCAAATACCAGGACGACAGGCAACGCCTCACGCTCGCAATCGAGCGACGAGCGGCGTTGCCTGTCGTCACCGGCAAGTCACCGGGTGAAAGCGGGCGCTTAACCTCCGCCGCCGCCCTGCGTGCCGATCGTGAGCTTATTGTTCACCGACTTCACGCCGGCCACACCTTTCGCCACTTCCTCCGCCTGCGGAATCTGCGCGCCGTCGGGCACCGATCCCGTGATCGTCACCGCACCGCCACGGGCCCGGACGAACACGTTCGACACGTCAAAACCCTGCGCTCTCGATAGAGCCTTGCGCACTTGCAGACCCAGCGCGCGGTCCGTCTTCTTCACCGTTTTGGCACTGGGCGCCGCCATATCGCCGGACGCCATCGCGTCGCTCGCCTGGGCATAGGCGCTGGACGCAGTTGCCACACACAATGCGATGCCGAGCGCCTTCAAAAGATTGACTGTTTTCACGTTTTCTCCATCCTCGAAAAGTTGATGTCGCTTCGTTGCATGCAAAAAACCACGCGCTTGCGAGCACTTTTCCGCCCACGAGGAGCACCCTGTCTTGTAGAAGAGTGATGCCGCGAGGCTCCCGGCGCGCTTAAACAATACTCCAGCCGAAGCGCTCATGCTGGAAAAACTGGCCGGAATGCCGCATTGGCAGCCGTTCCGGCAATCATTGCGACGACTTCCGTTGCGTGCTTGTGACGAGGATGTTCCACATATCGGGCTGCGAGCCCGTTGATACCCGAGCGCCTAGAACCATTGTGGCGCCATGCTGAGCGTGGTGTCGTCAAGACTGCGCAACGTGGCGAGCATCAAGGCGACGCGCGGCAGTTCCCAGCGGAAGAACCATTGGCATGCATGCAGCTTGCCGCGATAAAAGTCCGCGTCCGCTTCGCTATGCGAGGCGGGTAGCGCGGTGCTCGCGACGAGCGCCTGGCGCAACCACGTCCACGCAATCACGATGTGGCCGAATGCTTCGAGAAACGCGTTTGCATTGGCGAGCGCGCGTTCGCTGTCATGGGCCAGCGTGGGCAGCAACGCTTCGACTGTGGCAGTCACATCGGTCCATGCTTCGCCGAGCGCATCGGCATGCGCATGCAATGCCGGGCGTTCGCGCGCCGCATCGATCGTGTGCTGGATTTCACGCGCCAGTTGTTTGAGCGCGGCGCCCTGTTTCATCGTCACCTTGCGGCCGAGCAGATCGATGGCCTGAATGCCGTGCGTGCCTTCGTGAATCATGTTCAGCCGATTGTCGCGATAGAACTGCTCGACCGGATATTCACGCGTATAGCCGTAGCCGCCGTGAATCTGGATCGCAAGGCTATTCGCTTCGAGACACCATTGGGACGGCCAGGATTTCACCACCGGCGTCAGCAGATCGAGCAGCAGGCCTGCTTCGGCACGCGCGGCTTCGTTCTCGCCGGTGTTCTGTTCGTCGACGAGACGTGCCGCGTACAGGCACAACGCGTAAGCACCTTCCACATAGGCTTTTTGTGCGAGCAGCATGCGGCGCACGTCGGCGTGTTCGATCAGCCGCAATTGCGGATCGAGCGGATTCTTGTTGTCGGGGCGGCGTCCTTGCGGCCGTTCGCGCGCGTAATCGAGCGACGCCAGATAGCCGCGATAGCCGAGCATGACCGCGCCGAGACCGACGCCGATGCGCGCCTCGTTCATCATGTGGAACATGTACGCGAGACCGTGATGCGGCTCGCCTACCAGTTCGCCGATGCATTCACCGTGTTCGCCGAACGACAGCATGGTCGATGTGGTGCCGCGCCAGCCCATCTTGTGAATCAGTCCCGCGAGCGCGACGTCGTTGCGCGCGCCGAGGCTGCCGTCGTCGTTGACATGAAACTTCGGCACGGTGAAGAGCGAAATGCCCTTGACGCCCGGCGGCCCGCCGGGAATGCGCGCCAGCACCAGATGAACGATGTTCTCGCTCAACTCGTGATCGCCGCCTGAAATGAAAATCTTGTTGCCGCGAATCGAATAGGTGCCGTCCGCATTGGGCGTGGCGCTCGTGACGAGGTCGGACAGGCTCGAGCCCGCCTGCGGCTCCGTCAACGCCATGGTGCCGAATGCGCGGCCTTCGAATAGCGCTTGCAGATACTTGCGTTTTTGCGCGGCGCTGCCGAAGCGCTCGATCACGTTCGCGTTCGCCGTGGTCAGCATGGCGTACGACGCGGTGGCAATGTTCGCACTCTTGAAGAGCGACAGGCACGCAAACGAAATCACCGACGGCAACTGCATGCCGCCCCATTCGTAGTCCTTGCCCGCGGCGAGAAAGCCGGTGGCGCGCATCGCGTCGAGTGCGTCCTTCACCTCGGCGGGCAGGGTGACCCGTTGACCGTCGAACTGCGGTTCGTGTTCGTCCGAGAGACGGTTGTGCGTCGCGAACTTTTCCACGGCGACCGCATGCGCGGTTTCGAGCGCGGCGTTGAAGGTCTCGCGACTGTGATCGGCGTGACGTACGCGGCGTGTGAGCGTCTCTGCCTCGAGCACTTCGAACAGCTGAAACTCGAGGTCGCGTGAGTTGATGATCAGCGCATCTTGCATGAGAGAAGACCCGTGAAAAGTAAGCCGCTATGCGGAACAGCTACGTAAGACACGCGTAAAAAACGCCCTCGAACGTATCGGCACGGCGCGGTTGAAAAGCGCGGTATTCGGGTAATTCCCGATGCTCCGCCACGCGATGCTGCGTGCCAGTTTATAACGAAAGTGAATGATCGTGCTTTTATTTACAGGCTGAATTTCGGCACGTATGATGGGGCGCAAAACGCGGCATACCGATCTGCATGGCAGAACAAATCTGGAGGAGCGACGCAATGTCTGTGAAGGACCTGTTTCAACTGGACGGCAAGGTTGCACTCATCACCGGCGGCTCGCGCGGACTCGGTCTGCAAATGGCCGAGGCGCTTGGCGAAATGGGCTGCCGTGTGGCCATCACCGCGCGCAAGGCCGACGAACTCGCCGAGGCGAAAACGCATCTGCAACAGCTTGGCATCGAGGTGCAAACGGTGGTCAACGACCTGCAGCGCTTCGAAGGTATCCCCGGCCTCGTGGATGAAGTGCTGGGGCTGCATGGCCGCATCGATATTCTCGTCAACAACGCGGGCGCGACATGGGGCGCGCCCGCCGAAGACTATCCCGACGAAGCGTGGCACAAGGTCATGAACCTGAACGTCAACGCGCCGTTCTTTCTCGCTCGCGAAGTGGGCAAACGCAGCATGATTCCGCGGCGCGCGGGCAAGATCGTCAATATCGCTTCGGTGGCGGGCTTGAAGGGTTCGCCGCCCGGCATGAACACGATTGCATACAACACGTCCAAGGCCGCGGCGATCAATTTCACGCGGGCGCTTGCTGCGGAATGGGGCAAGTACAACATCAACGTCAACGCGATTTGCCCGGGCTTTTTCCCGTCGAAGATGTCGGCGGGTCTGCTCGGCAAACTCGAAGACACGATCGTCTCGCGCACGCCGTTGCAGCGTCTGGGTGGCGACGAAGATCTCAAAGGTCCGATCGTGTTTCTCGCGAGCGAGGCGTCGCGTCATATCACCGGCCAGGAATTCGCGGTGGACGGCGGCGCGATCATCGTCTGAGCGTCACGCTGGTCAGACGTGGCGATGTGAACGAAACGCGCGGCAGGAACGAAGCGCGCACCGACAGTAAAAAGCAGGAGACGCTGATGAACGAACGCCATCACCCGCATTGGCCGCCGCAAGTGCCGGTCCATTTGACGCTGCCCGAGACCAATCTTTTCTATAACGCCGAAGTCGCGGCGGCGCGCTATCCTCACAAGCCGTTCATCATCTTCTACGGCACGGCGATCACGTTTGCCGAATTCAAGGACGAAACCGAACGGATCGCGGGCTTTCTGCAGCAGGAGTGCCAGGTCAAGGCAGGCGACCGCGTGCTGCTGTATATGCAGAACAGTCCGCAATGGATCATCGCTTACTACGGCATCCTGCGGGCGAACGCGATAGTGGTGCCGGTCAATCCGATGAACATGACCGCCGAGCTGACGCATTACGTGGAGGACAGCGGTGCGACCACGATCATCGCGCCGCAATGCCTGTTCGCGAACGTCGAGCCGTTGATCGGCGGCGGGTCTGGCAAGGGCCTCGAGCACGCCATCGTGGCGACTTATAGCGATTATCTGAAGCAGGCATCGCCGATTCCCGTGCCTGAATTCGTCGCCGCGCCGCGCAAGACGTTCGCGATTCCCGGCGTCACGCCCTGGCAGGAAGTGCTCGAACGGCGCATTGCGCCAGGGCCGCTCACCACCGGTCCCGACGATCTGTGCGTGATGCCCTATACGTCCGGCACCACCGGCAAGCCGAAGGGCTGCATGCATACGCACCGCAGCGTGATGAGCACGGCGCTCGGCGGCTGCGTCTGGTTCTCGTCGCCGCCGGACGGCGTTTATCTATCGGTATTGCCGCTCTTTCATGTGACCGGCATGCAGGGCGGCATGAATAGCGCGGTCTTTTCCGGCGCGACGATCGTGCTGTTGCCGCGTTGGGATCGCGAGGCCGCCGCGCTATGCATGCAGAAATATCGCGTCACCGCATGGCAGTCCATCTCGACGATGATGGTCGATTTCCTCTCGAACCCGAAGCTCGGCGAATACGATCTGTCGAGCCTCACGGGCACGCGCGGCGGCGGCGCGGCGATGCCGGACGCGATTGCCAGAAAGCTCAAGGCGCTGACCGGGCTTGATTATGTGGAGGGCTACGGCATGACGGAGACGATTGCCGGCACGCACATCAATCCGCCGCATCGCCCGAAACCGCAGTGCCTGGGCATTCCCGTGTTCGACGTCGACTCGCGCGTGATCGATCCGGTCTCGCTGCAGGAGCTGCCGCAAGGCGAAACCGGTGAGATCGTCACCCATGGGCCGCAAGTCATGCAGGGCTACTGGGGCAATCCGAAGGCGACGGCCGAAGCGTTCATCGAACTCGACGGCAAGCGGTTTCTGCGAACCGGCGATCTTGGCCATATCGACGAAGACGGCTATTTCTTCATGACCGATCGTCTCAAACGTATGATCAACGCGTCCGGTTACAAGGTGTGGCCGGCTGAAGTGGAGGCGCTGATGTACCGGCATCCGGCGATTCACGAGGTCTGCGTGATCGGCGTGAAGGACGAAAAGCGCGGCGAGACCGTGAAGGCGCTGGTGGTGCCCGATGCGGCGCATGCAGGCACGATTACTGCACAGGAGATCATCGACTGGGCGCATGAGCAGATGGCCTCGTACAAGGCCCCGCGCATCGTCGAGTTCGTGGCGTCGCTGCCGAAGTCGGGCAGCGGCAAGATCTTGTGGCGGAAATTGCAGGAGGAGGATGCGGCGCGCGCGGCTGGCTCTTGAGATTCGTCTGCTTGATGCACACCCACTCGCGGCGCTGAAAATACTCTTTTGATGGTTTGCCTGTAAGCTTTGAGCGCGAGTCCGCACTGAGTGTCGTGCGCGGCTCGCGGTGATGAACAAAAGACTCGCAGACAAGCTTGAATGCTATTGCCAACTTTCGAGAGGGGAATTGAAAATGAAGAGCTTTGCCATTAAACAGATCATGCTCGGACTTGCCGTCACCGCCATGGTGGCCGGCAGCATTCCGCTCGCCGCGGCTCAAGGCGCGAGCGACGCCGCCATGACGGCTGCGCCCGACACGGCGAGCAGTGCGAAACCGACCAAAGCGGAGCGTAAAGCGGCCCGCAAGCAAGCGCGCGCGAAGAAGAATGCCGAGTTGAAGAAGCTCGAAGATGCAGGCTACCAGCCGGCCCAGAACGACCCGAACTATCCGGACAAACTGCAGAAAGCGCAGAAGAAAGCCGGCATCGGAGCAGGCGCGAGCCAGTAGTAATCGCGCAGGCAGCCGCGCGGCGGGACTGAGCGTCGCGCGGCTGCCGGTACGGATCGCGTCCGGCACATGGGGCAATGCGCTAGTCCGGCCTTAGGCCGCGCAAGCTGTTTCTCACGAGCATCCACATCTCGAATGGTGATGAGAAGCGTTGGCGTTCTCGCTCACGACGCGCTTTAGGGCTTTGCTGTTTTCCGTATCTGAATCGATTACGCTTTGATGCTGTGGACTCGATATACGGGCACAGCACCATGGCATCCAGACGCGAAGTAAAACGATACAAAGCCAATCTCTCCGATGAACTGCACAGCGCCGCGCTATACGAAACCCTCGCCAAGGTCGAGAAAGACGGCACGCGCCAGCAGGTCTACAGCGAGCTCGCCAGGTCCGAGCGCGATCATGCGCAAGTCTGGGCCGACAAGCTGAGAGCCAACGGACTTCATCCGAAGGGCACCGGCCAGGCCGTCAAAACGCGTTTGATGAAAGGACTGGTCCGCGTGTTCGGCGCGGCTTTCGTGCTGCCCACGCTGGCGGCCGCGGAGTACGCCGATCGCAACAAATACCAGGGGCAGCCGGACGCGGGCCGTATGTCGGCTGACGAGCATCATCACGCCGCGATGGTCCAGGCGCTGGCTCATGGCGGCGGCGATGCGAGCCTGTCGCCAGGCGCGCGGATCGCGGCAGCCGAGTCGTGGCACAAGGGCGCGGGTGCGGGCAACGACTTGCGCGCCGCCGTGCTCGGGGCCAACGACGGCCTCGTCTCGAACTTCTGCCTGATCATGGGCGTGGCCGGCGCGGGAACCGGCAACAAGGCGATTTTGTTGACGGGGCTGGCGGGGCTCATCGCCGGCGCGTGTTCGATGGCGCTGGGCGAATGGCTCTCGGTGACCAATGCCCGCGAGCTGGCCAGCACCCAGATTGAGAAAGAGGCGCAAGAGCTGGAGGAGTCGCCGGAAGCCGAAGAGCACGAACTTGCGCTGATCTATCGCGCCAAGGGTCTCGACGCGGGCGAGGCCAAACGGGTCGCGTCGCAAATGATGCGCGACAAAAGCAAGGCGCTCGACACGCTGACTCGCGAAGAGCTTGGACTCGATCCCGCGGAGTTGGGCGGCAATCCGTGGTCCGCCGCGGGCGTGTCGTTTTGCCTTTTCTCGGCGGGCGCGATTTTTCCGGTGATGCCGTTTTTATGGACGCATGGGTACAGCGCGATCGTGCAGTGCGTGGTGCTCAGCATGCTGGCGCTCGCGTCGATCGGCGTGTTCACGTCGCTTTTCAATGGACGCAGCGCCGGGTTCTCCGCGTTGCGGCAGGTCGTGATCGGGCTGGTCGCGGCTGCGTTCACGTTCGGGGTGGGGCGGTTGCTGGGTGTGTCGGTGTCGTGAACGCCGTCTCGGCGGGCACGTCTCACCGTCGAGCGGGGCGAACCATGGCTTTTTGAACGGAGGTTCCTGGCGCTTCTGCTTGCTGCACTGCGCAAACCGTGCCCGCCGACCCCGCCGATCTGCATTTTTTTGCCGCGCATCGCCTCCACTTGCTCTGGCGCGACACGCCTCAAAGCTCCCGCAACACCCGCCAAACCCTTACCCCACAAGGCTCCAGCCCCCAGCGGCCGGCGTGCCCAAAAAACGGGTGTCGCATTTCCACATGTGCCTGTCGCAAATAGTCGGCTAGCCATACTTTTTTCTGGCAACTATGTATGCACAGCGCGGACGGACGTCCGCCACTGCAGCAACTATCTTGCATGGGAGCGGAGTCAGGGCTAAAGCGCTAACTCCGGCCGATGCGGTGCATGGGACCGGAGTAAGTGCTTTGCATGGGATCGGAGTAACGCGCTAAAGCGCGAACTCCGATCGACAGCTAAAGCGCTAACTCCGGTCGACATAGGAGAGCATTCAATGAATTCCCCCAAGGTCGTGGTCGAAGGGCTGTGCAAGGTGTTCGGCACCAACCCGAAACAGGCGATCGGCATGCTGGCAGGCGGCGCGACGAAAGAGGAAGTATTCGCGCGCACCGGTCAGATTGTCGGCGTCCACAACGTATCGTTCGAAGTCAAGGAAGGCGAGATCTTCGTGCTGATGGGCCTGTCCGGCTCCGGCAAGTCGACGCTGATCCGCCTGATCAACCGGCTGGTCGAACCGACGGCCGGCAAGGTGCTGATCGACGGCCGCGACGTGGCCAGCGTGCCGCGCTCCGAACTGACGGCGCTGCGCCGCAAGGACATGAGCATGGTGTTCCAGTCCTTCGCGCTGATGCCGCAGCGCACCGTGCTGTCCAACGCGGCGTTCGGCCTCGAAGTGGCGGGCGTGGGCCGCAAGGAGCGCGAAAAGCGCGCGATGGCCGTGCTCGAGCAGGTCGGCCTCGCACCGTTCGCGGAGAAGCTGCCCGCGCAACTGTCCGGCGGCATGCAGCAGCGCGTGGGTCTCGCGCGGGCGCTGGCGGTCAATCCGTCCCTGATGATCATGGACGAGGCGTTCTCCGCGCTCGATCCGCTCAAGCGCAAGGAGATGCAGAACGTGCTGCTCGACCTGCAACGCGAACAGCAGCGCACCATCCTGTTCGTGTCGCACGATCTGGAAGAGGCGATGCGCATCGGCACACGCATCGCGATCATGGAAGGCGGCCGGGTCGTGCAGGTCGGCACGCCGCAGCAGATCATCACCAACCCCGCCGACGATTACGTGCGCGCGTTCTTCGAAGGCATCGACACCAGCCGTTATCTGACCGCCGGCGATCTGATGCAGACCGACGCCGTGCCGCTCATGCAGCACTCGCCGCAGATCGATGCGTCGAGCGTGGCCGCCACGCTCAACGGCAGCGCCGACTACGCGTTCGTGCTTGACGGCGAACGCAGGATTCGCGGCTTCGTGTGCCGCGACGCGATGGGCAGCGCCTCGCCGCAACTCAATCAGATCGAATGCATCCGCCGCACCACGCCGCTTGACGACGTCGTCGAACTCGTGGTGGCGAGCCGCGCGCCGCTGCCAGTTGTCGAAGCCGACGGTTCCTACTGTGGTTCGGTCAACAAGACGAACGTGCTGAACGTTCTCACGCGCCATCGGAGTTCCCATGTCTGAAGTCATTCCACTTGGCGCCTGGGTCGATCACGGCGTTCATTACCTGCTCGACCACGACGCAAAAACTTTCGATTCGATCGGCAAGGTGATCGAGAGCTTTGCCGCGGTGATCGAACACGGCTTGCAAGCGGTGCCGATGTGGGCGCTGATGGCGTTCTTCGTCGGCATCGGCCTGTGGCGGGTGGGCTGGCGTTTCGCGCTGTTCACGCTGCTGGCCATGCTGCTGATCTACGGCACCGGGTTCTGGGATCAGATGGTGATCACGCTCGGCCTGACGCTGTCGTCCACATTGATCAGCCTGCTGCTGGGCGTGCCGCTCGGCATCTGGACCGCGAAGAGCCGCACCGTCGAGATGATCGTGCGTCCCGTGCTGGACCTGATGCAGACCATGCCGGCCTTCGTCTACCTGATTCCGGCCGCGATGCTGTTCGGCCTCGGCCGCGTGCCGGGGATTCTCTCTACCGTGATTTTCGCCATGCCGCCGGCGGTGCGTCTCACGTCGCTCGGCATCAAGCACGTGAACCGGGAAATCGTCGAAGCGGGGCAGGCGTTCGGCTGCACGCCGTGGCAATTGCTCTACAAGGTACAGTTTCCGAACGCGCTGCCGTCGATCATGACCGGCGTGAACCAGACCATCATGATGGCGCTCTCCATGGTGATCATCGCGTCGATGGTGGGCGCGGGCGGTCTCGGCAACGACGTGTTGGCCAGTATCCAGCGGCTCGATATCGGGCTCGGCTTCGAAAGCGGACTTTCCGTGGTGATGCTCGCGATCATTCTGGACCGCATCACGGAAAGCTTCGGCCGTTCGCCGGGCATGGCGCGCGCGCCGCTGCTGTCGGGCTTGCGCAGCGTCATGAAAGTGCGCCGCGAGCCGGCCGCGCAACACGGCTGAGCCGCCTATGAAGCGCGACGCGCTCACGCCAGTCGAGCCCGAGGCTGATTCGCCGCTGTCCGGGCTCGCGCACGTCGGCTTTCTGACGCTGCCGAACTTTTCGATGATCGCGTTCACCAGCGCGGTCGAGGTGCTGCGCATGGCCAATTACGTGGGCCGCGCGCAGCACTACCGGTGGTCGGTAATCACGCCGGATGGCGAGCCGGCGCGCGCGAGCAACGGCATCACGGTGAAACCCACCACCACGCTGGCCGAAGCCGGCATGCCGGATGTGCTGTTCGTCTGCGCCGGCTGGCATGTGCGCGATTACGTGGACGACACGGTGATCGCGTTGCTGCGCGAGGTGGCCGACAAAGGTATTCCGCTCGGCGGCATTTGCACGGGACCGTACGCGCTGCTGGCCGCCGGTCTGCTCGATGGCTATCGCTGCACGGTGCATTGGGAAGACATGTCGCCGTTGCACAAGAGTTACCCGCACGTGCGTTTCGCCGATGAACTGTTCGTGATCGACCGCGACCGCATGACCTGCACGGGCGGCACCGCGCCGCTCGACCTGATGCTGAAGCTGGTCGGCATGCGGCTCGGTCATGCGGTGGCGGCGCAGGTGTCGGAGCAGTTCATCGTCGAGCGGATTCGTGGTTCGACCGATTACCAGCATATTCCCGTCGACGCGCGGGTCGGTTTCTCGCGAGCGGAACTGGTCGAGGTCGTGCGGCTGATGGAAGCGAATATAGAGGAGCCGTTATCGCTCGACGAACTCGCGCGGCTCGTGCATCTGTCGCAACGTCATTTGCAGCGCATGTTCAAGATGTTCCTGAGCGTGTCGCCCACGCACTATTACCTGACGCTGCGTTTGCGGCGCGCGCGTGAGTTGCTGCGCAATACGGATGCGTCGATTGCGCGCGTGACGGCGGTGTGCGGCTTTCATTCGGCGTGTCATTTCAGCAAGGCGTATCGCGCGCAGTTCGGTCACGCGCCGAGCGTCGAGCGGCGCTTGTCCGCGTGATGCGCGGCGTAAAAAAATCCGCTTCATCCGAACCAGTCAAACATCAATCAACTTGAGGGAACGCCATGAAACGTTTGTGGGCTGCGTCGTTGTGCGCGCTGTCTGTGTCGTCTGTCTTTGCCGCGGAACCTGCAACCTGCCGCGACGTCCGGTTCGCCGATGTCGGCTGGACCGATATCGCGGCCACCACCGGGCTCGCGTCGACCGTGCTCGAGGGGCTCGGCTACAAGCCGACCAAGACGATCGCCTCGGTGCCGATCACTTTCGCCGGCGTGAAGAGCAAGCAGATCGACGTGTTCCTCGGCTACTGGTCGCCGACCATGGACCCGATGATCGACCCGTTCAGGAAGTCCGGCCAGCTCAGCGTGTTGCCCACGCCGAATCTGACCGGCGCGAAATACACGCTGGCGGTGCCGGATTACGCGTATCAGTCCGGCATCAAGACCTTCGCCGACATCGCGAAGAACTACGACAAGCTCGACGGCAAGATCTACGGGATCGAGCCGGGCAACGACGGCAATGCGTTGATCAAGAAGATGATCGACAGCAATCAATACGGGCTCGGCAAGTTCAAGCTGGTGGAATCGAGCGAGGCGGGCATGCTGGTCGAGGTGAACCGCGCGATCCGCGACAAGAAACCGATCGTGTTTCTCGGCTGGGAACCGCATCCGATGAATGTGCAGATGAAGATCGATTATCTGTCCGGCGGCGACGCTGTGTTCGGCCCGAACTACGGCGAGGCCAAAGTGCTGACGGTCACGCCGAGCGATTATTCGGCGCGCTGCCCGAACGTCGCGAAGCTGGTGTCGAATCTGCAGTTCACGACCGACATCGAGAATCACGTGATGCTGCCGATCATGAACAAGACCGATCCGAACAAGGCCGCGCGCGAATGGCTGAAGGCGAATCCGGCGGTGCTCGACAAGTGGCTGGCGGGCGTGAAGACGTATGACGGGAAGGATGGGTTGCCGGCGGTTAAGGCGTATGTGGCGGGGAAGTGAAGGGGGCTTTGTAGAATGCGGCGGCTAGGGGACGCTCCCTCGGAGATCCCTCTACGTCGCCTCGTTTTCTCCTTGTGCTTGCAACTCAGCGCTTAACCGACATTCTCGTGTGTTGATATCGGATCAGACATTTCCGTAGTGCGGTTCGGTGTCACCTGACCGTTGCAATTCGAAGTTCCTACGACGTACGTCGGTGTTTGTCGACTCGCGTTAGAACTGGCACATGGTTGCCGTATTTTTAGGAGTTGTCGGATTTCTCGTTCGTTGCAGTCCTTATAGGGTGCTTGGGCTTTAACCAAGTACAACCAATAGGGACAACGATGATAAGAAACAGAATTAACGAGAGTCCGGCCGGCATGGTAGCCCGTCTGCTGGCTGCATTCATGCTGCTCATGATGGCGTTCGGCGCAAACGCCGCCGATTGCAATGCGGTGTGGGCGGCCACCGGCGCAAAGCCAGGCTCGTCCACCTGCCGGTGGGATGCTTACGCCGGCGTACCGGGTGGCATGCAGTACTACAACTGCGTTAGCTTGCCGCTCATCGACGCGTGGTGTGCAACACCGGCGGCTGATCAGCCGGAGGCCAGCTGTCCGGTTGCTGACCCGGTTTTCCCCGGCAGTGGAGTGGTTACGTTGACTGTCGCCGATTTCGTCAGCGGCGACGACATTCCAATGCTTTTCACGCGGACGTACCGGTCAAAGTCACTGACGGCATCCGCGACGGTGATGGGGCCGGTCTGGTTCCATAGCTGGCAGCGTAGCCTGGGACTGGCAAATGCCAATAACGGCAGCACATCAACGGTGCTGGCCTATCGGGAGAACGGGGAGCCTACTACTTTCAATTGGTCGGCTGGTAGCTGGCGAACAAAGGCCTTCACTGGTCTGGTACTTGCGCAAAACGGCTCTGGATGGACTCTCACCGACCTGAATACGGAGACTGTTGAGTCGTACTCCGGCCAGGGTGTGCTACTGACCGAACGCACAAAGACAGGCTTTGTTCGTACGCTAAGCTATGACGGCTCCGGTCTGCTGACCACTGTGACGCAGCACGCCGAAGGCACGGATGCCAACAAGGACATCACGCTTCGGCTCGACTACGACGATAAGCGTCGTCTGTCGCGTCTCAATGATCCGCTAGGTGGTCTGACCCAGTACGGATACGACGCGAATAGCAATCTTGTTTCGGTCACCTGGCCGGACGGTTATGTGCGCCGCTACGTCTACGACGACACACGGTTCAAGAACGCACTGACCGGCGAGGTTGATGAGTCGGGCAATCGCATTGCGACGTGGAACTACGATGCTCAAGGTCGTGCGGTGGCAGTCAGTCATCCCAATGCTGTACAGAACGTGCAGTTGGCCTATAGCGCGGGCTCGACGGTTATCACCGGCAGCAAAGGGTCGACCACGCTGAGTCTGTCGTCGATCGGCGGGATGCTCCGGCCTACCGGGAGCACCTCGACGGCAGGTAATACCACCTCGGCGTGGGATGCGTCAGGCAATCTGCTGAAAGACGCGGACGCCAGTGGCGGCACATCGGAGTACAGCTACGACGATGCCGGGCGCCCGGTTCGCGCGACGGTGAAGAATGCGGCCGGCACATCGATAACGACGATCCGCTACTACGACGCGACGGGGCTGCGTCCGTCGATGATCGCATCGCCAAAGCTGATCCAGTCTTTCGTGTACGACGCGAACGGCAATGTCACTGGAATAAGCGAGACGCCGACTACCGACCCGACCGGCTCCAGCGCTTTCGATGCAACGAAGGCGGACGGGGTGACGACCGCGTACGGCATGACTTACGACGCCAACAACCGACTTGCGTTTGTGATGCAACTGGCGGATGGAAAAGCTGCTGCGCAGTGGAAAGTCAATCGTGATTCAACGGGTGAGACGAGTCGAACGCGGGCTTCCCGACCGCGGATGTTTATATCAACGGCACCAAGACAACCAAGATCAGGCTGAAGTGAAATGGAAAAGCGAATCTTTGTCGACAACCCGGCTGAGTTTCATGATCTGTGGGCACGCGCTACTGCGGGCGTGCAGCTACTCAAGCACGCGCCACAAGATAAGGTTGTGTATTTCGACTCGGCGATCGTTACGACAAGCCACTTCTATCAGTTTGTTAGAGCCTTGCTAAGCTTCACCAACGCAGATACGGACAATTTTGCGTTTGTAGGATTGCGCCCAGACCCGGTCGGATACTTCTTCAACCATTTTTCCAGGTTTCCGGCGATCATCTTTCAGCCGACAGACAATGAAGCCGACTACTGTGCCATGTTGCAGGCTGACCCGGGCGGCAGTCCTGCCGACGCGCTAGCATTTAACACTTGGGCCTATGTGATTTTGCCTCGATCCGGGCAATGGATAGCTTACGGGGATGATTCGAAGGAGGTAGCGGCTTTCGTTGGAACTGCAGAAGCCAATGAATTTGCCCGCGCGACTCTGACCCGCGACATCGTGCGACCTGGGGCAGATTTCAAAATCGTTGACTAGGAGGCGGTCTCACGCTGAATGCTCCACTTCACCGTGAGAGGGCCGAGCGGCATATATTCGCGCGCTAGAAAAACGCGATCGATTCCCTGGCGGCTGTTCGAACAACAGTGCCCCAACAGCGGAATACTTTCCCTCCTGAGCCAAACAGGGAACGCTCAAAATCCAATCTGATAGACCTCGAGGTGGTAACTGATGAATAGATTGGATTACATCCATGATTCGACAGACTTCACGACTCTCTGGAAGCGTGCGAGGGAGGGCGTGCGCGCTCTCGCTACACAGTCAGGAACGAATCGAACTCTGGATATCCAACCGCCGAATATGTGCCAGCTGGCGCATCACGAGGGACCATTAAGATACGGCTTCCACTATGACCAAACCAGACTTCATCTCCGATTCGGCGACCTTTTATCCACTCTGGGAACGTGCGAACGGGCGCGTGCAAGAGTTGGCTTCAGCCTCGCCAGCCGAGCTACTCTATTTTGATTCTGTTGATATATCGACACAGAAATTTTTTGAACTTGTACGAGCGTTGCTGGCCTTCGAAGGTGCGGGCGATTTTGTCACCTTGGTGCTGAAGCCGGATCCTTTCAGCTATTTTAATTTCCACTTTCACAAGTACCCTGGCTTTGTGCATCGTGCGGAGCAATCCGATGACGATTTTTTTGAATCTTGGCAAGAGGACCCAGGCGACAGCCCGGCAGATTGTTTATGGGCCAATTCTGAGCGTTATGCGGTTCTGCCGACACCTGGAACATGGTTCATGTACGCGGACAGAAAATGGGAAATGGCCGTGCTGACAGGGCCGCCTAATATCATTGCGTTTGCCCGAAGCTTTTATCCTTTTTTTCTCCAACCTGGCGAAGGGTTCAAAATCGTTGAATAGCTTGCGTTAGATCGGGAAGTTGGTTAGGGCGGAAACGACGTAACAGTTTGCGTCGTTTCCGCATGCCGCGTTTGCCGCCCGAGCCTACGCAAGATCACTCGTCGGCGATCTTTGAAACAAACTTGCGCAATGGAATCTGGCGGCACACGCTTTGTGAGGACAGCAAGATGGATATTTTCACTAAGGATGGGGACCGTTATGGTGTTCGCGATCAGTCGAGCCAAGGTCAGCCGATGGCGGACTATTTCCCTACGGGTTCGAAAGGATCAACTGTCAAAATCCGCTTGGGCAGCTAATGAGCAACATTGACTACATCAACGACCGCGAGATATTCACGCTGCTTTGGCGGCGTGCATGCGAGTGTATGGAACAAGTCGCCGTCACTCCGGCCTCGGAGTTATTGCACTTCGACTCTTCTAACCTTGGCACGCAAATTTTTCGCGACCTTATCCGGAGCGTTGTGGCGTTCGATGGAACAGGTGAGTTTGCTGTAATCGTGATCAACCCGGATCCGTTCAGCTACTTCAATCAGCATTTTGGCAAGTACCCGGGATTCATAGTCGGAGCGCAACATACCGACGACGATTTTTTTGAAATACTGATGAGGGACCCCGGCGACAGTCCAGCTGATGCAATTGGCTTCTATTCAGAGCAGTATGCAGTCTTGCCCATATCGGGCGAGTGGTCCTTTTATGCCGATCGAGGATGGGATGGCGGAACCGGTGTTCTCAATGGTCCTCCGGATGTCATGAAATTTGCTCAGCAACGTTTTGCGTTTTACGAGAATCCGGGTTGAGTTTTTTGATTTGCCACCGTCGTTGTGACGTGCGGTTGCGGTAGTGGCGCGCGTGTCTCCGTCAACAGGTCCGGACACGCGCTTACACCGGAAGCATGGCTGGCAAAATTACGTCCGCATCAGCAACGTCAAATCGCCTGCGCCCGCCCCGGAAACGTCTCGTCATAATCCCCACTATCTTCCGCTTCCGCCGCTGTGCCGCGCTGCTCGCGATACATCATCGGCGGCAAGCCAAACTGCTTGCGGAATTCGCGGCCTAAATGCGATGCGTCGGAAAACCCACAACTCGACGCAATGTCCGCCACCGTCTTATCCGAACTCGTCAGCAGCCACGCGGCGGTGCGCAGGCGCACCTGCTTCGCGTAGGCCTGCGGCGCCTTGCCCGTTTGCGCCTTGAAGAGCCGCTCCAACTGACGCGGCGAGAGATCGAGCTTGCGCGCGAGTTCGTCGAGCGACAACGAACGGCCCACGTGCTGTTCCATCAGCAGAATCGCGCGCTTGACCTTCGGATGCGCGGCAGGCGCGAGCCCCGGTGGATGCGGCTGCGGCGCATTGCCTTTCTGCATGTCGTCGACGAGCAGAATGCGCAGCGCCTTCTGCACCGTGGCGGTTTCGAAATGACGCAACAGGATCGCGGCCGCCACATCGATCGACGCGCGTCCGCCGGAACACGTAATGCGCCGGCGGTCGATCACGAACAGCCGGTCAGCGACCAGCGCTTCCTCATTGACCGACGGAAAGCGTTCGATGAAATCCCAGTAGTGAAACCAGCTCACGCAGATGCGGTGGCCGTCCAGCACGCCCGCGCGCATCAACGAGAACACACCCGTGCACATACCGACGAGCGTCGCATCGGTGGCGGCGGCGCGGCGGATGAAGGCAAGCGTCGCGTCGTTCGCGGCCGGCCCGGAATGCAGCAGGCCGCCCACCACCACGACGTAGTCGAACGGCTCGGCGGTGTCGAATGTTTCCCACGGCGTGATCTGGATGCCGCAGCTCGCGCGCACCGGAGCGAGGGTTTCCCCTATCACGCTCCACGAACAGCGCACGGGCTTGCTGAAATCGCCTTCATCCGCGGACAGGCGCAGCAGGTCGACGAAACCCGAAAACGCCGTCAGTGTGAAATTCGGCAACAGGATGATGCCGAAGCGGATGCGCTGCTTCGTGGTGCCGTCGATCGATTGAGGGGGAAGCGGTTCAGCGGAATTCATGCATGCAGCCAGCAGGGGAAAGGGTTGGATCAAGCATAGCACCGGGGACGGCATCTACCGCTTCCGGGCGTGCCGGCGGCATGACCGGCCTTGCGCGCCCAGCGTTGTTAGCATCGCTAGCCGCAAGCCGGACGCATGTCGCAAATGCGTCAGAAGTCTTCGTAAATACGCCGCGGACCTTTGCCGGCGCGCCCGTTGACGCCACTATCCCACTGTCATGCCGTTTTTATTCTATCGATTCAATTTGACGTGCGGTGCAATAGAGGCAAATCCACCCAAGGCATCGCAACGCACAAGGCACGCCATGAACGTCAGCGTCTTCGATCTGTTCAAGATCGGTATCGGTCCTTCAAGCTCGCACACCGTGGGGCCGATGATCGCTGCATGCCGCTTCGCTTCGCATATCGAAGACGCCAACCTGCTCGGCTTCGTGCGCGGCGTGAAGGTCGACCTGTTCGGCTCGCTCGGCGCGACCGGCAAGGGACACGGCACGGACAAGGCGGTCCTGCTGGGACTCGAGGGCAATCTGCCCGATCTGATCGACCCGGACCTGATCGAGCCGCGCCTGCAGACGATCCGCGCGACCAAACAACTGGTGCTGCTCGGCAAGCATCCCGTGAAATTCGACGAGCGCGAGCATCTCGGCTTTTTCCGCAAGCTGATGCCGGGCGCGCCGGGTTCGGGCATCGTGCATCCGAACGGCATGCGCTTTCAGGCCTTCGACGAAAACGGCCAGTTGCTCGTGGAGAAAGAGTATTACTCGATCGGCGGCGGCTTCGTGGTGAATCGCGAAGGCGATCGCGTGAACGGCGTGCGCGCGGGCGCGGACGTGCCGTATCCGTTTCGTACCGGCGACGATCTGATGCGCGTATGCCGCGAAACCGGTTTGTCGATCGCGCAGATCACGCTGCGCAACGAATGCGCGGCGCGTCCCGAACAGGAAGTGCGCGAAGGCTTGCTGGCGATTTGGCGCGCCATGTCCGCGTGCGTCGAACGCGGCTGCAAGGTGCGCGGCGAGTTGCCCGGTCCGATGCACGTGAAGCGCCGTGCCGCCGATCTGTGCGGGCAATTGCGCTCGCGCTCGGAAGAGTCGCTGCGCGATCCGCTCTCCATGCTCGACTGGGTCAACCTGTACGCGATGGCCGTCAACGAAGAAAACGCGGCGGGCGGGCGCGTCGTCACGGCGCCGACCAACGGCGCAGCCGGCGTGATTCCCGCCGTGCTGCACTACTACGTGAAGTTCATGCATGCGTCGAACGACGAGGGCATCGTCAACTTCCTGCTGACGGCGGCGGCGATCGGCATCATCTACAAGGAAACGGCGTCGATCTCCGGCGCCGAAGTAGGCTGCCAGGGCGAAGTCGGCGTGGCATGCTCGATGGCCGCCGCGGCGCTCGCCGCCGTGATGGGCGGCACGCCGACGCAGGTCGAAAACGCCGCCGAAATCGGCATGGAACACAACCTCGGCATGACCTGCGATCCGGTCGGCGGGCTCGTGCAGATTCCGTGCATCGAACGCAATGCGATGGGCGCGATCAAGGCGCTGAACGCCGCGCGCATGGCAATGAAGGGCGACGGCCAGCATTACGTGTCGCTCGACAACGTGATCAAGACGATGCGCGAAACCGGCGCGGACATGAAGACGAAATACAAGGAGACGTCGCGCGGCGGGTTGGCCGTGAACGTCATCGAATGTTGAATCCCGTTTTACCCATGCGAAACACCAGCAAAGACAGCATTGACAAGGACCCACGATGAGCCGCTATTCGATATTCAGCCTGTTGCGCAACGGGATGTCGTATCACGAGAACTGGGAGCGACAGTGGAAGAGCCCCGAGCCCAAACGTGAATACGATGTCGTGATCGTCGGCGGCGGCGGGCACGGTCTCGCCACGGCGTATTACCTCGCCAAGGAGCACGGCGTGCGCAATGTCGCCGTGCTGGAGAAGGGCTGGATCGGCGGCGGCAATACGGCGCGCAATACGACCATCGTGCGCTCGAACTATCTGTGGGACGAGTCGGCCGCGCTCTATGAGAAAGCGATGAAGCTGTGGGAAGGGCTCTCGCAGGATCTGAACTACAACGTCATGTTCAGCCAGCGCGGCGTGATGAACCTCGCGCATACGTTGCAGGACGTGCGCGACACCGAGCGCCGTGTGAATGCGAACCGGCTGAACGGCGTGGACGCAGAATTCCTCACGCCCGCGCAGATCAAGGAAATCGAGCCGACCATCAATCTGAACAGCCGCTATCCGGTGCTCGGCGCGTCGATCCAGCGCCGCGGCGGCGTGGCGCGTCACGATGCGGTGGCCTGGGGCTTCGCGCGCGGCGCGGATCAGGCCGGCGTCGATATCGTGCAGAACTGCCAGGTCACGGGCATTCGCCGCAACGGCAGCCAGGTGATCGGTGTGGACACCACGAAGGGATTCATCAAGGCGAAGAAAGTTGCGATCGTGGCGGCGGGCAATACCTCGTCGCTCGCCGACATGGCCGGCGTGCGCTTGCCGTTGGAGAGCCATCCGTTGCAGGCGTTGGTGTCGGAACCGATCAAGCCGGTGGTCAACACGGTGGTGATGTCGAACGCGGTGCATGCGTATATCAGCCAGTCCGACAAGGGCGATCTGGTGATCGGTGCGGGCGTCGACCAGTACACGGGTTTTGGTCAGCGCGGCAGTTTTCAGATTATCGAAGGCACGCTCGAAGCCATTGTCGAAATGTTCCCGGTGTTCTCGCGCGTGCGGATGAACCGCCAGTGGGGCGGCATCGTGGATGTGTCGCCGGACGCGTGCCCGATCATCAGCAAGACCGACGTGAAAGGGCTCTATTTCAATTGCGGCTGGGGCACGGGTGGCTTCAAGGCGACGCCGGGTTCGGGCTGGGCTTATGCGCACACTATTGCGAAGGATGAGCCGCATCCGCTGAACGCGCCGTTCTCGCTGGAGCGTTTCTATACCGGCCACCTGATCGACGAACACGGCGCCGCCGCCGTCGCCCATTAACACCACGCATTGGAGAATGAGATGCTATTGATCGAATGCCCGTGGTGCGGGCCACGCGCCGAAACCGAATTTTCCTGCGGCGGCGAAGCGGACATTGCCCGTCCGCTCGACACCGACAAACTCACCGACAAGGAATGGGGCGACTATCTGTTCATGCGCAAGAACTCGCGCGGCGTGCACCGCGAGCAATGGATGCACACGCAAGGTTGCCGCCGCTGGTTCAAGGCGCAGCGCGACACGGTGAGCTACGAGATACAGGGCTACGAAACGTTCGACCGGCCGCTCCTCGCCATGGACGGCAACGAGCCTAAGGCACAAGACCAGGCACAGAACAAGGCACAAGAGGGCAAGGCATCATGAGCCAGAAAGACCGACTCCCCAACGGCGGGCGCATCAATCGCGCAATGCCGCTGACGTTCACCTTCAACGGCCGCCAGTACCAGGGCTATCAGGGCGACACGCTGGCTTCGGCGCTGCTTGCGAACGGCGAGCATTTCGTCGCGCGTAGCTGGAAATACCACCGGCCGCGCGGCATCGTCACGGCGGGCGTGGAAGAGCCGAATGCCGTCGTGCAACTCGAAACCGGTGCGTACACGGTGCCGAATGCGCGGGCGACTGAAGTCGAGTTGTATCAAGGGCTCGTCGCCAGCAGCGTGAATGCGAAGCCGAGCATCGAGAAAGACCGCATGGCGGTCAACCAGAAGTTCGCGCGCTTCATTCCGGCTGGCTTCTACTACAAGACCTTCATGTGGCCGCGCAAATTCTGGCCGAAGTATGAAGAAGTGATCCGCGACGCGGCCGGTCTCGGCAAGGCGCCGGAACACACGGACGCAGACCGCTACGACAAGTGCTTTGCGCATTGCGACGTGCTGGTGGTGGGCGGTGGCCCGACCGGCCTCGCGGCCGCGCATGCCGCCGCGTTGTCCGGCGCGCGCGTGACGCTCGTCGACGACCAGCCGGAACTCGGCGGCTCACTGCTGTCGTGCCGCGCGGAGATCGACGGCAAGCCCGCGCTGCAATGGGTGCAGAAGATCGAAGACGAACTGCGGCAGATGCCCGACGTGAAGATCCTGTGCCGCAGCACGGCGTTCGGCTATCAGGACCATAACCTCGTGACGGTCACGCAGCGGCTTACCGAGCATCTGCCAGTGTCGCAACGCAAGGGCACGCGCGAACTGATGTGGAAGATCCGAGCGAAACGCGTGATTCTCGCGACCGGTGCGCATGAGCGGCCCATTGTGTTCGGCAACAACGATCTGCCGGGCGTGATGCTGGCGTCGGCCGTGTCGACCTATCTGCACCGCTATGCGGTGCTGCCGGGCCGCAACGCCGTGGTGTTCACCAACAACGACGACGGTTATCAATGCGCGCTCGATCTGAAAGCGGCCGGCGCCCAGGTGACAGTCATCGATCCGCGCGCGAGCGAATCGAAAGGCACGCTGCCCGCGCTGGCAAGGCGCTATGGCGTCAAGGTGATGAACGGCGTCGTCATCACGGCGGCGCACGGCAAACTGCGCGTGGCCTCGGTGGACGTGGCGCCGTATTCGAACGGACAGGTCGGTGCGAAGCAGGGTGACCTTTCCTGCGATCTGCTCGCGATGTCCGGCGGCTGGAGCCCGGTGCTGCATCTGTTCGCGCAATCGGGCGGCAAGGCGCACTGGCATGACGAGAAGGCCTGCTTCGTGCCGGGCAAGGCGATGCAGCCGGAGACGAGCGTCGGCGCGTGTGCAGGCGACTTCACGCTGGGCCAGGGCATTCGCTTTGCGGTCGATGCCGGCATCGAGGCAGCGCGCGCCGCGGGCTTCATCGTCGCGCGGCCGAATCCGGTGCAGGTGGCCGAGATCACGGAAGCGAAGATGCAGCCGCTGTGGCTGGTCGGTGGCCGCGAGCTGGCCACGCGCGGGCCGAAGCAGTTTATCGATTTCCAGAACGACGTGTCGGCTGCGGATATCTTCCTCGCGGCGCGCGAAGGTTTCGAATCGGTCGAACACGTGAAACGCTATACGGCGATGGGTTTCGGCACCGACCAGGGCAAGCTCGGCAACATCAACGGCATGGCGATTCTCGCGCAGGCGCTCGGCAAGACGATTCCCGAGACCGGCACGACGACGTTCCGGCCGAACTACACGCCGGTCACTTTCGGCACGTTTGCCGGCCGCGAACTGGGCGAGTTTCTCGATCCGGTGCGCAAGACGGCGGTGCACGAGTGGCACGTGGAAAACGGCGCGGCTTTCGAGGACGTGGGCAACTGGAAGCGTCCGTGGTACTACCCGAAAGCGGGCGAAGACATGCACGCGGCGGTAGCGCGCGAATCGCTCGCGGTGCGCACGAGCGTCGGCATTCTCGACGCCTCGACGCTCGGCAAGATCGACATTCAGGGCCCCGATTCGGCGAAGCTCCTGAACTGGGTCTACACGAATCCGTGGAGCAAGCTGGAAGTCGGCAAGTGCCGCTACGGCCTGATGCTCGACGAAAACGGCATGATCTTCGACGACGGCGTCACGGTGCGCCTCGCCGATCAGCACTACATGATGACCACCACCACCGGCGGCGCGGCGCGCGTGCTGACGTGGCTCGAACGCTGGCTGCAAACCGAATGGCCGGACATGCGCGTGCGGCTCGCGTCGGTGACGGATCATTGGGCGACCTTCGCCGTGGTCGGTCCGAACAGCCGCAAGGTGCTGCAGAAGGTCTGCCAGGACATCGACTTTGCGAACGCGGCGTTCCCCTTCATGAGCTATCGCGAAGGCACGGTGGCGGGTGCGGCCTCGCGCGTGATGCGCATCAGCTTCTCGGGCGAACTCGCTTATGAAGTGAACGTGCCGGCCAACGTCGGGCGCGCGGTGTGGGAAGCGCTGATGGCCGCGGGCGCGGAGTTCGACATCACGCCGTACGGCACGGAAACGATGCACGTGCTGCGCGCGGAGAAGGGCTACATCATCGTCGGCCAGGATACGGACGGTTCGATGACGCCGTACGACCTCGGCATGGGCGGGCTGGTGGCGAAGTCGAAGGACTTTCTCGGCAAGCGTTCGCTGACCCGCTCGGACACGGCAAAGGCGGGGCGCAAGCAACTGGTCGGGTTGCTCTCGGACGATCCGTCGTTCGTGATACCCGAGGGTTCGCAGATCGTCGCGGGTCCGTTCCAGGGCGACACGGCGCCGATGCTCGGCCACGTCACGTCGAGCTACTACAGCCCGATCCTGAAGCGCTCGATCGCGATGGCGGTCGTCAAGGGCGGCCTCGACAAGATCGGCGAGACGGTCACGATTCCGCTTTCGAGCGGCAAACAGATTGCAGCGAAGGTCACCAGTTCGGTGTTCTACGACAGCGAAGGAGCACGTCAACATGTGGAATGAAACGAGAGGGACGGCGTCGGTCGTGGATCGTGCTGTCGGCAAGCAGACCGGCGTGTGGCAGGAGTCGCCGCTGGTGGGCACGGACGCATTGCTGAAGAAGCATCAGGCGACGGCATCCGCGGCGTTCAGATTGAACGAGCGGCCGTTCCTGGAACTCGTCAACGTGCGCGGCGACACGCGTGACGCAGCGTTCGTGCGCGCCGTGGAGAGTGTGATCGGCTGCCGCCCGCCTGAAAAGGCGAACACGGTGGCGCGCGGCAACGGCTACGACGTGATGTGGCTCGGCCCGGACGAGTGGCTGGTGCGCTCGGCCACCGCGCACGACGCGACGCGTACCGCTCCGCTGCAGGCGAAACTCGGCGCTGCGTTCGCGGGGCTGTTCGCGTCGGCGGTGGATATCGGCAGCGGCTATACGGTGCTCGAAATCAGCGGCACGCGGACGCGTGAAGTCTTGTCGCGCGGTTGTCCGCTCGATTTGCATCCCAAACTATTTGGCGAAGGGCAGTGTGCGCAAAGCCACTACTTCAAGGCTTCGATGACCTTGCTGCCCACCGGTGCGAGCAGTTTCGACATCGTCGTGCGCCGCAGCTTCGCGGACTACTTCGTGAAGATCATGCTCGACGCGGTCGATCCGCTGATGTCGTAAGGCGCGGCGAGCGGTCCTGTTCGAACCGCTCGCGCGTTTCATCCCTCGATATTCGCCATGACGTCGACACGTCTAGCCACCGCGCGTCTCACTGAGCGTGCGTGCCTCGAAGGCGATGCTCATGCCGCGCTCGCGTTGCTCGATCAGAGCATCGCGCTGCGGCATCGGCGCATTGCGCTGATCCGTTATCTGCTCGCGCAGCAACTCGGCGCGCCGTTGCAGGCGCGTCACCATGAATACGTCGAAAAAATCGCCGCACGGTTGAGCGCGGATGCGCTCGCGCGCATTGCCGGCGCCGCGCGGGCGCGTTTGCGGTTCTAAGCCTCGCGATCCGCGTGTGTGGAACGACGCACCCGTTCCATCCCGATGACGTATTTCTTCTATGTGGCCGATTTATGTCGGCGTCTACTGAAAACGCCTCGGAGCACCCACGCGGCACCCGCCGCATCAACCAGGGGATGACATGTCCACCGCTTATCCGCCGCGCGCGAGCGCAGCCGCCCGACTCGAACGACTGCCGTTCTCCGGTTATCACCGGACCATTTTCCTCATCATCGCCATCGCGTTCTTTTTCGATTCCGTCGATCTCGGCACGATGACGTTCGTGCTCGGTTCAATCAAAACGGAATTCGGCTTATCCACCGCAACGGCGGGACTGGTGGCCAGCGCGAGTTTCTTCGGCATGGTGATCGGCGCGGCGATTGCGGGGTTGCTGGCGGATCGCTTCGGACGCCGGCCCGTGTTTCAGTGGAGCATGGTGTTGTGGGGGCTCGCGTCGTATTTGTGCTCGACGGCGCAGAGCGTCGAAGCGTTGATCTTTTATCGCGTGCTGCTCGGCTTCGGCATGGGGATGGAATTTCCGATCGCGCAGACGTTGTTGTCGGAGTTCGTGCCGGCTGCCTCGCGCGGCCGTCTGATTGCGCTGATGGATGGTTTCTGGCCGCTCGGTTTCATCGCCTCGGGCGTGGTGTCGTACTTCGTCTTGCCGACGTTTGGCTGGCGCACGGAGTTCGCGTTGCTCGCGATTCCCGCGGTGTTCGTGCTGATCGTGCGCCGCGTCGTGCCGGAATCGCCGCGTTGGCTCGAACATCGCGGACATCTCGGTGAAGCGGACAGGATCCTTGCCGAAGTCGAAGTGAAGGTGATGAAAGCGGCGGGGCTGAGCCAGTTGCGCGCGCCGGCGATGCTCGCCGAGCCGCCGGCCGCGAAGGGCACAAACGCGTTCCGCGAGATCTGGAGCATGGCTTACCGGCGTCGCACGATCATGGTGTGGACGCTATGGTTTTTCGCGCTGCTCGGTTTTTATGGGCTGACGTCGTGGCTCGGCGCGCTGATGCAGCAGGCAGGCTTTGCAGTGACGAAGTCGGTGCTGTACACGGTGCTGATTTCGCTCGGCGGCATTCCGGGTTTTATCTGCGCGGCGTGGCTGGTCGAACGTTGGGGACGCAAGCCGACTTGCATCGCGTCGCTCGCGGGCAGTGCGGTGATGGCCTACGTCTATGGGCAAACGGCGCTGCACGCGCAAACGCCGACCTTGCTGATCTGCGCCGGGCTGGCGATGCAATTCTTCCTGTTTGCGATGTGGGCGGTGCTGTACACCTACACGCCGGAGCTGTACGGGACCGGTGCGCGCGCGACGGGTTCGGGCTTTGCGTCGGCGATCGGCCGCGTGGGGTCGCTGATCGGACCTTACGTGGTCGGTGTGGTGCTGCCGATGTTCGGCCAGGGTGGCGTGTTCTCGCTCGGCGCGATGTGTTTTGTGATCGCGGCGGCTGCGGTATGGATTCTCGGCATCGAGACGCGCGGGTTGGCGCTCGAGACGCTGGTGTCGGAGGCGGTTGAGACGGATGCGCGTGGGGTGTTGAGTCCGGTGCGGGATTGAATTTTTTGTTGAACGCGTGATGAAGGGTGCAGCGTCGTCAAACTGCACCCTTCGTGGTTCAGTTCTGAACGCGGATATTGAACGGCTTGCCGGGCACCCATGCCCAGGTCGCGAGCACTTTCGCGCCCGCGGGTCCCGCAGTCGTTACATGGACCACATTCGCCGGCATCCGGTAACTCTCGCCGGCATGAACGACCTGCGACGGTCGGCCCTCGACCTGCACCGTCACTTCACCCTCGAGCACGTAGGCAACTTCCGGCCCGGTTGCCTTATGCTTCGGCTTGGCGGCATTGGGTGGAAATTCGGCGATACCCATGCCCATTTCGTGGTCGGTGCCGGGAACGGGAACGCGTTGAAGCACCACGGTTTCTTTGGCATCGGGGGCCTTTTCGCCGGCGTTGGCCGACTGCGGATTCAGGAGGACCGCAGCGATTAGCGGCACGCAACGCAAGCTGTTCATGATCGAGCCACCTCCGTTCAATGCGCGGCCTCGGCAAGCGCCATCAGGATCTTATAGGCAGCAGCCACCCGGTCGTCGTTCGGGAAGTTCTTGTTGGCGAGCATCACAATGCCCAACTGCTGCTCCGGAATGAAGGCCACGTAAGCGCCGAACCCATTGGTCGAACCGGTCTTGTTGATCCAGACATCCTGTCGAGGCGCGAGCGGTGGCTTGATTTCGACAGCGGGCGTCGCCTTCAGAATCATCGTCGGCGAATTGCCGGTCAGCAACGTCTTCAACGCGACCGGATACGCGTATTGCTCCCAGATCAGATCCTGGGTCAACACGCCTGCCTTGAAGTAGCCGGTGTGCGTGTCCGTGATCGCGCGCTGCAGCTTCGCGTCGAGCTGGAGCTGATTCATGTTGGCCTGCAAGAAACGCGTCATGTCAGCGGCGGTGGACTTGACGCCGTATGCCTCGGCGGACAGCACGCCGGGCGCCATGCGGATCGGCGCGCCGTCTTTCTTGTAGCCTTGCGCGTAATCCGGCATTCGCGATGGCGGAACGTCGATGAAGCTGTTCTTCAATCCCAGCGCGGGAAACATGCGCTGTTCCATCAGCGCCGTGAAATCCTGCCCCATGCTCTTGGCCGTGATCAGCCCGAGCATGCCGATGCCGGGATTAGCGTAAGTCCGGCAGGTGCCCGGCGCGCAAGTGGGCTGCCATGCCTTGAAATACTGCATGAGTTCGGCGTCGTTATGGATCTCGTCTGGCACTTGCAACGGCAGCCCGCCGGGCGTGTGCGTGCCCAGATTGACGAGCCTCACGTTGCCGAACTGGCTGCCCTGAAGGACGGGCAAATATTTGCTGGTCGTATCCGACAGGGAAAGATCGTCGCTGACCTGCGCATACGATGCCAGCGTCGCCGTGAAGGTCTTGCTGATTGAGCCGAGTTCGAACAGCGTCTCGCGCGTCACAGGCTTATTGGTTTCCGTCGACGCCACGCCGTAGTTGTACACATAAGGCTTACCCCCGGCGACGATGCCGACCGCCATGCCATGAATGCCGTCTTTTGCCATGAGCGGCTGGATCGCCGCGTCGACGGTCCGTTTGATGCTGTCTTGCGTGGTATCCGCTGCGTGGCTCATGGGAGCGGCCAACGCAAAGACCACGGTCGCCGTGAGGCTGAGGGCTTTGAACTTCATCTCTCGCGTTTCCTTGAATGTCTATCGGCGGGTGCGCGCCAAAAAATCTTTGAAGCGCCTTGAGGCCGCACTATCCGGCTTTTGCCAGACGCTGACAATCGAGGATAAGTTGCGTGAGGGTAAAGAAAATCTTATGTGCAGACAACGGCGTCAAACCGTCGCGATCTCCCGCTTCCTCGACGCCACGCCATTCGCCACGAAGTAGGGCGTATCCACGCGCGCGAGCGCCTCGCGTCCGCGAATCTTGTCGGCGATCTTCTCCGCCAGCATGATGGTCGGCGCATTCAGATTGCCGGTCGTGATGCGCGGCATGATCGACGCATCCACCACGCGCAGCGCTTCCATTCCGTGCAAGCGGCCCTCGTTGTCCACCACGGCCATATCGTCATAGCCCATCTTGCACGAACACGACGGATGAAACGCCGTCTCCGCCCGCATGCGCACGAACGTGTCGAGCTGTTCATCAGTAGTCAGCTCGGCGCCGGGATTCAATTCGCGGCCGCGATAACGGTCGAGTGCCGGTTGCCGCATGATCTCGCGCGTGATCCGAATGCCGTCGCGGAACTCGCGCCAGTCGAGAGGATCGGCCATGTAGTTGAACAGGATGCTCGGATGCGCATTCGGATCGCGCGACGTGAGCTTCACGCGGCCGCGGCTCGGCGAGCGCATCGAACCGACGTGCGCCTGGAAGCCGTGCATTTTGATCGCGTTTGAGCCGTTGTAATTGATCGCGACCGGCAGGAAGTGATACTGGATGTTCGGCCACAAATCGTCGTCGCGCGTGCGGATGAAGCCGCCGGCTTCGAATTGATTGCTCGCGCCGATGCCCGTGCCCTTCATCATCCATTCGAGTCCGATAGCAGGCTGATTCCACCACTGCAAGGCCGGGTAGAGCGAAACGGGTTCCATGCACTCGTACTGGATATACATCTCAAGATGGTCTTGCAGGTTTTCGCCGACACCCGGCAGATCGTGAACGAGCGGCACGTCGAGTTCGCGCAGCCATGTGGAACGGCCGACGCCCGAACGCTGCAGCAATTGCGGCGACGCAATCGCGCCGCTGCACACCAGCACCTCGCGGCGTGCCTGCGCCTTCACTGCATTGCCATGATGCAGATACGCGACGCCGACCGCGCGCTTGCCGGAGAACAGCACGCGATCCGTCACGGCATGCGTGACGATGGTCAGATTCGGCCGCGGCTTCGCGCGATCCAGATAGCCGCGCGCCGTGCTGGCGCGCCGGCCGTTCGCCGTGACCGTGCGGTCCATCGGGCCGAAACCTTCCTGCTGATAGCCGTTCAGATCGTCGGTGCGCGGAAAGCCAGCCTGCACGCCGGCTTCGACCATCGCGGCGAAGAGCGGGTTGTTGCCGGGTTTGCTGGTGGTCACATGCACCGGACCGTCGCCGCCGTGGTACGCGTTCGCACCCGCATCGCGCGTTTCGGCCTTGCGGAAATACGGCAGGCAATCCAGATAGGTCCAGTTTTCCAGACCGGCTTGAGCGGCCCAGCCGTCGTAATCGAGCGCATTGCCGCGGATATAGCACATGCCGTTGATCAGCGACGATCCGCCGAGCCCCTTGCCACGCCCGCATTCCATGCGCCGGTTGTTCATGTGCGGCTCGGGGTCCGTTTCGTACGCCCAGTTGTAGCGGCGCCCTTGCAGCGGATAGGCGAGCGCTGCCGGCATCTGCGTGCGGAAGTCGAAGCGGTAGTCGGGGCCGCCTGCCTCGAGCAGCAGCACGGTCACGTCCGCGTCCTCGGTCAGGCGCGAAGCGAGCACGTTGCCCGCCGAACCCGCGCCCACGATGATGTAGTCGTATTCGTTCGCAGCCATCGCGAGCTCTCCTTAGAACACCGGTTGATACGGGCCGAGTTCGACCTGCACGGACTTGATGCGCGTGTAGTGCTCGAGCGTGGTGATGCCGTTTTCGCGGCCCACGCCCGACTGCTTGTAGCCGCCCACCGGCATTTCCGCAGGCGACTCGCCCCATGTGTTGATCCAGCAGATGCCCGCTTCCAGTCGATGAATCACGCGATGCGCCCGCGCCAGATTCTCGGTCACGACGCCCGCGGCGAGGCCGTAAGCGGTGCGGTTCGCGCGCGCGATGGCTTCGTCTTCGTCGTCGAAAGCGAGGATGCTCATCACCGGCCCGAAGATTTCCTCGCGCACGATGCGCATGTCGTCATGGCAGTCGGCGAACACGGTCGGCTCGACGTACTGGCCATTAGCGAATTGGCCCACGGTGAGACGTTTGCCGCCCGCCACGAGCCGTGCGCCTTCCTGCTTGCCGCTTTCGATGTAGCCCAGCACTTTGTGCAATTGCGCGGCGCTCACCAGCGGACCGAAGTTGGTGGCGGCATCGGTGGGCGCGCCCACGCGAATGCGCCTGACGCGTTCCAGCACCAGTGCCTCGAAGCGTTCGAGCACGCCGCGTTGCACGAACACGCGGGTGCCGTTGGTGCAGACCTGGCCGGAGCTGAAGAAGTTGGCGCTCATCGCGATGTCGGCGGCGCGTTCGAGATTGGCGTCGTCGAATACGAGCAGGGGCGACTTGCCGCCGAGTTCCATCGTCACTTCTTTCAGCGACGACGCGCCCGCCATCGACATCACCTTCTTGCCCGTTTCCACGCCGCCGGTGAACGAGATTTTCTCGATGTCCGGATGCGCGGCGAGCATCGCGCCGACGCGTCCGTCGCCTTGCACGACATTGAACACGCCTGCGGGCACGCCGGCTTCGGTGTAGATCTCGGCGAGTTTCAGGGCCGACAACGGCGTGATCTCGCTCGGCTTGAAGATCATCGCATTGCCGGCCGCGAGCGCGGGCGCCGACTTCCAGCACGCGATCTGGATCGGGTAGTTCCATGCGCCGATGCCCGCGCAAACGCCGAGCGGCTCGCGCCGCGTGTAGACGAACGACGTGGGCCGCAGCGGAATCTGTTG
Organism: Paraburkholderia sediminicola; assembly: GCF_046027355.1. GTDB lineage: Bacteria > Pseudomonadota > Gammaproteobacteria > Burkholderiales > Burkholderiaceae > Paraburkholderia > Paraburkholderia sediminicola_B. Next base: position 75,224 of record NZ_JAQQEK010000026.1, on the reverse strand, counting down.
TCCTTCAATCGCAGTGGCGAGCCCCGCGTAGTACTCGATCACGTCCGCGCCGGTGACGATATCCACCGCGAGGGTTTCCGCAATCGGCTTGCCGGTGTCGCGCGTTTCGAGCGCGGCGAGTTCGTCGTTGCGCTCGCGCAGCAGGTCGACGGCGCGGCGCAGGATGCGTGAGCGTTGCATGGCCGTGAGCGCGGCCCATTCGCGTTGGCCTTCTTGCGCGGATCGTACCGCGCGATCGACATCGGCCGCCGAAGCCTGCTGCACGCCCGCGAGCGTTTCGCCGGTGGCGGGGTCGAGCGTGTCGAAGGTTTCGCCGCTGGTGGCGTCGACATAGCCGCCGCCGATATAGAGACGTTGCGTTGCGAATACCGCCATGACTTGCTCCTTTCTGAAGATGTCGCTGGTCTGCTTATGTGCTTACTCGCGCGAGGCGAGGACCAGATCGATATAGTCGTTGGCCACGCGCAGCGCGGCCTTGGTGTCGAACGGCACTCCCGACAGCGCGCCGCGCAGCCACAGGCCGTCGATCAGCGCCGCGAGCCCGCTCGCCGCGCGCCGCGCTGCCGCTCGAGGCATGGCCTTCGAAAAATCCGCGCACAGATTCGAGTTCAACCGACGTGTGTTCACGTATTGCAGCCGCCGCAACTGCGGTTTGTGCATGCTCTCGGACCAGAACGCGAGCCAGGTTTTCATGACCGGGCCACTGGTCTGCTCGGCGTCGAAATTCGCGGCGACCACCGCGCGCAGTTTCGAACGCGGATCCGCTTTCGCCGCCCGGCGCCGGCGCGATGTGGCCTGCCACAGATCTCGCAGCACGTGACGCATGGTGGCTTCGAGCAAGCCGTCCTTGTCGCCGAAATAGTGGCTGACGATGCCGGTGGAAATGCTCGCGCGCTGCGCAACAGAAGCCAGCGTGGCCCCCGCGAGCCCGGTCTGGTCGATCGTGAGGAGCGTGGCGTCGATCAGTTGCGCGCGGCGGATTTCGCGCATTCCGAGTTTGGGCATGGTGCGGGCGCTGTTGCTGGCGTTGGCTTCGGGCGAGCCGCGTATGACGAAAACGATCCGCCCGAGTGGATTCGAACGGCCATGGTAGTTTTTTTATATTGAACGGTCAATCAATAAAAAACCGGTTACATCAAGATGGACGCGGGCTCCGCTCGTCGTGTCGGTTACGGCCAAACCCATGTCGCGTTCGACACATGCGCTTTGTTCAGCGGGCGCTACGCTCGTTGAACGGCGTGCTGCACGAAACTCAGCGAACTGCGCGCGCCGCTCACAAGACATGGAGACAGACAATGAGCAGCAATCGCGGTGTCGTGTATCTAGGGCAGGGCAAGGTGGAAGTGCAGTCGATTGACTATCCGAAGATGGTCGATCCGCGTGGCCGGTCGATCGGTCACGGCGTGATCCTGAAGGTGGTGAGCACGAATATTTGCGGCTCCGATCAGCACATGGTGCGCGGCCGCACGACCGCCGAAGTCGGCCTCGTGCTCGGCCACGAGATTACCGGCGAGGTGATCGAGATCGGCCGTGACGTGGAAACGCTCAAGATCGGCGATCTCGTTTCGGTGCCGTTCAACGTGGCTTGCGGGCGCTGCCCGACCTGCAAGGCGCAGCATACCGGCGTGTGCCTGAACGTGAATCCGTCGCGCGCGGGCGGCGCTTACGGTTACGTGGACATGGGCGGCTGGATCGGCGGCCAGGCCGAGTACGTGTTGGTGCCGTACGCCGACTTCAATCTGCTGAAATTCCCCGACCCTGCGCAGGCGATGGCGAAGATCCGCGACCTCACGTGTCTGTCCGACATTCTGCCGACCGGCTATCACGGCGCGGTGATGGCGGGCGTGAAACCCGGCGCCACCGTGTATATCGCGGGCGCGGGGCCGGTGGGCATGGCGGCGGCCGCTTCGGCGCGCTTGCTGGGCGCGGCTTGCACGATCGTCGGCGACATGAATGAGGAGCGTCTCGCGCACGCGCGCAAGATGGGCTTCCAGACCATCGATCTGTCGAAGGACGCGACGCTCGGCGAGCAGATCGAGCAGATTCTCGGCAAGCCCGAAGTGGATTGCGCCGTGGACTGCGTCGGCTTCGAAGCGCACGGCCATGGCAGCAGCGGTTCGCACGAGGAAGCGCCGGCCACCGTGCTCAACTCGCTGATGGAAATCACGCGGGCCGCGGGCGCGATCGGCATTCCGGGTCTTTACGTCACGGACGATCCGGGCGCCGCCGATGCCGCCGCGCGCAAAGGCAGCCTGAGCATCCGCTTCGGTCTGGGCTGGGCCAAGTCGCACTCGTTCCATACTGGACAGACGCCGGTCATGAAGTACAACCACAATCTCATGCAGGCGATCTTGTGGGACCGTCTGCCGATTGCGGATATCGTCAACGTGACCGTGGTGTCGCTCGATCAGGCGCCTGACGGGTATCGCCAGTTCGATGGCGGTGCGCCGAAGAAGTTTGTGATCGACCCGCACGGGCTGCTGAAGGCGGCTTGATCGCTGCATGAAGTGGAGGCGGGACTGCATGCGCAGTCTCGCGCAGCGCTGCGCTGTCGTCGTGCGGAAAGGTGAACTAGCGAAACGGCTGATCCACAAGAAAAAACGCGTTGAACGGAAACCCGCTCAACGCGTTTGTTTTTGCGGCCAGGCAATCCAGCCGTCAAGCGGTCAGTTGCCTCAAGCCGCCAGCACCGGCATCGCAGCCAGCGACGGCGCCTGCTTGCGTCGTTCGCGCGTCGGCGCCGTGCCGAACGCGTCGCGATAGCTCTTCGAGAAGTGGCAAGCCGACTGGAAACCGCACGCCATCGTGATATGCATGATCGACATGTCGGTTTGCAGCAGCAGTTCGCGCGCGCGCCGCAGACGCAGCGTCAGATAATAATGCGTCGGCGTCATGCCAAGATGTTCGCGGAACAAACGCTGCAATTGCCGTTGCGACATGCCGGCGAGCCGCGCGAGTTCTTCGCGCGAGAGCGGCTCTTCGATGTTGTTCTCCATCAGCGAGATCACTTCGAAAAGCGACTTGTTGGCCGAGCCGAGCCGCGCCACCAGCGGCATTTTCTGTTGCGCGCTGGTATCGCGCACATGTTCGACGATGAACTGCTCGGCGATCTGCGTGACGCGTGCGGTGCCCACGCGCGGCGCGATCAGGTTCAGCATCATGTCGAGCGGCGCCACGCCGCCCGTGCAGGTGACGCGATCGCGATCGACCACGAACAGTTCTTTCAGAAAGCGCGTGTCGGGAAACTCTTCCTTGAGCGCCGACATGTTCTCCCAATGAATCGCGCACGCATAACCCGCCAGCAGACCGGCACGCGCGAGCGCATAGGTGCCGGTGCAGAGGCTGCCGAGCACGCAGCCCAACCGGGCGAAGCGGCGCAGTGCGGAAAGGTGGGCGGGGGTGGTCGCGCGCTGCACGTCGATGCCGCCGACCACGAACACGATGTCCGGCTGGCCGACACGCTCAACCGGTCCCGTATCGACCGACAAGCCGTTGCTGGCCATGACCGGGCCGCCGTCGGGACTCACGATCGACCAGCGGTAAAGCGTTTGGCCCGTCAGGTAATTCGCCATGCGCAGGACTTCGATCGCGTTGGTGAACGCAATCATGGTGAAGTTGGGAACCGGCATGAATGCGAAATGCGACAACGACGCCGTGCGATCGGTGGACATGGGAGGAATGATTCCTTCGAATCTGTAATGTCACGTCGCCGTGGGGGAGCAGCGACTTCTTCAATTTTGAGGACTAGGGCAACTACCGTGCCATCAGGCTAAACCCTCGGTTGGCCTGTATTCGACTCGGATAGCTAAACAAGTGGCACCAGAACGGAGCCGTTGAGGACAGCTTGCGCACCTGAAGCGCGCACGGCGTTCGCGTGCAGTGCAACATGATCCCGCGTTCAGCACGCTCGTTCGACCATTAGCGAAGGCGCGGCAGCGCCGACTTGTGAAAAAAGGACGCGCATGGCGGAAAAGGCAAAGAACGCGTCTGAATTCATAAATTGACGTGCGGGGCGAGCGTCAAGAATAGACGCAATGCACACCGGTAGTAGCAAGGGCGAAGCAAGGCCCAGGCGCGGCTTCCGGCCTTCCGTCAACGACTCCACGGACCTTCCATGTCGAACCCGAATCCTTTCTTCGATGCATCGCTGGCCACGCGCGATACGGCGGTGCGCGGCGCTATTCTGAAAGAGCTCGAGCGCCAGCAGTCGCAAGTCGAACTGATCGCGTCGGAAAACATCGTGTCGCGCGCGGTGCTCGAAGCGCAGGGCTCGGTGCTGACCAACAAGTATGCGGAAGGCTATCCGGGCAAGCGTTACTACGGCGGTTGCGAATACGCCGACGTGATCGAAACGCTCGCGCTCGATCGCATCAAGCAGCTCTTCAACGCGAAGTTCGCCAACGTGCAGCCGCATTCCGGCGCGCAGGCGAACGGTGCGGTGATGCTCGCGCTGGTGAAGCCGGGCGACACGGTGCTCGGCATGTCGCTCGACGCCGGCGGCCACCTGACGCACGGCGCGAAGCCGGCCATGTCCGGCAAGTGGTTCAACGCGGTGCAGTACGGCGTGAATCGCGACACGATGCTGATCGATTACGAGCAGATCGAGGAGCTCGCGCAACAGCACAAACCCGCGCTGCTGATCGCCGGCTTCTCGGCTTATCCGCGCGCGCTGGACTTCGCACGGCTGCGCGCGATTGCCGACGGCGTCGGCGCCAAACTGATGGTGGACATGGCGCACATCGCCGGGGTGATCGCGGCGGGACGTCATCAGAATCCGGTCGAGCATGCGCACGTGGTCACGTCGACCACGCACAAGACACTGCGCGGCCCGCGGGGCGGCTTTGTGCTGACGAATGACGAAGACATCGCGAAGAAGATCAACTCGGCCGTGTTCCCCGGCTTGCAGGGCGGCCCGCTGATGCATGTGATCGCCGGCAAGGCGGTCGCGTTCGGCGAGGCGCTGGAACCGGGCTTCAAGACCTACATCGACAGCGTGCTCGCCAATGCGCAGGCGCTCGGCGAGGTGCTCAAGGCAGGCGGCGTCGATCTGGTCACGGGCGGGACGGACAACCATTTGCTGCTGGTCGATCTGCGACCCAAGGGCCTGAAAGGCAACCAGGTCGAGCAGGCGCTGGAACGCGCGGGCATTACCTGCAACAAGAACGGCATTCCTTTCGATACCGAGAAGCCGACGATCACCTCCGGCATCCGCCTCGGCACGCCCGCGGGCACGACGCGCGGCTTCGGCGTGAGCGAATTCCGCGAAATCGGGCGGCTGATCGTCGAGGTGCTCGACGCGCTACGTGATCACCCGGAAGGCCATGCCGCCACCGAACAACGCGTGCGCCGCGAGATTTTCGCGCTGTGCGAACGCTTTCCCATCTACTAAGCACGCCTGGAGCACACGATGAGCACTTTGCATGACAACAGCATCATCATCGACGGTCTGAACATTTCGAAGTTCGAGCGCTCGGTGTTCGAGGACATGCGCAAGGGCGGCGTGACCGCGGTGAACTGCACGGTCTCGGTCTGGGAAAGCTTCCAGAAGACCGTCGACAACATTGCCGAGATGAAGCAGCAGATCCGCGAGTACGGCGAGATCCTTACGCTCGTGCGCACCACGGACGACATCTTCCGCGCGAAGAAAGAGAACAAGACCGGCATCATTTTCGGCTTCCAGAACGCGCATGCCTTCGAGGACAACCTCGGCTATATCGAGGCGTTCAAGGACTTAGGCGTGAACGTGGTGCAGCTTTGCTACAACACGCAGAACCTGGTGGGAACCGGTTGCTATGAACGCGACGGCGGCCTGTCGGGCTATGGCCGCGAAGTGATCCAGGAGATGAACCGCGTCGGCATCATGGTCGATCTCTCGCATGTGGGCGGCAAGACTTCCTCTGAAGCGATCGCGGCGTCGAACAAGCCGGTGTGCTACTCGCATTGCTGCCCGTCGGGTCTGAAAGAGCATCCGCGCAACAAGAGCGACGAGCAACTGAAGGAGATCGCGGACGCTGGCGGTTTCGTCGGCGTGACGATGTTCGCGCCGTTCCTCAAGCGCGGTCCGGACGCGACCGTCGAAGACTATATCGAAGCGATCGAGTACGTGGTGAATCTGATCGGCGAAGACCAGGTCGGCATCGGCACCGATTTCACGCAAGGCTACAGCACGGAGTTCTTCGACTGGATCACGCACGACAAGGGCCGCTATCGCCAATTGACGAACTTCGGCAAGGTGGTGAATCCGGAAGGCATCCGCACGATCGGCGAGTTTCCGAACCTGACGGCCGCGATGGAGCGCGCCGGCTGGAGCGAAACGCGCATCAAGAAGATCATGGGCGAAAACTGGGTGCGGGTGTTCGGCGAAGTGTGGAAGGTGTGACCTTGCATCGCTAATGAAATCTCACTCGCACACATAAAAACCGGAGCCTCCACATGCAACCCCAACTGCCTATCGACGTCGATGCGAACACCGGCGTCTGGACCACCGACGCGCTGCCGATGCTATATGTGCCGCGTCACTTCTTCACGAACAACCACACCGCCGTGGAAGAAGCACTCGGCCTCGATACGTATGCCGAGATTCTCTACAAGGCCGGCTACAAGTCCGCGTATTTCTGGTGCGACAAGGAAGCGAAGCAGCACGGCATTGCGGGCATGGCGGTGTTCGAGCACTACCTGAAGCGTTTGTCGCAACGCGGCTGGGGCATCTTCACGATCACCGAAGCCGATCCGTCGAGCTCGCACGCGCGCATCGAGTTGCATCACTCGTCGTTCGTGCTGGCGCAGCCGGGCAAGGTCGGCAAGCTTTGCTACATGTTCGCCGGCTGGTTCGCGGGCGCGATGGACTGGGTCAACGACACCGCGCCGGACGCCTCGCGCAAGGGGCCGCCGTCCCATTCGAGAGAAGCGCAATGCGCGGCTGAGCACCACGACCACTGTGTGTTCGAAGTGTCGCCGCGCGCCTCCTGACCGCGCACGACACAGCGCAACAAGCCATCCATTCCGAGGTCGATCGCGATGCGTTACCCGAACCTTTTCAAGCCTCTCACGCTGAACAAGCTGACCTTGCGCAACCGCATCGTCAGCACCGCGCACGCGGAGGTCTATGCGGAACCGGGCGGCCTGCCCGGCGACCGCTATATCCGTTATTACGAGGAGAAGGCCAAGGGCGGCGTCGGCCTCGCGGTGTGCGGCGGTTCGAGCCCGGTGTCGATCGACAGCCCGCAAGGCTGGTGGAAATCGGTGAACCTGTCGACCGACAAGATCATCGATCCGCTCGCGCGGCTCGCCGAAGCGATGCACACGCACGGCGCGAAAATCATGATTCAGGCCACGCACATGGGGCGCCGCTCGGCCTTTCATGGCGAGCATTGGCCGCATCTGATGTCGCCGTCCGGGGTGCGTGAGCCGGTGCATCGCGGCAATGCGAAGATCATCGAGGTCGAGGAAATCCGCCGCATCATCAGCGATTTCGCGGCGGCCGCGAAACGCGTGAAAGATGCGGGCATGGACGGCGTCGAAATCTCGGCGGCGCACCAGCATCTGATCGACCAGTTCTGGAGCCCGCGCACCAACTTCCGTACCGACGAATGGGGCGGCTCGCTCGAAAACCGTCTGCGTTTCGGCACGGAAGTGTTGAAGGCCGTGCGCGAAGCGGTGGGCGCGGACTTCTGCGTCGGCTTGCGCATGTGCGGCGACGAGTTCCATGAAGACGGGCTCGATCACGAGCAACTGAAGGAAATCGCCCAGGCAATGAGCGAAACCGGCCTGATCGATTACCTCGGTGTAATCGGCTCCGGTGCGGACACGCATAACACGCTGGCCAACTGCATGCCGCCGATGGCGCTGCCGCCCGAGCCGTTCGTGCATCTCGCGGCCGGCATCAAGTCAGTGGTGAAGCTGCCCGTGATGCACGCGCAAAGCATTCGCGACGCAGGTCAGGCCGAACGGCTGCTCGCCAGCGGCATGGTCGATCTGGTTGGCATGACGCGCGCGCAGATCGCCGATCCGCATATGGTCATCAAGATCCGCGATGGCCGCGAGGACGAAATCAAGCAATGCGTCGGCGCGAATTATTGCATCGACCGCCAGTACAACGGGCTCGACGTGCTGTGCGTGCAGAACGCCGCGACCTCGCGCGAAGAAACGATGCCGCACGTAATCGCCAAAACGCGTGGGCCGAAGCGCAAGGTCGTCGTGGTCGGCGCGGGTCCGGCGGGACTCGAAGCGGCGCGCGTGGCGAAGTCGCGCGGTCATGACGTGGTGCTGTTCGAGAAGAACGACTACGTCGGCGGCCAGATCATGCTGGCCGCGAAAGCGCCGCAACGCGAACAGATGGCGGGCATCGTGCGCTGGTTCGACATGGAGACGAAGCGCCTCGGCGTGGACCGGCGTCTCGGTGTCGCCGCCGACGAGAAAACCATCATGGCCGAGAAGCCGGACATCGTCGTGCTCGCCACGGGCGGGTCGTCGTTCACGTCGCAAGTGGCGGCGTGGGGCGTCGACGAAGGCCTCGCCGTAAGTTCGTGGGACGTGCTGTCGGGCAAGGTCGAACCGGGCAAGAACGTGCTGGTGTACGACGGCGTCAGCACGCATGCCGGCGCGGGCGTGGCCGATTTCATGTCGAGCCGCGGCTCGAATGTCGAGATCGTGACGCCGGACGTGAAGGTCGCCGACGACGTGGGCGGCACCACGTTCCCGATTTTCTACCGGCGGCTCTACGCGCAAGGCGTGATCCACACGCCGAACTACTGGCTCGACAAGGTCTACGAGGAAGACGGCAAGAGGATCGCCGTGATCCGCAACGAGTACACCGAAGAGCAGGAAGAGCGCGCGGTCGATCAGGTGGTGATCGAGAACGGCAGCACGCCGAACGACGAGTTGTACTGGAAGCTCAAGCCGGAGTCGCTCAATCGCGGTCAGGTGGACGTGCATAAGCTGTTCGCCTCCGAGCCGCAGCCGTCGCTCGCGGAGGAACTCGGCAATGGCCGCTTCCTGCTGTTCCGTGTCGGCGACTGCATTTCCATGCACAACATTCACGGCGCGATCTACGACGCGCTGCGCCTTTGCAAGGATTTCTGACGATGAGCCCCGTGTTTGTCATCACCGTCCTGCTGTGGTTGTCGGTAGCGGGTCTGGCGTTCGCACTCGTCAAACGCGCGGCGTATTGGCGCGAGGGCCGCGCGACGGCGGCGGGCGCATACGGCTGGGCCAATCTGCTGACGATTCCCAAGCGCTACTTCGTCGATCTGCATCATGTGGTGGCGCGCGATCCGTACATCGCCAAAACGCACGTGGCGACGGCTGGCGGCGCGATTCTCGCGATGGCGCTGGTGTTCGTCAACTACGGTCTGGCGATCTACTCGCCGTGGCTCGACAAGCTGATCTTTCTCGCCGCGCTCGTGATGCTGGTCGGCGCGGTATTCGTCTGGCGCCGCCGCCACGGCGCGAAAGCGGTGCCGGCGCGGCTCTCGCGCGGGCCTTGGGATCATTTGCCGCTGTTGCTCGGGTCGTTCGCGCTCGGTCTCGTGCTCTTCATCGCGCTGCCTGCTGGCGCGATGTCCGGCGCGCTGGCGATCATCGTCGCGCTGCTGATCGCGGCGGGTGCGTTTGCGATGACGTTCGGCGCGGCGCGCGGCGGTCCGATGAAGCATGCGCTCGCCGGCCTGCTGCACCTCGCGTTTCATCCGCGTCAGGAGCGTTTTGCCGAGCGCAATGACAACGACATGGTGCCGCCGACCGCATTGAAAGCGCCGCTGCTCGACGCGAAAGAATACGGCGTCGGCAAGCCGGTCGAATTCCGCTGGAACCAGTTGCTGAGTTTCGATGCGTGCGTGCAGTGCGGCAAGTGCGAGGCGGCCTGTCCCGCGTTCGCCGCCGGTCAGCCGCTCAATCCGAAGAAGCTGATTCAGGACCTGGTTACAGGCATGGTGGGCGGCACGGACGCGGAATACGCGGGCAGTCCCACGCCGGGCATTCCGGTCGGCAAGCATGCCGGCGCGCCAGGCAAGCCGCTGATTTCCAGCCTGATCGAAGCGGACACGCTGTGGTCCTGCACGACCTGCCGCGCTTGCGTGCAGGAGTGCCCGATGCTGATCGAGCACGTGGACGCGATCGTGGACATGCGCCGCAATCAGACGCTGGTGGAAGGTAGTGTGCCGGGCAAAGGCCCGATCACGCTCGCGAATCTGCGCGAGACGGGCAGCTCGAACGGCTACGACATCGGCGCGCGTTACGACTGGGCCGTCGATCTGCAGGTGCAGGTCGCGCAGCCGGGTCGTCCGGTGGATGTGCTGCTGATCGCGGGCGAAGGCGCGTTCGACATGCGTTATCAGCGCACGTTGCGCGCTTTGGTCAAGGTGCTGAACCGAGCGGGTATCGACTATGCGGTGCTGGGTGGCGTGGAAACCGATACGGGCGACACGGCCCGACGTCTTGGCGATGAAGCCACGTTCCAGCAGCTCGCGCACAAGCTGATCGGCACACTCTCGCAGTACTCGTTCCGCAAGATCGTCACCGCCGATCCGCACGTGCTGCATAGTCTGCGCAACGAGTATCGCGCGCTGGGCGGCTTCTACGAAGTGCAGCATCACACGGCGCTGATCGAGCAACTGGTCGCGAGCGGCAAGCTGACGCCGCGCGCGGTGGCCGCCTTCGCGGATCGCAAGATCACGTATCACGACCCGTGCTATCTGGGCCGCTATAACGGTGAGACGGAGGCGCCGCGCCGCTTGCTGAAGACCATCGGCATCAAGGTCGTGGAGATGGAGCGCAACGGCATGCGCGGACGCTGCTGCGGCGGTGGCGGCGGCGCGCCCTTGACCGATATTCCAGGCAAGCGGCGTATTCCGGATATCCGCATCGACGACGCGAAAACCGTCGGCGCGGAGATCGTCGCGGTGGGCTGTCCGAATTGCACGGCGATGCTCGAAGGCGTGGTCGGGCCGCGTCCAGAAGTGCTGGACGTCGCCGAACTGGTTGCAGCGGCGCTGGAGTAACGCGATGAACACTCTCAAACGAATCGATCCGCGCCGTCCGTTCACGATCACGGCCGATGGACTCAAACGCATCACGCTCGGCGTAACGGGCACGGCAGGTTCACTGGAATTTGCCGCGCACGGTGGCGCCGCGCATCGTGAACAGGCCAAACCTCGCCGCACCGCGGCGGCGCCACAGCGCGTGATACTCGTGGCCGCGCATGCGGACCGCGTCGCGCTGGACGATCACGCACGCCAAACTGTAGCCGGCGCCGCACTGATTGCGGACGCGACGACAGAAGTCGTGCTGCTGGTATTCGGCGAGTTCAGCGGCGACGCCGCCGCGCTCGGCGCCGATAAACTGATCGAACTGCCGATGTTCGACCGACGCAGCTTTGCGCCGCTGGACGAATTGAACGCGCTGGCTGCGTGCGTGGCGGCGTACGCGCCGGTGCATGTTTTCCTCCCCGACAACGCGACCGGCGACGGCGATCTCGGCCGCCGCTATGCAGCCGCCGCGAATGCAAGCGTCGCGACGCATGTCGTCGAGATCGACGCCGCCCATGTGGCGGCCTATGTTCAGGCGAATACAGCGTTTGCCGCGCGCGCGTTGCCTGAGGTGGTGCTGCTCGCACCCAACGCGGTCGATCCGAAGTTGCCATTCATTGGTGCGGGTGAACGCGTCATGTGGCGCTTCGACGGCGAGCCTACGTCGCAGCAGCAAGGCGCGATGCGCGATCTCGGCATCGAGGAAATCGACGCCGCGCAACTCGCGCTCGAAGAAGCGGATTTCATCGTCTCGGCAGGTAACGGCGTGAGCGACGTGCCGGCGTTCGAGCGTCTCGCGGCCACATTGGGCGCGGCGATCGGCGCAAGCCGCGTTGCCGTCGACGACGGCAAGTTCACCCGTGACAAACAGATCGGCGCGACCGGCAAGACCGTCGAAGCGAGCGTCTATATCGCCTTCGGCATTTCCGGCGCGGTGCAGCATCTGCAAGGCATCAAGGATTGCCGGCATGTGATCGCGGTGAATCTCGACGCCAGCGCGCCGATTGCCAAACGCGCGAATCTCACGGTGATCGCGGACGCGCAGGAAACCATCGCGGCGCTCAACGAAGCGGCGGCCGCGGCGCGCACGGCGCGCGGAACCGGTGCGGCGCTGCTCAATTCAACGGCTGTCGCCGAAGGAGCGCTCGCATGAAGATCGCCGTCCTCGTTTCCGTGGGCCGTCATCCGGTGAGCGGCACCGCGCGCTACAGCCGCAACGATGCCGCAGCGCTGAGCATGGCGCTCTCGCTCGCCAGAACCCACAACGCGACGCTCGACGTGCTGCATGCGGGCGATCCGTCTAATCCCGCGTTGAAGGAATATCTTGCGCTCGGCGCGCGTTCGGTCGAAGTGCTTGAAATCGCCACAACGCCCGAATTGCAAGCCGACGCAACCGCGCCGTTGGCTGCCCGCCTGCGTGGCTACGACCTCGTCCTGACCGGCACGCGTGCCGAAGGCGCGTTCGACAGCGGCATGCTGCCGTATCGCGTCGCCAATGCGCTGGAGATGCCACTGGTCGGCGCCGCCGTCGACATCACGCTGCGCGACGGCTGCGCGGAAGTCCGTCAATTCATGCCGAAGGGGTTGCGCCGTCGCGTGGAAGTGCGGTTGCCCGCGCTGATCGCCGTGCATCCGCTGGCCAACGCCGCACCGACCTACGCGTATGCGCGCTTGCGCGAAGGCACGATCCGCCCGGTCGCCACGCAGGCCGCCGCCAACCCCGACGACCTCACCTGGACCGTGCGCCCGGCGGTCGCCAAACCGGTGCGCCTCGCCGCCGCCGAAAAGCGCTCCGGCCACGCCCGCATGCTTTCCGCGACGACGACCGAAAGCCGTGGCGGCAGCGTCGTAATTGAAGGAAGTTCTGTCGAAAAAGCACAAGTGATTCTGGCGTATTTGCGCGAGCATCAACTCGTGGATTACTGATTTCCGGTTCGGGCCAGCATGCGACCAGGAGGGCCTGGCGCGGCGCCAGACGTGACATGCAACGGAGCACACAATGAAAGTTTCGGCAGACGTTCGCGCAATGATCGAACGCCGCAAAAAGAATTACACGCTGGAAGCGCCGTTCTACACGAGCGAGGATATTTTCGCGCTCGATATGGACGCGATCTTCCGTCAGCACTGGATTCAGGTCGCGGTGGAACCGGACGTGCCGGAGCCGGGCGATTACATCACGGTGGAAATCGGCCACGATTCGATCCTGATCGTGCGCGACGACGACATGCAGGTGAGGGCGTTTCACAACGTCTGCCGCCATCGCGGCGCGCGTCTGTGCAATACCGACAAAGGCTCGCTCGGCAATATCGTCTGCCCGTATCACAGCTGGACGTACAACCTGAACGGCGATCTGATGTTCGCCGAGCATATGGGCGATCAGTTCGACCGTTGCAAACATAGCCTGAAGGCCGTGCATGTCGAGAATCTGGCGGGCCTCATTTTCATTTGCCTCGCCGATAACCCGCCGACCGACTTCGCCGTGATGCGCGCGGCGATGGAACCGTATCTGCTGCCGCACGATCTGGCCGGCTGCAAGATCGCGGCCTCGATCGACATCATCGAAGACGGCAACTGGAAGCTCACGATGGAGAACAATCGCGAGTGCTATCACTGCGTCGCGAACCATCCCGAGTTGACCATTTCGCTCTACGAATACGGTTTCGGCTATCAGCGCACACCGGCCAACGAAGAAGGCATGGCCGCGTTCGAAGAGACGGTGGCTCGCCGTACCGCGCAATGGGAAGCGATGAAGCTGCCGTCGGCCGAAATCGAACGGTTGGCCGATCTGGTCACGGGCTTCCGCACGCAACGCCTGCCGCTCGATCGCGACGGCGAATCGCAGACGCTCGACGCGAAAGTGGCGTCGAAGAAACTGCTCGGCGGTTTCGAGCAGGCCGACCTCGGCGGCCTGTCGTTCTGGACGCAGCCGAATTCGTGGCATCACTTCATGAGCGATCACATCGTCAGTTTTTCGGTGATTCCGCTCTCGGCCGGCAAGACGCTGGTGCGCACCAAATGGCTCGTCCACAAGGACGCGCGCGAGGGTATCGATTACGACGTGAACAACCTCACCGCCGTATGGCGCGCGACCAACGACCAGGATCGTGCCCTTGTCGAATACTCGCAACGCGGCGCGACGAGCAGTGCGTACGAGCCGGGTCCGTATTCGCCATTCACGGAAGGCCTCGTCGAGAAGTTCTGCGAGTGGTACATCGCGCGCATGGCGGATTACAGCAATGCGCCCCAAACTCATGACGCCGGCGATACCGCGCCGGCTTCGCACGGCGAAAAAGTCGTGTCCTTCATGCGCTGAGCGCGACATCGCAACCAGGAGTCGGAGAAAACAATGATGCGCGATCAGGCGACGTTTCAACTGAGCCCCGAACCGGCTCCGGACCACGCTGCCAGCCGCGTCACGCAGCCGCGGTTCTGGGAGACGTTGCCGCCACGCTGGAATAGCGATACCGACGACACGCTGGTGTGCTGCCAGGTTCGCCAGGAAACGCACGATGTGAAGAGCTTTTTCTTCCGCGCGCCGTCCGGGCGGGCGTTCGTGTTCGAGCCGGGGCAGTTCATCACGCTGGAACTGGAGATCGACGGTGAATCGATCAATCGTTGCTATACGATTTCCTCGCCGCCCACGCGTCCTCACACGATCTCGATCACGGTGAAGCGTGTGCCGGGCGGCAAAGTCTCCAACTGGCTGCACGACAATCTGCATGCGGGCGCGGAAGTTCGCGTGCTCGGGCCGTCGGGCGAATTCACCTGCGCGCGGCATCCGGCGCGCAAGTTTCTGTTTCTATCGGCCGGCTCGGGCATCACGCCGCTCATGTCGATGAGCCGCGCGCATCATGAACTCGGTGAAGACAGCGACATCGTGTTCGTGCACAGCGCCCGTACGCCGGACGACATCATCTTCGCGCGCGAGCTCGATCTGATCGCGTCGAATCAGGCCCATTTCCGCACCGCGTTTGTGTGCGAGCGGCTCGGCGCGCGAACGAACTGGCCGGGCGTGACCGGTTTTCTGACGTTGCCGCTGCTCAAGCTCATCGCGCCTGACTATCTGGAGCGGGAGATTTTCACCTGCGGACCCGCGCCGTACATGCAAGCCGTGCGCAATCTGCTGGACGAGGGCGGTTTCAATCGCGGCCACTATCACGAGGAAAGCTTTTCCTTCGAGACGGTCAGTGAAGTGGCCGCGCAATTGACCACCGCGCATGTCGCGGACGCATTGCAGGGCGCGCTTGCGCCGGTGACTGCCGACGGCTTTATCGAGGCGCGCGAAGAGGCAGAGGGGTTCGCGCCCGCGTCCGCACCGACGCCCGTTTCCGTCGAAACGGAATCCCGTTTCAAGGTGAGTTTCGTAAAGAGCAATCGCGAGATCGAATGCGGCAGCGGCCAGCACGTGCTCGACGCGGCGAAGAAAGCGGGCGTGCGGCTGCCTGCGTCGTGTACGCAAGGCATGTGCGGCACCTGCAAGGTGAAGCTGGTGTCGGGTGAAGTCGCGATGAAACACGCCGGCGGCATTCGCCAGCGCGAGATCGATCAGGGCATGGTGCTGCTGTGCTGCAGCAAGCCGTTGAGCGATCTCGTCGTGGATAAGTAAGACGAGAAGGATGGTGTGTCCAGTGGCACGAAGTCGCGTGCGGACAACTGGATGTCGGAAAACAACGCTACCCGGCAATTCTGGCTGGCGATTCTAAATGCTCATTGGGTTGTTTTGACGGCAAACGGGAGAACGGCGATGAGACTGATCAAAAAGATATTCGTGTTGAGCGCCTTGAGCGCGGCGCTGGCGGCAAGCAGCGTGAGCGTGTCGGCCGATAGCAAGCCGACCATCAAGATCGGTTACGTGGAAGGCTGGGACGATAGCGTCGCGACCTCGAACGTGGCTGCCCGTGTGATCGAAAAGCGCCTCGGCTATCAGGTCACACTCGTGCCGGTCGCGGCCGGTGTGATGTGGCAGGGCGTGGCGCGCGGCGACCTCGACGCGACGCTGTCGGCGTGGCTGCCGGTCACGCACGGCGCGTACTGGAACAACTTCAAGGACAAGGTGGTCGACCTCGGTCCTAACTTCAACGACGCGAAGATCGGTCTGATCGTGCCGGATAACGTCGACGTGAAGAGCGTGGGCGATCTCGAAGCGAAGAAGTCGGAGTTCGGCTCACGCATTGTCGGTATCGACGCAGGCGCGGGTGTGATGCAGAAAACCAGCGAGGCGATCAAGGCCTACGGTCTCGACTACACGCTGATGCCGAGCTCGGGCAGCGCGATGACCGCTGAACTGGCGCGTTCGGAAGCGGCGAGCAAGCCGATTATCGTGACGGGCTGGAAGCCTCACTGGATGTTCGCGAAGTACAAGCTCAAATTCCTCGACGATCCGAAGAAGGTGTTCGGCGAAGCAGAGCACGTGGATAGCGTCGTGAATCCCGACCTCGAGAAGAAGGCGCCGCCGGTCGTCGCGTTCCTCAAGAAGTTTCAATGGAAACCGGGCGAAATCGACAGCGTGATGCTGGCGACGCAAAACGGCGAAAAGCCGACCGCCGCCGCCGATGCGTGGATCAGCGCGCACAGCGATCGTGTGGATAGCTGGGTGAAGTGATTCTGCTGTTCGTATGAATGCGTTGCCGCTTTGATGAAGCGGCAACGACCAAAGAAAACGCCGCTTCTTAGCGGCGTTTTCGTTTATTGCAGCACCACGGTCCGATCCCCATTGATAAACACCCTTCGCTCGATAAACGCCTTGACCGCCCGCGCGAGCGTAATACATTCGACGTCGCGCCCCGTGGCAAGCAAGCGCTCCGGGCTATACGAATGATCGACGCGCTCCACCACCTGTTCGATGATCGGACCTTCGTCGAGATCGTCGGTGACGAAGTGCGCGGTGGCGCCGATTAGTTTGACGCCGCGTGCATGCGCCTGGTGATACGGCTTGGCACCCTTGAATCCAGGCAGAAACGAATGGTGAATATTGATTGCGCGCGCCGCCAGCGCACGGCTCGTTTCGCCGGACAGAATCTGCATATAGCGCGCGAGAATCATCAACTCCGCGCCCGACGTCTCGAACAGATCGAGCAGACGCGCTTCCTGCTGCGGCTTCGTGTCGGCGGTGATCGGCAGATGATGGAAGGGCAGACCATGCTGCTGCGCCAGCGGTTCGAGATCGCGATGATTCGAGCCGATGCCGACGATGTCCATTTTCAGCTCGCCCATGCGCCAGCGGAACAGCAGGTCGGCAAGACAGTGTTCGAGTTTCGACACCATGATCAGAACCTTCGGCCGTGTGCCGACGTCGTGCATCGCCCACGTCATGCGGAAGCGCTCCGCGATCGGTTCGAATTCGCGCCTGAGCGCCGTGGCGTGCAGCGTCTCGCTGCTGTCGGCGCCATGAAACACGCAGCGTACGAAGAAGCGCTCGCTGAGGTCGTCGTCGAAAACGGTCAGTTCGTCGATATAGCAATGATGCCGGTCGAGAAAACCGACGACGGCGGCAACCTGGCCCGCCGCGCTCGGACAGGCGACGGTGAGAACCAGCTGATCGGGACGGGAATCGGCGGACATACGCACTCCACTTGGACGATAGGACGATGCCGCGGGGCGCGGCATGCATCTTCGCAGTAGAGCAAATCAGGCGGGCGCGCGGATAGAAGCTAACCGCCGTCGCGCTGGAACGGGAGCGTCAGGCTGGCGCGCGGGCGCTCATTCGGCGTCGAGCCCGCATTCGCCGAGCAGCCAATGGCGAAAGGCGCCGACCACGGGTGTCGCCGCGCGCTGCGTGACGAGCAGATAGCCACGCTCGGTGACGACCGGCGGGTCGAACAGTTCGACCAGTTGCCCGGTGGCAAGCAGTTCGTCGACCAGCGGCGCCCAACCCAACGCGACGCCCTGGCCCATGATCGCCGCATGGGCCACGAGCGTAAAACTGTTGAACGTGATGCCGCGATGCGCGGCGGGCGCATCGAGTTCGTGCGCGGCGAACCAGTCGGCCCACGACAGCCAGCGCGCCGGCTGAATCGGCTCGAGATGCAGCAGCGGCAGGTTCAGCAGATCGGCTGGCGTGTGCAATGACGGGTGCGCCGCGAGAAAGGCCGGGCTGCACACCGGCGTGACGCGCTCGGGAAACAGCTTGACCACGCCTCGCGCGGTCCAGTCCGCATGTTCATCGCCGAACGCAATGGCGATGTCCGCCTTATCGTGCGAAGGATCGAACACGTTCTGCGACGTGATGATCTTCACGTCGACGTCCGGCATCAGCGCCTTGAACTGCGATAGACGCGGCATCAGCCAATAGGTGGCAAAGCCGAAGTCGGTGGAGAGCGTGAGCGTTTGCGGCGTGCGCCGCGCGCGGATTTCCGTGGTGGCGAGGCGAATCGTGTCCAGTGCGTGGCGCACCGCCTGAAAGAGCAGTTCTCCGTCTTCCGTGAGCGTGACGCCGCGATGGCCACGCTCGAAGAGCGGCGCGCCCAGCGCTTCCTCGAGTTGCACGACGCGTTGACTCACCGCGGGCTGCGTCGAACCCAACTCGCGCGCGGCCGCCGTGAAGCTGGCCAGACGCGCGGCGGATTCGAACACCGTCAACGCCTGCATCGGCGGCAAGCGATCCTGTCTCGACATAACACCCTCTTATAGGCACATAACGAATTGCCGTCTTCACAGCGATGAATTGAACGGCAATAGTGGTGCTATGGCGGGCCCGGCATGCTGGCGGCCCGTTCGCAGTTGCATCCATCACGACATTTGCACCGACACTTGCGATTCTATTCGAGGCACGCACCAATGCTTGACACCAGGAAGAATATTCTCATTCTGATGGCTGACCAAATGACGCCGTTCGCGTTGGCTGCTTATGGGCACCGTCTGACAAAAACACCCAATCTCGATCGCCTCGCCGAACAGGGCGTGGTGTTCGAATCGGCCTATTGCGCGAGTCCACTGTGCGCGCCTTCGCGGTTTTCCTTTTTGTCGGGCAAGCTGCCTTCCGCAATCGGCGCCTATGACAATGCAGCGGAATTTCCGTCGCAAACGCTGACATTCGCGCATTATCTTCGCGCCGAAGGGTACCGCACCATTCTGTCCGGCAAGATGCATTTCTGCGGCGCCGATCAGTTGCACGGATTCGAGGAACGGCTCACCACCGACATCTATCCCGCCGACTTCGGCTGGACGCCCGATTGGGACAACTTCGAAGCGCGTCCCACCTGGTATCACAACATGAGTTCCGTGATCGACGCGGGCCCGTGCGTGCGCACCAATCAACTCGACTTCGACGACGAAGTCACGTTCACCACCCGTCAGAAACTCTTCGATATCGCGCGCGAACGTCATGCGGGCAAGGATGCGCGGCCGTTCTGCATGGTCGCCTCACTGACGCATCCACACGACCCGTATGCGATTCCACAAAAATACTGGGACATGTATCGCGACGAAGACATCGACATGCCCGCGTTTCGCGATTCGTTCGACGACGCCGACCCGCACTCGAAGCGCTTGCGCCATGTCTGCGAAACCGACCGCACGCCGCCCACCGATCAGCAGATCCGCAATGCGCGCCGCGCGTACTACGGCGCGATCTCCTACGTCGACGACCAGTTCGGCGCGATCCTCGAAGCGCTCGAACAAGCGGGGCTCGCGAAAGACACCGTGATCGTCGTGACATCCGACCACGGCGAGATGCTCGGCGAGCGCGGCCTCTGGTACAAGATGACTTTCTTCGAAGGCGGTTGCCGTGTTCCGCTGATCGTGCACGCGCCGCAGCAATTCGACGCGCGTCGCGTGCAGGCATCTGTCTCGCATCTCGATCTGGTGCCGACGCTGGTCGAACTGGCGCGCGGCGAACAACCGGCCGCGTGGCCCGATTCGCTCGATGGACAAAGTCTCGTGCCGCATTTGCTGGGGACTCAAGGTGGCCATGACGAAGCCATCGGCGAATATCTGGCCGAGGGCGCGATTGCGCCGATAGTGATGCTGCGGCGCGGCCGCTTCAAGTTCATTCATACGCCGACCGATCCCGATCAACTCTACGACGTGACAGCCGATCCGCTCGAACGCGAGAACCTTGCCGCGCGCAGTGAATATGCATCACAGGTGGCGGCATTTCGTGAGGAAATCGCGCAACGCTGGGACCTCGCCGCGCTACACGACGAAGTGCTGCAAAGCCAGCGGCGCCGGCATTTTCATTTCGCTTCCACGACGCAAGGCACGGTCGAGTCATGGGACTGGCAGCCGCTCGTCGATGCGAGCCAGCGCTATATGCGCAATCACATCGATCTCGATACGCTCGAAGCGATGGCGCGCTTTCCCGCCGTCGCCCGTTGATCCTCACGCTGCTAACGACTCCATCCACCTCACGAACAGGAAGCCGACATAATGAAAAAGCTCTTCAAACAGGCGGTAACCGGCGTTGCGCTGCTGTGCGCGGCAGCCACTTTCGCGTCGGCCGCCGAGCCGCAGTCGTGCACGCAGGTCAACATGGCGGGGCCGGGATGGACCGACATCGACGCCACCAATGCAATGATCGGCGTGCTGTTGAAGGCGCTCGGCTATAAGCAGAACGTGGCGAACCTGTCGGTGCCGATTACGTATCAAGGCTTGAAGAAAGGGCAAATCGACGTGTTTCTCGGCAACTGGATGCCGGCGCAGGCGCCGGTCGTCAAACCGTTCGAGGAAGACAAGTCGATCGAAGTCGTGCATCCGAATCTGAGCAACGCCAAGTTCACGCTGGCCGTGCCGGACTATGTGGCCGCCGCCGGCATCCATTCATTCGCGGATCTGGCGAAGAATGCCGACAAGTTCGACAGCAAGATTTATGGCATCGAGCCTGGCGCGCCGGCCAATCAGAACATCAAGAAAATGGTCGACGACAAGGCATTCGGACTCGGCAACTGGAAGCTCGTCGAATCGAGCGAGACCGGCATGCTTACGCAAGTGGAGCGCGCGGCGCGTGAGAAAAAGTGGATTGTCTTTCTCGCGTGGGAGCCGCATTTGATGAACACGAAGTTCAAGCTCACGTACCTCGACGGCGGCGACAAGTACTTTGGGCCCAACTACGGCGGCGCCACGGTCAATACGGTCGCGCGTAGCGGCTATGCCGCGCAGTGTCCGAATGTCGGCCGTCTGTTCAGGCAACTCACCTTCAACGTCGATCTGGAAAACGGCGTGATCACCGAAGTACTGGAAAAGAAGACTGCCGTGGATACAGCAGCCATGGAAGCGCTCAAGCGTCACCCCGAATTGTTGAAGTCGTGGCTCGACGGCGTGAACACAGCCAGCGGCGCCAATGGCCTGCAAGCCGTGCAAACCGCACTCGGTGTGAAATAACAGCCGCATTCCTAACGATGAAGTCGCGGGGCGACAGATTTATGTCGCATCCGGTCGAATCCTCGTAAATCTGGACCCGTATTCTTGATCCGGCGATGCGGACATGATTGGTCATTGCATGCATCGTAGATAGCGCCGATCCGTTTCACTCGGTCTCAGCCGGTTTCGAACTGCCCGTCATGCGAGAAGCGCCGCGCGCTGGTCAACAGCACGCAGCAGGGATCGCTTTATCCAACGAAATACGCAGGCAAAGAGCAGGGGAGAATTAGATGAAGAAGAGAAATGCCGTCAGCCTTTCGGGACTCGCTATCGCGGCAAGCGCCGTATGCGCGCCGACGGCTGCCCATGCGCAAAGCAGCGTCACCCTGTACGGCATTCTGGATGCCGGCATTACCTACGTGAACAATGCCGGCGGGGCTCACCAGTTCAAATTCGATGACGGTATTTCGTACGGCAACCGGATCGGCTTCAAGGGCGTCGAGGATCTCGGCGGCGGCTTGCAGGCCGTGTTCGTGCTTGAATCGGGTTTTCACGTGGGCAATGGGCAGTATGCATTCGGCGGCGCCGAGTTCGGACGCCAGGCTTATGTCGGCTTGAAGAACAACTGGGGAACGCTCTCGCTGGGCAACCAGCTCGACATGACCGAGGAGTTTGTCTACCTCTATAACATCTCGGCCTGGGCGAGCGGCTACGCGATTCATCAAGGCGACTTCGACCGGATGAACGGCGACCGGCTGCCGAATTCGATCAAGTTTCTCTCCAACGACTACGCGGGCTTCTCGTTCGGCGGCATGTACTCGTTCGGCAATACGGCCGGCGACTTCCACAACAAGAGCGCATGGAGCGTGGGCGCGCGTTACGAGCACAGCGCGTTCAACATGGGCGCGGCCTATACGCAGTTGAACAATCCGAACGGCATCTATGCATTCGATCCGTACGCGATGATCGGCACGCGCACGTTCCTCGGCAAGCCGACCGTGTCCGTCGATCCGGCGACCGGCGCGGTGACGGATCTGTATAGCTCGTCGTCGTTCCCGGTCGACAAGCAGGGGGCGTTCGCAGTCGGCGCGGCCTATACGATCGGCAACGTCATGCTAAGCGGCGACTTCACCTACACGACGATCAAGGGGCTCGGCGAGACCTCGCATATGCAGGTCTATGAGGCGGGCGCCTCGTACACCTTCACGCCCGCGTTGATGCTGTACGGCGGCTATCAGCACACGCGGTTCGAAGGCAATCACTGGAACCAGGGCTCGCTCGGGCTGCATTACCTGTTGTCCAAGCGCACCGACGTCTATATCTCCGGCGACTATCTGCGCGCATCGGATGGCGTGAATGCGGTGATCGGCTACAGCTTTACGCCGTCCACGTCGAACACACAGACCGATGTGCGGATTGGCA
Organism: Paraburkholderia sediminicola; assembly: GCF_046027355.1. Classification (GTDB taxonomy): domain Bacteria; phylum Pseudomonadota; class Gammaproteobacteria; order Burkholderiales; family Burkholderiaceae; genus Paraburkholderia; species Paraburkholderia sediminicola_B. The sequence continues at coordinate 52,482 of NZ_JAQQEK010000026.1, read as the reverse complement.
TGCGGCATTCGTTCTGACGCGCGGCGAAGGTTTGCGGGCGTGGACGGTGTCCCGGGTCACGGAACATCGTCCGCGCCATCACGATGCGCGCTCCAGCTGCTTCTTGAACGTGTCGATCAGCGCCCGCACTTTGGGCGGAGGATGGCTGGTGGGCGGAAAGATAGCCTGAATACTCGCGGGCTCGGTCGCCCATTCCGGCAGCAGGCGAATCAACCGCCCGGCAGCGATGTCGCCGCCGATCGAAAAGTCCGTCAACAGACCGAAGCCGCCGCCGGCGAGCGTCGCCGCACGGCAAGCGTCGGCGGTGTTCACCAGCAACGCGTTCTCACAGCGCACCGTTTCGGCATCGCTTTCCTCTTTGCCGTTATTGCGCTGCAGGTCGAGCGTCAGCGGACGCGGCAAGACTGTCAACGCGCAGAAGGGCATCGCCGACAATTCGGCGGGCGTCTGCGGCTGCCCCCAGATCTCGACGAAATCCGGACTCGCCACGACCCACTTGACGAAGCTGCCGAGTTTCACCGCGCGGTAATTGGAATCGGCCAGCCGGCCGAGGCGAATCGCGACGTCGATACCGTCCGCGATGAGATCCACATAGCGATCGGTGCATAGCAACTCGACATTGAGTTGCGGATGCGTGCGGCGCAGTTCGACCAGCACCGGCGCGACGGCAAGCGAACCGTAATCGATCGGCGAGCTCACGCGTAACATGCCGCGCACGGACGCCGTTTCGCCGCCGATCGCCGACAGCGCGTCTTCCGTGGCGCGCAGGATTTTCACGCTCGCGTCGTAGAATGCGCGGCCCGCTTCGGTCAAACCGAGCCGCCGCGTTGTGCGCACCAGCAGGCTCGCGCCCACCTCGGCCTCGAGCCGCTGCATGTGCGTGCTGACCATCGTTTTAGCGAGGCCCAGACGCGCTGCCGCGGCGGTCAGCGAGCCCGCCTCGACGACCGCGACGAAGATCGCCAGCCGGTTCAGGTTTACGTCGCGTACGTCGGCCATGGTGGATTGTCCATCTTCGATTGATTGTGTTTCCCGGATTATCAGGCTTCTGCAAGGTGGCTCGTGCGCATTATGCTCGATCCATTCCTTCACGCTTTCCGGAACCTGTCATGCCCGTTGCCCGACCCACCCAGCCGATCCGCCTCTATACGACCCTGCTTTCCGGCCACGGCCATCGGGTGAAGCTCTTTCTGACCCTGCTCGATCTGCCGTTCGAAGTGGTCGAACTGGACATGAAGGCCGGCGACAACCGCAAGCCGGCGTATCTGGCGCTCAACCCGTTCGGCCAGGTGCCGACGATTCAGGACGGCGACATCACGCTGTTCGATTCGAACGCGATTCTCGTGTATCTGGCGAAGCGTTACGGCGACGCCTCGTGGTTGCCGGAAGACCCGCTCGGCGCGGCGGCGGTGCAGCGCTGGCTGTCGCTCGCGGCCGGTCAGATCGCCTATGGGCCGTGCACGGCGCGGCTCGTCACCGTGTTTGGTGCGCCGCACGATCACGAGACCGCGAAGAAGCTGGCCGTGAAGCTGTTCGACGTGCTCGACCGTGAACTGGCGGACAAGCCGTTCGCGGCGGGCAATCAGGTGACGATTGCCGACATTGCCGCCCACACCTACATCGCGCACGCGCCGGAAGGCGGCGTGTCGCTCGACCCGTATCCGAACATTCGTGCGTGGCTGCGCCGCGTCGAGGCGTTGCCGCGGTTTGTCGCAATGCCGTCGACAAAAGCGGGGCTGCTCGCTGAATGAGCGGTTGATCCTTCACGACACCGGAGTCCGGTCATGTCCACCGTTATCCCACTGAATAGCTGGGGCGTCGACGCCTCGCCGTTTCATGCGGCCGAACTCGCCGCCCAGCAGCGTGCCGGGGTGAGAAGCATGGCGGAAGCGTCGGGACGCCGGGGGATTCGCCGCTACATGCCGGACCAGCATCGCAAGTTTTTCGCCGAGCAGCCGTTCATGGTGTTCGGCGGCGTCGATGCGCACGGGCAGCCGTGGGCGACCGTGCGCGCCGGTACGCCGGGTTTCGTGTCGTCGCCGGATGCGCAGACTTTGCGCATCGAGGGCGGCGTGTTGCCCGGCGATCCGCTTGCGGATAGCTGGCAGGCGGGCGCGATGATCGGCGGGCTTGGGCTGCAGCCGCAGACCCGCAGGCGCAACCGGATCAACGGCGTCGTGAGGTCGGTGGACGGGGCGGCGTTGACACTCGAGGTTCGCCAGAGCTTCGGCAACTGCAACAAGTACATCCAGAGCCGTACGCCGACGTGGGTGGAGCAGAATGCGTCTGAACTTGCCACGCCGCCGGAGATAGCGACGCAACTCAGCGATGACGACCGCGCGCTATTGGCACGAGCGGACACATTTTTCATCGCGAGCGCGAATCTTGCCGAGGATGCGGATCTTGCTCGCGGCGCTGACGTGTCGCATCGCGGCGGCGCGCCCGGCTTCGTGCGCGTCGACGATGAGCACACGCTGACGACGCCCGACTTCGTCGGCAACAACTTCTTCAACACGATCGGCAACCTGATCCATGATTCGCGCGCCGGATTGCTGTTCATCGACTTTGCGAGCGGCGATCTGCTGTATATCGCGGCGCGCGCCGAGATCGTATGGGACGGTGCGGAACTGGCTGCGTTCGAAGGCGCGCAACGGCTCGTGCGTTTTCATGTGCAGGAAGTGCGGCGCAGCCGGAGCGCGTTGCCGTTTCGTTGGTCGGACGTCGAGTATGCGCCGCAGTTTGCGGCGGCGGTGCGTAAGCCGGTGGCTGCATCGCCCTGGCACAAGCTGAAGGTTGCGGCCGTGGTCGATGAGACAGCATCGGTTCGCTCCTTCTATTTCGAATCGGTCGACGGTGCGCCGTTGCCGCCGTACAAGCCGGGGCAATTTCTGCCAATCCGCGTGCCGGTGTTGGGCTCCGCCACGCCTTTGTCGCGTACCTACACGCTTTCCGATGCGCACGATCCGCAGCGGTATCGAATCAGCGTGAAGCGCGAAGGCGTGGCTTCGAAATGGCTGCATGAGCACCTCGTTGCCGGAGCGCGGATCGAAGCGATGAAGCCGCGCGGTGCGTTCGTCTTCGATGAAGACAGCCCGCGGCCCGCCGTGTTTATCTCGGCGGGCATCGGCATCACGCCGATGATGGCGATGCTTCGGCATGCGTTGGCTCCATCTCGCGGTGAGGGTGCGCAAGCGAAGCGGCTGTTCTTCTTTCACGGCGCGCGTAGCGATCGCGAACGTCCGTTTAGTGCGCAATTGAAAGAGCTTGCCGCGCGCAATTCGGCGCTTTCCCTGCATCTTTTCGATAGCGCCGCCGATCGGTTGGCCGAAGGCGTGTCGGCCGGACGTGTGAGCATCGACGCGTTGAAGCGCGTGCTTCCGTTCGATGACTATGACTTCTATCTGTGCGGCCCCGAGCAGTTCATGCGTGATCTGTATGAGGGCTTGCGCGGATTGAATGTCGCGGATGAGCGCATTCGTTTCGAAGCCTTCGGCCCGGCGACCGTCAAGCGGGCAGCTGTCGCACACGCGGAGACGAAGCCGGTTGAGACCTCGGCGCAAGACACCGGCGCTGTGCAAGTGACGTTCGCGCGCTCGGAGCGCACGATCCAATGGCTGCCGCGCGACGGCAGCTTGCTCGAACTTGCCGAAGCGCACGGTATCGACGCGCCGTCGAGTTGCAGGTCGGGTATGTGCGGGACGTGTTCGACGCGACTGTTGTCGGGCAAGGTCAAATACGACGGTGAAGTCGAGGCGCAAATCGAGCCCGGCGCGGCGCTGGTTTGCATGGCGCATCCGGTTGCTGGGGATGCGGGTGTGACGTTGGATCTTTGATCGACGGCCTGTGCTTTCGGAAAAAGGCTAAGTCTTTGATTTGCGTCGCACGCGTGGTTGCGGATCGGCTGGCGGCTCGTCACGTATGCCGCAAATCAACGCGATGCCGGCCTTGGCGGTCGCTCGCAACGAATCACGCGAGTCGCCCGCACGCGAGCGCAGCGCGATGCTGTGAAGGATCGCCGAGGCGACTTTCGCCAGCATGGCTGGATCCGAAGCCGCACTGAGTTCGCCTTCCGCTTTGGCGCGTTCGAGCCGTCGCTCGAATGCGCGATCGTAGATAGTCAGGCCGCCGAGGAGTTTGTCGCGAACCTCGGCATCGCTTCGGGATTCCACGAGTGCCGTACCGATCAGGAAACATCCGCGAGGCACCTCGCCGGGCGGAAGGTACATGGCGAGCGCGGCGTCGTACACCGCCTGCAAGGCCTCCGCCAATGGGCGATCTCCGGCGAGCGCGGCTTCCATTCCCTGACGCCCGAGTTCGATGTATTGATCCAGCGTGTTCAGATACAGCGCATGTTTATCGCCGAATGCGCCGTACAGACTCGGCCGGTTCATGCCGGTCGCGTCGCTCAGCGTGTCGAGCGACGTGCCGGAATAGCCGCCATGCCAGAACGCGTCTCGCGCGTCGCGCAGCGCCTGCTCGGAATCGTAGCCACGAGGCCGTCCGCGCGAACGCTTCTCACTTTTTGTACCGTTGTGCATAAAATTGTCTGGCTGCGTTGATTTTTATACACTATAGTACAAAAATCATCCCAACAACCGGAGACATCAGCATGGAGCTTTACTTCTCGCCGCTCGCCTGTTCGCTCGCGACACGTATTGCGCTCTACGAGGCCAATGCCGACGCGCGGTTCATCGAAGTCGATACGAAGTCGAAGCAATTGCGTGACGGCTCTGATTTTTATCCGATCAACCCGTTAGGGCAGGTGCCTGTCTTGCGTACGGACGAGGGTTGGCTGCTCAGGGAAAATACTGCGATCCTGCCGTACGTGGCCGATGCATTTCCGGCAGCCCGGCTTGCGCCGGCAGTGGGAACCGCGGAACGCGCGAAATTGCAGGAATGGCTGGGGTTTATCAGCACGGAGCTTCATAAAGCCGTATTCGTGCCGCTGCTCGATCCGCATGCGCCGGCCGACGTTCAGACCTACACACGCAAGAAAGTCAACCTGCGACTCGGCGTGCTGGAAGAGCATCTGCGCGGGCGCGAATTTCTCATGGAGCATTTCACGGTTGGGGACGCTTATCTCGTCACCGTCCTGAACTGGGCGCAGCATGGCGGTGTCGATCTTGCCGAGTGGCCTTCCGTTGACGCGTATTACAAGCGAACGGCGCATCGTCCGCAGGTCGCAAAGGCGTTGGCCGAAGAGGTGGCGCTTTATCTCGAGGAACAGGCGAGGCGGCATGTGAATGCTGCGTGAACTGCCGTAGCACGATGACCGCGTCATGCGCCGAACTCGGACCGTTGTCGCTAACTGCGGTTAGTGGTCCGAGTCCGGCAATTTCTCATTTACGTGCGCAGCGGCCTCAACCCCGCGCGGACCTCTTCGGCAAATAGTTGCGGTTGTTCCCACGCCGCGAAGTGCCCACCTTTATCGAGCCTGTTGTAATAGATCAGGTTGTGATACGCCCGCTCTGTCCAACTGCGCGGAGCCTGATAGTTCTCGCGCGGAAAGACGCTTACCGCAGCGGGGACGGATACATCGGCGGCGGCCAGGAAGTTGAAGTGCGACTCCCAATAGAAGCGCGCCGCGGAAATTCCCGTGTTCGTCAACCAGTACAGGGTGATGTCGTCGAGTACATCGTTGCGCGTCAAGTCGCCGGCCGATTCCCCGTTGACGGGGTGCCCGAACACGGCGGAGGTCAGTGCCGCCGCCGGCTGCTCATACCCGTCACCGTGGTCGAGAAGCCAGCTCGCCAGACCAACGGGAGAGTCCGACAATCCTGAGAGCGTTTGCGGGCGTGTGCCCATCTCCAATGCGTAGGCGCGTCGCTTCATGGCTGCGGAACTCAGTTGCTCGTAAGCGTGCTTTTCGTCGGCAGAGAGATTGGCCGGCGGTGGATCGCCGGCTTGAAGCGCCTTGGCGATTTCCGGCGGAACGGTCGCGGGGAAGTTGACATGGATGCCTAACAATTCCGGCGGCGCCTGCTTGCCCATTACGTTGCAGACGACGCCACCCAGATCGCCGCCTTGCGCGGCAAATTTCTCGTATCCAAGGCGTTTCATGAGGACGACCCACGCACGCGCGGTGCGCTCCGGGCCCCAGCCGGTGGTGGTTGGCTTGTCTGAAAATCCGTAGCCCGGCAAAGACGGAATGACCAGATGAAACGCGTCGGACGCACTCGCGCCATACGCGGTCGGATTGGTCAGCGGATCGATGATCTTGAACTGCTCGATCACCGAGCCCGGCCACCCGTGCGTGACGACGAGCGGCATCGCATTTTCATGTTTCGAACGGACGTGAATGAAATGAATGTCCAGTCCGTCGATCTCGGTCACGAAATTCGGCAACGAGTTGAGCTTCGCTTCGCACTTGCGCCAGTCGTAATCGGTCGCCCAATGGCGCGCGAGTTCCTGGATCATCGCGAGCGGCACGCCTTGCGAGTTATCGGTGACGGTCTCCCGATCGGGCCATCGCGTCGCCTTGATGCGTCGGCGCAAATCGATGAGTTGCGATTCCGGCACATGCACGCGAAGTCGGCGAATGGCGGTCTTGTCGCCGCCTGTCGCCGGGGCAACTTCGGTCATCGCCTGATTCGTTTCCGCGAAAGCGAGCTGGCTCAATGAGCCGGCAGCGACGGCCGCCGCGGCTACGCTGACAAAACGGCGGCGAGAGGGCGAGTGGGGAGGGAGGTTGTCTGACATAAAAGTCTCCGATCGGCGATGAAGCCAGGCTTACCAATCAATGGCAACATGATTACACGAGCCACTGTGCGGCGGGATTCGATGTAGGGTGGACGTATTGGAGCGCGCGGAGGTATCCCGCATGTGTCGGGAAGGGCGGTTTTTGTATGCGCGGGTATCGATGCACCCGGCAGATACGTTGCGATACAAAGCGAAACCGTGTCGGCGCACACGGCGGATCCGCTTTCATTTCATCGGCGCATGTCCGCAGTCGGACAGCGGTTCGTTAGCGACGCCTCCAACTGCCACGGACGTGTGCCGCTTGACACACATCCACAGCAGTTAGAGCACCAGGCTGATTGTTGCGCTCAGCAGGTCGTCCACATCGCGGCGAGCCACGTGGGCGAGGTTGGATCACTGGAGACCGAGCCATAGTCCCATGCGTGGTCGTTCACGGGATCGACGCCGTCCTTGCCCACCCACATCGCGCCGACCCAGACGTTCGGACCATCGGGCGCGGCGGCGCCGTTCGTTGCGGGCTGAATCTCCCGAGCCGCGCGGAACCACGAATCGATGATAGTGCTGCCGCCCTTAGCGTACTGGGCGAGTTTGCGTCCTTCGTCGGTGTTGTCGAAGGTGATCGCGCCGTAGCCCATCAGGATGTGCATGCCATCGAACGCGCCATCCCAGCGGGCCAGCACGTCGCCACCGCCGCTTGCGAGCAGGTCGTCCTGCAATGGGCCGCAGGCGGCAATCGTCGCCCATTCGAGATCGCTTTGGCCCCACAGGTCGCCCGGCGTTTGTGGGCCGGCGCCGACTTCGGCGAAGTCGAGGAATCCGTCGTCGGGTTTGGACAGCACCCAGCCGTTCATGTTGGCGTGCCCGGTGTAGAACACGAAGTCGGCGTTGTCCACCCAGGTGTCGTCGTTGCGACGCCAATCCGATTCCCATGCGTTGGCATCACCCCAGTTGAAATCGATGTGCCAACCTGCTGCCGCCCATTCGTCGACGAATCCCTGCGCGTTGGCCTGGCTTCCCGCCAGACCTCCGCTCTGTCCGATCCACGATGTCCCAGCTTCCCATGGCCGCGTTACGGTTGCGGCGGCAAACGACCGGCGCGGTTTGCCGGCAGCATCGGTCTTGGCCTTTTCTTTCGACACCGAGGTGGGCTTGGCCGACTTCTGCCGTTTCGCTTGCGGCTCGCCGAAGGTGAGCGGTGGACCGAAGTCGGTGGCGGCGAGCATGACCTGCCGAAGCGGCACGCGTTGTTTGCCGAACACGGCCGTGGCGCGGCACACATACACCGGATAGAGGAATTCCTGCGCGGTAAATGACGGCGCTGCGTAATAGGCGAGCGACATGTCGAAGGATTCGATTTTCATCTGGCTCATGAGGCCGTGAAACTGTTCCTTCACTTTGTCCGGCGCGATCATTTTTGCGTCGAACTCGGCCACCACTGCGCGCCAGCCGCCGTTAAAGCCGATCACGCTGCCTTTGTGCCCCAGCGTCACGGTCAGATCGCTACCACCGCCGACTACGGGAATCTTGTCCACCATGACCGGGTACACCACCTGCACGTCGAGACGCCGGTTCTGCCGCTTGCCGTCCTTGCGTAGCGCGAAATGAGTGCCGCCGAGCACCGGCTTGCCATAGGAAAACGGCGACTCCAACGCAGGCAGCAAACCTTCGCGATGCAGAAAGTCTTTGGCTATCGACAGCGCGTCGTCATCGCCCGGCAGTTCCGCGTCGACCGATGGTCGCCACATCTGCGACTCGTCAGCGGCCCATACGGCGCCGCTGGCATTGGCGATTTCCACGACGTGGTGGGCGTTGCGCAGTACTTTGCCGTCGCGCGTTTCGCTGAGCCGGAACTCATCGCGCAGGCCGAAGATTTGTCGCCCGAGCATCGCCAGTCGCTTGACGCTGGTGTCTTGGGGTTCAAGCCGGTAAATGGGCAAACTGTCTTTCATGGTGAGCTCCTTGTGCGCATACATACGGGGCGACGACAGGCGATATAGGCAAACCGCCAATCAAAGGACGACGAGCGCGCAAGCGAATTGAAAGACAGTGATGGTTGGGACGTCGAAAGGAGGGCGCGGGATATGAGAACAGTGACCCGCTGCGGGGCGGGATGCGGAAATCGGCCGTGATCATTCGCCGCAAGCGCCATGGCGGCGAGATATCCAAACGTCAATGCGGGCCCGAGCGTAATGCCGGCACCGATGTAATGACCGCTTACCGGTGAGTTCATGTCGTTGCCGCAGGCATACAGTCCGGGAATCGGGCGACTGTCGTCGTCGAGAACTTCCCCGTGAGATCCGGTGACGAGCCCAAGGCTCGTTCCAAAGTCGCCCGGCATCAGCTTGACGGCGTAGAAGGGCCCCTTCTCAATGGGGCCGAGACAGGGACTTGGCGAGTGCGTCGGGTCACCTTTATAAATGTTGTACGCAGATGATCCCTTCCCGAAGTCCTCGTCGATACCGGTTTTCGCAAAGCGGTTGTTGCGCTTGAGCGCCGAGCGCGGCTGGGCTACCACGGCCCATATTCCGGCCTTGCGCGCGCTGTCTGATGTGTTTGAATTAACCGGCGTGGCAAACACCAGCCTCGCGAGTGCGCAGGCCGCCGCCGCTGCTTTTGGCATTCCGCGCGCCTTCGAGAACGTGGCGGAGCTCGTCGCCTGTCCAGACTTCGACGACGCGCTCGCACTCCACAAGGTGCTTGACGCAATCGAGCAGTCTGATGAAACAGGCCGACGGGTACGAGTCGGCTGATCGGCCTCTCGCCATGCGGTCTAGTAAGGACCCACGAGACCGAGGTCACGCGCGCGTGCAACGGCTTGAGCTCGCTTATCGACGCCGAGTTTCATGAAGATGCTCTTCATATGGGATTTGACGGTTTCAGCGCCAATCCCAAGCGTACTTGCGATTTCCTTGTTCGACTGCCCTCGGCCAATCAAGTCGACGATTTCGCGCTCCCTTGAGCTCAGCGCCCCGCGCTCCGTGTCGCGCTGACGGTTGCCGCCAGGCTGATACAGCATCCGCCAGCCATGAAGCAGATGATCGGCGCAGGCGATCAGCTCGTCCGTTTGCGCCGTGTGCCGCGCGTCTTCGCAAACGGCGTGCAGCAGGTCTCCGATGTCCGGACCCACGTCGAGAATGGATTGGTACACGCCTGTGGGCGCGGCGACCTTCAGGACTTCGCGGAAGGCCTCGATCGCGCGGGTGCGTTCATTCGCTGCCAGCCAGACGAGCGCAAGCATGGTTCGCAAACGTATCGCGAGGAAATCCCCATGTCGTCGTTCGGCGCTCTGCAGCGCGGTGCTCAACGCCGCAGCGGCCTCTTCGGTCCGGTGCTGGGCCGCGGCGACAGAGGCCGCCCCCAGTGCGCGATAGTCGTCGATCTCGAGCGAGATGGAGCGTGAAGAATGGGAGTGGGAGCGCGCCACCTGATCGAGTTGCGTAACGCACGCGGCCGCCTCGACCGTCCTGCCTTCCACAAGATAGAGCCGTATGCGTTCGACCAGGGCGGCGGCGGTCATGCGTTCCCATCGACGTGCACGAGCCAACGCCTGCGCGCGATCGAGCAACGCATACGCCTGCCGCATGTCCGAACGCGCCACTGCGATTCGGATGAGAAGGCGATAGGCAATCAACACGCTATCGAGCAAGACCGCAACGTCGATAACGGGCATCAATCCGGCAACTAGCGTTTCAGCCTCGTCCAGTCGACCGTGTTCGTACCAGATTTGCCCGATCATCGGTGCGCACAACGCTACCGAGATCGAATCGGGACCGGCATCGCGTTCGGCCAGCCGCATCGAGTCCGTGAAATACCGTTCGGCAAGCTCGAAGTGCAACTGTTGCATCTCCGCATGTCCCAGCAGGCACAGCCGGTAAACCGAAGAATAGAGGTTGCGCTGGTTTTCTTCGATTGAATAGGACAGCCACGGCGTTGCGTAAAGCGCTTCGAGGTTGCCGGCCTTCCAGTGCGCGAAGCGCACGACGTTGGATGCCACATTGGTTGTCCAGATATTGGCAGATGGCCGCTCGAGGCATGGCTCAGCGATAGCGAGCGCCGCTTCAGGATCGTCCTTCAGTGCGGCGACGACTGAGCGGATCGCCTGGCATTCCCAACGGATGTCTTCGGCTTCGGCACCGGGGTGGGACGGGATATCACGTTCGACCGCATCCAGCATCGCGAGCGCCTCGTCGAAATGCAACGCGAGCGCCATTCCCCAGGCGATCGCCAGCGTGACCCTTACCTGTGCACCGGCCAGACCCACGGGGAAGCGGCGCTGCAAACCGAGCAGCGTGAGCAGATCGCCTTTCTTGACCAGCGCCATTGCACACTGTTCCATGAGACGAACGGCGTTATCTGTGGTGCCCGCGGCGATTGCATGTTTGACAGCCTCCGTCCACAGCTCCTGAGCGCCATACCACCCCGACGCGCGGCAATGCAGTTCCGCCACCTCGTCGGCGTGCTGGGCGTCGAGCTTCGCCCGCAGATACTCGCCCATCAGATGGTGATAGCGGAACCATTGCCCATTGCAGTCGAGCGCTTGCAACAGCATCTGGCCCTCGGCGATGTCGTCCAGCATGCGCTGGCTCGTGCGCAGGCCCGTTACCGCCTCGCAGAGCGGCGCGCTCAATCGATCGAGTATCGACGTGCGCAGCATGAACCCGACGATTTCGGCGGGCAACCGCTCGAACATGTGTTCGATATAAGCGGCGAACGGCCGCGAGGTGCCAGACGGCGCAGCACGCTCCTGAGCTCCTTGGCATTCCTTGCGCGACAGCAGCGACATCGAGATGCGCAACGCCGCAGCCCAACCCTCCGTGCTCGCAAAAAGCGTCTCGATGCGGGAAGTGTTCAGCACGCCGGGCAATGCGTGTTCGACAAAGCGTCTCGTTTCGTCGAAGTCGAAACGTAACGCCGACGCATCGATTTCCAGCAGGTCGTCTCCTGCTCTCATCCTCGCAAGCGGCAACGATGGATCCGTGCGACTGCAGAGGACCACATGGACATTTTGCGGTGCCTTTTCAATAAAGAACGACATCGCGTCGTGTACCGCTGGAAGGCTGATCAGATGATAGTCGTCCACGAACAGGACGACCTCGTCGTCGACTTCGACAAGCTCGTTGATCAGCGTGGAAACGACGGCGTGCAAAGGGACGAACGCGGCGTCGGCAGTCAGGCTGATCGCCGCCGCACCGACATTGCCGCAGGCATGCCACAACGCATGCGCCAGATAATTGAGGAAGCGTGCGGGTTCGTCGTCTTCTGTGTCGAGCGACAGCCACGCCACCCGTGCACCGTTCGCGCGCAGCCGGTCGAGCCAGATGAGCGCCAGAGAAGTTTTGCCGAATCCGGCCGGCGCTTTGATCACGGTGAGACGTTTGCTCGCGGCGCGCTCAGCCAGGCCGACGAGTTGCGGACGAACGATCAAATCCACCGGCAGACGCGGCGGAACGACCTTCGTCGCAAGGAAAAGATGCGGCCCGATCGTGGACGTTTCTCCAACCACACGCATTTTTCTGTCACATTGTTATTGGGGTGCGGTACTTGCCGCCATCCCCCATCTATTGAAGCGTATCCCCCGTGTCGGGGGATGGCGGGCATCTCCCCTGTATGGGGGATGGTAGGCCACGCGACGCCAGGAGATCATGCATGCACCGGGTTCGGATCGAAGCGCGCCCCTGGAGAAGGGCCGCGCGCTTGTCGGTCACTCTGTCGGGCGGCTCACTGGCGCTTCGCCGGGAACGACTCGTTTTTTGCCACATGATACGCCGCATCGAATCGCATTGCAGAGTACCAGGCGGCAACCGGTCGGTGCGCAGCCGTCGACGTCGCTGCGCCGGCGCTCCTTGTCAGTCGAAATCGCGCGCCTGTTACTGATAGATATATAGCCGTGTTAGCCAAAGTTCCAAAGATCAGCAATCACTTGCGGGAAAAAACCGTGTCCATCGCAGCCGATCTGACGCTTGTCGTCGAACGCACGCTTGCGATACTGACCCAGTTCGATGGATACAAATTGCTCGCGCCGGCAGCGAAACGGGACGTTCACGAATCCGTCGTGCTGTCAGCCAAAGTATGGTTCGAGACGCTGTTGTCGGGCGAACCTCCATCGGCACAGGACATGGACGCTTTCCGCGAAATCAGTCAAAGACGTGAGCATCAGCGCGTGCCGCTGCAGAGCCTTCTTCAGGCGCTGCGTCTGGGGTTGCGAGAAACCTGGAGCACATACATCGCGCTGGGAGAGTTGGACGAGCGCATCGCCAAAGAACTTCTGGCCGACGTCTCGCTGTATCTTCTCGATCACTTCGATTTCATTGCGCGGATCATTGTCCGTGCCTATCTGGCTGAACATTATCGGCAGCCGCGGTGGGCGGAATTGGCCATCGCAATCGAGGAAGGCGCGCGCCGATCCGAAAGCGTGCGGCACCATCTCGTCGCGCTCCTCGAGCAGTTATCGGATGAGCCGGACCTGTTATCAAGGCTCGAAGTCGGCCACGCGCGAGAACAACGCAATACTGAAGCGGCCGGCGCGCAAGTGATGAAGTTCTTCGGCCTCGATGTCGACATCGATGACGGTGCGGAACTGTCGAAAGCCTTGCACGATGCGCAGGAGCAACTCGCGCAGGCGTCGAGGCTCGCGGCCGTTGCGGAACTGTCCGCCTCCATCGCTCACGAACTCAACCAGCCGCTCCAGGCCATCGTGGCGCATGGGCGCGCATGCGTGCGATGGCTCGCCGCAACGCCGCCCAGGATCGACGAAGCCAAATACTCGGCCGAGCAGTTGCTCCGCGACGCGAATTCCGCAGCGGACGTGGTCAGCCGGATTCGGGCGCTCTTCAGGCATACGGCTCCCCAGAAGGTCGAACTCGATATCAACAAGCTGATTCTTCAGGTATGCACGCTGATGGCCGACGACATCCAGCGCAGCGCGGTTTCGCTCGAGACAATATTGGGCGAAGACGTGTCGAAGATCAGCGCGGACGCGGTTCAGATTCAGCAAGTGATGGTGAACCTCGTGCGCAACGCGATCGAAGCGTTAGCGGCAACGGAGGAACGGCCGAGGCTGCTAGTGATCCGCTCGCGTCGCGATGCGGACAATGTGGTGGTCGACGTGGAGGATCATGGCGCGGGACAAGTGGACTTCAAGAAGATCTTCGAGCCGTTTTTCACCACGAAGGAAACAGGGATGGGCATGGGACTGGCAATCTGCCGGTCCATCATCGAAGCACACGCGGGCCGGATCTGGGCGGTGCGCAATGTGTCCCGCGGCGTAACCTTCAGCTTCAGTCTTCCGATAGAGCGGTCGAACGCAACGGCACGTTGACGAGGACTGGCGATATCGCCAGCAGGCTCGTTCAGACGCACGTCAACGCAAGGACTTTTGCAGACCATTCTTGACAGACTCTATCGGTCATTTCGCGACGGGTTCCAAGCCTACAACTTCATATTGGGTGCTGCCATTACATATTCATGTGATGCACAACACAGCCGTCCGTGGTTTCATGTGACGTTTCCGATGGCAATAGTTTTTTGTCGGCACGACCGCGTGAGAGGGACATTCAGCGGGACTATCGTGGCCCGGCTGTGCCGAAGTTAGGAGGGACTTTCACCTGACAACCGAGGGGTTCCATGGAATCCGCAAGCGAATTGGTCTACGTGGTCGACGACGAAAAACGGGTGCGAGAAGCACTCTCCGCGCTGCTGCGTGCAAACGGAAGAAACGTCCAGGCATTCAGCTCCGGTGGAGAGTTTCTGGACACACCACGTCAAAAAAATGTCGTTGCATGTCTGATCCTGGATATGCGCATGCCAGACATGAATGGTCTGGAAGTCCAGAGGCTAGTGCGCACGGACTCTCGAATTCCCGTTATTTTCATTACCGGGAGAGGAGATGTGCCGTCCGCGGTCCTTGCCATGAAGGGCGGGGCAGTTGATTTCCTCACCAAGCCCGTCAATGAAGACGAGTTGATGCGCGCAGTCGATGCGGCTCTCGCGAGAGCATACGTTCTTCGCAAGGAGGCGGAGGACGCGACGACACTCTGGGCTCTCTATCAATCGCTGACGCCTCGCGAGCAGGAGATCTTGCCGCTACTCGCAAGCGGTCTGCTCAACAAGCAGGCGGCAGCAATCCTTGGCATCACCGAATACACCGTGCAGGTACATCGCGGCCACATCATGAAAAAAATGCAGGCGGATTCATTTGCTACTCTCGTCAGGCAGGCGAGCAAACTGCAACTCGAAGCATCGCCGACGACCACCTCCGATGTCTGAGGTCAATTAATTCTTCGTGAGAAGCGATGAGCGGAGAAAAAAATGCCCACGCCTCCGGTTCGGACCGTCGCCATCATTGATGACGACCGGCGCGTTCTGATGTCGCTTGCGAACCTGCTTGCCTCCGGCGGGTATGGAACACGGGTCTACGAATCTCCACTGGATTTCTTTTCCGATGGCTACGCGGGTCTGGTATGCGTTATCACGGACCTCGGCATGCGGCCCATTGATGGCATTCAGGTACTCGAAAGAACGGTTCATTCGAACGCACTTACGCCCGTCATCATCATCACCGGGAACCCGAGCGGGCATACAGAAGACTTCTATCTGAGAAGAGGCGCATTAGGTTTCTTCAGAAAGCCTGTCGACGGCGACGCGTTGCTGGACCTGCTGGATAGTATTGCTTGAGCGGTTGGTGTTTAAAGAGCGATCGCGCGCCCTGTCTATCCGTTCCTTGCGCTGATACAGAATCAGTCGCACTTCACGGCAGCGGCGTGACGGACTGAACCCGATTACGTCCTGCACGTTTTGCGTCGTAGAGCGCGGCGTCCGCTGCGTGAATGAGTGCGTTGGGAGTGCTCGGCGTGTTTGGGTCGATCGTCGCGCACCCGGCGCTGATGGTGACCTGACCGGCAAGTATCGGCGCTGTCAATCCAAGATCCATGACTGCGCGCCGGGCCTGCTCGGCAATCGTCGATGCCTCGTTCAATCCGGTGTCGGGCAACACGAGCGCGAACTCTTCACCGCCGTAACGGGCGACGAAATCGCCCGGTCGGCGCGCTGTTCCTGCCAGCGCGCTCGCAATCGCGCCAAGGCAGGCATCGCCCCGAAGATGCCCAAAGGCGTCGTTGTAGTCTTTGAAATTGTCGACATCGACCATGACGAGCGAGAGCGGCTGACGGTTGCGCGTCGCACGCTCGAACTCCCTGCGAAACTGGTCGTCAAAATAGCTACGGTTATAAACGCGGGTCAGGCTGTCGCGTATGGACGTATGCAACAGATACGTGTGCGCCTCGGACAGTTTGCGATAGAGCACGGTGACTTCCCAGACCAGCACGCACACCAGGACGCCGGGAGCAAGCATGCTGAAGACCCGTGCGACGTACCAGCCGAGCGTGAACTGAACGATGCTCAGCAGATTCAGGCTGGCGTCCACGAACGACGCCAGCAGAGCGATGGTGATCCACAGATCGAGCACCGTCCGCAGTCGCCCTTTGAACAAAACGACGACGATCGCCAGAACGTCGAGCGAGCAGATGACGACCGCGGTTCGGCCGCCTGAAAGCGCGCCCGTTTCGGGCGGCATATGAAACGGCGCCGACAGATTCGCGTAAATGGCGAAGACGCCTAGCGCGGCGGCAAGCGCGGTTGGAACACCGATCAACGCCCAGGTCCAGACGTCACTATGAGGCAGTTCGATCGACTTGCCCGGGAAGCGGTCGCGAATGAGCGCTGCCACGATGACGAGCAGCGGAAACCCTGCGTGCCAGAAAACCCACATCCACACCGCACTGTGAGGGCCGGCGCCGAAGAGGCCCGTGCGGGTGAAAACGCCAGGGAACATCAGCAGTTGCAAAGCGACGGTAATCGCCGTGAATGCGTATGCGCCGCCGAGCGCGCCGATCATGGGTTGTTGCGTCACGGCAAAGCGGGCGCCGAGAAGGAACGCGGCGATGCCCGACATGGTGAACACCGTGAGTGCGCACATGGGCATGAAGGACGTGATTGCGGGCAGCGCCTGGTGCGCGCGCGGACCCGCGATCACAAACGTGAGCAGAACAAGCGACGCGAATGTACCTGCAAAAACGACCTGTTTGCGTGTCGCCGGCCCAATAAGCAAGCTGTCCATTCTGGCCCGTTTGGTTGGTGTTCTGTCTTATGGGTATATCGGCGTCGCTAACCGCCCAATCTGTGTGCCGTGTTGGAAGACAGAGTGCGGAGTGCGCTGCTGACCGGACCATATTGTCCTACATATCCGCCCCGATGAAAGGCTTTCAGCTTACTCAGCGCGGGCTCGCACTCGTCAAAACCGGAGCACAACGCGAGCACAATCCGGGCATAACGCGCCCGGTTCATCCGCTTTGCATTGAAGCCCGATAGCCAAACGTCGAACCTGCCCTAATCGACTGAAATTATCTCTCTTTCAATTGGGAATGTGATTTTCCTTACCCGCCGAACCAGCGCCTGAGTGAAACGCTTTTTTTTGATGGCAATGCCTTGCGGAATTGGTCTGAACATTGAATTTCCTGTTGCCATCAACCATACTGAGTCGCATAACAGCAATTTAGACGCAACCTGGCTATCGGCCGCTCATAGTGCCGAGGTTCTGTAGGAGGCCATCGAAATACCGGGGTCATCAGGCCCGCGGGACGGGCATTCCCGTTCGTACGCGAGGGTGCGGTCTGCGCCTTCGCTCTTCAAAATCAGGTAATCCGATTCCCTTCTCCGGAGTCTGGGAGACGTTTTGTATTCTGGATTCTGATTTAACGGGAATGTTAAATTTTTAAATAAAGTACGTAGGATTTTATTTCAGTCTTTTACTGAAAGGGGTTCCTTTTTTATTAAAAATGGCTGGTTAAGCCAAGGCGCATAAATCGCCATGGCAGGGACTGGCTTTGTCCGCGCGTATTCAAACTCGGGAGCAATATCATGCCGCTGCAGATTCAGAGTGCCCAGATCAAACCCGGTGCCACCAGCACCTTCAACTTCACCGACCAGATTACGCAACGCATGGTCGGCATCTCGGCTTTTTCGTTGAGCTATGGCAACACGGACCATCACGTGCAGACGATATCGGTCTCACTGAGCGTCAACCAGTCGGGGTCGTCGCTTTCCATTACGGCGCACGCGACAATGGTCGACGCCAGTGGCAATAACCTCGATCCCAACGCGTCCTACGTCAATGTGGTGGCGCTCGCGTGGGTCGGCGTCGACGATTCCAATCTGAAGCTCGGCAATGTCGCCGGCATCGTCAACGGCGGGACGAGTTCGCCGATCACGATTCCCGGCACCGATCCGAACGTGCTGCAGGCCGCGCTAGCCGGTTACTACCTGTCGTATGGCGGCACCGATCACCATATGGAGACGGCATGCGCGGCTGTCGGCACGACCTTGAGCGGGAACACCGCATCGATCAACGGCACGGTCTATATGTACGACGACACTGGCCATGGGAACGTATCGGGCACCGTGGATTCGGGACTCGTGGCGAACTGCGACCCGTCGCTCGGCAACTTCGTGCGCGGCACCAACACGTTGCAGAACAACACGCAGAAAATCACGTTCGGCAAGCCGTACGCCCACTACACGCCGTTCCTGAGCAGCTACAAGGTGCAGTACCGCGACAACTCGGACCATCACGTGAAAACGTTCTCAGTGAGTCTGTCGGTGCAGAGCGTGAGCGGCAGTGACGTCACGGTGACCGGCGCGGCGAAGCTGGTCGACAACTCCGGCCATGTGCAGGACGACGGCGTGAGTAACGTCAGCGGTTTCATCGTCGGTACCTGAGTCAGCTACCAGGCAACTCGCCGCAACACGCAACGGCGCACGCGCGTGCGCCTCCTTACACCTGCGCGTTCACGCCGCCCGCATTGGCCGCGGGCGGTCGCGTGCGCGCGTTCTTTCCGGAGCCGGCCGTCATGTCTGATTCCTCGATTCCCAGCATTCGTACTTTCCAGATGGATGCCAGCACGGTGGGCGTGCTCAAGAGCAGCGTCAACCTGTTTCGCGGCGACGTGAACCTCACGCAGGCACTGTTTTCGATGCCCGGGCGTACCGGCAACGACGGCCTGCAGATCGATCTGTCGATCCAGTACGAGAGCAACATCCACCAGCAGGCGATGACGTGGAACCGCGACCGTCCGACGGGCGTGCTGGGCATGGGCTGGCAATTGCCGGTGTCGGCGATCACGCTCGACACCGGCGGCGCGCCGACACCAGGCGCTGCGACCTACTCGATCAACATGGCGGGCGTGTCGAGCCAACTGATCCGCGAGCCCGCCAATCCGTCGCTGTTCGGAATGGACGGCGCGCTGGCGGGATCGCTGGTCGACGGTCAGGCGGTGCCGCCCGCCGTGCGCAGCGAGTTCGTGCAGCGCGGCTTGCCGCTCTCGGCGAGCGCGAAGATCGCGGGCAGCGCGAGCCCATGGCGGATCGACGACGATGCACTCCAGCAGCAATTCGTGCTGCAACTGAATCAGCAAACACTCGATGCCAGCGACGGTGGCGAGTCGTACCAACTGGTCAACTACAAATTCTGGAAGGTGCTGTACTACTCGCGTTACGAGCGTTGGGCCGTGACCAATGAAACGGGGCAGACGATGTCGTTCGGCGGCGGCGTCGCGCAAACCGCGCAGGGCTGCAACGTCAGCGCCGGCAACAGCATTGAATGGGCCGTGCAATGGACCGACGACAACGGTCTCGCGCTGTGGCAGGGCAACAGCGCCGTAACCGGCAAGCAGCAGCAATACGCGAGCGCGTGGCATTTGCAGCGCGCCTATAGCCGCTTCGGCGAATTCGTCTCGTACGGCTACAACGGCTTCGATCGCGACGGCAGCGGATTGCTTACGCACGGTGCGGAACAGCAGGTCGGCGTGGGCGGCAAGCCGTACACCAAGGCCTGCTATCTGACGAGTATCACCGACGTGTTCGGCCGCACTGCAAGCTTCACCTATCAGCCGAAACTGTGGAGCAATGCGACACCGGAGAGTCCGCGCGAATATGCGGACCCGCACAAGACGGTGCCGGACATCACACCCAATGGCTTCCAGGACCGTTACGAGACGCAGTTCCTGAGCGGGATCGCGGTCACGCATACCGACGGCTCGACGCTGTTTTCGCTGGCGTTCATCTACGACCCGAGCCCGTCGAACCCGGGCGCGCAGGCGGTGGCCAACGTTGCCGGCACATCGGGCGACACCTGCAAGCGGTTGCTCACCGGCTTCGCGCTGTTCAATCCAGCCGAAGAGAATCTGCCGGGCTATGGCTATGAATACAACCTCGACATCGGCGAGCCCACCAACCTCGGCGCGTTGCGCCGCGTCGTCTATCCGACCGGCGGCAGCGCCAGCTATGCGTATGACCAGGTCGAGCTGCCGATCTGCGAGCGCGCGCTGACGCTGTCCGCGCCGGCGCCCATGCCGCAGCAGTCGATGCCGCGCGTGTGGTTCGGCCCCGACTACGCGGTCGCGGTATGGAACAACAGCGCGACGCAGCAGTTGTCGTTGCAGATCCTCACCTGGAACGGGCAGTGGAACAGCTGGCAGGCGGACCCATCCAACCCGCTGCTGGTGGACGGCAACGGCGGCACGGATCTGTCGACGGTCGCCGTGCTGGCCGCCGCAGACTTCGTTGCGATTACGTACAACACGAGTAGCAACACCAATTTGCACCTGTTCCGCAAGGATCCGGCGCGCCGGGCCCAGTGGGACGCGGCAGTGATTGCCGGCGGCGGCAGCGGCGGGTGCAACAGCCCGACCTGGCACTGGCCGATTGCCAACGGCCGCGTCTCGACACTGGCCGGACAGAACTTCGTGCTCGTGCCGCAGATGAGCACCTCGGCCAATCAGGGCGCCTATGACCTGTTCACGTGGAACTGGCCGACCCAACGCTGGTCGCATACGACGCAGCAGACGGCCTCCTATACGTGGTTCACAGCCGGCCGCGAGTACTTCACCACGCTGGATATGAAGTCACAGGTCACGCTGTCGTATCTGAGCCCGACGGGCACGTGGCAGCAGGGCGGCAGCGCGACGCTCGGCTTTTCGCTGAGCAATACGACGACGGTTGCGCTGAGTTCGGACGTGTCGCTGCTGGCGGTCTCGCATCTGACCTCGGGCGGTGCGTCGAGCGGTCAGCAGGGCTACGACGTGTTCGTGCTGCAATGGAACAGCGCCTACCGCTTTGCCGCGCCGGCGAAGTTCTCCTTCATCGACAAATTCGACAACGCGTATCCAACCAGTTGGGCGCCCGCCAGCATCGGCAACGCGATGGTCGCGGTGGGCGGCAACCTGATCCGCTTCGACGGCGACGCGTGGCTCGCGAACAGCAACCTGAAGCCGCAAGGCGGCGTGATAGTCGGTGAGCAGCGTTACGCGTATGGACCGGACTACGGCACGCTGATTCTCGTCGGCAACGGTTCGCCGAAAGCACAACTGGTCGGCTACGACGCGAACAGCACCAGCGCGACCTGGACCGACACGGCGACCGCGATCACCGGTTTGAGCGTCCCGCCGAGCAACCAGAGCACCGCGAACTGGGCGAGCGGCGGCAACCCGGATTATCTGAGCGTCGGCACGCAGCTATTTTTCCGCGGCGTGGCGACCAACTGGTCGCATGCGGTGACGCAGAGCATCGGCGACATCCAGACGCTGATCAACCAGGCCGCCGGAACGAGCAACCGCTATCAGTTGAACGCGGCGTCGGTGATCAACGAAGGTCCCGCGTTTATCGCCTGTGCGGCGTATGACACGCAGAATCCGAGCGGGCATGCGACGGCTTCGTCGGCGCTGGTGCTGCGCAATGGCGGGGTGGCCGGCTCCGCCCAACTGCTCGGCGGCCAGCAGATGTGGACGGCGCAGGAACACGATTTGCCGGGGCAGGGCATGTATCCGGGCGGAGCCTCGGCGTTCTTCACGTACCCGGACACCGCGAGCGATCTCGACAGCGCCACCAGCGTCGATCTGCACCGCTATGCGGGCGACGCGATCCAGGGGCCGATCGAGGATTGGCCCGTCGCCAGCATCACGATCGACGACGGCCTGTCGGAAAGCTCGACCACCTGCTATGCGCAGAACACCGCGAGCGCCGCGTGCGATGCGAGCGGCGAGGTCGTCAAATATTTCGAGAGCATCGTGTACCCGGGCGGCAGCAGCGCGAATCCGGTGAATGGTTCGGTGACGAGTTGCTACCTGAACGGCAACCAGCTGGTCGCGCCCGACGATTACTACAACATGCTCGACGGCTTGCTGCACAGCGTCGTGACCTGCGATGCATCAGGCGCTACCCTGACCAGCGTCGAGAACGAATGGAATGCGTATGTGATGCGCGCGGGCGACCCGGCCGATACGCATGCCGCGCCGGTTCAGCTTTATGGCGCGTACGTCCTGCAGACCGCGCAGAACTCGGTGACCGACGGCGTCGCCGCGGGGCAGACGACCGCGTACGCACCGCAAGGGTTGCCGTACACCTACACGGGCCAGCCGGCGAGCGTCACCCGCACCACGATGAACGGTGCCGGCGAACTCGAAACCGATGTGCAGACCAACGTGTATGCGTGCGAAGTCAACGCGGCCAGCCGCGTGCTGAGCGATGTCAGCAGCCTGGTGGCGCAAACGTCGACCAACGCCGGCGTAACGACATCGTCGGCCGTCACTGCGCTGAGCAGCTGGCCGACGCTATGGGGCGACGACGTGCTGACGCCCGCCGAAGAAGCCGACTTCAGTTGGACCGGGGGACCCGCCGCGTTTCCATTTTCGACGTATGCGCCGGGCGAAACGCCCGCCGACTGGCAATGCACGACGCGCAACCTGGTGCGCGCGGCCAACGGTTCGGTGTTGCAACAGGCGGATGGCGCCGGGACGTTATGCGCAACGCTGTTTGGCACCTCACTCGGCTTGCCGGTCGCAACGTTCAAGGCCGCGGCGCTCGCCGAATGCGCCTGGAACGGTTTCCAGTCCTACGAAGACGCGAGCGGCTGGACACTCACGGGCACGACCTTCGACACGGCGAACGCGTGGCTCGGCACCCGCAGCCTGAGCGTACCCAAAGGCGCGAGCGCAAGCGTGACGGTCGCGTCGGCGGCAGGGCGCACGGCCTATCTGCTGGCCGTGCGTTATCAGACGCCCGCGGGCTACGACGCCGACGGCTCGGGCATCGACATCGACTGTGGATCACAGAAGAGTCACGTCGCGTTCGTCGACACGCGAGGGCAATGGCAGTATCTGAGCGCGTCGGTCGCGCTGGCTGCCGGCACCAACAGCATCGCGCTGCGCCTTGCCAATGTCGGCAGCGGCAATGTGCTGGTGGACAGTGTGCTGTTCGCGCCGTTCGGCACCGACGTCACGGTTCAAAGCTGGCACGCGGACACGCGCCTGTTGCGCGCGACGATGAACGCCGGCGGCAACGTCAGCTTCACGCTCTATGACGCGTACAACCGGCCGCTGGGGGCGGTCGGCGGCGACGGTCAACTGCAGGAACTGGACGTGCGCTTCCTGTCGCGCCAGGGCGCGTCGGACGATGCGTTCGACAACGCCAGTCCGAACGCCGAACTGACGCTGCACATGGCCGACGGTGGCCACGCGGAAACCTTCCTCGACGGCGCGCAGTGGCGCACTCGCTGGCAGCCCGGCAATCCGGGTCTGTGGAGCACCGCGGACGGCGTGCTGAACAAGACCAGCAACGCCGCCGACTCGCTGGTCTGGCAAGGCGCCGCGAGCGCCACACCGGCCGTCGCGTTTTTCGTCGAGATGGTGCCGCCGGCGACGCTGGGCAACGGCACGATAGCGTTCCAGTTCGGCGACGGCGAGCAGATCGGCTGGACCCCGGGATCCGGCTGGCAATGGAGCGGGGCGGGCGGCACGCCCGTGCAGGCCCCGCTGGCGACCCCGTCGCATCTGGCGACCCAATGGCTGCTCGCCATGGTGCCGGGGGCCGTGCTGTTCTTCGGCAACGGCCAGTTGTTGTTCAGTCATGCGAGCACTGCGACGCCGTCGCAAGGCCTGACGTTCTCCACCGGCCCGAACGCATTGCAGATCGTCAATCTGATGGCGGGCGCCAATCCGCGGATCGGCCAGTCTTATACCGACGGCGCCGCGCGCCAGCGCCAGGTGCATCAGTTGCAGGGGACGGACAGCCGCGTGATGGAAGTCGTCTATGACGCGCTCGACCGGCAGCTCGCCCTGACGCGCATTGCGCCCGGCACGTTCGGCAGCGGGGCGGCGTTCGCGCCGCTGCAATACCGCTCGAGCTTCGTCGACGTGCCGGCGTTTCTCGCCGCGCTGCAAAATACTTGCGAGATGGAAGGCGACGTCGCGGCGTACTACGCCGGCCAATCCGACGGGCCGGTCAAGCGTTCGAACGACCAGAACTATCCGTATAACGGACTGCGCTACGGCGGCTCGGCGCTTGGCCGCATCGTGGAAAGCGGCAAGCCTGGGCTGCAACTGTCGATTCACGACGTCAACACCACGAGCCCCGCCGAGCGCGAAACGACGCGCACCGTCTATACGGCAAGCGCCGCGAACGACCCGGTGCAGGCCGGCCAGTATTTCGCGACGCTCACCACCACACCGGGCGGTTATCAGGGACGGCAGTTCGTCGATACGGCCAATCGCGCGGTGGCCACCGTGCAACTCGCCACCGACGGCAGCAACGCCGGGCAAACCACGGTGAGCCCGAGCTATGACGCGGCGGCCGGCACGGCCGGGATCCTCGGCACGATGAAATTGCCGAATGCGTTCACGAACGGGCCGCAGTCCGACCCGGCCGCATTCGTGCGGACCACGTTGCAGAACCCGTTAGGCCAGCCAACCGTCTACAGCGATCCGGACACCGGCAACACGTCGTATCTGTTCGACGGGAAGGGCCAGTCGCGCTTCGTTCAGGTGCCGCTCGACGGCAATGAGCAGTACTTCCTCTATACCCGCTACGACGCGCTCGGCCGCATCGTCGAGGAGGGCGTCGTAGCCGGCGCATGGGACGCCGCGAAACTCGCCGCGGAAGTGGACAACCTCGCGTGGCCCAGTGCGAGCGATGGCGCAACCGCGGCGCGTGTCTACAGCTACGACGGCGACGGCACGGATCCGAACGCGCTCGGCAAGCTCACGCGTGCGGTTACCTGCAATCCGGCGCCGGCATCCGCGCGCGGTCTCGGCGACTGCACCGTCGACGAACAATGGATCTACGACGCCTTGGGCCGTGTCGTGACGACGCGTCTCGATGTATCCGGCGCCGCGCAACTCTCGGCCAGCGCGACTTACCACTACAACGCGCTGAACGAGATCACGCAGATCGATCTGCCGGCGGGGAGTCCATTGCCGAGCATCGTCTACACGTACGACGATCAGGGGCAAATCACTTCTATCGGCGTGCCCGGCACGCCGGCCGCGATCGCAAGCTATACATGGACCGCCGACGGCCAGTTGCAAACGGCAATACGCGGCGCACTCGCCGACGTGTGGGGCTACGACTCGCCGGGCAGCATCCTCACGCACCAGGCGAGCGTCGGCACGAAGACGGTGTTCAGCCAGGACTACACGTATACGCCCGACTCGCAGATCGCCAGCCGTGACACTGCCTTCGATTTCAGCGCGCTGAGCGACACGCGTTCGGTCGCGTACACGTACGACGGCCAGCAACGCTTCAACACTGCCGTCGTCGCCAACGGCGGCCGCGGCAATCAGGCCGTGACCGAGTACGACGCGAACGGCAACATCTGGAAGGCCACGCAGGACGGCGCGACCTTGTCGGCGAGTTTTAGCGCGGGCACCGACCGGCTCGACACCGCCACCCTCGCAAACGGCGACGGCGTCACGTTCCACTATCGCAACGACGGCAAACCCGATCAGTGGCGCGGCCTGAGCATGGAATACGACGCCGCGCTCGGCACGATCGCCGCCGTGACGAATGGCTCGAACGTGGTTCGCTACGCGCGCGGCCTGAACAATCAGCGTGTGGTGCGTCAGCAGGGCAGTGCGTTGCAGATCAGTTTCCAGGGCGCGGGCAATACGCCGCTCGTGATCTGGAACGACGGCACGCCGCAAATCTGCATCTGGGGGGCCAATGGGCTCGCCGCCGTGCACGATGGCGCGCTGAAGTATCCGGTCACCGATCATCAGAACACGGTATGGGCCGTGACCGACACGGCCGGCGCACTGGTTGCGAGTTTCGACTATCTGCCTTTCGGCGGGTTGCTGAGCGAAGCGGGCAGCGGCGCGCCGAACTGGCTGTTCCAGTACGCGGGCAAGCCGTGGGACGCGACGCTCGGTTTGTACGACTTCGGCGCGCGGCTCTACGACCCGGCGCTGCTGCGCTTCGTCACGCCCGATCCGGCGCGGCAATTTGCGAGCCCTTATGTGTTCGCGAGCAATAACCCGCTGAACATGGTCGACCCGAGCGGCAACATTTCGCTCTGGGCGCAGATCGGCATCGGCGCGGCGATGGTTGCGGTGATCGCGGCCGGCATCGCACTGAGCTTCGTGACGTTCGGCGCCGCCGCGCCGGCGGCCGCGGCGGCCGACGGTGCGCTGGCGGGGGCGGCACTCGGCGGTGAGGCCGCAGCCGGCGCGGTGGCCGTGGGCGGTGAAGCGGCCGGTGCGGCCGCGGGCGCCGCAGCGGGCGAGGTCGCAGTCGAAGGGGCGGCGGCGGGAGCGACCGAGGTCGCGGCCGGCGCGAGTGCCAGCGTCGAGGCGGCCGCGCCGCTCACGACCGCGCAGGTCGTCGCGCAGAACGCCACCTCGGTGTTGTGGAGCGCGACCACCAGCGCGATCAGCGGCGCCGGCACGAGCGGCCTGCAGTACGACGTCCAGCACGGCCGGGACTTCACGGCCAAGGGCTTTTTCGAGGCCATGGGCACGGGCGCGCTGACCGGCTTTGCGAGCGGCGGTATCGGCGGGCTTGCCACGATGCCGGCCACGCTGGGTTTGTCGCAGGGAATGAGCGCCACGGCAAGCGTCGCGTTCCGTGCATTGACGAAGGCGACGGCCGGCATGATTGGCAAGGACGTCTCGACCCTGCTCACCGACGCCGTCACCGGCCAGAAGGTGACGGTCGGACAGTTGCTGCTCAGCTCGGCGCAGGGCTTCGGCACGGGAGCGCTCTCGGGTGCGTTCAGCGGCGTGAAAGCGGCCAATGCCGGGCCGGCGTCGACCGCCGTCAGCGCCTCGGACAAGGCGATCGTGCGGGTCTCGAGCGTGATCAACGGCGCGGTCGACACGCTCAAGCAGCAGGCGACCTCGCAGGCGGCAATCGCCGCGTATATCGCGGGCGGCTATTTCCTCGTCACCGGTTATACGGTGTGGGGCGTCTACGGCGCGTCGTCGAAGAACCAGAGTGCGTGAAGTCGATCACGATGATTGAACGCGGTGGTGGGGCGCGGCGCAGCAACTGCGCCGCGTGATGAATCTCACGGCCCCTCAAGGAGATGCCATGTCGGAACGATCGATGACGATCAATCTTACGAACTGGGCTGCCGGAATGACGCTCGAGTTCGGCAGCGCGGCCGCCAGTGACGGGCCTGTGCCGCAAGCGCAGCCGGGCGCGATCGGCTATGGACAAAAGATGGTGGCCAGCGCGCTCAACCGCTCGGGCGGCTGCACCGGCCGCTTCAGCCTGACTGCCAGCGCCGTGAATTTCGGCGTGTCATACAACCATCCGTCTGGAGCGGGTTCGACGACGGTGAGCGTGGATGCGTCGACCGGTTATATCTCGGGCGCCAATGCAACGACGTTTCCGGGGCACGACTCGGTGGCTTATCTGAATCTGTACCGGGCCATCAACGCCAACAATCGCGCGTGGGTCGTGCCGCTGGGTCTGCTCGATACGCCGGCGCGCAATAACAGCCAGGATTTCGTCAACAGCATGTTTGGCGAAGGGACGCGCGATGCGGCCGTCGTCACCACGGCGTACGGTAACGGTGCGCCGAATGGCTATATCGAGCCGGCGGATTTCACCGGCGGCCAGATGACAGGCTTCGCCGCGCAATGGGCGCGACAG
Source organism: Paraburkholderia sediminicola (assembly GCF_046027355.1). Classification (GTDB taxonomy): domain Bacteria; phylum Pseudomonadota; class Gammaproteobacteria; order Burkholderiales; family Burkholderiaceae; genus Paraburkholderia; species Paraburkholderia sediminicola_B. The sequence goes on along the minus strand of NZ_JAQQEK010000026.1, from coordinate 24,807 downwards.
TGGCTCGAGGGCGGCAGCATTTCAGGAAACAACGCGGCTTGTCCGCCGCAGGACGCGGCGTTGATCGGATTGCTCGCGCGTTACATGAGCGGTGCGGCGAGCAACGGACCGCTGACCATGTGGGTGCCGCAAATCACCTGGCAGGCGGGCACCAATCCGTCCGTGTTCGCCATCAGCGGCTATCGTGCGTTTCCATTCAGCGACGGCACGAACTGGAATAGCGCGAGCGTGACCGCGTTCACCAACTTGCTGGCGGCGGGCGCGCATTTCGTCGCCGTCAGTGCGAACGACGATCTGCCGGCTGGCGTGACCATGACCGCGTTCGATCAGTTCTTCACTTCGGCTGGCCTGCCAACCCGGCACGACATGGGCAACTCGCACTACGCGAGCGTGACCAATATCACCGGCACGTACTATCTGGATGTCAGCGGCAACTTCGCGCCGGCAAACTGCGCATTGATCCTGGCGTTTCTCGCCGGACGCACGGTCAACGATCCGTACGCGAGCGCAGGCAGCTACAACACGTTTATCCAGCTCGAAGGATGGCAAGCCGGTTCGCAACGCCATAACATCGACTACGACACGTACAAGCAGACCCTGTGGAATATTTCGACGTTCGGTGCGTGTCCGTACAGCGAGAAGCGTGCGACGACGATTTTTCTGGCGCCTTCAGGCTGGACGCCACAGCTCTATCAGACGACCTGCATGATGCCTTACGTCGGCGCCTATGCGGTTTCGCAAGGCACCCCGCAGGCGTGGCTGAACACCGCGGTCGTGCGGATTCCTGCCGATGCGCCCGTGCTTCCTGCGCGGTATGTGGGCGGTTAGCAGAGGTTGTGAGGCGCACTGTAGTGGGTCGATTGTTTAGACCAACCCGGCCCATCACGCGAGCAGTGTTGACGTCGCCGCCCTCGCTTACCACTTCGCGACCTGAATGACCCGGCCCGTGAAGTCCTCGACCAGACTCCGTTTGTACGCGTGGGCCACGGCCTCGGCGGGAACGCCGGCAGAGCGGGCCTGGCCCATCGCGGCAAGTGTTTCGGACACCCAGCCCGGACTGACGACATTGACCCGTGTCTTGCCCTGCAGTTCGAGTGCGGCCGACCTGCCGAACGCCTCGACCCCAGCATTCACGATACTCACGGCGGGGCTGCCTTGCATCGGATATTGGGCCAGGATGCCGCTGGTTAGTGTCAGGGATCCACCTTGCGTAACATGGCCGATGGAGCATCGGACGAGATTGACCTGCCCCATCAGCTTGTTGGCCAGACTGAACGAAAAATCTTCATCCGTCAGCGCTTCAAGCGGCGCGAATTTCGCCGCACCTGCGGCGCAAATCACGGCATCCACGGTTCCGAGTTGCTGATACATGGACACGATGGATGCTTTGTCTGCGAGGTCGACGGACAGGTCTGAGCCTGTACGGCTGGCGCCAATGATCTGGTGTTCGGGCGAAAGCAGGCGAACGATCTCTTTGCCGAGTAGTCCGGTTGCGCCGACTATCAGTACACGCATACGTTCTCCTATGTCTGGAAAGGTCACGCCGGCGCGGAACGACGCATCACGCAAGGCGTGAGGAGAAAGGACTTGAATATCGTACTACCTCTCGCGGCAATGTGAACGCTACGCGTCGTGCTGCGCCGCGGGCGCGCAAAAATGACCCGTTGGCTCTCGTAGAGAACCGGCAGGCCATGTCCGCCACTTACCACTGCGCGACGCCTGGCACAGTGGGCCGCGGCTTCAGCGGCAGTAGTCCGATATTTTTTCGCAATCGCTGACAATCGGGATTGGGTGTTCCATCCTCGAGCCATACTCGATATTCGCGACATGGCGACGGCCGCAGAGGGTAGATCTCGCACCGGATGCCTGGCTTGCCGACTACCCCGCGTAGAGCGACGCAACGACCATATCCGGCCTCCGTTCCCTTCATGCAGACAATGACTGGATTGACAGCAGATACGAGCTCATCCGGTACAGTGCCGCCTGGCGAACTCGCCATTTCACCCATGTACATCGACACCCGGAAGTGCTGGCAACACGCTCCGCACGACAGGCACGGGTTGCTTTCGTTGTCAGCCATATCCACGAAGACACGGTTGTCGTCCTGTACATGAAGTAGTTGAACGATTTTGCTGTTGGTCATATTCGTACTGAGCCGTTTATCGTACGGTCTGGTTTCCGCGGCTAGCAGTCCCCGACTTTGCAGGCTCGCATTGGGGCTTTTCGTGAATGCCGAAAAAGCGCAGGAAAACTTGACGCTCGTGACGGTGCGCCACGCGAACGCTGCATTCGTATGGGTGCTATCAAATGTGCATGGAGAAATTTGCCACGACGCACACCGTCTGCCGGCTGGCAAGACGGCGGCTGAAAGAGGAGCGCACGACGTCGTGCAAGTCAGACAGCGAAACTGCCAGAAAATCGACGACATCAATTACGCAAGACACCACTCCTTTATTTGAAGTTCGGGAGATTTTAGGGGTGCTTCAAACCGAGCGGCAAGTAAAAAGGCTGTAAAGAAAGTCTTGCTAATGGCGAATGAAAAAACGCGATAAGCACCGGAGTCGGCGTAGCAGTTTGCGCCGGGCATTCGCGCACGCCCCGCGGCCTGGCTCGCGAGGGAGGCAGGGCGCAGGTGACTACAGGTTCATGTAATAGCCGTTCTCCAGCACGCTGACTATGCTCATGGCAGGGTAGAGCAAGCGGACCGTCACATGGATTGACGATCCCGACCTTCGCTCGTTGGGCGAAGTTCCTTGCGGCGCCCGGGTGAGGCAAGCGCAGGTGCTACTGGCTTGCGGTTTGAGGCGTACAGACCGTGCAAATACGCTAGTCGGTGGTGCGATTTGGACAGCGTCAGCAGACGAGCCGCGGCACTATTGCCTCACTCGCGGCACGCTGGCTGGAGCGCTGCCGCGGATCGCATCGTGGCCACGAGTTGTGCCCTCGAACCGTCTGCGTCAGGTGATACGCGGCGTTTCGGAGCAACGCCACGATTCCACGTACGGCGACTTAGGGTCGCGCCAATTCAGGACGAAACGAGATGCCTAAAGCTTTTTCAGTTCCCATCACTCCGCAAGGAAAGTCCGCACTGGCGACGCTGCCGCCGTGGCACTATTCCAGCGACTGTCTCGCCATCGAATACTGGGCCGACCAGAAAGCAATCGCTGCGCTCCTGCCGCCAGGCGTCACGGTGGACGAGAAATCAGGAGGGCGCGCCTTCTTCTGGTTTCTGGACTGGCAGTTCACCGGCTCCAATGACGAAGTGACGGACCCTGCCCGGTATCAATACCGTGAGGCCTTCGTTCTGGTCGAGGCAGTCTTCGAGGGTCTGCCGATCAACTACTGCCCATACATCTTCGTCGACAACGATGCCGCCATCGCCCGCGGATGGGCGCAGGGATTTCCGAAGAAACTCGCCAGTGTCTATCAGACTCGCAGTTTCTCCGCTCCCAGTGCGGCGGCTGCGCCGCTTGCCAAAGGAAGTCGCTTCGGCGCCAGCGTGTCCGCGCACGGAGAGCGGCTGGCAACCGCCCGTATCCAACTCGAGGAACCTGTCGCCGACCCGACGACCGTGTTCAATCGGCCGACGACGATGCGCCGCTACTTTCCCCAACTCGCGGCCGGCCGTCAGGACAAGCCACCCGTCGACGAACTGACCATGTCGCTCACGGACAATCTCGCGATCGTGGATGTCTGGACCGGATCGGCAGAACTGAAGCTTCCCGAAGTCGATGGCGAGGACATGCATCTGATTGCTCCGCTGCGTGTCGGCCGGGGTTATCGACTTGGTATGGCGTACTCCGTGACCGACCTGCGCATTCTGAAGAACTACGTCGGCTGATCCGCGAAACGTCGATGGAGGATTCGCTCCCATGCCGCTCTATACCTTGATTACTCAGGACGGCGCACTCAGCGGTGACGCCAAGGCCAAGCTCGCGATGGAACTGACGACCCTGCATTCCGAATACGCGGGTGTGCCGAAAAATTGGGTGCATGTCGTGTTTCAGGAGTATGCGCCGGGCAGCGGGTTCACCGCAGGAGAACCCGAGGCAACTGCCGCGCTGACGCTTTTGATGCGCGCCGGGCGGCCACCTGAATACAAGCGGGAATTGATACAGCGTCTTTGGAAACTGTTTCAGACCGCGACGGGCGCGCCCGATGACCAGCTTGTCATCGGCATTCAGGAAGTGCCAGCCAGTCAGGCGATGGAGATGGGACAAGTCATGCCGGACATCGCGAACCAATAGGGTGAGGGGAGGACGCCAACCACCAGCCTTGCAAAGAGTCGACGCCTTCGCTCCCTGCGCCAGCCATCAAAAATTTGCGACTCAGCCAGCAAATAATTGCGTTTGTTCTGTCCGTCTTCCCCCGATAACCTGCGTATATCCCCAATACCAGCGTTATCCGAGGAAAGACGAGTCATGAAGCTTCTGAAAAACACGTGGTACGCGGCTGCCTGGAGCCGTGACATCGGGTCCGGGTTCGCCACTCGCGAGCTGCTGGGCGAGCCGCTGCTGCTGTATCGCAAGCACGACGGCTCGCCCGTCGCGATGATCGACCGGTGCCCGCATCGTTTTGCCCCGCTGTCGATGGGCAAGCGCGTCGGCGACGGCGTCGAGTGCGGTTATCACGGCCTGCAATTCGATTGCAGCGGCGCGTGCTCGCTGAATCCCCACGGCGACGGCCGCATTCCACCCGCCGCACGCGTGCGCGCGTTTCCCGCTGCGGACCGGCACGGGCTGATCTGGATCTGGGCGGGCGAGATGTCGCGCGCCGACCCGAGCCTGATCCCCGATTTCTCGCACCTGCTGTCGCCGCAACTGAAGACCGTCGGCGACCAGATGACGCAAAAAGCGCACTACGAGCTGGTCGTCGACAACCTGATGGACCTCTCGCACGTCAACTATCTGCATGCGCCGTATCAGCAGGTCGACGATTTCCTCAAGGCGAAACACGACGTGGTGCAGGAAGGCAGCGCGCTGGAGAGCCGCCGCACGATACCGGCCACGCGCGCGCCGCAATCGTTCCGGCCGTTTCTCGACGACCCGGACACGCCGGTCGAGTACTGGCTGAACATCCGCTGGCACGCGCCGGGATGCTGCATGCTGGAGACCGGCGTCGTGCCGGTCGGCAAGCCGCGCGAAGCGGGCCTCGTGCGTATCGGCACACATATCGTCACGCCGATCGGCGCGGCCTCGACGCAATATCTCTACGCGAGTTCGCGCAACTATCGCCTCGACGACGCCGAGGCCGACAATGAAACGACGCGCTGGCAACAGATGGGCTTTCACGAGCAGGACAAACCGATGATCGAAGGCGTGCAGACGCGCATGGGCGATCGCGAACTGCTGTCGATGCGGCCGATCCTGCTGGCGACCGACGCCGCCGCGATCCGCGCGCGGCGCCTGCTCGCGGCGATGATCGAAGCCGAAGCGCGCATCGACGAACCCGCCCCCGCCGCCGTCGCCTGAGTTGCGCGGACTACGCTTGAAAAACAAAACAGGTGGGACGCAAAGCGCCCGCTTTACGGAGACAAACATGCAATCGACCGCTTCGCCGGGCGCCGCCGCCTCGCTGATCGACAGCCGGCCGCTCTCGGCCTGCCAGCGCCTGATTCTCGTATTGTGCGGATCAGTGATCTTTCTCGACGGGCTCGACACCCAGTCGATCAGCGTGGCCACCAAGGCGATGGCGCATGCGCTGAACGTGCCGCTGGCGAGCTTCGGCGTGGTGTTCTCGGTGCTGCAACTCGGCGGCCTGATCGGCACCTTCGTGTTCGGCTATCTCGCCGACCGGGTCGGGCGCCGCCCGCTCGTGATCGTCGCGGCGCTGCTGATCGGCGCACTCACGCTCGGCACGGCGTCCGTGAACAACTACACGCAACTGCTGATCGTGCGTTTTCTCGGCGGCGTGGGCCTCGGCGGCATCTTTCCATGCGTGCTCGCGCTGGGCGCCGAATATGTGCACAGCCGCTCGAAAGGCCTCGCGGTCGCGCTGCTGTTCGCCAACTATTCGCTCGGCGCGGCGGTGGGCGCGATGATCAACGGCTACGTGCTGGCGCATTACGGCTGGCGCGCGGTGTATGTGGTCGGCGGCGTGCTGTCGATTGCCGCGGCGCTCGCGATCATCGCGTGGCTGCCGGAGTCGCCGCATTTCCTCGCCTCGCGCGGCAAGATGGACAAGCTGCGCGCGGTGTTCCTGCGCCTCTATCCCAACGAGGCGATCGACGTCGAGCCGCTGCGTGTGAACGCCGGGTCCGACGCGGCACAAAAGCCCGCGCGCGGCGGCGTGCCGGTGCGGGAGATTTTCAGCGAAGGGCGCACGGGTATCACGGTGCTGCTGCTCGGCATCCTGATGCTCAGCTACGCGACCATCAAGGTCATGACGGTGTGGCTCACGCCGCTGCTGCAGACGGCGGGCATTTCGGTGGTGCATACGTCGTACGTGCTGGCGAGCCTCGACATCGGCTCGATGCTCGGACTCGGCGTAGCGGGTTATGTCGTGAGCCGTTTCGGACCGACGCGATCGCTGTTGCCGTCGCTGCTGCTGCTCGCGGTCACCACCGTGGTGGTCGCTTTCGAAGTCACGCGTTTCGGCGTGCTGCTGCCAAGCGGCTTCGTGATTGGCTTCACGGGAGGAATCGGCCAGTCCGCGCCGCTCGCGCAGTTCGCGCTGATTTTTCCGACTCGCGTGCGTTCCACCGCGCTCGGCCTCGGTGGCGCCGCCGGCCAGATCGGCAAGATCGGCTCGCCGATGCTGGTGGGCGCGGTGCTTGCCAATGGCTGGAAACCCGAGACGATCCTCTTCGCCGTCGCTTTGCTGCCGGCAATCGGCGTACTGCTGATGCTTTGCGTGACGCTGTCGCGCCGCCACGCGGTGGCGAGCGTGAGCCAGAGCGCCTGACGACTTCACACTCAAAACTCATATGAAAGTAGGCATCGCACGAATCGAAGAAGCCGCAGCCGGCATCCGTGTATTCGAACTCGCGCCGCTCGACGGCAAGCCGCTGCCGCCCTATACGGCGGGCGCGCATATCAGCGTGCATCTGCCGGCCGGCCTCGTGCGCCAGTACTCGCTATGCGGGCGTCCGGAACAGGACGACGCTTACGTGATCGCAGTGCAGCATGCTGACGGATCGCGCGGCGGTTCGCGCGCGATGCATGCGCTGCAAGTGGGTGACAGCTTGCACGTCGAGGGGCCGCGTAACGACTTTCCGCTTGCGCGCGATGCGCGGCATTCGGTGCTGCTCGCGGGCGGCATCGGCATCACGCCGCTGTTGTGCATGGCCGAGCGGCTCGCGTGCGCCGGCGGTTCGTTCGAGCTGCATTACTGCGTGCGCGAACGCGAGCGCGCGGCCTTTCTCGACCGGCTCGCCGAGCCGCTGCTGCAAGGCCGCTGCACGCTCTATTTCGACGACGCGCCGGCCGACGCGCGGCTCGACTTCGAGCGCGTCATGCGCCGCTATCGCCCGGGTTGGCATCTGTACGTGTGCGGTCCCGCGGGCTTCATGGAGCATGCGCTCGTGACCGCGAAGCAGGCGGGTTGGCCGGACCGCGAACTGCATCGCGAGTACTTCGGCGCGCCCGTTGCCGATACCGCGAGCGACCGTGCGTTCAGTGTGCGGCTCGCGCGCAGCGGCCGGGTGGTGCAGGTGGGCGCCGCGCAAACGGTGGTGCAGGCGTTGGCCGCGCAGGGCGTGCACGTCGCGACGTCGTGTGAACAGGGCGTGTGCGGGACCTGTTTGACGCGCGTGCTGGCCGGACAGCCCGAGCATCGCGATCTGTATCTGACCGACGCCGAGCGCGCGTGCAACGACCAGTTCCTGCCGTGCTGCTCGCGTTCGCGATCGGACGAACTCGTGCTCGACCTGTGACGCGCGGCATACCCGGATTGCGGCGTGCGGCGCGCGTGAGTACGATGCGTGATGCTCGTCGACGGAGCCTTTCCCTTGAGTACGCACACGCTGCCCTCGATCAATCATCTGCGCAGCTTCCAGGTGATCGGCCACCATCTGAACCTCGTGCACGCGGCGCGCGAACTGCACCTGAGTCCATCGGCGCTGAGCTATCAACTCGGCGTACTCGAAGACCGGCTCGGCACGCGGCTCTTCACACGCACCGGCCGCGGCCTTGCCTTCACGGAAGCGGGGCGGCTGCTGCACGGCGAAGTCGATCAATGCCTGCAGCGGCTGTGGTCGGCATGGCAGCGCGTGGCGGCGAACGAACGCGCGGCGCCGCTGGTCGTGAATTCGCTGCCTACCTTCGCGATGCACTGGCTGCTGCCGAAACTCACGGCCGTGCAGGAACAATTCGCCAACGTGGAGATTCGCGTGTCGATCGCGCCGGTGGATCTCGAACGCGATGCGCTCGATTGCGCGATCGCATACGGCGACGGCCGCTGGCCCGGCGCGCAATGCGATTTTCTGCGCGCGGAGTCGCTGATCGTGGTGTGCTCGCCCGCGGCGATCGCGGCCAACGGTCCGCTAACCAGCGTCGCCGATCTCGCGCGCTTCACGCTGCTCACGGCAAAGACTCGGCCGGACGACTGGACCTTGTGGGCGGATGCCGCGCGCGACCCGCTGCCCGCCGGCGGCCGGCAATTGCTGCTCGCGTCGCGCATCATGGTGATTCAGGCCGCCTGCGAGAGCCTCGGCGTGGCCGTCGTCGATCCCGCGATGGTGCGGGCCGAGCTGTCGTCCGGGCGGCTCGTGCAGGCGCTGCCGCATACCGCACGCGGCCAAGGCTCGTACTACCTGGTGTATCCGCTGGACGAGGAATCGCTCGCGCGCGTCGCCGCGTTTCGCACGTGGCTGCTCGCCGAGATGGCGCGCGACAACGCCGCGGATACGCCCGGCTGAATACTTCGCCGCCGATCGCGCGGCTACATGCGCAATCCCGCGATGTACTTCGCGCGCGGCCGCAGCAGGAAGGCTTGCGCGCGCTGCTCCAGCACATGCGCGACCCAGCCGGCCGTGCGGCTGATGATCCAGAGCGCGGTAGCAGTGCCGTCCGGTAGCCCGAGCGCACGCGCCAGCACGACGAGCGCGATCGCCACGCCCGGATGCATCGACAGCCGTTCCTCGGCGAGCGCGAGGAATTCGAGCGTCGGGGCGGTGTCCGGCGTCGCGTTCGCCAGCGCGCGCACCTGTTCGAGAACCAGATTGGCGCGCACGTCGCCCTCCGGATACAGCGGATGGTTGAAGCCGAACAGGCTCGCGCCCACTTCGCGCACGAGCTGCAGGCGGGCGACCGGGTCGGAGTGGGACACGTCGCGCAACAACAGCGTTTCCACTTTCTCGGTTGCGGTGCCGGTCGAGAAGCCGACGTGCGAGCCGATCGCCGCCGCGATGCAGTTGTAGAGATCGGCATTGGTCGACGCCGCGACGCGTGCGGCGAAGGTTGCCGGCGCGAGTTCGTTGTCGGCGAGTACGGTGAGCGCGCCGTTGATCGCGAAGACCGCATCGGGCGTGCAGGTGCCGCCCGCCGCGCGCAGCAGATAGGCCGCGAGGCTCTCGCCGCGCTCGCGCATCACGAACGCGCGCTGCTTGCTCAGAAAGCCGAGGCAGCCCGCCATTGTCTGCATGATGAGGCGCGCGGCCTGCACGGCGCTGCCGTCGGAGATTTCCGCCGCGCCGCGACCTTGCATGCCGAGCGCGAGCGGCACCATGCCGAGCAGATTGGCGATGTCGCTGCCTTCCAGCTTGCCCGCATAGGCGCCGAACAGCGGCAGCACCGCTTGCGGCGTGTCGAGCGCGCCCCATGCGGTGACGCCGTCCTGCCAGACACCGGTCATCAGCAACTGCGAGACGGATTCGAACGACGAGCCCGCCTTCGCCATTTCGACGGCCGAGCGGTTGCGATACAGCGGCCCTTGCGCCGTGATGTGCGTGATCGCCGACGCGAGCACCGGCTCGCCCCAGCGCATGGTCGATTCCGCCGCCGCGGCCTTCGGCATGCGTCCGCGCTTGCGGCTGCCCACGCGTTCGACGTCGGCGCGCACGTACAGGCTGCGGCGGCCGTCGTCGTGCGGCGCGGTGCCGATCATTCCACGACTTACGTACGAGTAAAGCGTGGCCGGCTTGATGTTGAGCCGCGCCAGCACTTCCTCGCGTGTCATCAGATCTTTGGTTGTCATGGAATCAATACAATCAATATAAATTCATCGCCAAAGGGTACGCGACGTCTGATTGAAAGTCCACACCAATGCGGATGAACGGGCCATTCACCCCCATTGCAACGCCACCGGAAATCAAAAACAATTTTATGTTGATTTGAAATATCAATCTTGATTGATAAATCGCGGGCGAGTAATTTTCAATCCTCGATTCCATTCCCGCGACTGTCCGGCTGAGCTTCGGACAGTTGCCTTGAGGAGACCTTCCGATGCATGACCTGAGACGCGAATTCGGTCCGGCGCAAGCAAGCTTCGTCGACCAGACGGGCCAGCGCCCCCGCGACAATCACTACTGGGCGCCCGTTATCGTGAGCCGCGAGCAGATCGACGCGGAGGTGGCGCGGCTGGCCGCGTTGCCGAAGCCGTCCGACGGCCGCCGTCATTCCCTGATCGTTCATCCGTCCGCGCGCGACGGCTCGCCGGGACTCGCGCCCGGCATTCAGGTGTCGTTGCAGGTGCTGCTGCCGGGCGAAACCACCGAGTCGATGCGCCACAACGCGACCGAGGTGAATTTCTGCATACGCGGCGGCGGTTCGACGCGCGTCGCGGGCCGCACCATCGCGTTCCGTCAATACGACGTCTGGAATCATCCGGCCTTCGTCGCGTACTCGCATACGAACGACACCAGCGACATCCAGGTGCGGCTCGTCTATTCGAACATCCCGTTGCTGCAGCACATGGAGGTGTACGTGCCCGAGTTCGGCGTCGAACTCGAAGTGCCGACTGAAACGGTCACCGCGCATGCGAGCGACGACCCGAAGCGCCGCAATCCGTTCGGCACGTTTGCGATCGGCGACGACGGCGGTCTGCTGATGCCGTACGAAACGCTGATCAATCCGCAAGTGGTCGACTCGCGTCCGCTGCACTTTCCGTGGCAACAGGTGAAGAGCGAACTCGACAAGCTCGAGGCGCTCGGCAGCGAGTACGTCGGCCGGCGGCTGTACATGATGTACAACCCGGTCACGGGCCGCACCAACGGCATCACGCCGAACTTCTTCGCGACGATGACGATCCGCCCGCCGAAGATCGTCGACCGTCCGCATCGCCATGTGTCGTCGGCGATCAACTACTACTTCTCCGGCTCCGGCTACAGCATGGTGGCGGGCAACCGTTACGAGTGGAAAGCCGGCGACCTGATGCTGTCGGCGCCGGGCTGGGCCGTGCATAACCACGCGTCGTACGACGATTACGTGTACGAGCTGACCATCCAGGACCAGCCGCTGAACATCTACATGCAATCGCTGCTGTGGCAGGAGAGCCTGAAGGAGCCGCCCGCGCTGCTCGGTACGCAGACGGGTTTTTCGACCAATCGCGCGAACTCCGCCAAGGCCGCGTAAGCGGCGCCATCGACAAGGAATCCGAATCATGCGCGATATCTCATGGCTGAAGGGCTCGATCACGCCGATCGTCACCCCGTTCCGCAACCAGGCGGTCGATTACGAAACCTATGCGCGGCTCGTCGACTGGCAGATCGTCAACGGCGGGCACGGCGTGCTCGTCAACGGTACGACGGCCGAACCGAGCCTGCTGACGGTCGCCGAGCGCAACCGTCTGGTCGACGTGGCCGTCGAAGCCGCCGCGGGCCGGGTGCCGGTGCTGGCCGCAACCGGTTCGCAGTCGCATGCCGAAACCGTCGAGTTGACGCAGCACGCAGACAAGGCCGGTGCCGACGCAATGCTGGTGGTCACACCGTACTACATCCGTCCGCCGCAACGCGGCCTCGTCGAGTATTACGCGGACATCGGCGCGCGCACGGAACGGCCGTTGCTGATCTATCACATCCCGGGGCGCGCCGCGGTCAGCATGGATCTGGCGACCGTCAAGGCGATCCGGGAACGCGTGCCGAACATGGCCGGTATGAAGCACGCGGTCAACGACATGGGTTTCGTCACGCACATGCTCGACGCGTTCGGGCCGGACTGGCGCGTGTTCGTCGGTCTCGAAGAGTTGAGTTATCCGATGCTCGCGGTCGGCGCGTGCGGTCTGATGAACGCGGTCGGCAACCTCGCGCCGCGCAAGGTTGCCAATCTGGTCGAAGCCGTCGAGCGTGACGACTACGCGGTCGCCCGCAAGCTGCACTTCGCGCTGTTCGAGCTGAACCAGTCGGTCTTCTACGACACGAACCCGATCCCGATCAAGTACATGATGAAGCGGATGGGCCTGATCCCCGCCAACGAGCACCGCCTGCCGATGATGCCCGCCACGCGCGAGCTCGAAGCGCGGCTCGATGGCGTGCTCGATCGCGCCGGGCTGCTCTGAGCGTGTTGCGACGACCCGAACCACAACGATCCCGGAGACAACGATGAGCGACAGGATCCCACGGTTGGAGATGGCCGGCATGCGGCCCGATCTGGCCGCCTATCTGACGCCGCGCGTCGAGCGGTTGCGCTATCTCGGCGAGCTGTTCAAGTGCGTGGGGCATGCGCCCGACGTGACGCTGCAATTCATGCATTTCACCGATGCGCTCAAACACGCATTGCCCGACCGTCTGACCGAACTCGGCGCGCTGACCGTGGCGAGCTACATGGAGAACCGCTATGAGCGCCACCAGCACGAACGGCTGAGCGACAAACTCGGTTTTTCGCGCGAGTGGATCGCGCAGGTCAACCGGCTCGATCCCGCCGCGGCAACGGAACTGAGCGACCTCGAAAAGGCCGCGCAAACCTATGCGCTCAAGGCGCTGCGCACGCGCGGGCTCGAAGCGCAAGCGGAGTTCGACACGCTCGCGAGTTTGCTGAGTCCCGCTGAAGCGATGGCCTTCGTGATGCTGATCGGCCGCTACGTCACGCATGCGCTTGCCGTCAATACGCTGGGGCTGAAGCCGCCGGTGCCTTCCATCTTCGAGGGCGAGCAATGAGCGCGACAAGCACGCCGGTGTGGATTTCCGAGCAACAGATCGTTTCGCTGATGAACCTCTCCGGCGCCATCGAGGCGCTCGAAGACGGGCTCGCGCAGCAGGCGAGCGGGGTGGCGCGCAACATGGGCAAGACGCACGTCGCGTGGGAGCATAACAATCTGCACGCGATCGGTGCGGCGTACCAGCAGGCCGGGATCGTCGGCACCAAGACCTGGGCGCATACGGAGGGCGGCGCGTGTCCGCTGCTGATTCTGTTCGATAGCGGGAACGGCCAATTGAGGGCGATTCTGGAGGCGTTCGCGCTCGGCCAGATGCGTACCGGTGGCATTTCGGGCGTCGCGACGAAGTGGCTCGCGCGGCCCGATGCGGAGGTGTTCGCGCTGATCGGGACCGGCAAGCAGGCGCTCGCGCAACTCGCGGCGGTGGCTGCGGTGCGACCGCTGAAGCTGGTGCGCGTGTACAGTCCGACGCCCGCCAAGCGCCGCGCGTTCGTCGAACAGGCGCGCGGCAGGTTCGACATCGAAATCGTCGAAGCGGCTTCAGTGGAAGCCGCGGTCCGCGATGCGCCGATCGTCACGACCGTGACGCGCGCCACCGAAGCGTTTCTGCCGGCCGCGGCGCTGGCATACGGCACGCACGTGAATGCGGTGGGGGCGATCACGGAAGAACGAATCGAACTCGCCGACGATGTGTTCGCCCGCTGCACGCGTGCCGTGGTCGACGACCTCGGCGCGGCAAAGCGGCTGTCGACGGAGTTCGCGCGCGCGTTCGGCGCGCGGGATGGCTGGAGCGCGGTGACGCCGCTTTGCGACGTGGTCGCGCAACGTCTCGCGCGCGCGGCGTCCGACGACATCACGGTGTTCAAGGCGATGGGCATGGGCGTGTCGGACCTTGCGCTCGGTCTGCGTCTGTACGCGCTCGCCAGGCAGGCGGGGCTCGGCGCGCCGCTGCCGCAGCCGCGTCGCGAGCCGCCACGGCTGGATTGACGACGCGTTGATCCCGGCAGGATCGCCCGTGTCGTGTAGTGCGATCTTGCCGGCAGTCGGTTTGCCAAGTCCCGTAACGCCAATTCGGAATCCGAAAAAATAAACATCAATACAATAACCCTGGAGACACAAACGTGAAGAAACGCCACGCCCTCGCGGCGTTCACCGTGTCATGCGCCGCCGTCCCGGCCGCGCATGCGCAAAGTTCGGTGACGCTCTACGGCATCGCCGACGTCGGTATCGAAGTCATCAATCATGTGCCCGGACCCAACGGCACCTCCGGCACCGCCGTGCGCATGGAGTCCGGCAGCCTCGCCGGTTCGCGTTGGGGCTTGCGCGGGCAGGAAGACCTGGGCGGCGGACTGAAGGCCGTGTTCGATCTGGAGAACGGTTTCTCGATCAACAACGGCGCGCTCGGACAGGGCGGCCGGATGTTTGGACGCAAGGCGTACGTCGGCTTGAGCACACCGTACGGCGATGTGACGCTTGGCCGTCAGTACAATCTTATCTACGAGTTGATGTACGTGTACGACCCGCTCAACTTCAATCCGAGCTATTCGGCGCAGGGTTACGATCCGACGCTGGTAGGCCGCGCGGACAATTCGGTGCGATATCTGGCGAGGTTTTCGGGTGTGACGTTCGCCGCGTTGTACAGCACGGGCTTCGATTCGACGATTGTGAACGGCGCGCAGGTGCCCGGCCACTCGAAGGTCGGTCGCGAATATAGCTTTGCGCTGCAATACGCGGGCGGGCCCGCCAATGTCGGGGTCGCGTACGACCAGATGCAGGGCACCTCGATCGCCACGCAAGACGTCACGCAGATGCGCGTGGTGGGCGGCGGATCGTACGCGTTCGGACCGGTGAAAGCGTATGTCGGCACGCGCTGGCTCAACATCCGCAACAGCACGGCGCTGCAAAGCTCGCTGCTGTACTGGCTGGGCGCCACGTGGCAGGCGAGCGCGCCGCTCACGCTATCGCTGGGCGGCTATCAGGAGCGCATTCGCGGCAGCGGGCAGAAGACATCGAGCGGTGTGCTGCTCGCCGACTATTTTCTGTCCAAGAGCACCGACCTCTACGCGGAGGTCTCGTATGTCAGCAACTCCAACGGCCTGAACATCGGCGTGCGCGCGATCGGCGACGTGACGACGGGCAGCAACCAGACCGGCGCGATGGTCGGCATCAAACACAGTTTCTGAGAGCGGAGAAGATCATGGCTCAACTTAAAGTGTCGATGCCGGCCAGCCGCATCGATGTCCGGCAGGAACTGGAGGAGGCGCGCCTTGGCGGCTTCCATATTCGTCTGGGTATCCTGATCTCGCTGATTCTGTTGTTCGACGGCTACGATCTGTACAACTCGGCGTATATCGTTCACTACGTGGCGGGACCGTGGGGCTTGTCGCCGGTGCGGATCGGCGTGATGCTGTCGAGCGGGCTTGCCGGGTTCGCCGCCGGGTCGGCCGTCAGCGGTCTGCTCGGCGACCGCTTCGGGCGCCGCAAGATCCTGCTGCTCGGCTGCTGGGGCTCCGGTGTGATGAGCCTTGCGATCGCGCTATTCGCGCACGACCTCGCGTCGTACATCGCACTGCGTCTGACGATGGGCCTTGCACTCGGCCTGCTGATGCCGCTCGCGGTCACCTACATCAACGAGATCGCGCCGACACGCTCGTCCAACGTCTTCACGATCGTGTTCTTCTCGCTCGGATGGGTGAGCGGATCGTCGTCGGCGGGGCTGATCGCGGCCTGGCTCACGCCGCATTACGGATGGCAGAGCCTTTACTACGTTGGCGGCATTGCGCTGGTGTTCGCGATGGCGATCCAGCTATGGCTGCCGGAGTCGCCGCGCTTTCTCGCCAATCGAGGCCGGTGGGAGGAGTTGAAGCCGCTGCTCTACAAGTTGCGTCCGGAACGCGCCGCTGCGTACGATGTGGGCGAGTTCGCCGCGGGCGGCACGCTTTCGCACAAGAGTCCGCTTCGTCAGTTGCTGGCACACGAATACCGGCTTCGTACCTTGAGTTTCTGGGCCGCCGGCGCGTTGAGCCTGTTCTCCGCTTACGGTCTGTCGGGCTGGCTGCCGACCATCATGCTCAAGCGCGGCGAGAATCTGTCTTCGAGCTTCGCCTACGGCTCGCTGTTCGCCGGCATGGCGGTGGCGGGTGGACTGATTGCCGGTTTCGCCGCCGACCGCGTCGGCGACCGCCGCAAGGTTCTCGCGCTGTCGTATCTGCTCGGCGCGGCGATGGTCGCGCTGCTGGCCTGGGCGACCGACCGCACGACCACGCTGCTTGCCGTGGCCGGCGCGGGCGCCTTCGTGGTCGGCTCGCAGATGGTGCTGAACAACCTCGTCGCGTCGGCTTATCCGACCGAAATGCGCGGCACGGGCGTCGGCATATTCCTCGGACTGTCGCGCGTCGGCGCGATGTTCGGCCCGGCCGTGGCCGGCCTCCTGCAGCAGTGGTCGGGCGGTCCGGGCATCATGTTCGTCGCGATCGGCGCGGCCGTGCTGATGACGGCGACCCTGGTGCTGACCGTCGGTCCGTCGCAACCGCATGCGGTCGTGACCAACGCCCATTGAAATTTTTGCTTCTACGAGAACCCTTATGTCAAGACTGTCCCTGAGCCTCGCCGTCAGCGATTACGACCACGTGCGCGATCTGGTCACCGGGCGCGTGCAGCCCGAAGGCATCGAACTGCTGCCTTCGATCCTGAACGTCGAGGAGATTTTTTATCGCACCACGCATTTCCAGGAGTGGGACATCTCGGAGATGTCGTTCGGCAAATACTCGTCGTTGCGTTCGCAAGGCGACGATCGCCTCGTCGGCTTGCCGGTGTTTCCGTCGCGTTCGTTCCGGCAGTCGTCGCTCTACGTGCGCCGCAGCGGCGCGGTGCGACGTCCGGAGGATTTGCGCGGCAAACGCATCGGCATTCCCGAATGGGCGCAAACCGCGGCGATCTATTCGCGCGGCTGGATCGCGCATTCGCTGGGTATTCCGCTGTCCGAGATCGAATGGGTGCAGGGCGGTGTGAACCAGGCGGGGCGTAAGGAAAAGGTCGACGTGCGGGTGCCGGAGGGCGTGTCGTATCGATCGGAGCCCGGGCATTCGTTGACGTCGCTGCTGCTCGACGACAAGATCGATGCGGTCATGAGCGCGCGTCCGCCCGAGCCGGACAGCGCTCGCGCGGACGAGATCGTGCGGCTTTACCCCGAATTCGTCGATGCCGAACGCGCGTACTACGAGGCGACCCGGATCTTTCCGATCATGCATCTGATCGTGCTGCGCCGCGAGACTTTCGAAAAGCACCGCTGGATTGCCGGCAATCTGCTAAAGGCCTTTGAAGAGGCGAAGCGCAACAGCCTCTACCGGCTGAGCGATATCACCTGCTCGCATTTTCCGCTGCCGTGGATGCCGTCGCGTGTCGCCGAAGCGCAAGCGCTGTTCGGCGCGGACATCTGGCCATACGGGCTCGAGCCTAACCGCACGACGCTCGAAGCGTTCCTCGAGTTCGGCTATGAGCAGGGCGTGTGCCATCGGCTGCTGAAGCCGGAGGAATTGTTTCCCGCTGAAACGCTCAGTGCGGTGCGCGTATGAACACGAAGCGCGGCAGGCAGGCGAGCCGTGGCATGAACCGGTGCGGCCGATGATCACGCTGCGCAAGACGGGCAGCTTCTTCGTCGGCGGGCGGAGTGTGAGCGTGAGCGGGCGGACGCCGTATCGGGTCACGCTGTCTTCGACATCGACGCGCGACTACGATCCGAATGGCACTTACTGGATCGAGGCGGCCTACGTGCAGTACTTCCTGCAGGCCACGCCGCGCTATCCGGTGCCGCTCGTGCTGATGCATGGCGGCGGTCTGACGGGTGCGATGTGGGAAGACACGCCCGACGGCAGGCCCGGCTGGCTCCAGCGACTGCTGGAAGAGGGCGTGTCGGTGTACGTCGTGGATAACGTCGAACGCGGACGCGCGGGATTCTGCGCGCTCGACGATATCTGGCCCGACCAGCCGTTGTCGCGCAGCGACGAGGAGTCCGCGAAGATCTACCGCTTCGGTTACGCCGGCCACCGTTTCCCGCTCGATGCGCTGCGCAGTCTTTCAGCGCAAACGGTGCCGCGTTGGCCTGGCACGATGGCGCTGCAACGGCAGGCGCTGATCGATGTGGTGACACGTATCGGACCGTGCGTGCTGCTCGGCTTTAGCCAGGGTGGCGGGCTCGTATTCGATGCGGCCGATGCGGCGCGCGACCAGGTGCGCGCATGCATCGCGCTGGAACCGCACGGCGTGCCCGCTTCGTTCGATGCGGGTTTGCAGGGCACGCCGGCGCTCGTCGTGTTCGGCGACTTCATCGATGAAGACGAAGCGTGGCGTGCGCATTCTGCTCGCGCGAACGCCTCGATGGCTGCCTGGAATGCAGCGGGCGGACGAGGCGAACGCATTGATCTGCCGGCGCTCGGCATGCGCGGCAACACGCACATGATGATGATGGATACCAACAGCGACGACGTGTTTCGTATCGTGCTCGACTGGCTCGACGGTTGTGCGGCGATGCGTGTGCTTGACTGATCGCGACGGGTCGTCGCGTCAAGGGCCCGTCAACCGACCTGCATCGGCAGGAGCACCATGTTCCACCCCGCGCGCCGAACCGCAGTCAATGTATGTCCGCTGGCTTTCTCTGGTGGATGAAGTTTAAGCCTGCGCCGCCGGCGAATTCTGAAGTTCGAGACTTTCCCCGCCGAACCGGCATTTTCGATACGCATCAAAACCAAATAAATCAAAGACATACGTGTGTCTGACAACCGTCGATCATTGGCACGGGCCTTGCATTCGTTCGTGCCATAGGCGTTTAACGCCATCAAGGCGTCCGTCCAGGGCGCGACCACGGAGACGACACCCATGATTCGATTGATTCCCTCTTGCGCAAACGCGCGGCGTTAGCACACCGCCATTCACCTTTTCCCAGCCGACTTCAGCTCCGACCGCCTTATGCGGCCGGCGGGAAAGATGCGTTCGTCAATGGGCTCTTCAATGCATGCCCCCGACGCTGCCAGCTCTCAGTTTCATTCAGGAAGCAACCCGAAAGGAGACGATATGCAAGTCACCGGAATGTTGTACGGCTCAAAACTGCTGAAGTTCGGCGGCTTTCCAACTGCCGAAGTGCTCGGCCCTGACGCGAGTGAAGAGCAGATCAAGGCTCTGATCGATCGTTATGGTTCAGTGTTTGTGAAGCCGATGTTCAAGGGCGGGATAGGCAAAAAGGGCAAGGCAGGACTGATCGGGCGCGCGAGCGACCTGAAAACCGCATTGAAGGAGAAGGAGCGCCTGTACTTCGCCGAACACCGGCATGGCAATCAGACTGCCAAGGCCAATGGCGTGACCTTCGAGGGCGCCGTGCCGGCTCAGCATGAAGTGTATTTCTCGATCACCGATTCGACGCGTTTCAGGGCGCCGACGATGACGATCACGCATCACGGCGGCGTCGACATCGAGGAGCTCGACCCCAGCATGATCGCGCACGTGCCATTCGATCCGCTAACCGGCCTGAAGGCGTTCGTCGTCGCCAACGCGCTGTCACGCCTGAATGCGCCTAAGGAGATCATTTCACCGCTGGTCCAACACCTGCCGAAGCTCTGGGAGCTGTATCACAACTTCGGCATGACTACGCTCGAACTGAATCCGATTCGCATGCAGCCGGGTCGCGACGGCCGGCTAACGCCCGTCGCCTGCGACTTCAAATGCGGCTTTGACCGCGACGACGTTCGCTGGCAGCGCCTCGACATACCCGCGCATGTGTTCTCGGTCGACTATTCCGATTTCGAATCGGAGATCAACCAGTTGCGGACCTACCAGGGCCAAAGCGACGTCTATGTGATCAACGAAAGCGGCACCATCCTCGCGCCGACTTTTGGCGGCGGAGCGAACTCGCTGGTGTCGGAGATGCTCGGCGACGACGCGATCATCTCCTCGGACTTTGGTGGAAATCCGCCGTACGAAAAGATGAAGGAAGTGGCGCGTATCTGCTTCAAGCACTGGCTGAAGCAGACCAACGTACTGTTCATCATCGGTGGGAAGTCGAACAACACCGATATCTTCGAGACCTTGCGCGCCATGGCCGATGCATTGCGCGAGCACTTCAGCAAGAACGGGCCGACGCCGCTCTACGTTGTGATCGGGCGCGGCGGACCGAATCTCGTGCGCGGCATGGGTGCGATGCGCGATACCTGCGATGCGCTCGGTTTGCCGTACAGCATTTTCGGATTCGATTCGGATATTAGCGAAGTCATCCAGTACGCGAAGGCAGCGGATGGATGGATGAAGGCAGGAGGCCGTGAACAGGTCGCCGCGCGGCTCAATAGTGCGCAAAGCGCGCCCGCTCAGGCATGAGCCGCCACAACTCGAGCGCATAGATCAATCTGGAGGAAGACCATGTACAGACAAGGTGCGGGAGATTTCAAATACTACGTCGGCATCAGTTCGCTCGCGCAG
The DNA here is from genome assembly GCF_046027355.1 of Paraburkholderia sediminicola. Classification (GTDB taxonomy): domain Bacteria; phylum Pseudomonadota; class Gammaproteobacteria; order Burkholderiales; family Burkholderiaceae; genus Paraburkholderia; species Paraburkholderia sediminicola_B. Next base: position 4,314 of record NZ_JAQQEK010000026.1, on the reverse strand, counting down.
GCGGCCAGCCGCGAGGACCGCGTGTGCGTGCTGAACATACTCGGCGGCGAGTCGCGGCAGGTCACGCCGGTGGGCCACGTGTATTCGGGTGGCAACGTCGTTTTCGGCACATCGCCCGGGCGACGCGGACAGGTGCTCGAGACTTCGCTTGGCAATATCCCCGTGTACAACAGCGTGCTGGAGGGGCTGCAGGACGGCCACCGTTTCAATTGCGGGGTGATCTACTTGCCGCCATCCGCCGCGCGCGATGGCGTGGCCGAACTGATTCGCGTCAACCCCGAACTCAAGAAGATCTTCATCGTCACGGAGAAATTGTCTGTGCATGATTCGCGCGAGATACGGGCGATGGGGCAGCAAAACGGCATTGACATCTTCGGCGGCAACAGCCTCGGCATCGCCGATGCATGGAACCGCGTGCGCATCGGCGGTGCACTCGGCGGCGATAGTCCCGACGAGGCGCTAAAGAAAGGGTCGATCGCGATCTTCTCCAACTCGGGCAACTTCACCACGACGATCGCCACCTACCTGCGAATGGCCGGGTGGGGGACGACCACGCTCATGTCGAGCGGCAAGGACGTCTATATCCACTTCGCGGCGCCGGAGTTCGCGTTCGCGCTCGCCAATGACGCGCGCAGCAAAGCGGCCGTCCTGTACTCGGAGCCGGGCGGGTACTACGAGCTCGAAGCGGAATTCAGCAAACCGGTGGTGGCGTGCGTGGTCGGCCGCTGGAAGCAGAAGCTGACACGTGCCGTCGGCCATGCGGGAGCATTGGCCGGCGGCAATGACGACGCGGCGTCCAAGGAGCGCTGGTTCATGGAGAAGTTTGGCGTCGACCGGCCCTTCACACCGGACGATCCGGTATGCAGTGCAAGGGGCGCGCTGGTGACCAACATCGCCTACATTCCGGCCGCCCTGACCGCGGTCATGCGCGAGAACGGCGCGCGGCCGGATTTCGAGCCGGAAGGGAGTCTCGCGCTCAAACCGTGGTTTCGTTCGTCGAACGGAATTGCCATGCCGCCCGAGCTCGACTTGCCCGTTGTCGCGGCGCTGTCGCCGTATGACGCGCAGATCGCCACACTGAACCAGCAAGTCGGCATCGTGTTGCCGCGCCAGAACATGAAGGACGCTTCGGGCGCATCGCAGATGGACCCGGACACGCAGGTGACGAGCCTGCATGGCGTTCCGGTGCTGCAGGCCGCGCAGTATTCGCTCGAGGGTAACCTTTGTCTCGCGCTGCTGCACGAGCCGGGAGGCGTGAACGACGCCAGGCTTGTCAGCGTCGCGGTCGGAGCCGAGCTCAATCTGCATGGCGACGCGACGCTTGCAGCGGCGCAGGCTGCACGCGACGCGGGCAACGCGCCAAACAGCGTACTCGCGGCGGCGGTGAGCATTGTCGGCCCGCGTCGCGCGGACGGCGCGCGCCGGGCCGCGCGGGCGCTGGTCGAACTCGGCACCGCGGCGGGCTTGCGTGATGCGCTTGACGAAGATTTCGACGTCACGTCGATGCATCCGGATGCCGAGGCGAGCACGTTGCTCACGTGCGATGCGCCTGACGAAAAGGCCACGGCGATGCTCGCGGGTCTCACGAAAAGAGAAGCGCAGTCCGTGTTCATCCGCTATTTACAGAGCCTCGACGGGCATCCGAGTTCCGATGCCGTGCTGGCTGCCATCACCACGACGCTCGCGTGGGGACCGTTGATGCGCAAGCGCGTATCGCGGATGACCGTTGAAAATCTGCCATGGTGGATGCGCCTGTTCGGAACGCTGATCGGCGCGTCGGTCGATGCGGGCCAACATGAAGTGGGGCGCTTCTGCGGTATCGCGATGGACGAGGTGCTGGGACAACGCTCACTAACCGATGTTGCGTGTGCCGCGTTGATCGGGGGCAAGCCCGATGAAGCGGAGCTCTTCGGATTCCAGACACTCGTGGGCCTGCTGCTCACTAACGGACCCGGGGCGATCTCCGCGCAGGGAGCGAAGGGCGCGGTATCGGCAGACGGTCCCGAGACGCCGGAGCGCGTGCAACTGAACAAGGCAATGGTTGGCTTTCTCACGCACGCGGGCTACGCACATGGCGGCAATGGCTTCGAAGGCGTGGCGTTCCTGCTCGAGCGCTTCGAGGCGATAGCGATATCCGATCCCGGCGACCCGGCGCACGGTATCGACCTGAAGGCGATGGCCGCCGGATTCGCACGTGCCTATGGCGAGGAGCGGACACAGCGCAAGGAGGTCGGCGCACAGCAGGCGACCGCGCTGCCCTGCATCAACCATCCGGTGTTCAAGGGCAAGCCCGTCAACGTCGATCCACGTGAAGTGTTCGTACGTCAGCGCTTCGAAGAGCGGGGCGAATACAACGTGTTCCACCACTACTATCGGGAGCTGGTGCAGGCGCTCTACGACGAGAACGTGACGCGCAACGTGTTCGCGGTCAACGTCGATGCAGTGATTGCTTCGGTGCTGCTAAAGATGCTGTGGGCGCGCCATCGCGCGGGCGACTTCTCCAATGAAGCACTCGAGACCGCTGCCTTCACTGTGTTCCTGTATGGCCGGATGATCGGCTGCGCCGCGGAGATTGACGACCACCTGAATCGCGGTCGAAATCTCGACACTCGCACGCCTCAGGCCAACGTCCGGTTCGTCGCTTGAATCGTCGCTTGAACGGGCTGAAGGCTGCCACTACCATCCACTGATCAGACCAGGACCGGGCCGCATTCGACTGCTTTATAGCAATGCAGCACCGGTCTTCAACCGCGAGGAGACGCTTCGTGCAAATCACTTCACACACATCACATCCGGCGCCGGCGCAGCAACCCCAAATCAAGCCGCACTTCTGGCCTGAGGGCTGGTGGAAGCTGATGGAATACCGGATCGGTATTATTCCGCTGCCGGTCTACGTCATTCTGCTTGCGCTGATAGCAGGTTTCGCGATCACCGGAAAGGTGCCGGGCGAGATCTCGATGGCGATAGCCGTGCTGGCCTTTTTCGGTTTCACCTGCGCGGAGATCGGCAAGCGCCTGCCGATCGTCCGAAACATCGGAGCGGCCGCAATCTTCGCGACCTTCATCCCCTCGGCGCTGACCTACTACCATTTGCTGCCCAAGCCGATCCTCACGCTTACGACGGACTTCACGAAGTCGACCAACTTCCTCTACCTGTTCATCGCCTCGATTATCGTGGGCAGTATTCTGAGCATGGACCGCCGCGTGCTGATCCGGGGCTTCATCAAGATCTTCGTTCCGCTCGCCCTCGGTTCAGTCGCGGCAGGTATTGTCGGGACGCTGGTCGGCACAGCATTGGGTCTCGGCGCGCGCCATACGTTCTTCTATGTGGTGGTGCCGATCATGGCGGGTGGCATCGGCGAAGGCGCGATACCCTTGTCGATTGGCTATTCGGAAATCCTCCACCTGCCGCAGGGCGAGTTGTTCGCCCAGGTGCTGCCGCCAGTGATGCTCGGCAGTCTCACCGCGATCATCCTTGCAGGCGCGCTCGACATGGTCGGAAAACGCTTTCCGCATCTCACGGGTCAAGGCCGTCTGCAAGTCGGAGAGGAAGACGAAATGGATCCGGTGCAGGAGGAAATTCGCGGACATGTCGACGTCTCCCATATCGCGGCAGCGGGAATCACCGCCATCACGCTGTACCTGCTGGGGCTGATGTGCCGCAATATGTTCGGGCTGCCGGCGCCGGTGGCCATGTTGTTTCTCGCGGTGCTGGTCAAGCTCGCCCGGGCAGTGTCGCCGCCGTTGCAGGAAGGTGCCTTTGTCGTCTACAAGTTCTTCTCGACGGCCGTTACCTATCCGTTGCTGTTCGCGATCGGCGTGGCGATGACGCCGTGGGACAAACTGATGGCGGCGTTCACGCTAGCCAACATCATCACCATCGTCGCGACGGTGGCAACGCTAATGGGGACCGGGTTTGTGGTCGGGCGCATGTTGAAGATGTACCCTATCGATACGGCGATCGTGAACGCCTGTCACAGCGGACAGGGCGGGACCGGCGACGTTGCCATCCTCACCGCCGCCAACCGCATGCAACTGATGCCGTTTGCGCAGATCGCCACCCGCATCGGCGGGGCGATTGTCGTCACGGTCACGTTGATCGTGCTAGCGCGCATGGGATGATGATCGCTAGTGGCGACCGCCGGGACGCCGCTCTGCACGTCGGGATCGGCGGTCATTCTGCAATCGGGCGATCGGTGGGGCGACCTTGAGCATGAGGAAAAGCGGTATTCCAGTGTGGGGATTGGTGGCGGCCGCCGCGCTGTACTTCGGCGCGGGGGGCCCCCCCGGGGGGTTTTTGGGGGGGCCCGGGATC
>NZ_JAQQEK010000025.1:0-144803 GCF_046027355.1 Paraburkholderia sediminicola | reverse complement strand
TTGCGGTCTGTGCCGAAATGAGCCGCATCAGCCCGGTGTTTCTGTTTCCGGGTGCACTCGGAAGTCGCGCTGAAGCGATTGGCAACGCCTTCGCGGAGTCGCTGACGTTAGGTAGCAGTCGACCCACTGCCGCCCCTCAGCGGAATGTCGCCAAGGTCCGCTCCGCGCGGCGAAGCGGACGCTGGGCGTCGGCGCGTCGCTCCGGTCGGCAGTATCTTATCGAATCGAATTGGAGCAGCGTTGCCAATTGATGAAAGAGCGATCGGCAACCTGAAGGTCAGTCGGCACAGCCAATCGAGGTACGCAATGCGGCCTGGCACCCTGAGCAGTCTGCTCCATCGATCGGGTACTTCCGGTGCAATTGGATATTTACTCTCCCCCCTCGCGAACCGGTAGCACGGTCTTGTACTGGACGCGCCGCAAGGTGATCGACGTGCTGACGTCGCGGACACCCTCGATGGTCGCGAGCCGCGTCATCACGAAACGTTCGATTCCCGCCATGTCACTGGCCACCACCCGCACGATGTAATCGAACGCGCCCGTCATCAGATAGCACTCCATCACCTCCTCGCAACCCAGCAGGGCGCGCTCGAAAGCAGCCAGCTTTGCCGCGGATTTTTCAATTGCGACCGATACGTAGGCGGTGACCGGGAATCCCACCTTCTCCTGGTCCAGAAGCGACACATATTTTGTAATGACGCCCGCCTCTTCGAGCAAACGAATGCGCCGGTAGAGCGGCGAAAGCGAAATGCCAAGCGATTCAGCGAGGTCCGCGGCCTTGACATGAGCGTCACGCTGCAGCGCCTCCAAGATATCAACGTCGATCCGGTCCAATTTCATTGGCTCATCATGTCAAATAAACGCAGAAATGTGCCTAATGTTGCCACACAAGGTCAATTCATTGGCTCATTTTGGCACGTACGACCGGCGCAGGCTAGCTAGAATTTTTCACACGACATGTCGTGTCCTGTCGCAGCAGCGCAGCGTTGCCGGGTTCGGTAGTGCGCCGCTCGCACATGCTTCCCGCTTGCTGATGTACGAGGCAAGCGTGGCCGATCTGAAACGAGCAGAGAATGCAATTGAAAGGAGCAAACGTGACTTTTTCTAATGGACGACTGGCTGGCAAAGTGGCGCTCGTGACCGGGGGCTCGCGCGGGATAGGCGCGGCCATCGCAAGACGGCTCGCAAGCGATGGCGCGGCCGTGTCGATAACCTATTCGAACTCAAGTGGCGACGCGGATCGCGTCATCGAGGACATCGAACGCGCCGGGGGGCGGGGCGTGGCAATTCGCGCGGATTGCGCCGACGCGGAAGCGGTAAAAGCCGCGGTCGGATCGACCTCGAAACGCTTCGGGGGACTGGATATTCTCGTGAACAACGCCGCAATGTTCCGCCGCGGCCTGATCGACGACTTCCCACTGGAAGATATCGACCGGATGCTGGCCATCAACGTCAGGAGCCTGCTTGTCGCCATTCAGGAATCGCTCCGCTTCATGGAAAAAGGCGGGAGGATCATCAATATCGGCAGCATCAGCAGCGACTACATGCCGATTCCGGGCGTGTCCGTCTACGCCGCGACGAAAGGTGCGGTAACCAGCATGACGCGTGCGCTGGCAAGAGATCTTGGCAGTCGGGAAATTACCGTCAATAACGTCCAGCCCGGACGGATCGATACGGTGATGAACCCGGCCAACGGTCCGATGGCCGACCAGATCCGGGGCTCAATTGCACTGGGCCGGTACGGATCAGGCGACGATATTGCGGGACTTGTCGCCTGGCTGGCAAGCCCCGATGCGGCGTTCATAACGGGCACAAGTCTGAAGGTCGATGGGGGCACAAGTGCTTGACTGATGGCTTCGGGCCCGAAGCAGGCACCCAGTGTCGGGAGCGCATCACGGAGGCCGACCGTCGATTACATGACGAACCGATGGAATGCTTTGATCGGTTCAATCGTTGTTACGCAGCACTCGTTGCGACGTAGCGAGCCTACCGCACTTAACTCAATACCTCTAAATGATCAAACATGCCATTCATCGAAATTGAAGGAAAGCCGCTGCACTATCAGACTCGCGGCACGGGATTCCCGGTACTGCTGGGGCACAGCTACTTGTGGGATTCGTCAATGTGGGCGCCGCAAATCGACGCGTTGTCTCGCCACTATCAGGTCATCGTTCCGGACCTTTGGGGCCACGGGCAATCCGGGCGGCTCCCGGAGAATACGCATACGCTTGGCGATTTGGCCACACATGCGGACCGCCTTCTGGATGCCCTGGGTATCGGACAATGCGCGATAGTCGGCTTGTCGGTCGGCGGGATGTGGGGGTCCGAACTCGCGTTGCGCGACCCGGGCCGTGTCAAGTGCCTCGTCCTGATGGATACCGACAGGAGCGCCGAACCTGATGCGACGCTCAAGCACTATTCCCAGATGTTCAACGCGATCGAATCGCTTGGCGGCATTCCCGCTCCGATGATCGACGTCATCGTGCCTTTGTTTTTCCGCCGGGGCGCAACGCTGGACGGTGAAGTGCACGCAAGGTTTCGAAAAGCGCTGGCGGGGTTCTCTGCGGACCAGTTGCGACAGTCGGTTGTACCGCTGGGCCGGTTAATTTTCGGGCGGTCCGACGCGCTTGCCAGTCTTGCCGGCCTTGATGCCGCCAGTACGCTGATCATGTGCGGCGAACTCGACATTCCGCGGCCGCCAACCGAAATGGCACGGATGGCTGCGGTGATCGGCTGCCGGCAAATGCTAATACCCGACGCGGGTCACATCTCAAACCTTGAAAATCAGTCCTTCGTCACTGACACATTACTTGCGTGGCTTGGCCAGCATGTGGCGTAGGCTGAATACTACATTCGACGCGCTCGCGTGCTCAATGACTCGGACGCGTTCCGGTGCATCTCGGCCGCGTCAGCTAGGCCGAGATCAGCGTAGACGTTAGATAACGAACGCTTCTGATGCAGTCACAGTCAACCGCAAACGCATCGGCCAAGGTAGGCAGTCGCCTGTAAGAAGCGGCGCGTCACCCGGCAAAGACTGCCGTCATCTGCTCATTGAAGCCATTGACGAAGCCGTGCTTGCCAGGTCCCGGGTTGTTGCGCGGCAGCTTTGCGGCGTCGAACAGAATCTCGACGGCGTCGGTGCCAAGCACCGCGATGGTTTCCTCGATGAACTGATCGATCGGCATCGCTTGTTCGGCTTCGCGGCTGTTCATCGGATCGGTACGCACCCACGGCGGCGCACGCGAACACCTGCGCCCTTCAAAATGAAGCGTTGAGACATGACGTACGAATGGAGCGCTGCCTTGGTCGACGAATATACCGCCGTCGCGGCGAGCGGAACGAAACCGAGCGCTGAGGTGTTATAGACGACGACAGCGTCCTGCTTCGTCTTCAGATGCTCGATGAGGGTCGATGTCATGCGGATCGGGCCCATCAGGTTGGTTGTGATGGTGGACACCATCTGCGTATCGTCGATGCGGCAGTCCGCCGCATCGACCTGCATGAGGCCCGCGTTGTTGATCAGCACGTTGAGATCGGGATCGGCCGTTTCCCGGTTCGCAATGCGCTTACGTGTGACTATTTCAATCGGTTACCGCCAGCCGGCGCCCACCACGCGCTGGCTGCGTTCGCTAGCGTCGAAAGGCGGCTCGTCTGTCATGAACGGACATTTTCAAACCGATCGCGAGGGACGGTTCTTGGCCGATCTGTGCCGGACGGGCAGCGCCCTCCGCTCGCCGAATCGTGCCACCCGGGCGGGTGACACCCGGCTTCCCCGTTGACACAATTATTTCGCGTCCCTGCAACCTTCTTGCGCAAGGCGGAGACGACATTGGACTTCGTCCAGCCTGCGAGTTGACAAATTTATCGGCGCAACGGTGGCAATTTTAATACGGTCTACGGTCACAGAGGCCAACATCCTGACGTTGTCGGATATCACCAATACGTTTGGCTCCTTTGTTGCCGGCGAACTTAGAAAAGCCGCGCGTGTGCAACGCAAGTAGATGCAAAGGTCCAGACTGCTGCGCGGGGCCGTTACCGGCTGTTTGCGTCTTGTGACTCTGTGAGGTGCCGTCGTGGGCCTTCGCAGCTCACCTGTGGTGCATTGCCCGCCTCAGCCTTCGCTCCCATACGCCAGGGTCTCCAGATTCCTGAGGCGAGCGCACCTTCTCGTCGGAGCGGTGCCTGGGTAGTGTCGTCGATCTCCCTCCAGGCGTGTTTGGCGGGATCTTTCGCTGAAAGTAGCCGGCCGTCCGGCACGGACCGGCGATACCCTGACAGCAACTACTGTCTCTGCCATTTTGGTATAAAATAGATGCCAAATGGCAGGAGGTGAAACCGATGAACGTCATCGAGAAGGTATCAGCCGATTCATTGCTGGGAGGGCGTTCGGTATTTCCGCGTTCTCCCCGATCCGGCCTTGAATGGGTGGAGGTCGTCCGCCACGGCATTTCGTCGCGGGCGCTGGACGCGATGCTCAAATCCATCGGACTTTCGCAAGCAGAACTGGCGCAGGCGCTCGATATTCCGGAGCGTACCTTGGCGCGTCGCAAGCGGGAAGGGGTGTTGAGCCGTGAGGAGTCAGCCAAGCTGCTGCGACTCGCGCGTGTCGCCGCGCGCGCTGCCGAGGTGTTTGACGATCTCGACCTGGCACTCGCCTGGCTTAAGATGCCGGTTGCTGCCTTGGAAGACGCCACGCCACTGAGTCTTGTCGATACCGACATCGGCACCGATAGCGTGATGGATACGCTGGGACGCATCGAGCATGGCGTGTTTGCGTGATGTTCACGGCATGGCGAGTGGTGACTGAACGATATGCGGATACCGCTTTTTCTGGAGAAGGAGCGCGATTGTACGGTGGCCGGTGGAACCCCAAAGGCGTCGCGATGGTGTACACGGCGCAGACGCAATCGCTCGCGCTGCTCGAGATGTTGGTCCAGGATTCACCGCTTCGTGCCCGCTATGTGATGATCCCGGCCAGTATCCCGGAGAAAATCGTCGAACGTATCGATCCCGCCAGTTTGCCTCGCGACTGGCGGGATCTCTCGGCGCGGGCCGAGTTACAGCAGATTGGATCGGCGTGGGAGCGGAAGCGAACCAGCGCCGTGCTGGCTGTTCCCAGTGCGGTCGTTCCTGCGGAATCCAATTATTTGCTCAATCCCAATCATCCGGACTTCGCGCTCGTCCTGGTTGGAACGCGTGATGAGTGGTTGACCGACCCTCGGTTATTGCGGCGCGCGGCTGCAAAGGGATCGTGACGAGCATCTCGTGTGGCGGCGGCAAGCGGACGATGGGTGTGATCAACCAACCCGCCGGCCATGCTTCGCTGGATGCCGCCATTCAAGGTGCCTGTGTGTTGTCAAAACCGGTTACAGCATGCGTTGAGGGACGTAGCCAGTCAGGGACCACTGGCGGAACCGGTCCTGCAGGACCTTGAACTGGCTCGTGCGGATCCATTCAGTGGGGGGTTTCGTTACGGTCACGGTCGATGTAACGGTTAAATGCGGCTTCGTCGTCGTAAAGTGACCTCGAAAACGTGTCGTCGGCCCAGTCGATCAGGCGCTCGATCACCGCGCGCCGGGACAGGCCGAAGTGCGCGACCAGCCGCTCCAGCGCGAAAAACTGGGTGCCAGTCATCGTCAGGTGCAGACGCCGCTCGCCAGAATCGGCGTCTTCCTGACGCGGAAGCCGTCCGAGGACCGTCGCCACGTCAGAAGCAGCTCGGGCAGATGGCTTCGCCCGTGACACAGTCTTAAGCTCGCGCCGCGCCTGTACCAGTTCACCACGCAGCTGCTCACACTCCCGCACCAGGGCGTCATGGGCGTCGGCAGGCGGAGGGATATTTTTCGTTACAGTAACGGATTTTGTGCGCGCGCCATGTCGGGCTCGCCACGCTGCCTGGCGCTCGGCGTTCGACATCGCATCCGGCTTCCGTGGTCGGCCACGGCCACGCTTTTCCTTGGTGCCGGTGACCTTGTCGTTTGCCGGTGAAGGCATGATCCATCCTGGTGCGTTTGACCCCATCTATTTTACGTTATTCATAACGATAAATGTGGTATTTCGTTACGCGTAACGTAAATGTGCACAAGCTGCCTTGCACGGCATGTATTCATCCGGGCAGATGGTTGCAGGTGTCGGGTCCCAGCCCGGGTGTCGTTCCCCGGAGAGGATCGCTCACGGCGCAAAGCCGATTGCAACCCGACATGGCATCGCTTTATCTTTTTTCGTTTTGTTACGTGACACACTCGGGGAGGCCGTCAGGGAACAGGGCACCTGAAGATTCGGAAATACTGGGATGGCCCCAGCCTCACGTACATAAACGTCCGAATCTAGAAGGGGCACCTCGATCGGTCGCGACCCCGGCGTGATACAGGAACCGCAGGATTGCGAATCATCAGCGTATCGAGGCTATTCTTCTGTTTCCCAGATGTGGCCAAATCCGGCGGCATGACAGAGTAGCGCCCATGCGGAATAGGGGATTTCATTTTCGCCGCTGATCCAACGACGTATCTGCCGCCCGCTCTTGTCAGCGAGGTCCAGAAATTCCGCTGCGCTACGTCCGGTAAAACCGGCCAGCCGGACTACCTCCTGGATTTCAGCCCCGGTCGGTTTGGCCCAATAGATCGCGGGCTGCAAGCATTCGCGTCGGATTGTCGTGGTTGTATCAACTGCCATATGCTTTTCCCCTGGTACTCTTACGTTCGTCTCAACTACTGGCGCATAAGGCGTGCGCCCGGAATGTAAAGCCACTGCGGCCGGAGCTCGCCTTCCTTCATGTCGAGTGGCCCTTCGTGCCACTCACGCGGCCGCCACGCCCCGCGATGCAGGTCGATAAGATCACGGCTATACGCTCGAGTCGCCAACTGAAAAGTCTAGCTCGATCGGCCGCTGACGTGCAGGGTCCCCATCGATCGCCACCACCAGCGTCATATCGCGATAACCTGGTGCTTCCTGATTCGTCACATAGCGGGCCTGATAGCGTTCGCCATGAACCGGCGCCGGCTCCGGCGCGGGCCGTTTGTCGAGATTCCAGCGCGTGATTATCTGCTGCCAGCGCTGCTCACCGTCAGAAAAATAGCCGTGCACTTCAACAGTCGGGCGGTGGTCGAGTCGCAGCACGGCGAGACATTGGTCGAAGATATCGTCGTCCAGCGCCCGCAGCGCCGTGAGGTCGAAACGGTAGTCGGTGCCGTTGTACAGGCACGCGAGAAATTCGGCGACGGTCTCCGCCTGTTCGGTGTCGCCTTCGGCTACGTCAACGAGCTGCAGGAGCGAATCGAGGCGGCGGTCACGATCGTCAACGCGGATCTCCGCTGCGCGCTGCGCTGGCGTCTGGCCGCCGTGCGCGTTCGCAAAAGACTCCGTGATGGTGTGCTGGGGCGCCACGAGGAGGTGCTCGGGCACGTCGCTCGTAACCCGGTGCGTTTTCGGGCGGGGCTGAATGTTCATGGTGTTACCTTGATGGTCCGGAGTAGGAGGCTTCGGCCTCGTACCCGCGTTCGGTGATCAAAGCGGCGATGCTGAACGACACTGTTGCATCGAGGGCGTCGGCCAATGCAAGCCCGGAAACCATCCCGCCGAAATATTCGCTACTGTACCCAACGCCAGTTCCTTGGCGCCGTTCGCGCCAGGTCACAACCATGTGTGCCTTGAGACGTTTCAGTTCGTCGGCGCGAGCGTAAATCGTTCTCTCTTCCATCTCTGGTCCTGTTGATTGAGTCCGTGTACGGGATCGTACGACAGCGCTGGCCTCGACGGTCCGCAAGCCGATCCAGGATCCAGCCCCCACGGCTTCGCCGCGGAGGAAACACGCAGCCTGCGGCTGCTTGACGACCCCGGCCGTGGTTCGCTTGCGCTGTACCGGATCGTCCCGGCGCTACTGCGCCGCGCCGGCGCTCTCCCCGCGCCTGCTGGCGCGGGTCCCCGTGCGCCTCGATCCGGGCGCGCCGGCGCGCGCGTGACGCATGAGGTTATCCGGGCTCAAGGTTTGGCAGGAAGGGGGTGCCCCTACCGGACGGCTGGGACGCGCATGCCGCTGAGGCAATTTTCGGCCAGGCATCAGCCGGAAGGAACCACCGCAGCCCAAGGTTTCAACGTCATCTCCTGTACGGGTCAACAGCCCCGGCATGAACCGGGGCCGACATGCATCATTCCTGACGCCGCGCGAGTTGCGCCCGCTTGAGTTCGCCCGGAGCGCCGAAGTCGAAGTTATCGACCGTGAAGTTGTAGCCGTAACGCCCGATGCCTTCAAGGTCCGTGAAATCGTTGTTCGACAGCTTCGCCTCAACGATCAGTTGATCGCCCTTCAGAACGTTTCTGGCGATGGCCTCACCGCGCGAACCAAACGCGGTGAACTGGATTCTCACCTGACGCTCTTTCGCTTCGCCGCTGCCTTCGTCGCGACCGGCGTACTCGTTGGAAATCAGGGTGAATCTCGTCACCTTCGAATCACCGTGATTCGCAAGCACTGGGGCGGCGGCAACACGGCCAGTAAAGAAAAGCTTGTTCATGATTGGTACTCCTGACGGTTTGAATGAAACAGAGGGAAACTTTCGTTAAAATCCTGACTCGGGTAGGGCAGGCTGCGGGGCACGGGGCGGCACACGATGAAACTCGGAGAGAGCGTTGCGGGCTATCGCGCGCAACTCTTCCCGGTGCATGTCGATTGGGTGCCCGTCGCGGTCCAGCATGTTGGCAATCCGGTCGAGTGCTTCGGCGGAGCGCGCTGCGGCATCGGCGGACAAGGCCATGCGAAACAGTTCCGCGCGCACCAGGGAACGATCGCCGTACTGATAGACGGCCAGCAGCGGAAGGAGGGCGGTTAGCCACGTTGGGCGGATGTGAGCGGTATCCATGTCGGTTTCCATAGTTGAGGTCATGCCCGGCCCGAAGGCCGGGCGCACCTGTCAGCCCCGCGCAGGCGGCACAGTTCGTCGGCGAGCACCCAGAGGGCGCGGTTGAGCCTGATGTTCTGGTCAATGCCGGTCACGGCGCGGGTTGTGGTTGGCCGCCCATTCGCATTACGACCGCGCAGGCCGCCGTTGATCATGTTTTCCTGCACGCGATTGAATGTCGTCCACAGGTCCGGTCCGCGATCCTCCATGCGATGCGGTGTTAACAGTTGCTGCTCAGTGATGGGCGCGGGCTTCTCGTCGTCGTACCGCAGCGCAAGCGCGGCCCGCGCGAAAGCGGTCTGTTCGCCGTTGGTCAATGCCAGACCGGCCATCCCCTCGCGCTGATGGGTCGCTGCCTCAAAGCTGTCGAGCACCTTGAACGCTCCCTCGATCACCTGGCCGACCACATCGCCCTTATGAGGCACGCGGATATCACCAATGGTGTCTCCGCAGACCATACCGTTCTGGCACACAAACCGGAACATCCCGGCGAGCATCTGGTAGCTGCTGCTGCCATCATGGCTGTTCAGAAGGATGATTTCGTTGGCTTCGCGGCCCGTGATCTGGTCGGCGTGGCGCAGGCGGACCATATGTTTCGTGTGTGCGCGCTTGTCGTCGGCGCGTACGCGGGTCTGACAGGCCATGAAGGGCTGAAAACCTTCCTTGCGCAGGCCGTCCAGTACGTCGCTGGTCGGAATGTAGGTGTACCGCTCCGAGCGACTTTCGTGCGCGGACAGCGCGAAGATCGACGGGGCAACCTCAGCAATCTCGTCATTCGTCAGCGGGCGATCCGAACGCGTGCCAACTGCGGTGCGTCCGAAGCGGCTTGTCAGGTAAGTGGTGTCCATGCTGTTCCCCAATATCAGGATCAGCCCCAGCCCACAGGCCGGAGCCGTGAGTGGTCAATGCGTCAGTCGATGGCGCGCAGAATGTTGGCGGCCTCTACGTGCTGCGCCGCGTAGGCCCGCAGCGCGTGGTAGTGGTCAACGATCCTGTCATCGCCGCACTTTTCCGCCAGATGGCACAGGGCAAACAGCGTGACGACGATGCCGAACGCGTCAGCGCCCATCGTGTCGCTGTAGCCGTTCATGTGCCACCGCACATGCACCCGTCCGCAGTTCGCTGGAGCCATATAGAAACCGCTGGTCGACAACTGGAAGAAGTCCCACGAACCGCCCTTGTAGGCACTCGAAAGGCGGGCAGCCCAGTCGTACACCAATGCCTCGCCCCGAAGGTATTGCGCGCCCAGGTAGTGAGGAAGGAAATTCAGACGCAACTCATCGACAACGACTGCCGACGAGATTCTGGTTTCATTGTCAATCACGGTTATCTCCGGAAATGGGCCGCAGCGGAATGCCGGGCCACGCTTTTATATTAGGTCGTATTGACCGTTATATCAAGATTTTAACGATCCCGTTTTTCAATCATAAAGATAAATAAATTTAAAATATAAATCGAATAATTGCGTGTGATAAGGGCAATTAGACCTATCATATCCATGTGGCCCGGCATTCCGCTGCGGCCCATTTCCGGAGGCATCCATAATGGAAGTCGTTGAAATCCGTGTAACTGAATCCGTTCTCGAAGCTAACTTCGGCAACGAAGCGCAGATCGAATACGTCCCGTACGGACGGCTGTGCCACTCACCGCTGAATATCCGCAAAAAGGCACCCACCGGCATCGAGGCGCTGGCCGGAACAATTGCCGGGAAAGGACTGATACAGAATCTCGTCGTGCATGAGATGAAAGGCCGCGCGAAGGTGCCGAAGCTCGGCGTGTGCGCCGGACAACGGCGGCTCGCTGCGCTGGACCTGCTGTTTTCGCAGGGGCACATTACTAAGGATTACCAGGTGCCGGTGCTGATCGTAAGTGATGGCGAGGCGGTGGCTGCGTCGCTGATCGAGAACCGGGAACGGGAAGCCATGTCGATCGCAGATGAAAGCGTCGCGTTCCGCCTGCTCACGGAGGAGGGCAAAAGTGTGGCCCACGTCGCGGCGCTGTTCAAAGTGTCCGAAATGGTGGTGCGCCGTTCACTGAAAATTGCGAACCTCGCTCCGGCGCTGCTTGACCTGCTGCGCGACGACAAGCTGGATTATGAGCAGGCGAAGGTGCTTGCACTGGCCGACGATCACGCGACGCAGGAACGCGTGTGGAACGATGCCCCAAATGCCTGGCAACGCCGACCATCCGAACTGCGCCTAGCGCTGACGAAAGCGGAACTCGACGCCAGCGAGAATCCGCTCGCGAAGTTTGTCGGGCTGGACGCTTACGAGTCGGCAGGCGGCTACGTGCGTCGCGATCTGTTCTCCGACGACCACAACGCCGGATACATCGCGGACGCGGACCTGCTGCATCGGCTTGCGACTGACCGCCTGATCGAGCTATCCCAGGCCGTAGCCGCTGAAGGCTGGTGTTTCGTGGAGACGCGGACCCGCTGTGACCAGGCCGAACTGTTCCAGTACGACCGGATCGCATCGACCACACGAAAGCCGACCAAAGCGGAAAAGGCCGAGCTTGCGAAGCTTGTTGCCACGCGCGACGAGGCGAAGGCCGCGCTCGATGCGTATTACGCCGATCAGGACAGCGAGGAAGACGAGGCGCTTTGGGAAAAGCTGGACAACGCGCTCAACGATGCTTCGGCTGCTGTTGACGCCGATGTCGAGCGCTTTGAAACGTTCACCGCCGACGACATGAAGCAGGCCGGTGCGTTCGTCGCCATTGATGAGGACGGGAAGGTGCAGATCACGCGTGGCCTGCGCTGCCGGGAAATCAACGACGCAGACGCGGGCAGTATCGCGCAGCTTGCGCAAGCGCAGCGAAATCGCGACCTGCCCGCGAAGGCGAAGCCTCTGCACGGCGAAAAGCTGTGCAAACGGCTGACCGCGCACCGCACGGCTGCGGTACAGATCGAGCTTGCGCAACAGCCGACCGTTGCGCTGGCCGTGCTGATGTACCGGATGATCCCCACCGTGTTCGATAACGTGTACGGAGAGTCATACATCGATCATGCGGTGCGGATCGACGTGCATACGTCGCGCGATGCGCTGGTGTCGAACGCCGACGACATGGCCAACAGCGCCGCATGGAAGGCGCTTGAAGGCGAGCGGGCGAAGTGGAGCCGGATGCTGCCGAAGCGCACCGATGAACTGCTCGCGTGGCTGCTGCAACAGGAGGTGGACGTGATGTCGAACCTGTTTGCATTCTGCGTGGCCGCGACGGTAGACAGCATCAGTCCCGTTGACCGGGCGCACCTGGTCAACGAAGTGGCGAACACACTGGAACTGGACCTCACGCGCTACTGGAAGCCAACGCGCGCAGGGTACTTCGAGCACGTCTCGAAAGATCGTATCGTGACCGTTGTCGGCGAGACGGTTTCGCCGCAGGCCGCAGGCGAACTGCGCGGGATGAAAAAGGGGGACGCCGCCGCTGCCGCCGAACTTCGCATGACGGACTCGGGCTGGTTTCCGGAAGTGCTGCGCAACCGTGAGGTGCCGAAACATGTCACGTACGGCCATTGGGAGGATGAAGAGGAAAGCGATGCCGACAGCACGCAGGATGAGTGCAACGACGGGGATGCGGAGGAAACCGAAGCCGCCTGAGCCGTGATGCACTTCGCGTAAGTGCAGGTTGTCACATGTCGCCGTCCGGGTGAAAGCCCGGGCGGCTTTTAGCGCCCCGCATGCGGTGTGGGCAAAAAAAGGAGCCGAGGCCGGTAACGGCCTGGCTCCGCAAACACACGCCGTGCGGATCGGACAACCGGCTAGCCTCATTAACGGCGCGGCAGCAAAACCCTGAATACCGCCCCATATCTGCAAGGCCTTTGCTGCCCCTCGCGACCCTCAGGCGGATTGGCGCGCGCCTGCGCGCCCGTATCGAGGGCCACGGGGACCCATGCAGGATGCATGGGGAGCGGCCCGACCCGGCGCAGCGCGACGGGGCGATGCGGTTCAGGGTTTCGTGTGCTGAGGATATTTCTTCTTGAGCGCGTCAATATCGGCATTGCTCACGCGAGGTTCACCGTACTGTTCGGCGTAGAGGCGGTTCAACTGCATGCTTGAGAGGTGGGGATTGTCAGACTGCAATTGTTCGAAGGTTTTGATGCGTGTCTGGGCCGGTGGTGGTGCATCGGTCGTGGGAGGCGCAGGCTTGTGCGCTTCGAGAGGGGCTGTTGCCCGGGAGGCTGTCACGGGGGCAGGGGCGCTGGGGCGGGCTGCCGCAGCGCCGGATTTGCGTCCGGGACCGGACGGAGAGGCGGTCTTTCGAAGCCTGTAGAGGGTTCCGTGAAACGTCCGAAGGGAGATGTCGAGTCCCTGTTCGCGCAAGGCATTCAGGATATCAACGGCCGGAACGCGAGCGGCAAGCGCCGCCTCGATGTCCGGAAGGAGGGCCTTGAGACGGGAAGCCTTGCTGCGTTTCGGGCTTGTGCTGGCAAGGCGGCGCAGCGCGGAAGCAAGCTGTTCGTGATCCATTGGGAAAATGGCGAATAAATGTAGTATGGGCGTAGTATGAATGACGACAGCATGTAGGGGCAAGGTTGTATTGGGTAGTACTCCCATGCAATGCGTGATGTATTGATGTAGTAGCGTCGCAGAATATGCGTAGGAAATAATGTGTGGCGAAAGCGGGGCGAGGCACGTCGAATATGTTTACGTAACGCTACGCGTTCCGTAAAATATTTCGTGCCAAAGGGGCGGGCCCCTTTGAAACCCCCGACGCGATCTACTGCCGCGTCAGCCTGGTCGGTAGCTCTGCCACCGACACTAAGCACTGCCTGGTATGCGTAATGAATACGGAGGTGCAGTGATGATTCCGAGTAGCGAATGGGTGATTCAGCTTGTGGTGGGGCCGCGTGCCGACGAGCGCGGCAGCGAGCCGCGTTATCTGCCGTGGGCAGGTTATACATGGCCGATGACGGGTGACCAGGCGATGCGCGCGCTGCGCGAGTGCGAGTTGCGGTGGCCAGAATTCGAGTTTCGCGCGCATCCGATCGATGACGACGGCAGGCCGTTCGTGATGGTCGGCGCTGAGATCGGCCGCGGTCGCTCGACGGGGCTCTGGTGATGCCAAAGCAAAAAAGCAATGGCGGGGCAGGACTGGGCAAGCCGATCGCGTTCCGTCTATCGGATGCGGATCGCGCGGCGTACCTTGCCAAGGTGGCGCGAAGCGGGATGACGCAATCGGAGTTTTTCCGGCAGGCGGTGCTGACCAACCGTACGCAGGTGATTGCGCGTCCGGTGGCGAGCGGCGACCGCAAGCGGTTGCTGTACATCTTCAACAAGACCAGCAACAACCTGAACCAGATCGCGCATCGGGCGAACTCGGAGCACGTTCGCGGGAAGCTCTCGGAGGCGACTTATGAGCAACTGCTCACGCAAATGCAGCTGATCGGGCAGTACCTCAAGGCAACCCTGAACAAGGTCGACTGATAGCGATGGGAATGGATCAAAAGCAGGCCGCCATCATCGCGGTCGTCGAGCTGGAGGCGAAGCTGCACTTCGATTGCAACCATGACGATGCGCCTACGCTAACGCAGACGGACTGCGACGGCGCCCGGGCGTCGGTCTTTGCGGGTAGCCATCTGCTGCGGTCGATCGTGCACAGCACGCTGCTTTCCCGCATCGAAAGTGCGGAGCGCTGGCTCGCCGGGCGCGGGGCGCAGGGGTAGGACGATGCTCATACGCGTGCGCGGCTATCACGACGGGATCAAGGCATACCTGGAGAAGGGCCAGAAGCAGGGGCGCGAGATGGAGCGCGACGAGATGGACGAGCGCGTGATCCTGGCCGGGGATCTCGATCTGACGAACGACATCATCCAGTCGATCGACACGGACGCTGAACGCTACCTGCATGTCACGCTGTCATTCAAGGAGGATGAGGTCGACCGTGAACTGCTGGGTGAGATCGTGCGCGAATTCGAGGCGTTTGCGTTTGCCGCGTACCGTCGGGACGAATACAACTTCTACGCCGAAGCGCATGTGCCGCGTATCAAGAGCTATGCGGACCGCAAGACGGGCGAGGCTGTCGAGCGCAAGGTTCACGTGCATGTTGTGATCCCGGAAATGAATCTGGTAACGGGCCGACGGCTTGATCCGTTCGGGAAGGTTGACCATAACGAGCGGTATCTGGAGGCCTTTCAGGAGCACATCAACGCGAAGTACGGGCTAGCGAGTCCGAAAGACAACCGGCGTGTGCAGTTCACGGA
Organism: Paraburkholderia sediminicola; assembly: GCF_046027355.1. Lineage (GTDB taxonomy): Bacteria > Pseudomonadota > Gammaproteobacteria > Burkholderiales > Burkholderiaceae > Paraburkholderia > Paraburkholderia sediminicola_B. The sequence continues at coordinate 129,710 of NZ_JAQQEK010000025.1, read as the reverse complement.
CGCGTCCGAGATGATCAGCCGGTACAAGGGCGATGTGTTCGAGGGCGCTAACCGCGAGCTGAAGGCCTCGATTCTTGAGGCAATGATGACGCGTGATGTGACCCGGTATGACGACTTCAGGGCCTTGATCACGGAGTACGGCGAGACGCGCACACGCAATGCCGGCAGGGAGTCGGAGTACGAGAACGTCAAACCGGCCGGTGCCGCGAAGGGTGTGAACCTGAAGGAGTTCGTGTTTTCGCGCGAGTTCATCGAGCTCGATGCTGCGGCCAAGCGTGAGGCGCTCAAATCGAATGTGCATGGGCAGTACGTCGAGCCAGGCGTATCGCGCGATACGCCGCGGATCTATCTCGATTCGCTCGAGACGTGGCACGACACGCGCGCGCGCGCGATCAAGTATCTGAACAGCGGCAGCAGTTTTTACAAGACGTATCAGGCAGCGTCGCTGGCGGAGCAGCGGCGCATTCTCGATCACCGCGACCAGCGGTTCTATGACGCAACAGGAGGGCTTAATGAACGCACACGAGAGCGAACACAACAGCGCCACGATCGATCCGGACACTGGCGAGATTGGCAGCGGATGGGAGCCGCCGGAGCAGGAGGGCGGGCGCGAGAGCGCGGCGCCGGGCGGGAACCGGAAAGGACAGGGCAGTCGCAGCAATGGTGGAACGAGCTCGAACGCGCGCACCGCGAAATCACGGGGCGATGGCGAGCCGGAGCGGATCACGACTTTGACGCTCGCTTCGATCGATCCGGCGCGCCGTCCCAATCCGCCCACCGTGTGCATGGCATGCCCGGCAGCAGTGTGGATGGCAACGCCGCGCGACATCAAGTGCTTCTGCCGGCTGATGCATTACTGGAGCTGGGAAACCAGCAAGCCGAACGAATTGACGCATTGCGATGGACTGGCGATCGCGAGCGAGCGGGAAGAGAACAGCTAGACATTTCGGTGCCGCGGTCGCGATGGCGCGAAGGTGCCGACGGCGGCTTCGATGTGGGCCGCAATTACGGCGAGTTCGCGGATCGGGGGCAATGGTCGGGCGAACCCGATGCCATTGACAGTTCCGCCGGCGAGCCTGAATGGAAAGCGATCGTAGAGCGCATGTTTGTTGCGTGGGACCAGGCGGACGAGGCAGGGCGGACGCGTCTAGCGCGTACCGGTGCCGGGAAGTTCATGCGGGCCGGAGGACAGTTCGGCTCACGCGAGCCTTTTGGTCTGAGCGGCCGCCGCCTGCCTGCAGGGTTTGGACCGCGTGACGAAATCCGCAGCCTTGCGGATGTGCAATCGTTCGATGCGATCGAATCGCTGCCGTTCGAGATCCGGCCAACTGATACGCCGCTGCCGACGGACGCGGCGTCGGTCGATTTCAATGCAGGTGCGCGCGCGTCGACCGGCCGGGCCGCCGATACCGTTCGTGACCAGTTTGCGCGTGACCTGTCCGAGGCTCGCGCGGCGCGACGTGCCCGGGAGCGGGATGAGTTCACCGAGATTCGTGCGACGCTCGACGCGGGCCGGTTGCTGGCCGTGCTCGCGCATACGCACGGACTGTTCGTCGAAAAGTATTCGATCGGCAAAGGCGCGGACGGCGGTGACAGAGTCCAGGCCGGCTCGCGCAATCTGAATGTGTCTGACTTCCTCACCAAAGAGATGAACCTGTCATGGGAGCAGGCAGCGCAGCTGCTGCGCGAGACCTATCGTGCACAGACAGGACGTGATCCGGAGCATGCACCGAGGCGTACGCCTGAACGGGACCTATGGGGCGAGTTCCAGCAATGGCGATCGGCATTCCGGAACGAGTTACGTCGCGCGTGGGATGCGCAGGCCGATCATGAGAGTGAGCGGCGAAAGGCGGTCAAATCTGAGTTCTACAGTGCCCGCAGCGCGCTCATTGAACGCCCGCGCATGGACCTGTCAGGCGTGCAGCGCCGCGAGCAGCTGTCCGCAGCACGTGTTGCGCGCCTTGAGGCAGAGGCCGCGCTGCGTGTGAAGATCGCGAAAGAGCGGGATGCACTGAAGGGCGCCGCAAGCCGGCCGTTGACCGAGCAGTATCGTGACTTCCTGCAGGAGCGCGCTCAGAAAGGCGACAAAAGGGCGCTGCGTGAGTTACGCCGGATGCAGCAGATCCGCCTGCGGACGAAACGGGCAGACGACGAACGCGCGGTCATTTTCAGTACGCCGTCGCGTGCTGTGGAGCGACCGGCAGCGCTCGATCGCAACGAGATCATCTACGCCGGCCCGTCGATCACGTACGAGGTGCGGGCCAGTGGCGAGGTCGACTACCGAAAGGACGGCGTGGCGTTCCTCGTCGACGAGGGGCGCACGCTACGGCTGTGGGATAGCGAACGCGAGGCGATCGAGATTGCGCTGCGCTTCGCGCAGCAGAAGTTCGGCAGCACGCTGTCACTGTCCGGACCTGGTGACTTCCAGGCGGCCGCGGCGCGTGTGGCGGCCGACACACGCATGCGCATCGTGTTTGAGCAGCCGGAGCTGGAGAGTATCCGACAGGTCCGTGCAGCAGAGCTCGATGCCGAGGCGCTGGAGCGTCGGGCGGCGCAGCGTGAGCGCGAGACATGGGAACGCGACGAGTTGCGCGATGCCGTGCGCCATCCGCCACCCACTCCGGAAGATCCGTCCAATCCAGACCAGGATGCGGCATCGCCTGCTGATCCCGATGCGCTCGGCAATGGACCAGGTACTGACCGATGAATTATCAAACTGAGAGAAGAAAATGAACCAGCTTGCACACATCGACCGCGACGACCTGGTTGCGGTCGTGCCCGGCGTAATCTTCAGCGGCACGCCGTCGCAGATCGTGAATCTGCCAACCTACATCAAGGGCGGCGTCGACGCGATCGCTGTTTTTGTCGCCTACCTGTATGCGCTGACGCGCTGGTCAGTGCCCTGGTTTGCACCGGTCGTCGCGTTGCTCGCGATCGCGGTGGGCGCCGTCGTCGCGTATCTGCGTACGGGTACACCGAAACCAACATCGACACTGCCCGCATCATCTGCAGGCAGGGCATTCTCAGCCGGCAGGTGCAGAGCCTCGAACTCTTCCGTATCCAGGATGTGACGTCGTTGCATCCCTGGTGGCAACGACCTTTCGGTATTGGCACGGTGCTCGTGCTGACCAGCGACTCGAACAATCCGCAGGGGCGTCTTCCCGGCATGCGCGGCGCCGAGCAGCTGAGAGGCGAACTGAATCGTGCCGCGATCGCGTTGCGCGACGCGAAGGGCATTCGCGAAGTCAACATGGGTCGCCTGTAAGGGTTTGTCACGTTGCTGAGGTGGTCGGGTAAAATCGGGAGATGAATAATTCCAGATCGCTCTATCACGGTCATCGCTTTCCTGCAGTGGTGATCAGTTGTGCCGTTCGCTGGTACTTCCGGTTTCAGTTGAGCTTGCGTGACATTGAAGAGTTGCTGTTGGAGCGCGGCATAGTGGTGAGTTATGAAACCGTGCGCCGCTGGTGCGATAAATTTGGTGTCGAGTTCGCTCATCGCGTGAAGGCTGCCCGGCGCAAAGGGCAGTACCTGGCATCTCGATGAGTTGTTCGTGATGCTGCGCGGTGAACCTTTGTACTGTGGCGAGCGGTCGACGAGCACGGCGCCGAACTCGATATCCTGCTGCAGAAGCGGCGCGACACGACCGCAGCCGTGCGATTCTTCAAACGCGTGCTTCGCTCGTGCCCGGTGCCGCGCAAGATCGTCACCGACCAGCTACGCAGTTATCCGGCCGCGAAGTCCAGGATTCCCGAGCTGGCAAACATCAAACACGTGTTCGTCAAGGCTGCAGCCCGCGTGAACAACAGGGCCGAAAATAGCCATCAACCAACGCGTGAACGTGAGCGGCGCTTGCGCGGATTTCGCGACCCCAGGCGCACGCGGGCGTTTCTCTCGAGCTTCGGACCGCTCCGGCAGCACTTCGCGCTAAAGTGACACCCATTAGCTGTGCGATTCACAGACATCATTTCACTTTCTTGAACGCCGTTTTCTTTGCGCGCTTGAGTTCGTGGCTCCGTTAGGAGACGCGAGTTCAAGCGCGCGCCGATGATGTTCGGCAAGGATCTTGTCGACTCGCCATTCGCGATGCCGGATTCTCTCTTTCAACCCGTCGTAGGCGGTTTCCACCTGCTCCGCGAGAGGTGTGATTTCGCTCACTTCTGCGATGCGGTCGACGGGAGTCTTGCCGCCGAGTGAGCCGTGTGGGCGGCGCCAGTTGTAGTCGAACTGCCACTCCTCAATTCGTCGGTCAATCTCGTCTTCGGTCGGGACATGGTGGAACCAGAATTCGTTCAGGTCAGTAAGTTGTGAACGTTCGACCTTGCCATTGAGGTGTGGCGAGCGTGGCGGGATCGGTCGGAATTTGATGCACTCGCTCATCAGACGCCGCTGCACTGATTCGGCGAAGAACTCGCCGCCCCTGTCGGTCTGGATACGCTGGATCGGAAACGGCATCTCTTCGATGACGCGATCAAGAAAAAGCAGCGTATTGCGGGCATTTCTGCGAGGGTACACAGCCAGTACGCGGAAGCGCGAGCAGTCGTCGATGGCCGTGTACTGATAGACGCCTCGCGCGATCTTCATTGTGTCCATCTGGACCCGATCTCCCGGAACCGGGCGACTATAGCGTGTGGGATGTGCCGGCCGCCTGGAGCGCACTAGTGGCTTCACAGACGCCTCGGTCAGAACCTTGTGAATGGTCCCGAGGGACAGCTCTCTTTGTTCGTGAAGCCGCAACTCGTTCTGGATCCGCCGTGCGCCCTTATGCTCGGCGCGCAGCCGCAGAATCGTCGCCCGATCAGCTTCGGAGACCTTCCGGTTTGGACTGTTGAGAGGGCGGCGACTTTGAGAGCGAAGACCTTCTTCTCCAGCATCCCGGTAGCGTTGTAACCATTTGCGAAGTGTCGGCCTTGAGATGCCACAACGTGCGCATACGAGGCCGGCGTTGCCGGTCTCCTGATACATCAACACCCAACGTAATCGAGTCGCAATTTCGCGGTCCATCGCCTCATTTTAGTTGAAACGATCTGTGTGAATCACACACATTAGCCGGCCGGAGTCAAGGGTAAAAGAAGTACGCCGCGAACAGTTGCGTCAATTCACAGCGAGTACAGCGCGCCATCTTCACCGCTGCAAATACTAACCGCGACCGTTTTCTCACTCGTTGGTTGCGAACCGAATCGCACCAGACACCCGTCGGCATCAAGCTATCGCAATGCACCGCGACCGCCCTGGCGGCTATTGCCGCTCCAGAGAAACTACAAGGGCTTCCCCTTTGAGCACAAGCTCAATCGAAGCTCGCACGTTGATACATTCCGCAATGCCGCGTCGGTCCGTGTGAGAAGGTGAAGGACTGCTGTACTACAACCGGTCATGTTGGGCCTCTGGCCCGGACCCTGATGAAAGACGCGCGCAAGAACCTCATTCGTTGGGCGGGATAGGAATCCCCGTTTCTCTGGCAGGTATGCCTTGCGCGGGTCCAACCCGTTTCACATCACCGCTGGCAGTGCAAAGTGATCGTTTATCCGCTCCTGGTTGCTGTAGTGCTTTGAACTGCTAATCCATCCGGTAATAGTGCTTGGTCACGCAGTCGCCGGTTCGTGTTTGAAGGCTTCGCCGTACTTGAGCGTCGCCCAGGCCATGCGCGCATTCTTCGCGGCGATGGCGACAGCTGTGCGCCAGTAACCGCGACGCTCGACGAGATTTCTCACCCAGCGGCTAAAACGGTCCTGCTTGTCGCCAAGACTTGCCATCACAGAGCGAGCTCCGAGTACCAGCAGAATGCGTAGGTAAGCGTCTCCCGTCTTCGTGATAGTGGCCAGCCGTTCTTTACCGCCGCTGCTGTACTGGCTTGGCGTGAGGCCTATCCACGCGGCTACCTGACGACCGTTTCTGAAGTCGTGCCCGGCGCCGATGCTCGCAAGCAATACGCTTGCGGTAGTCGGACCGATACCTCGCAGCTTCATGAGCCGCTTGCTGCGCTCGTCGGTGCGTGCAATTTCGCCGATTGCACGGTCGTATTCGGCCAGCCGATCTTCGATGTTGCCGACATGCTCAAGCGAATCGCTGATGCAGCGTCGGACCCAGCCCGGCAATGCGTCCGGATGGGTCGCGATCTCTCTTTGCAAACGCTCCGGGCTCTGCGGCAGCACGACGCCGAATTCGGAGAGCAGGCCGCGCATCCGGTTATAGACCGCCGTCCGCTCTTCAACGAACCCCTGCCGGGTCCGATGAAGGCAAAGTGTCGCCTGCTGGTGTTCGTCTTTCAGCGGTACAAAACGCATACTCGGACGGGTTACCGCCTCGCAGATGGCGGCCGCGTCTGCCGCACCTTGCCAATCATCGTCATCGGGATCATCCCCAAACACCCTGCCTGACAAACTAGCAGGATAGGTCGATTGCGCGGCTCAATTTTCAGTCGGCGCGATCTCTACGAGGGGGGTGCGGCTAAAATCTTGGACTCGTTTATGCTGCCATTCCTAGACTCTCCCGGTATTCGAGCGGGCTGAGAGAGCCGAGCGAGACTTTGATCCGCTTTGCGTTATACCAGCGGATGTAAGAGTCAATTGCCTCAATGAATTGCTCAACGGTCGTGTCCCGCCAGTCCCGGGAATAAAACAACTCGATCTTTAGCCGCCCGAAGAAGCCTTCGCAAGCCGCGTTATCGGGTGAGCATCCTTGCGTGACATCGAGCGAATCAGCTTGGCATCGCGCATCCGTGAGAGCCATCCTGGCCAGCGATAGTGCGCACCACGATCGGAGTGGACCACGGGCCGACTCGTATTATTGCCGACCGTTTCAATGGCTGCATCCAACATGGTATTCACAAGGTCGGCGTCTGGCCGCGTGCCGATTGTCCAACTGACAACAAGTCCATCGAAACAATCGATTAGGGGTGACAGATACACCTTACCAGACGGGATCTGGAACTCGGTGATGTCGGTAAGCCATTTTTCATTCGGGGCTGCCGCCCGGAAGTCGCGATCAAGAAGGTTCTCGGGAGCAGGGCTTATTTCTCCCAGATAAGAGCCATAGCGACGCCGTTTGGCAGTGGCAGCGACCAGGCCTTCCAGCCTCATCAAACGTCGCACGACTTTCTCCGATATGGAGACCTCATCCCTGCCCAGTGCCGCGCGTATCCGACGATAACCATAGCAACCATAATTGAGCTCGAAGATGTCTGTGATGACACGACGCACGCCAGCGTATTTGTCAGCGACTAGCAGTCGTGTGCGGTGGTAAAAGTAGGAACTACGGGCAAGCCCCAATACCGCGAACAGTTCTGGCAGGGCGTAGGATCGTCTCAGGGCATCAACCAGTATCGTCTTCTCCCGATTGCTCAGGAGTTGCGGGTCGACGCCCAGGCCTTTTTTTTGAGTTCATTTGCCTTCTTCAGGATGTCGTGTTCGAGTTGCAACTGCCGAATGTCGCGTCGAAGCGAATCGACCTGCCGCTCCAGTTCTGCCCGCTCAGGAGGCGGTGCTGGATTCTTGGGGCGTTTCATGGATGCCGGAACCTCACGACCGAGTAGCTTGTTCTTCCAGTTGTATAGCGTCGGCCTGCTCACGCCTATCTTTATGGCAACCATGCTCGCACTTTCGTCTCTGGTGCACAGTTCGATGACTGCCGCCTGCTTCACCTCGCCGGGTTTCGGAACGCCCCGAGCTTTGCCGACAATGCGCTTCACGGTTCCCGGGCACAGTTCTTCAACCCACGCTACAAGCGTTCCTCGCCCCGGGTATCCCAAAGCCCTCAAGGTTTCAGCAGCACAACAATCATGGTTTAGATAGTGATCGACAGCCGCCTTCTTCTGTTCGAGTGAATACTTCGGCCTCGAACGTATATAGCCGCTCCGCACATCATGACATTGTTCGTATTCGCGATGCCAGGACTTAAGCGAGTTCTTTGTCGGATACCCCAGCCGTCGAATGGTCGCCGCTAACCGATTTCCCAGCTTGATATAAAGCCGAACCGCTCGAACGCGGTCTTCGTACGAGTACATGAACTACCTCCAGGTAGTCCAAGTTTTCGTCCGCACCCCCAGCAACGCAGTTAGGAATTGATACACCTCGTTGTAGGGTTGCTCCTTTTGGGCGGCCCGTGATCAGCTACGAGGAGTACATGGAAATCGAGATTCTGCGTCGCCAGGGAAACAGTCTCCGGAACATTGCGGTCGAGACCGGCATGGCAGTCAACACCGTCAGGAAGTATCTGGAATCGGGTCCGCCGCAGCGTAAGGCCCGTCAGCCAGTCGTCGGCAAGCTTGCGCCGTTCAAGGCCTATCTGCAGGGCCGCGTCGAAGCAGCGAAGCCCGATTGGATTCCGGCGACGGTGCTCAAGCGGGAGATTGAGGAGCGCGGCTACACGGGCGGCTTGCGCCGTGTGCAGGAGTATCTGCAGAAGCTTCGACCCGTTGCACGCCCCTACCCGGTAGTCAGATTCGAGACAGAGCCGGGACATCAGATGCAGATGGACTGGATTGAGTTTCGTAAGCCGGGGCACAAACTCGGCATGCTCGCGGCGTTCGTTGCGACGTTGGGCTACAGCCGCGTCAGCTACGCGGAGTTTGTCACCGACATGCGTATCGAAACGCTGCTGGCTTGCCATGTGCGGGCATTCGAGGCATCTGGTGGCATCACCAGAGAGATCGTGTATGACAACATGAAAACGGTGATCCTGAAACGCGATGCCTATGGAAAGAAGCAGCACCGATATCATCCGGGGTTCGCTGACTTCGCAAACACCATCGATTCGTGCCTCGCGTGTGCAAGCCATACCGCGCGAAGACGAAGGGCAAGGTCGAGCGTATGAACTCAATGTCCAGTCGCGGAAACTGCGCGAGGAGCGCTACGCGATATCGTTCGTCATGTTCGGTATTTCCCGCGCGCAGTAGCAACTACCTTTCGGGTAACGAAATGGCCCATTTTCGACGGTCACTGCTGACCCGCGGCTTGATCAAAATTCGAAACGGCCAGCCTATCCATTGCCCAGTGCGCGCAATGCATCTGGGTCGAGAACGCGGATACGGCGACCCTCCTTGGCAATGAGCCCTCGAAGTTCTAGAGACGAAAGCACCCGTGAAACTGTCTCTCGACTCACCTTCGCCATCGCAGCGATTGTCGCGTGACTTGGCGGTTCAGCCGGCGCTGCATCCAAATCAGCAGCCAAATCCAGTTCGTCAACGATCACCGCAGCTACACGCGCAGCGGCGCGCGGGAATTCACGCCTGCTGTGGCAATTGACGAGGCGTCCAACTAAAGACGCGAGAAGGCCGTTCAGCGCGACTGACACTAGAGGCTCGCAAAGTACTTGGCGCGCGAGCGTCCGGCCTATCATTGCTACCGTGCTCTCGCGATTGGCTATCACATTGACGTTACTTGGTCGGTTAGAAATGATTGGAACCGCTCCCGTGGATCCACCAGCGGAAACAGTGCGGATGGGTGCTTCGTCGCCTTTCGCCGATAGCCTCGACACTCTCAGCTGCCCCGATAGAATGAGCAACAGCGGTGATTCGACCTCCCCTTGAAACGTCACATAGGCACCGCTTTTGAAGTCCACCACCCGCGCAGCGTTCGCAAGAAGCTCAATTGTTTTTCCGTCCGATGTAGCGAACAGCGTCTGTTGTGCCAGACTGGCCTTCAGTTCTATTATTTTATTCATTTTCTTTTGGTAACTGCCGAAAGTTACCGAATTTCAGGAGTTTGACACCGGGCACGTGTCATCCTCGTTCTCACACTTGATCTTCCCCGGCACCCACGGCTGGTCGATCGACTCGTCACACGCCTGCGCCGTTCGCAGTTTCGCGGTAAAAGATGATAAAAAATAGACACAGATCGATACGGAGAAACCGGATCAGCCACAGGCCGATTGACACTTCCAATTTGCGTCGATTCTCTGGCAGTGAAGGCGCAACTGCGCTCCATTTCGGCCATACTCATATAAAGCCGGGTTTTGGCGACAAGTCAACTGCGCTTGCCCGTGGCCAGCGGATTCGCATTAGAGGACCACTTGGCTTGCGATCGTTCCGTTGTTGGGTGGCTCAACGGCCTGATGGTGTGATCGCTCTCCGGGCTGCCTTCGTTAATATATGGCTTGGGATTAGCAGGCTGAGTCGTTACGGGCGGTACAGCAGGTGCGTGCACTGGCGGCGCATTAGCTGGCAATTTGACCGTTCCCTGCGTGCTGCGGATGAAATCGCCGCCATGATTGTATGGCGCACAAAGTAGGAAATCCTGAATATCGTTTTTGCCTGAGTACGTAGCTGCGTATTCCACGCAAACCGAACAGCCGTTCCGCGGCAAACCGAGCAAGCATTCCACGCGAAACCGATCGGGCATTCCACAGCAAAGCGAGCGCGGTGGACATGGCGACGCGGGGTGAGCTTTTTTACTCCTTGTCGCCGTCGGTGGTCAAACCATTTCGGCGCTCGCGCATTGATTCGCCCGAGAGCGTGAAGCGATGCGCGTTGTGAACCAGCCGGTCGAGAATCGCATCAGCGAGTGTCGGATCTCCGATGGCAGGATGCCAGCTGTCGACTAGAATCTGACTGGTGACGATCACCGAACGCCGGCCGTGCCGGTCGTCGAGCACGTCCAGCAGATCGCGCCGCGCCGCATCCGACAGCGGTGCCATGGCCAGATCATCCATGACGAGGATGTCGGTCTTGGCCCACTGTGCGAGCAGCTTCGCGTAGCACCCGCTACCGTGCGCGATGGCCATCTCCTCGTTGAACTTCGGCATGCGCAGATAGCGGGCCGAGAAGCCCTGACGACACGCCTGATTCACCAGCGCGCATGCAAGCCAGCTTTTACCGGGCCCGATTGGCTGCACCAGAATCACGTTCTGGTGCGCCCGTATCCATTCGCCGGCGAGCACCCGGGCGAGCAGCGCCCGACCCAGTCTGCGGGGCTCGCGGTAGTTGATGTCTTCGGGTACCGCGTCAGGGAAACGCAGCTTCGCGCGGCGCAGTCGCGCCGTGAGCAGGCGCGACTGGCGTTCGCTTGCTTCCCGTTCGACGAGCAGCCCCAGGCGCTCCTCGAAGCTAAGCTGGTCGATGCTGCTCTGGGATTGATGGTCGGCCAGCGCTGTGGCCATGCCGAACAGCCGCAGTTCGTGCAGCCGCTCGACGGTCGGGTGATGCAGCATGTCTGATCTCCTTCAGTGGTAGTAGGACGGCCCACGCACGTTGGCGTGCGTGAGCGGCAGTTCGGTCTGGATAGCGGCCGCGTCGGCCTTGCTCTCCAGGCCATTCTTCAGCGTCGAGGCGATGAACCGGTAGTTGGGCGCTTTCAGAGGCACGCTGGCAGGCGGCTTTACGCTCGGGAAGTGGACGTTGGGCGGCGTCGCATCACTCTTTTCGAACAATCTAGCGGATCCGGGCGGCGAACGATGTGGGGCGTCACGGCGCGCGTTGCGCGCGGCGGGCTACACCGGGCAGATGAAGGACTTGCCCCGCGACACGCCGAAGGCGATCGCAAAGACGCTGTACTGGGATCCGCTTCGGCTTGACGAGCTCGACGCGCGCGTGGCGTTCCAGATCTTCGATGCGAACTAGAACGGCGGCCATCCGGTGATCTGGATGCAGGGTGTAGCCGGCGCGAAGGTCGACGGGCTGTTCGGTCCTGCGACGATCGCCGCGCTGCGGGCCGTTGACCCGTTCCGTTTCATCCTGCGTTGGAACGCGCTGCGACTGCGCTATTTCACCTCGCTCAAGACGTTCAGCACCTTCGGCAAGGGCTGGGCAACCCGCATCGCCAACAATCTCGCCAAAGGAGCTGCATGATGCCGCTAATCCCTGTTGCAATGGCGCTCGCACAATTCGCGCCGATGATCGCCGGCTGGCTCGGCGGTCCGAAGGCCGAGAACGTCGCCGGCAAGTAGTCGGCATTGCGCAGGCCGTTACAGGGCAGTCGGCGCCGGATGCGGCTCTCGCCGCGATTCAGGCTGATCCGAACCTGTCGATGCAGTTCCAGAAGGCGGTGCTCGAGCCGCAGGCGCAGCTCGCTGCCGACGTTGACAAGGCTCAGCTTGCCGCCGATCAGGCGAACACTGCGGTGGTCAATCAGACGATGCAGGTCGAGGCGAAGGCGGACGACTGGCCGACGTATGCATGGCGGCCGTTCGTTGGATTCTGTTCGGCTTCGCTTGGATAGGGGCGTATTTCGTCATCCCGATCCTGCGCGGCTGGTGGCCGAACATCGTTCAGCCGAGCATCCCGCCAGAGGCATGGGTTGCGATCGGTGGCGTCCTCGGTGTGGCGAGCTTCTCCGGCGCAAGATGCAAAGTGATCCACGCGTGCCCAGCGATAACCGGGGATAGCCTTCAGTCACCGAGCTCGCCGTGGGACTCAATGCCGACGTCACCTTCGTTGCCTGTCTCAGCGAGCCGTTTTACGTCCGAAGCGAGCACCGCCGCGCTCAGGTCGCGGATCATCTGGCGTGCCTGCTCCGGCGCCAGCCGGAAGCCGTGTTCGCCAGCGGCGATAGAACCGTCCGATACCCCTTCGGCGGACAGGCGCATTGCGACATGCTCGCTCGTCGAGTCAATCTGCCAGTCGTGGACCGGTACGGGCGAAGCAGCGTGGGCGTCTTCCGCCACCGGTGTGAGGTTCGTTGCGTCTGACATGTTTGTCCGGGAGCGATGACGGCGGCTATCCGGCGCCCTCGGCGCTCCGGGCCAGGTCGGTAGTGCGCTGCAGTTCGAGTTCCAGCAGCGCCAGATTCAGTCCGGAAATCAGCTCCTGAGCCTGGTCTGGCGTCAGCTGAACTTCGTGCAGGCTGACGTCGTTCATGAGAGAACCTGAAAGCGCCCGGCCGGAAAGATGAATGGAGGCCTGCTCGCTCGTTGATTCGGCGTGAACCTTCCAGCGCCCTACGGGGATAAGTAATGGCGGCATCATGCGTTCTCCGGCATGCCGGGGACTGGTGCCTGTAGCGTCTGATTCATATTCGTTCGAGCGCCTCCTCAATGCGATGGAAGATGGCCCGCTGCTGCGGGTCGTCCAGGGACAGACTCCCTTGAATGGCTTTCAAGGTGTCGATGAGAACCCAGTTCGTCTTCCATAGCGCCAGCATGCGCGCCTCGTAGTCAAGCAACTGGCTCCGGTTGAAGCTTTGCATATCGCGCATGAGGTGGAATGGGTAAAGACGATAGTGGTTGTTGCGGAGAACTTTGCCTGGTTATCCAAGAATCTCAAAAAGGAAAAACCCCCGCCGCCTTGTGAGCAGTAGGGGCCTCTTAAGGCTTTCGCTGCCCTCAGGCCGAAGCCTGAGGGCGTCTCCCATAAGGAGACTTAAGACAGCGTAATGTTGTGCGTAGCACCGCTAGCAGTGACGCTAGCCACCGAGCTGACACCGACCAGCTCCACCACGTTCGTGGTCGCACCATGGTGCTCGACCACGTACGTGTTGCCGCCCAATACGAACGCTGCAGCCTGACCATCAGTGGATTCCAGTGCGCTCACAGCCGCGATTGCATTCGCAGCCGTCAAGCCCGTTGCAGCGGAACCGCCAAACGTCACTACGCCACCCGTCACCGATGCCGTCAGGTTGGCAATACCGGTCTGGAGAGCCGTGAACGAACCGTTACCGACCACGGTCGTGTTGTCAGCCGTGAAGCTGATGATGTCCGTCGCCTTAGCGAAGTTGGACACCAGGTCCATCGCCGATGCAGTCGAATCTCCGGTAGCGTAGTTCAGCGTCTGAGCCGTAGCGTGGCCAGCCAACAATGTCACGGTGTCAGCGCCCGCACCGGCCGTGATAGTCTCAGCAACAGCACCACCCTTAATCGTGTCAGCACCAGCACCGGTTGTAACGCTTACAGCACCCGAAACCGTGACGCCCGACAGGTCAATCATCTTGCTAGCCGTACCGACGCTATCCGAAATCGTGATGGCTGCGGCATTGCCCACACCGCTGCTCACGACAGTGATATTGTCCGCGCCTGACGAACCGGTAATAGCAAGCGAACCGGTGTGAGCAGCGCCTGCAGTAACCGTAGCCGACAGCTTGAGCGAGTTACCGCTCGACAGGCCGCTAGCATCAATGCTGGATGCTGCCGCATCGGTAAGAGCCGACGCGGTGATATCCAGCACGCCGCCGTTTGCTGCTGCCAGCGCATTTGCGTAGCCGCCGACGACATGCGTAACCTGCGTCGCGCTGCTATACACGACCTTCTCAACACCCGTTACGTTCTTGAACAGGTTGTCGTTAATCGTCAGCGTCGCGTCCGTAAGGTTCAAAGTGTCGGTACCAGCGCCACCGTTAATCGACGTTGCAGCGAGCAAGTCGGCATAAGTACCCTTGATAACGTCGTTGCCTGCGCCAGCATTGATGGTCTGCGAGCCAGCAGTGCCCATAGCGCCGACATTGATGACGTCGGCTGCAGCGGAGCCGTTCACAACGAGGGCACCCGTTTGTCCGCCCGTCGTGATAACAGCGCCTGCCGTGTCAGCAGACACGTCAATCAACGTAACCTTCGATGCGCCGGAAGCCGACGCGTCGATGTTGATAGCGTAGCTGCCCGTCGCGACAACCGACTTGACGGACGGGGTCGCCGACGCCGCGAACGAAACCGAGTCGATAGTGCCGAGCGCGGTGCCTGACGAGTAAATCGACTGAAGACCGCTGTTAGCAGCCACATTCAACGTTTCGAAGCCGTCAACCGTCAGGGCCGTAGCGTTGATAACCGTCGCAGCGTTTGCCGGCAGTGCATTTTGCAAGGTCAGGCCGAGAACGTCGGACGTACCGCTCGAATCTTTCAACGCGAACGTTGCGGTCGCGTCGCTTTGCAGGACCTGGACGTTGGCAGCTTGGCCAGCAGTCATTTTGGAGAAACCAGCGCCGCTAGCGTTTGCCTGCAGCGTGGTGATGCCAGCAACGACAGACGCATCCTGAGTACCTGCAACAGCGTTTTGCAGCACTTCGAAGTTGACGAAGTCAGCGCCGGTCGCGCTGGTCAATGCTGCAGTAGACACGATCAACGTGTCTGTACCAGCACCGCCATCAATAGCGCCAGCAGCAACGGTGTTGGTGAATGCGCCGGTAACGGTAATGGTATCGGCACCTGCACCGCCCTTCAGGGTGAAGCCAGTAGGCGCTGCAGTATTCAGCGTTGCCGTGATGCCGCCCACCGTCAGGCCAGAAGCATCGACCGACTTGATGGTGTTTTCCAGTGCAGCGGTGCCCAGCTTGACCGACGATGCGGCGCCCGAAACCGCTACCGTAGCGCCGGAGGCAAAGTTGCTTGCGCCTGTACCCAGGTCGAGGTTCGAAGCTGCATTGATAGTCAATGCAGTCACGCCCGCCGCGCCCGTGCCCTTAAGGTCAAGGCTCTTAATCGCATTGGCTGCGCCGGTGCTATTAATCACCAGGCTCGTTTCGTTTGCCGTACCAGCGCTTTCATTCAGAACGACAGCGCTGTTCGTGCCGACAACACCATTCGCGAGGTTCAGGGTTGCAGTACCCTTCGAGCCAGCGGCCGCTGCGTAGCCGAAGTTGAGCGTGCCGTTGGCAACCGTACCATTACCGATAATGCCGGCGCTAGCGCCCGAACCCAGGTTGGTAACGACGAGGTCACCCGTACCTTGGTTCGAGTTGACGGCCGTCAAACCAGTGACTTTCGATGCGTCGAGATTCGATGCCGTGGTCGTCGCAGCAGTGTTGCGGATGTTAACCGTCTGAATACCGGAGATTTGAGCACCTGCGGTAGCGTCAGCCGTCGCGGCGGTGTTCGTAACGTTCAACACGTTACCCTTGCCGCTACCCTGGATGACGTCAGCCGACGTCAGCGTGTCGGTATTAGCGTTGGCGCCTGCGGCGGAGAAGCCGTTGATAGCGATATTGCCCGCCGGCGCAAGGGTATCCGCACCCGTAGTGAGCGTGAATGTCTGCGCGACCGTGCCCGTACCGATGTTCGCGATCGTCGTCGACAGAGCTGCGGTTGCCGTAGCTTGCGAAGTCGAGTCGACAACCGATGCGACTGCTGCGCGAGCGTTGCTCACTGCTGCGTTGCCCGAGTAAGCGACTTGACCAGCAACCGACTGGCTCAGCGCTGCGGTGAACGAATCAGCGTAGCCCAGCTTTGCAGTCAGTTCAGTTGCGTCCGTACCGGTTGCGCCGTTGTAGATGTTCAGAGCGACTGAAGCGAGCGTGAATTGACCGCTGACGATGCCATTCACGTAGAAGTTCAGGCCGGTCACGTCAGCAGCACGACCGAACAGCGTTTGATAGATTGCGTTGACTTGCGCGGCCGTGCTCGAGCCGCCATAGAGAGCGGTCGACTCAGCCGAGTTACCGAACGCGTTGATGATCGAATTCAGGTTGCCGTTCGCAGCGGTCAGCTGGTTAACCCAGTATTGCTGACCTGCCGGGTCAGCGGGGCGGCCGTAGTAGGCCAGATATGCTTGTTGTACTTGTTCGGCGTAGGACAATGCGGCCATTTGAACATTCCCAAGAAAAGTTTATCTAAATCACACGTGTGACGCGTCGGCAATTCCATGCTGTGGCAGGAGCCGACTTGCCTGCTACTGGCAATAAGTCCCTAGACCACGGCACCGACAACGCATTGCGGATTTTCCATATCCCGCGCATGCAATGTGTGATGTGGCTCACAAACTCGCAAATACCCAATAAAAGTTGCGCACACAACGTATGAAATAGATCAGCGAACGATTCAGGCGAGGAAATGCAGTCTTCCGGATGGGCCGCACGCCTGAAGAGATAGAGTTGGCAGGGGAAACAAGGCGGCAGAAAAACAGGAGCGCTACCAGTCTGATATGAGTAGATCGGTGCGGTGCTAGAGGGCTCTGACGGTCTAACCGCAGATCAAGCCGACGGGGGGTGCTGCTATGGCCGCTTGTATCCGACAAGGGAGGCAACAATAATGCATCGTGTCACGACAAGGTGTGACGGCTATCACATTTTGGGTGTCTTTGAAATTCTCTCCGCGTCAGCGCATTACTCGGGATCGGCGGGCGCCTTAACATTACTTCGGTCGCCGATGAAGAGAAACAATCTGTCGCCTCGTTCCAGATACCAGCAGCCGACGGGCAACGAGGATGGCTAAGAGACAGCAAAGGCGCATTGGTGCCGGCACTTCGCTTCGGATGTGCACGTCGGGAGCATCCGTCGCAGTATTCTTTATGGTCAAGCGGTTGCACGCCAACGGACAGCACAGCGATTTCATGGTGCGGAAATAAAAAAAACCCACGTGTTGTGTACGTGGGCGCAAAACCTCCGTCCTGCCGAGAGTGCAGACAGGCGACCATCACTACGGTCAGCCGCCATTGAGGTAATCCGAGGCCTTCCGGTTGACCGACCGGGGTGAACGCGGGCCAAAAGGCCCGGGTTCAGTGTTCATAGTAATTCAATGACCCTTTATTCTTTGTGATAGATATCACAGATTGAAGAATTTGCTAGAGACGAAGTCGAAAGGCTCTCACCCGCGGCGAAGTTAACTGCCATGCAAAGCTGAAAAAATGCGCCAGTTACATGCGTCCAGAAGACGTTCCGGGAACGCGATGTGGTCGTCGCAAAGCGATTTAAGGGGAAAGCTGGAAGCCGACGAATGCTGCGTGGCGCAAAGAGCGGCCGCTTAATAAATTCACCTGCGCGACTAGTTACCGACGAGGCCGTAGGCGCCGAGGAGAAAGTGGCTAGGCAGTCCGGATGAGTCTTGCTCCCGAGCGTCTGGCCCAGACGTCGGATCTGCCAGAACCTGTGAGCCGGCTTCGAGCCCATGCTCCTCTAGCACCCAACTGGCGTTGGAGTGTTCCAGTGTACCGGTGAGTTCCCGGACCAGATCCACTATCCGCTCGCATTGCAACAGGTAATGTCGCGTGCTCGATGAGCGGACGCTATCACCTGACTGGCCAGCCACGGAGAACGACAGGCGCACATGGCCCGGCACCGAGGCCGGCTCAATGGTCCAGCCGACAATGCAGCATTGCGGACCGCATCGCTTGCGTGTCGCTCTTTCCTTGGTCTTCGAATGAGATGCCATAGGTCTATTTCAATGAGTGTGCGCAGCAGCAAGCTGACCAACCGCTTAGCTGATGCGCAAGAGGTCTCCTAATTTAGAGCAGATGCCGAAGGAAGACTGTGCGGGCACGCACAATTTCAAGTTAAATGGCAGCGGCTGTCGGCTCAGTAATGCGGCAATGCAAGGTTCCTTGCCGAGGAGGGCGCTTGCATCCGACTGGGGGCTGTAGAAGACGTCGCCTGAGCAGATGAGCCGATAGGCGGCCGGGGAGACCACATCGCCGCAGATCCAGTACACCTGCCGGTGGTGAGTGCGCCGACTCAACAGGCGACTGTCATGCGGTGCCGTCGAGGCATGCCGCACCGGCGAGGCGGTGCCAGAATTCAGCCCAACCCGCGGAAAACTGAGCTGGCAGGGTGTCGATGTTTAGTGTATGAGCGGCATTGACCTTGTAACATTCGCAATCTGGGCAGATGGAACGAACCACTGCGCGATTTCATACAGATCCTGTGGCGTCAGTGTCCCTGCCGCACGTTTGAGTTGCAGTTCGGCCAGCAGGTACTGATAGCGCGCGCGCGCCAGATCCCGCTTGGCCTGATAGAGCTGCTGTGTCGCTGTCAGTACGTCCAGGTTCGTGCGCATGCCGGCCTGCACACTTTTTTGCGTAGCCGTAATCTGCAGGGTGGCGGACTCCACTGCACTCTTGAGCGCATCGATGCGTGTCAGGCTGCTGACGCACACGTTGTACTGCTTGCGTACGTCCAGTAACACCTTGTCGGTTTTGTCCTGCAACTCGAGCTCCGCCCGCTCATAGTTAGCCTGAGCCTGTTGCGACGAGGCCTGCACAAGGCCGCCTGAATACAGCGGTATCGTCACTTCCACGCCGATCGCCTTGGTCAGATAGCGCTGGCCGATGGTCTCCACTGTATTGGACTGGTTCTTGCCGATACTGGCGACCAGATCGACGCGCGGATAAAAGCCCGCCCTTACAATTTTCACCTGTTGCCGCGCGGCCTCCAGAGAGTGCCGTCCGGCGATCAGCTGGGCGTTATTCGCAAGAGCAATATCCCGCCATTCGTCGAAGCTAACGGGCGACGGCAGCGTCGGCCGATAGTTATCCTTCAGCCGGTCAAGACCGGCGATGTCGAGCGAAGCCGGCAGGCCGGTCATTGCTTCGAGTGTATGCGCTGCATTGTCGACAGCGTCGCGCGCGTCGGCTACGTCTGCCTGTGCGAGTTCTGACTTCGACTTCGTCTCCAGGATGTCCGTGCGCGTGCCTTCGCCGTTCCGGAACATCGCCTGGTTGCCGGCGAACTGTTCGTCAAACGCCTTTTTCTGGGCCGTTGCGAGTGATAGCTGCTCCTGTGCAAAGACGGTATCCGTATAGGCGCCCAGCACGCGTACGAGCAGTTCCTGCTTGCGGTCATCGAAGGTCGCATCGCCAGCGAGAGCTGTTGCTTTGCCGTAACGGTAACGCGCTACGCCTTCGAAGTTGATCAGGGATTGCCGCAGTGAAACACCCTCGGAATACGCCCCATAGACCTGGTGGACCGAAACGTCGCCCTGTGGCTGTCCAAAATACGTCGTACCGGTCACATCGCGGTACCTGGAGTAGTTCGCCGACACGTTCGGTAGCAGATATGAGCGGCCAATCGCAACGTTGGCATCATCGGCCTCTTTCTGCTTTGCCGCTGCTGCGAACACCGGATCGTGACCTAGCGCAGCGTCATAGACCTCTGCCAGACCGAGCGCGTGCGCCGTGCACGGTGCGATCAGCGCTGCACTGAACGATATTGCAAGCGCGATAGCATGCAGTTGGGGCACCGTACGGATAATCCGGCGTGAACAGGTGGAGATCGACCTGCGTCCCCTCATGGTTATAAGCACACGTTGCACGTCAGTCCTCCGTCAACGCGGTGTGCGAGCGATCGATGAGCGGCTTGAGCAGATAGCTGAGCATGGAGCGCTGGCCGGCATTGACGAACATCTCAACAGGCATCCCGGGCCTCACGTTCAGATTCCGCAGCAGTTTCATGCCCTGCGGCGTAACCTTCGCGCGAACCCGGTAGTACGGTGCGCCCGTATGGTCATCCACCAGACGGTCTGCCGATACAAAGGTGAGGACGCCCGGTATCTTCGGCGTACTGTTCTGGTTGAAGGCGGTAAACATCATGTCGACCGGCAGACCCTTGTGAACCTTGTCGATCAGGTTGACCTGCAACTGGCCTTCCACTTCGAGCGGCTCGCCGCTGGGCACCACCTCCATCAGCTTCGCGCCTGCTGCGACCGTGCCGCCGTTGGTGAACACGTTCACGCCCACGACCGTTCCGTCGACCGGGGAACGGACCTCGGTGTTGGTGAGTTCGAACTCGCTTTCAGCGAGACGGCTTTTCAGGGCCTCGGTGTCGCGCTGCACCTCGCTGAGCTGGGTGCGGACATCTCTCATGTAGTCTTCCTGCATCTGCGCGATGTGCAGGCGTGCTTCGGCCATCTGGCTTGCCAGCTGTCCAGTGGTGCCGGCCTGTCTGGAGATGTCGCTATTGAGTGCAGCCTCCTGGCGTTCAAGGTCCTGAAGCTTGCTGCGCGGCACATACCCCTCGCTCGTGAGCTGCCGCACACCGGCCAGCTGGTCCTGCAGCGTCTTGCGTTCTGCCAGTTGCTGTACCTGGGAGTCGCTCTGGCCTGCCAGCTGGGCGCGATAGCCCGCAATGTTTTCCACCAGCGCGCCGACAGACGCTTGCAGTGCCAGCCGGCGTGTGATCAGCAGTTGCCGTTGCAGCCTGACGTCATCTTCGGCCTCTTCGTCATGCGCTGCGACACGATCCATCAGCTCGGGCGGAAACGATATTTCTTTCGCGTTCGTCGCTTCCGCGACGAGGCGTGCCTTCGTTGCGAGCTCTGTCAGGTATTGCGAACGGACGGTGGCGGCCTGGGACCTCGTCTGAACGTCGTTCATCCTGACGAGCACCTGGCCTGCCTTCACTTCATCACCGTCCTGCACGAGAATCTCGCGGATGATGCCGCCCGTCGGATGCTGGATTGTCTTGCGGTTGCCGGTCACGACCACCGTACCCTGAACCGCAGTTCCCTTGCTGAGGGGAGCGAAGGACGCCCATAGCAGCGAACCTACGATGCCCACCAGGACGACTGTCCAGCCGAGTTTCACGTATCGCGATTCGTCGACATCAACCACCGGCGGCAATGCAGTGCCGAGCACCTCGACGGCGGGCACCGCCGCCTTCTTGCTTTGAAAATTGAACATGGAAACCCTGCAGATCAGACGGTTGCCTCCGCCGTGTCAGCGGCGGACGGCTGGTGATGTTCGGGCTGGGTCGGTCCCGCGGCGGCAGGTTGTGCAGCTGCCGTCTGGGCAGCAGCCGTGTGTGCCGGAGCGTTCTGCAACGCGGCCAGCACGTGTGCAGTCGGGCCGTACATCCTGAGCTGACCCTCCACCAGGAGCAGCAGCTTGGTGGTCGCCGCAATGATGCTCGTGCGATGGGTGATCAGGACAACTGTCTTGCCCGCGGCCTGCAGACGCTCGATCGCCTGCTTCAGTGCTGCCTCGCCCGTCTCGTCCAGATTCGAGTTCGGCTCATCGAGTACGATAAAAGACGGGTCGCCGTATAACGCGCGGGCCAGTCCGATACGCTGTTTCTGGCCGCCGGACAGTCCGGCTCCCCGGTCACCCACCAGCGTGTCATAGCCCTGTGGCAAACGCAGGATCATCTCGTGAACGGCCGCGAGCTTTGCCGCTTCGATGACCTTGTCAGATTCAATCTGGCCAAAGCGCGCAATGTTTTCGGCGATTGAGCCGCCAAACAGTTCGATGTCCTGCGGCAGGTAACCGATGTGCGGGCCCAGCTGGTCCTTGTCCCACTGGTAGATGTCGGCTCCGTCAAGTCGCACCGTTCCGACAGCTGCGGGCCATACGCCCACCATGAGCCGCGCGAGTGTGGACTTGCCGGAGGCGCTCGGCCCGATTACGCCCACGATGTCGCCCGCGTCGATATTGAACGACAGGCCGTGCACCACAGGCAGACGTGAGCCCGGTGCCGCGGCGCTCACTGCCTCGAGCGTCAGACGACCTGCCGGGGGCGGCAGACTCATGCCGATACGGCGCACCGGGTTGTTCTCAAGCAGCTCGACGAGGCGGTCATATGCACTTCTCGCGCCACTCCACTGACGCCAGACGGAGATCACCATTTCCAGCGGGCCCAGGACCTTGCCCATCAGGATCGAGCCGGCGATCATCATGCCCGGGGACACCTTGCCTTCAATCGCGAGCAGGGCGCCCAGTCCTAGAATCAGCGACTGCAGCGACAGCCGGACAAATTTGGTGACATTGCCGACCATCGCGGCTTTCTCGCTGGCTTCCGCCTGCCGGGCCAGAAACCCGGCGTTCAGTATCGACCAGCGCGACATCAGGTTGGGCAGCATGCCCATGGCTTCGATGACTTCGGCGTTTCGCAGGTTCGCGGTCGCGAGCGAACTCGAGCGGATCGACAGCGCGGTTGCTTCGGCCAGCGGACGGCGCGAGACCCGTTCGTTGGCAATAGCGAGCGCGATGAGAATGACGGATCCCACCAGCGAAAACACGCCGAGCCAGACGTTGAACAGGAAAATGACTGCCAGGTAGATGGGAAACCACGGCGCGTCAAAGAACGCGAACAGTGCGTTGCCCGTCACGAACTGCCGGATCGTGGTCAGATCGTTGAGCGACTGGCCTGCATTGACGCCCTGCTGCTTGAGGTTCGTCTCAAACGCCGCCGTGTACACGCGGCTGTTCAGATGCATGTCGAGCTTGCCGCCCACCCGTATCACGATGAAACTGCGTACGTACTCAAGCACGCTCGAGAACGCATACATGCCCAGCATCATCAGCGTGAGCATCGCGAGTGTGACGCCATTGCGGCTGGGCAGAACACGGTCGTAGACCTGCAGCATGTAGAGCGACGGCACGAGCATCAGCACGTTGATGAGCATGCTGAAGGTCCCCACCGTGCGGAACACACGACGGTAACCCAGCAGCGCCTGAATGATTTCGTTCGACGGTACCCGGACTTTCTTGGTCATTTGCTGTTGCCGCGCTGGCTGATCGCGACACCTCCCGACTGGTCTGCAATTCTGATCTGTTAGCTATTCGACACCGCAGCGTCGGCCCCTTGCGAAGGCGCTCATTCTGATCCATCGAGCCCGGCAAAAATGTGACGGCTGTCACATCAATTCAGGAAAACAAGCCCGATACTTGCGCTGCTTCCAGAATCCCCTCTTTGCAGGCAGCAGATGCTCCAAAATCATAATTCTGACGCGCAGCTCAATATCGCAATGGGAGGGCGTGCCTTGCTTACGCCTCTAACCGGTATTGGGCAATACGCGTCCCATCTCGCCCGCGAATTTGTTCAACGGGGCCATCAGGTGCGGTTTTTCTATGGAACGCACTGGTCTACATCGCGTGAGAAGGGTGCCGTTACATCCTCCGCCGGGGGGGCAGGGGCAAGGTCATGGCGTACGGTGGCCGCGGGGAGCGCCAAGCGCTTTGCGCGCCGGTTCGTTCCCGGCATCTACCGTTTCATGCCGCATGTCGAACAGTACCGCTTTGATTCAGGAATAAGGCGGCAGCGTGTCCCGCAGGTCTATCACGATCCGAACTTCATTCCGTTCCGGTTTCGCGGCCCCACGGTTATTACTGCACATGACGTATCCTGGGTACGCTATCCCGAGTACCATCCGGCACATCGCCTCGCGCTCTTGCGTGCCAACTTTCCGCGCGCTCTCGAGCAGTCCGACAGAATTATCGTGGTATCGGATTTTGTGCGCGATGAACTACAGGCCTGTTTTCCAGTCCCCCGCGATAAAATCAGGGTCGTGCATAACGGTGTCTCGACGCGCTTCCGGCCGCATTCTTCCGATGCGACCTCCGACGTGATGGCACGGTACGGCCTCGTGCATGGCCACTAC
This sequence comes from Paraburkholderia sediminicola, assembly GCF_046027355.1. Taxonomy (GTDB): domain Bacteria; phylum Pseudomonadota; class Gammaproteobacteria; order Burkholderiales; family Burkholderiaceae; genus Paraburkholderia; species Paraburkholderia sediminicola_B. The sequence continues at coordinate 105,773 of NZ_JAQQEK010000025.1, read as the reverse complement.
TTCGCTGCAGTGGGCACGCTCGAGCCGCGCAAGAACCTTCATACTGCGCTCGCAGCACATGCGCGCCTGCCAGTCTCGGTGCGTTGCAAATTCCCGCTGACTCTCATTGGCGTGGAGGGATGGCTGACTGACTCCCTTCACCTCGCGCTGGAGCATGGCCTGCGCGAGGGTTCTGTACGCAGGCTGGGCTATGTATCCGACGATGACATCCCGGTCCTGACTGCGGGCGCACTTGCGATGGTATATCCGTCGGTCTATGAGGGTTTTGGACTACCGGTGGTAGAAGCAATGGCATCCGGCGTCCCGGTGCTGTGTTCGACGGCCCGCGCTTTGCAGGAAGTGGCGGGCGATGCAGCTATCATGCGCGACGCAGCCGATGTCGAGGGCTTTACTGAAGCCATGCAGGCTCTCATCGACGACAGCGCGTTGCGCGAACGGCTGATCTCGGCTGGAAGCGCCCGTGCGCGCAGCTTCAGCTGGCAGCGTACTGCCGACGAAACCCTCGCCGTCTATCGCCAGATCGTCGCCTGAGAACTTCAGACGGGACAGGCGTATGCCCACTTTCAATCTGTTCATGCATACATTAAGAACCAATCTTGCGCATGTGCTGCTCCTCTCGCGCCAGGATCTCATTGACCGGCACCGCGAAAACGCGCTCGGCGCCGCGTGGCTGCTGATACAGCCTTTGACGTTTGTCGTGCTGTTCAGTACCGTGTTTTCCCGCTTCATGCGCACACGGATTGGCGCGGACGCGGATCCCTATCTGTATACGGTTTATCTGATTGGCGGGCTTCTCACATGGAATCTCTTCGCTAACCTGCTGAACCGGCTGACGCCTGTTTACGGCTCAAAGGCGCACCTGATCCGTAAAATCAGCGTCGACCTATGGGTCATGCCGCTTCATATCGTGCTCGCCGAGTGGGCTGTCTACGGCATCACCATGGGTTTTTTCGCCGTCTTCCTGATGATTATCGGTCACCCGATCGGTGTGCAATGGCTGGCACTGCCCGTCATCGCGCTGTTGCTAAGCGCGTTCGCGTACGGGGTTGGCATCATCCTCGGTACCCTCGACGTTTTTATTCCTGACATCAAGAACGTCCTTAACATACTCCTGCAGTTCGGGTTCTGGCTGACACCGGTGGTCTATCTCGCCTCGATCCTGCCGCCTTGGGCCGCAAAGGCGATGCACCTGAGCCCGATCTTCTGGGCCATCGATGCCGTGCACGGCATCATCGTGTGGCATCAGTATCCGCCAGCAAAGGAGCTAATCGGACTCGCTCTGGCCGCGTGCATCAGTCTGCTCGCGAGCCGCCTGCTGCTGGACCGGCTGCAATCGGATTTGAGGGATACGCTGTGACAGGTCGTGTGCAGAGAGGTTCGCCGGTGCTGGAGGTCCAACGGCTATCGAAGCGCTTCAAGATCTACAACCGGACCGCTGACCGCCTTCTAGAAGGCCTTTTCGGAAAGGCGCGGCATCGCGTGCATGTTGCACTTGATGACATTTCGTTTTCGCTCGGTCAGGGCGAGGCGATTGGCGTGCTGGGACAAAACGGTGCGGGCAAGTCCACGCTACTCAAACTGGTGAGCGGTGTGCTGATGCCCGATGCTGGAACGATCGAACGCCGTGGACGCATCGCCGGCCTGCTGGAGCTGGGCACCGGTTTCGACGGCAGTCTGTCGGGTCGCGAAAACATTGCCGTGAACGCAAGACTGATTGGCATGACCAGCGCGGAGATAGAGGAACGATTCGACGCGATCGTTGCTTTTTCCGAGCTGGCCGGCTTCATTGACGCGCCGTTGCGGACCTATTCGTCCGGAATGATCATGCGGCTCGGGTTTGCAGTGGCCATTCACGCGGACCCCGTCTGCTTTATTGTCGACGAGGCACTGGCAGTGGGCGATGCACGCTTCCAGCAGAAATGTCTGAAGCGCATCCGCGAGTTCCGCGATAAGGGTGGCTCAATCCTATACGTGTCTCACGACATCAATTCGGTAAAGCTGCTCTGCGACCGGGCGATTCTGCTCTCGGAGGGCACCATCGCGTACGACGGGTTGCCTGACGAGGCCGCGCAGATCTACTACAGACTGATTGCCGGCATCGATGACGACGCGCCGCAGAAGGAGGAGTCCACGCCCGATTCGTACGGCGCGTTGCGCACGCGCATCCGGAGCGTGGTGCTGTCAAACCGGCTTGGTCCCGCAATGCGCTTTGCATCGGGCGAAGAGATCACTATTGGACTCGAATGCGAGTCAAAACAGACTGCCGCGCTATCCGTCGGGATTCTCATTCGCGACCGCTTTGGTCAGGACGTCTTCGGCACCAATACCGCCCTGCTGCGCGAGGCGGCACACTTTTCGGCTGGCGACCGTGTAAATTGCCACTTCTCGCTGCCGTTGAATTTCGCCCCTGGCAAATATACGGTGACCGTCGCACTGCATTCCGACGATACCCATATTCATGACTGCCAGCACTGGTGGGATGCCGCCGCGGCGTTCGAGATTGCCGGCTTCAGCAACGTGCCCTTTTCCGGACTGTGCTATGTGCCAGTCCGTTTTGAGCAATCCCCGGTACGGGACTTCGTAGAACCCACGTTACAAGAACCATGACCAACGCGGTACTCCAAGATCTGATTGCGCGTGTCAAGGCCGAGGCGGCCGCGCATGCCTCCACTGATGACACAGGCACCACGCTCGCCCCGGATCGTCCGGTCACCGCCTCCGAGCCGGTTCCCGGTGCCGCCGACCTTGCAGGGCGGAATACCATCGAACACCTGCTCGTTGCTGACAACGCGGAGTTTGTGGACGGCGCGTATCGGCTCCTGCTAGCGCGTGAAGCTGATGCAACAGGTCGCACCAATTATGTGGAGCAGCTTGCGCGCGGAATTAGCCGGCTCGTCGTGCTGGCGAGGCTGCGCATGTGTCCGGAGGGGCGCCGCGTTGCAGTGCCGGTGTTGGGGTTAAGTGCCGTCATTGCCGTCGCGGCAGCAGACTGGCTGATGCGACGCGTGGGCCTGGGAGGGCTGGCCCGGCGTGCCGGGCGATATGCTGATGGATTCTATGCGCGCTATGTGCTGAGGCGTTCACTGCCCGCATGGCGGGCCCGCTTTGAAAACACCGTCGGGGTCGTGCTGCGACACGGCCGGCAGGTCGAACAGCTATCGCGGCGCTTGCTCGATTTGCGCGAGGAGCTCATACCGAGGCCCGCAGTGTCGCCAGAAACCATCGACGCCTATTACCTTGCGTTCGAGGATGCCAATCGTGGCACCCGCGAAAGTGTGCTTGCAAAACTCGCCATCTATCAAGACTGGCTTGCGACGGGCGTGCCACGAGCAGATGGCCTGACGCATGAGATCGTGGATATCGGCTGTGGTCGCGGTGAATGGCTGACCTATGTCAGGCAGAACGGCCGCGACGCGATTGGCATTGATGCCAACCGCGTGATGGTCGATGCCTGCTTCGCACAGGGACTGAACGTGCGGTGCACGGACGCACTTACCTTTCTGCGCAGCCTGCCCACAGGCTCGGTCGCCGCCGTTACCGGCTTTCATATCATCGAGCATCTGCCGTTTGACTATCTGTTCGCGCTCGTGCAGGAGAGCTACCGTGTGCTGGTGGAGGGCGGCTCGGTCCTGTTCGAGACACCCAATCCGGAAAACGTGCTGGTAGGCAGCCACACCTTCTATCACGACTTCACGCACCGCAACCCTATCACACCAAGCGCGATCTCGTTCCTGCTGACGTATCACCGCTTTGAGGCGATTGACGTCATTCGAAGCAGCCCTTACCCGGAAGAGGCGAAGGTGCCGGGCAACGATCCCCTTACCGAGCGCGTCAACGGGCATTTGTGCGGTCCGCAGGACTTCGCAGTACTGGGACGCAAGAGAGCAGCAGAAGGGGGCGAAGCGTGAAGATTCTCGTGACGGCCAACCTTGTGCCGTTCATGCACGGGGGCGCTTCCTACCACATCGCCGGTGTGGTGCGAGCGTTACAGCAGGCAGGACATGATGTCGAGCTGTTACGCCTGCCGTTTCGGTTCTCGCCCGAACAGGACATTGTGCGGGCCATGGAACACGCAGCGTCACTTGATTTCGTGCGCCCCAACGGCGTGACGATCGATCAGGTCATCAGCTTGCAGTTCCCAAGCTATGGGGTCGTCCATCCCGATCACCGGGTATGGGTGATGCACCAGCACCGCGCTGTCTACGAACTGTACGACGCCGCGGAGGCCTCCGCGGAACTTACCCGGCTGCGCGGACAGGTGACCGCGTTCGACAATGCGGCACTCTCACGTGCGAATCGCGTGTTCGCCAATTCCCGGCGCGTCGCTGCACGGCTGTCCGATTTCAACCGGATTACCGCGACGCCGCTCTATCATCCGCCGGCGCAGGCTGAGTCATTCCGGCGCGAAGCCGCTCTGCCCTACGTGTTCTTTCCCAGCCGTCTAGAAACTCTCAAGCGTCAGTCGCTACTGATCGAAGCGGCGCAGCGCATGCGCTCGTCGCTGAAGATCGTGCTTGCTGGCGACGGTGGCCAGCGCGAAGCGCTTGCGGCGCTGATCCAGCGCCACGGTGTCGGCGATCGCGTAGCGCTGATCGGCCATGTGACTGAAGCGGAAAAGCGCGCCTTTTACTCGCGCGCGCTGGCCGTTGCGTTTCCGGCTTTCGACGAAGACTACGGATACATCACGCTGGAAGCGATGCTGTCCTCAAAGCCTGTCATCACGTGCACCGACTCGGGCGGCCCGCTTGAGTTCGTTAGCCATGGTGAAACAGGCTGGGTGGAACGACCAGACGCTGACGCACTGGCCAGACGCCTGGACTGGCTCGCGGAGCATCCACGCGAAGCCGCCGAAGCGGGGCTTCGTGGCCGCGAAGCTTACCGGGCGGCGGATATCTCGTGGCATCACGTCGTCGATGCGCTTACCCAACCTCTTTGACCGGTTTTTCATGAGAATTGCCATTGTTGCGCCGAGCCCGGTGCCGTTTGTGATCGGGGGCGCCGAGAACCTGTGGTGGGGGCTGCTCGAGGCGTTTAACGCGCGTCCGGGGAACCAGGCGGACCTGCTTAAGGTTCCGAGCCCCGAGCGAAGCATGGGCGAGCTGCTGGCCAGCTATCGCCACTTCTCGCAGCTCGACCTTGATCATTTCGACCTGGTCATCAGCACCAAGTATCCGGCATGGGCAATCCGGCACCGCAATCACGTCGTGTATCTTCAGCATACGCTGCGCGGACTCTACGACTGTTACCCGCCTGGCATGCCCACGCACTTCGATCAGGGCGACCTGCTCGCGCTCGGCATTCCGGCGCGGATCGTGAGCGCGCTCGCGAACTACCGCGCAGCCGATCTCGAGTTCAAGGATCTGCTCGATGCACTCGACGCCGCCTGGCAGCGCTCGCCGCAGGCACCGTGCTGGGCCTTTCCCGGGCCCGTGACACGCGCGGCTATCCGTCTGCTTGACGCAGTTGCGATGCGGCCGGACAAGATCGTGCGCTACGCTGCGATTTCCCGGGTTGTCGCGGCGCGCGAGGGCTATTTCCCGCCCGGTGTGAAGGTTGCGGTCCATCACCATCCGACCGGTCTCAAAGGTCTTGCATCCGGACCACAGCAGACTCTTTTCAGCGCAAGCCGTCTTGACCAGGCGAAGCGGATCGATCTGCTCATCAAGGCGTATATGCAGAGCGGGGTCGACGTGCCGTTCCGCATTGCTGGCAGCGGCCCCGATGAAGCACGGCTGCGTGAGGCAGCGGCCGGCCACAGCGGCATACACTTCCTCGGGCGCGTTCCTGACGCCGTGCTGGCGCAGGAGTACGCACGGGCCGTGTGCGTGCCGTTCGTGCCACGTGACGAAGACTACGGCCTGATCACGCTGGAAGCGATGCTTTCGGCAAAACCGGTCCTGACCACAACGGATTCCGGCGGTCCGCTCGAACTGATCGAGCATGAGCGCTCGGGACTGATCGTCGAGCCAGATGTCGCCGCGCTGGCGGGCGCAATGCGACGCATCTGCACTGATTTGCCCCGGGCACTGGAAATGGGCCTGGCGGGCCGTGCGCGCGCGGCCCACCTCGACTGGGGCAGCCTGTGCGATGCATTGCTTGCGGCCGGGCGGCAACCCGTAGCAGCCAACGATTCCGTTAATGCAGCGGGTGCCGTGAGGCAGGCGGCGCCCAGCGTCGTGACCCGGCAGGCAAAGCCCATTCTCGGCGTCATTAATACCTTCCCCATCGCGCCGGTAGTCAGTGGCGGCAAACTCCGCCTGCAGGGGCTTTATTCGCGTGTTGCCGACCAGTTTCAGGTGCAGTTCGTCAATCTGGCGCCCTCACATCTATGCGGCGTGCGCAGGCTTGCCACTGATTTCAGCGAGGAACTGGTGCCAAAGTCCCAAGCGTTCACCGAGGCCGCGCAACTGCTGGAGCACACGCTGGGTGCTTCCGTTGAAGATCTGGCAGCGGCACTGCATCCGGACACCGCACCTCAGTGGCTCGACGCCATTTACGCGCTGGCACGGCGTGCAAACCTGATTGTGTGCTCCCATCCCTATTCCATGCCGGCGTTGCGTAAAGTTTCGTCGCGGGCTTTCGTATATGAGGCGCACAACGTCGAGGCCGATCTCAAGGCAGATATTTACGGCCCGCATCGATGGGCGATCGACCAGGTGTCGGCGCTCGAACGGCGCGCCGTGCGGGAGGCGTCTCTCGTAACCGCCTGCTCGACTCAGGACCGCGAGCGCATGACTAAACTCTATGGCGTAGCAGACGACGCAAAGCTGATTGTCGTGCCCAACGGGATCGATGTCGCCGCGACGCCTTTGCGTGCGGCCGCGCAGACACAGGACCGCCGCTCGGCGCTGCGCGTGGTGCACCCCCTCGCGCTCTTCATGGGTAGCGCTCACGGTCCGAATATCGATGCCGCCCGCCTCGTCGTGGAGGCTGCCGCGGAGCTGCCTTCGGTCCATTTCCTGCTGCTGGGTTCGGTCTGCCACGCCATGGAAGCATGGGAACGGCCCGCGAACGTTGGCCTTCTGGGTGTCGTGAGTGATGCTGAGAAGGCCACCTGGCTTGCGATTTGCGACCTGGGCCTGAACCCGGTCATTTCAGGATCAGGGACCAATCTGAAACTACTCGAATATGCAGCGGTCGGGCTGCCTGTGGTAAGTACGGAGTTTGGTGCTCGCGGCCTGGGTTACTGTGCCGGACAGGACTATGTGTTGGCGGAAGCGCACGCTTTCGCACAAGGCATCAATGCGATGCTGCAGCTGACGCAGGCAGAACGCGATCGCATGATGCGCAACGCGCGACGGCGCGTCGAAACGCACGGAGACTGGGCAGCGATTGCCGCAACCTACTCGCAGGCGCTCACGCAGATTCTCGGATAAGCACTAAGAACAGGGCCAGTCGGGACCGTCGTTACCCGTTCGGTCCAGGGCGCTGCTTCTTACAGCAGATAATGGCTGAGCGGCAGCAGCGCGTCCGACTGGCCGATCACCGTGAGTTCCACGGTGGGTGCGGGACCTGCGGATTGCGCCGGCGCTGCGTGGGTGACCTCGTGCAGCAGGCTGTCGACCGAGTCATACGAGTGATGCAGAGAACCTTGCCATTCCAGGCAGACAGACCGGTCTTCGGCGGCCGCTGGCGTTTGCGAAACACTGATCGAGCTTTTCATGGAATGGATGTGACGGCGGAAGTGACGATAGGGTTGCCGCTATTCTAGCGATTCATGCAGCGATTGTCGCGTCAGTACTTCCAGGAAAGACCAAGCGAGCCGTTGTACACGGTATATGCGAACAGTGAGATGGAACTGGAAACACGTTGAGCTGACATCTGCGCATAAAGGGACCAGCCGGCCGTCACGGGGTAAGTGTAACGTAGCGCCGCTACGCGGATTGTCTGCTGCTGGTTGAGACTGCCGAAGAACACGGGGTCGTAGGCGGCGGAGTCATTCAACGTCCGTTGCTGCAATATGGCTTCCAACTGACCATGGCGGTCCATGTCGTAGTCCAGTGACAGCCATGCCGAATAACCGCGCTGCATGCCACCCGGGCGACCGCCATGTGGCCTGTCCCAGGCAGGACCGAAAAAGAACTGCATCGATGTGCGCTCGCCCACGTGTACCTGGAAGGCGGCACGCACGGCGAAGTACATGGCATCGTAGAGCGAATTGCCAGGATAGGCGGAGTCCACGACCGTCAGGTCCAGTCCGCCACGCATGAGCAAAGGGTGCCACGCCGCCGGTGGCAGCCAGAAGCCTCCGTGCCATGCCAGATCACGTTGATAGATGTGCGTGCCGAGCCATAGCACGTTCGTCGTGAACTGGTTATCCATCTCACCATGCATGAAGCTTGTTCTGTCAGTTACTCCAATGGTCACCGCGCGCTGGTCGAAGTTGTGCAGACTGCGGTAATGGCGGTCGGAAAGTCCGCCTATCAGTTCCAGGCCGGGCACAACTGGAATGGGGAACTCGCCCTGAATGGCCGATTCGATGTACTGGTCCCTGTGAGGCAGGCTTTCGGGTGCCAGGGTCAGGGAGTTTAGTGGAGCGCCCGGTGCGAAGGTCACGATCGGATCAGAGGGGCCGAAGTTCGCATTTGATGTCACGCCGGCCCCGACGCTCACTGCGAGCTGCGGCCGCAATTCGACCGATGTGCAGGTGTTCGCCCTGTAGTAAAGGATGAGTTTCCCGATGGCGGGTGGCACCTCATATTGTGCTTCGAGGCGGGCGAGCGTCCGGAGGGACAGGGCTCGTTCCCCTAACTCGCAGTACAGGATGGCAATATCGAGCAGGGCGCCCGCCTGGCGCGGATCGCGCTGCGCGAGTTCGTTAAGTAACGCGAGTGCGCGCATTCGATGGCCCTCGCTGATCGCGGCCTGCGCCTGAGCCTGCAGGTCTTCGTTGATGATCTGCTCAAAAGCGTTCCGCGGCGTTTGGGCTACGGCATACATCGGAAGGATCAGCAGGGCAGTCAGGTGAATTGCGCTCACTGCCAGCCTGAAGGCTGCGCTCCTCACGCGGCCCGACAGCAGCGCAGCACAGCGCTGCCTAGTAAGCTGCATGAGGCTTCCCTTCGTTCAGCGTATAGAGCTGCTCAGCCGCATCGCGTCCGCGCAGTGTTGCCTGAGCGCATGCCTGCAGGCGATGACGTCTCGCCTGCCGTGCCGTTTCCTGCCCGATCAGCAAACTGGTTTCCAGGGTCCGGGCGTACTCCTGAAGTCGCGACGCTACATTGACCGTATCGCCAATTGCGGTATAGGACTTGCGAAAGGTCGAGCCGATTTCACCAACCACAGCCGACCCACTATTGACCCCTATGCGCACGCGGATCGTCCTGCCCTCAAAAATGGGCAGTGCACTGCGGTTAAGCACGTCCAGTTCGCGCAGCATCGCCAGTGTGCAATCGAGTGCACGATCGGCATGGTCCGGCTGAGCAAGTGGTGCCCCCCAGAACGCCATCAACGCGTCGCCCATGTACTTGTCCAGCGTGCCTTGCGACTTGTGTACACAATCCGTCAGCGTGCTCAGGATGACATCGGTCATCGCGGCGAGCTCTTCTGGAGGCATCTGCTCGGCAAGGCGCGTGAAACCTTCAATATCGACAAAGAGGACTGAGATCTGCCGGCGCTCCGGTTTGAACGTGGCGAGCCCTCGCTGCCGGATAATTTCGCGCAGGACCGTCGGCGGCAGGTAACGACTGAAGCGACGTTCAAACGAGCGTATTGCCGCCTGCGAAAAGATCCATTCAACGGGCGCCTGAACAAACAGGAATGCTGTGGCGGGAACCAGCGGCAACGCCGCCAGGCTTGCAGGCACCAAGCGCGTCGAAAGGAGCAGCGCAAGCCATAACGATGTCGCCGCGACCAGTGCAACCAGCGCGATGCTCGCGCGTTGTGTGCGGAACAAGGCGGCAAATGCAACAATTGAACAGGCGGTCCACACCATCGGAAGCCATGCAGATGGCAGCGTGGCACCTTTGCCTGATTCAAGATCCAGCATTTCGCCAAGCAGTTCCGCGTGCACGACGACCGCAGGCAACCAGGGATCGATGGGGGACGCGACGTGGTCTGTCAGTCCAAGCGCCGACGAGCCGACCAGCACGTAACGTTTCGCGAGCAGCGCGGAGGGCGCCGTCTGGGCGAGCACATCGTAAGCCGATACCACGTCGAGTGACTGGACTGAATGTCTGAACTGCACGTGCATCAATCCATGCGAGTCCACGGGCAGGCTGCGGATCGGCACCCCGGGAGACTCGCCGTCGGCACGACAATGCATCAATTGCCACGCAAGCATGGGATAGGCAGCATTCGCGTATTCGATAAGGGGGGCGATGGACCGTACAACGCCGTCCAGACTGGCGTGCGGGGTAACGTGTCCCACACAGACGTCGGCGGCGTCAAAGAAGTTGCCCACATAGCCTGAGGCCACCGGTGCGTGCGCCGTGTCCGTGCCGGCGGCGAGCGCGCCCCCCAGGTGACCCGCATGAGGGGCATTTGCGCTGCCGGACAGGGCGAAAGCCTGAGCAAAAACGAGCGGAAACCGGTGCGCGACGGAGAGTAGCGCGTGATCGCCCTCGGGCGATCCGGCCTCAGGGAACATCACGTCGAGGCCGACAGCTTTCGCGTGATACTGCACGAACAGATTCTCTGCCAGCTGCGCGATGAGAGCACGCGGCCATGGCCACGGCCCGAGGACTTCCAGCGAGTGCTCGTCGATGTCGACGAGCGCGATGCGCGGATCCGGCCGGGCACTCAGCAATTGCACCTGCTGCCAGTCGTCAATCGCGTACCCGAGCCAGCGGTAAGGCTGGGGCAACCAGACGCCGCTCGCCAGCAGGCACGCGGTCAATGAAACCAATCCGAATATTGTGAGGCGGATGCGGTCGAGCGTAATCAGGCCTGCTATCGGGACCACTGGGTGGCTCCAACCGCAATATTTTTACCGTCAAGAGTCTGCAGGAACAGATAGCCGGCTTGCGTTGCATTCCTGCCTGCGAGCGCGCCCAGAACGGCGGCCTGCGAGCCATAGTCACTGCGCAGCTTACCGTCGGGGCCGACGCTACCTTGTGCCGACACCGCGTAGTTCATGCCGTTCGCACTGAGGCTAAGGCTCGTCTGGAAGGTACTGGCGCCGAAGTTGACTGACAGGAACGGATTGCTGATCTGCGCCTGCGTAGCTGCCCCGGTTGCAGTGTTCATCACGTAGGCGCTGGACGCCTGAAGTTCAAATGTAAAGGTGCCGAACGCGGGCATCACCATGTCCGTCTGCGGGGTACGTGTCATGGCGAACGGGGTAAGCAGTCCCAACTGGTCGCTGCCCTGCTGGAGCAGCGCAGCCAATGTCGTATCCCTCGGTGCCGACGCGAGCGGCGCAAAGCGCCCCCAGAAGATTTGTTGTGACTCGGGTGGTTGCACCGGGGCCGGAACCGGCACAGGGGAAGGTGCGACGGGCGGGGGTGCCGGCGTGGGTGCCGATGGGGCGGCAGGCGCTGTCAGTGGAAAATTAAGTTCTGCCGGCGCAACACCGGGATTGACCGGTTGCGTCGTCGCCGCCCGTGCGCTGTTTTCCTCATTCTTCAGTGCTGCGGCCGCCTGCCCAGGTATCAAGCCCGGGCGCGCCGAGTCAACCACAACCGGGTGGGCGCTCCCACGGTAGACCTGCAGCACCGCGTTGGGCTGGCCGGCGAACAGTTGTGCTGCAGTCGGCCCTTCGCACGGGCCGGTGCCCGTAGCTGCGCAACTGGCACCCAGCGGCGTCATCACAATGCCACCGCTGCGCACGTCGGCGCGTGTCACGTTGGCGTCGGTAAACACCGTGAAATCGGTGCCTCGCACGCCTAGCGCAGCAACAGGCGTATTCATGCGGTAGTGGTCCCGGGCCGCCTGGGCGCCGGCGCCAGATATTTCCCTCACCACGCCCTTATGCAGCGACACTTTGATCACTGTCTTTCTGGGTTCTGCAGGATCGTATTCGTACCGGTCGAACGTTAGCGACGAATCGGGCCGTACGCTGACGAAGCCGTGATCGACCGTTGTAATGTACACATAGCCGTCAACTCCGGTCTCGACCGTATCACCCTGTGCAATGGCGGCGCCCCGGGAAAGAGGCACACAGTCTGCCTGAGCGTGTTGCGCACACGCCTGGCCGATCACGACAACTGCATTGCCGAGCGTCACAGGCTGTGCATTGGCAGCCCCGTACAAGAAGAAAGTTGCTCCCACAACGAATCGTAGTGCGGCGACTGGCCCCATCGTCATGCATTTTTGCATCTACTTTTTTTCCCCGATATCTGCAAGGCAGTGCGGTCCATTATTCCTGCAATGATTAGCCATATTTTGGCTGGAAGATGTGACGGTCGTCACAGATATCCGCGCAAAGTGCGCCTATCTTCTCTGCGTGTCACAGCCGGGGAAAGCATTCGAGAGATGTCGACAGAACATGTAACTACCAACACGGGCCCGCCGAAGGCTATCGATCTACTGAAACAGCAGAAACTGCTACGTAACGTTGCAGATGAAGTCATTGAAGAGACGAGCCGCCATATCCGCTACCGCCGCTTCAGCAAACGGGAGTTCGTCGTCCATAAGGGCGATGCGGGTTCGTCCCTGCTGATGCTGATGTCTGGCCGCCTGCAGGTCATCGCGCTGTCTGAAGACGGCAGGGAGGTCGGGCTGAACTTTGTTGAGCCAGGCGACTACTTTGGCGAGCTGTCCATTATCGACGGCGGACCCCGCTCCGCATCGATCGTCGCGACGGCCGAATCGGTTGTGGGGTTTCTGCCAAAAGCTGAAGCCCAAGCACTGTTTTTCCGAAATCCTGCAGTTGTCGAGGCCCTATTGCAACGGTTGTGCCGCACCATCCGCCAGGCCTCCAATTACCGGTCGATGCTGGGCCTCACCCGTGCGTATTCGAGAGTGTATTCGGTGCTTGAAGCCTCGATGCGAAAGAGCGCCGGGGACCTGCTGACGATCGAGAACCTGCCAAACCAACAGGCCATAGCGATCATGGCCAACGTGAGCCGGGAAACGGTGTCGCGAGCCATCCGCTCGCTTATCGACGGACAGGTAATCGAGCGTGACTATCGGCGCCTGATCGTCCGTAATGCGGCATTGCTTACGAAGCTTGCAAGAGGGGAGGCCGAACTGCAGTTGCGCGCCAAAGCGATAAGCGAACGCACCGGCGCCGAGCAGCCGCCCCTGCACGGAAGCGCGGAGGCTGTTGTAGACAGCAGCAACCGGCTCGAAAAATTCAGGCGTCCGACAGACGCCTTTGAGGCAGACTGATGCGCGTTTTACACTTTTACCGGACCTATCTGCCGGACACGATTGGCGGGGCAGAGCAGTCGATCTACCATTTGTGCCGCGCTGGTGCGGACGTGGGAATCAGGAACACCTTGTTGACCTTGACGGCCGAGCGGGGAGGGGACCGCTTTCTGAGCATGCCAGGTCATGAAGTCGAGCGCGTCAGGAGCCGCTTCAAGGTCGCGTCGGTCGAACTGTCGTGGCGCGCGGTGCGGCGCTTTCGTGAGCTTAGCGAAGAGGCGGATATCCTGCATCTGCATTTTCCCTGGCCGATGGCAGACATCGCGTATCTCGCTGCGCGCACGCGCAAGCCGACGGTGGTTACCTATCACGCGGACATTCGGCGGCAACCGCGGCTGCTTGCCATGTATCGGCCGCTCATGCATCGCTTTCTCGGTAGCGTTGATCGCATTGTGGCGACGTCGCCGCAATACGCGGCTACCAGTGAGGTGCTGAAGCTCTATCCGGAAAAAGTCGAAGTGGTGCCGCTGGGTCTCACGTCGGGCTACTACCCCGTGCCCGATGATGCGCTGATGCGTAGCTGGCGCGAGCGCATCGGCGGCCCGTTTTTCCTGTTTGTCGGCGTCTTCCGTTATTACAAGGGACTGCCAGTCCTGATTGAGGCGATCCGGCAAACCGGTTATCCCCTCGTACTGGTGGGCGACGGTCCCCTAACAGACGAAATCCGTGCGCTGGTAGCCCAGTGCGGCGCAAGCAGTGTCCACTTCGCCGGCCGCGTCTCTGAAGTCGACAAGGTGGCGCTCATCCGGCTCAGTCGTGCGTTAGTCATGCCGTCGTCCAATCGTGCAGAAGCATTTGGCATGTCGCTGCTCGAAGCTGCGATGATGGGCAAGCCGATGATCACGTGCGAGATTGGCACGGGCACCAGCTTCGTGAACGCCCATGGAAAAACCGGACTGGTGGTTGCTCCGGATAGTCCCGCTGAACTAGCGCAAGCGATGCACGACCTTTGGGGAGATTCACTGCTGCGCGAACGCATGGGACGGTGCGCAGCACTGCGCTTTGAAGACCTCTTTACCGCCCATCGCACCGCGGCTGCATACCGTCTGATTTATCAGACAATGATTGACGAACGCAATTCAGACAGACGCACAGTGATGCCCATGGAGCCGCCGCGTAACGGGCGTATTGCGGCAGCCCCTTCGTCTGCACATCCCCATGCGGCACTGGAGAAGCAATAATGGACATGACGCTCCCGCGTTTCGGCGAGTCGCAACGGCGGTCGGTGGAAGATGGCCCCGCTGCAGCGCCCAGCCACACGCCGCTGATCCTCCCGGTAGTCCTGGCAGGTGGCTCCGGCACGCGGCTATGGCCGCTCTCCCGTGAGGGACACCCGAAGCAGATGATCGGGTTGCTGGGCGACGGTTCACTACTGGCTCACTCAGTGATGCGGCTCGATTGCCTGGCAACCGCTGCAGCGCATCAGGGACTGCTGATCTGCGCAGAGGAACACCGCTTCCTTGCCGCCGACGAGTTGAAGGCGAGTTCGCGGGACTGGCAGATGATAGTCGAACCGGTTAGCCGCAACACCGCGCCCGCACTCACGCTCGCCGCGCTTGCAGCCCGCCGTGGCAGTGACGATCCGGTGTTGCTAGTGACGCCTGCCGATCATGCGATAGCAGACGTGCCCGCGTTCGAACGGGCTGTCCGTGCGGCAGCGCGAATTGCCCAGTCTGGACAGATCGTGACGCTGGGCGTCGTGCCAGACCGTGCGGAATGCGGCTACGGCTATATTGAGCTGGGTGATCCCATCAGCACCGAACCGGCAAGCGGCGCGCGCGCCCTTCAGCGCTTCATCGAAAAGCCCGATCAGGACGTGGCGGTGGCGTTCGTGGAAGGCAAGCGGCACTGGTGGAACAGCGGCATTTTCGTGATGCGCGCATCGGTGTGGTTGCGCGCAATCGACGCGTTGCGGCCCGACATTGCACAAGCGTGCGCGGCCGCGTTCCGGCACGAGGACGGCGATCTGAAGGCAATGCGGATAGCGCGGGACGCATTTGCGACCTGTCCGTCGGAGTCCATCGACTATGCGGTCATGGAGCGCCTCGAAGAAATCGGCCTCGCCGCCGCGGTCGTGCCGCTGAACGCAGGCTGGTCAGATGTGGGTTCCTGGGATGCGGTGTGGAGCGCCTTGCCCCAGGACGAATCGGGTAATGTCGCGCGGGGTGATGTTGTGCTCAAAGACTCCTCCGGCACCTACGTCCATTCGGAAGGCCGGCTCGTCGCCTGCATCGGTGCCAGGGACCTGATTGTCGTGGAAACCGCCGATGCGGTACTCGTTGCGGACAGGCATCATGCCCAGGACGTCAAGGCGGTCGTCCGACACCTTAAGGATCGCGGCAGCAGTGAAGCGAAGCATCACCTTAAGGTTCACCGGCCATGGGGCCTTTACGAATCGATCGAACACGGCCCACGCTTCCAGGTCAAGCGTATTGTGGTCACGCCGGGCGCAGCCCTCTCCCTGCAGCTTCACTATCACCGTGCCGAGCACTGGATCGTGGTCAGCGGTACTGCGCGCGTGACCCGTGGTGAAGAGACGTTCCTACTCGCGGAAAACGAATCGACCTATGTACCATTGGGCGTCAAACACCGGCTGGAAAACGTCGGACGGGTCCCACTCGAGATGATCGAGGTTCAGTGTGGCAGCTACCTCGGCGAGGACGACATCGTCCGTTTCGACGATCACTACGGTCGCGACGTAAGTGCGGCGAATATATCGGAAACTCGCGCGTCCACAGCAGCGGAAGGTTGATCTGAAATTCGGGGAGCGCCGACGTGTCGTTGAGGTAACGCAGTGGTTTGTACCGGGAGATCATCTAGCCGTTGTGCGAGAGCGTGCAAAAGGTGGGGAGGCTCCTCATCAGGGCCGCTTGTGTTTTCGGTGGTGGCGCCGGTTTCGTTTGAGGTAGGCTGATCGGTCTCGCAACGGTGGGAACAAGCCATGCGGTTGATCATCGAAGCAAGATTGGTCGACGGGGACAGTGACACGGTCGAGGAGGGCGACGGAATTCTGTCCGTCGTTGAGCGCCCTGATTGCAGTCTTGCGGACCCGGGCCTGTCTCTCGCGGAAGGGCGGTCGCTGCTGGCGAAGGTGCACACCGAACTTCTTTCGAAACAGGTACAGCGGTGGCTCGCAAGCCAGACCCATTGTGAGAGCTGCGGTGCAGCCTTGAGGCACAAAGACAGCCGCTCGACGATGCTGCGCACCGTCTACGGCAAAGTGACCGTGAAGAGTCCGTGGCTGTGGTCGTGCGCGTGTCAAGGGACTGCGCGGACGGAGCAGCGTGTGGTGCACCCCTTGTCGAAAGCGCTAACCAGACGCGTCACGCCGGAGCTGGAATACCTTCAGGCGAAGTGGGCAGCTCATTTGCCCTACCGGCAGGCGACGAACATGCTGAAGGAAGTGCTGCCGCTGGACAAGGGCATCTCATCGAGTGGCATCCGGGATCGGATTCTTGACCTTGGAGAACAGCTCGACGCTGATATAGAGCGTGACATCGCGCACCTCCCCCAGTCTGTTGCAGACGAACAGGTTCGCGAATGCTGTCATGTCGCCGCCGTGAGCGTCGACTCGGCGTGGCTACGCAATTGCGACCCCGGGCGAGACCATGGCCGCCACGTGAACATCGTCGTGGGACGGGCTACGTTCACTGACGGTCCCCCAAACTGTATGCATATGTGCACAGGGAAGTGACCTCGGCTGCAGCGCGACCCGATCAGTTCCTCAGCCGGAACGGTGTGGCGAGCGACGAACGGGTGACCGTGATCAGCGACGATGCCGGTGAATTTGGGAAGACGGTCGAGGGCAGTCAGTTGGCCCGCGGCCGGATCCTCGACTGGTTTCACATCGCGATGAAGTTCAAGGCGGCGGAGCGCTCCGTGTTCGGCAGCAAGATGATTGACTCGATGGAACGGGAGTCAGTGGAAACCGAAATCACCCACGCCCAATGGCTGGTCTGGCATGGCAAGGGCAGCAAAGCGTTGGAGCGGATCAAGGCACTGGACAGTCGGCTGCTGTCGAGGGAAGGATACGAATTCAATACGTTGTGGTGGAATCTGAACACTGTCTCCAGTTACCTCAAGAACAACGCGCGCACGTTGGTCAACTACGGCGCCCGGCATCGCAAGGGCCTGCCGATCAGCAGCAGCATCGCCGAGTCTGCGGTGAACCAGGTTGTCAGTTACCGTATGGCCAGGAAACGCCAGATGCGGTGGACAGACGAAGGAGCGCACTGCGTGGCACAGGTCAGGGTTGCGGTGTTGAACGGGGAATTCTCCCCCCGTCGCATCTCGGCGTTCAAGATTGCCGCCTCGCGTTGCGGCGGTCAAGCGCGAAGCAGCGCCGAGGCAAAAGCATACTTCGACAGTTTGGTCGGCGCCTGTAGCAGGTGATCGCGGCTGGATCCTTTTGAAATCGTGCAGATCGTCAGCCGTAGGACGCGAGTCATGACGATTAACTTGAGCGCAGCGGCGCACGGAAGCCGGCCGTGGCTCCTATTCCCCCGCCCGTGGATCCGCCTTTCCCCAATGACCTCGAGTAGGTGGAAGCAAGCTAACTTCAGACTCGATCTGCTTGGCGGACCGCCCCGTTAGGCGAGGCGAAATATCGCCCCGCGTGCTTCGCCTCTAGGCACAACTCAGATTAGAAGCGGTGAATAATGCCGAGCGCAGCAGCGAACATACTGCGCGAGGAGGAGGGCGCCGAGTTGAACCCGTCACCGATAGCCGGTGTCGCATCGATTTGACGGTTGACAGGGCCGGCGGCCGTGAAAGTCGGCGTTCCCAGAGTGCGACCTGTGGAGCGTTGATACGCTTCGAGCAGGTACAGGCCCGTCCGTTTGGACAGCGAGTAATACTGCGAAAGATTGAACTGATGATACGTAGCCGCTTGATCGATGCCGTTCGCTTTGCTCGTCCATGTGTAGCTATACCCTGCTCCAAGATCCCAAGCTGAGGTTGGCTTCCAGTGCAGCACACTGCCGACCGTGTTGAAAACAGCTTCATCCGTGAACTTGGAGTTGATGCCTGGAATGTATTGGACGTTGCTATATGTCGCCGAGATATCCCAGGCATCGTTGAACGTGTAGCCTAGAGCGACCGCGAAGCGCTGTTGGGCTTGTGCGCCTTGATACCCATTGGTGACTGCCGAGACACCCGACTGTCCGCCGGAATTTGTGGTTGATTCGGCGCCCCACGGTCCACCCCCGTTCGTTGAATTGTTCGTGCGCATGAACGCGACGGCTCCGCCAACGGGTCCCTGAGCGTATTGCAGCGCCGCTGACCACGTCGAGCCCTGATATGCGCTTCCCGGGACACCAGCAAGCGAGTATGAGCCGCTCGCCGTCACGCCGTATATCTTCGGGGACGTAAACGCAATGGAATTATTGGACCTATAGCCCGTATCCAGTGAATCGACGTCTCCTGGGTGCGCACCAAATGAGCCCGTGAGCAAATTGGTGGGGCTGTAAGGCGACAAAAGCGTGAAGTAGGAAGTGTACTGCCGACCGAGAGTAAGCGTACCGTAATTCGGATTGGTGAGTCCAATCCACGCTTGGCGACCAAACAATGCATTGGTATATTGCTGGGCGCCTGTATTCAGGTTGAATCCCGACTCCAACTGAAAGATGGCTTTATTGCCACCGCCTAGGTCCTCGGAGCCCTTAAGACCGAATCGGTTGCCAGCCCAAACGCCGGGAAGCAGTTTGATATTTGAACGACCACCAGAGGTCGATCCTAGAGATGTTTGGCTGCTTTGATACGTGATCGTGTCATCAAGAACCCCGTACAAGGTAACACTGTTTTGCGGGAACACTGGCGCAGAAAACGCAAGTCCGGCTGCGGCGAAAAGGTTGCGGCGAATGCTTATTGCAGTCACTGGGTCGTCCTCCATTGTTTTTTAGGTGTGGTGTGACTTAAATCGTCGAAAAGCCTTGGGCGTGCGAAGCCTTTTCGGCTGGCGTTCTTGGCCAGCCGATCTGACGAGTTTTTCTTGATGGTCAACCGAACGGAAAATCGCTGACCAACCAGGAGACGTTTTGCTGTAGCAGCGCGTCAATCGGACTTCAATTGCAGATTGGTTGGTTGTCGTTTTTCAATCGCGTGCTTGAGTAGAGCCGCCGAGCGAAAAATACCATGAGCAAATTTTCCGTAAGGCAGCGTCAAGAACAAGCCCATGACCACGCCCAAGTGCAGTGCGAGCATCAGCGTCATCGCACCAGTGTCTCGCAGTGCAAGGAGGAGCAGACCAGTAACGCTCGTCAGTAGAAGGAGTGCGATGAACCCTCGATCCATTGGGCGTTGGGCAACGTCACCTTGGCATGGATCTCGCCGCAGGTTCAGCCAAAGCAGCCCTGATGGCCCAATCAGGAGTCCAATGCCGCCAAGTGTACCAAGCACGACTGGGAGGCTGTAGAGTGGGTACGGTGCGTGGTAATCGAGTAGGTAGTGATAGAGCGTCGCAACGCCGGTCGCAGCGAAGCACAGCATGAACCCATAGAATGTGAAGTGATGGAAGCGCCGACGCAAAAGAGAAAATGCATCGTTTTCGTTGTTGCAGCCCTTGCCGTGGCCGCCGCCGAGATACTTCAATCGCAATACGTCGTGAGCCGTTTCAGCAATAGCAGAACCGGACGCTGTGCCTGGGCTTACGCCTCGCCAAAAACGTGTGATGCCGACGCCGAGTGCAAAGATCGCAAACAAGAACACAGTCCCAAACATCAGCGCGAGTAGGTTATGGGGGAACACTGCGTAGAAGTTGCCGCCCAATTGGCGGTTGAACGCATGGCCGGTTAGACTTGTGGCAAGCATTAAGAACGCGGCGAGCGCTCCACCGAGTGCAAGTGCCAACGTCAGACCGTTATTGCGATAAAGCTTGCCGAAGGATGCGGGAAATGCAAAATCGCTATACGTGTCCATGCGTACCTTTGCCATCGCCTGGGGCACGTTCACAGCGAACTCGTGCGGAGGGGCGTACTGGCATGCATGGAGACACGCGCCACAGTTGTGGCATAGATTGGCGAGGTAGTGAACGTCTGCTTGGCTAAAAGCAAGCCTCCTTCCCATGGCAGGGAAAACGGCGCAGAACCCTTCGCAGTAGCGACACGCGTTGCAAATCTGCATCACGCGGGCGACCTCTGCTTCGTTGGCTCCGCATTCGCCCGCAAGAATTTCGTTCTTTGCCTGGAAACGTAGTGGCTGCGCGCCGGAATGCGCGGGTCGCCCCGCTGCTTGGACCGAAGCCGCGTGGATCAAATCATCAAGCGATTGCATGCTGTACTCCCGTATTCATATCTTGCTGCAGTCGTTGTGCCGCGCGCGCCGCATATTCGCCGGCAATACGGCCGAAGGCCGTTCCGATCGACATGCCGACACCCGCTGTATAGCCCTTTCCGAGTACATTACCTGCCATCATTTCGCCAGCCACGAACAGATTTTCACTGGGACGATCGTTGAAGCGTAGGGCAGCGGTCTCATCGACCTTGAGGCCGAGGTAAGTGAATGTGATACCGGGGCGCAAGGCATAGGCGTAGAAGGGCGGGGTATCGATTGGTCGAGCCCAGTGGGTCTTCGTCGGCGCAAGGCCTTCAGTGTGACAATCGTCCAGCACGGTGTGGTCGAACCTGCCGACTCGACAAGAAGCGTTGTATTCCGCAAGCGTACGAACGAATTGTTCTTCGTCTACGCCAATCTTGCGTGCCAGTTCATCAAGGGACGACGCCTGGACACCTGGGAAAACGGGAGGCATAAAGCGGCCGATCGCTTTGGCGTCGATGATTGAATAGGCGATCTGGCCCGGTTGCATCGCGGTGAGGCGGCCCCAGATGGCGTAACGCTTCGGCCAGAAATCCTCACCCTCATCGTAAAACCGCTTTGCCTCCCGATTGACCACGACACCTAGAGACACGCAGTCGATCCGCGTGCAAATGCCTCCGTCGTAAAGGGGGGCACGAGCGTCGATTGCTACGCAATGACCTTGAGACGGGTCTCCGATGATGTCGGCACCCGCGTTCATCATGAACTTGAGAAGAACGCCCTGATTGAACCGCGTACCGCGAATCAAAATCTGCTCACCTGGCCATTCGCCTCGCTCGTTTTGGCCCCATACCTCTCTCAGCCACTCGCGATTTGATTCAAAACCTCCGCACGCCAATACACAGGTTCTGGCTTCGATGCGCTTTCCGTGCACGTAGGCAGCGATGAAACGGCCTTTGTCACCGAGTTCCAGCGAATCAACGGGGCTTTCATAGCGAATCTGTACACCGAGTTCTTCCGCGCTGCGGTAGTAGGCGTTGACGAGGGCCTTTCCGCCGCCCATGAAGAACGCATTGGTACGCGAGAGGTGCAGCGTTCCCGACAATGGTGGCTGGAAGTTGACGCCATGTTTGCGCATCCAAGTACGGCATGTCGAAGAGTGACGGATCACAAGACGCGCAAGGTGCTCGTTTGTGATGCCGCCAGTTACCTTCAATAGGTCTTGCCAGAACTCCTCTTCCGGGTAGGCATCGACCAACACGTCTTGTGGAGCGTCGTGCATGCAACGGAGATTACGTGTGTGCTGCGAGTTACCGCCTCGCCATTCACGCGGCGCTGCTTCTAACATGAGGACGCTTGATCCGGCCTCCCGTGCTGTCAGCGCTGCACATAGGGCGGCGTTTCCACCACCGATTACCAAAACATCAATCATTGTCAGGTTCCCATGTACTGAAAGGACACTCTAGATGGTTGCGAGTTGACACGCCATCCTTGCAATAAAAAGGGGGCTTCACGATTTGTGAAGGGTAGCTCCCGGCCAGTTACCGAGCTCGACTTGTTCACCTGCAACTTGGGCTAGCAGCACGCGTGCGGCCAGCGCGGCGGGTGAGAGCTCGTCGTCGGACAGACTAACTAGTAAATTCGGGCGACGAAGGAATCGATCGTTAATTAGCCGAATGTCTAGTGGCATTCCGGCTAGGCGGACCGTAGCCGCCCCAGGCTGGATGGTTGCGCCGAAACCTTCTTGAACGAGTGTCATCAACACGCTGAGACCGTCCACCTCGACAGCCACCTCGGGTCTCAGTTGAGCCCGCGCGAAGCCGCTGTCAACTAATACACGCAGTCCGTGCGAAGGTCTTGGCAATACGAGAGCCATGTTATGAAGGTCGCAGAGGGACACCGATGTGCCGGCCGAAAGGCCGTGCATATCTGGCCTTGAAATAAAAAAAAGTCGCTCGTCCAAGAGAGGCAGCACGCTCCAACGATGCGCAACGTCGGAGCCGAATACGATCGCTAGATCGAGCTGCCGAGCGTTCAGCATATTAGAGAGATGTCCTGACAATGCTTCGACGATATGAACTCGCACACCTGGATAGCGTTCACGCAGCGCGCGGAGAAAGGGGACAGCGATTACCGCTGCCGTCGTGCTAGCAAAGCCAATGCTTACATGACCCGTTAAACGCGCTTCTCGCGCCGAGTGAACCGCGTTGTCAGCATGGCGCACTGCAAGCTGTGCTTGGCGTAGAAAAGCAATTCCTGCATCCGTTGGCACGACGCCGGCCGTGGTTCGTGTCAGGAGCCGTGTCGACAGCTCGCCTTCGAGCCGACTGATCTGTTGGCTAAGCGCGGATGTCACTAGGCCCAGTTCAGAGGCAGCTCGTCCGAGCCCTCCATGCTCCACCACCTTGATGAAATACCGAAGTTGTCGCAGTTCCATGAAACGAATTCAAAGCTTAAATGCGCGGTCGCGCCTTCGTGATAAGCAAGGGTGTGAGCAGGTGAAGGCGCAGCCGAGCGTGAGAGGGTCGAGTAATGGAACTTTCGCGCGACGAGCAAGGAGCCCTACAGCATTCGGTTGCGAAGCCCGCGGATCGTTGAAGGGCGTGGGTGTAATAGAACGAACCGTCGCGATCCTTAATTCATAGCGACCCGTCGCGAATGCAACATTTGCGACGTGAATCATTGCATTCGCTGACGGTGTGTCGCGTGAAATTGGATCGTATGTATTCAATTACCGGTTTTCAGCTTGTGCTCCCGAAGTGCAGATCTCGGAATGCCGAGAACGATAGCGAGACCTCCGAGGACGGTTAGCGCGGCGATGAAGATAAAGCCAGCGGCCATCGAGTGCGTGTGTGTCTTTGCCCACCCGAGAAGAATCGGAGCCAACACAGCGCCAATTTGTCCCAGACTGCTGGTTGCAGCGATCCCTACGCTAGCGGACCGGGACGGAAAGTACGCGGGCGGAATCGTCCAGAAGATCGTGCTGCCGCCATAGTACGCAACGCCTACCAAGGACAAACAAAGCAGTGCGAGGCCCAAGTTCCCTGCCACATGCGGAAGGCACAGCAACGCAACTGCGCCACATGAGACGGTGAAAAAGTAGTGCCACCGCCGTTCAAGTTTGCGATCTGAGTGTCGAGCAATCACCAACATCCCAAGTGCGCCGAGGCCAAACGGGATCGCCGACAGTGTGGCGACAGTTCCGATATCGGGATTGGCAATATTGTGGATAATCGTCGGCGTCCAATAATTCAGAACGGTTCCCAAAACAGGGATCACCGTGTAACCGACGACTGCCAAATAAAGCCGTGGATCTCGGAACACGCTGAGGAAATCGCTGATCCCATGATCATGTCCCGGCTTACTCGACTCGCCTAAGTGAAGATTCGTTTGAATTAACTCTTTTTCCGAGGCCGTGAGCCATTTTGCGTCTTTCGGACTGTCGTCGAGGTAAAACAGCGCGACAATTCCAAGCACAATTGCCGGCAAACCTTCGATGAAGAAAAGCCATTGCCAATTTCGGAAACCAAGCAAGCCGGACGTGTGGGTCAAAATCAGTCCCGCTAACGGCCCACCGATTACTCCAGCCACGGCCATCGCAAGCAGAAAGCGCGACATCACGCGTGCACGGCGACTTGAGGGGAACCAGAAGGTAAGGTAAAGAATCAAGCCCGGATAGAAGCCGGCCTCAGCTACGCCTAGGACGAACCGTGCAACGTAAAACTCCGTCGGCGTTCGAACAAGAAAAGTCAGGCACGAAATCGCTCCCCAAAGGAGCATGATCCTCGCCAACGTTTTGCGCGCCCCGATTCTCGTCAAAAGCAAGTTGCTTGGGATTTCGAATATCACATAGCCAAAGATGAAAAGACCTACGCCTAAGCCGTATGCCGCCTCGCTCAGGCCGATGTCAGTAGCCAACGGAATCTTGGCGAACCCAACGTTGATGCGGTCAATGTAGTTGACCATCCAGCAAATGAATAAAAATGGGATCAACCGCCGCGTAACCTTTTTGTACGTTGCGTCCACTTCATGCAACGAGTTGGACGGAACAGGCTTCGCTTCACCGTGGCTAATGCCCGACGCCGGTACATTCATTGTCTCCTCCGACAGTTCTCGAGGCCTAACGTGTCGCTAGGCCTTTTTTGGTTATTGCTCGCTTCTGTGCTCTCAACGAGAGCTGCAGCACGGTCCCAAGGTAGCGACACGCTGTGCTGACCCCGAGTGAACCTAGTCTACGTCCACCGTACCGTTTTGTGAACACGTTTCAAAAAAAATACTGTCGCGATGTTCCTCGGCTCGTCAGTCGTCCCCTTCGAGCGAACGAGCCCTTGGAAGCATGGGGCGGATAAGTGAACAGAACGACACGCAACAGCGGCCGCTGCTGCGGGCTTTTAGGCGGCGATGTCGTCGACTGTTTTAAGTGCTTTCAGCTCTGGGCCGGTTGGTGAAGTACTTCCGCCGGCAGGCTGTTACAGTGGTCATAAATCGCACCGGGGCGCGTGAACCAAACTTGATCCCTTTTGGGATGGTTGACGATGTGTGCGAGTGCGCGCCTTAACGCGCGCAGCCGATACGGCTGCCCAACGATCATCGCATGAAGCGCTAGGCTGCAGACCAACGGTTGCTTCTCGCTTTGCTCAAGCATCTCTTCAAACTGGTCGATGATCGCCTGGGTGAAGTCATCAGGGCTCTGTTGCCGCACGAGCATCTGCGGCGAGTCGTTCAATTCGAAGGGGTAGGGTATCGACATGATCCGCCCTTTGCGGGTGCGCATCCAAACTGGCTGATCGTCTGCCGGCCAGTCCATGACGAACTTAAAGCCAGCCTCCTGAAGCAGATCCGGCGTAACTGCACTCACCGCCATCCAGGGAGCCATCCAGCCTTTTGGTATTTCGCCCCAGTTCTCGGCAATTGAGTCTCGGACCTCCTGAATGAAGCGCCGCTCGTCCTCTTCCCACATATGCCCATGCCGCTCGGCATTCGTTCGCCCGTGAGCGATGACCTCGTCTTGGCGCGACTTGATGCGCTGCAATATCTGCGGCGCATATTCAAACAGCGAGGTGTTGATTAGGTGCGACGCCGGCAGCGACAACTCATCGAGCAGATCAAAAACCCGCCACACCCCAACCCGATTACCGTAGTCGCACCAAGCAAAGGCGCGTTGGTCAGGTGCGGGAAGAGGCGTCGACAGCGAGTGGATCAACCCGCTTCCAAAGGCGAAATGCTCGATGTTCAGACCAATATAGAACGCCAAGCGTTTTCCTTGTGGCCAGGCGTAGTGTGGTCGTTCGTTGATTGCGCTGTAAGGATAACGATGGTGGTGAGGAAGAGTCACGATGTCTCCGGGTAAACACTAGGAAGCCGGCACGCTGGCTACTGAAAAAAGGCCGGGGTCAACAAAGTATACCCCGGTGTTCCAAAAATGGATAAAATACCAATTCAATGACACGATTACAGTGGAGCCTCAATGAAGCCGGGAAGTTTTGTCCTTTATGAGCCGTCGTCGGTCGAGCAGGCGGCCGTAATGCTTGCAGACGTCGCAGAACATGACGGCAGAATCATCGCTGGCGGTCAGACCCTCGTACCTGCCATGGCGATGCGTTTCGCCCAACCGGCATATCTCATTGACATCAACTCTATCGCCGCGCTGAAGAGACTTGTGATCGAGCGAGACCAGTTGGTAATTGGCGCCTGCGTGCGGCATGCCGCATTCCACGAACCCGTGACCGACGGACCTCTAGGGCATCTGCTAAGCACTGTCGTCCGCCACATCGCGCACCTGCCTATTCGGAACCGGGGCACATTCTGTGGAAGCATCGCTAACGCTGACCCAGCCTCGGAATGGTGTCTCGTTAGCGTTGCGCTAGACGCCACACTTGTCGCTCAAAGCGTGTCAGGGATAAGGGAAATTAGCGCCTCCTCGTTCTTTCTGGGCTTCATGACGACGGCATTGAACCCTGACGAATTGCTTGTATCCGCAAACCTTCCGCTCCTGGAGACGGACACTCGATTCGGCTTTCACGAGGTGAGTCGAAGGGCCGGCGACTTTGCGCAAGCGATGGCCCTTGCAGTGTTTCGGTTGGACGGCCCGACGCTACGTAATGTGCGGATCGCCCTGGGCGGTGTTGAAACGGTACCGAAACGGCTCGCAGCCGTCGAAGAGCTACTCGAGGGACAAGCTTTCGATTCGGGCCTGCTCGAGCGTGCAGCGCAAATCGCTAGTGAGGCTGTAGAGCCAGTGGATACCACCGGCGAGGACATTCGCTATCGACGGCGCCTGGTTCGCACTGTTGTGATTCGGGCAGTCAAGGCGGCCTTGGCCAATACAGCTAGTGAATAATCGGACATCCAAACGCCATGGACAAAATTGATATTGTTCTCGCTGTAAATGGACAACCTTATGACGTCAGGGTCGAGTACCGCAGAACCCTCGCCGATACGCTTCGCGATGAATGTGGGCTCACCGGCACACATTTAGGATGTGAGCATGGAGTGTGCGGTGCTTGCACGGTATTAGTAGACGGCCAGCCTGTGCGGTCTTGTCTCATGTTTGCCGTGCAGGCCCAAGGGAAGAAAATCGAGACTGTCGAAGGCTTGGCACATGAAGGAAAGATGCATCCTCTACAGGAAGCATTCATCCAACAGCACGCTCTCCAATGTGGATTTTGTACGCCGGGATTTTTGATGCTCGCTCGTGGAATCCTCGAACAAAACCCAAGCCTCAGCGATGATGAGATCGTTGAGGCTCTGTCCTCGAACCTGTGTCGCTGCACCGGCTACAGAAATATCATTGCAGCCGTCAAACAAGCGCGAGATGCGATGTTGGAGGCGAACACGAAATGAGTATTTCTACACCGGCTGAAAGACGGAATACTGTAGCGGATCCGACGGAGCGTGAGACCTCTGAATTTGTCGCTGAAGAGGCCGTGATTGGGCGATCGGTTACCCGTCTTGAGGACCCACCGCTTGTAAAAGGCGAGGGAAATTTCGCGGCAGACATCAACTTCCCGAAACAACTGCACATGCGAGTTATTCGCTCGCAGGTGGCGCACGGAAAACTGATTGCGGTCAATCTCGACGCCGTTCGTCGCGTGTCCGGCGTAGTAGCGGCTTGGAGCGGAGTAGATGTGTCGGAAATTCCGCCGATCCCCTTCCGCGCGACGAAAGTTAAAGGACTTGAACCTTATTGCCAACCCATTCTCGCGCAAGAAAGAGTGCGTTATGTGGGCGAGCCAGTGGCCGTGGTTTTCGCTGTTGATCCATACATCGCGGAAGATGCCGGTGCTCTTGCCGAAGTAACCATTGACGAGCTCTCGCCGGTGATGGACGCGCGCGATGAACCCGGGGAGTTTCTTCCCGGACTGGATACCGAACCGACTGTAATCCGCAAAGGTTACGGCGACGTTGACAGCGCCTTTGATCAAGCTTGGGCGACCGTCTGCCTCGATCTGTCTGTCGGACGACATAGTGGTGTTCCTCTGGAGTGTCGTGGAGCGATTGCGAGATACGACGCTGGACGTGACATTCTCGAGATGTACGGCGCAGCCAAGAAGTCGCATTGGAATCGCGACGAAATGGCCAAAATGCTTGGTCGGTCGCCGAGTAGCATGCATCTTTACGAGGGGCATGTCGGTGGTGGTTTCGGCGTCCGTGGCGAGTTGTACCCCGAAGACGTGCTGGTGTGCCTTGCAGCGTTGCGTTTGCGCAAACCGATTAAATGGATTGAGGACCGACGCGAGAACCTTGTTGCCACAAATCACTCCCGTGAACAGTATCACGCCATTCGCGCGGCTATTGCCGAAGACGGAAGGATTCTGGCGATAGAAAATGAGTTCTATCACAGCCAAGGCGGTTATGTCCGGACTCACGGCCCTCGAGTGGCTGATATGTCGGCTGGTTTGCTCTTGGGGCCATATCGAGTCCCCGCATATCGTGTAACGGCGCATTACCGGCTGACGAACAAGACCCCTGCTGCGACCTATCGTGCTCCGGGTCGGTACGAGACCACGTTCGTGCGGGAGCGGCTGATGGACGCAATAGCACATCGAGCTGGAATCACTACCACCGAGGTTCGGCGGAGGAATCTCATTGCCAGCGACGAAATGCCGTACACCCGCCCTTTGGACGCGCTGGGGGTGGACGTGATTCTCGATTCCGGCGATTACGAAGGCCTGTTAGACAAGACGCTCGAATGGGTCCAGTGGGACGATCTGCAAAAGCAGGTTAAGGAACGTCGAAGCAATGGGGAAAAAGTTGGACTCGGGATTGCGATGTTCGTCGAGAAATCGGGACTGGGACCCTCTGACCTGGTGCGACTTACCGTTGATTCTACCGGTAGCCTGGAGCTGGTTACGGGCGCTGGCTCGGTTGGCCAGGGCATGGAGACCGCATTAGCGCAAATATGTGCGCACGAACTCGGGGTTGACTACGATCGTGTTCGAGTAGTCAAAGGGCGCACTGACCAGATCGAGTTTGGAAACGGGGCGCATGCTTCTCGTGTAACCGTGATGTCCGGTTCTGCTACGCAGATTGCCGCGCGGAAGATTCGAGACAAGGCTCTGCAGATCGCTGAGCTGCAGTTGGGCGTCGCGAAAAAAGATCTCACGATTCGTCACGGCGTTGTGGTTTGCAAGAACGCCGACAGCAAGGCATCAATGTCGCTTGCCGAGATAGCAAGGTACCTCCATCCAAGCCAACGAACGAGCGATGGACATCCACCCGGGCTCTCGGCAGAAGGGTGGTTCTATAGCGATCACATGAATTACCCGTACGGCATACACGTCGCGCAGGTGCGTTTGGATGAAGGCACGGGTGCCGTAAACGTCGAGCGGTATTTCATCTCTTACGACGTGGGTCGAGCCGTAAACCCCAAGATGATCGAAGGGCAGATTGTTGGGGGGCTTGCCCAGGGCTTAGGAGGCGCGCTGTATGAGCAGTTCACGTATGACAGCAGTGGTCAGCCTCTTTCGGTTTCCTTCGCCGATTACATCATGGTTACTGCGCACGAGATGCCTGATGTAAAGGTCTTGATTACCGAGGACGCACCAAGCCCCCTAAACCCTCTCGGGTTAAAGGGTGCGGGTGAGGGAGGGACGAACGGTGCAGGTGCGGCAATCGCGGCGGCAGTTGACGATGCGTTGGAGATGCCAGGTGCCGTTGTCGCCCTCCCAGTCCTTCCGAAGACTGTACTCAATTACATCGATGAATCTTCGGAGTCGGTGAAACTGTCTCCGCATGCTCAGAAAGGCAAAGACCCGCAATGAATTTCGCCAATAACTTCGAGGTATCGCTGCCGCCCGAACAGGCATGGAGACTCCTAATGGACGTGCAGGCCATCATGCCATGCATGCCCGGCGCAGAGATTGCCGAGGTAGTCGATGAGAAAAACTTCAAGGTCAAAGTGGCAGTTCGACTTGGCCCTGTAGCGCTGGTGTTCCTCTGTGACGTCGCGTTCGTTGACGTGGATGATAGCGCACGAGTTGCAAAAGCAAAGGCGAGCGGAGCTGATGCAAAAGGGCGCGGAACAGCGCAAGCCGCCATTGATTTTAGGTGCCAGCCTTCCGAGAAGGGTTCGCAAATTTTCATCAAAACGGATCTGTCTTTGTCTGGTGCGGTGGCGCAGTACGGTCGTGGCGTTGGCCTTATCCAGAATGTCGCCAACCAAATCGTTAGCCAATTCTCGCGCAACTTGGAAGCCCGTATCTCGCAGCTCAAGGAACACGGGGCAATAGGTGAGACGCTTGACGAGGAACAACAGCCGCAAGCCGGGGCAGCGGGCGAACGATCGTCCGCGCCGTCCCTCTTGGTGAAGCCTGCTCCGTCGCCAGCCACCGGTGCCAACTCCCTTGCTGACTATGCTCAGGGTTTCCGTGAGGGTTACAGCGCAGGATTTTCGGCGGGCCACGTTGCAGGTCTCGAGGCGGCGAATGAGTTGGCCGGGTACAAGCGGACTACGTTAGCACCGGCGGGTAAGGGCAAGTCAGTCCCTCCTCCTTTTCCGCCGGCGAGACCGATAGGTGGCGTATCTCTTGTCTGCTCCTCGCTGTGGGCCACCATGCGTGGATGGTTTTCGCGTAATTCGGCCTGAGCGTGTATTGCGATATTTTTGAATAATTTTTGGGGTAGGGAGGCTGTAGTGACGGCACGACAAAACACTATGTTGACAACGCTGAGCGCTGACCAGGTCGAGTATTTTTATGCCACTGGGCACTGGCGCGAGGAGACCATCTACGATTACGCGCGTCAAAACGCTCAAGCGCGTCCCGGTAGCTATGCAATTCGCGATAAGGTCCGTCGGCTGACATACGCTGAGTTGGTCGGCCTCGCAGACGCTCTTGCTGCGAAGCTGGAGCAGGCAGGCGTACGGGCCGGACAGCGCGTAGGGTTATGGACGTCGAGTCGAGTTGAGACGGCGGTCGCTTGGCTAGCATGCTCTCGCAATCGATATGTGTGCTGTCCGTCGCTTCATCGCGATCACACGGTCAGTGACGTGACAAAGCTCCTTGAGCGGGTTGGCGCAGCGGCGTTTATTGGCGAAGCAAGATGGGGGGCCGACGCGGAACGGCACGACGTATTTAAGGAGATCGCCTCGCAAGAGGGAATGAAGGTGATTGTTCGACTTGATGCGGATGCCGGACCCGATGTTTTCGGCGACCAAGTGCCGTCGAGCGAGCCCTGGAATGACCCCAACCGCGTTGTGTATCTCGCCTTCACATCGGGGACAACCGGTGAGCCAAAGGGCGTCTTGCATAGCGACAATACCCTGTTGGCGAACGCTCGCGCGATCGCTGCTGATTGGAAATTTGGTCCGGAATCGGTTCTTTATACCATGAGTCCATTGAGTCATAACCTTGGGCTTGGTGCAATGATCGCAGCGTTCGCATCTGGCGGCGAATTGGTCGTTCATGACTTGCCCCGCGGCGCAAGTCTGCTTGAACGCCTAGAAGAGACGAGGGCGACGTTCCTGTTCGGAGTGCCTACTCACGCAATTGACTTGTTGTCAGAGCTTCGTGCGCGCGGTGGATCGGACCGAATTGGTTGCCTCGAGGGTTTCCGAGTGTCGGGCGCCTCCGCGCCGCCAGAGGTAGTGGCCGACCTGCTCGCACATGGAGTCACTCCACAGAGCGGTTATGGAATGACTGAAGCGTGCTCGCATCACTACACGCTCCCGACAGACAGCGCGGAGCGGATCATTAATTCGTCCGGGCGCGCATGCCCGGGATACGAAGTGAAGATCTTCTCAAATGACGATCCGAATCGAGAGCTACCCGCCGGCGAGATTGGGCAGATCGGTGGGCGGGGAGCAAGCTTGATGCTGGGGTACTTTGACAACCAGAAAGCGACCGAGAACTCATTCAATGCGCAGGGATGGTTCATGACCGGAGACCTTGGCAGGATGGACGCAGACGGTTACCTGGTAATTACCGGCCGAAAGAAAGATCTCATTATTCGTGGTGGTCACAATATCTATCCTTCGAAGATTGAGAATCTCGCGTTGAGTCATCCAGGGGTCGCACGCGCGGCGGCAGTTCCAGTGCCCGACGCAAGGCTGGGGGAAAAGGTTTGCCTCGTTGTGATGGAGAAGCCAAAGTCAAACGTCTCATGGGACGACATCTCGGCGCATCTGGACGAGAACGGTCTCTCTCGATATGACATGCCCGAATACTTTGTCATTGTCGATGAGATTCCGCTTACGGCAAGTGGCAAGGTGTTCAAACTCGGTATCACCAACGACTTGAAAGAAGGGCGGTTGGTCGCACAACCTGTCCGCTTTCGGTCGGCTTTCACGGTCCAGTCGTAATGCAGACAAGTGAAACGGGAAAAACGGCCGAGCTATGGAATGAGCGTTTGCGACACGAGTTGGCGCACCCACCCTTTCATGCGATCTTCAAGCCTGAAGCTGTGGGGGTAGACCCTTCTTCCGGTGCTATTCGAATACGTGTTCCGTACCAAGAGCATTTCAGTGCGTCTGTCGAGAATCCCTTCGTTCACGGCGGAGTGGTTGCTACGTTGATTGATATTTCGGCCCATGCAGCAGTGGCGGTCCAGACGGGTCGCACCTCGCCGACTATTGATCTTCGTATCGACTTTCTTCGGCCAGTCCCGGCAGCGGAAATCTATGCGACGGCGCGGCCTCTCAGGATCGGACGGACCGTTGCGAGGGTTGACGTTGAGGTTACCAATGCTGAGGGGACGGTATTTGCGGCTGGAAGAGGTACGTTCAGTACGTCTGGAAACTAGGCTATAAGGAGAATTTCCATGAAGGCAGCTGTCATAAGGGACTTCGGTCCCGTCGAAAAACTGGAAGTGCAAGAGTTCGCGGATCCGATCCCTGCCGCTGGGGAAGTCGTGATCGACGTACACGCCACAGCCGTAAATTTCGTCGACCTGCTAGTGATCAGTGGCAAGTACCAATTTCTGCCGCCCCGCCCATTTGTTCCCGGGAAGCTGCCAGTTGGGGTAGTTAGCGCTGTTGGAGACGGTGTCGACAAGGTCCGTCCGGGTGACCGAGTGCTAACCCTTGCCGAGCACGGAGGATATGCCGAAAAGGCGCTCGCGAAGGAAGGGGACTGTTTCAAGTTACCTGACGACATGTCTTTCGTCGACGCGGCGAGCATGGCACTAGCTTACGACACAGCTTGGTTTGCGCTTTGTGAAAGAGCTCGAGCGAAATTGGGCGAGACAGTGTTGGTGCTCGGTGCATCTGGGGGGGTGGGGTTGGCGGCGATTCAGCTGGCAAAAGCGTACGGGCTCAGGGTAATCGCTGGGATTTCTGATTCTTCAAAGACACAACTGGTTGTAGAGGCCGGCGCGGACGCGTGCGTGGATCTCTCCGTGGCAGACCTTCAGAATGGATTGCGTGAGCAGGTCTACGCGCTGACTGATGGCAAAGGCGCGGACATCGTACTCGATCCGCTTGGTGACAAATTCTTTGATGCAGCGATCCGTGCGGTCGCCTGGTGCGGTCGTCTGGTGATAATCGGCTTTGCAGCGGGCAATATCCCGACTCTCAAAGTGAACTACCTGCTGTTGAAAAACATCGAGGTTAGTGGAATCCAAGTCAGTGACTATCGGAAGCGTGCACCCGAGAAGATGGCTCACTGTATCGCCGAGATCTTCCGCTTGTACTCCGACGGAAAGTTGGTCCAGGCCCCAGTGTCTCGGTATCAACTGGACGACGTTTCCAAAGCGCTCGTAGACCTGCGCGACCGACGGGTCCCCGGCCGACTCATTCTCGAACCCAGTGAAGCGTAGTTCATAGTACCAAATCAGGCCGCGAAATCCCAAATTTGGCTCGTTGTAGCATATTCTGTACAATGTGATAGTTCGTGAACAGCGCAGTCGTTGGCCAGGCAAGCTGCCTGGCCACTCTTTTTGGGGCCTTCTATGCCATCGCAATATGAGGAAATCGGCCAGCGCGTGAAAGCGTTTCGGTTAGCGTCCGGCTTCAGTGCCGAGGAAGTGGCACAACGGATCGGCATATCTCGCACGGCGCTATATCGGGTCGAAAAGGGTGAAATCGCAAAGATTGACACACTTGAGCGACTGTCCGAGCTACTTGAAGTATCCCTGCCCACTCTTCTAGGGGTGGGCATCGAATACATGGCTTCCGCGGTCAGCTACTTCGAGCGTACGCGTCAGCTTGAGGAAAAAGCAGACCAGATTATCGTTCTTGCTGGACCTGTGTCGTTCTTGCTTGCATCGAATCGATTCGAGCAGGCCTTGGATGGTCTACTTCGTGAATCAATACCGGACGATGTGGCTAATAGGGGCAAATACCTGGGTGACGTCGACAAAATCATGGAGATTTTGCACGAACGCAAGCGGACGTATATGCGACGGCGTCCGAACATTGTGAATCTGATCTCGGCCGATCAGATTTCTAGATTTCTCAGTACGGGGCTTCTCGGTCGCCGCGATCTGCCGGAAGACGTCCGTCGCGAGAGGCACGAATTGGCTCGCGGCGAAATGGAGCACCTGGCCGCGCTACTCGATGCGGACGATCTTGGTATGCAAATCGGACTGGTGACGGACACCCTTCCTTTGGCCGGTTTTCAGATATTCAGGCAGGCTGATCTGAAATACCTGACGATCAGTCCTTTCCGGTTGGGTGAGCAGCCTAATATCCGGGTAGGTGTCGCAATGCTGACTTCTGCTCCCGAAGCGCTGAAGCTCCACGAGAAGATCGTGAAGGAGTCTTGGAAAACGGCGATGAAAGGTGCAGATGCGGCTGACTATCTTCGAAACCTTCTGGAAACGGACACTACGGAAGCGGATCGTATGCCCTCGAAGTCGTAACTGGACAATGGATTGTCGCCATCCGCCATTTAGGGTAAGGGAGATGGGTTTATGAATTCGAAGACTGAAGAATTTGTGCGGGAATTAGTTCTCGCCAATAAGATATTGGCGAGCGAAGAAGTTATGGACGCGTTTGGCCACGTAAGTGTTCGGCATCCCGACCGCCCAGATCGTTTTTTCCTAGCCGCTGCGAAAGCCCCTGAGTTAGTCGAGAGTATTGACGTTATGGAACACGATCTCGATGGCGCGCCAATTGATCCTGCGGGAAGGCATCCGTACGCGGAGCGATATATACATAGCGAAATCTATCGCCTGCGACCAGATGTTAATGCGATTTGCCACCATCACAATCGTTCGATAATGCCTTTCTGTATCTCCGGGTCACCGCTGCTTCCGGTCTACCAACATGGTGCTTTGATCGGTGCACAGGTTCCAATGTGGGACAGTAGAGAAGAGTTCGGTGATACAAACTTGCTGGTGTCGAACGCAGAGCAGGGGCGGTCACTCGCTCGAGCGCTCGGTACTGGCAACTGCGTTTTGATGCGCCACCACGGTGCGACGGTAGTAGGTTTGGACTTGCGAGAGCTCGTATTTCGTTCGGTAGCCATGTGTCAAAATGCAGAGTTCCAGTACCGAGCGTTGGCAATTGGACTGGTCGCTGGACTTACCAAAGGCGAGTCATCGCTGGCTGCTAAGGTTCCCCAAGGTGTGTTCAACCGCGCTTGGGATTTGTGGGCGAATCGCATTTAGCAGGTCGTTGAAATACCTCGTCGAACGGTCATCCCGAATGAGGGGGCGAACGTTGAACCTGATGTCATTACGAGAGCGAGATGGAACGGATGCGCGGCAGCGATAGTTTTACCAAGGGCGGTTTCAAGGGTGAAGCGCAACAGCGGGATTAATGTTTAGAGCCTTGAGGATGACTTGCCGAAGCAAGGGTCGCGGCGAAGACCTCGAATGGGGAATGGAAGGCGTGAGTGGCGCGCGGCCGGCTATTCAGACTGTCGGCAATGGGCGAACGGTCCCAGTTTCTCTTGGCATCTTGACGCAATGTGCTCTTGGAAACGGCGCTACGCCCGCAAGCCTGTCGCGCCGTTGAGATCCCTCGACCTCGAACATAAATACCGGCCCGCTTCCAGTCGTACTGTGTTTGACAACGCGCCGACGCAGGCCGTTGCCTCATCGTTGGGTGGTCCCATCAAGCCGGCTCGCCGCCACACGTAAGGACGTCATGGCCTAAGCGCGCTTATACGAAGGTGCTCGGTCACCCGCTCACTGCGCAGCGAGCGGGAAGGGCCGTGTTTTCCCGGCGATTGCGCAAGGTGCACGCCCGCACAACGCAGTGCGCACGGTGCCGTTAGGTGAAGCGGGCTGAAGGCTTGGACGGGTGCGCAGCTCACCTCGGGTTCTGACGGCGGATCGCCCGTTACCCGCGTCCGAAGGATATCTTGGTGATATCCGCTCTGGAACTCACGCAAGCCTGAATGCTTCAACGGCGTTCTGAAGTTCGTGCGCCCGCATTTCGAGTGCGCCGGCCGCGGCGGCAGCCTCTTCCACCAGGGCCGCATTCTGTTGCGTCAAGTGGTCAATCTCCCCGACCGCGCGATTGACCTGGTTGATGCCGCCGCTCTGCTGACCAGTCGCGCTGGCGATCTCTGACATAAGAGCCCGAACCCGCGAAACAGCTTCCGTGATGCCACGCATCGTTTCTCCAGCGCCGGCGACCGCGTTCGAACCTGCGCTTACCTTGCCATGTGACGTTTCTATCGAGACACGGATCTCTTTCGCTGCAACTGCGCATCGCTGGGCAAGCGATCTGACTTCGGAAGCCACCACCGCAAAGCCTCGTCCCTGTACGCCTGCTCTGGCAGCCTCCACGGAGGCGTTCAAGGCAAGAATGTTGGTCTGGAAGGCTATGTCCTCGATCACGTTGATGATCTCCGAAACCCGTTGGGATTCCTGTTTTATCTCACCCATCGTGCTCATAACCTTTTCGACTACGCTTCTGCCGCCATTCGCAATGGCAACCGCCTGTTCTGCGAGTTCGTCGGCTACCTGGGCACTATCCGCCGTACTTCTTACGGTCGACGTCAACTCCTCCATGCTGGCAGCTGTCTCTTCGAGCGAGGCTGCCTGAGCAGATGTGCGTTCGGAAAGATCGGTGTTACCCATTGCGATCTCCTGCGAGGACTGCCGTATCGACTGGGTGCAGTCTCGTACGTTGGTCACGATATGTGCAAGGTTGCCTTGCATGTGTGCCATCATGCGCAGCAGGCTCGTGGTGTCGCCACGACGTACTTCAATATGCCCGCTCAGGTCACCGCCTGCGATGCGCGAAGCCACGCCGAGGGCATACGCCGGCTCGCTACCGAGGCTTCGCGACAGCGCACGCATCATCAGGAACAGTACGCATGAGACGGTCATGCCAATTCCCACGACCATGGATAGAAATTTGACCAGATTGTTGCGAAATTCGCGCTGCACGTCGTCCAGAAACACGCCGGAGCTGATGTACCAGCCCCACTGCCTTACTGGTGCGACATAGCTAGTTTTCTCAGCGCTTTTTCCATTGGGGAGGGTGCCGGCGTAGTTGACGAGACCGCCACCCGCATTGCCGGTTTTGATGAAGTCCTGGTAAAACAGCTTGCCGTCAGGATCCCTTCTGTTGCCCACGCTCTGGCCCAGAAGATTCTTCAGGGCCGGGTTACCGATCATGAGAATCACGGGCGTGGCGTCAAAGACGGTCAGATATCCGTCCTTTCCGAAACGCATGGCCGCGACTGTCGCAAGCGTCTCGCGCTGCGCGTCTTGCTTGGTCATTAACCCCGCTTCGACTCGCCTGACATAGCCGTCAGTAATGCCGGCCGCAGCCTGCACGATACCCTGAACGCCGGACTCGCGCTCCGCGAGCATCATATCGCGCGTCTGAACGGCGGACCATATCGCTAGCACGATCAGCCCGAACCACATCAGGGACAGGACCAGCCACAGCTTTGCATTCATGGTCATGCGAACCATCTTATTGTCTCCTCGCGGACGTCGCGGCATGAATAGCCGCGAGAGAGCCCAGTCGTCATCGTCAGGGGCAGCTTCATCCTGCCTGATACCCCGCATGTTCACTTCTTTCAGTGCGTTTTGGCGCGCGCCTAGCATCATCGTCAGACCTTCGCCTCCGCAGGATCCGGGCGCTCGAGCGGGCGGGTACGGATACATGTGGCTACCCGATCCATTGCGGACCATGGGTCGTCACTCACCCTGCGAACGGCGTCGGTCGCTGCTGGGCCGGTTGTGAGATCAAAATGCCGCCTGAAGCCACTTCTCGGCATCCCGCTTTTTCGTGTCGC
Source organism: Paraburkholderia sediminicola (assembly GCF_046027355.1). Lineage (GTDB taxonomy): Bacteria > Pseudomonadota > Gammaproteobacteria > Burkholderiales > Burkholderiaceae > Paraburkholderia > Paraburkholderia sediminicola_B. The sequence continues at coordinate 67,569 of NZ_JAQQEK010000025.1, read as the reverse complement.
GCGCATTTAGAGCCGCTCGCATCCGCGGGGCATCGAATGGCACCGATCGCATACGGCATCCTGTAGCGTCGAAAATCGCATTGGCGATTGCCGCTGCACTGGGAACCGATGCGGACTCCCCGGCACCGAGGGGGGGGGTGGTGGAAGGCATCACGAGTGTCTCGATCTCCGGCAATTCGCAGAATTTTATGATCGGATATGAACCCCATTCCCGTGAGACAACACCCTTGCTGTTGAAGCGCACCTGCTCATACAGGCATCGGCTCACAGACTGGATCACGTTCCCGTGGATCTGATGGCGCACGCCGGCGGGATTAACCACAAGGCCGCAGTCGTAACCGACCCAGACCTTTGCGATCCGGACCATCCCGTTCCGGGTGTCGACCTCGACATCGCACACCCATGCACAATAGGCGGACCCTACCCCTGGAAAAGTGCCATGCACATACTGGTGTTGTGCAAAACCTCGCCCTTTCAGTATGTGCGGTCTGGCCGGATCATTGCGCTCAAACGTGCGCTGGGTGGACGATTCCCATCCCGCTTCCCTCGCTAGCGTTTGTGTGAGCGCGCGTGCACGATCATCTTCCATGAAGCGCAGTCGGAACGCCACCGGATCCTGTCGGTGTTTGAATGCCAGTTCGTCGATGAACGATTCATGGCTGAACACGTTTGGAAGCGCTGAGACACCGCGCATCCATGCGGCGCGAACGATTGGCGCCATATCTTCGACCACGATGCGTGCATCACTGCAGCGATATTGCGGCACTGCGGTACGGTCGCCCTTGTGTTCAACGATCGGATCGGGGGGCATCTTGCCGGTTTGCATCAGCGCCAGAACCGGTGCGTTGTTCGATGGATACCGGTTGGTAAATTCGTATGCGAGTGTGGCCTGTTCTCCGTATGACGTAACGCCTCCGCGAACATCCATGACCTGGCTCGTCCCTTTGGGTTCCCACGCATGCTCTTCGTCGCGCATCAGTTGAACCCTGACGGGCGCTCCGACCTCGAATGAGAGAAGGGCGGCTTCAGCTGCCGCATCATCAGCACAGTTGCGTCCATAGCAGCCAGAGGCTTCCATGCGGACGATGCGCACCGATTCTGCTGGCATGTCCAGCAGGGCCATAATGTCGGCGTGGAGAAAGTGTGGATTTTGCGAGCCGCTCCAGACGGTGATTTTGCCAGCGTTATAGCTCGCGACTGCGCATGACGGCCCGATCGATCCGTGCATTTGGTACGGCCAGACATAGGTTGCAGCATGAACTTCGGGGCAGGCGCGTAGGGCTGCCCCAGTTTCTCTGAGTTCCTTCAGGACTCGCGGTTTTGACGGGTTCGCCCGGACTGCCGCCTCGGGATTCCTGAGATCCGGTAAATCCGGCGGCTGTCGCCACTGGACCTTCAACTCTCGTGCCGCCCTGATTGCGTGCTCCTCGCGTTTGGTCACAACGGCGACAAAATCTCCCCGAACGACAACTGCGACGACGCCAGGAATCTTCGCGATTGAACTCTTGTCTACGGACAGCAGACTCGTTCCCAGCATCGACCCAGAGTCGCGGCCACGGTACGGCGGCCGAACGATACGACCGTGCAGCATTCCGGGTAGTCGCATATCGTGTACATAAGTCAACTGACCAGTGACCTTCTTCGGGATGTCCACACGGGGGACTGGCTTGCCCACTATCCGATAGTCCCGAGGATCTTTGACGGGTGCCGATGTATCGATGTCGAGGTTGAAGGACTGGCCTCGAAGCAGTTCAGCATAGGTGACGCTTCGGCCAGTTCTCGATGAAGTGATTCGTCCGTTAACGACATTGAGGTCGCATAAATCGGCGCTCAAGAATTCTGCCGCTTTGCGAAGGAGAAACTGACGAGCTTGAGCCGCTGCTCTGCGCATCGGGACAGCCGCCGACTGTATCGAAGCGCTCGCCGTCGTCGGACCTTGATCCGGGGTGCGGTCTGTATCACCCAGCACCATCTTGACGCGCTCCAGATTTACGTCGAGTTCTTCAGCGACGATCTGTGCGAAAGCTGTCTGGATTCCCGTGCCGAGATCCACGTGTCCATTCGAGGCTATTACGTCGCCGTCTGCCGTAATGGCAATGTACGTATCAACGCGGCCGCGCGACACGAGGTTGACGGCGTGCCGAGGCGGTGGCTCCCCGACAGCATTCAATCGCTCGCGCGAAACAGGAGGCGATTCGAGTTCGTTTCCGTTGTTCATTGGGTCTCCGCTAAAACATTGGAGTGAGCGTTATGCCGAAGTTGCGCCACCCGCTCCTTGACGTCGCTCCACGCGGGCGCTCCGTGACCGAATTCAACTCTTAGGTATGTCACAAGCTCAGTGATTTGGTCGTCGTCCAAGCTTTCGGCAAATCCGGGCATGTATCCCAAGTCTCGCGTCGCGGGATCGGATATCCCGTTCAGGATCACATGGATCAGGTTGTCTGGATATCTGCTTGTGATGCTAGTGTTGAGGCCTAAAAGAGGCTTCACGCCGTACATCTGGGTCCCATGCGTTGCGTCATGACACGCCGCGCAAGCTCCCTGGTAGATACTCCGGCCTGGCATCAAATGGACGTCAGCTTGATCGGTCGTTGGCGTGCTCAAGGAACTATCGGTCGCTGCTTTCGACGGCTCCCGCGCTTCCTGCGCCGTTGCTTGGCCTTTCTGGTGTGTTAGGTAAAAGGCCATCGCGCGAATGTCGCTGTCAGGCAATTCCTGAAGACCTGTTATCACTGGTGCCATCGGACCTGCCGCAACACCATGTCGGGCCGAGAAACCCGTCCGAAGGTATTCAAACATATCAGTTTCCGTCCACGGCAGCGGCGCCGTGGAAAACGCGTTCAACGCGGGTGCTTCCCAGTTATCTACTCTAGCCCCGCCTAGAAAGCTAGCCAGTCCCGGCTTCTCTGCCCCAAACGTGTTACGTGGTGTATGGCAAGCCCCGCAATGCCCAGCACCCTGGACGAGGTACGCCCCCCGATTCCAGACCGGAGAGTACTGCTGATCCGGGGCGAAGGGCTTATCTTCGTGAAACAACAAATTCCACGAGGCCATGAGCGGTCGAATGTTGTATGGAAACGAAAGCTTTGTTGTCTTGTTTTCGGATGGGAGAGGCGGCTGTGACATCAGATAGGCATAAAGCGCCTGCATGTCCGTATCGGAGAATTTGGCGAAAGACGTATAGGGGAAAGCAGGGTAAAGATGGCGCCCATCCTTACTTATCCCGTGGCGCATTGCCCGGTCGAAAGCGGCAAACGACCAACGGCCGATGCCGGTCTCCGGATCCGGCGTGATGTTAGTTGAGTAGATCTTCCCGAAAGGGGTGTCGAGCGCTAAGCCGCCAGCATTTGGCTTGCCGCCGGGCGCGGTGTGGCAAACGACGCAGTCACTCGCTGCTGCAATCAGCCTACCCCGTTCTATCGCCTGCGCAGAATAAAGCGACAAGTCGGGTGTGGTCGACGGGATCGACGCATGCCATGGAGAGCACATCGCTACGACCCCTGTCACGGCGGAAATTGCAGCACCGATCCATGCAATCCCACGTTTGGTCCGCTTTTCTTGTCTCGCTAGTAGCGATTCCCGAAGTACGCTTCCGGTGAACGGAGGCTCGCGAAGGCGTACGCCCGTTGCATCGAAGATAGCGTTCGCCACGGCAGCCGCAGCAGGCAGCGTCATTGCTTGGCTGATTGACAGTGAGTCAAGGGTCACGCGCTCGATTGAAGTCGGTCCCGCGACGTCGACCGATTGCGCAACGGAGTTAAGTTGCGATTCACCTAAAGCGTCAGAATGCCACTCGTCAAATGACTGAGGCGTCGGCAAAAGTTGATGGGCGGCGTTTGCAATTTGACGATTCAGCGCGTCGTCGACAGCCTCAGCGGCTTCAGTTCCCTTAATATTGTGTCCTACAGTGATGCGGTCAATCGACACGCGACCATCAGACGCGTCAACCGAAAGATCCACAACCCACGCGGACCATGCCCTCTTTGGAACGTCTTCGGAAAAGTCCAATGTGCTCGCGTAGGCGAATCCTCGCCCCTTTCCGCTGAACGATGTGGTGGTCGGTTTAACGGTCCAGTTTGCTCGACTCACGACCTCCGCTATAACATCACGGCCTGTGTTGTCGGACAAGTTGCGAAGGCGCCAATCGACTGGATCTGCTCCTTCTGACCGCGCAAGCTCATCAACGAATGACTCTCGCGCGAACGCGGAAGCGACTGCTGCCGCCCGTCCACTCGTCGTTCCATGCCAAACGCGTGCTCCCTCGACAGGTCGAACGTCGAAGTTTCCATCGTAGATTATGTGATCGCTCGCACTGCCGGAAACACCCTGTGTGGAGGCCGTATTACTGGACGCGGTAAGGACCGTCCTATTGGACTGGACGGGCGTTGAGAGAACAAAGTTCGGATTGACGTACCACCCACCCGGAGCGGCGGAGCCGCGAGAAGAGTAAGTAACTTCAAAGTTATTACTGGATCGCCGACGATTCGTGCGGACGCTAATCGGGACGGAAACATAGCGGGCCAGGGTTGCAGCGTCGATCGAAGCCTCGAAGTCGTCGTCATACGCGTAGAGAGCAGACTGCCTCAGCTCTATCAAACTTTCATCGAGGCCAAGAAGTTCGGACACTTCGCGTCGGAGCTTAAATCGCTGTTCACAGCCGGTCCAGATTACGAGCCGCTCGCCATTCCAGTGAGCAACCGGACCGTCGTACTCTTCGACGGAAGATTCCGAAGTTGAAGGCCAGCGGTAAATGAACTCTCTTTCGACCGGCGGCCGGCTTCCCTGGAGAATTTGCGCGCTCTCTGGCCAACTGATTTTCAGTGATCTCACTACTTTGTCGCGAATTTCCGCAGTGGACGCAACGATCCCAAGCACGCCGGCTTCGTTGACGAGTCGATACGAGGATGAGATGAACGCGAGCTCGCTTTCGTCGATCACGGGCGTGCGGAAGCTATCGAATTGAGCGCGATCCCGATCGGAATTTTGTCGGCGCAAGACGATACCGCTCCACACCGGCTCCTGCACCGAAGAATTATCGAGTTTATTCATGCTCTTGACCGGTCTGGAGGCGCTCGGCAGCGAGGGCAACGGCTTCGACAATCTCAACGTGCGTTCCGCAGCGACAGAGGTTGTACTGCAACGCCTTGCAGATTTCATCGCGTGTGAGGCGCGGATTTTTTGAGACTGCTGCTTGCGCCGTCATGATCATGCCGTTGATGCAGTAGCCGCACTGGGCTGCTTGGGCATCGATGAACGCTTGTTGCATGAATCCAGGGCTTGACGCCATTCCCAGTCCCTCGAGAGTTAGAACTTGGCGGCCGACTGCAGCACCTGCGGGAATGACGCAAGACCTCGCAGGAACGCCGTCTAATAGGACGGTGCATGCTCCGCACTCGCCGAGACCGCATCCATACTTGGGGCCGTTGAGTTTGAGATCGTTGCGCAGGACGTAAAGAAGGGGAGTGGTCTCGTCTATGTCGAGGCTATAGAGGGCCTGGTTGACGGTCAGTTCGATTTGCATAGAATTTTTCAGCCGTGTCCCAGTCCATGATGGACGCAGGCCTTGTATCCTGGTACGTCGGAGAGATTGATCTTCAAAGGCTAAAGCTACGACTATATGCAAAGACCGTCAAACGATTTAATCTACGTTTGACCAGACTTTTTTTCATCCGAAGATGCAACCGTCTCAGCTCCCTTTGACGTCCTTGCGCGCGCTAGAAGCCTCGGCTCGACTCCTCAGCTTCAAGGCGGCTGCGGCCGAGCTTAACGTCACGCCGACCGCTGTAAGCCATCAGATTCAGTATCTTGAAGGTCTGCTTGGCGTACAGCTCTTCGAACGGGTGCACCGCGGTCTCGTGCTGACGCCAGCAGGGGCCGCCTGTCGTCCGTACCTCCAAGCCGGGTTCGAAAGCCTCTGCCACGGGGTCCAAGTGCTGCAACGCTACCCCGAGGACCGCGAGATCTTAGTGAGCGCCCCTCCCTCGTTCACCACGCGACTATTGATGCCGACAACGCATCAATATCTGGCCCTGCATCCAGATGTCGATCTCAACATCACGACGCGAATGAGAACACCGATGGGCTCCAAGTTACACATGGAGGACGATTCGAAGACGCTTCTTAAATGGGCGGAGAATACCGATTTGGTGATCGTTTACGGCCAAGGCGAGCATCCCGATCTGGAAGCAGAGGAGCTTCTACCTCTGTCGATCTCGCTTCTTTGCAGCCCCTCCTTGCTCTCAGAGGGCCGCGCCCTTGCTACGGTAGATGATGTGTTCAACTTTCGGTGGCTCCACGATGAGAGAGGGACAAGGTACGGACAATCCTCCTTTTGGAGTCTTTGGCTGTCCGCCGCCGGGCTTAAGGTCGACGACCCGGGCCATGGCATCCGGTTCACGCACGCATCACTCGCAATTGACGCTGCCGTGGACGGCGCCGGTCTTCTCGTGACGACACCCGCCCTTTGTGTTCCGGAGCTCCAGGCAGGGCGCCTGGTCTCGCCATTCTCGCTGACGGTCGACTTGGGCCTTTCCTATGTCGTTCTCAACCGTCGCTCGGTGCGACCTGCGGTCCAAGAGTTCAAGCGCTGGCTGATCCGGCGGTTTCGCGAGGCTACCTGGTAGAAACCCGCATATTTTATGTTCCAAAAATGGAATACGTTCGCATTTTAGTATGAGACGTCCTTTCCATGGTTTGGAGCGATGAAGTGAACGACTGTTTAAGAGACGAGGCGAAAGCTCAGGTTGCGCACGGAAATGCGGGCGAAGGGGTCGGGGGAACAGTCGCTCACTCTCTCGGGGTGATTTCTCGCAATGACGGGAAGCTTAGAGCATGGTCCCACGTGGCTGCGTTCGCCGAGTGCGACGAGCTTTTATCGAATGTCCATGCAGGTCCGTTGACGGGAACGCCGTTTGGCGTAAAGGACGTGATTGATGTAGCCGGGATGCCAACCCGTTGTGGTTCGCAGGCGACTTCCGATCGCCCCGCGGCGTTCGATGCGTGTAGCGTCGCATTGTTGAGACGCGCAGGCGCTGTTCCGATCGGAAAGACTGTGACAGCGGAATATGCTTTTCGAGAGCCGGGACCAACGTGCAACCCGCACGATAGGACTCACACTCCCGGCGGTTCTTCGAGTGGCTCTGCCGCGGCTGTTGCAGCGAAGATGGTGCCGCTGGCATTAGGCACGCAGACGGGTGGGTCCATGATCAGGCCCGCAGCGTACTGTGGAGTAGTCGGCTTCAAGCCGTCGTTCGGTGCGGTATTCCGGGACGGGTTAAAGGTGACTTGCGAGTCCCTCGATGTCATCGGGTGGTATGCGGATTCGCTAGAACTGGCCGCCACCGTGCTGGAAGTGCTAACGCCGTTCAAGAAACACGAGGTTGACTTAAGGTCGAGGCCGCTACGTATTGCAATCGTGGAGAGTAATCCCGAGCATGAACTGGAACCAACGGGACTGCGCGCATTACGTGAAGCAGCTGAGAGGCTAAGAGGCAGCGGGATTGTGTGTGCGACGGCCGAATCGTTCGACGGTTCAACAGAGCTGAACGAGGTACACCGATCGATCATGGAATACGAACTTGCCCGCAGCCTTGTTCCGGTCGTCTGGCGAAACCGTGAGCAGCTCAGTCCCACGCTGGCATCGGCTATTGACCGAGGGCTCGCAATCCCCGATGAGATTTACCTCGAGAGGAGGGCCCGACAGGAGTTCTTGCGTTCAGACTGGGATCGTATGTTTGGCGATGCCGATCTGATCCTCACTCCGAGTGCGCCTGGAACTTCTCCGAAGGGTCTCGCGAGTACCGGATCCTCAGCGTTCAATAAAGTCTGGTCGGTGCTCGGATGGCCATGTATTCATCTTCCAACCGGCACGGCCGACAATGGTCTTCCAATAGGTGTGCAGTTGGTCGGCAAGTTTAGGTCGGACGGTCATCTGCTCGGTGCCGCCAAAGCGCTGCACGAAATTTTGAGGGCTTAGGGACGTTATTAGAGGAGTGCCACAGCGCGACTTGTAGCGAAGCACCGCTTAACGACGTGAGGATCGCTTGCTGCGAAGCCGCCTGTAGACGGCCAGTACCCGCGACTGCACTGTCTCCGTCAAATGCTGCCGATATGCGACGACATGACGGCCACCCGTCGTCGCCCGCCGATGCCGCGGTCAAGCGCCAACGATTCGATTCTGGTAAAGCAGCTCAATGTTTGTCCATTGCATCTTGGCGTCAGCCTAAAGCCGTCTTTCCGTGCCGGTTGCACATATTCGGAGACTCAAACAGCGAGCGCGTTTCGAGTCCCTAGAAAATCGTAATGGAAGGGTAGTTGGAGTGTTAGATGGATAGCGTGGATCTAGAGGTATTGAAAGCTTGCGTTCATTGGCTTAGCAATGGACGTCGCGCATTACTTGTCACAATCGTCAAGACGTGGGGCTCGTCGCCGCGCCCTGAAGGCGCATTGCTGGTCGTGCGAGATGACGGTGCGGTTGTAGGGTCTGTCTCTGGCGGCTGTATTGAAGACGATATCGTGGAAAGAGTTCGTCAGCGCGGTATCGAGCAAAAGACGCCAGAAGTAGTCACCTACGGCATAGCGGCCGAGGAGGCCCATCGTTTCGGCTTGCCATGCGGTGGAACAATCCAGTTAGTGTTAGAACCTCTGAGCGAAAAAAGTCGGATAACGGAACTTTGCGGCGCCATCGAGCAAGGGCGGCTGATCACGCGGACTGTCGACATGGCGACCGGAGAGGCAGTATTGTCGCTCGCGCAGGCGACGGACGGCATTTCCTTCGACGGCAATCGGCTGAAAGCGATCTACGGACCGAAGTATCGAATGTTGGTGATAGGGGCCGGACAGCTATCCCGCTATTTTTGCCAGATGGCCATCGGACTCGATTACCACGTGACGGTTTGTGACCCACGCGTTGAATATGCAGAGGAGTGGGATGTAGCTGGCGCAACAATTGTGCGAACCATGCCCGATGACACAGTGCTCGAAATGAAACTAGATGAACGGTGCGCGGTCATTGCCCTTACTCACGACCCAAAACTCGACGACCTTGCGTTGATGGAGGCGCTAAAGACTCGCGCCTTTTACGTGGGTGCGATCGGCTCACGCCGAAACAACGCATCGCGACGGGAACGACTCAAGGAGTTCGACCTTAGCGACCAACAGCTCTCACGTCTGCGCGGGCCGGCGGGCGTCTATATTGGCAGTCGCACTCCACCCGAGATCGCCGTATCAATCCTTGCGGAGATCACCGCAATGAAGAACGGCGTGGTGCTGCCGACAGACCTTCAGGTGGAAGCCGCGAAAACGGCCCGGGACATTGAGAGCGACACTCAGACGAGCTGCCGACTATGACCGCTGGTCCGGTGTCGAACCTCGCAAACTTGGTAGCGGTCGAAAACCTATCGCTAGCGGATTCAACAAAACGCTTTCTCGAGGACTGTGCTAGGCCTACGTCGGGTACGAGAAAGGTTCGTGCCGCTTTGGACTTTTCCTAGCGGACCGTGCGACGCAAAGCGTCCATCTGTTCTATCTGTTTAGACGAGATCATGCGTACGCCGTGGGCGGTCATCTCCACTTCATACAAAGCATTCTTCGAAGAAGATCGCGCTTTGCATGCATCAACAATGACATAGACATTGAAGCCCTCCTGGATCGCATCAAGGGCTGAATGCCGGACGCATCCGTACAAAGAAAGACCGGCCAAGAACACCCGTCTTACTTCCAGACCACGCAGATAGCTAGCTAGTCCTGTCCTCGTTAGGCCGTCGTTCTCAGTAAATGCTGAGAATGAGTCAACATCCGCTCGATAGCCTTTGTAAAGCTTAAGTACCGCGCGATCTTGGTTAAGGTCCGGCGGAAGTTCTGCGCCGAATCCCCCACGAATGCAATGATCCGCGAACACCATTTGGGGGCCGTATGCGGTCTCGACTGCTGCCCCGACGCTCAGCCCGTGTCGACTTGCAAAGGACACATGCTCCGATGGGTGCCAGTCTTGCGTGAATACCACCCGGCTGAAGTGCTGAGTTAGCTCATTAATCACGGGAATTATGGCAGGTGCATCTGGGATCGCAACGGTCCCTGATATGAAATCGTTTTGGACGTCGATCACGAGAAGTACGTCCCGCGAGGAGATGCTGATCCTTTTGTTCATTTCCAAGCCCGATCCTGAATGCGCAAAGCGATGCTCCACTGCGTTTATCGTTCATTCCGGCGTTGAATTGCTCGGTCTCGCCAGATGGTCCGACTCGTGCAAAGGTAGAGCACGAGTCCGCAAGATGACCATATCGCGACACCTTCAGTCATTGCTTTCGTTGCAGGACGCCGATCTGTCCGGACCGCTATGCCTGCCTTGGCGGCCTGCCTTGACGGCCTTTTCAGTTGTAGCCGAGCACAGCCGCGCTGCAGCAGTGTGGACCTTCTTCGATACACCGAGCTAAGGTGGCCGTAGGTTCCTTGAGCAGGCTCCGGTAGGCCCCACCATGCCCACGAGGCGATGCTAGGTGAAGCTTGCCGTTACCTGTTGCGCTCCGTTCTGCCTCGATATCTTCCGTGGACTCCAAGGTCATAGCACGTCTCCTTCCATTCTGTTTCGTTTGTGTTAAACGCGAGCGCCGGCTCGCCGACATTGAACCCAGCGACTTGGCACTTGTCCAGCTACCTGGGAAATCCCTTTATGCGCGATAAAAAGCCCAGCTACGTGAGTCGTTCGTTTATTGGCGCCGGCGCAGTTGCCCGCTCCAGCAGTGTCAGCTTCCGGCCAATCTCAAACAAACCACTGCGCCAAAGTTCCTTTTTTGGTACTATATCCAAAAAAGGAAGCCGTGACCAGTGAAGATACGCGCGCACTTACGACGGGAAGCGTAGATGGAGTAAACCATTCGGCTGACCTGGGTGTGGTCAGGAAATGCCCCGCATAAGTCGCGGGCGTGCGTCATGTCCTAACGACGCTGGCGCGGCGATCAATGGTCAGCTAATACAACCGGAGGTTCGATGAACGTCGAAGGAAGATGTCATTGCGGTGCTATACAGTTCCAAGCTACAGTCAATCCTCAAGCATCGTTTATCTGCCATTGCTTCGACTGTCAAACCCTATCTGGCTCCGCATTTCGCCTAAATGTAAGCGCGTCCGCCGAAGGATTTTGCATTATCAAGGGCTGCCCCAAAAAATACGTCAAGACAGCGGAAAGCGGAACGCGACGAGTCCACGCGTTTTGCGACAATTGCGGGAGCCCGGTTTATTCTTGTACGATCGAGAATCCCGAAAAGTACACCCTGCGCGTGGGAACCCTTGAGCAACGGTCCGAAATACCCCGACCATTTCGTCAGACGTGGACCAAACGCCGATTTCAATGGCTAGAGGACTTTGAATCAATTCCGGCGTGCGAAGGGCAGATGTAGTGCTGCGTGCCCGAGTCGCTTAACCCATACAATTGGGAACTGTCGCAGTAAGGCGTTGGGCTATCATGTGACGTCGAAAGCCGAATGATCGGATATCAGGCTGAATTGGGTGATCCTTGAGGAAAACGTGCTTCGTCAGCGCGCGACGACCGATACCACCACTAACAGCGGCCAGTTCGACGTGGTTGTAATGGGTACGTACGAAACGCCGCAGTGGGACAAGCGCGGCTGGCTGGTGCCGATGAGCAATCTGCCGGTCGACTACGACCTCGACGACGTGGTAAAGACCGCGCGCGACGGCCTTTCCTACGATGGCCAACTCTACGCGCTGCCGTTCTATGTCCAGAGCTCGATGACCTTTTATCGGAAGGACCTGTTTCAGGCAGCTGGGCTCAAAATGCCGGATCAGCCGACTTACGATCAGATCAAGCAATTCGCCGACACGCTCACTGATAAGTCCAAGGGTCAGTATGGCATCTGTCTGCGCGGGAAGGCAGGTTGGGGCGAAAACATGGCATACGTGTCGACAATGGTGAATACCTTCGGTGGACGCTGGTTCGATGAGAACTGGAAAGCGCAGATTAATACGCCGGAGTGGCACAAGGCGATTAGCTTCTATGCAGACCTCTTGAAGAACGACGGGCCGCCCGGAGCGAGCTCGAACGGCTTCAACGAGAACCTCACGCTAATGTCGTCCGGCAAGTGCGCGATGTGGATCGATTCGACGGCCGCCGCGGGCACCCTCTACAACAAGTCGCAGTCGAAAGTGGCGGAAAAGATAGGCTTCGCCGCGGCGCCGGTTGCGGTGACGCCGAAAGGATCGCATTGGCTGTGGTCGTGGTCGCTCGCGATCCCCAAGACCTCGAAGTCGCAGGATGCCGCGAAGAAATTTGTTACCTGGGCAACGTCGAAACGGTACATCGAGATGGTTGGAAAGGACGAGGGTTGGGCATCCGTTCCTCCGGGCAGGAAGTCGACTTTTGCACGTCCCGAGTACAAGCAGGCCGCTCCGTTCGGAGAATTTGTGTGGAAAGCGATCGAATCGGCCGACCGAACGACTCATCGCTCAGGAAGGTGCCGTACAGCGGGATTCAATTCGTAGGCATCCCCGAGTTCCCGTCTTTCGGGACCGTGGTGGGGCAAGCGATTGCGGGCGTCGTTGCTGGGCAAACCAGTGTGGACGCAGCGCTGAAGGCGGGCAACGCCGCTGCCGATCGCGCTGTGAAGCAGGCGGGTTATCAGAAGTAAGCGCCCGAATTTGTCCTTCGCGGTAAACGGGCAGCACCGCCTCCGGTCACGGGGTGCTGCCCAACGCACCGCGAGGCGTCACGACGAGTCAACTGAATCCCCCAATCCATTCATCGAGACTTCAGGTGGAACGCTCTCGTGCTGGCAGTCTGCATTCCGCTGACAGTCCGCCTTTTTTTAGGTTTGTTCGGCGCCTGCCCATGTCCACAGGCTTGGAGACGCGCGCCGGCGCGTCAGGGCGTGCGTTAAATAAACCTCAAGACTCGTCGTCGGCCGGCGAGGTCACTAGGTGAATGGCCGTTGTACTCCGGAACGCGCCTTTGGCTCATAACATGGCGACCGGCCGCAACGGGGTCGAGTACAGCCGATCGCCCAACGCTAACGCAAATCGAAATCGCGCCTAAATTGTCACCCGATAGAGTGGGCGAGCACTGTCTTCAATTGCCGGCATGCAGTTCGGCGGACCCTTCGCATGGTGGTGAAAGGGGTTCCCGTAAATGCTCACTCTGGGCGGCCATATTGATTGCAAACATGCAACTAACCGTCTGCCGCGTCTGCATTCTCCGAAACCGCAAACCCCGTCTCCAACAGGCTGCAATCTACACTACCGCAGACCAACACGAAATTTCGTTCCGCCTGACCGGACAGCGCCGCATTATCGCGGTCGCAGAAAGAAAAGTCCGCCTGCATCCGGGTGAACCAGTCAGGCTCAAGGCCTTCGATTTCCAGATCAGGCGGTAGGGGCTGGCTGCCATCTGTCACCAGTCGGTCACCAGTCAATGCGGTGTTTCTCGTCGGTCTCGCGGTGCCGGCGATCGTCGTCGACGTGAAGATACTGACTGGTCGTCGTCAGTGACGCATGCCCGAGGTTATCACGCACGAGTCGCAGATCGACCTGCTGGTCCGCCATGTGGGACCCTGCGCTGTGACGCAGCCAGTGTGCCGATGCCTGCTCGAGGCGGTCCGCGCGCGGCGCATGGTCTTCACCACGCGCACGCAGGGATTGCGCCGCACCGCTAAAAACGTCCTTCACGATCCGGTGCAACGCTGCGCGCGTGAGTGGTTTGAGCGACCGGCCAACCGGCAGCACGAGCGGCGTGTCCTCGCCCGGCGAGGGCAGGGCGGGCAGTCCGCGTGCCCGCCGGTAGGTGCCCAGTTCCGTCATCATTTCTGCGGTGGCGGGCACCAGCCGCTCCTTGCCACCTTTGCCCATCACTTCGAGCCACCAGCGATCCGTGCCGTTTTCGTCACCGCGCCGGAAAAACCGTCCCATCGTGTTCGTGCCGACCTCCGTGATCCGCAGACCGCCCAGATAGAGCAGGGTGAAGAGCCAGCGCACGCGTGCGTGGTGTTCGCGCTCGCGACCGGTCTGCACTGGCATGCCCTGAATCCAGGTCTTGACCTCGAGCCACAACTCGGGCGACAGATACCGGACGATGCGCGGCCGGGCCCGTCGGGCGCGCTGACGCGACAGCGACAGCGGATTGCCGGCCAGATAACCGGCCTGCACGAGCGTAGACCGCAAGAAAACTGACACCTGCCCAGTCCTGACGCAGCAAGGCATAGCCGCTGGCAATTGACACAATTCCCGTCTACCTGCAACGACTCCTCTTCCTGTAGCGCGAGGATCTTCTCGTCGAGCCCATTGTCTGCCATCAAAACGGCGAGACTGAATTGTGCACTGTGCTCACCGGCAGCTCTCGAACGCCCAATAACCCGCCTGATCATAGATGGCCGTCTTGACCATAGCTTATAGTATTCACGGAATGCGGCAACTCAGCCGCGCCGGAAAGCGATCTGGCATCCGTGCGGAGATTCACGCGCACCGCGTGCGTGGTGTTGCATGCATGATTGCAATGACGGCGGTATGACGACCCGGGTTGCGCCGCGGCCGCGCAATCGACTGTCTACTGAAAGCGGCGGGTAAGGCCGCTGCGAAAGATCGTTCATCGAGTCCCATGTCCATCAAATACTATCCGCAGCTTCTTCGCAATCGTCCCCGCACGGTGATCGGCCTCGCGATCGGCGTCGTCGTCGCGCTCCTCATCCCCGGCCATACGAGTCCGCTGACTCGCACGCTGCTCGGTTGGGACGCGGCCGTCTGGAGCTACCTGCTGATGATCTGGGTACATATGGCCCTCACCGAGGAACACCGCGTGCGCGAATACGCGATACGCGACGACGAAAACGCGGGCGTCGTGCTGTTCGTAATCTGTATCGCGACGGTCGCGAGCATCGCCGCGATCGTACTAGAGCTCGCCTCGGCGAAGGGTGCGGGAGGCGCGTCGATCGTATCGCACTACCTGCTGACCGGTCTGACGTTGATGGGCGCATGGTTTCTGATTCCGACAATCTTCACGCTCCACTACGCGCGGCTCTACTACGACACCGACGCCCAGGAAACCGCGTTGAAGTTCCCCGACCACCATTTGCTGCCGAACTACTGGGACTTCCTCTACTACTCGTTCACGATCGCGGTTGCGTCGCAGACCTCGGACGTCGTGCTACGCTCGCGCGAAATTCGCCGCGCGACGCTCGCTCAATCGATCCTGTCGTTCTACTTCAACGTCGCCGTGCTCGGCTTGTGCGTGAACATCGCGGCGGGGCTGCTGGGCTCATGACACTGCCCTTGCGCGGTGGTCGGACGATTTTCACGCGAACGCCACGCGCGTGCCTGATAGTTGCGACGCGAGTGTGCCGCCCAAGCTGCGCGCGTCCACTTCAGGCGGACTCGAGCATCGTCGGTCCGTCCGTGCAAAACCGGTACACGCCGAGGCCTAACTCCGGCCATTTTCCATGCCGCCCCCCGGGAGCGAGCATGACGATGCACGCTTTATCGCAGGGCCGGCCGCCCAATGCGCGGTGGTGTCCAGCGCCCGCGGACCGCCTGACGCCAGCCGCCAGTCGCCATTCCATCGCGTCAATAGTCGACGCCTGCATACGAATATCTCGCCAACTGAATTTCTTCTGTTCACGCTGCAATCCATACCTCGCATGACGACGTGGCATGGGCAATCACCGATATAGCGAGGATATTGATCAATTGTGGCGCGAGGTGGAAAGTGAAAACGCCTCAGATCTGCTCGCCTAATTGCGTGCTGCACCTACGATCTTCACGAATGACCGTTGAACAATCGAAATCGGCCCTTGGGACTTCGACAGTTCGACCGGCAGCAACGGGGTCGACTTCGGCCCGATGCAACATCCGCCATTTTTCATTCGACGAGCGCGACATCCACGTCAACATCGATAGCTACACGGTCGAAGGTAGTGTGACGACTAGGTCATGCTTCCCCGCTCAGCTTGGCCACGCAAGTTGAGTAGATTCCACGTACAACAGGCGATCGATAGTCCAGTCTCCACCCGTTGGTGAACAGTCTTGCCAAGTATTCCGCGTCGGCGAAATCCGGCAGACCTGTCAGGTCGAGCGCCATCTTTTCTGAGAGAGTGCCAAGTTGCACCCGCTCTGACCAGTTGGCCTTCGCGCCGTTTCCGGCAAGCCAGATGCGGGTCGACTCGACGAGGTGATCTGTGCGTAGCCAATCACCGCCGCGCGCCCTGGAGACAAGCAGGGCTATTGCAAGATAGCAGAGCAGTTCGGCGCGTGCTTCCTCGTCCAATCCGGTAGATTCGATCATCCGTTGTACCGCATCCGGCCAGCATTGTGTCGTGCGGCTTTAGCTGCAACGTGAAGACCGGGCGAAGCGTCCCGAACTTCGCATAGTTGCTCGTAAGCGCCGTTCGTCTGGGTGACGTCCAGCATGTCGGTACAGGCAACGATCGCGCGTCGACAGCCGTTCTCGATAACAGTCCCGGCATGAAGACGAATCTCGGTGCATTCGTTTGCTTCGGTTTCGTTCACTGTAACCTCCGTGTAGGGTCAAAAACTGCAGATTTCGGGAAGGCAGCACCAACCCGGGCAGGAGAATGGTCCTCCCGACTCGCGCCAAATATCGACTTTCACGCAGGACCTGCTCTTGCCAGCGTTAAGATCCCCGTCGTTAGTGTATGGCAGCATCAGCGGAATCGAAGCAATTTCGCCGATTTCGCAGCCAGTCGCATATGGTCGATTTCAATCCCCCGATGCCAGTGCACGGATCGTCAACGACCGAGATAGAGTGACGTTGAAATGAGTGAATAAGCCTTCACGACCGTGATCGCATGAATCTCATTGGAACTGCGACCGGGCTTTAAGCGTTCGTAGCCCTGCGAATTGCCGTCCTCAAGTAATTCCACGCATAGCGTCGCCGCGAATGTTTCTGATGCCGGACTGGAGCGGGCGCAGGGCAATAATGTTGGTTTCCTCTCGCGGCAAGCGTTATCGCCGATCTTGACTTCGTAGCGAAAAACACTAGCACTGAAGCTTACCGTCAGTCGAGCTTCCATGTCCCCCGCCGGGACGCCTTCTATTCACCCGGCTGCGCCGCCCCGGGCCGCGCAATACATTCGCATGTCCACCGATCACCAGGAATACTCTCCGCTCTTCCAGCGCGAAGCGATTGCCCGGTATGCAGCCACACACAAAACATACGGATCGTGCGGGACTACGAAGACGCGGGAATCAGCGGTCTCACATTGCGTGACCGGCCAGCGCTGATCCAACTGCTGCTTGATGTGGAAAATCCCGCTAGCAGATTTTCCAGCGTTCTGGTGTACGACGTCAGCCGCTGGGGACGTTTCCAGGATGTCGATGAGAGCGACTTTTATGAGTACACATGCCGCCGCGCTGGCGTGAACATTATTTATGTCGCTGAGCCCTTTGAGAACGACGGCAGTCCACTCTCGTCGGTGTTGAAAGCGATGAAGCGGGCGATGGCCGGTGAATTCAGTCGAGAGATGTCGCGCAAGGTATTTCTTGGCCACTGTTTGAACGTCCAGCGAGGGTTTCACACCGCTGGGCGCGGCTCGCAAACCTCTCGGACTCTCGGCCACGGATTGCAAGATCCTTCAGTTCGCCATGGCGCTGAAGCACGAGCGGCTATCCGCCCACGCCGACGAGCCAGTTGTGTTTGATGTGGTAATTGACGCCGTAGTCCGCGGTAAGCTGGACGCCCGACTGGTAGCGGATAGCCGCATTGTTGCTCGTCGCGAAGTGGGGTTCGAGGTGGTAGTTGCCGGGCGAAAAAGTGAAGCCGGAAGAAGGATTGATCGGTGCGGCAACTCGCGAGTTGCAGGAGGACACCAACATCGCCTTCGCCGATCCTTTCGTCCCGGTTTCGCGACCGGTCCGCGCGCGGGTCACACTGCAGATTTTCGATACCTCTAGGCAGAAAAGAGAAAGAAGCACGGGCGAGCTTAGGCTTGACGTCATGGGCCGAATCAGCTCGGCGCAAAAGCTGACGTCCTGGATGAAGTTCACCTTGGTTGAGATCGGAGCACCAGCGATGGACGAACTGTTAGCACATGCATGGCGGATGCTGCTCCTGGTGCGAGGCATCGCGGGACTACTATTGGGCCTGCTCGCGCTGTTGGCGCCTGGAATTACGCTTGTTCTGCTCATCGCCATGTTCGCTGCGTACGCGCTGTTAGGATGCGCCGCGGCGGTCCTCACAGGGTTCCGGCATTGCTCGAGCCAAAAAGACCGGTGGATTCCATTGCCGCTCGGCCTATGCAGACCGTGATCACTGCAGTGCTGCTGATAGCACTCCGCAACAGTCCGCGCGGCCGGCGGCGTAGCGACTTCTCCGGCAAGCGGAACGGGCCGCTGCACCCATAAAGGCCACGGCGGGGCAGGGTGCCCCTTTATTTATTCGTACGCATTGGGAGTACATCATGAATAAAAAACTCGAAAAGGCTACGAGAACCCTCTCACTTTTGCTCGCCGTGACGGCCACCGTGCTCCCGGCCGGCTCCGCGACGGGGCAGCAGCCCGCAGCCCCGGTCGCAGGCGCGGTGCCTCTCGGCGTGAGCGTCACCCAAACGCAACTCGTAGCGAAGGGGTGGCGTGCATCGAAGCTAGTCCACACGGACGTGTACAACGACAAAAACGAAAAGATAGGACGGATCGACGACCTGATTATCGCGCCCGACGGGTCACTTTCCGTGGCCATCATCGATGTTGGCGGATTTCTCGGCATCGCTGCGCACGGCGTCGCCACTCCGGTGCAGCGGTTCAAGCAGATCACACCGAAGATGATACTGGAGGGCGCGAGCAAGGATGCGCTGAGCAAGCTCCCGGAATTCGAATACGCCAAGGGTTGAAATCAGCCCGCCGATAATCCGATTTTCACCCTTTGCCCAGTTCACCTGGCGCGTGCGCCGCCGGCCGTATAGCGTGGCGCTGCTCGATGAGCGCAAGAAAGCGCATTCGGAGATGCATAACCTGCTTCTGTAACTCTTCGACGAAGGCCGACTCACCGACGGCGAGGGACGTCTGGTTGATTCTACGAATACGATAATCATCGCCGCCAGCAATCCGTCTCGCGGACATCGGCTATGACCCGGAGTTCGGCGCACGCATGCTCAAGCAAAAAATCCCTCAGGAAGGGGAGTCGCAGCTCGCGGATGCCGTTTTGCGCGGCGACGTGCGCGAAGGCGACAAAGTCGTTATGACCTACGACAGGGTGCAAACGCCGTGCTCGTACAGAAGCAATCACCAGAGACGGAGCTCCGAACAAGTCGACCAAGAAACCGGCGCACGTCTGACGCGATGCACGGCCGCAGGCGATGCCGCCTGAACGGCATCGTCCATGCGGCGGAGCCTGGACCAGGCAGGAGAGAGCGATACGAGAGGAAATGGGCGCTTGAAAAGACTGAGATAGGATCGCCGACGTCGCCGTCAGCTTCGCAGCACATTCCCGACGCGTCGGGCTTGGCCCGGAGCGGCAATTGAAACTGCACGGAGGAAAGAAAATGGAAAGACGAACTTTGGTAATCAAGGGGCTGGCGCTAGCGTTCGGAAGCCGCGCAGTTGCCGGCTGCTCTGTTACTTCTGAACGCTGCGTAAGAAAGTGCGGCGAGCGCCGGCAAACGCAAGTCAATCGATTCGGTGATCGACGCGACGCTTGAGCACTTCTACGCGGCCGCTCACGGTTCGCGCGAACTGGTGACAAAGTCGCGCGGCGCGATCGCGCGGAGATCGCGATCCGCGTGGCGTTGTCATCGCTTCCCACTTCTCCTCTTCTGCCTCGCGACCTGGTACCGGTTCGAACGAAGTTGTCCTGTCAAAGCATCGGCACGTCGACGGCCCGAGTGGTTTTACCTGACCACGCTCTTGTTTTTCGTAGACCCGCGGCGTTGCGCTCGGCGACTGGATGGCCGGTTCAGACCGGGGTGGCCTGGGCCTCGGTTACGAATATGGCGCGTTGATCTTTGGAGCCGGACTCATCGTCCGGCTGCCCTCCACTTCCCGGACGAAAATTCCGCGCACTATGCTGGTGTGGGCGTCTTCATCCTGACGCGATCCTGGGGAGCGACTCAGGATGACCTCCTCGAATAAGCCACAGGCGCAGGGGCTGCACGTCAGCCGATTGTATGCGTCCCTGATCCTGCTTGGCTTCATTGTCGCCTGCATCGTGCTTATTTCCCAGCGGGCCACGAGGAGGGAGGAGACAGCTTGATTGAATTGGATGGCATTGATGGTTGGCCAATTGATTGATACCCCGGCCCTATGCCAGGCCCCCATCATTACCTCACATGCGGCACGGGAGTCTCGGTGCATCGTGCCGCCGTTTCGGAGGCAGTTCGCGCACAAACGCAGGAATCCAACATGTCCGGGCAGGAAGAAGGAAGAAGCGCGAGAACCATGGACGTATGCTCTGCCCCAGGCCAACCCGTAGCAAGCTTCTAAAGGAGCTTCGCGAATGAAACGCATCATACTGTTTCTCGCCACCAACCTCGCGGTGATATTGGTGTTTTCGATAGTACTGAATGTCTTCGGCGTCGGCCGCTTCCTGACCGAGAGCGGGCTGAAAGTCAATGCCCTACTCGTGTTCTCCGCAGTGGTAGGCTTTGCCGGTTCGATTATCTCGCTGCTTATTTCAAAGCCGATGGCGAAATTGACAACCGGGGCGCGTGTCATTGACTTTCCACGCGATGCGACCGAGCAATGGTTGGTGGGCACCGTACGGCAACTCGCACAGAAAGCCCGCATCGGTATGCCGGAAGTTGCAATTTTTGAAGGTGGGCCGAACGCATTTGCCACAGGCGCATTCAGGGATTCAGCCTTGGTGGCCGTCTCGACCGGCTTGCTGCAATCGATGAATAACGAGGAAATAGAAGCGGTCCTCGGACATGAAATTACGCATGTGAGCAACGGCGATATGGTGACGTTGACCCTCATTCAAGGTGTGGTGAACACCTTTGTGATTTTCTTCGCGCGCGTAGTCGGCTACTTCGTGGACAAGACTGTCTTTCGCACTGAACGCGGGGTGGGCCCGGGTTTTTACGTTACTGTTATTGCCTGCCAGATCGTCTTCGGTATCCTCGCTTCAGTGATCGTCGCCTACTTCTCGCGCTTGCGCGAGTTTCGCGCCGATGCGGGATCTGCTCAACTGCTGGCTTCACCGCGGCCGATGATCAGCGCGCTCGCCCGCTTGGGTGGGCTTGAACCCGGCGAACTTCCGCAAACTTTCAAGGCATTCGGCATCACCGACAAACCCGGTTGGCTTGGGTTGTTCGCGACGCACCCTCCGATCGACAAGCGCATTGCCGCGCTGCAAGGTCGCGAATAGGTCGGCGAAGTGGTGGGCGGTTTCAAGAGTGAAGCGCAACAGTGGCTAATGAATGGAAGCTGAGGTTATCGCAGCGGTTGCAAGCATACGTTCGAAGACCTCGAATGGCGAATGAAATGCATGGGTAGCGCGAGGTCGGCAGTTGGGGCTGTCGGCGATGGCATCGAGTTCGTCCTGACTGTAGATCGAGAGGTCAGTGCCCTTCGGCAGATACTGCCGCAGCAGCCCGTTGGTGTTCTCGCAGGTACAGCGTTGCCATGGACTATGGGGATCGCAGAAGTACACGCACACGCCGGTGGCGGCGCTAAACTCCTGATGCCGGGTCATTTCCTACCCTGATCGTAGGTGAAGCTCTGGCGCAGTGGGGCGGCGATCGAATTCAGTTTGGCAGTGAAGCCCGCCGGTGCCGAGGCGGCCGTGGCGTCTTCCATATTCACCAGCAGCACCAGGCGACTGGTGCGCTCAACCAGCACGCCGACGGAAGACTGGTTGCCGGCGCCCTTGATGAAGTCGCCTTCCCAGTGATCGGGCATCATCCGGTCCTCGACCTCAGGCGGGCGCACATGGATGCTCACCGTGTCGGGGATCTGGCCGCGCCGGTCAGTGCCACGCTTGCGTGACATACGCGTGCTGTGGCCGTGGCACAGACAGGCTATCAGCTGGCGGCGCAGCTCACCGCCAGGCTGGGCATACATGGCAGTGTAGATGGTCTCGTGCGAGACGTGCTGGGTCGGATCGTTGGGCCACATGCGCTTGAGGGTACCCGAGATCTGCTGGGGCAACCACTTCCATTCCAGCAGGGTGAGTACGACGCGCCACGACACGCTTTGAGGGTGCAGCTTGGGACAGGGGCGCGCAGCCTCGCGCGGGCTCGTGCTGAGTGACTGCGCCGGCGCAGACGCTCAGCCCACGGCAGAACACGTATTTCTGGCCAACTCGCGGCTCACAGTTGATACCGCGCGCCCGAGTGTTCGGGCCATGGCCCGAACACTCGAACCCTGCTGCTTCATGCTTGCAACGGTCATGCGCTCTTCAGGCTGAAGCTGTTGGTACGTTCTTCTTTTTTGCATGTGCGCACCTTCCACGAGAAAGCTGTTGCACTTCAGATTTGATCGCGCCCATTTAATGCGGTCTACGGCAGGTCGCCGTCAATGCCGTCGCAGGTGCGCTTGAATTTCGCGTGCATCGAGGGCCGAGAGGTCTTCGTTAATCTCTTCGAAAATCATCTGACGCGTCTCCTCGCTCAGACGCTCACGCAGCATCCCGAGAAACTTCGGCTCCACGGCAAATCGCAATCGGTGATACCGGTGATGAAGCCGTCCCTGCTCGACGCAGTCGGCGACGGTCTTCGCGAATTTTTCGCGATCCTTCTCGCTCAGCGCCGGTCCACCAGGGACGACATTGACGAGGTCTTCGATTTCCCGCAAGTCCAGCTTAAGTCCCGGTGTCTCGAAGATTCGAGCACGGCTGCCGTCGGCAACGACAACCCAGGTAGTGACAGCCATGGTGCGCCTCTCAGCGTGATCGGTCGCCGGCTCGGCGGCCATCGTACATCGTCGCGTGACGCCAGCGAACTCGCCGGTCAGCGATAGTCTATCTCCAACGCCCATCAATGACGGACCGTGGGGCCTCCCCGCGCTCCTGCGCGAGCGACGGATAGTCGGTATACCCGCGCTCGCCGCCTCCGTAGAACGTGGACGGATCCGGCGAATTGAGCGGAGCGTGCGACCGGAAGCGTTCCGGCAGGTCTGGATTGGCGATGAACAAGCGTCCGAACGCGATCAGGTCCGCATTGCCGTCCTCGAGCCATCTTTCCGCACTGCTGCCGTCGAACCCGCCCGCGACCATCAGCACACCACGATAAGTGCGGCGTATCATTTCGTTCATGCCTTTCGCGCGCTGCGTGAAAGCGGCATCCTCACCGGTCGCCGCCAGCGCAGGATTGACGATGTGCAAATAAGCCAGCCCGTATCGATTGAGCTTCTCGATGACGTAAGAAAAGGTCGCCTCGGGATCGTCGTCGTGCATGTCGTTGAAGGTGCCGAGAGGAGAGAGCCGTACGCCGACCTTTTCCGGCCCCCACACTTCGCAAACCGTTTCGATCACCTCGAACAGCAACCTGGCTCGACGCTCGCTCGATCCGCCGTATTCGTCCGTGCGGCGGTTCGTGCCGGACAACAGAAACTGGTCGAGCAGATACCCGTTCGCACCGTGCACTTCGACGCCGTCCATACCGGCAGCCTTTGCGTTGCGCGCCCCCCTGAAGTATTGGCGCACGAGATACGGCATCTCTTCGACCTGCAGTGCGCGAGGCGTGACGCAGGGCGCGACGACACCTTCGCCGCGCTCGTTCTCGATGAACGCCTCCGCTTTCGGCCGGACCGCAGAGGGCGCAACGGGCAGCATTTCATCGGGCTGCAACGAGGGGTGCGATATGCGTCCGACGTGCCAGAGCTGCATGAACATCAACCCGCCCGCCTCGTGCACGGCGTCCGTCACGAGCCGCCAGCCTTCGACCTGCTCGCGACTATGGATCCCAGCCGTCCATGCATAGCCTTGTCCTTGCATCGACACCTGCGTCGCCTCGCTGATGATGAGCGCGGCCGCTGCGCGCTGCGCGTAATAGCAGGCGTTCAGCTGCGACGGTATGTTGCCTGGCCGGCTCGCGCGCGAACGCGTCAGTGGCGCCATCACGACACGATGACGCAGGTTGTGCGGTCCCACCTTTAAGGGTTCGAAGAGCTTGCGCAGCGGGAATTGCTCGTCGTGCTGCCCGGCTTCCGCGGGCGCGATTTCCGTATCAGGCATATTCGCTCCTTGCGTTTTTGACGCGGCTTGAAAAGTGCTGTCACAGACGCTTCGAAGCGCTGGCGTCAAATTACATCGACAGGACCCCGCTCTCTGGCCAGTCTAGCCATGGCCTGCGCGCGCTTCTTTCCGGTTTCTGCTCAGATGTGTCACGATCCTGCGGTCACCCGGTCCATCGCTCCATCGGGGGTCGGATGCAGCCCTGCCGTGCCCTCAGCTACTCTGCCGCTTTCGAAAGATTCACGGCCGGCGTTCGCCTCGAACTTCGCCCGATGCGTCGAAAAGAACATCCGCAGATTACGGACGTTCGACGAACTCTCAAAAAGCCGTCTCGCAAATTCATTGCAGGCCGGGCCCCCGAGGTCCGCAGTCCGCCGAGATAGAACAGCGTGAACAGCCATCGCGCGCGCAGATAGCGCTCCCGCTCGCGAGGCGAGTCCTTCGGCAGGCTGTAGATATGGCGCTTCACTTCGTTCCACAGCGTGCGGTCGAGGCAGCGCGTGACGCGAGGCCTGGTGCGGCGGGCACACTGGCGCGACAGCGACAACCGGTTGCCAGCCAGATGGCCGGCTTCGACGACCATGCGAACAGTGCATTAAGAATATGCGCCCATCATGATCAGGTCCATGCCCAAGTCGGCCGCGCGCGACAGCAGCAGTTCGCCGACCGGCACATCGCGCACGCCGTCCATCCCCGCAACGGTGACCTCGGCCCCGTGGCGCGCGATAGCCGTGGCGATCCGCGCCCAAAATGCGGCTGCCGGGCGGCTCTCCTTTCGCGCCATTTACGGTGAAGACGGTGATCTGCTTCACCGCCTTCACGAGGGCGGCCTTGACCCATTGTCCCGACACGTCACCGAGCGCGAGTTTGCTTGGAAGAGCTTCTCGAGTGCGTCAGGCCGTTCAAGATGCGCTTCTCATCGTTTTGAAAGTATTCGGCCGCGCCCGCATCACATAGAACGAGCGCGCGGCGGGGTGAGCACGGAGCAGAGGCCCGTCAGACGCGCGCTGAAGTGCTTCGGGAGCCGCAGGGCGATTTCGAGTCGCGGATGAACGCGCTCGCTCGCTTCGAGTTGAAAACGACGATTTTGTACGTCATCGTGGTAGCTCCCGTAGGCAGAAAGGACATAGGCGTTGCGCCCGGTTCGAATCCGGGCCACGGCACGGCCCTTTGACGCGAACCAGGCCGGTTGAAGCTTTGCTGTATCGCGCATTCGGGTCGATACAGACCGCCGAAGCGAGCGCGATGACCGGTTGGGAGCGAACCGACCGGTCTCTAGCCCGTCAGCGCCCGATGTTGATCCGGTTGTCGACGTGCGTCACACCGGGGGCAAGCCATGCTACCCGCTCGGCCTCCTCGCGCTCGGCCCACGAGCGGACCGTGCCGCGCAGGACGACCTTATTGCCTTCAGCCTCGACCGTGATGTGCTGTGCGTCGACTTCCGCGTTGCGCTTGAACGCGTCCTCGATCTTGCGCTTGAGATCCTCGGGCTTGACCTTGGGCTTGATCTCGATCTCGTTCGTCACGCCCGTTACGCCGCTCACCCGCAGCGCCGTGTCGGCCGCGCGGCGGCGCTGGTAATCCCATTCGACTTCGCCCTTCAGCGTCACGTATCCGTCCCTGACGACCGCCTTGATGTTGTCCGCCGAATAAGGGAGCTCGGCCTTCAGTTGGGCAATGATCTCGCGCACGATCTCCGGATCGGGCCGCTTGCTGATCAGCGGCAACCGGACCTCCACGTCATTTGCAATCCCCTTCACGCCGAGGACACGCGTCGCATCTTCCTCGGCCTTGCGCTTTTGCCTCCAACTGCGCGCGAAACCAGACAACGTGACCACGCCGTCCTTGACCGCCACCCCGATATCTGTTGAATCGATGTCTGGATCCCACTTCAGTTCGTACTCCACGTCTTGCTTGATGTTTTCGTCGGTTCTCATCGCTGCTCCTCGTCGGTTTGTTGATGGATTAACGCGCGCACGCGGGCTGCGCCGCACGAATTGGCCCATCGTAAAGCGTGCCGACGTGCATTTCTTCCCTTCGCCTGCGCAGTTATTGCGCAATGCTGCTTTCAATTCCATCCTTTCTTTGCGAATGAACGTGGCGACTTTGCGAACGTGGAACGGAATTGTCAACGCAAGGAAATCGGGCTGAAGCCATCCCCCGGGACGCTTCGTGTTCGCCACAGTTACTCTGCGGTCGAACTGCGTCGCCCCTCATCGCGGTAAATGTGCACGTTGGATCATAAGACTTTCCGACTTGTCCGGGCGCGTCGATCAAATCTACGCACAGGAAACGCTGTTTGCAGCGCGTCGACAAGCTCGCTCTGTTGCTTTCCAGTACCCACGACGATTGAGTTTACTTCTTCGCGCGTTGCTCGGGCTCCGGGTGAACGGCAATTGGATCGCTCGCAGGAAAGGTCTCTTCGAGCGCTTCGTCGAGTTGCTCGTCCAGGGTCATCGGCGCTTCCTGCGCCCCGGCTTTCGACTTCGGGATGTCGACGCGACTTTCCTTTGTCATGTTGCGCTCCATAAGAGAACCAGCGGCATTTCGCTATTGCAGCGGCGTTGTCTGCAGCCAATCACGGTTATTGCAGGCGGAGACCGCCACCTTCATCACGCAGATCGAAAATCGCGGCATCGGCGACGTCCAAATCCACGTCACTGATCTGCCGGGTGGCGCGAGAGATCGGCGCGTGCGTGAAGCAGGAGATGCTCGACACCACGGGTCTCGCGTGCTCGAACCCGGCTTCGCGATTAACAAGCTGCTCGCGAAGATCGGTTCTGAGTTGGACAAGCCTGAAAGGCTCGCCTTTCTGACGTCGCACGATCTGGCATGTAGACACTCTCCGGGTTTCTCGATTTGGCGGCGCTTTGCGTGCTCGCCTTGGAACCCGAACGCTAACGGCGGGTACTATCTAAAGGGAACATGTCGCTCGTTTCACACACATTTTGTACTTCCGGCGCGCTTCCGTGTTACAAGCGACCTGGATCTTAGTCGCAACGCAGACGGCTAGGTCGAGTGCCTTGCCTTCGGCGCATAGCGATCTTATCTGTGGGCAATTCACATAGACGAGCCCTGACAGGACGACCGCTGCGAGCGTCGCAATAGTGGTGCTTCCTGCTTTCATGCCGTCCTCCACCGGACGCGCCGTACAGGATTCGAACCGGTGACCAACGGATTAAAAGTCCGTTGCTCCACCTTCGGAGTTCACGACCCGAAAGAGACCTTGCCCGGCCGCCTGTCCCGCGCGCA
Organism: Paraburkholderia sediminicola; assembly: GCF_046027355.1. Classification (GTDB taxonomy): domain Bacteria; phylum Pseudomonadota; class Gammaproteobacteria; order Burkholderiales; family Burkholderiaceae; genus Paraburkholderia; species Paraburkholderia sediminicola_B. The sequence goes on along the minus strand of NZ_JAQQEK010000025.1, from coordinate 40,195 downwards.
CCGGTGTTCTCAACGACCTTGTTGCCCCAGGAAGCACATCTAGTGACAAAGCGTCCGCTACAGCACGGTCGGCCGACGCTCAGTTCGCGCAACTGCTGAATTTCGATTCTCCGACCTTCAGATGCGATCGTAACAGTCTTCGGAAATTTAAGCGTGAGCACTCTCCAAGGTCGAACTGCGCGTCGATGTGATCGACGTCCACACCGTATGGTCCGCATATTTGTCGGAGTGTCGATCCGACCCAAATGCGAACTTCAACAGAATTCAAGATCACAACCCTGATGCAACGCAGGGGTGCTCATGCTGTCGTGCCGCTGCTGTTCAGGCTCTCTAGCGCCTTCTTCAGGCGTTCCTCCTGATCGTTCGTGAGAGACGTCTTTAATAGCTTTCCGCCGAAAGGTTTCAGCTCTGGCAGGACCTTGTCGAAATTCACGCGACGCACAAGGATGAAGAGCGCCGACGAACCCGGCTCAATGTTCTGGCCCGTCGAACGCATGAAATCGTCATCGATTCCATAGTCCGAGAGCGCTCCCGACAACGCGCCCGTGCCTGCACCGATGGCCATGCCCGTTGCCAGCCCGACGAGCGGATTGAGCAACATCAGCCCAACCAGCGCACCAAACAGACCACCCCAGGCCGCGCCGCTGAGCGCGCCGATCTTGACGAGATCGACGGCTTGCTTGAGGTGTACCTTGCCCTTCTCGCTACGGACCACGATGCAGGCATCCTCAAGGTCGATCAGGTGCTCCTTTTGCATCTGCTGGAGCTTGGTCAACACCTGGTCGGCCGTGTCTTCGCCTTTGAAGCTTACAACGACTAGATCGCTCATCGATTTGCTCCTTTTCTCTGGGAGATAAGCCGAGACCCTTCCGCGGCAAGACGGTTTAATTCACGCCCAGTGCCGCGCGCAAGCCGGTCGAGCGCGCCGCAAAGCAGCGGTGGTGCCAACCAGCCTTGCATGTCCCGCCCGGCGCGTACCTTCGGACGTCGACGTGGCCATTGACCGGATGACGATGACATCAAGACTAGGTTCTTGCCGGTTGCACTTCTTCCTCATTCCTGCAAAGACGTGTCGGATCTCTGCGCTCCTGCTGCGCGGCTTTCAGATGTGAACGTACGGCAGCATTCCGCAAAAACTGCGCAGGCGACGGGAAGAAAATCTGCCCCGCGCGCCATACCGTGGCCCTACCGTGGACGGATGCGTGCGGTGCAGGGCGTAGCCCGCGTGCGCGCGTTAGTCCATCAACAAACCGACGAGGAGCAGCGATGAGAACCGACGAAGACATCAAACGAGATGTGGAGTACGAACTGAAGTGGGATCCGGACATCGATCCATCAGATATCGGGGTTGCGGTCAAGGACGGCGCGGTCACATTGTCTGGTTTCGCACGCAGCTTCCGGCAAAGGCAAAAGGCCGAGGAGGACGCGACGCGCGTGCGCGGCGTGAAGGGGGTCGCAAACGATATGGAGGTGCGGTTGCCTCTGATCAACAGGCGGCCCGATCCGGAGATCGTGCGCGAGATCATTGCCCAACTGAAGGCCGAGCTGCCTTATGCGGCGGACACCATCAAGGCGGTCGTCAGGGACGGAGAGGTGACGCTGAAGGGCGAAGTCGAATGGGACTACCAGCGTCGCCGCGCGGCCGACACGGCGCTGCGGGTGAGCGGCGTAACCGGCCTGACGAACGAGATTGAGATCAAGCCGAAGGTCAAGCCCGAGGATCTCAAGCGCAAGATCGACGACGCGTTCAAGCGCAACGCGGAAGTCGACGCACAGCACATCACGGTCGAGGCCGAAGGCAATAAGGTCGTCCTGCGTGGCACGGTCCGCTCGTGGGCCGAGCGCGAGGAGGCCGAGCGGGTAGCATGGCTTGCCCCCGGTGTGATGCGGGTCGACAACCGGATCACCATCGATTACTGACGGGGGTGCTGGAGACGGGCGGCTCGCTTGCGTACCGATGTGGTCGAGGGGCGGGAAAGGACACAGCCCCAAAACCGGTAACACCCTCAGCGCTCCTGACAGCCGCCTATACTGCCAGAATGACTTGGGTTGATGACACCGCTTTTCGGCTCGTTGCAACGTGAATTGAAAGGACTCGCGAGGTTGTCATGAGAATCCTGGTGGTATTGACTTCACACGACCAGCTCGGCGATACGGGGCGGACAACCGGATTCTGGCTCGAAGAGTTTGCCGCGCCTTATTACGTGTTCAAGGACGCTGGCGTCGAGATGACACTCGCTTCGCCAAAAGGCGGGCAGCCGCCCCCTCGACCCCAAGAGCGACGATCCGGATTCGCAAACCGAAGCGACCCAGCGTCTCAAGAAGGATAACGAAGTGCAAGCGGCCCTGGCAAATACAGCGAAGCTTTCAACTGTCTCGGCAGCGGACTATGACGCCGTGTTCTATCCCGGCGGGCACGGACCGCTATGGGATCTGGCAGAAGATCCGCAGTCGATCGCATTGATCGAAACCATGTATGCGACGGGAAAGCCGGTTGCCGCGGTTTGTCATGCTCCCGGTGCGCTGCGTCATGCAAAGGCGCCCGATGGCTCTCCGCTCGTACGCGATAAACCCGTAACCGCCTTTGCCAATTCGGAAGAAGCAGCCGTCGGTCTTACCGAAGTGGTGCCTTTCCTCGTCGAGGACATGTTGAAGAAGAATGGAGGCAAGTATTCGAAGGGGCCGGATTGGCAGTCATACGTGGTTGTCGCGGCAAACCTGATTACTGGCCAGAATCCCGCGTCGTCGGAAGCAGCAGCAAAAGCGCTGCTCTCGAGGCTGGGCATGGCCTGATACGACGCTTGAGTTGAAGGAGCGAGTCATGGCAAAGGCGACCGGGGCCAGCGGGTCCGAAATCCGAAACCAATCCAGCGACGTGATACATGTGCCCGAGCCGAAGCTGCACCAGCGCGCACATGAGCTGCAGCCGTACGGTCATGTCGTAAAGCTGCCAATCGCGTTGTCCCAAACCGCGTGCGAAACGAGCATAGAACTGTTGAATCAGATCCTGGCCGACACCATGACGCTGCGCGACATGTACAAGAAGCATCATTGGCAGGTCGTTGGGCCTACGTTCCAGTCGTTGCATCTACTGTATGACGCGCATTACGATAAGCAGGTCGAACTCGTCGACACGCTAGCCGAGCGGATTCAACTGCTCGGTGGGGTCAGCGTCGCCATGGCTGCCGATGTGGCGGAAATGACCATGGTCCCGCGTCCGCCACGCGGACGCGAAGAGGTGCCGGTACAGCTTTCGCGTCTGTTGGAGGCGCACGAAATCGTCATTCTGGCCACTCGCAGTGCAGCCAGCAAGGCCAACGAGGTGGGCGACTTTGGGACCAATGACGTGCTGGTCAGTGACGTATTGCGCACTAACGAATTGCAGGTCTGGTTCCTCGCGGAGCACCTGATCGACGCGCCTCTCGTGGTCACAGCATGACGTTGATACGGCGATACGCGCTGGCGATCGGCAGATAGCTTGCCGGGTTGTTTGCGGCAACGGCTCAGCGAAACGCAGGATGGGACGCAGTCATTTTTGAGCGCTCGCCGCAAGTACGGAGAGCGACATGAATGCCAGGTTAGCGGACGCAGATACGTTCATGCTCGTGACCCAGGGCAGTATCTACTTCGAGAAGCTCTTGTCGCTCTGGTTTAATCGCGCGCGCGGCAGTCCCGCGGTCATCGTCCTGCTCGCAACTTCGCCAAATGAATCAGCTACCGGCGTTCCGGTGGGCTAGTCGGAATGCGCGTGGCGTCACACCGCTGTATCGATGAAACACTTCGGTGAAATGCTGCTGAGTCTGAAACCCCGCGCGCGCGCCAACGTCAACTAGGGGAATGGTCTCCTCGCGCAACATCGTCCTGGCAAATTTCACTCGTTCGAGTGTCACGTACAGATGGGGCGGGGTACCTGTCGCCGTTTTGAAAACGCGCGCAAAGTTTGATGCACTCATGTGTACCAGCACTGCGAGTTGCTCGACCAAAATGGTTTCGGCTATGTGCCCATGAACGAAGGCTTCAATGCGAGTCAGCATTTGACGCGTAAGAGGCATGCCCGGCTCGGCCGCACCAGCACAGTGCCCGTAGCGGAGAGCGATGTGCGCCGAGACGACATCGGCAAACGCGTCGGCGCAGGCAGCGTCGATGAGATCCGCATGATGCAAAGCAGCCAATGTGTCCGCGGCCTCGCGCAGGAACGGATCCCAAAACCTGGACCATTTCGGGACCGCGTCAAACGCTACTTGCGAGACTTGCCCAAGTACGCCCGGTTTGAGTGCGATAACCCATCCATTGGGATCGCTGTCAGCGACCGTGGCCAACTGCGCCCCCACCGGAATAACTGCGACAAATGGTGCACTGATCACGATGGAATGACTCATTCCGGGACCGTCGCCGCCCGCAGTCTGCGCAACAGTGCTACCTGTCGGTACAACCAGGCGAAGTCCCTGCACCGAATTCAGCCCGCCATCGGTGAAAGCGATATTCATCGGTTGGCAGCGTAACCCGTGCTCCGGGGTCGACCCTATTTCTTGCTTCATGATAAGCAGAAGTCTCCTCCTTGACTCGTCGCACATCTAAGCTTAGGTCGAATTCAAGGCTGCTTAAGGCGGATTCGTAATATGGGCGGAAGCAACACGACTTTGTTGATGGAGTTGCTGCTGAGCTGTATTGCTCGGCACCTCGGGACGACGCTCGACACGCTGTTAGCCGGGATTCAAAGCAATCCATCGCTACTGAAGGCATTCTGCAAGCTGACGCTTACGCGGGGTATTGCGCGGCGTTCGAACGCAATCAGGTTCGCGAAGCGGCATGTCATGTTCAACGCACGCGCGTCCGCGATCTGGGAACATCGATCGGACCAGGCGTGGGTAAGTCGATCGCGCTCGAATCGCCTACCGGTCATCTCGATCCCGACCAGGAATGCGGGCTCAGAGATGACACCGATCTATGGCCTGACCAAAAACAATCTGAAAGGTATGGGACGCGACCTGCGTGAGTTGCCGAAGACGGTGATCTACGACCCCGAGCTGTCACGTGAATTGCCGCCCGGCTTGTCGTTCGTGAGCGGCCTCAATGCCATTGCGCATGCGGCGGAGGGGTTGTACGCTCATGACGGCATTCCAGTCATGTCGCTGATGGCCGAAGACGGAATACGTGCGTTGGCGACCAGACTGCGCGGCATCGAGAACGAGCCCAAAGCCTGTTAGCGCGCAGCGATTGCCTCTGGGGTGCACGGCTATGCGGCTGTGTGCTGGGGCACGTGGGAATGGCGCTGCATCACAAGCTTTGTCATGCTTCTGGCGAAATCTTCAACCTGCCGCACGTAAACGCACGCGATCATATTGCCTTACGCACTGGCATCTAACAGCGCGGCGTCGCCTGAGGCCATGACACGAATCTGCCACGCGCCACGCGGCGAGAGCGCTGCGCATGGTGTCTTCGAGCCTGGACGAGGGCTCGGCGTTCCATCTGGCTTGCGCGAGACTGGCATGCAGGAATCTGACCTCGATACAGCATGCGAAATAGCCATGTCGAGTCGCGCTTCAACGGGGCTGCAAGCGCGGTTAAGTAGTTGAAGTGCACTGATACTGAAAAACGTGCTCGATGAGGCAGTCATCACTTCGTGTCAATTAAATTTTTTGCTGCATCGGCTTACTATCAAGCCACATCACGGTATCAACGTCGCACGTTTCGCGGAGCAGTTCCCGAAGCTCCGGCGCTGGCGCGAGTTGCTGCGCTACATTTGCGCCCGCATCACCGCATCACCGCATCTGCGCCGCTGCAACGGCGACCGATCGCTGAAATCGCAAGAGGATAACTGCGGTTTTCAGGCTGACGGGTCGCCTGAGCGGCGTTTGACGCTCAAGCAGTTTGCTTCCCTCGACGCTAGACTGTAGTGAGCAGCCAGGTGCTCGCCGAGCGCGACGTTACCAGGAAACCTTAGCGGGGGTGCCGATGATTTCATACGTGCAATTGCTTGAGGCGATCTTGCGCATGGTCGCGGCAGTGCTGGTGGGTTGTATCGTCGGGCTTGATCGAAACCTGCATGGCAAGCCAACCGGCGTCAAGACGCTAGGCCTCGTTGCGCTCGGCTCCTGTCTCGTCACGATGGCCGGCATGTCCTTCGAACTACACCGTTTCACCGACGGCAGCGACGCCGACCGTGCGATTCAAGGCGTCATTACGGGCATCGGCTTTCTCGGCGCCGGGGTGATCCTTCAAGACCGCGCCACCGGAAGGATCAGCGGCTTGACGACGGCGGCTTCGATCTGGGTCACGGCCGCGCTCGGCATTGTGTGCGGCATCGGCGCATGGCAGATTGCGGGCATTGCCACCGTCCTGCTCCTGCTGCTGCTCTCGGTGGGCGGCAGCATTGAACGTGGTTTGCACCGGCGCTGGTTAAGAAAGTCCCCTGAAGAGCAGGCGGCGATCATGCGGCACGACGAATAGTTGCGCGGCGACGCACTGATCGGCACACTGCCCATGCATCGAATGTGCCGCGCGTCAATGAATCGATTGGGATCGATGCGAGACATATGTCAATGATGCTCGCTGTAGTCGGACCTCGGTTTAGGTGTCGCGCGTACCTTTGCGTATTGAAACTCGGGCAGCGCCTTGATCGCATCTTTCGTCGCACCGGCGAGCACCAGTTTGCCATTGACGAAATCGAGCTGCTCGATCGGAATGGCCACATCGTGATGCGACACCCCCAGAAACTGGTTTGCGGCGACGATTGCGAACGATACCGACCGGTCGGGTGCCACGATAATGTCATGAATGACGCCGACACGCTCACCCTTTTCGTTGAAGACCGGCTTGTCCATGACCGACTTTCTCACGCTCCAGCCTGCGACGATCGCGGCCGACTCTTCCACGCTGACACCAAGCGGTTGGGCGCCGGCCACCTGGGCGTGCGCGTCCAGAGGAAGTGCGAGCGACGACACGAGCAGCCATGCAAGCAGATTCGTTTTCATGAGAGTCCCTTCGTTATGGTGTTGACGGTACGACACGGGGCCAGCAATGATCACGCTAATGCCGGACCGTGCGCGGCGTAAGTTCATGTTAGGACGCCTCACGGCGAGCCGCTATAAAAAAGCGGTGATGGTTCAGGTTATTTTCGTGCATCTGGATGCCATTCAGCACGCGTCCTGAATGAACGCAGAATTGCGAAACGCATGGCAGAAACGCGAAAGAATCACAGCTGCGTGGAGCCTAGACTGAAGTTGATCACCTGACGGTACAGCTTGGAGTCCCACATGGATGAACTGCTTGGACGCGCTTGGTGGATGCTCATTCTGCGTGGCACGGTAGCGCTGCTGTTCGGCACTCTGGCGCTATTCTGGCCTGGTCTCACTCTGCTACTGCTTGTCACCCTCTTTAGCGCCTATGCAATCGCCGGCGGCATTGTCGCGATTCTCGCGGCCATCCGCTACCGCGGGACGCACGGCGGCTGGTGGGTGCCGTTGCTGTTCGGCATCTGCAGCATCGGCGCCGGTGTGATCGCCGCGTTAGTGCCGGGCATTACCACGCTCGTACTGGTCGCCGTCATCGGCGCAAACGCGATTATCACCGGCGTATTCGATCTGATCGCAGCAACGCGGCTGCTCAGGCGCCTGCGCAATGCGTGGATGCTGGTGCTAACCGGAGTGCTGTCCGTGCTGTTTGGCATCTTCGTGCTGCTCTTTCCGGGCGCCGGCGCACTAGCGCTCGTCTGGCTGATCGGCGTGTATGCGTTGTTCACGGGCGCGCTGCTGTTCGTACTCGGCATCACTGCGCGCGCCTGGCACCGTGGCGGCCTGACCGGCGAGCCGCACGCGCCATTGCATCCGTAAACGCACCGTTCAGGAGCACTCGCGGGTCAGAAGGTCAAGCCCGCGGTCAACCCCGCACCGGACTGGTTCCGCTATCGCGGGCGATGCCGCGCCGGCCGCGCCCCTCGCATCCGGAGGTCGAATGGACCACCCGCCATCTCCAGTGGTCCAGCCTCAGGTCTGGCACTGGCGCACCTCACGTAAGGAGAATCACATGCTTCTGGATCTCGATAAATGGAATCCGTTCCGGTTTTTACGCTCGCACCCCGCGCAAAATAACGCATCGGGCCAGACCGGTGGGCCGCGCATCAATCAGGAGAGCGCCCGGCAAACTCGGCAACAGACGGGCGGCACGCAAACGGGTAACGGGGCACCGATTGCAGCGGCTGCTGCGCCGGTACTCGCGCCTGCCAGCTGGCCGCTGCCTGATCCGATTCATCTGTTCGCCGAATTGATCCGCGATCCGTTCGGCGGGCGTGGACCGCTCGGAAGCTGGTTCGGCGACTTCAGCGCGAGTGAGTTTCAACCGCGGATCGACGTCACCGACGAAGGCGACGCACTGCGTATTGTCGTTGAATTGCCGGGCATGACCCGCGACGACGTCGAACTCGAAGTGATTGAAGACATGCTGATCATCAGCGGCGACAAGCGCTTCGAATCGACGAGCGAAGAACAGGGATGCTATCGAGTCGAGCGCTCGTTTGGACACTTTCAGCGCGCGGTGCCGCTGCCCGCGGGCATCGATCTCGATCGGGCAGAGGCCAGATTTGAAAACGGTGTGCTGACGCTGCGCGTCCCCAAAGCGGTCGGAGAACCGGCAGCGAAGCGGCGCATCGAGATCAAATAACATCATCCGTACTCTGTGGTCGGTCCTATCGTGAAACAACTCGTCAGCTTCCGAGGTCTCGATGATTCGGCCCACGCCAGCATCGAGCAACAGATTGGTGAACTGGCCGCGCACCATCCGACGCGGCATCTGCACCCGTCTTCGACGGAACTGGTCAGTTTGCGGGCGGGTGTCGAAAGGGACACGCTGTGCAGCGGCGACGCTTATCGCGTAGAGCTGCGACTGGTACTGTCCACTACCACGCGAACCGCCGGGGAAGAAGCCGAACACGTAGCGGATTTCAGCGCCTTCGCGGGCATGCCGGCATATTCCATTGAAGGGGGGCGCTGCACCGCTAGGCTGGCTGGGGTCCCAGACGAAGTCGGCGAGGCGAACAGCAGATTTTCGGATTCTGGCAACCGGACGAAACGCTCAAGGTCGAAGACGTGCTGCCTGGCAGTGGCGGAGAACCCGAAGAGGCAACGAGCGAGCATGAAGTGCGGTTGCTCCCGAGCAAGCTGCTGGGCCAGTTGCCCAACGCGTGGCGGCACGCGGTCTGCCAGTGCAAGCGGACGATGTGCCGCTGCTGGAAGTCGTGGTACGCCTTGACACGGACGAAGCCACCGTGCGGCGCGGGTTGAGCATACCGATGCGTTCCTGCGCACGGTTAGAGGAACTGGGTGCCGCGGGAACAACGGATCGATCGACGTGCCGTCCGCTGGATTGCCTCGTTCCGAGTACAGCGAGAGCCCAGCGCACAAACAAGGCGACATCGGAATAAGCAGCGGAACAGATATTTCCACCCACCTATTACCCGCCCGGGACGCGATGCCCTCGCGGACGAAAAGGAGTTCATCATGGCCGAGTGCAGTGTTTGTGGAAAGCCCGCAACCTCGCAGATCACGATCACCGAAAACGGCCAACGCCGTCAGCTGATGCTGTGCGATGAGCACTACATGGAGTTCATGGCGCGCAATCAGCGCCGCCTGTCGCCGCTCGAGTCCCTCTTTCACGGCGGACTTTTCGACAGTCTCTTCGACGACATGTGGCCACAGATGGAAGGCGGCCGCGGTAGCCGCCCACGCATCGGACGCGCGCACGGACAATCCGGCGACGCGGAGCAGGGTACCCGCGGCGGTAGCGGGCAAACGGGCGATTCAGCGGGCGCACAGCCAGGCGGGCGCACGCGCCGGCATCGCCGGGCGCGTGAAGCGGTGGACCTGCAGACGTACCTGAGCCAGAGCGGTCTGGACCGCCTTCAGGCCGCGGCGCAAGCTGCGGTGGAATATGGCAAGAACGAAGTCGATACGGAACACCTGTTGCTGGCGCTCGCCGATAACAACGTGGTGCAGGAAATCCTGCGCGAATTCAAGCTCGATCCCGAAGAGATCAAGAAGACTATCGACCAGACCGCACCACGCGGCACCCGCAAGGAGCCGAGTGACAACGAGCAGATCGGCGTGTCGCCACGCGCCAAGAGTGCGCTGGAAAATGCGTTGAAGTCGTCGCTGGAACTGGGTCACAGCTATGTCGGACCAGAGCACATCCTGATTGGGCTCGTCGAGGAAGAAGACGGCTTTGCAGGTGAATTGCTGCGCAAGCTCGGGCTGTCGCCGCAATCGCTGCGGCAAAAAGCGGTCAAGGTGGTCGGCAAGGGTGCCGAAGACGGCAAGATGGAGGACCGCTCCACCACGCCCACGCTCGACAAATACGCGCGCGATCTCAGCGCGCTTGCGCGTCAGGGCAAGCTCGATCCGGTAATCGGCCGTGACAAGGAAATCGAAACCACCATTGAAGTGCTCGCGCGGCGGCGCAAGAACAATCCGGTGCTGATCGGCGAGCCCGGCGTGGGTAAGACCGCTATCGTGGAAGGCCTCGCCCAACGCATCGCTCAGGACCAGGTGCCCGAAGTGCTGCGCGGCAAGCGCGTGGTCGAACTGAATATCAATAGCGTCGTGGCAGGCGCGAAGTATCGTGGCGAGTTCGAGGAGCGCGTCAAGCAGGTGCTGGATGAGATCGTCCAGAACCAGGACCGTCTGGTTGTCTTTATCGACGAACTACATACGATTGTCGGCGCCGGCCAGGGCGGCGGCGAAGGCGGCCTCGATATTGGGAATGTCTTCAAGCCCGCGCTCGCTCGCGGTGAGCTGCACCTCGTGGGTGCGACCACGTTGAACGAATACCAGAAGTACATTGAAAAGGACTCGGCATTGGAGCGGCGCTTCCAGCCCGTGATGGTGCCTGAGCCCAGCGTCGAGGAAACGATCGAGATTCTGCGTGGCCTGCGCGACCGGCTCGAAGCGCATCACAAGGTGAAAATCACCGAAGAGGCGATCGCTGCTGCGGCAAAGCTCTCGGACCGCTACATCGCCGCGCGGTTTTTGCCCGATAAGGCAATCGATCTGCTTGATCAGGCCGCCGCCCGCGTGCGCATTTCATCGAATTCGCGTCCGCAGCCGTTGCATGATATCGAGGCGAGCATCCGCCGCATCAAGCAGGAACAGGACGCGGCCAGCGCCGCAAAGCAATTCGATAAAGCCAAGGAATTGGAAGAACGGCTCGTCGCGGAACAAAAACGGCTGCATGAAACCACTGAAACGTGGAAGAAGGAGCGCGGCACCAGCTCGCAGGAAGTGACGGCGGAAGACATTGCGCAGATCGTTTCGTCGCTCACGGGCGTACCGTTATCTGAACTCACTGCCGAGGACCGCGAAAAACTGCTGCGACTGGAAGACCGCCTGAAGGAGCGCGTGGTCGGCCAGGATGAAGCCGTCTCCGCGGTCGCCAAAGCGGTGCGGCTTTCGCGCGCCGGTTTGACGGAGGCCGGCAAGCCGACGGCGAGCTTCCTCTTTCTTGGGCCTACAGGTGTGGGTAAAACCGAACTCGCGAAGGCGCTAGCCGCTTCGGTATTCGGCGACGAGAACGCGCTGGTGCGCATCGACATGAGCGAGTACTCCGAGCGTCATACGGTGGCACGGCTGGTTGGCGCGCCACCCGGATATGTCGGCTACGAGGAAGGCGGGCAACTCACCGAGCGCGTGCGGCGCAGGCCATATTGCGTGGTGCTGCTCGACGAAATCGAAAAGGCGCACTCGGAGGTGCACAACCTCCTGCTGCAACTGTTCGACGAAGGGCGGCTCACCGACGGCAAGGGACGTCTGGTCGATTTCACCAACACGATCATCATCGCGACCAGCAACGTCGGCTCACAGCTGATCCAGGACAACATGAAGGCTGACTCGAAGCAACTCGATTATCCTGAGCTGCGGGACCGGTTGATGGAGATCCTGCGGCATCATTTCAGGCCGGAGTTTCTCAATCGCGTCGACGAGGTGGTCGTGTTTCATGCGCTCGGCAAGGAGCAGATTCGCACCATCGTCGATCTGCAACTTGCGCGCGTACGGCGTACGGCGCTGGCCCAGGGCATCGAGCTGTCGTTCGACGATGCGTTGCGCGATCACCTTGCGCAGATCGGCTATGACCCCGAGTTCGGCGCGCGGATGCTCAAACGCAAGATCCGTCTTGAAGTGGAATCGCAACTCGCCGATGCACTGTTGGGAGGCGACGTGCGCGACGGCGACAAGGTCACGATGACCTACGACTCCGGTACGCACTCCGTGCGTGTGCTGAAAGGACCAACGCCCACAGAAGCGCCCAGCGAGGCGTCTAAGGAGGCGCCGGCGCATGCGTGAGGCTCGCCTGCCGAAGAACGCGACGCCGCCCGCACGTGCGGGCGGGCGGTGTCGCCGTCAGGATTCAAGTTCACCTGCGACGATCTCGTCGCGGTAGCACCAGATCCACGTTTCGCCGGGTTCGAGTGAACGCACCAGCGGATGGCCGGTCGCGTGAAAATGCTTGCTTGCATGCCGGTTGGGCGACGAATCGCAACAGCCGACGTGTCCGCACGAAAGACAAAGCCTCAAATGTACCCACGGCTGGCCAAGCTTCACGCAGTCCTCGCAATAGTCGATGGGCGTGTGGAGAATGCGGGCCTCGCCCAGGTGTGTGCAACCAGGGGTCATGATCGTACTCCTCGGACAGGTGTGCGCAGACGTGCGCGGATCAAGATTGCGCTTGCGCTCAAGCGCTATTCAGATAGCGATGCACCAGCGCCACAGCCATTGCACCCTCGCCGACTGCCGACGCCACGCGTTTGATCGACGCGTGGCGGACGTCGCCCGCGGCGAATACGCCAGGCACACAGGTTTCCAGATGCAGCGGCGCGCGTTCGAGCGGCCATTTCAGGTTCGCCCGATATTCCTGCAGGTCGGGACCGGTCACGAGATAGCCGCCTTCATCGCGGACAATGCCAACTTCGCGCGCCCATTCGGTCTGCGGTACGCCGCCAATGCAGACGAATAGCCAACTCGTCCTTACCGTGCGTTGACGGCCGGTGCGCACATCGGTCAGCGTGATCGCCTGCAACACGTCACTGCCTGCGAGCGCGGTAACTTCGGTGCACGTGCGCACTTCAATATTCGGCGCCGACGTGATGCGATCTACCAGGTATTGGGACAACGTGTTCTTAAGCGATGCGTCACGTACGAGCATATAGACGCGGTTGGCGGACTGCGAAAAATGCATGGTGGCCTGTCCCGCCGAATTGCCGCCGCCCACCACATATACGTCTTCGCCATGGATCAGCGCGGCCTCGCTCGCGCCGGCGCCGTAGTAAAGGCCCGCGCCGAGAAAGCGCTCTTCACCTGCCAGGCCTAGCGTGCGATATGCTACGCCGGTCGCGCAGATAGACGTGCGCGCCGTGATACGTGTGCCGTCTTCCAGATACACGATGCCCTGGCCGGGCAGAAATTCCGCGCGTACGCCGGCGCGAGCCAGCAGGATTTCGGCGCCGAACTTGATGGCCTGGGCGCGCGCCCGTTCAGCGAGCTCCGCGCCGCTCACGCCCTGTGGAAAGCCCAGATAGTTCTCGATCTTCGAACTGCTGCCTGCCTGGCCGCCCAGTGCCAAACGCTCCACCAGTACGGTGTGCAGCCCCTCCGATGCACCGTACACCGCCGCGCTCAATCCCGCAGGTCCTGCGCCGTAAATCGCCAGATCGTAGGCCTCACGGGATGGACTCGCAAACCAGCCGAGCTTCTCTGTGATTTGCCGGACGGTGGGACATTCAAGCCGCGTTCCGTCGTGGAAGACGCAGACCGGCAAGCGCGAATCGGAAAGATGCTGCACGTGCGCCAGTTCCTCCGCTTCTTTATCGCTGCCCAGCTCGATCCATTCGAACGGTATGTCGCAGCGATGCAGGAAGTCGCGTATCGCGTAGCCATTTGCGCTGCGCATGCGTCCATAGATCCTGACCATGAATATGCTATCCGCCATTGAGGACGTTCAGAACTTTCTTTCGTTTCTCGCGCTTCACAAGCAGGCGGCCGCGCCGGGATAACGGCGGTTGGCCGTATTCGTGCACTGTAGATCCATCGAAGGGCGGCGTCTTTCGCTAAACTGCCGTTTTTTTCGCTTTCGCTGATGGTTCCATCACATCCGGTCGTGCGACTCTTCCACCTTGTGATCGACAAAACGCGTACCCCATTCGATGCCGTCCCGCACCGCCTCCTCCTGCGCAAGCCATTCCGGCTGAACCGTATCCGGACGGAATTCGGCCACGGTGCCATCGGCATGGCGCACACTCACCTTCGCCTGCCACGCGCCGTATGCGTTCTGCTCCGGCTGTACCACGATCTCGTAGCCTCGATGTTCAAACACGTGCGTTTGCATGAGCCGCTCCGGTTTCGTATCAAGGCGTCATTCTGGAAGCACGAACTCGGTACGCATGTCTTCGATCACTTTCTGGAGATGATGTGCGCAATCTGCGCCGCGGGCGTTGAGCGGCACTATGTTCCAGTTGCGGCCGGATGCGTCCGGCGGATGCCGCTCTGGCAGCGGTATGCGCACGCGCAAAGCTCCAGGCACGTCAGCGGCGATTTTCGCCATGCGGTTCTGCAGTTCGTCGCGAATCTGCTCAGCGGTTCGAACGGTCTTCGGCATCGGTCTGCCTCCCTTCGGTCGCACGTCCGGATCGTGACTGAACGGCGCATGGGTGCTTCATGCCTGAGCATGCGCCGACGATGCTTAAAGTCTAGTCGCAAATCCGGGGATGTTCGGATAATCGTTGGTTCTGCCGACTGTATCAAGGGAGGGCGCGCCGCAAAGCTGCTCTTCGGAAAAATGCGCAAAAAGCCGGAAGACGCCGGTGCGCAAAGGCCTGATCCTCTCCAGGTCAGCCCGCATCGTATCCGAAGCGGGTGTCCGCAGCTGATGAGCTGCCGGTGAGCTGGCAAAACCGAAGATACTCGACCGGCTAGACCCAAGTGACGGGGCCAGGCTTGAACAAGTCGTACAGGCGCGGGATCGGGGGCGCGGTGTCGAGGTCCTGACGCTCGACGTAACGTTCCGGTTGCGCAATAACCGAAGCAAACCAGTGCGTATGCAGGTGGCCCTGAAGCAGGCGACTCCGGCCCGCGACGGAGACTGGTTGTTTGTTATTCAAGATACGCAAGCGGACCAACGGGAAAAAGCCGCGCGTAACGCGCGCGGGGCTGCATTGAACCGTGCGTCACGCGATGCCTCCTAAGACCTGCACAGATCGTATGAGCGGTTGACGACCGGTCGGCGCATCCTGGGTGGGGCGGTTAGTGATGTAATCCCTGGTGGGCGCTGCCCAAATGGCGTATTCCATATTGCGCTCGTCGGGGTACAGTGCATGGACCTGCTGCTTCAAGCCTGGTACCTCTTCGACTACATGACAGGTACCCTGTATCAGAAGCGCGAAATAGTTCGATCTTTGTTATCAATAGCTGAATACGTCAGTTCTGTTTTGGGCAGCTATCCGCAAAGAACCCGCGCAACGCGAAGGACCGTAGCATGTGCGTTGCGCGACCGTCGAATGAACTGTGCACGGCGCATGTGCAATCCATGCACGCGCGCGGTGCGTTCGCGGCGCAGCGACGGCCGCCCGGGAGCCAAATCATGGAAACAAGGAAAAGCTGGCTGCGCAAGGATCTCGATGCGTTGCGTCTGCAGTGGGACATGCTCACCTTTTATGAACGATTCGAGCAGCTTGTCGCGCATGTGCTGAGCGTCGTGATTTCTATCATCATCCTCGTGTCGCTCTGGCAGTTGATTAGCGCTGTGATTTCATTACTGGTTTCGGACGCGCTGAACCCGCTGGATCACGCGGTATATCAGACCATCTTCGGCATGGTCATGACGCTGCTGATCGCTATGGAATTCAAACATTCGATTACGCGCGTGATGGCGCGGCGTGATCACATCGTGCAGGTCAAAACGGTGCTTCTGGTTGCGCTGCTGGCTATCGCCCGCAAATTCATCATTCTCGATCCGGCAAGTGCGCCCGCCCAGATCGCGGCGCTTGCGTTTGCGCTGGTGGCGCTGGGGAGTGTCTACTGGCTGATGCGGCAGCGCGATGACTCGGCCAACGCGACGGCCGCCGCGCAAGCGGAGCGCGATCGCGTGGCGCACGCGCAGCGACAGCAAGGGGTACGGCCCGGCGAAGGCGGGCAGCGCGACAATTGACCCGACTCGCCATGCGCGTCACGTAATGGCAGCGTAAGCGTCAATCTAGCGGACGGCGTCGATGGTGACGCGAAGTTCGGCCGCCTC
Source organism: Paraburkholderia sediminicola (assembly GCF_046027355.1). GTDB lineage: Bacteria > Pseudomonadota > Gammaproteobacteria > Burkholderiales > Burkholderiaceae > Paraburkholderia > Paraburkholderia sediminicola_B. Next base: position 23,923 of record NZ_JAQQEK010000025.1, on the reverse strand, counting down.
CGGTTGCACCCGGGATAGGAGCGTTTCGAGCGCGAGCCCTTTCGTCTCAATGCCCATCGACCATACCGCAAGCGCCACTACGCCGAACAACGGCGCACGGAGACTGAACATGCCGCCTTGGCCGAATGCCGGCAACACGAGACCGACCGCATACCGATCGGCGACGGAACCCCGGCGACGCGGACGACTTGATTGCAGTGTTTGCTAACGAATGCGTCTTCTCTTTGATCAGGCCGTCATGCGTGCGATGGTGGCGGATCCTCACTCGACCCACCAACGACGGTAGTTAAGAACGTCATCTGCCATCGTCTCATTGCCACTCGGGAGCCGTCGTTCGCCAAACGTACAGGAGAGGCGAAGTGGGTCGCGCTGCCGATCGCGACGGCGGGAGATGCGGGCAGTCCATGCGATTTGCATGAGGCAGTGATCGGCCATGAAGCGACGATCAACGCTGTCGCTGCGAATGACGACTTTTTGCTTCAGGGTTGACCTTCGCGGTTGTCGTCATATTCATAAAACGGGCCGGGTTGCTCCCAGACCGGTTGTAGCGTTGGATGTACTCGGCGTTGCCAAAAGATATCGGAAGCGTCGCGCCTTCGATCACGCAGCCTCGATGAGCCCGAGTTGCTGCAGGGCGGTCACGCCGTCATCCAGGCCGATTTCTTCAACGATCTTGCCGTCTTTGAGCCGGAGCACGGTCGTGCCGGTGAAGCGCATTTTCCGGCCGGTCGCAGTCGGCAACGATCCGATGAGGAAATCGTTGAACGCTGGACCGTTATGCGTGCCGCCTCCCTCCCAACGGCCGACTACATAGCCCCCTCGGCGATGAGATCAGCGGCACCCCAGAAGTTGAGGTCCGGGAATGCTTCGCGGAAATCGGTCATGAATGCCTTGATGTCATCGCGGCCACGACGCGGCTCGTGCAGCGAGCGATGAACGCGTGACCGTGATCAGCGACATGCCGGTGAATTTGGGAAGACAGTCGAGGGCAGTCAGCTGGCCCGGGGCCCGATCCTCGACTGGTTTCATATCGCAATGAAGTTCAAGGCGGCGGAGCGTTCCGTGTTCGGCAGCAGGATGATCGACTCGATGGAACGGGAGTCAGTGGAAACCGAAATCACCCACGCCCAATGGCGGGTCTGCATGGCAAGGGCAGCAAAGCGTTGGAGCGGATCAAGGCACTCGACAGTCGGCTCTGGCGAGGGAAGGATACGAATTCAATACGTCGTGGTGGAATCTGAACACTGTCTCCAGTTACCTGAAGAAGAACGCTGGCACGTTGGTCAACTACGGCGCTCGGCATCCGCAAGGGCCTGCCGATCAGCGGCAGTATCGCCGAGTCCGCGGTGAACCAGATTGTCAGTTACCGTATGGCCACGAAACGCCAGATGCGGTGGACAGACGAAGGAGCGCACTGCATGGCGCAGGTCAGGGTTGCGGTGTTGAACGGGGAATTCTCCCCCGTCGCATCTCGGCGCTCAAGATTGCCGCCTCGCGTTGCGGCGCATGCGTGCGGGCAGCGTTGGCCGGCGAGGACCGGCCAACGGACAGAACAGAGGGTGCAATCATGCCATAAGCCATGGACACCTAACGAAATCTTCCTCCCCAACTCTTGCACGCTCTCTTCTACGGGGGCGGAACGTCGTCCCAGCTTTCCTCACTCAACGAGACGCCGCTGCAAACCAGAAGCGGTGAATAATGCCAAGCGCGGCGGCGAACATACGGTGGGACGACGAGGGCGCTGAGTTGAACCCATCACCGATCGACGCTGTCGCACCGATTTGACGGTTGATCGGGCCGCTAGCCGTGAAACTCGGCGTTCCGAGAGTCCGACCATTGGCGCGCTGATACGCCTCGAGCAAGTACAGACCCGTGCGTTTGGACAGCGCGTAATACTGTGAAAGCTTGAATTGATGATACGTAGCCGCGTCATCAATGCCGTTCGCCCTACTTGCCCAGGTGTAGCTATAGCCTGCCGCATGATCTCATGCTGCGGCGGGCTTCCAGTGCAGCACGCTACCGATAGTATTGAACACAGCCTCATCCGTGAATTTTGAGTTGATGCCTGGAACGTACTGGACATTGCTGTACGTAGCCGAGATATCCCACGCACCGTTAAATATATATCCTAGACCAACAGCGAAGCGCTGTTGCACCTGTGCGCCTTGATATCCATTGGTGACTGCGGAGACACCAGATTGGCCGCCAGAATTGGTAGTTGAATCGGCACCCCAGACTCCGACGTCTGCCCACCGGAACGGCCGACAATGGCCTTCCGATAGGTGCGCAGTTGGTCGGAAAGTTTAGGGCTGACGCCAACGCTCTTGGCTGGGGAAAAGTGCTGCAGAAAATCTTGCAGGCGTAGGGGAGCCTTGAGCAATAGGCCTATGCTACAAGCGGCAGTTCTTCACGACTTTTGATAGTCTCGAGCGAACGGTTGGCGTAGTCTCGCGTGAGGTTCTTTTCGCCGAGGACGGCCTTATCCTTCGTACGTGGCATGGGGGACGGTCGCCACCCACATTCGCCATACGCGGAAACAATGAGATGTGACATCTTCGAGGTGGAAGAAGGCCGGGTTGTTTTTGTCGGGAGACCATCGGAGCGTTACCTCAATCCGATCGGTGCGGTACACGGCGGCTGGACTGCTACGATGCCTCGTTGCCTCGTTGCCTCGTTGCCTCGTTGCCTCACGCCACCTAGGCGACATTGAAGGTCGGCGAAGGCCGCGCAACTGTTGAAATGAGAATTGGGTATATTCGGCCGGTATTGGCAGGACGGGAACGGTTGACCGGGACCTTTCCCGTCGCCGACATACTCATGCTGGATGTGCTGCGGCTGGTCGACCGGTTCGACCGACTGGTGGGACATCCGGCTAGTCGCGGCTAGTCACGCGGGCCACGGCCCCCGTCTTTCGTGAAAGCACACGCAGACCAGATGGCGCACTTGCTGCGGCAGACTGAGCGACACCGGTCCCGCTGCTGGAGCGGGCGATGTCGATAGCCGCCTGATCAAGGCGAGGGACGCGTTCGCTACAGCGCGCGTTGCAACCGCGCTGCCACGTTCCTTAGAACAGGCAGGAATTTCTGCTCCAGCGTTTCCACGCTAACCCGTCCGGAAAACACACTCACGCTGAGCGCGGCCTCGATCTCCCCGCTGCGATTTCTCACCGGCACCGCCATCGCAGACATACCGATCTCCAACTCCTCGTTGCTGATCGCATAGCCTTCTTCCGCCGCGTGCCTGACGGCCTGCAAGACCGCGGCCGGCGTCGCGAGCGTGCGCGCCGTCAGCCGTTTCATCGGCGTGGCGTCCAGATGCCGGTTGATTTCTTCTTCCGTCAAATCTGATAGCAGGACGCGGCCGGTTGCCGAGCAATATGCGGGCAATCTGCCGCCGAGCTTGACCCCCGTCGAGACGATCCTGACCGCTTCGGCGCGTGCGATGAATACCGAATAGCCCTCGTCCATCACCGCCAGCGAGACGGACTCCTGCAATTCGTCACGCGCACTCGCAAGCAGCGGCTGCGCGATCTGCGTGAGCGACGACGTGCTGAGGTACGCGCTGCCCAATCTCAGCATACGCGGCAGCGGCGTGAAGAACTTGCCGTCATGCGCCAAATAGCCGAGATCAGCCAGCGTGAGCAGGCATCGGCGGGCGGCGGGGCGGCTCAGATCCGCGTAGTGCGCGGCATCCGAGACGGTCATGCGGGTGGTCGATGCGCCGAACGCCTCGATGATCGCCAGCCCCTTCGCCAGCCCCGCCATGCCTTCCTTCGCACGCACCTTACTGCCTGCTTCAGCGTCTTCTTCAGATGACGGCGCGTCCTCCCGCCCGTTGACAGATTCTTTGTCGGATGTCATATTTAATTTAGATATCGAACAACGTACGGTATTCGAACACATTCGACCGAACCTGTCAACTTCCTTGGCACCCGAAGGGTTGTCTTCAATCCCGGTCGGCCACGTTTAACGGTCCGCGCAATACATGGAGCAAGCAACTTGAACATCATCCCCATCAAGCCGGCGCGGCGCGCCAGCATCGCCTGGCCATCCGAAGGCCTCACGCGCGTCCCCTACACGCTGTTTCAGGATGAAGACGTCTACGCCGACGAGCAGAACGCGATTTTCCGGGGCCCGAACTGGAGCTACCTGTGTCTCGAAGCGGAGCTGGTGAACGCGGGCGACTTCCGTAGCAGCTTCATCGGAGATACACCGGTGGTGGTCACGCGCGATACCGACGGTGAACTCTATGCGTTCGAGAATCGCTGCGCGCATCGCGGTGCAATGGTGTGCCTGGAAGACCAGGGCAACGCGAAGGATTTCAGCTGCGTCTATCACGCGTGGACTTACAACCTTCAAGGCGATCTGCTCGGGGTCGCGTTCAAGGACGGCATCGGCGGTAAGGGCGGCATGAAGCCGGACTTCTGCGAGGGTGACCACGGCTTGCGCAAGCTGCGGGTCGCGACGCTGCACGGCCTCGTATTCGGCAGTTTTTCAGACGACGTTCCCCCGCTCGATGAATATCTTGGCGAGGAAATCGTCGAGCGTATTGCGCGCGTGCTCGAAGGACGCACGCCGGTCGTGCTCGGCCGCTTCACGCAGATGCTGCCGAACAACTGGAAGCTCTACTTCGAGAACGTCAAGGACTCGTATCACGCGAGCATCCTGCATCTGTTCTTCACCACGTTCCAGTTGAACCGCCTGTCGCAGCGCGGCGGCATCATCGTCGATCCGAGCGGCGGGCATCACGTCAGCTACTCCGCTGTCGACCATGCTGCGGAGGCGGCGGCACAGGCAAAAGTCGCAAGCGATTACGCGGATCAGAAGATCCGCTCCGAAAGCGAGCACCGGCTGGAAGACACCTCGGTGCTGGCCGGCACGGACGAATTCGGCGACGGCGTCACGCTGCAGATTCTTTCGGTGTTTCCCGGCTTTGTGCTCCAGCAGATCCAGAACACCATCGCGGTGCGCCAGATTTTGCCGCGCGGCACGCAGCAGACCGAACTGAACTGGACCTACCTCGGTTTCGAAGACGATACGCCGGAGTTGCGCGAAATGCGTCTGCGGCAAGCGAACCTCGTGGGACCGGCCGGTTATGTGTCGATGGAAGACGGATGCGTCGGCGGTTTCGTGCAGCGAGGCATCGATGGCGCAAGCGACAGCCGCTCGGTCATCGAGATGGGCGGCGATAGCGCTGAAAGCAGCGAAAGCCGCGTGACGGAAGCGTCGATTCGCGGTTTCTGGAAGGCCTACCGCAACGCAATGGGGTACTAGAAATGGCGCAAGACATCCATCAACTGATCGCTCGCGCGCAAGCCGAATACGTGCGCTGCATCGACGACGGCGATCTCTCGCAGTGGCCGGCGTTCTTTACCGAAGCATGCGTCTACAAGGTCACCACCGCCGACAACTACAAGCGCGGCCTTGCGGGCAGCATGATTTACGCGGCCTCGCGCGGCATGCTGATCGACCGCGTCGCTTCGCTGCGCGACGCCAACATCTATGAGCGCCACGGTTACCGGCATCTGCTTGGACAGCCTTATGTGGTGAGCGAAAACGAACGGGAAGTGCGTAGCGAAACCTCCTTCATGGTGGCGCGCATCATGCGCGACGGCACGACAACGCTGTTTGCCACTGGCCGCTACTGCGACGCGTACGTCGTCGAAGAGGGTTGCGTGAAGCTGCGCGAACGGATCGTCGTATGCGACAGTTCGCGCATCGACACACTGCTGGCATTGCCGCTATGAAACAGGCAATGAGCCACTCCATGACCATTGCGCTGGCGATCGGCGACCCGAACGGCATCGGTCCCGAGATTGCGGTGAAGGCCGCCGCGCAGAGCGCGCGCGACATGGCCGATGCCGGTCCGACGCGGCGTCTGGTTCTGTTCGGCGATGCGTTCGTCATTCGCTGGTATGTGCAGCGCTGCTGTCCCGGGATGACGCTTCGGCAAGTGCAGGCCGACGATTTGCCCGCGGCCGAACCCGGCGCGATCGACGTGGTCGACGTCGCGTCGCTGGCTGCCGAAGCATTCGCGCCGGGTGAAGTCGCGGCCGCGGCCGGAACCGCGACGCTCGCCTATGTCAGCGTCGCGCTCGCTGCCGCGCGGGCGGGCAACGTCGACGTCGTGATCGCGTGTCCGCATTCGGAGACGGCGATCAATGCGAGCGGCGTGCGCTTCGCCGGCTATCCGGGCTTCGTCGCGCAGCAGATGGGCGTGCCGGTTGACGACGTGTATCTGCTGCTGATCGGCGGCGGCCTGCGCATCGTTCATGCGACCTTGCACGAAGGCATTGCATCGGCGCTCGCGCGGCTCGATCAGCGCCACATCGTACGCGCCGCGCGAGCCGCCGCGCAAACGCTGCAATTGATGGGCATCGAGCGCCCGGTGGTCGGCCTGATGGGCATCAATCCGCACGCGGGCGAAGGCGGGCTGTTTGGCCGCGAGGACATCGACATCACCGAACCCGCCGCGCGGCAGTTGCGCGACGAGGGCATCGCCGTGATCGGACCGGAAGGAGCGGATCTGTTGCTGACGAATCCCGATGTCGACGTGTTCGTCGCGATGTATCACGACCAGGGGCACATTCCCGTCAAGCTGCGCGCGGGCCGCCATAGCGCGGCGCTGTCGATCGGCGCGGGCGTGATGTTCTCGAGCGTCGGCCACGGCAGCGGCTTCGACATCGCGGGCACGCTGCGCGCCGATGCCGCGCCGCTGCTAGGCGCGCTGCGCCTCGTGACAACGGGCACTGTGCTCCCCGCGCAGGCCGGCTGAAACGTCTTAACCGCTCATCGAGGTCACATTTTGGATTACCAGATTTCCATCGCGGGAAGCGATGTCGTATTCCGCTGCGCGCCGGGCGAAACCCTGCTCGACGCCGCCGAGCGTTCGGGCTACAGCGTGCCGTACTCGTGCCGAAAAGGCGTGTGCTCGACCTGCGAGGGCGGCGTGGTGGCCGGCGCAGGCCGCTCGTCCGTGCAGGGTGAGGTGGCGGGACCGGGCGAGCGCGTGCTGATGTGCTGCCTGCGGCCGTCGTCGGACATGACGATTGCGCCGCGCAAGATCGAAAAGCGTGAGCCGGTTGTGCGCAAGACGCTCGACATGTCGGTGTACCGCGTCACGCAACCCGCCGCCGACGTCAGCGTCGTGCAGTTGCGCCTGCCTACCGGCTCGCGCGCGAAGTTCCGCGCCGGTCAGTATCTGCAGATCGAACTCGAGGACGGCAGCCGCCGTAATTATTCGATGGCGAATCCGCCCCATGAAAGCGACAGCGTGCAGCTTCACGTGCGCCACGTGCCGGGCGGCAAGTTTTCCGGCAGCGTGCTGCGCGGGCTCGAGAAAGGACAGAAGCTGCGAATCGAATTGCCTTTCGGCGAATTCACGCTACAGGACGAATCGACGAGCCCCGCGATTCTGCTGGCAACCGGCACGGGCTTCGCGCCGGTCAAGTCGATCGTCGAGGACGCGATCAAACGCAAGCTCGAACGTCCGCTCCATTTGTATTGGGGCGCGCGCCGTCAGGAAGACCTGTATCTGTTCGAGCTGGCGCAGAAGTGGCACGCGAGCGGCAAGCTGACGTTCGTGCCCGTGTTGTCCGAGCCGCACGATGATTGGACCGGTCGTCGCGGCTTTGTGCACGAGACGGTGCTCGAAGACTTCGGCACGCTCGCCGGCTATCAGGTCTATGCGTGCGGCAACCCGGCCATGACGAGTGCCGCGCAGCGCAGCTTCGTCGAAGCAGGTTTGCCCGACGAGGATTTCTTTAGCGACGCCTTCGTGCACACCGATATCCGTCCTTAGAAGACGCGACGCTTTCCCACACAATAACCAGGAGACAAATCCGTGGCATCCCCCTTTATCGACGTAGTCGAGGTCATTGAACGCCAGAAGGTCGGGGCGGGGCAGTGTCTGGTCGTACTGCTCTGTGCGTTGCTGATGTTCCTCGACGGCTTCGACACGCAGGCGATCAGCTACATCGTGCCGGTGCTGTCAAAAGACTGGCATTTGCCGCGTGAGATTCTCGGCTCGATCTTTTCCGCCGCGCTGGTCGGCCTGATGATCGGCTATCTCGCCATCGCGCCGCTGTCGGCACGCTTCGGCCATAAACGCATGATGCTGACGAGCACGCTGCTGTTCGCGGTGTTCACGATGCTGACCGTGTTCGCAACGAACGTGACCGAACTGATCGGCCTGCGGTTTCTGACGGGCATCGGCCTGGGCGCGGCCGCGCCGAGCGCCGTTGCGCTGACCTGCGAATTCGCGCCGAAGCGGCTGCGCGCCACCTTTGTGTTGCTGGTGTATTGCGGCTTCTCGCTGGGCTTCGTCGTGGCCGGACTCACGGCCGGCACGCTCATCCCCGCGTACGGCTGGCGATCGTTGATGCTGGCCGGCGCAATCGCGCCGCTTGCGCTGACGCTGCCGCTCTCGTGGCTGTTGCCGGAGTCGCTGGCCTTTCTGCAACGGCGCCCGCAAGGCAATGAGCGTATGCGCGCCGTGTTGCAGCGGCTCTTCCCTCGTGTCGACGTGCCGCTCGGCAGTACCTTCTGGCTCGAAGACCAGAACGAAACGCGTGCGAGTGTCGCGGCGCTTGTCAGAGGGCCCAGGTCGATCGGCACCGTGCTGCTCTGGCTGATTTTCTTCCTCAACCTAGCCGAGTTCTACTTCATGCAGAGCTGGCTGCCCACGATGATGACCGGCCTGAAGTATTCGCCGTCGGCGATTGTCTGGATGACCGCGCTGCCGACCATAGCGGGCGTGCTGTCGGCCGTGCCGCTCGGCCTAGCGATGGATCGCGTTGGCCCGTACGTGACGCTGACGGTGATGTACCTCGCGGGCTGGGTGTTCATGTGGCTTGTTGGCGGCGCGTTCTCCGGCAGCATTGCGTGGTTGATGGTGATGGTCTTTTGCGCTGGCTTCTGCATCAGCGGTGGGCAGAAAAGCGTGATCGCACTCGCGGCTGTCTACTATCCGCCGAACCTGCGCTCGACCGGGGTGGGCTGGGCGCTCGGCATCGGTCGGCTCGGCGGTATCGCGGGGCCGCTGATTGCAGGCATGCTGTATTCGGCACACTGGACGCCCGCGGAAATCTTCCGCTTCTCGGCGTGGCCCGTGCTCGTCGCCGGTCTTGGCGTGTTCGTGATGGGGCGCATCTACGGTTCCCGTACCGTGGAGGCCGCGACGAGCACCGCAAGATAGACCGGAGATCCAGTTTTCAGCCGGCGGCCTGTCGCTTCCGGCTGATTCATTGAAGTACCTCCGCAAAACAATCATTTAAAAAAACCAGCGATGTCTGCCGTTTTCTCGCGCTCCCGCGAGAAGGCGCGGACTCGTCACGCCTGAGACATTATGAAAAAGACCTCAATCGCATTGTTGACTCTGCCGCTCCTCGCAGGCGCGGCTCATGCGCAAAGCTCAGTCACGCTGTACGGCTTCCTCGACGCCGGACTCGTTTACGTGAACAACCAGTCCGGGCACGCTAACGTGCAAATGATCAACGGACAAACGAACGGCAGCCGCTGGGGTTTGCGCGGCAGCGAGAATCTCGGCGGCGGCCTGAAGGCCATCTTCACGCTTGAAAACGGTTTCGACACGTCGAACGGCAAGCTGCTGCAAGGCGGCCGCGAATTCGGCCGTCAGGCGTTCGTCGGACTCAGCAGCGACACGTGGGGCACCGTGACGCTCGGCCGCCAGTACGACCCGATGACGGAACTCATCGGCGAGATTGCCGCGACTTCGATGTGGGCATGGCTCGGCACTCATCCCGGCGACTTCGACAACCTGAACTCGACGTTTCGCGTGAACAACGCGGTGAAGTATCAATCGCCGAAGTTCTACGGTTTGCAGGCGAGTGGCATGTTCGCGCCCGGCGGCGTGGGGGGCAACTTCGGGTCGGGGCGCGTCTACGCCTTGGGGCTCAAGTACGCGAAAGGTCCGTTGAGCGCCGCGCTCGCATACGACAACATCAACAACCCGTCGGTGTCGGTGCTCGATAGCGCGCTTTCGCCGGGCCAGCCCGGCTACGTGAGTCCGAGCAAAACCCCGGTGCTCAGCGGCTTCGCCTCGGCGAATGTGTGGCAGATCTTCGGCGCGGCGGCTTCTTACAAGATCGGCCAGGGCAGCATTGGGCTCGTATATACGAACGCGCGGTTTCAGGACATCCGGCATACAGCGTCCACGCCGAACACGGGCAACGCGAGTTTCAACAGCTATGAGATCAATGGTCGCTATAACATTACGCCCGCATTGCTGATCGGCGCGTCGTTCGACTACACGAAAGAGTCCCGCGCCAAATACGAGCAGATCGATTTCGGTCCGAACTACTCGCTCTCCAAGCGTACCGATATCAATCTGGTCGGCGTGTGGCAGCACGCGTCGGGTGTCGATTCGACAGGACATGCCGCAGTCGCGGCAATCAGCACGCTAGGCCAGTCGTCGACGCCGACCCAGGTCGCTGTCAAGTTTTCATTACGGCATCGCTTTTGAACACCGCCTCCCCCGACTTTGCTAACCCACGATAGAAAATAACGCACTGGCATGCCGTAAAAAAACCGGTATGCCAGTCACGTGGCGCGTGCGACCATCGACGTCAACGGTGGCAGCCACATTCATTAGTCGGCGGTGGCTGAACAGGATTCCCCCGGCGATCAACGTAAGGTGTAGTTTCAAACCAGACTTTATGGGTAGCGGAGCACCTGCTCCGCACACGCCCTTGTTTGTCCATGATGGTATACAGCATCGAGCTTCGACTGCTTCGCGCGGCGGCACCCTAACGCTGCGGGGATACTCCAAATCAATGTAGCGGCTACCCATTGGCTGTTGCAGACACCGAGCCGCGAAACCATTGGCCCAGGCGCCCGCGACGCACTTCTGCGGAATACCACGAGACTAAGAACGTCGGGCGACGAGGGCGCTTGACAGAGGGGCCGTAGGGATCTGAACGTAATCTCAAATGAAGAGGACTGGGATGACTGAAGCATATTTGTGTGACGCAATGCGCACGCCGATCGGTCGTTACGGAGGCTCGCTGTCTTCTGTGCGCGGTGCCTCTGCGCGCGCTGGTCGAGCGTAATGAGGACATGGATTGGGAGGCCGTCGAAGAAGTGATCTACGGCTGCGCGAACCAGGCGGGCGAGGACAACCGCAACGTTGCGCGCATGTCGGCGCTTCTTGCGGACCTGCCGGTCGGCACGCCCGCTTCCACAGTGAACCGTTTGTGTGGTTCGGGTATGGATGCGGTGGGCATTGCAGCGCGGGCAATCAAATCGGGCGAAGCGCGTTTGCTGATTGCGGGTGGTGTCACAAGCATGAGTCGCGCGCCCTTTGTATTGGGTAAGGCGACAAGCGCATTCTCGCGTCTGGCGGAAATCCAGGATACGACCATTGACTCGCGCTTTGTCAACGCGCTAATGAAGAAACAATACGGCGTTGATTCAATGCAGGAAACTGATGAGAACGTCGCGGACGACTATAAGATGAGTCGTGAAGATCAGGACGCGTTCGCGTTGCGCAGCCAGCAGAAGGCCGCCCGCGCGCAAAAAGGCGGGACATTGGCATATGAAATTACGCCGGTCGCGATCCCGCAGAAGAAGGGCGACGCGCTCCTCGTTTCGAAGGACGAGCATCCGCGCGAGACGAGCCTCGAGGCGCTGGCGAAACTCAAGGGTGTCGTGCGTCCGGAATCGTCGGTGCCGGCGCGATGGGACAAGGCATTGCGCAGATAGCAGCGCTTGCCGGTCACGAAGTGCGACTTATGGATATTGATGCTGCAGCTTGCGCTCGGGCGATTGCTGCAATCGGTGCGGACAAGCCTGCCTCAGCGAATTGCCGCGCCGACTTACCCCGCCTGTGACGGCGGATCTGATACGCATGTTTTGACACGTAACTGCTACTCGTTTTCGAAACGCAGTCAGGTCATAGTACGCGACACAGATAACTGCGCGAAGCCAATTTCATGCGTTCCTTTCAACGCTACACAGTACGACTGCGCCGGCTGCGACCTGTATTCGACGAGCATCTTGACGAGGTCGTGACCGTCGCCGTCGTGTCGGCCCTAGCCATTTTTCTGGTGGCCAGCCTGATCAGAGTTCACGACGCCGCTGTGCTGGCTGTCGCGTTGTCTGCTTGCGTTGCGCTTGTGTACGGGGGTTACGGGGTCTCACCAAAAGCAAGATTGCGGCGCGCGGCGCGCATCGGTCTTCGCTGCGGGGAGTTCCATGTCGTCTATCAGCCCATCGTGGACACGCACACGCGACGCTGCGTGGGCGTGGAAGCCCTGCTCCGGTGGGTCATCCAAAGTTCGGAGCCGAAGGCCGGGGGGGCATTCGAGCGCTCGAAGGCACGCGTCTGCTCGGCGCATTGACCTGTTTCGTACTACGCGAGGCGAATAACGCACTGACGCAGGTGCCGTTCGCTCAGGACTGGCATATATCGGTAAATATCTATGCGGGGCATCTGATGGAGGAGCGCTTTGCCGAGGATATCTGTGAGTCCGCCGGTCCAATGCTCGATCGCCTCGTTCTGGAACTCACCGAGCGCGGCTGCGTCGAGCGTACGCCGCGAGTTATCGCGGCGCTTAGCCACTTGAGGCAACGCGACGTACGCCTGTCACTCGACGATTTCGGCACCGGCTTCAGCAATCTGGACTTACTCTTGGATTTCCGATTCGATCAGGTGAAAGTTGACCGGCGATTTCTAGCCATGCGCGGCGAAGCGCGAACCCTGTTTCTGAAGTCGATAGCTGCTCTAGTGCATACGCTTGGGGCCAAAGTTGTCGTGGAAGGCGTCGAGAGCGCTGCAGAACACGATGTGATACAGCGCTCGGGAATCGACCTCGCGCAGGGATACTGGTATGGTAAGCCAATGGCAGTTGAGCAGCTTCGTGCGTTTGCGTCGGCGTAGACGTCGATAAACACACCACACGGTGTGACCCGAATGGAGCACGGAGCGTGAAAGACGAATTCAGCATGGATGCGGAGCGGCAACCACAACCAGCCACCGCCAACCTGCTACCGGAAAGCAACCACGATCAGTACTTTGAGCGCATGACCAGCATCGCTGCGCGCGCACTGAATTTACCGATCTCAGTCATATTTCTGGACAACTTGGGTCAGCCCGAAGTCATGGGTGCAAGCGGGTGCAATCGGGATGTCCTATCGCATGTGGAGACGTACTATTGCCGGACGCTCCAATGCGAGGAACCGTTCGTCGTCAGGGATGCGTTGTTCGATCCGAAGCGTGCGCAAGGGCCACTGGCAACCGGCGGCCCGGGGATTCGCTTCTTCGCAGGCATGGCGCTGCGTCTACCGTGCGGCAAACCCATCGGTATGCTATGCGTGATGCACACGATGCCGCGGCGCTTCACGCGCCAGCAGCGTCAGATGCTGGTAGACCTGGGACAATTGATCGAACACGAAGTTGGCGTGCGCCAGCTGGACAGCCCTGATCGTTTGCAGGTGCTTCAGGCGATCGACCGGCTCCAGGCCCAGCATGCGCTGTACGTCGAGATGTTCTATCGGACACCGGTCGCTATCGCGCATATCGGAAGGGACTGGGAGTGGCGGCACATGAATGATGCCTGCGTGAAATTCTTCGCGCACTCGCGTGCGCCGCTGACGAAAACGAACATACTCGATCTGCTGGATGCGAGCGACCGGACCAGCCTTGAACAGGTCGTGCAGGCACTCAATCGTGGGCGCGGGGTCGAGGTCCTGACGCTCGACGTAACGTTCCGGTTGCGCAACAAGCAAAGGAAGCCAGCGCGCGTGCAGGTGGCATTGAAGCAGGCGGCGCCGACCCGCGACGGCGGCTGGCTGTTTGTCATTCACGATACCCAGGCGGAGCAACGGGAAAAAACCGCGCGAAGCGCGGGAGGCGGCGTTGCATCGGGCAGCACATGAGGCCTCGGAAGTTCTGCGCAGCTCGCATGAGCGGCTGACAACCGCAGAGCGACAATTGGGAGCCACGCGCGTAGACTTGCGCGCCATCGCTGACAATCTGCCGGTGCTGGTCGCTTACGTCGATGGTGAACGACGTTTTCAGTTTGCCAACTCAACCTATCGCGAGTGGCTGGGGTTGGACCCGGAGGAGATCGCGGGACGGCTCACCCATGAGGTTCTCGACGCTGACTATGTTGCTGCCATCGAGCCGTACGTCAAACGCGTGCTTAACGGCGAAAGGGTCGAGTACGAGGTCGGAGCGACGCTTAACGGGAGCCAACGTGTCCTGCGTGGTGTGCTGGTGCCGCGTCGCGTCCACGATCAGTCGGCTAACGGGTACTACCTGCTGGTGCAGGATGAGACTGAGCGAAGGGCGTTGCGCGATCGCACGCGGCATCAGGCGTTCCACGACGCGCTGACCGGCCTGCCTAACAGGCGCTCGTTCCGCGACAGGCTGGAGGAGGCATGCGCAGCAGGAGGCGACGGTGTGGCTGCCATCATGTTTATCGACCTCGACGGCTTCAAGGCTGTCAACGATACATACGGGCATCAGTGCGGCGACGAAGTACGTGTTGAAGCAGCGCGCCGGGTCAGCCGCTGCGTGCGTGGCGGGGATCTGGTTGCGCGGCATGCCGGGGATGAGTTCTCGGTACTGCTGACCGGCCCTGCCATCGACCGTGCTGCATTAGAGAAAATTGCACGTGCAATCCGGCTGACACTGAGTCAGCCCATAACTCTCGGGGCGAAAGTCGTCCAGTTATCGGCGAGCATCGGCATGTTACCGCGCGACCAGGCAGCGTCATTGAGTGGCGAAGCCCTGTTACGCGCGGCTCATGCCGCAATGTATCGTGCGAAAGTCGCGGGCAAGGCGCGTATTGTCGTGCATGAGCTTCACGATTCACCGGCCGGGATGCGCGGTTGAGATCGACGCGCGTGTCATGCCGGCTGAATCGGACCGGCCAGCTTTGCGCCACAACGCGATTCATCGGCGCACAGGGCGCCTAGTGTCGCGACCGCTTTATCGAGCTGCGCCGACCACGGGTATCCATAGTTTAGACGCACACGGTGTCGAAAGGCGCCGTCCGCAGAGAAGATAGGTCCGGGCGCGACGCTGATGCCACTGTTGAGCGCAGCCTGGAAGAGGCGTATCGAGTCTACGTGATCCGGCAGCGCCACCCATGTGAAATAACCGCCGTCAGACCTCGTCGCCATTGTATTGGCCGGGAAGTACCGCCTAATCGCGTCGAGCATCTGCGATTGCTGATGGGCCAACTCGCGACGTAGTTTGTGCAGGAAACGTTCATAGCCGCCGTGCTGCAGATAGTCGGCGATTGCGCGCTGCGCCGGCATGCTGGCCGATAGCGTGGTCATCCATTTCGCACGTTCCAGCCCGCCCGCGAACCTTCCGGCTGCCGCCCAGCCGATACGATATCCGGGCGCAAGGCATTTCGCGAACGATCCACAATGGATGACAAGACCTTTCCGGTCGAAGAATTTGGCTGGACGCAGCGGGTCCGGGCCAAAGTGCAGCTCGTTGTAGACGTCATCCTCGATGAGCGGCACGTCGTGTTTGGCAAGCAGATCAACCAGCGCCTGCTTTCTGGAATCGTCCAGCGTCACCCCGGTCGGATTGTGGAACGAGGTCATGAACCAGCAGGCGCGAACTGGATGTTGCTGCAGCGCCCGCGCGAGCGCATCGAGATCATGACCCTCCACCGGGTCAACAGGAATCTCCACTACGTTCAGCCTCAGACGTTCGATAGCCTGCAGCGCTGCATAGAACGTCGGCTTTTCGATCACGATCACATCACCTGGAGCGGCGAGCAACTGGGCGCTTAGCGTCAGGGCTTCGAGTGCACCGCTCGTAATGATTATCTCGTCGGCGGGCACCGTCATCCCCGCCATCAGGTAACGCAACGAAATCTGCTGGCGCAATCCTTCGTGCCCTGGTGGCAGTCCGTCGACCATGCTGGCCAGGTCCGTTGAACGATTGACCGTCGCGCACGACTTTCCGACGCGCGCCATCGGAAACAGCGCGGGGCTCAAGAACGCTGAACCAAGTGGGACAGTCTCGGGCTGCCTGATCGTCTTGAGGACCTCAAAGACAAGGTCGCTGATATTGACGGTCTTCGGGTCGGTACCCGGCGAGGTGCCGGGCCTTTGCTGCGGTAATTCTCTGGAAGTCGCCGACACGAAATAGCCTGAACGCGGGCGCGCCTTGATCATGCCCCGATTTTCAAGCAGGTAGTAGGCACGAAATACCGTCGCGGGGCTCACGCCCCAGGCCTTGCACGCCGCGCGAACCGAAGGGATACGCGCGCCGGGTGGCAGATCGCCGCGTTTGATGAGCTCACTGAGTTGGTCGGCTAGCCGCTCGTACCGTTTCAACTTGTACTCCTCACAGATAACACCGTTGCGGGCGTCGGACCCGCCCCGGTAGCACACACATTTAACGTTAGCAGAAAGCCACTTATCAATCTGATACGGCTTTTCTTTTGCAATCTGCTTCTATTGCGGACGCGCACACGCTGGCAAAGTGCGGCGCAGACACTTTCCACTTCTTTCGATGTTTCGGCTACGCGTAGCGGTCCATTCGATAGCGATTTTAAAGCCGAATTTTTTAACGATAAATCAATGGCATTTGGGTTCCCGGTATCAACCATCAGATGCAGCGCGCTCATCGCGCTCCGTCGGTCGTGGAGACGAGGTATGGCAGTCGTGCTGGTCACCTGCGCAGGCACCTCACTCGCTCTTGCAGATTCGGCCGGCACTGGTTCCAGTCGCAGCCTTACGTTTGAACGCAACGTTTGGCAGCCACTGACGGACTGGCTTGCTGGTCCACCAGCGCCCCCGATTCACTTCGGCTCAGCCTGCACGTCCAATGCGCAGTTGCCCGTTATTCCCGCCGCCCTTGCCGGACCGGTCGCTGGCCCGATGCCTGTACTGACTAATACTTGCGATTCGTTGGCCGGCACGCGTGCCGATGCTACCGGCACCGTTGCTGCGATGGCCAGCTCGGGGCGGAACGTTGTGACGCTGCTTAGGGAACTGCGGTGGCAAATCAGCGACCACGCGGCGGCAGAGCGAGGCGGCCTTCTGGCCTCTGATGCAGTGGCCGGTACCGCGTCGCGGGTCGACCGCGCGCAGCAGTCGCCGGAACCACCAGCGATGTCGACCCCGGATTGCTCATTGAGTTGGGGTTGTGAAATGCGAGCGGTCTCGATCGCAACCGACACACTCGCCTCGGTGCAGCCTTCGGCGAGCACCGCTACGCAGCTTACCTCAGTATGGACCATATTGGGCTTTGTATTGTGGCCGATTCTGGCGGTGGCCTTGGTCGTTGCTATCGGTTGGGCCCTCAAAAGGTGGTTTCGCTACGACAAGTCCCTGCTGCGAGCAGCGCGTGCAGGGCTGCGTCGTGGCCGGTTCCATGTTGAGTATCAACCTGTCGTTGGCGTGCGGCGGGCCAGGTGTGTCGGCGTCGAAGCATTACTGCGATGGGACAACGAGAAATATGGCGCGCTGGGCCCGGCCCACTACATGGAGTTCATTGAGAGCAGCAGCCTGATTGGGCCAATGACGCGATTCGTCCTGTCGCGGGCCGCGCAGGATCTGCGTGAAATCGGGGCTCCGAAATCACTCTACCTGGGCGTTACCGCTCCCGCTACTTACCTGGTAAGTTCTGCGTTCCTCGCGGACCTGGGTGACGTTGGCTCCCTCGGGCTTCCACCGCTAATGCTGAAGATCGGGGCAGGCAGCGTGATGAAGTTCAGAAAACGTCTCATCCCGATGATGGCGCAGGCGCGTGAGAAAGGGGTGCGTTTCGCCCTCTCGGGCGTGCGTCCCGCGGACGTCGGACTTGAACTGCCGCCAGACATGACCTTTGAGATGATGAAGATTGACAGGGAAGTGCTCGGAATGGATCCAGATGAGCGCTCCAGACAGATCAGTGCGTTGACGAGCATGGGCCATGACATGGGCGCCGTGGTCGTGGTCGAAGGCATTGAGAACGCGGTGCATCACAACATCGCGCGGGCAAGCCGGGCCGAATTCGGTCAAGGTTTCTTCTACAGCCGTGCACTCGGCGCGAGCCCGCTGAAGGCATTTCTCCAGACCGCCAACGCCCCGTCCTCAAAACCGGCGGGAGCTGCAACCGTGCTCGGCTGGCGGGTCCGAAATTTCTGAATGAAGCATGCCGCCCGCAACTGGCGTAACCCGCGTCAACTCAAATTGATTAGCATGACACAATAATGAAGCGCTATCTCCAACTGGCGACAGAGTTCGAAAACCTGATTGCGAACGGTACGCTTGAGCCCGGCGTGCGGCTCCCGTCGGTGCGCCAGGCGAGCAGTTCTTACCGCGTCAGCCCTTCAACGGTTTTTCAGGCTTACTACACGCTCGAACGACGAGGCCTGATCGTAGCAAGACCTCGGTCGGGTTATTTCGTCGCAAGTCGGCCTGCGCTAACGAAATCACTAACGATCGTTTCAAAGCGCAGTATTGACGAGGCTGATGGCGACAGCCTGGTTATCCGCTTCATGCAGGCTCAACGCCGATGCTCCCATCCGGGGCTTGGCTCAGGGGAGCCGAGTGCCCAGCTGTTCCCGCTTGGCAGGATCTCACGCTCGTTGGCTGCGGCGGTTCGGAGGATGTCGAGTTCCCGGAATGCCTTGTCGGCGGGAAAGGCGGAAGCAGATCTGCGTCGCCAGATCGCCCTGCGCTACATTGTCACAGGTGTTACCGTTCCAATCGATGAGGTTATTGTGACGAGCGGCGCGCTCGATGCACTGATACTGTGTCTGCAGGTTCTGACGCGGCCTGGCGACACTATCGCAATAGAACGGCCCGCTTTCCATGCTGTGCAAGGCGCGGTTCAGCGCCTGCATCTGAAGGCCGTGGAAATCCCTGTCGATCCCCGCCGTGGACTCGACCTTGGCGCGTTAGCCGAGGCGTTGCGGCAGCATCCGGTACGGGCTTGCTGGTTTATGACGACGCTGCACCAGCCTACCGGCGCGACGCTCTCCGATGAACGGAAGGAGGCGCTCGTGAGGCTGCTGGCAAAACATGGCGTGCCGTTGATCGAGGACGACGTATTCCGCGAACTGCATTTTGGCCTGACTCCCGCGTATCCGGCGAAGCGCTTCGATTCTAACGGCCTCGTGCTGCACTGCGGCTCGTTTTCGAAGAGCCTTGCGCCTGGACTGCGCCTCGGTTGGGTCGCGGCGGGGCGATACGCCGCGAGAATTGAGCGCGCGCGTTGGCTGACGATGGCCCCGGCGTCTGTGCCCGCGCAATGCGCAATTGCCGACTACCTTGAGCATGGGGACTACGACCGCCTTCTACGCAAAGTGCGTCGCGAACTGGCGTACCTTCAGACCCGGATGGTAGCCGCCGTCGTCAGGTACTTCCCCCAAGGGACATTAGTGGTCCGGCCGCCGGGCGGATTCTTTCTATGGGTGGAACTTCCGGAAGGAGTCGAGACAGTGCAGTTGTTCGAGATGGCGGAAGCGCACGAAATCGCGATAGCACCTGGTGCAATCTTTTCATGCAGCCGCGAATTTCGCCGTCATATCCGGCTTAACTATGGCCGTCCGTGGACCTCGGACGTTGAAAAGGAGATGCACACTTTGGGCCTGTTGGCGACGCGAGCGATGGCTGAGCAAGGGACTGGCCGCCATACCGGGCGCGAAGGGTCGGAATAACTGGCAGACGAGGAGCCTTGATTGAAGGCGGTGCCAGCTGGAGCGGAGAGCATCCGGGGCCGCCCGCGTCCCGCGTCCGGCGGCAGCCGGCCCAGAGCGGGTCAAAACGCGTAGCCACCGGGAATTGACGAAACCTGTCTCGGCGCGGATCGCCGCATGGATTGCGGCGATCCGAACGTCAAATCCCAGACGCACACATCACGAAGGGTCAACAAGCCCATACGGGCGTGACGCACGCGTCGCCTTCGTAACCGCTTCTGAACTGAGTAGTTTGATCACCCGCTTCAAGTTGTGAGTGATCGTCGAAAGTGGTGTACGGATGAGGTGGAGTTTTGAGAAGGCGGTGGCGGTTAGCTGAGAATGTTGCTTGTTGAGAGTCTACGCTACCAATTGGTAGCGATTTCAGTCATAGGGCGGGACCGTGGCATCGACCCGTCAAGGGAGACAAAGGCGTGGAAGACTTTCAAGTGATCGACCACATCACGGACGGGGTGATGTCGCTCGACCGGGAGTGGAAGTTTCGAAACATCAACCGTACCGCTGCGCGGCTGCTGAAGCGCCGGTCGACGGACCTGCTGGGTCGCGAGATCTGGGCCGAATACCCGGACCTCATCGGGTCGAGCTACGAAACGGCCTATCGGCAGGCGGCCGAGACCGGTATGCCCAGCACCGCGACCGACTACTATGCGCCGCTCGGTACCTGGTTCGAAGTGCGGGCGTTTCCATGCGACGACGGCGTCACCGTGCTTGTTCGCGATGTCACCGAAGCGCGTGCGATCTCCGAACTCTTGTCGCGCCAGGCCACGCACGATGAACTGACCGGCCTCATCAACCGGCGCGAACTGCTGCTGCGCCTGAACCGTCTCGTCGACGAAGGCGCGGCCGATTCCGTCGATCTCCTCTTCATCGACCTCGACCGCTTCAAGGACATCAACGATTCGTTCGGCCACGCGGCGGGCGATGAAGTACTGCGCGTCGTCGGCGAGCGTCTTTCGGACCTGCTCACCGATCGCGCCCATGCATCGCGCATCGGCGGCGACGAATTCGTAATTTTCCTCGTCGACGCGCCCGAGGGCGAGGCCGCGCGCGTCGCGCGCGACGTCATAGTACGCATGCGCGAGCCTATCCAGACGCCGTCCGTGCGGGCGTCGGTGGGCGCGAGCATCGGCGTGGCGCGCTACCCCGTGTCGGCGTCGGATGCGGGCGAGTTGCTGCGCAACGCGGACACCGCGATGTATCACGCGAAGCGCGTGGCCGGCTCGCACGTGTGGTCGTTCGGCAAGGAGGATGCGCAGCGCCTCTCGCATCGCCTGCGGCTACGCGCGGATCTGGAAAGCGCGAGCGCCGCGCATCAGTTCGAACTGCACTACCAGCCACAACTGGACCTGCACACGGGCCGTATCTACGGCGCCGAGGCGCTTCTGCGATGGAACCATCCCCAACTGGGCCTGCTCATGCCGGCCCACTTCCTCGACGTGCTGCTTGAGTCGCCGGCCTACGAGGCGACGGGCGAATGGCTGATTCGCCTCGCGTTCCGCCAGGCGGCGCAATGGCAGGCGACGGACAGCATGCCGTTCAGGATCGCCGTCAATCTCTCGGCCACAACGATCCAGAACTGCGATCTCGCCGCATTGGTTTCGGAGGCGGCCGAGGCGTCGGGCATGTGCGCTTCCGTACTCGACATCGAAGTGACAGAGACTGCCGTCATGAGCGACTTCGTCGTGGCGTCGCGCTCGCTTTCGGCCGTACGAAGGCTCGGCGTGACCATCTCGCTCGACGACTTCGGCACCGGCTACTCGAGTCTCGCGTACCTCACACGGCTGCCTGTCGATCGCATCAAGATCGACAAGTCGTTCGTGCAGGGGCTCACCGTTAAGGAGACCTGCCACCAGGCACGCGCGATGGTCGAAGCAATGGTGGCGCTCTCGCGCGCGCTGGGCATGGCAACGGTCGCCGAAGGCATCGAGACCGAAACCCAACTGGTTCTCGTCAGGGAGCTCGGGTGCGATGCCGCGCAGGGATACTTTATCGGCAAGCCAGTGTCGGCAGTGGGCATCGAACCTTATGCAGAGACGCGGTTTGGCCCGGCGCCGACTGCGCTTTCGTCGTCGCAGGGCGCACGAAGTGGATCGCGCTAGCGGTCAACGCGTAGTCGCCCGGTTCGCATTGCTTCTTCTTACGCCCGGTGAGCCGGCATCTGCCTCCGCGCGTCTTCACGCGTGCGAAAGCCAGCAACCCGATATCTAACGGCGATGCGCTGCAACCGAAGCGGCTCAATTGGGCCTTCAGAAGGGTTCTTGGCGGCTCCGCGTCGGCGTTCAAACAGACTGATTGCCTGGCTGCGGAAGAATCGGCCGGCGAACTTGCCGATAGCGAAGCTCCCGTGCAGCGGCGACGCCCCGGATTGCCGAACGCGACGCAACAGGAAAGAAACATCGTCAGGTTCTGGAAGCGCGGCATCGTTTCCGAGTGACGGCGACTTTGCCCGTGGTCCGTAACTCTTTTAATTGCACCGGTGCTGCGGTAATGATGGTCACTATGGCGTGCTGTTCGCAAGCAACAACGCCAACGACTGTGGCAACGGGATCCTGACGCCAGAGATGCACGTATGCGCGCTGTGCCCAGTTTCTGCGCGTATGCGTTAAACATGGATTTACGTTCAAAGAAATTAGATAGCAAGAAACGGAGTGCTTGTACCGGGCTGCTGCCATAACTTGATCATTCGATCCCGCAGTTGCCGAGGTCGGCGGACACCGCACGGTACGCTCGAACCATGCTTAATCTTGCAGACACGCGATACGTCAATTCTTTCATCGACATCGCGTTCGCCTGTCTTTCATTGAATGGAGTTTAACCATGCTGCCATTTCTCTCGCTTCACGCTCTCGCAGCCCAACGGGGTGACGGACTGCGCCCTGAACTTCTGGCCTTATTTGAGCGCCATGCCGGATCAGAGACTGGTCTCGCTGCCATCATCGAACCTGACGAAGCAGAGCCCCTTAACCAGGTGGTGGACGTCGTGCCCAGGGAGCCAGTGAAGTAGTGCGGGGCTGCTGCCAACTACCTAAAAGATTTCCTGGAGCCCTTTTACCTTTCTGACGATGCAGATTCCTATGACCGACAAGGCTCACTTGATGATCGACTACCCTGACTATCTCGCCCTCGAGCGTGGCGCTTTTATCTTGCGTGGGTTTGCGCTGCGCTACGGGGAAGAACTGCAGCGCGGCGTAGCCGAGCTACAAAAGTCGCCACTTAATCGCCACCCTGTCACGCCGAGTGGACTGAGCATGTCCGGTGACTCCACAACTTGTTTTCATCTGGGCTGGACGACAATCGAGCGAGGTAAAGATCAGTTACCGACGGACGGTCCGCGCGCGGTAGTGCCAGAGGTGTTGAGGAGTTTAGGTGGGGATGCTGCAGCTGCTGTGGGCTTCAATAACTTTTCCCCTGACGTTAGTCTGGACAGTCACGCTTCGCAAGGTGCGCGCGTCTCTTTGCATCAGGAGATGAGCTGGCCCGAAGGAGGGGCGCCTATCGTTGCATTTGTATTGGGAATGGCCAGCGCATTTCTCTTCAAGGAGCACGAGTCGTCGGTCGATGCTCGCAGGATCAACCTTTGGCACGGCGACGTCATTGTGTGGGGACCGGCAGGCACCGCTTGAGTCAGTTGCACTTTCGACGTCAGCCTCCGGCCGCGTTTGATAGCGGCCCGGACGAGGCCAAATGGAGGCTGTGGTGACACCGCAAGCGCGGTCGTGAATGACAGCTTGTAACTTAGAAACGCCCACCCGAGCATCGTAGGATGGTCGTCCGTTGAGGGGTCGCGTGCTGCCGATCGTCGTCAGGCAGTGCGGCCAGTTTGAGTCATTCAACACCGGCGGGTGAATCGTTCACAATCTGCGTCAACTGCGATGTGGTCCCCGTCCATGCCGGCGCGAAAAGGGCACAATGGTTAAACCCACGGGTGCCTGCACCACAGGTGTGAAGGTGTGCGTCACTCGCCAGCGCATGGTCGGAAAAATCGCCTGACACAGTGGCTCGGACATAGCAGCTGGAGTAACGCCCGGCCGCCCGTGGCATTCCATCTACGAGCAACGATAACCGAGTGGCCATTTCTCATGGCGAACGGGGCTCCCGGGCAACTTTCGATACGTGCTCTCGGCCACAAGCCTCCGTTCACATGCGGCGTCGCTCAGAAGTTCAAGCGTCGGCTACACCTCGTAACCGGCCGTCGAATCGTAAATGACCAACGCTCGTCATCGGCCATTGCGGACGTTCGGCTGTCGGC
>NZ_JAQQEK010000024.1:0-145319 GCF_046027355.1 Paraburkholderia sediminicola | reverse complement strand
GCTCAGCTTGGTTCTCCCCCTACCCGTATGGACTCACCACCTGGAAAAGGAAAACGGAATAATGACGCCGGATGTGTCGCATGGTCTCTTGCAGGTTCCTGCGCGCTCGACAGATCTTCCGCGTGCTGGCCGGCAAGCGCCGAACGCCTTCATACCTACCTCGAAGCGGCCGACGGCGTGTACAAGTGGGGCTCGCGTATGCGGCGCCGGCCAGAATCCGCGTGAAGGTCTTCGGGCTCACCTAGTATCTGTTTCGTTCGGTCAACATCTCGTCGTTTTCTATCCACAGTAAGGCAAGCACCTGCCCATTAGAAATGCGAATGGCATCTTCCACGATATCAAACTGATCTGCACCTCTGCTGTCGAACCAAGCGTCTGCCCCGATCTTCTGCGCGCGGGTTCGGTCCTTTTCTCCAAATAACCGGTCGAACGCCAGCGAGTCAGAATCCAGCTCCTTCTGGGGGAACCATCTTTCTGGCACGTCACGTGATCGCTTGAACCAGACGCGACCATTCGCGGCATGACAAACGAGAAGCAAGGGCCATGCGTTCGCATCGACCAGCCGGATCGCCGTCGCGGTGATACTTGTCTGGAACCGTTCGGCGAGTTCCTTTACGGCGTCAAAGGTGGGACGCTTTACAGCGCGCGCAAGCGGCCGAAACATATACGCAGGCATGAGAAGATCCGCCGCATAGCTGTCCGCTTCCCGCTCTTCTGCCGATTTGCTGCTGTATCGCTCAACCATGTCATCGGCTCGACACTCAAATGAGCGTCCCCGATGATGATTCCAATGACCTAACTCGTGCGCCAGAGAAAATCGCTTTCGCCTATCTTCGGTTGAAGAACGGATAGTGACGATCGCACGGTTACCCACTCCAACGAGTCTGGCCTCACATCCGCTAATGTCTTTGTACTGAACTCGCACGCCTTCATCCCAGGCAATGGCCTCGAGATCAATTTCTTCGGGCTCGAAAATGCCAAGTTCCATAAGACGCTGTTCCGCGCGGGAGAATTTCACGAGCCTAGTCATAGGTCTGAATCTTCCGGGAAGGCTCCGAGCTCCTTAAGATCAGTCACGATAGAGAGGATCTCAGCATCGCTTATGTCTTCGAGATTACGGGCTGCCAGCGTAAATTGTTTTCCAAATGATGGGTCGTTGGCAGAGATTTTTTTCAACAACGCTCTGGCCTTATTTAAGTCGATCTCAAAGCGAGCTGTGGTACTAGCCGATCGCTCTTTGTCCAGGGACTGCCGGGCTGCTTCGACTCTCAATCTGCCCGCCGCCTTCTGAGCTGACAGATACGCATCCTTCGCCATTTGCCCCGCGCCCGTCAAAGACGGGTCTGACTTGGCATCCTCAAGCAGGTCTTTCTCCGGCGTCTGGAGAAGCTCCTCGATATAGAGGTCCGCAATCAACCTGATTTTGCTATGGGGATCTGTTGGCTTGATCGTCATCACTTATTCTCCCCAATGTTCAACTTATCAAGCCGCCGCCGGATCAATCGAAGCACGCTTGCGTATTGCACCGGCCCGAGCCCGGTAATCGTCTGAATTTCATGAGGAGTCAGGCCATCTGCCTGACCCATCATGACCATCTGTGCCATCTCGTGATCACTGAACATCTCGTCGATGGCCGCCACAGTTTGATTTGCGAGCAGGATTTCATCAGGGGTTGCCTTGTCCTGTTGTTGATCCAGTAGCGATGCATGTGCTTCGTCGTCAGGATCGACGGTGATCGCCTGCGCGAGCACATCTCGCCCACGCGCCCTGAGAATTGCATCCTGATGGCTCCTCATCGCGTTAATGAGAAAAACCATCACGGGCACGCTTCGGGGGCAGCGGCGCTTGCCTGCCAAGGCGCGGGTAAGGGCCTCTTGCAGCAGGTCTTTACCTTCGGTGGCCAATCCCCAACATAAAGCGTCGGCCGCCTTCCCGAGCTTGATCCAGTCCCCCGCCGAAAAGGTATCAACCGCGCTTTTCAGCTCGTCCGTCGAAAAGACGCCTTCCTGTTCGTCAGCCATCCTGCCCCCTCTGTATGTCTAGGCTCTCCCGCCGGCCCTTGCAGACACACGAAAAATTTTTTGTTGCGATGTCTGCGCCCGCCATCCGTCGCAGCCATCACTAATGAGGGCATTGGTTTCGACCCTCACCCAACAGAAATTTACCATTAAGGAATCGCTATGGCAGACGTTCAGATCACCTGCATCATCAAATCCTTCCCGCACGGGGGCCACGAACACATCACTCACGTGGGTAACCCTGCAGGTAATTGGAAATGGCCCGTCGAGGACGTAATCAAGAGCATCGACAGCAAAACCAATACATTCTTCGTCCAGGATCCACGCACGGGCAAGCGTGCGAACGTTGGTGTGATGCGTCCCACCGGTCTCCGCCCCTACCTGCGGACCCACGCCGATGGGGTGTGGAATGACAATCTGCTCGCTCAATCGCAGTGTGCCTAGCCGGCAGGCAAACCTGCTCACCACGAGCAAGGCGGCCATGCCGCCTTGATTTAACCATCTTCACAAGGATGCTATATGCCACGCTTTCGAGTTGCTCATGTTCGAGAACAGGGAATTGACCTGATTAGCATCCCGCTGACCAGCGATTTCGGCCGGAAAGGAAACCCAGAACAACAGGAAATCATTGCGGAACTGCAGATCCGTGCGCGGTCTGCCGGTCTGGCGGGTACGGTAGTGCCCGTGTGGAATTCCGGCGGCCGGTCGAACTTCATTGCTCCAACCAACTGGCATCCATTTTTCCGGAGCCTGAGCCCGGCGGCAATCGAAGCCAGCATTAACAGGGAAGTTTACTGGTGACCCGGCTGGGCGTGGTCGGCAACATCCCAACAAGAGGAAACAGCACGATGGACTACACGTGGATCCGTTCCACCTCGTCGAGGCTTATCTCGTCGTGTCGCCGGTCGTATAGCTGCGTGGTGCGCGTCGATGCGTGGTTCGCCATCGCCGCGGCATTCTCCAGCGTGCCACCGCTCTTCAGGTACGCGGTGATGCCGGTCGCGCGGAACGTGTGGTTTCCGATGGCCGTGCCGATGCCGGCCGCGAGTGCCCGGCGCCGCACCATCGCGTACGCGTTCGCCTGCGGCAGCGGCGTGTCACTGAGCTGCCCGGTGCCGCGCCGGACCGTGCGGAACAGCGGGCTCTTCGGATCGTCGCCGATGCCAGTGCCATCGAGGTACGCATGCAGGTACGCCTCGAGCGTGTGGTGGCAGGGCATCTCGTGCCGCTTGCCGCCTTTTTCGCGCAGCCGTACCCACAACCGCCGGTGCTGCACATAGACGTCGTCGACGCGCATCGCGAGCGCCGCGCCGACCCGCGCGAACGAAAACACCATTAACGCAATCAGCGCGCGGTCGCGCAGCCCGATCGGCGTCGTCACATCGATGCTGTCCAGCATCTGCCGCGCCTCGGTCGCATCGAGCACCGGCGTTTTGCCCTTTTTCGTGATGTGACTGGGGCCGCGCACCGACGCGGCCGGGTTGTGCGGGACGATCTGACCGGTCACGAGCCAGTCGAAAAAATGGCGGATCGCCGCGAGCCGCTGCTTGACGGTCGGTGCCGAAGACATCTGCGTCTGCAGCTCGATCCAGGCGGCCACATGCAGCGGCTGCACTTCCGTGATCGAGGTCACGCCGGCGCCGGCGCACCACGCGAGAAAATCCCCGGCAGCCCGCGCATACGCCCGCCGCGTGTGCGGGTTGCGGATCGCGGACGCAAAGAACTCGAGGAACCGCACACCGGCGCGCTCGCCGGCCGACACAACCAGCGCCGGCATCGGCACGCCAGCAGCGGCGACGAGGCGAGTATCAGCCACCGATGAACCCCTTGATCCTGGCTTCGAGATAGCCCTTCGCAGCAGACACGAGCAGGTCCACCGTGAAACCACCGGCCGCCGATGCGGCCCGCCGCGTCCGGTCCCATACGTCCGGACTGCGCATGGCATCGATAAAATCATGGCCGGCCCACGTCAGGCTCTGAAAACCGATGCCGGGCCCGAACCGCATGCCGAAGTTTTCCAGCCCGCCACCATGAATGAAGCCGGCCTGTTCCAGCAGCAACAGGTGATAGTCGATCTGCTCGGTGGTGTAACCATCGACCTGCACCACCGGCTCCCGACCGTCAATCGCCTTGATTCCGGTCAAGGGAACAGACAGCCCCTCGAGCTTCAGCATCAGCTCACGGATCAGGTCCATGTCACGCTTCATCGTTTGCATCCTCCCGGCCGGCCTGCAGTGCTTGGGTGCGCTGCAGCAGTCGGTCAATCTCCTCCAACGTGCGGGCTTCGACCTCAAGATCACCGACTTTCAGGCGCAGCTTGCGCCCGGCACGGCTTTGGAGCCACGCTCCCAAAGCCGGCCCAAGAATTGGGGCAACCGCCTGGGCAACGGGTAGGACATAGGACGCGATGACAGCGATTCCTCCTTCTTTGCGCCCCATCGCGGTTATTGCCGGCTTAATCGATGTCCCGCCTGCCACGCGGATTTCACGCGCCACAGATCGCGCATCCTGGAGGTAGCTAGACTCGGTTTCATCGTTCACCTGTGCAAACGTCATTTGCACCGTCAGGTCGTTCGCCATGCACGCCCCCATATATGTGATAAAGGACATTATCATATATAGGAGGCTAGATTCATGGGAATAGAATCCTTTGATCGCAAACTGATTGGCTTCGTGAATAACTCCGAGATAAGGGAAGAGTCAGTCTGGTGTCACGACAAGTGATTGGGCTACTGCGTTGCGGCGGCCAACCATCGTGGGAGCAGGTCGACACCCTGATAAGCGGAAAACTGCTTATCAGGGGTCTTCCTTGCTGCGTGCCTAGGTCAACGCCGTAGTGAAAAAATTATCACAGCTACGGCGGCTGGAAGCACGAATGCAACCAGCGGGCTCACGCCAGCGGCCACGAGAGTGCCAAAGGCACTTGTGATCGCCATCATGGTTTGACCCAGAACATCCGGAGCTGTTGTTTTCGGTTGAGCCATAGCCCTCCCTCCTCAACAGTGTCACCAGTCTCTTGATGAGCCAGGCATGGTGACGTCCAGACTTTGCTGCCTATTTCTCATTGTGTCCGCCAACAAGGACGGCAATGCAGTTGAGAGTGGCGACAGCAACCCGACTGCCCGGTTGCCGAGCCCTGCGGAAAAACCACGAGCCCGAACATTCTGTGCAACGCATCCTGGATGCGCGCATGCGCTTATTCATCAAACACACTAGTTTCATATCAGCGGCAGTGCCAGCAGATTATCGGTCTTGCGACCATCAGCAACGGTCTGAACGTATTTGATCCGGCCATTGTTATGGACTGTGACCCAAGCCCCGGGTTTCCCAAGGTTTTGGTCCGGACACCACACCTGATTACTGCCTTGGCTTTCAATGAAAGCCACCATGTTTTCGCGTGATGATCGTGCTGGATCTCCAACAGTCTTCCCATCAACGATTTTGACCCACCACAGGAAGGCAATGTGTTCGTGGCTATTACCACCGGACATTTCTCGCGCAATGCATTTGAACGTTGTAGCTGCAGCCATGGGTTTTTGGTTTCCTACGCTTCCGCAGTTGTGGAAAGCTGGGGCGATTAACTGCCCCAGCTCGCTAGACAACTCCGCTGTTAGGCGGACGGCCACGACCGGCAATGCTCGCAAACCGTCTCAAAATGACCACGACGGAAGCGCACATAAGCGCGGACGTGAACAGGCTTCGGAAAATGGCAAATCTTAGCCATCATCTGCTCCTATCACAAAGCTC
The DNA here is from genome assembly GCF_046027355.1 of Paraburkholderia sediminicola. GTDB lineage: Bacteria > Pseudomonadota > Gammaproteobacteria > Burkholderiales > Burkholderiaceae > Paraburkholderia > Paraburkholderia sediminicola_B. The sequence continues at coordinate 139,554 of NZ_JAQQEK010000024.1, read as the reverse complement.
GGCACGCGATAGGAGTACGGCCACACGTGCCGAACAAGATGAAGTAGCAGTTCTAAAAACCCACACACCAGGTATGGTCATTGACCATGGTGATACACTGGCAGCTCTTGAGAAGCAAAGTAAGCCGGCGGGAGGACACCACTAACCCCTCGTCGCACGCGACCGGGCTGCAACCCAGTCGTTTTTCGTTTTAGCAAGCAAAGCACTATATCTTGTGTTTTGCTTGGCCTTTGGCACCAAGTATAGTGGAAAATGGGTTTTGAAGGGAAATTCTCTTCAAGGCCCATTTTTTTTGCCCATGATTTATTGTGCCAGATCACGTAAGCTGGCACCATAAGTTATCAACAACTAGTGCCAAATCTGGCACGCTCTATGACGCCAGATCAACAACTTCAACTGTTACAGTCGGCGACCCACGAAGGCATCGCTAAATACTTGGCCATGCGTGTCCGTGGGGAGCGCGTTAAAAACGGGTATTCGCAGGCGGCTTTTGCCGAAAAAGCGGGTGTTACCCTTCGCACATATAAACGCTTCGAGCTAAGCGGTGGCGGCAGCATCGAAACGCTCGCTCGAATCGTTATTGCGATGGAGCATGCGCGCGGCTTCCTTACTCTTTTCCCGATGCCTCAACCAATCGCTCAGATGAGCCTAACGGAGCGCATCCGGGTTATAAGCGAGAGGCCTAGTCGGCCAGTTGACGATTCAAAGGCGTGATTAAGGGGAAGCAGGCAATAGCCAAGTATTAGTAGTTGGCGAACAATTGACATAAAACCTGTTGTGCACGACAAAGGCGTAACGCTGTGCAACGGGCGCGCGGGGCAAAATAATCCCAGCTCGTTCTGTTGCCCGGTCTAGGTGCTGATCGTTGATCCGGGCGCGCGCAGTCGATGCGTTGATTCATAGACGGTTGCGACACTTTGAAAAATTTACGGGAAGATGTACGCGAAGGCTAGCAATCCGGTCTCTCCTAGACGCAAATTTACAGCTGCTCATAAATCGACCGTTTTCTTGACTAGCACTCGACACCTGCGTTTTCGGGGTTGCCGGTGATGACCAACGGGAAATAGACAAGCTCAAGCGCTTGCAGGAGTACGTGTGCTCGATCCGGCCGGGCCTGCCGGCGGGCGCTCACTAGCTTGCTCCGCATTGCGTATCTTGCGGTCCAACCGCCGGGCCTCCTTCGCCTGCGCGTCAATCTACCGGAGGAACGGGCGCATATCATCCAGCAGCTGGTCGAACTTCCGACTTGCCGTTGCGAACGCCGCGCTCTCCCACCTGAGCTACTCGATATCACGGCGACACCACTGGTCGACGACCAGCCCTGTCACAATTGAGGTCAGGTAGGCGTAACGCTCCGCTGCAACGCGTGGAGGTTCGATACCGCGCGGTAGATGGCGCGCAGAAAGTGTCGCACGCGAGGTGAGAGAGGCGGCGAATAACCGTTGTCAGCGCTTACGCGAGTCCTCGCGGAGACGAGGGGTGTCTTAAAGATGTGATTTAGCTACGTCCTTGCTATCCGCCTCGGACCGCCAACCGCCGATGGGATCGGCTGAAGCCGACCGAGAGCTTGTGAAAACGCAAAAGTACTCGGTTTCGCGTGTCGCTACATCCTTCCCAAGAAGCTGCCAAGCCGATAAAGCGATCTGGGGTAGCCGTTCCAAAACGTCACGCTTATCCAGCGTTTTCACACGCCCGCGACCCATTGTGGGCAGTCGCCGTTTGTGAAAGCAGTCACCATTCAAGTTGTCCGACACGCAGCATGTGGGTCGTGCCAACCGACCGGTTAGGTCGCGAGCGATTGAAGTAGTGGCATTTCTTCGAGCGTAACTTCAAGATCTTTTCTCTTAAGACCGTAGTGGTCGAAAGACTCGTCCTTAAACTCAGCAATGAGCTCATTATGGTAGGAAGCCATCCAAAGGTACTTAGCGGCAACAGATGAAAGCTCGGTCGCACCTCCCGCGTTTTGAAGGATGATTTCTTTGTGTCTCCGCAGGAACACTGGAATGTTGTCAGGATCGTCAATTTCGTTCAGGAACGACCGGAGATAGTCGATGAAGTGGATTCCATCACTATCCTTTCTGATGTTCTTTCGGATGTACGAGAACTCCTGCTCTAACGTGTGCTGCGCCGATGCCAGACGCCGGTCTTTCCGCACCTGGTCAATTAAAAAGGGGTCAACGACAATCCGAGGATAGTTCGCATAGATCGATTCTAGTTCGTATGCTCTAACGAACCCCGGTCCAAAAAGAATCTGATCGTCAAAATGAATCTTGCCAAGAGACACGCCGCCCCGAACACAAACTCCGTGATTGATAAGTTCCCCTTGCATGTGAACCAGGTCGAGCATCTCGTAGAACATCAGTCCGTACCGCATTTCCGTATTCGCGGCAGAGTCGAGCGGACGAATGCGGATGATCGAATCGGAGAACTGGATGATTTTAGGCTCATACCCCTCCCCGTCCTCGGCTTCGTTTAGGCCCGAGAGCCTTCGAACGGAGGCCAACTTCCCGACCACTTGCTCGTACGTGTTCTTACGTATCAGATTCTTAAACCCTAGAATGTCCACGAATGTAATAACTGCTTCTCTGTACACACAACCTCCTGGCAACGCCTAATCAGTAGGAAAACGGGGTTTGAAGATTTTTCGGCAAAGCGTAAAAAAGGATTATCTCAAAAATGAGGGAAAGCGTTGTGCGAAGCAATAATTGCCGCCCAGATCTGAAAATCTCCTGCGATCGTGGCATCGCTTTATCCAGGATCGTTACGAGCATTGTCGTGCGAGGTGATGACCCTCCTTTCGTTGCAATGCGCTAAAGTTTTTTGTTTTTATGCCGATATTGTTATTTCTGCTCGGGCTGTCTGATTGGTTAAAAAATGTCAAACCAAACGAATATTTTAGAAAATGAACATAAAGACGATTATATTTTTAATTCTGGTTCCGGTTTTTAATATCGCACTAAACACTTTTGCATCGAAGACGGCGAAACAGGAGGGAGGGTTTATCGGTGCAATATGGTCTCCGATGTTCTTGGTGACGATGTGTGTGGGTACCGCGTCGGTTCTCTGCATGATTGGCCTCTATAGACAACAACTGCCTCTCTCCAAGGGGATTCTATTTATGGGAGCCATGTCTATCTTGGGCGGTACGCTTTGGGGGATCTGGTATTCAAAGGCGCAGTTGAATACTATCGATTGGATTATTTTCGCGCTCATCGCGACGTCGATGCTGACGAAATTTTCTAGATTGGCCGGGTAGAGCCTCCTCTGCATGCGGCATGAAAATTGCTATTCGTGCGGTGACGCACGTTGACCAGCGAGGCGCTGCGTGAAAATGCAGGTGTTGCTTATATCGAATTTGTGTGCTTGGACCAGCACAGGTCCGGTATGATCGAGCATCTGTCTTGCATGCTCTACAAGTTCCATACGCAGCGCATGGAGGGCCGCAGTCAACACGAATGGAGAGCATCATGCCAATGTCTGCGTTGCAGTTGTGCAACGAGTTGGTCTTACGATCGGAGGCGAGTCAGAAACGCCTGACCAACTTGGAGATCCAGAAGTTGGCATATTTTTGTCACGGCTGGTACTTGGCATTGCACGGCGAGCCGCTGGTGAACGATCAGGGATTTGAGGCCTGGCGTCTCGGCCCTGTTTTGCCTGACTTATATCACACTCTCAAAGTATTCTCATCCAACCCTATACCCAGCAGCCATCCGTTGCTGCAACGCCAGGAGCGAGTGCCGATGGATAGTCCAGACAGCGCCCTGATTGATCGCGTGCTGGACATTTACGGTGACTTTGAGGGACATCAACTCGTGGATATGAGTCATCGCCCGGAAGGACCGTGGTATCGCATCTGGCACGATAAGAACGCAAGTTCGAGTATTCCCAACGGGTCCATTCAAGCGTATTTTCGACAACTCGCCGGCCAGCCCAGTGAGGCTAGCTAATATCTAACAATGTCAGATAACAATGAGAACGGTTCGACTCCTGCGGCCGATGGAGCGAAATCCAAAGCGGGGAGTCTGCAACCGGCGCCAGACCCTTCATTTGAGCTTAGCTCGATCAAAATTCCGCCTTCAGACGAGGGGCCCGGCGACCCTCCCACTGACGTTGACTATCCCAAAGATGTTGCTTACGAAGACCGAGTCGTCGCGTTCGTCGATATTCTAGGTTTTAGGGATATTATCGCTCGCTCAGCTGGCGAACCCGAACTGGTCCAAAAGATTTACACTGCACTAGATGTCAGAAAGGACAACTGGGCGAAAGCATTTGCTGCAGAAGTCGGGCTGAAAATGGAGCCGAAAGACTTTGGTGATCGGTTCCATTCGTTTTCTGATTGTATTGTTATCTCCGTAAGGCCGGACATTCGGGAAGTTGGTTTGCTTGTCTGGATTATTTTCAAGATATGTCGTCAGCTTTTGCGGTATGGTTTTACTAGCCGCGGAGGTGTGGCAGTTGGAAAGCTTTTTCACCGCGATACCATGGACGCGGAGAGTGCAGCACCTCCGATGGTTTTCGGACCCGCATTTAACGAAGCGTACGGGTTTGAGAGTGCGCACGCCGATGGACCGCGAATAATCTTCCAAAGTAAGGTTTGGCGATTGATCGAGGACAACAAGGGTCAACATCCCGATACCAAGCTCAGACAGTTTTTTGACGAGCACCTTTGCCGAGCGGAGGATGGCCCCGCATTTGTCAATTTGTTTGCTGATTTTGGGCATAACACCTACTACGAGACTGCGATAAGTCCGGAGAATGAGATCGCTTTGATTGGCGGGCACATTAAGAAAGCTCTGGACCAGACATCCGACCGCCCTCATCATTTCAAAAAGCATGCCTTCTTAGCTCGCGAGTTCAATCGAAGCGCTGCACAAAACGAGCGTCAGGATCACTGCATCCCACCTGACATCCTGCCACGCCGTACATCAAGTTAGGCGCAGCTGTGGGTCCAACAACGCTTGCTTTCTTCCCAACGGGAGCGCAGTTACCGTTCGAACTAATCGTAGGTCTGAGGTCGGCAAAACCGAGCATAGCCGCCGTTGACTGATCGTCGCGCCAGCAGCTGCTCTGGTCGATAACTTGACGGCCAACTAAGCGGCGCGACCGTCCGTTGTACTCCGCAAGCAGCCGTAAATGTATGAGGAGTTCGAACGGCAGTTGTGGGTCGATTCTGTTGAAAAACTCCCTTTGCAGGCCGGAACTGAGATGGTTGAGTGGCGCGTCGTCGTGGACTCGGAGTTGGTGGCGGAATTTGCGCGAAGGGTTACGCCCTCGATTTGCCTCAAGTCGGTGCCGTTACTGCTTGTTGACTCACCGGCACTAACCACTTCGCCATTCGCCGTAAGTTCTGTGCCGTCGCGGCCAGCAAGAATTCGTCGTGCGCGCCACTGGGTCCACGCAATCGGAGGCGATCCAGCTTCAATATCCGCTTCAAATGAGCGAACAGCATCTCGACCTTCTTGCGCTCTCGACGTGAGCGCTTATATGCAGGGGTATTAGCAATGGCTCTAGCCTCCTCTCGTGCTTCCTCATGGACACTGCGTGCGATTTTTCGCATGGGTGTGTTCGGGCAGCATTGGTCCTTCATTGAGCATGAAGCGCAGTCTGTCTGACTGGATCGATATATGATCGTCCCGGCCTTCGTGATGTGCGAGCGCAGTGCTTTGAACGGTCGCCGCTCTTTGCGCAGAGCATGGCCTGCTGGGCAGCGATATTCGTCGCTCCGCTCAATCCAATGGAAATCGCTGTTTGGAAACGTGCCGTCGTTACGAGGTGGGCGCTGCCAAACAGGTACGTGCGGATCGATGCCTTTCTCCTGAACCATCCACGCAAGCATTGCCCCTGTTCCGTAGGCCGTGTCACCGACCAGACGCTTCGGTTTGAGTGCGAAGCGCTGCTCAACCCTATCGACCATCGTCTTGGTGGATTCCACCTCCTGCGTTCTGTGTGCAGGTGTGGCCTCAACATCGACGATGATCCCCGCGTGCAGGTCAATCAAATAGTTTGTTGAGTATGCGAAGAACGCTGGTCCACCTGGCGCGGCGGTGTAGCGTGCGGCCGGATCGGTTAGCGAGATTCGTTTTGGCGGTGTGGCGGACTCCACGTCATCGGATGGCGCTGGGTTCGCTTCCTCCAGCGCACTTAAATACTCTTGTACCGCTCGGCTCGGACCGTCACCCTGACGCCAGTCGATGACTTCCGTTCCAGGTACTCCGCGAGCACGATTTGCGTCCGCCTTGACCACACTCGCATCGACGGCGAAACCTTCGCCTTCAACAAGTCCCTCGCTCATACAGCGACGCAGGACAGATTCAAAGACGTGTCGCAATGCTTCGCTGTCGCGGAATCGTCCGTGTCGATTCTTGGAGAACGTCGAGTGATCGGGGACTGCGTCTTCCAGGCCAAGGCGACGGAACCAGCGGTAAGCAAGGTTGAGATGTACCTCTTCGCACAGACGTCGTTCGGAGCGAATGCCGAAGCAGTAGCCCACAATCAGCATGCGGATCATGAGCTCAGGATCGATAGAAGGCCGACCGGTGTGGCTGTAGTGCGGTGCGAGGTGCTCGCGAAGTCCATCGAGGTCGAAGTAGCGATCAATACCGCGCAACAGGTGCGTACGCGGAACATGGTCATCAAGGTTGAAGGAGTAGAAGAGTTTGTCCTGACCACCACCTTGTTGACCCATCATGACGTTCACCCTCGTCGACCAATGTCTTCCAGGATAGCCAAAATTCGATTTGGCGGGGAGTTTTTCAACAGAATCGGTCGTTCAGCGACATTCGAGCCGCGTCTGGCGTGCTTATAAATACCCCTTGGCTGCGAGGCCTCGTCGTTACAAGCGGATCCGCTCCACCTCGTCCGAACTGATCGCGTCGTATCGCCGGTCGTACAGCTGCGTGGTGCGGGTCGACGCATGGTTCGCCATCGCCGCGGCATTCTCGAGCGTGCCGCCATTCTTCAGGTAGGCGGTGATACCGGTAGCGCGGAACGTATGGTTGCCGATCTTCGTTCCAATACCGGCTGCAAGCGCACGGCGCCGCACCATCGTATAGGCGTTGGCCTGCGGCAGCGGCGTGTCGCTGAGCTGCCCCGTGCCGCGCGCGATGGTGCGAAACAACGGCCCCCTCGGATCGTTCGCGATCCCGGTGCCCTCGAGGTACGCATGCAGGTACGCCTCGAGCGTGTGATGACACGGCATCGCGTGCGCCTTGCCGCCCTTCTCATGCTGGCGCACCCAGAGGCGCCGCTGCTGCACATACACATCCTCGACGCGCATCGCGAGCGCCGCGCCCACCCGCGCGAACGAAAACACCATCAAGGCGATCAACGCCCGGTCGCGCAGGCCAACGGGCGTTGAAATGTCAATGCTGTCCAGCAGCTGTCGCGCCTCGCTCGCCTCTAGCTCGGGCGTTTTTCCAGTGCGCACGATATGGTTTGGACCACGAACCGATGCAGCAGGGTTGTGCAGCACGATCTGGCTGGTCACCAGCCAGTCGAAGAGATGCCGGATCGCCGCCAGGTGCTGCTTGACGGTCGGCGCCGCGTGCGTTCGCGTTTGTAGCTCGATCCAGCTCGCCACGTGCAGCGGCTGGACGGCCGCGATCGATGTCACGCCCGCGCTCGCCGAGCACCAGGCGAGAAAGTCGCTGGCTGCGCGCGCGTACGCACGGCGCGTGTGCGGGTTTCGGATCGCCGAGGCGAAGAACTCGAGGAAGCGCACGCCGGCGCGCTCTCCCGCAGCGACCACCAGTGGGGGAATCTCGACCGGTCCACCAACTGGAACGAGCGGAGTCATGGAACGGATCCGAAAAGATGCTCCAGCACAGCATCCAGCGACCCGAGCGGCGTGAAGGCGCTGCGGGGGATGTCCCGCTGACTCGACCGCTCCAGCTTCACGCCGGCCGCGTTGGCCTTCGTGTGAGTGGCGGTCTTCATCACCCGGATATCCGGCAGCGGTTGCCCCGGCGGGCTGCCAAACCACAAATAAGAGTCGAATTCCAACGCCGCGTAGTGATGCCAATGCAGTTGAACTGCTGCCGCGTCGCGCCCGTCTCGAGCACAGGCGCCTAGCCCTTCTTCGACGAATACGCTAGGCAACGCGCTGACGCGAGTGGTTTGCGTGGGGTGATCTGGCCCAGTACTAGCCAATCGACAGCGCTGGCAAGCCAGCATCGGCAAGTCAAAGAGGGCAGTGCAAGCGCTATGGACATTTTCACTGGGGAAAATGCCGAAATCTGTCGACTTGTTCAGCATCGGTATTCGAAAGCTATCTGATTCAAACGCCGGCATATATGAGCCATAACTATTCGCTTATCTACGGAACCCCTTCTTCCGAAAATCAAATCACAAATCGACAGTGCGCTTGATGGGTCAACATAACGGCGGGCTCGAGGGACTTGGCCTCGCTGCGGAGGCGATCCTATTGTTCCGCAGTGTTCGCGATAGTAGCCCTCAACCATGGTGCTTGCGATGCACAGGCAGAAATGTTTTCAACGTCAAAAAGCAAATTTTCCAGACAGTGCAATATGCAATATTTCTTGTGTAATCAATAGCTTAGAGTTGACTGCGCGCTAAATCTTGCCTACTGTTCTAGGAACAACCGCAATTCGGCCTGCGCCTATGAGCACTCCCTTCGCTGTTTTCCTTCGCGGTCTGCGCCTTCGTGGCGCGATTTCGCAAACCGACCTCGCAAAGAAGCTTGGCTATGAGCAGGCATATGTCTCTGCGCTTGAGTTGGGCACAAAGCCCCCCAGCACAGAATTTCTGGAAAGGCTTAGTGAAGGTTTTCCACTCGCGGATGTCGACCGGCAGGAGATGGAAAGGGAATTGCGGGACTCGCCGCGACGATTTGTAATTCCGGCAGATCTACCGACAGAGGAGTACAGGCTTTACGCGGAGTTGCAGCGGAAGATCGGGAGGCTGTTGCCGACTCAGATAGCTACCCTGCGTGCGATCGTCCGGATGGATGAAGAAATGGCCGCACGGCCGCACTACGGAGCTGTTCGGGTTCGCCGCAAATCGAAGGAGGGTCTGGAAATGTAGAACAGAAACGTAAAACGGGACAAACCTCGCGGCCTGCCCCGTCCTAGGAAAAGCAAAGACAACTACGGTTGGCAAACCAAGTATCGTTCGCGCTTCTCCGAAGGTCAAGTCGGCGGCCGCCCTGGTGTAGGCCATTGCACGGTGGATAATACCTGTGCGGGGGCGTTATTACGTCTTCAAATTGGTGCTATCGATCGTACACCGCATTGATTCATTGCGGGGAAAACGCGCGTCCGTCTTGCACCTCTAGTGCGATTTAGTGATGCGTGTCTCCGCATATACGGAGAAAGAAGATGCAAGGAACGCATGATTCTTATTCACCGCATCCTGGAAGCCGCCCGGCATATCACCGAACCAGAAATCCTGTAACGCCTTCCGGGCGTGGATTCAGGGCAAAGTACTTTTCTCGAAAAAACCAGCGCATGGTGCGTTGCGAAAGCTTGCTCGAATTCGATGCACTCTGCCTCTTTGAATTTGCTCGCGGTGTTCGAGCATTTGAGGAGCAGCCAATCTCCATTGAATATTCGCTGAACGGCCGTTCGCGCCGATATACACCCGACTTCGGAGTCGATTGGGCCGATGGTCGACGCTGGTTCGTGGAAGTCAAGCCATCCGAAAAACTTGCTGAAACGCAAACCGCCGAGAAATTTAAAACTCTCAATCTATGGTTCAGTTCCAGAGGTCATACCCTTGTTGTCCTAAGTGAATTGCAGATTCGAAGGCCAGTCAGGCTTCGCCAGATACGCGAGCTGCTGCGCGACTTCGCCGCACAAAAATCAGATGAGGCCGATCTCAGGCTCTACAACACCACGGCGGGCCTGACATTCGGAGAGATGCTCGCCGCAGGCGCCGATGAAAAGCTAATCCGCGGCCAGCTTGCGCACAGGTTGCTCGCTTGCGATCTCGATTCGGTCATCAACCACGAAACAGTGATTCGACCATTCGAGGAGGCCGATGATGACGCGTTATTCATTTAAGACCGGCGAGTGTCTGCGCCTCGATGGGATTGACTATCGTATCTCTCAAGTGAACAGCGACATTCTCGAGCTGACGTCGTTTGGCGACGGCTCTCTTTCGTTGCGCAATGTCGAAGATCTCCTGTCGCAGTACGCAAACGGCCAATTGATGTTCGTGCAGCCGACGAAGTTGGATAAAGAACAAGTTCAAGCCGAGGATCGCGCAGTAGTCGACCGCGGGCTTGCCGACTTCCCGGAGAAAATCCAGCGTCTCGCCTTGCGAAAATTCAAGTTTTTGCGCGAGATCTGCCCGGACGGCCGAATGAGTGTTCCACGGGCGCTCTTGTCAGATCTGTTGCGAGGTGTTTGGGACAAGTTGGATCCGGAAATTCGTGGCGAGAGGCCGCCGTGCGTGGCCAGCTTTTACGAGTGGCGACGCTCCTGGGTTTGGGCGGACTTCGATGTTCGGGCGTTGATTGACAAGTGGGAGCTCCGAGGGAAAAAGCCATCGCTCCTGCCCGACAAGCTCGTTGAACTGATCGACGAAGGAATTGAGAAGGTTTATCTCACCCCTCAGCGGGAGTCGCTCCGCGAGGTCCGTGACTGGGTTCAGCACGAGATAGAGAAAGAAAACCGGCGTCGAGCACCGGAAGACGCATTGCCTCGCGCTACTGGTCGAATGCTCCGGCGCGCCATTTCCCGGATTGACCGATTTGCAATCTTAAAGACCCGATATGGCGAGCGATATGCCCAGGGAGCTACGCGAATCTACGGAAAGGGGCCGGTCTGCACGCGGCCGCTCGAACGAGTGGAAGTGGACCACACTCCGCTCGATATTTTGGTGATCGATTCCAGCACGGGCCTTTTGCTTGGGCGACCGTGGATCACCGTGATGATCGACGCATACTCACGGATGATTATCGGGATTCATATCTCATTTCGCAAACCTAGCGTTCGATCCGTCCTGCGATGTCTGAAGCACGCAATCCTGCCTAAGACCTACGTCAAAGAACGTTTCCCGAACGTAAGCGGAGAGTGGGCCGCTTACGGATTGATTGACCAGCTTGTTTGCGATAACGGCCTCGAGTTTCACGCGCAGGATCTGGAAGCTGCATGCGCGGAACTTGGAATCCATGTCATTTACTGCCCGACCCGGGCACCACAGATGAAAGGGCGTATCGAGCGCGTACTCAAGACGCTGAACTACGGATTGGTTCACCTGCAACCGGGAACAACGTTCGCGAAGTACGACAAGCGACACGCCTACGATTCCGAGCGGACAGCGGTGCTAACGCTAAAGGCACTGGAGGAGATCATTCACCGGTGGATCGTCGATGTGTATTCCGTGACGTTCCATCGAGGAATTCAGGCTACGCCAAAGCAGAAATGGGAGGAAGGCGTTGCAAAGTTTCCCAGAAGATTGCCGCCCTCAACAGACGTCGTGAACGTGTATCTCGGAAACTCAGCAAAACGCAAACTCAACAAAAATGGCATTGAAGTGCATGCGCTCCAGTATGCGTCGCCTGCACTCCAGGAGTTGAGGCGCCGACGTGGTGATATCGAAGTCACGGTGCGCAACGATCCCGACAATCTCGGTTCCATTTTTGTTTTTGATGAGGAAGCAAAGCAATACATCGAAGCGAAATGCACGCTGCCCGAGTATGCCGACGGGATTACCGCGGAGCAACACGCGTGGATTCGGTCTAAGGCGCGAAAGGAGTACGGGGTTTCGCCTCTCCCCCTTGCCCTACTCGCTGCAAAATCCGCGCTACGCGACGACACGACCAGGCTCATACAAGAATGCTATCCGACAAAGAAGAGGCCCAAGCCAGGTAAGCCCGCCATCGACGATCGGGAGGCACTGATGCAGCGCGAAGAGGCGCGGCAGGGACAACTACCACTAGAGCCAGAAATGGAACCGGGTGAAGCATCCGGTATGCCGGATACCTCCTTAAATGACGAACCGGACATTCCATTGTTTCCAGTGCGACGCGGAACGATTCCGCCTTCTGCGGCCCGGGGATTTAACTGACACATGTAGCGGGCCGGTTAAACGGCCTGCAGTGGAGCTTGTCATGAATAGCACGATCTGCATTGACCTGAAAAGCGAAGATGATCGCCGGGACGACGATTCCTCCAAAAGCGAGGACAACGGTCCTAACGATAGCAAAGACGCGTTAGTGGCTTCAGTTCGAAACACACTGATTGAACATCCGGTATTTGCCACAGGAATTACTGCTATTCGGCGTTGCCACCGAATGGGGCGCTTTGGGCTCGAAGAACCCGGATGCCTGCTAATCACAGGCGTGTCTGGCAGCGGCAAGTCGACTCTACGGAAGGAATATGCGAAGCATTATCCACCGCGGGAGACCGATGAAGGAACGGAAATTCGCGTGCTTCATCTTGAACTACCCGCCCAGCCAACAATCAAGAACGTTGCAGAGCGAATTCTTCTTGACATGGGTGACCCGCTGTTTGCCCGAGGATCCGCGGAGGCAATGACAGAGCGCATCGTCACTCTCTTCAAAAATTGTGGTGTGCAATTGGTCATTCTGGATGAATTCCAGCACTTCATCGATCACTCCAGCGAGAAAATCGAAACCAAAGTTGCTGACTGGCTGAAGTACCTCATCAATATAACGAAGGTCCCCTTCGTACTGATGGGGCTGAGCCGTTGCAGGCGAATTCTTCAAACTAATGAGCAGCTTCGTCGACGCTTTTCCCGGCAGATCTCACTCGAACCCTTTTCCATCCGCAGCACGCGAGCGAGACGTGTTTTTGAAGTACTGGTGCATTCGTTCTGGAAAAGTCTGCCTGTACCACCGGCGGATGGGCTTGTGGGTGACGCGAGAGTCATCGAAGCAATTCACTTTGCGACTTTTGGTCTCATGGGTTACGTCACGACTCTGACGAGCGTCGCGGTCCAGATTGCGCTCGACGAAGAAAAGACGACTTTCGATCTGGATCTGCTCGGACGTGCTTTTGTTGAAGGAATATGGCCGGACGCGAAGGAGACCCAAAACCCGTTTGATCGTCGTTTCGTCAATCGGCCGCTTACGCTGCACGAGGAGCCCTTCTTTGGCTATTGACCGGCACTCTCCTTTGAGGCGCTTTCTCCGTCTCCCGGAACCAGCCCCGGATGAGGATTTCCGGGGCTATGTCCAAAGGCTTGGCACCGCCAATGGATATACGGATGAGACGGCGCTATGGCGATTTCGAAATGCGGTGAAACGCGAGCTGAACGCCGTCGGCGGCTTCCGGCGCTTCGCGGGCTCCATAGGCGCAGATGAAAATGATCTAAGCGAACTCATCGGCCGCACTCAGGTAACTAGCAAAGGGACGAATCGTGCTGATCGGTTTGCCAGAGTTTGCTTCTATCGAGATCGCCGCAAAGCGTTCTGCCCTGCCTGTATCAGCGAGACTGGGATATTCAAGGCGGTCTGGAATTTTCGCGCTGTGGTGGTCTGTGAAAATCATCGCTTGTGGCTTGTCGACAGATGCTCTGCATGCGGCAAATCGACTACCTGGGATGGATGTAGCGTCTTCGCATGTAAGTGTGGATTTGATCTCCGCGATGCAGCGTTTGAACAAGCACCGATGGACGTTTCGTTGCTCACAAAGCTTCTCGTCGCGAGGTTGCAGGGACGTTCTGGAGCGGATCTATTCCTGGAGCAGCGGTTTTGCGATGAGCTGGCAAATATCAGTGCACTGGAATGGCTGGCAATGCACACTTTTTTTGCAAGCACATGCTCGGGATCTTATGGATTTCATGTCCCGAAGGCTGGCGAAAGCAAGCAGGATCGAAAAGCTATCTCGGTCGCCGCGCGGGTACTCCAGAGCTGGCCACGCACGACATTCGATGAAATAAACACCTGCTGGGGAGCCCTGCCTCCAGGCGATGATGATGGCGCGCCGTTGATGTCGCTAAAGCGACTCAGAGACCGCCCACCGCACTGGTATATCGCACGCTCATCCGGTGCGCTCAGGTTGCCGTCGTTTCTTGGTGCCGCGGTCGACCAACACCTGTCGAACCTCATAGTGCATTCACACGATGCCGGCTTGGCGATAAGCCCCTCCGCAGTTGCGCTAGGTAGGGAAGGAATACCAGCGCTTCGTGCTTCCGCCACTGAATATGCCACGATTATGGGTGTTCAGGCGCCGGCGGAATCGAATGAAACCTGTATTGCCAGTTTCGTAGAGCGTCTCCGGAATTTACCGACAGGGATGCACAGCTTTGAAGAAGTGGAACGACTTGTCGGTGCTACACCGCATCAGAGAAGGGTAATCTCTCGATGCGGCCTGCTTCGCCCTATGATCTACGAACGCTGGGTGCCTGCCTGGGAGCTGCAGCGTTTTACGCAATGGCTATGCGATATGGCTGCCTCATGTCCGACATCAACGAGAGTAGTGTCGCTTGATGCTCTTTCCAGGCAGAGCGGATCACTATTGCAGCGAATCATCGCCGGCATTGCTACTGAAAGGGTTCGCCTCTTCCGCAAGTCCGGAGACGTTATCAGACTCGATACCTGTTTTGTTTCCGCGCTGTCAGTCGCCCAGCTCGGCGGAGGCAGATGGTGAAGCTGCTGCTCGTTCGTCCGAAGGCGATTCAGAACGAGAGTGCTACCGGCTTCCTGCTTCGGCTGCTCGAAGCGAACGGTTTCACATCTTTGCACGACCTCAATTTGTTGGCGTCGGGGGTGGCAGAGGGGGACGGATTGGCACGTGTAAGTTCCATGCTCGGCGGAATGTCGATGAAAGGGCTGCGTGGAGCGATTACGGGGTTTCCGCATCTGAAGGCGGATGACACCGGCGGCTTGGAACGGCAATTCTGGAACGGTCGGCGGCCGAGATATTGTGGTGCTTGCCTCGCCAACAAACCATACTGGCGTGCCGCATGGGACGTCACACTTGTGACCGCCTGTCCCATTCATCGGGCAGCGCTACTTGATTCATGCTGCAACTGTCACAAGCCACTGTCGTGGAAGAGAAGTCACGTTGCGACTTGCGATTGTGGCGCATCGCTCACCGGCATGCCCACGGTGCTGGCTTCGGCCGGGTGCATCGCAATTAGCAGTTACGTTTCCTCCATGCTTGAGGCCTGCCCTGCCAGTGAGTTTTTCACTCTGGCGCCGCCATTCGACCATCTCGGCACGCAAGACCTTCTCACCCTATGCATCTTTCTCGGCGGATATGCGAGGAACGACACAAAGAAGCCGACAAAAATAGCGGATCTGCACGAGATTACTGTCGCCAGCGCAATCAGTCAGGCGGCGGGCGAGGGGCTCATCAATTGGCCAAGCGGATATCGCAATCTGCTTGCTAGCCTGATTTCAAAAGCGTGTAGCGAAGCACATTCGGCTCGCTTAACCAAACGCTTTGGCTATTTCTACACTGCCTTGTACAAACGCTTCGGACACAAGCAGTTTGATTTTCTCCGTCGCGAATTTGAATCATATATCCGGGAAGAGTGGCCGGGGCAATTGGCGGATAGAAACCGTCGACTGTCGAAGTCTACGCGTATGGGACATAAATGGGTTCCACTAACCGCTGCGGCAAAGCAGCTGGGCGTCAAGCGAAGCGTTGTGTGCTCATTCATTGAGCGGGGAATGCTCAGTGGTCAACTTCACGCAACTACAGCGGGTCGCATCTCGGGAACGGTGCGTCGAGATACACTGGACGTGCTCTGTGCGGAAAAGGCACGGTGGCTGACTTTGTCGGAAACACGCGAGGCATTGCATCTATCGCGTAAAGGCGCATATGCTCTTCTGGCGTCGGGCAAGCTGCGGCCGGTTAGTGGGCCGACAGTTGACGGACGCACAGTTTGGAGGTTCTCCGCCAGCGATGTTGCTGCGCTTGATCCTGAAATATCGGGCCGTTCGGCAGACTCGCGAAATTGCGCGCCGGTGGCTCAATGAGACGATGGTGGCGGCCAAACCTGAGGTGGACAGATGTTGTTCTTTTTTGGTACCGAATACACAGGTTTACCGCAGCTAACGCCGAAGTTGATCAGCCGTGGAATAGTCGGCGAGGATGGCAGACGTGAGTTCTACGTGGAGCTGACGGATACCTGGTAGCTTGACGGCTGTTCGGACTTCGCCAAACGGGAAGCGCTACCGTTGCTGCAGGGCCCCGCGATGCCAAGCTCCGTCGCGCGCGAACGTTTGATAAGGTGGTTCGGGGATGCCCCGCGTTCACTACAGGTGGCATGCGACTCGGCGACAGATTTCGACTTCCTGCTGTACTTCTTGGCCGACTTGCATCCACGGAATCTAAAAACGACCCACTACGATCTTCGCCCGCTGATCGATACAACGGCCTATCACCGGGCTGTAATGGCGCACTACGAGAGCGACAATCGCGAGCATCACGCGTTAGTGGACGCGCGAGCTTATCGAAAAGGGTGGCTTGCCTGGATGGACGCCCGCAAAACGGAACAAATGCGCTAGCATTTGCATCGATACTTTTATAAGGCGCCATTGTGAGCACGATCCATCCTTGGGAACGCCGCATATATATCGATACGGAATTTACTGATATCGCGGCACCTCGCTTGATAAGCTTTGCGATGGTGTCCGAAGACGGACACGAGTTTTACGGCGAGGTTGCGGAGGTGGATGAGGAAGTTTGCAGCGCTTTTGTGCGAGCCCAGGTATTACCTCAGCTCGGAAAATTTCCGGGGTGCATTATGACGCGCGACGCCTTGGCCGAGGCAGCGCGAATCTGGATGTCGAAGTTTAGCGGCTTAAGACAACGGCCCGTCATCTGCTACGACCATCCGATTGACCTTCAGCTTTTGTGGGAACTCATTGGCCGGAAGCCTGCAGGTTGGAAAGAAAAGCTGATTAGCTTGAGAATAGATCCAGTTCGGAGGGAGCAGTATTTCAGCGAGCACGGTGGCCGGCATCATGCACTTTATGACGCACGTGCAAATCGCGCTGCTTATCGATGAAGCACAACGGTACACCCTGTTGGCGATACCACGTCAACGGAGCAAGCTACCGGGATGCCGCAACCGCCGCCTCCAGATTCTCGAACAAGCTCCTTATAGCCGCGAGGGCGAGGTCGTATCTTTTTGACTGGTGCGCAGTGCGTGAACGCCAAGCGGGTCTATCGCGTCATGCGCGACCATCAGTTGCTGCTTCGGCGCCTTGGTCAACGTCGCGATACTCGCCGACATGATGGACGCATTGCCGTTGACCAGAGTAATATCCGCTGGTGCTCGGACGGCTTCGAGTTCCGTTGTGACGACGGCTCGCCGTTGCGCGTGACGTTTGCGCTGGACTGCCATGACCGGGAAGCCATCAGCAGGGCAGCGACTACTGGCGGCCATAGCGGCGACGTCGTGCGTGATGTGATGCTCGCAGCGGTCGAGCAACGCTTCGGCACGACGCGGGCAGCCGCACCTATCGAATGGCTGTCGGACAACGGCTCTGCCTACATCGACCATCGCACGCGCAGTTTCGCTCGCGAGCTGGGTCTGGAGCCGTTGACTACACCCGTTCGTTCGCCGCAGAGTAACGGCATGGCCGAGTCGTTCGTGAAGACAATCAAGCACGATTACATTGCCGTTATGCACAAGCCCGATGTGCCGACAGCGCTCTCGCATCTGGCTGGCGCCTTTGAACATTACAATGAGCGCCACCCGCATAAGGCACTGAAGTACCATTCCCCCCGGGAGTTCCGGCGGACCGCTGCATCATCAACTTAACGGTGTCCGGGCGTCCTGAGTTACAGGGGCAACTCCACACAGCATCTAAAACGTCAGCAGAGGATCGCAAGGCTCAAACCGATATAGACGCCTGATGTTGCGAAGCTACGAGCCGCGGTGGCGGCTCACACTTACATTTGCAGATATCGTTTTCGAGCGCGAGTTGCTTACCCATAAAAGTCATGGGTAAAGATGGTCCATCGCCCACAATAACACCCTGCGTATTACACGTGTGACAGAACACCGGCGCTCCGTGATAGGCAATGGGACGCCCTTCAAACATGGAGGTAGCCACACCCTCAAGCACCTCGCCATTACGGTCTGTCTTATCACCCTTCAATATGATTCGTCGCGCCATACATTCCTTCCTCGTTCCCAGGCAGACACGTGTCGTCTTGAGAGCTACGCCCGGACTGTCTCAACGAGCGGCGCCCGCTCGCATTCGCGCTCCACGTCTGCAGGCCACACCGGCTGTCGGCTCGTTCGTTGCCCGATGTAGTGCAACAAGGCAATCAAGTAAATAAACGGGCTCAAAACGACCACGAGCAGTGTTGTGAAAAGGTTGCGCTCGGCCAGGATCGCACGGTCGGCACGTCGCCAGATACGCATCGAGTTGGCGAGCGATACCTGCGTGGGAACAAGTTCCGGATAGGACAAAACGCCCGGGCCTTGCTCCATATATCTGCGGATATATTCAAACTGACGCTTGAGGCCATCGACAATCGAGCGACCATTCTCCGTGGTCTCATCGGAGATGGTGACCACACGGTGGCCTACCGAAAACGACTGCGTGACGATGCCTCTTTCATCCAGCACGTGGCACCGAATGCCAAACACGTAGGCGCGTGAAATCGGGTCTCGCGGGCGAGGCTCGACGAAGAAGAACGCTTTATCCCACGGTACGGTTATTACGCCCTTCGAGCCGGCTCCTCTGAAGGCGTAAACCGTTCGAGTCTGTCGGTTGAACCTGATCGGAAATCGCGTCCAGGTGAAGTTTTCCTGACGCAGCCCCCAGAGACCGATGAAGACAACAGCCAATGCAAATACGAGAAATAACGTAGCGAACCCATATGCAATAGCAAGTGTCGCCCCGTGGACGCTACCGTTGCCAGGAGGATTATTCAGGCACCAAAGCATAACCCATGCGAAAAAACCACCTCCCGCGATAATTGCCAGGCAGCCGTACGTTAGCAAACCTCGCTGCATGAATGCGACGTTGGTGCTTTCCAGGAAAACGTCATTCATGGAGAACACCGTGAAGTCATCATTCGGCGTTTCGCTAGCGGCAACTTCCACCTTCAGCTGACGAGCCTTCTCTTCCTCCGTAAGCGGACGCTTTAACTTAACCCAAACCGTACCATCCCAAGCCATCGTTATGCTCCAAGTCCGTTATAGGCTTTCTGTTCTTCAGCAAACGAAGTATATCGGTCGTCCTTCTTATTCGTTCCGAAAAAGCTTCGGCCAAGGAATTCCTTCAGTTCTCTTTCCTTGAACCACATGATAATCAGACCGATGACTATTAACAGAATAGTGAGCGGTAGGATAAGCGAGGTCAGCACTCCGAAAGTTACGCAGATTGTGAGGGCGAGCCCTGCTGCCGCCGAGGTCGAATATGCCAGGAAGAGGCCCACATGGCCTTCCTTCCACGCTGCCTTCGCATTGACCCCGTCATACCAGACGCCGATCAGGGCAGCCGGCGCTGCCAGCAGCCGACTCGCAAGTAGCAGTCGCTCAGCCGCCGCCGCTGAAAGATATCGGGGCAAAGACAGTTCCAGCTTGTGCATGGCTTCCAGGGAGTTCCCCGCTAAGGCCATGGCCCCACCGCCCAACGCGACAATTGATGTCCGGAACTTGAGCATCGTCTCCGTGCTGTTGAAGTGGGTCGATTTCTCGAACTCCTTGGCGGCAAAGAAAACATTGATCGCGGCGAATACTGCGCCAATGCCCGCGCCCGCAACTTCACCTCCGGTGAGTTTGCGAAAGGTGGGAGCAAACTCTTTCTCAATCACTTCATCCGTTAACATGAGTTTGTTGGCCGGGTTGGTAATGCTCGCCGCCTTTTCCTTGCTCGTCCCGCTCACATTCAGACTCTGCAACCCATCCCGGTCGACAATGATGAATTGAGGCACCTCTGTAACCGGCCCCTCCGCGCCTTTTGTAGTGAACTGGGCTCGGATCGAGGCCTTAAGCGATTTCATTGTCGGCCGCTTGTCGGCCGGCATCATTTCCCACATTTGACGGGCAAAGTACGTGACCCATTGGGACTGCGTACCTCGGACGGAGTGTTCAATCACCACTTTGCCGCTGCGCGCAGAAATCATCAGGACAGCAGCTTTGGCAGCGACTGTATCGATACTCTCCGAGAGTAACTTCGCAACAGGCGCTCCAATCTCGTATATGAGTTTCGAACCCGTCTTGTAAAAATCGGCGAAAAAACGAGGCGCTTTACTCTCGAGTGCTTTCGCCGAGTTAAACCACGTCTCAATGGCTTTTGCGCATGTCTCGCGCAACTCCGTGTAGGGAAAGTCTCCGGCTGCCAGAAGATGTTGGGCGTTGACCGCCTGGTTCAACGCCATTGCACGAAGCAGGAGGTTATTGTGATCATCCGACTTACCTTGCAACCACTTGTACAACAGATCTAGCCCTTCCTTTCGCGCCGAGGCACCCGCAATACAGTCGTGAAACGCCATTGCGTACCATGCGCCACCCAGAGGGTCCTGTTCGTCGTGGTCGTAATGAAATACGTGCGCAAGGTTTGGCGAGCCGAGCCATGCGGCATGGTCCATCGACAAGGGCGTCCAGGTTTCTTTCCCCTCCTGTGCGAGGTCCGCTTTCATCTTGTTTCGGTATTCGGTCGCAGCGGTCTCGCTTACAGCCGTTGCGTACTCTTTCCAGGCCTCTTCGCGCACTTTCGGAAGTTCGGCAATCTGGTTGGCGCGCATGTCCGAGAGGTTTTTCTCCAACTGCTTGCCGCCATCCCAGAGCGCGCCCATCGATTGAGCTTCCATCATCTGGCCTTCGGCCATCTGTTCGAAGATCTCGTCACTCTTGACAGCCCCAGCCTGGACAACTTCCTTCACGTTCTCCACCATTTCGGCCGACCATGTGCCCCATTGATGATCTGCCATCACAACGCCGTAAGCGTATTTATTTTCGATGTTGAGTTCCTGCGTGATACCAATCGGATCCCATAGCGCGAACACCGCGCCCTTGTGCGGAGCAAGGTGGTCCATCGCCGCGTTTAGTGCAGCCGTTTCGAAGCTTCGTTCCCGAAACGGGAACGGCGAAGTTACAAAGGCCTTCCCGGCTCCGCCTTTGTATTCCGCCACGTACTTCTGAACATCGGTCGCTTTCGTGGCGTGCGGGACGTTTGCCCCGGGGCTGGCGAACCAGCCCGCCGCATCGAACGCCTGCATACGCTTGGTTCGGCATCCCTCACTGTTCTTCGCATACCGGTCACGGACGGTCTTTGTCCACTGGACCGTACTGAACGCCAGGTACACGGTCCCTGCCTTTTCGGCATTCTCAATGGTTATGCATTGCGCAAGCTCCGGATGACCGGTCTGGGTGCAGGAAAAGGGCTTTTCCGTCGAACGATCTAGCACGGCGTCGAGCGGGTAGTCATAGACGTAGCCTTCCTTCGTCACGGCATAACACTGCCACTTAGATGTCTTCGGGTAGAAGACGTAGACGAAGCCATAGCGAAGCGAGCGCAAGGTGTACTTCGTTTTGCGCGATGCGATGTCCATCACATGCTGTCCAAAATTGCCGCCCATCAGGATGGGAACACCGTCAATTCCGTGTGCGCGTGTCGCGGCAAAGGCTGAATACCTGACCGGCAGGATCGGTAGTCCCTTTTTCTCGCACATCTTGCACTGCGTGACGGGCGCGCCACCCGCTGCGGCGACCTTCGTGAGGTCGGAGATACTTTGGTAGCCCGAGTCCAGCAACATGAGCCTTCCCTTGTATTGTTTGGATAGTGATTATTGGTACTGGTACAACGCACTCTCGCGTGCAATGCGCGACCAGTCATCGTCGGTCCAATCAGCCACCGCCTCTGTGTAAGGCGTCTGCCCAATACCTGCGAGAACGGATTTCACCTGCGGGTGCTGGTCGAAATTTGGCGAAACGAACACGCCGTGCAATGCGAACGGCACACGGTCCTCGTCCGGAAGCCCATACCGCTCTGCCTTTACCAGCTGTGTGTCCAGACGGCGAGGCAGGTCCTCGGGCATTGAGATATTTTTAGCGGTAAGCGGTTCAAGAGCGTGCCGGACAAAGGCAAGTCGCCCCAGTTGCCCGAACTGTTCTTCGGTGACCTCGACGCGGGGACCCGGGAGGCCTTCTAGCGGCATCTCAACCCAGTTCCCAGCGCTCGAAAGGTAGGTCCAGTGCGTCGTGGGACCTGTGAGGGCGAGGAACTGCTGCATGTCCAGTATCCAGCGCAGATGCGCAAACACTCGAGGGTCGTAATAGCGGAAAACGGTGGTTCCCGACTCCGGCTTATCGAGCACCAACGAATCGGCCAGGTGATGTCGTATCGTGTCGGTGTCCGCAGGCGTCTCGATGATGCAACAGACAAGTGGCGGACGTCCCTCGCGGCGGTGATATTCGGCGAGCTCCTTGACACGTGCCAGTTGCTGGTCCGGGTGCTCAAGGCGATAGAGGATTGGGGCAACGCCTTCGAGTTCCGGGCGCGCGGTCGGAACAAGCTCGCCGATCTCATAAGGATTTGGCGCGGGCTGGATGTCGAACTCCCCGTTGCTGGGTTCGACAATGACATAGGTTGAAATCGGCATACGCATTCCTTTTAGTCTTAGCCAACTAAGGCTGCGCCGCTCTGTGCGGCAGACGCGAACTGCGATGCGCAGGAGGCCGACGTCGGCACCGAATTGGCCGCTGACTCACCTTGCGGTCCTGCAAAGCTGTGAGAAGCGCCTTTGAAGTCGAGTGCTCCAGGCGCGTGCACGGAGATATTCCCGCCAGACATTTTGATTACAGCGCCGGCCGCTGTCAGCGTGATCTCTTTTTGCGCGACGACCGAGACGGCATCAGAAGTCGATACAACCTTCACCGTCTTGTCCGCTGTCAATTCGATGTTGTCGGAAAGTGCCATAACCTGGACTTTCCCCTTGCCAGCGAACAGCTTCATCCCCGCGGTCTGGGCGAAAAGACTTATTTTTTCGCCAACGCTTGCTATGAGCGACTTGGTGGCAGCTACGTGGGTATTTGCCCCGCTGACAAGATTGACGTGGTCGGTGGCCGCTGCATGAATTGATTTCATCGAAGTCAGGCCGATGCCAACGGGGCTACCTAGCAGCATGACGGGCTCGGAAAATCCGTTGGCCGTGCCAGTGCCGCCACCTGCGGTATTACCGCCGCTCGTACTGCCGGTGATTTCCTGCTTCGTCGCATTAGTGAATGCCTGCAGGTCGGAATGAGCGTCCGTCAAATCGTCGGCCTGCACAGCCTTGGCGGCGTCCGAGCGAATCTCGACGACGTTTGTCGATTCCGTCAAATGTTCATTCGCCTCCCGAACATCCAGAGGCTGACTCGCAGAACCGCCGCGTGCGAACGTCGAAAAGAAGATGCCTTGCCCCGCCCGTACTGCGCCATAGGCGTCGGTCTTGAGGTCGAAACCGTTTCCAAGAAAGGAACCGCGGGTGTTGCCTTGCTGGTCAATGAGGTATCCGAGATGCAAGTGTGTCTGCGCGACACTGCTGAACAGTTGCGTACGGTTCTGACCCGTCGAATCGTCCATCACAAGCTGGTTATAGCCAGTCCCCTGAAACTCCTTCGACTTATATCCCGACAGTAGGCCGTTGGAATGCCATTGCGGCGTCTGCCGTCCGTTGAAGAGACTGCCACTCACTACCGGACGATCACAGTCGCCGTCCAGATACACAATTCCGACTTCGTGTCCTACGCGCGGGACAAATACACCGCCGAGAGTTCCGCCGGCGTGCGGCGACATGACACGCAGCCAGCACGACGCTTTCTCATCGCCACCGTTCTGGCGGTCCCAGTGCATCAGAACCTTGACCCGATTGAGGCTGTCCGTGAACACCTCGTCCTGCTGCGGCCCGACCACGGTTGCGGTCTGGGTGTACATCTGGGGCTTGCGATGTTCGAACGGACTGCGAAAAGGGACAGTACGGCGCTGTGTCTCCAGTTCAACGAGGAAGAACCCATCGCCGCCGATTGCATCTTTCACGTTGAAGACGTCCGACGCGCCCGCATGGTATGCGCGCGCCTCGGCCAGTTGCGGCTGGAGGCTATGACGGAATTGCGTCCCAGTTGACACAGGAAGATTGTTTTCGATGTACCAGGTCGCGGCTAGAATTGCAAACTGGCGGTTCTCCGAACTGTCAGAACCAAGCGCCGTTGCCCCCTCCAGCTGAAACCAGCGCCCTACATCAGCGCGCCGAACACTTCCTGCAGCAAAGAAACGCTTGGCGCGCGATTCCCACTCCTCCATCCGAGTCTTGGACAGGGCATTCCCCCTGTCGCTGGTGCCGTAGGTATAGGCGCCTGTGTATTCGTAGACCTCTGCCTGGTCGGGCAAGTCGCCCTGCATGTCGACAGTCGGAGTGGACATTTCCTTCTTGAAGGCCGGATCCTTATAGTCAAAGGTACGCGTGGTGTAGTTCACGCTTTGCAAAGTGCGTACACCACCCCAATGCACCACAGCATCTGTCTCGCTTCCAATGCCCGCGCGATAAAAAGAGACTTCTTGCGGCGCCAAGGCTTTCAGAGAGTACAGGTCGTCTGTAATGACGAGCGTATGCGCTTTGCCATCTTCCGCCTGCTCGAAGTAGCCGAAGATACCTTCCTCTTCCATGAGCCGATGCACGAAATTCCAGTCATCCTCGTACTGGACACAGAATGATCTCTGTGGAAGCGGATTTCGGAGATCAAAGCGATATGCGCCGCGTGATTGAGGATGCTCGTCGAAAACGGCCGATAAAATGTCCTCTGCGCTTTTGTCCTGAAAAATCCGTGCATCACTTCTGAATTTCAGGAAGTGCAACCACGAGGAAAAGCTAATCTGATATAGCTGAACGCTTCCGTCCGAGCCAAGCATTCGCGCGGTGTGGACGTAGCCGTGGCGTGGCAAATAGGATGCATCGGTCTGTTGGGTCCACAAGGTCACTGGCTTCGCGATGAGGGATTTAAGCTCGATGGAATCCTTTAGTGAAGCTACGTCAACGGTGAACTCATAATTGCGACCGATGCGACAAGTACCAACAGCGCGGACCGGCACCAGAACGCTCGCCCCCAAAGCTGTGTCCAGCTTTAACAATCTTCGCGATTGGTCGATTCCAGCACCAATTACGGTAGCCAAGTCGTTTATTGTCATATTCCGCCCCCGCCAGCAAATTTTTACGCGCAAATAATAAGACGAAATAGCAATCCAAACAATGAAATCCCGAGTGCCCACGGGAGAATTGACAATTGACAAGAAAATTTTGCCAGACGAGAAAATAGGGCGGTCGTTATTTCCGGACGCTGCGCCCCAAACCACCACTCGGATATTCATACTGCATCTATCGCAATTGATTTACGCCCGCCTTCGATAGTCGAAGGGAATCGTTAGAGGCATAAAAGGAGTAGCAAAGAGGCCGGTTTAACCAGAGATTTCTGCCGCACACAGATTTTTGAGTGGCAATAAGCGGCAACGCGGCGACCTCCCAGCGGCGAGTGGTTCGAGGCGGCCTAGCAAAGATTCGTGAATGCGTGGAATCTTCCGAACCCAGTCGCGCAGTCGATTGTCCGACTCTGCAAGGTCGCATACCTGCTTTATATCTGCATGCCAGTCATGCCTGAAACCATGTCGTTGGTATTGAAAATCCGGGAGTTATTGATGTCGGCTACCTTTAATTTTTCGAACGGCGTACTTGACGTCGGCACAGGACCGGTGCTCGCGCCCGATTGCACGACCGTGTCGGATTTGGTGGGAGCAGGGTGGAAGGCGTTAGATGCTCAAAACGGCTGGGAGTCCTTCAGTGTCGACGAGCTGATGATCTGGCGGCACTCGTTTGCGGTGGCGGCCCGCTTTCAAGAAGGCAAATTTGCAGCGATCGACTGCATCTGGAATGATGGGAGTATTCGCAAAGAGGACTGGTCGGCAACAGATGACGACCTCATCTGCGAAAAAAAGACGTTGGTGAAACTCATCATGACCGAAGCGCAGACGACGCCTGTTGCCACTTCGCAAGGTGTCGATTCGTTTGTCTTCAATTGGGGGACAATATCGGTACGGGCCGATCCACGGTCAATGATGGTCATGCTCACCATCACTTATTCCAAGTAGCAGCGGGAAAAAATTGAGTGAGCCGCGACAGCGCCTAGCGCCCGTTGACGTCGAATCAGTGCGTCCCAGTGTTACTTGCCTTGAAGGCAGGTTTATGCCGCTGCTGCTTTTCACTGGTTGCTTGTCCGATCAACGGGACGATGGTCAACTGCCTCGGAAAGTAGGAAATGGAGCATCGTAAAGCTGTGTCGACGGCCGCATGGCATACACAGCTCGGCACACATTCCAGCATTCTGGCAAATTTTATTCAGCGCTGAAAGGAATGAAAGTCATAAGAGATGCTAAGGAAAGCGGCGCTCAACGCATTGGCAATGCGACAGCCACAGAAGGGTGCGGCAAGGTCCTGACCGATTGGTGCGACACAAGACAGTTTGAGAATAAGGAAGGCCGTCACGCCGGATCCACTCACTGCGTCCGACATGACCAGACTTGGACGTAGCCGGCGCGGGCATCTTCATCAGAGGTCCTAGCTCCGCACACACTCGCAAGACGCAGAGAAGCACGCCCGTGTGAAGGGTAAGCTGCGTGTCAATTTATGAGTGGCTTAGCTCCCACCGCTATGCAGTTGCATCCGTTTTCGCAATAGACCTTCGGCTACCTCGGCCGAAGGTTCTTGACTTCGATAGCAGATTGGCTATCACGTAGCTGTGCGTCAACGGATGTTTTTCATGATAGCCCCTAAGCCGGCCAACAGTCGAAGTGACGCACCACTCCGTGCCGTGCAGTACATCCGTATGTCGACTGATCATCAGCAATGCTCCCCGGTCTTCCAGCGACAGGCCATCGCCGATTATGCATTGACTCACAACATCCGCATTGTCCGGGACTATGAAGACGCCGGCATTAGCGGACTGACACTGAGACTGCGGCCCGCTCTGGCACAGCTGCTAGTGGATGTCGTATGTCCTACGCGCAAATTCTCGATCGTTCTCGTCTATGACGTGAGCCGATGGGGGCGGTTCCAGGACGTGGACGAAGCCGCCTTCTATGAATATGCCTGTCGCCGTGCTGGCGTTAAGGTTATTTACGTCGCGGAACCCTTCGAGAACGACGGCACCCCTGCTTCATGCGTTCTCAAGGCGCTTAAACGCGCAATGGCGGGTGAATTCAGTCGCGAGATATCGCGCAAGGTTTTTCTGGGACATTGCGTAAGTGTCCAGCGCGGCTTCCATTCGGGTGGGCCGCCCGGCTATGGACTACAACGAGTGCTCATAGACGCTGGACATGGAGGCCGCCGTCCGCTTGCCCAGTACGAATACAAGAGTATTCAGGCTGATCGCATCATTCTCGCCCCCGGCCCTCCCAACGAAGCGGCGCTTGTGAGAAAGATGTTTGAGTGGTACGCCACTCAAAGGATTAACGCAACAGGCATTGCTCAGCGAATGAATGACTTTGGCCTGCGCAACCGCTCGGGGGGTACCTGGCTTCCCCGTAACGTACTGCAAATTCTTCGTAACGAGCGGTACATCGGCACCAACATCTACAGTCGAACTTCTTCCAAACTTGACGCCGCCTGGGAGCAGTTACCCGAGGCGGAGTGGATACGCGTCCCGAACGCATTTGAGGCGATCGTGAGCAAACATGTCTTCGCCGCGGTCCAACGCAAGCTTGACAGTGGGAGAAGGAGGCCCACGCGCGATGAGATCGTAAAGGGATTGCGCAAAGTCGTAGAGAAGGCCGGGAAGTTGACGCAGGCTACGCTGCGGCACTACAGGAGCGCCCCATCCGTTGAGCGCGTGATGCGGGAATTCGGTAGTCTGAACGATGCATACAGGGAGATCGGATATTCCCCCAACCTCAATCCGGAGCGGTCTGAAAACAGATACATCGAACGACGGACGGAACGCTCGGTAGTGAGTGTCACGACCGAAATGCTTGAGCAATTAGGACACGACATCAGGTTTGCGAAGCACACCAGCGTGATGTGCGTGGACAAGACACTACGACTGCAGTTCGTGGTGAGATACCCGTGGCTCATTCATTCGCATGTGCCGTACTGGGTAGCCCGCTGGCCAGACTGTTTCGCTGTCGACTTTCTCGTCTACGCCCGCATCGCACATGGAAACCCGGAACTGCTCGACTTCTACCTCTTTCCGCGTGGCAGTCTTACGCCAGGTGCATATACGATCGTCCACCGGGACGAAGCGAGCCGGTTCGCCGCTTTCCGGCATCCAGACCTCAAGTCGCTCCTCGATTTGTCAGAGACAGTCCCGCTTCAAGTGCTCCCCCACACTTCATGCATTGAAGGACGGCGAAATCGTGCAACAAGACCATGAGACCCGTGACAATCCTGCGCGCGCGCGTTCCGGGAAAGCCGGTAACTGTGAACATATTCAGGCGGATAAATCCGGTCATGTCGAGAATGTATCCGTGCCGCGGAAACGTCTGGCCGAGAGAATTAACGAAACAATCAGGCAGGAATTACGCCGACAACGGCTTATCGTATCCGGCATGGAGAGGACTGCAATACGCCATACCGTGCTCATTGACATCCTCAGGGACGTGTTGAGCAATCCGGACTTCATCGCCGTCCTCACGCGTGCGGGTTTCCCTACGATACCTCGCCTTATCTGCGAACATCTACTGACAGAACCGCCTGGACGTTCAGCCGTGCCGGCAGAAGTCACGTTCCCGTCAATGGCGCATCCTAACGGGGACGACTCCCTGGCTGGTTTATGCATGCAGGCCGACGATTTGGACGACGCAAAGCGATTGCCCGCAAGAACGGTGACGGCACTCAGTCGGATGACGGAACCGCGGCGGATCGTTGCCGTTAGCGTCATGTATGCTGCGAACAACTTCAGCGGCGATCTGGCGCGCACGCTTCTGTTGGCAACACCGCGCGACGGCCAAAAACAGGACGGGCGCGCATTCAAGTTCGACATCCGCCGGCAAAGACGCCTAGCAAGGCTTGAGAAGCGCCTGATTGTGCTGCAGGCGAAGGCGGCAGCGTTTGCGCAAGATCACAGCGAAAATCTACTGTACCTCGCGCTTTGCAGCAGTTATATACGAGGCTGGGTTCAGGACAATGTCGTTTCCACCTGGCTACACATGCATTGCCCTTCTCACGCCACGTACATCGGGCAATTCGTGAGCGACGCAAATGAGGCAAAAGAGCCCAAGCGGCCGATGAAGTTACCCTACGTGCAGGATCACCTCTAACCGTCATCGGAAACAAATCGGCCAGAGTTGCTTCATCGATCTGGACTGGCACGCCTATTCGAGCGTCTCTGCGCTACAGCCTTCACAGTGTCCAATGAACGATGCCAAGCCCGAGAATTTCTAACCAAAACCTGCGTTAACCGTTAACCGCTATTGCCAAAGGATGCAGCCGCGCAATCCGGCTTCGCGTCACCCTGGTGGACGCGGCACGGACTGTGAGCGCTTCAAACAGATGCGCCCTATTCTTAAAAAGTCTCACTGCTTCAATTCAATGCTTAGGTACGATATGCCGCAGCTGGTAAAGGTCTAGCGGCTTATGACCGCTGCACGTAGTCAGCGCAGAGTTGATGGATGTCACACACGATCGGCGATCGATAGTCGAGCATCCAGCCGTCAGTAAAAAGCGGTGCGAGTGCCGGTTCTGTAGTTAATGCAAACGAAGCATGTACGCTAGGAGCCAGTTTAGCCGCCATGCGGGCAAGGTGAACGCGATCTTGCCAGTCGCATCGCGCGCCATTCGCCTGCAACCAGATCCGCGCTGATTCGACAAGATGATCGGTCCTCAACCATTCGCCTGTTCGGGCCATCGCGACCAGCTCGCCGACGACCAGATAGCAAAGCAGCTCGGCTCGCGCCTCATCGTCGAAATTCGGTGTAGTCGACATACACATTGCGGTAGGAAATCAATGTTCGTTGCTAATCATCGGCCGGTATCGCAAGCGGGTTTCGAGTGAATGTGCGATTCGGCGTCCTTTCATTCGACGGATTTGAAGCCTGGGAGCAAGCGCGCATCACAGATTGACTTGCATGGAAGCTGTTCTTCAAAGAGCTCCCATTCGATGACTATGAGGAAGTGCCTCCCAACATGAGCATTATGAGGTCTTTCGTGAGCGGGCGGTCATTGACGTTGTTGTACTGGGAATTTGTGGAATCTAAGGCGATGGATGGAATTCTACGAGGCGAAGCTTATGCATTGATCGCAAGGTGCTTGTGATCGAGAGAGATTGTGGCGACGATGGACTCAAATTCGGAGAACAAGTCGGGCTGGTGGCGCTGTAAATAATGACGCGCGGGCTCGTTTTCGAGGAGCTTGGCGAGGTAGCCTTTGGCAAGAACCAGGTTTAACACGTCTTGACCGTACGTCTGTTCTACTAGCTTGTACTGATCCTGGAGATTGGTCATCTCGGATTCCATCTTCAGCATTTGCTCTGAGCTGATTCCTGTTAGCTTCTTGGGTTTTTTGCCGGCGAGAAGGCCTGTAGCGGGGGTTGCAACAAGCAGCGCCTCAGCGTACCGAACGGTTACGCTGTTCGCCGCAACCATTAGTTCCACACATTCAACCTGTCGCGTTGGCTTCATTTTACGAAGCACCCGTGACAGCTCTGCCGAGAACTGCCGGTCCCCAAGAAGTTCTGCTGCTTCCGTGCATATACCATCAAGGAGCGACATTTTCTTCACGATGGAAGACACGTCTACTGCGAGGGCTTTTGCAAGGCGTTCTGGTGAAACGCCCCGCTCGACCACCTTGCGGATCATGCGGTGTTCCTGGATCGTGGATAGCCGGTTCAGTCGATTGTTATAGGTATAGCATTCATCATCTGTGGCGACCAGGCACGCAGCATCCGAAAACGCCAGCTCCCGCATAGCAAGTAAACGTAAATGGCCATCGAGCACCACATGCTGTCCAGAAGCATTGTCTGCTGCAGTCACGGACAGTGGTTCGATAAGCCCGACTTCTTTGATGGACGCAGTGATCTGTTTAAACTTTCGTGATCCAAAAACCTGCGCTGACAGCTTTCTTGAGGGAAGAAGGTTGTCAAGGGATACCAACAATGGTTCGGGAATGAAAGCCAGTGTAACGCCCGTCATGCTGTGCTCCCACTGGACCACACGCGTTCGGAAAGATATTTCGGCAACGTTGCTAGTCCCTCCGCACGTAGGAGATTGATGAAGTTTTCGTCGGTATAAAGTTGCCGAAGCGCGCCAACGACAAAAAGCAGACGCTGCTGCGCGAACTCGGCCTTCCGTACCATCGCTTTCTGACGTGCGACTTCGGTTTGATATGCCCGCAAGAGACTTGAGCTGCTTACCTCCGCCGTTTTGGGGGACATAATCCGGCTGGCGGAACGTCCAAGCGTTTTTCTTCGCTCTATGATGCGTCGGGCCACCATCAAGGGCTTACCACGTAATTTTCCGGATTCGTACGCATCCTGAAGTGCTGCCTGAACAGCCGCATCATTGTCCCCGGCGCCAGCGATCATGAGTGCCGCAGTCAGTGAAATGCGACCGGCCTCCACTGCTATCACCAATCTCTCTTCATCCTGATGAAGCAGTCTAAGGATTCCAGCAACATAGTCCGGTTTCAGCCCTGTTTTCTCAGCAATTGCTCTGGCGCCGTAGCCGTGTTCCTCTAACCGTCGAATTCCAGCAAGAAGCTCAAGTGGACGGTAGCAACGTCGGGCAATATTCTCAGCAAGGCTCATGATGAATGCATCTTCGTCGCTGACATCAACGACCAGCGCGGGGATTGTTGTCTCACCGAGTGACTTGTACGCTTTAAGTCGACCCTCTCCACATACGAGGAGGTATTTTTCCGCGTCATCGGAACCGACGCGCGGTGTCACCTTGATCGGTTTTTTCAAGCCGACGGCCTGGATGTTTTTAACGATCTCGCCGAACGTATGGTTATCACGTTCCCGCGGATTGATAACTTCAATCCTGTCTATCGGGATCATGCGGACCTCTTCGGTTTGCTGCGAGTAGCTCACGCTGTTCTCCTCAACTTTGAGCGTTCGGCCATGCCGTAAAGATATTCGAGCGTATCGAACCGGTAGCTTTCGAATTCGATGGGATTCCGATCGGCCAGGCGAATGCGGGGTTGGCCGAAATCGAGGCGCGGCAGCAGGTAGTAATCAAGCGCAGCAGAATTCTCATGATTCAGCCGTACGGCAACTGTGATGTCAGGCAGTAGGCTCGTATCAAACCTGATCTTCCAGTGATTGTGGGACGGCACCTGCGTCTGGCATCGCGCAAGGACGAGACATGCCGTAAATTCATCATTAACGGTTAGAAGGTCGGTGGCCGGATCGCGTCTGACGGCTCCGCCGAGGTCAGCAATTTTCCTTTCAGTTTGCGCGACAATCTCTGGGTGCATCTGGCGGAGGAAGCGGTTCGTTTCGATATAACGATAGTCGCGGCCAGGTGTAAAGCCGACGGTTTGATAGGCACGGATAAGACTGCCGAAGCGATACATGTAAACGGAGGTCGATGGCATGCCTTCCGTTTCGTCGATTACAACACCAGACAGGTAGCCACGATTGCGATACAGATTGCGGAGGCGATCGATCAGTTCCTCATTTGAATAGCGCCGCGCGCGTGCCCGCATGATCCCTTGGGCCGTATAAAAGGATTCGCTTGCGATAATTGACTGGAACGCGCCGTCCTTCCGGATCCACATATCCGGGGTGTTTATTACACGCATCTGCTTAAGCTTGAAAGAAACGCGGTTATAGACGTTGTTTCCGATATATTTTTCGTTAGTCAGCACTTCCCGTATGGTGGCTCGCGTCCATTCACGGTCAAGGTCTGTACGCACGCGCATACCGTTGAGGCGAGCTGCAATTTCATACTCATTGAGCGACTCTTCAATGAACCACGCGTAGATGAGTTTGATGATGCGAATCTCGCTGTCAGGTCCAGGCATCAGGATGACTCGGTCAGTCTGCAGACTCTTGCGCTCACCTCGGGGCAGTTCTCCCTTCATCAGGCCGTGTTGGTCAATCAACATCCTACGCAAGCCATAACCCGCTGGCCCGCCTTGCCGAAAGCCTAGTTCGATCAAGCGGCACTGACCCGCAAATACCTTTGCCGAAAGCTCTCGACTATACTCGCCGGCCATCGCGCGCTTTACTCCCTTAACGATGGTTGAGACCGGCGATCCGTCATTCTCGAACTGCTCCGCGCAGTAGGCGACCTGAATACCTGCGCGTCGGCAGATGTATTCGTAGTAGGCGCTTTCGTCCGCATCCTGGAAGCGCCCCCAGCGGCTCACGTCATAGACAAGAATTGCCCGAAAGTCAGCGTTACCACTTTCCACGTCACGGATCAGTTGCTGTAGCGCCTGCCTCCCGTCGATCCTGAGACCACTTTTCCCCTCATCGGCGTACGTGCGTACGATCTCGATTCCGTGTCGCGCTGCATACTCCCGGATTCTGTCGCGCTGGTTTTCCGTCGAATACTGCTGATGCTCGGTCGACATCCGCACATACTCGGCAGCCCGCGCCGTCGGAGCCTGCTTGCCAGCTACATCGCCTGCGTTGTCGGGTGACATGGTCCTGCTCCAGGCAGAATCATTCCCCCCTCTCGGAAGCTGCCAGCTCGGTCACATCGACCATGGCAGATCCCTGCTTTAAAAAAACTACATCGCGGATCGCGTCCGACGATCGGTTGAGAGCGGGTACAGGTACAAAAGTAGCAGGTGCCACGCACTTGTCGATCACATCCTCTCTTTGCAATCAGGAGCCGAAGGCGTACCAGGTGGAGACAGCACAGTGATATGGACGATGTACGCGTTCATCTTTGCAAGCGCCTCCTCGGATGCGCGGCGCAAAACGTAGAAGCCGGATGACAGCGGTCGTGCAAACGGAGACGTGTCCATGTTTGCAATCACGCCCGAACGTCGTCGCGCATTTCGCTTGAGTTGCAAGACGGAGTTTCTTTTGCTGTAGGCAGGATGGGTCGCCCGGTACTGCCGCCAGTAATCGGGGTGTCGCGCACGCCAGCTCGCCTGCGCACGAAGCTGGTTTTCGCGATAGTCCGCGTCGGCGCGCATGTGTTGCCGTTGCCATCGCCGACGTCGCTCTCGCTGGCAGTTCGGGGCCGAACAGAAACGTTGATTTGGGACGTGAGATAGGGGATGGAAGAGGCTGCCACAGGCGACGCAACGGCAGGCGTTATTCATCACGCGCTCCATACGTGGAATAGTCATCTGGAGCTCGTTGGCAGCCGGGCATCCAGCCCGGCCGAGAAACGCTGACGTAGGCGAAGGCTGCGATCGTTCAATCAGCGCGTTTTTTGGACGGGTGACTCAGTCTAACGAATTCGCGGCACAAATCCGGGCAGTCCAACTATTTCGGTTTGGGCCGAGAAAACAATTGTTCCGAAAACGTTAGCAAGTTATTGATTAATAAGGGAGGCGAGTCTAATGAATTCCGTTTCCCTGCAGTTTTCAGAGTTCGTGAAAAAATTCTCACTGAGATGAAAATTATTTCTCAGTGTTTATGAAAACTTAGAGCATTGCTATGGCCCGGTCGGCGATATACGTCTTCCGGGCCATTTTATTTTTTAGGCCAAAAACCTTATCCCGAGACAAACGAAATCTGCAAATCAATAAATGTTGTACATTGCGCTGGTGAAAATGATCGCGCAATAAAAAATGAAATTTTCCTGGAACTACAAAGCGTTGCGAATTAAACTCAAGGCGACAGGTTCGCAGCACAAAATACTGCAATAGTTATTAATCGCAGGCCGACAATCAATAAAATGACGTCTCTATTGCAAAAAGATGCTAATTTTAAGCAGCACTGCGCTCGTCCATCGATTTTGACGGGTGCAAATAAAAGGAGGTCTGAATGTAAAAACGGAGCAAACCCCCTATTGGAAGCTTGCCCCGCTGGTGGGCGCTGACGCTACCCGATCTAGTCAATCAAAGTATCGTCAATCCCCCGCCCGCGGTCAAGTTTTTGCGCTCAATTTTTTCTGATCTCGCAAGTCGAGAGGGTTTAATGCGCCCTTTTAATTTGCAAGCGGAGCAAATCATGCAGAACAAACCGCATGCTGCCGTCGATATGACAGCCAAGCAGGGAATTCATCACACTACCGCGCGACAGGTAGTTCGGCCTACCGGAGGCATATTCCGTGGCCGTTTTCTGCGCCGAAACTCTTGCGGTCAAGTCAAGCGGGAATCCCAACAAACAAGGTTTCGGGTTGACGTGCTGACCTCGGCCACGACGCAAGTTCTTGCCGTTCACTCAGGCGATTCCGGGCGAGACAGAGGCGGCGCGTTCAGACAGCAAAGGAAGCTGGTTACGCAGGTCAAAGCGATACGCGCCGCTTGACTGCGGATGCTCGTCGAATACCGCCGAGATAATGTCCTCTGCTGTCTTGTCCTGAAATATCCGCGCGTCACTGCGAAATTTCAGGAAATGCAGCCACGACGAAAAGCTAATCTGGTAAAGCTGAACGCTACCGTCCGAACCTAAAAAGCGTGCAGTGTGCACGTAGCCGTGACGCGGCAGATAAGACGAATCAGTCTGTTGAGTCCAGAGCGTCACCGGTTTCGCGATGAGGGATTTGAGCTCGATAGAATCTTTTAGCGAAGCGACATCGACAGTAAAGTCGTAGTTACGCCCAATGCGTGAAGTGCCGACCACGCGGACTGGCACTAGCGCATTTTCGCCCAGCGCAGTATCCAGTTTCAACAAGCGTCGAGATTGGTCCATCCCCGCGCCCAGCACTGTTGCCAGGTCATTTACCGTCATTTTCCAACTCCACCCCGGATTGCCACGCCGAATAATATGATGAAAATTCTTTCTGGACAATTTTTGTGAAACGCCGGTGCGCCCAGCTTACAAATTCGGAATTGTTTGCTAATAAGGAATGTCAGAGGTATTTTTTTCCGCCTCAGCGATGATTGCCCGGTTAGTAGGGGGAGTTAATTGAGCGGCCGACAGCCCGTATACATTTAATGCGTCGATGTTGTGGCGGCGGCACTCGCCTCATAATGCGTTCGGGGGTGCCGCTATTGATGAGCCACCAGTCTTCTCACCGACTTGGGTGTGCACTAGCGCGATTTTTTGTATTAGCCGCACAACTTTAACGGCGAGCTATCATGCGTGTAGCATTTTTCAACCTGGTCGATTGACCGTCGACTGTGGAACTAACCGCACCTTCCTGTTTTCCAGCCCAAATAAACATTGGTAGAGGCGGTGCCCCATAAAAATCGGCCCGAAAGTCTGGAAGCTTTGTTTCATGCAATGTGAATAGAAAGAGGTTGGAGCGACACTCATCCGGAGGAACGCTTGCGACCAAAGCCGGTATTGATGGAGTGAACGAACCACGCTCGGCGGCTGCTCGCTGCGTCACGCTGATACGAAGCCCTGCACCCCGGCCACGACTGTCGACAACTCCTTGCAGCCGACGCTATTCCACCGCACGGCAAACCGCGTCGCCACGCGTCGCGCCAAGAAGCGCATGTTCACGCCGAACCAAGACGCGGTGCGGTCGCGACGCCACGTCCCTCCAAGTTATCCACAGCCCCCTCTGGACAACTTTTGTACAAGCCACCTGACACGTTGTGGGTGAAACCTTGATAAAAACGCCACATCGCCAGGCCGCACAAAAGTTTTCCCTGGCTCCGTGTTCCTGTTCGCGCGCGCTCCGCAGGGTTATCGATTCCGCAGCGCCTTGATCCGTAAACGAAGTTTCAAGTTATCCACAGAAGGATGCGAGGCTTGTTAACTATTACTACGTATACATATACAAAGACTATAAAAACCAGAGAGGCACCCGCGCAGCACGCTGCACAAGCGAGCACCGGACAGGCAAACCCTCAAACCAACGGTAAGCAGATCTCCGTGATGAGATCCGCAGGCGCCGTATCCTTCGGGCTATTCAGATACTCCTCGAACACCGGCGCGTCGGCCGCTTCCCGCCCGGACTGCACGAGCCACGTCCCGTACAGCCACTCGTACGCGGCACGCATATCGCTATAGGGTCCTTGATGTCGCAACACCGCGTACTCACCACCCTTCACATGCGCCACGGAAACCGGCGGACTCACCGTGACGGACGCCTGAACCGGATGCGGCAACAACACACCAGCCTTCGACCGCAACTCACTCTCCGCAACAACGCCCGGATCGTCGTAGTAAACGCCGATCATGCGCATCTCAGCGGCGAGTAAATTGTGTTTTGCGAGCCAGCCGAACAGCGCATCGAATGCCTTGCCGATCTGCATATACGGTCCAACGTGATCCACCGATAAAACCTCCACCGGCTCCACGTGACGAATCACCACTTCACGCATCGTCATTTGATCGTCTCCTGATAGCGCCGGCCGAAACCGGCTATGAGTGCCTTGCTTGCGATACTGCGCTGGCGGCATGCCGAACGCCGCGCGAAAAGTGCGCGAGAAAGATTGCAGGCTGCTGTAGCCGGAGCGCTCGGCAATTTCCGCGATCGGCATGGAACCGTTCGCCAGATAGCCGGCCGCGCGATGCAGCCGTAAACGCCGCACCGTGGTGGCCACCGTCTCGCCATACATCGCCTGATAAATCCGGTGCCAGTGATACGGCGACAGACAGGCGATTTCCGCTAGACGATCGATGTCGAGCGGCTCGTCGAGATGATCGTAAATATGGTCGAGCACGCGGCCGAGCCGGGTTTCATAGCGAGCCCGATTACCTGAGTCAGTCATGGCTGGGTGAACACAAAATGAGCACAAAAATTGTCGAACGGATGCGAACGAAAGTACCACGTCCCCATTTACCAAATCCTGCGAACTTCGCCGTTAACGCGATGCACAATTAAGCGTTCACTGACACTATGCCAGCCAGAACTTTGCCGAATTTCGATAACACCTCGAATAATGGCTCACTACTATCGGCTGAAGCCTGTCTGCCCATGCGCCGCAAAGCCTTGCGGCGTCGAGCTGGCGGCACCATCAGGGAGCGTCCGATGAAATCAGAGTCCAAAAATCAGCACGTCGGCAAAGTCACGCATCACGAGCTGAAGCAGACGCTCGGCACGTGGCAACTGTGGGGCATCGCGGTCGGCCTCGTCATTTCCGGCGAGTATTTCGGCTGGAGCTATGGCTGGGCGAGCGCCGGTACCCTCGGCTTCGTCATCACGGCGATTTTCATTGCCGCGATGTATACGACGTTCATTTTCAGTTTCACCGAGCTCACCACATCCATTCCGCATGCGGGCGGTCCGTTCGCCTACGCTCGTCACGCTTTTGGTCCAACCGGCGGTTATCTGGCCGGCGCGGCGACGCTCGTTGAATTCGTGTTTGCGCCACCGGCCATCGCGCTCGCGATCGGCGCGTACTTGCACGTGCAGTTTCCGGGCCTCGAACCGAAACACGCGGCGATGGGCGCGTATCTCGTCTTCATGGCGCTGAATATCGTCGGCGTGCAGATCGCCGCGGCGTTCGAGTTGTGCGTGACACTGCTCGCGATCTTCGAACTGCTGGTTTTCATGGGCGTCGTGTCGCCCGGTTTTCAGTGGTCGAATTTCACCAAGGGCGGCTGGTCCGGCGCCGACACCTTCAGCATGGGTTCGTTTCACGGCATGTTCGCGGCAATTCCGTTCGCGATCTGGTTTTTCCTCGCGATCGAAGGCGTGGCGATGGCTGCCGAAGAAGCCAAAAACCCGAAGCGCTCGATTCCGATTGCCTACGTCGCCGGCATTCTGACGCTGGTGGTGCTCGCCATCGGCGTGATGGTGTTTGCCGGCGCGGCAGGCGACTGGACCAAGCTGTCGAACATCAACGATCCGCTGCCGCAGGCGATGAAATTCATCGTCGGCGAACATAGCGGCTGGATGCATATGCTGGTGTGGCTCGGCCTGTTCGGATTGGTCGCGTCGTTCCACGGAATCATCCTCGGCTATTCGCGGCAAATCTTCGCGCTGGCTCGCGCCGGCTATCTGCCGGAGTGGCTCTCGAAGGTGCATCCGCGCTTCAAGACGCCGCATCGCGCGATCATTGCGGGCGGCGTGGTCGGTATCGCGGCGATCTATAGCGACGAGCTGATCCAGTTCGGCGGCCAGACGCTGACGGCGAACATCGTGACGATGTCTGTATTTGGGGCTATCGTGATGTATATCATCAGCATGTTGTCGCTGTTCAAGCTACGGCGCACCGAGCCGGACATGGAACGCCCGTTCCGCGCGCCGCTGTTTCCAGTCTTTCCGGCGTTTGCGCTGGTGGCCGCGGTGATCTGTCTGGCGACGATGGTCTACTTCAATTTTCTGGTGGCGATCGTGTTCGCGATCTTTCTCGCGCTGGGCTACGTCTACTTCCTGATGACGCGCCATCAACGCGAAGCCGCGCCGGCGGACGCCTTGCTCGAGGAATGACGGATCGAGCCGCTGCGCAAGCAGCGGCGATGGAGTCGTAAAGATGAGCTACACCGAGACGATCGGCAGCCGCACGTATCGCTTTGCCGATCTGAAAACGCTGATGGCGAAGGCCAGCCCGCAACGCTCCGGCGACCAGCTCGCGGGCGTGGCGGCCGCGAGCGAGGAAGAACGCGTCGCGGCCAAGATGGCGCTCGCGCAGGTGCCGCTGCGCACCTTCCTCAACGAAGCGCTGATTCCCTACGAAAGCGACGAAGTCACGCGTCTCGTGATCGACGATCATTCGCCGCAGGCGTTCGCCGAGATCTCTCACCTCACGGTCGGTGACTTTCGCAACTGGCTGCTGAGCAGCACGACCGATGCCGACGCGCTCACGCGTATCACCACGGGCCTCACGCCGGAGATGGTCGCGGCGGTGTCCAAACTAATGCGCAATCAGGATCTGATCGCGGCGGCGCGTAAACGCCCGGTGATTACGCGCTTTCGCAATACGGTCGGTTTACCGGGGCACATGTCGGTGCGTTTGCAACCGAATCATCCGACCGACGACGTCAAAGGCATTGCCGCCTCGATGCTCGACGGCCTGATGTACGGTTGCGGCGACGCGATGATCGGCATCAACCCGGCCAGCGACAATCTCGCCGCGATCACCAAGCTGTTGCTGATGATCGACGACTTCCGCCAGCGCTATCAGGTGCCGACGCAATCGTGCGTGCTGACACACGTCACCAATACGATTGCCGCAATTGAAAAAGGCGCGCCGGTCGATCTGGTGTTTCAGTCGATTGCGGGCACGGAGAAAGCGAACGCGGGCTTCGGCATTTCGCTCGCGCTGCTGCAGGAAGCGTATGAAGCGGGACTCTCGCTGAAACGCGGTACGGTCGGCAACAATCTGATGTACTTCGAAACCGGCCAGGGCAGCGCCTTATCAGCGGATGCGCATTTCGGCGTGGACCAGCAGACGTGCGAAGTGCGCGCCTACGCGGTCGCGCGCAAGTTCAATCCGTTCCTGGTGAACACGGTGGTCGGCTTCATCGGACCGGAGTATCTGTACGACGGTAAGCAAATCACACGCGCCGGTCTCGAAGATCACTTCTGCGGCAAACTGCTCGGCGTGCCGATGGGTTGCGACATCTGCTACACCAACCATGCCGAAGCCGATCAGGACGACATGGACAACCTGCTCACGCTGCTCGGCGTAGCGGGCATCAACTTCATCATGGGCATTCCAGGCGCGGACGACGTCATGCTCAACTATCAAAGCACGTCGTTCCACGACGCGCTTTACGTGCGGGACGTGCTCGGTTTGCGCCGCGCGCCGGAATTCGAAGAATGGCTGGAGTCGATGCAGATCACCGACGCGCGCGGCGCGTTGCTGAGCGCATCGACACAACAACCTTTGCTGGAAGGCGCGCGCGACTGGATGGGCATTGCATGAGCGACTTCCTCGAAAAGAATCCATGGAATGCGCTACGGCAGTTTACCAACGCGCGTATCGCGTTGGGCCGTGCGGGCAATAGCTTGCCGACCGCGCCGCTGCTCGCATTCAACCTGTCGCACGCGCAGGCGCGCGACGCTGTGCATCATCCACTCGATACGGACGTGTTGCACGAGCAATTGCGCGCGCAAAACTTCAAGACGCTCGACGTGCATAGCGCCGCGCCGGATCGCGAGCACTATTTGCGGCGTCCCGATCTTGGGCGACGTTTATCGGAAGAGAGTCGCGTGGCACTGGCAGCGGTCCCGAACGATTCGCCCGAGGTGGTCTTCGTGATCGGTGATGGACTTTCGGCGTTCGCCGCGTCGAAGCAATCTCTTCCGCTGCTGCAAGCTGTCGTTCCGCGCCTCGCGGATTGGAAAATCGGCCCGGTCGTGGTCGCGCGCCAGGCGCGCGTCGCGCTGGGTGACGAGATCGGCGAGTTGCTCAATGCAAAACTGGTGGTGATGCTGATCGGTGAGCGACCGGGTTTGAGTTCGCCCGATAGCCTCGGTATCTATCTGACGTACGCGCCGAAAGTCGGCTGTAGCGACGCGCAGCGCAACTGTATTTCGAATGTGCGTCCCGAAGGACTCGACTATCCGTTGGCCGCGCACAAGCTGCACTATCTGCTGACGCATGCAAGGCGTTTGGGGCTCACCGGCGTCGGCCTGAAAGATGATAGCGACGCGCTACTGGCAGAGACGCCAGCGGCGCCCGCGGTCAGCGACGATTCAAACCCAGGCGCAGCGTGAAACGATCAAGCATCGACGCGCTCCACCGGATGCGTTTCGAGCCACGCATTCTCGTGGTCCTCAAAAAGACGGGAGCGTGTCAGAAACCGTAAACCACTGGGCCGCTCCAGAGAAAACATTCCGCCATTGCCCGGCACCGCGTCGATGATCAACTGCGTGTGCTGCCAGTACTCGAATTGCGATTCGCTCATGTAGAACGGCACGCCCGCGATCGTGCCGAGTTTGACATCGGACGAGCCGACCATGAACTCACCCTGAGGAAACATCATCGGGGCGCTGCCGTCGCAGCATCCACCGGATTGATGGAACAGCACCTCGCCATGCTCCGCGCGCAACTTGTCGATCAACTCGACAGCGGCCGGCGTTGCGATCACGCGGGCGACTTCTTTCTCATCAGCCATCACATGCCCTCGCAGAAAAAAGAGCGAGCCACACAAGGTGGCCCGCTCGAACAGGAACGCGACGCTTAGAAGAAACCGAGCGGCTTGTCGCTATAGCTGACCAGCAGGTTCTTGGTTTGCTGATAGTGGTCGAGCATCATCTTGTGATTTTCACGACCGATGCCCGACTGCTTGTAGCCACCGAATGCCGCATGCGCCGGATAAGCGTGATAGCAGTTGGTCCACACGCGGCCTGCCTGAATCTGCCGGCCGAAACGATAGGCGCGCGTGCCATCACGCGTCCATACGCCGGCGCCTAGACCGTAGAGCGTGTCGTTGGCGATCTCGAGCGCTTCTTCTTCGGTCTTGAACGTTGTGACCGATACCACCGGTCCGAAGATCTCTTCCTGGAAGATGCGCATCTTGTTGTGGCCGCGGAACACGGTCGGCTTCACGTAGTAGCCTTTGCTCAACTCACCGTCGAGCGCATTGCGTTCGCCGCCGATCAGGCATTCGGCGCCTTCCTGTTTGCCCAGATCGACATACGAGAGGATTTTTTCAAGCTGTTCCTGCGAGGCCTGCGCACCGATCATCGTTTTGGTATCGAGCGGATGCCCTTGCGTAATCGCGGCGACGCGCTTGAGCGCACGCTCCACGAAGCGGTCATAGATCTTTTCATCGATCAATACGCGCGACGGGCATGTGCATACTTCGCCCTGATTCAGCGCGAACATCGTGAAGCCTTCGAGCGCCTTGTCGAAATAGCTGTCGTCGGCGTTCATCACGTCGTCGAAGAAAATATTCGGGCTCTTGCCGCCGAGTTCGAGCGTGACAGGAATGATGTTCTGGCTCGCGTACTGCATGATCAGACGGCCAGTCGTGGTCTCGCCGGTAAACGCGATCTTGGCGATGCGCTTGCTGGACGCGAGCGGCTTGCCGGCTTCGAGACCGAAGCCGTTCACCACGTTCAACACGCCGGCGGGCAGCAAGTCCTGAATCAGTTCGATAAGGACGAGAATCGACGCGGGCGTTTGCTCGGCCGGCTTGAGCACCACGCAGTTGCCGGCAGCGAGTGCGGGCGCGAGCTTCCACACGGCCATCAGGATCGGGAAATTCCACGGAATGATCTGGCCGACCACGCCGAGTGGTTCATGAAAGTGATACGCAACGGTGTCGTGGTCGATCTCGGAGATCGAGCCTTCCTGCGCGCGCACGGCGCCGGCGAAATAGCGGAAGTGATCGATGGCGAGCGGAATGTCGGCGGCCATGGTTTCGCGCAACGGCTTGCCGTTGTCGATCGTCTCGGCCACGGCGAGACGTTGCAGGTTCGCTTCCATCCGGTCGGCAATGCGGTTCAGGATGTTTGCGCGATCGCCAACTGAGGTCTTGCCCCATGCTGCTTTCGCACGATGAGCGGCGTCGAGCGCGAGTTCGACATCGGCTTCGCGCGAACGCGGAATCGACGTAAACGCTTCGCCGGTGATCGGCGACACGTTGTCGAAGTACTCGCCGCCCGTGGGCTTCACCCATTCGCCGCCGATAAAATTCGCATACTGCTTCTTGTACGGGAATTCGGTGGTCAGGAATTGCATCTCTGCGTGATTCATCTGTGTGCTCCTCACATGTTTGAATGGGCTGTATTCGGCTCGATATATCGCTTGGCCGCGAGAGGCTAGAGCCAGAAGTGTGCCAATGCACCGCGCTGGTGACCGTTGCACGCGTAGTAGGCACTCGCGCACGGCATCGGGCGACACGCTGTTCAACCGGCGCAAGGTGAACGTTTCGTTTCTGAGCAGCGTGTGCAGCGCTGTTCATCAGTTGAACACTGGCTTTGATGTCTGCCGATACAAAGGCGTGAGCAGGCATCGGATCCGTTCGGCATGGGAATTGCCTTCTCCTTGCCTTCGATCCTCCTCGATATTCCGTTTGGGCAGATCCGGTATGACGATTGACACTCTCAGCGACACCCTGTCCAGTCCGACGCTCACGCCGCAGCCGAGCTTCCGCGTGCAAACCTGCGTCGCGCACGATGCCGACGAGCAGGCGCGCAATCTGCATGGCTGGAGCCAGACCTACGACCAGTTGACGGCAGGGTGTTTTGTCGGCGGCCTGACGGAGTTGTGCCTCGATCACATGCAGGTGTTCGTCGAAACGACCAGTCATACGCTGCGACAAACCTGCGAGGTGCAGAAGGACGCGTACTGGTTCGGCATCCCGACTTGCCCTGTGGGTTCGGGGCGCATCGACGCGCAGGTGATCGCCGGCGATGCGCTCGCGTTTCGTCCGGGCGGCATCGAATTCGAACTGCTGACCTCGGCGGGTTACGAGATTTTCGGCGTGGTGGTCAAAGGCGAAGTGCTGCGCCGTTACGCGGCGGAAGTGGAGCGCGTCGGTCTGGCCGATCATGTGCCGAACGCGCAGGTGGTGCCGATCGGCATGGCTCGCAAGCAGCAGTTGTGCGCCACGCTACGGCAGTTGCTCGATGATGGCGCGGCGCACGGCACGCCGCTGTCTGCAGTCGCGCGCAACAATCTGCAGGCGTCGGT
Organism: Paraburkholderia sediminicola; assembly: GCF_046027355.1. Classification (GTDB taxonomy): domain Bacteria; phylum Pseudomonadota; class Gammaproteobacteria; order Burkholderiales; family Burkholderiaceae; genus Paraburkholderia; species Paraburkholderia sediminicola_B. Next base: position 95,074 of record NZ_JAQQEK010000024.1, on the reverse strand, counting down.
GCTGGCTTTGCTCTTCGACGTCGGCGCGTTGCCTGCGTCGGAGCCGCTTGCGATGCCGGCGCGTCCACGCCGTCAGTCGATCGTGTCGGAAGCGCGCGACTATGTGCTGGTCAATCGCGAGCGGGCGGTGAGCGTGCCGGAGTTGTGCGAGCAACTGCATGTGAGCCGGCGTACGCTGCAATACTGCTTTCAGGATGTGCTGGGCATGGCGCCCGCCGCATATCTGCGCGCGATCCGCCTGAATGGGGCGCGGCGCGATCTGTCGAATGCCTCGCGTGAATCACGCTCGGTGCAGGACGTCGCGGCGGCGTGGGGCTTCTGGCATCTGAGCCAGTTCGCAACCGATTACCGGAAGCTCTTCGGCATGCGGCCTTCGGATACGTTGAAGGCGGCGATGGGCGCACGTCACGATCAGATCGCGGATGAGCGCTCGTTCGCTCATTGACTTCAAGGCAGGCGTCGAGCCGTTTCTGCCTGCGGGCGCGCGCTCACCTGCGCAACAACCGCAGCCCGTTCGCGACCACCAGCAGACTCGCGCCCACATCGGCGAACACGGCCATCCACATCGTGCCCAGACCGGTCACGGCCAGCACGAGAAAAACGCTCTTGATGCCGAGCGCGAGCGTGATGTTCTGCACCAGCACCGAATGCGTCGCCTTCGACAGGCGAATGAACGACGGAATCTTGCGCAGGTCGTCGTCCATCAACGCGACGTCGGCGGTTTCGATTGCCGTGTCGGTGCCCATCGCGCCCATCGCGAAGCCGATGTCGGCGCGCGCCAGCGCGGGCGCGTCGTTGATGCCGTCGCCGACCATGCCGACCGTCGCTCCGTCGTTCGACCACTGCGCGACTGCGTTCAGCTTGTCTTCTGGCAACTGATTGCCGCGCGCTTCGTCGATACCGACCTGCTCAGCGATCGCGGCAGCGGTGTGCGGGTTGTCGCCGGTAAGCATGGCCGTGCTCACGCCGAGCCGCTGCAATTCGGCGATGGCGGCGCGGCTCGTCTCCTTTACCGTATCGGCGACGGCGAACAGACCGAGCACGCGTTCGGCGTCCACTAGCATCACGACGGTCTTGCCCTGGCTTTCGAGCGCGTCCAGCCGCGCTTCGAGCGACGCGGAGCAGCGTCCGAGTTCTTCGACCAGCCGATGATTGCCAAGCCAGTACGGCAAGCCGTCGATCTCGCCGCGCACGCCGCGTCCCGCGAGCGCCTCGAAAGCGTCGACTGCAACGTTGGTGATGCCGTCCGTCTTTGCTGCTACCGCAAGCGCCATCGATACGGGATGATCGGAGCGCCCCGCGAGACTCGCCGCCAGCGTGCGGCAACGGACGACGTCGATCTCGGCGAATATTTCGAACTCGGTTTGCACGGGCTTGCCGTGGGTGATCGTGCCAGTTTTGTCGAGCGCGAGACGGGTCAGTTTGCGGCCCTGCTCGAGATACGTGCCGCCCTTGATCAGAATGCCTTTGCGGGCCGCCGCGGCAAGACCGCTGACGATGGTCACCGGCGTCGAGATGACGAGCGCGCACGGGCACGCGATCACCAGCATCACCAGCGCCTTGTAGACCCACGCCTGCCACGATCCGTCGAACAACAGCGGCGGCACGATGGCCACGGCGAGCGCGATGGCGAACACGATCGGCGTATACACACGGGCGAACTGATCGACGAAACGCTGCGTCGGCGCCTTGGTGCCTTGTGCTTCCTCGACTGCGTGGATGATGCGCGCGAGCGTCGTGTTGCTCGCCGCGGCGGTGACGCGATAGTCGAACGAGCCGGTCTGGTTGATCGTGCCGGCGAATACCGCGTCGCCTACGGCCTTGTCGACCGGTAAGCTTTCGCCGGTGATCGGCGCTTGATCCACACTCGAGCGGCCGGTCACGATCTCGCCGTCGAGCGCGATTCGCTCACCCGGTTTCACGCGAACCACGGCGCCGAGCGTGATTGCCTTCAGATCCATTGATCGCCAACTGCCATCGGGCTGCTGCACGCTCGCCTGTTCGGGCGTGAGCTGCATCAAACCCTGGATCGCATTGCGGGCGCGGTCGAGCGACTTCGCCTCGATCAGTTCGGCGATGGTGAAGAGCACCATCACCATCGCGGCTTCCGGCCATTGGCGCAGGATCAGCGCGCCGGTCACCGCGATGCTCATCAGCGCGTTGATGTTCAGGTTGCCGTTGCGGACGGCAAGCCAGCCCTTCTTGTACGTCGTGAGGCCGCAGGAGACGATGGCGAGGATCGCCAGACCCGCCGGCAACCAGGCCGGCGCGCCGAGCCAGCCAGCGGCCTCTGAGCCTGCCGCAGCCACACCGGCGAACGCCAGCGGCCACCACGGCGTGGACGGTGCGTGCGGCGCTGCCGTGGGCGCGGCGTCCGGACCGGCGTCCGCGAGTTCGGGCGTGAAGTCGAGCGAACGTAGCGCGGCGAGGATCGAGTCGAGCGCCTCCGGCGCATGGACGACCGTCAAGACGCGCTGCATCAGGTTGAAGTCCATGCTGCGCACGTGCGGCATGCGACTGAATTTCTTGCGGATCAGCGCTTCCTCGGTCGGGCAATCCATCTGCATGATGCGGATGGCGGTGCGCACGTTGCTGCCGATGGCCTCGGATGGCGGCAGTGGGAGCGGCGCGGACACGGCGGCCGTGGTCCCGGTTCCTCCGCAGCACGCCGAGTCTGCATCACCGTGGGCGTGCGCGTGGCGGTGGCTGTCATGACCATGGTCGTGATCATGCGCATCGTGGCCATGACCGCAGTTGGCGTCGTCATGGGCATGAGCATGCCCTTCGTGCCCGTCCGCACGGGATTTCGCCCGTTCGAGGCGGTCGGCTTCGGCGTGGTCGGCTTGAGGCATGGTGGCTTCCTGGTTCGATTTGTGGTCTAGTAAACACCTTGAAGCCACTACAAGGTCAAGGCCGCCATCCGGAGGGTCCATGAAAATCGGCGAATTGGCGAAAATCGCCCATTGCACGACCGAAACCATCCGTTTCTACGAAAAAGAGGGCTTGTTGCCCGAAGCGGAGCGCACCGAGGCCAATTACCGCAGTTACACGGCGAAGCACGTCGAACGGCTGCGTTTCATCCGTAATTGCCGCGCGCTCGACATGACCCACGACGAAATCCGTGCGCTGCTGCGTCTGACCGACGCACCGGCGGACGGCTGCGGCGGCATCAATGCCTTGATCGACGAGCACATCGCGCACGTCGACATGCGCATCGACGAACTGAAGCAACTGAAAGCGCAATTGACCACCTTGCGCGAGCAATGCCACGGCGAACAGGCCGTGGAAGACTGCGGCATCGTGCAGGGTCTCACCGACATGGATGTGAGCGCGCCGCGTGCGCGGCATACGCATCTGGGTTGACGTGCTTTAGCCGTCGCCACCTTGGCAGCAACCGTCCCATTCACGGCCGGGCCGTGCGTACGGCTCGCCGGACAAGCAATCGAATCCAGTTGGAGAATCAACGTGTTTACCTGTAGAAACCAGTCCTGCCAGGCGCAGTGGGAGCAATCGGACGTCGTCATCAAGAACGAAGGACAGGGCCTCCTGTTCCGTTGTCCGATGTGCGGCGCGCGCAATTACGTCGAGCGTTTCGACGGGGACGATGGCTCGGTGCTGTACGAGCAGATCGAAGGCCGTCCCGCCACCGGCCCCATGGCCGAATAAGTCTTTTGCCCTTTGCCGCCTTAGCCGCTTTATCCGATTGCGAGCCATTACCCTATGAACAGTCCCACCACCGCCGGCGCGCCGTTTAGCCAGCTACCGCTGCCGCCCGCGACGCTCGCCAACCTGACGCAACTCGGCTACGTCGAGATGACGCCGATTCAGGCCGCGAGCCTGCCGATCGCGCTCGCCGGCCACGATCTGATCGCCCAGGCGAAAACCGGCAGCGGCAAGACCGCGGCGTTTTCGCTGGCACTGCTGGCGCGTCTCGACGCGCGCACCTTCGCCGTGCAGGCGATGGTGCTGTGCCCGACTCGTGAACTCGCCGATCAGGTCACGCAGGAAATCCGCCGTCTCGCGCGCGCCGAAGAAAATATCAAGGTGCTGACGCTGTGCGGCGGCACGCCGATGCGTCCGCAAACTGCGAGTCTCGAACACGGTGCGCACATCGTGGTCGGCACGCCGGGCCGCATCATGGATCACCTCGAACGCGGCAGCCTGCCGCTGCAGTCGCTCAACACGCTGGTGCTCGACGAAGCGGACCGCATGCTCGACATGGGTTTCTTCGACGATATCGCCACCGTCGTGAAGCAATGCCCGAAAGAACGGCAAACGCTGCTGTTTTCGGCGACGTATCCCGAAGGCATCGTCAAACTGAGCCAGCAGTTCCTGCGCAATCCGAAGGAAGTGAAGCTCGCCGAGCGGCACGACAACACCAAGATTCGTCAGCGCTTCTATGAAGTGACCGAAGACGGAAGGCTGCATGCCGTTGGTCTGCTGCTGAACCACTATCGCCCGGTGAGCACGCTGGCGTTCTGCAACACCAAGCAGCAATGCCGCGATCTGCTCGACGTGTTGCGCGCGCAGGGTTTTCATGCGCTCGCGCTGCATGGCGAACTCGACCAGCGTGAACGCGATCAGGTGCTGATCCAGTTCGCCAACCGCAGCTGCTCGGTGCTGGTGGCCACCGACGTCGCCGCGCGCGGTCTCGACATCGCGCAACTCGAAGCCGTGATCAACGTCGACGTGACGCCGGATCCGGAAGTGCACGTCCACCGGATCGGCCGCACGGGCCGCGCCGATCAGGACGGCTGGGCGCTGAGTCTGGCGAGCATGAACGAGATGGGCCGTGTCGGCAGTCTCGAACAGGCGCAAAAGCGCGAGGTCGAGTGGCACAAGCTGTCCGAACTCACCGCGGCGAGCAATGAGCGACTGTTGCCGCCCATGGAAACGCTGCAGATTCTCGGCGGCCGCAAGGAAAAGATCCGTCCCGGCGACGTGCTCGGTGCGCTGACCGGCGAGGCGGGTTTCGCCGGCTCGCAGATCGGCAAGATCAACGTGACGGAAATGTCCACCTATGTGGCGGTGGAGCGCAGTGTCGCGCGTGAAGCGTTGCGCAAGCTCAGCGCCGGCAAGGTGAAGGGCAAGAAGGTCAAAGTCCGCCTCATGGACGAGGCCTGATAGGCGGCGAGGCCGGTCGCGAGCGCTCCGCTAGCGGCCGGCCGCATCACATATCGTCATACCTCTGCAGTTTCCCACGCTCCTCGCGCAGCCTCGTTTCTTCCTCGAAAGTACCGATCTGACCGGCTTTGCCCGTGGCGGCGCGCCTTCGCGTGAGCCATGACGTAAATGCATGCCGCGCATGACAAAGTTTCGATTGTGACGGTTCTTTGGCTGATGCCTAATCACCAAACCGGAAGGGACCGCCGCGCAGTTGGCCGTTCCGTGAATCCGCTGCCGGATGGAGAAAGGGAGAAAGCCTTATGCAGAGCGCCACGCAAGCCCGCTCGAAGTTGCCTGATGTAGGCACGACGATTTTTACCGTGATCGGCCAACTGGCCGCTCAGCACGACGCGCTGAATCTGTCGCAAGGCGCGCCGAATTTCGCGCCGGACGCCAAACTGATCGATGGCGTCGCTCAAGCCATGCGCGCCGGTCATAACCAGTACGCGCCGATGGCCGGCATCGCCGCCTTGCGCGAAGCGCTCGCCGACAAGGTCGCCACGCTATACGGCGTGCGCTACGACCCGGCCAGCGAAGTGACCGTGATCGCCAGCGCAAGCGAAGGTCTGTATTCGACCATCAGCGCATTGGTGCATCCGGGCGATGAGGTGATCTACTTCGAGCCGTCGTTCGACAGCTACGGCCCGATCGTGCGGCTGCAAGGCGCCACGCCCGTTGCGATCAAGCTGTCCTTGAGCGACTTCCGGGTGAACTGGGACGAGGTCGCCGCCGCGATCACGCCGAAGACTCGCATGATCATCATCAACACGCCGCACAATCCGACGGCGACCGTGTTCAGCGAAGCCGACGTCGAGCGCCTGAAGGCGATTACGCGCAACACCGATATCGTGATTCTCGCCGACGAGGTGTATGAACACGTGGTGTTCGACGGCGCGAAACATCAGAGCATGGCTTGTCATTCCGAGCTCGCGGAGCGCAGCGTGATCGTCTCGTCGTTCGGCAAGTCGTATCACGTGACCGGCTGGCGCGTCGGCTATTGCCTCGCGCCCGCCGAGTTGATGGACGAGATTCGCAAAGTCCATCAGTTCATGGTGTTTTCTGCCGATACACCGATGCAGTACGCGTTTGTCGACGCATTGGCCAATCGCGAAAGCTACCTCGGCTTGTCCGCGTTCTATCAGAAGAAGCGCGATCTACTCACGGAGGCACTGCGCGATTCGCGCTTCGAGTTGTTGCCGAGCGAAGGCAGCTTCTTCATGCTCGCGCGTTTTCGCGGCTTCTCCGAGGAAAGCGACAGCGATTTCGTGCTGCGCTTGATTCGCGATGCACGTGTTGCGACTATTCCGCTGTCGGCGTTTTATACCGATGGTACGGACTCCGGCTTGATCCGCCTGAGCTTCTCGAAGGATGACGCGACTTTGATCGAAGGCGCGCGGCGTCTGTGCGAGATTTGAACGGGAAGTTTGCGCGCAGCGGCTGCATTTTTGAACGCAGTATGATCGTCGCGCGGGCACGCATCAGGGCGCCGCTAGGCGGCGTGACAACAAATTCGAAGGGACAGGGATCTGCTATGAAATTGCTCAAGCCTCTTTTGGCGCTGGCCTGTGCATTCGCGTCGCTCGCGGCGTCGTCTGCCGCGAGCGCTGCCGAACCCTCGACGCTGCGTTTCGGCCTCGAAGCGCAGTATCCGCCGTTCGAATCGAAAGGCCCGAACGGTGAGTTGCAGGGTCTGGATATCGACGTCGGCAATGCGGTTTGCGTCGCCGCGAACATGACGTGCAAATGGGTCGAGACCTCGTTCGACGGCCTGATTCCGGCGCTGCAGGGCCGCAAGTTCGACGCGATCAATTCGGCGATGAACGCGACCGAACAACGCCGTCAGGCGATCGATTTCACCACCGTCGTGTATCGTGTGCCGACGCAGTTGATCGCCAAACGCGACAGCGGTCTGCTGCCGACGCCCGCCTCGCTGAAGGGCAAGCGCGTGGGCGTATTGCAGGCGTCGATTCAGGAAAACTTCGCGAAGACGCATTGGGAATCGGCTGGCGTGGCCGTCGTGCCGTATCAGGACCAGAACCAGGTTTATACGGATCTCGTGGCGGGCCGTCTCGACGCTACGCTCGTGCTGGCGCCGGCCGGCCAGACAGGTTTTCTGTCGAAACCGAGCGGCAATGGTTACGCCTTCGTGGGTGAACCGGTGCGCGACGACAAGATCCTCGGCAGCGGCATTGCATACGGAATTCGCAAAGGTGACACGGCATTGCGTGACCGCTTGAATGCGGCGATCGCGAAGGTGCAGGCCGATGGCACGGTGAAGACGCTGGCCGCGAAATATCTCGGCAACATCGACGTGACGGCAAAATAGTCTTTCGCGTGTGTCTGCACCCTCCGCGTTGTTCGTGAGTCTGCTTGTTGATGCTGCGTTTGACGGCTACGATACGTAGGCCTCGCTGCGGCGAGGTCTACGCAAACATCGGAGAACGCGCGGATGAGCGGAATTACCGAGGCGGCACTTCAGGCGAAAAGCGCTTCTGCGCCGCGGTTCTGGCGCAATGACGCGTTGCCGTTCATCGAGGTGCGTTCCATTGAAGACGGTCGCGACGTCTGCTACGCGAAACACTCGCACGAAACGTTCTCGATCGGCGCCGTTACGGGTGGACGCAGCGAGTATCTGAATCGCCACGCACGTGAGTGGATCGGCGCGGGCGTAGTCGTCATGATGAACCCCGACGACGTGCATGCGTGCAATCCGGTAGCCGACGAGCGCTGGTCTTATCGCATGATGCATGTCGATGTGGCATGGCTCACGGGCTTGCAACACGAGCTGGGTTTCAGCGAGAACCACGCGTTTCGCGCGTTCTCGCAGACCATGACCACGGACGCGGAACTGTTCGGCGGCTTAAACCGGCTGCATGCCATTCTCGTCGACAATGACGCCGACACGCTGCGCAAGCAAAGCGCGGCCATCACCTTTTTCTCCGAAGTACAAAACAGGCTGAATCCGGCGGTTTTGCCGGCTCACGACGCGAGCCGCCAGCTCACGCGCGCGGCGGAATTCATCGCTGAAAACTGCACGCAGTCGCTGAAGCTGGAGGACATTTGCGAGGCGGCCGATCTGTCCGCGTCGCATCTGATTCGCGCGTTCAAGCAGCGCTACGGCATGACGCCCCATGCTTATCTGGTCAACCGGCGTATTCAGTACAGCCGCGCGCAACTCAGGCGCGGGCGCGTGATCGCGGATGTCGCGCTCGACGCCGGTTTTGCGGACCAGGCCCACTTGCAGAGAATCTTCAAACGGCTGGTCGCGGCGACGCCGGGGCAGTATCGCAGTTGAATTCGCAAGCTGCGCTGCGTCCTCACGCTATAAGCAGATAAAGCGCACTCGCCGCGAGCAATGCCGCCATCACGCGATTGAAAAACCTCACACGCTGCGGTTTCTGCAAGTATTTGCGCAGGAACGTGCCGGCATACGCCCAACTGGCAATCGACACATAACAGATCACGAAGTACACGACGGTGAATTGCCAGACGAGCCTGCCGTCGCCGTCGGCTGCATAGGCGCCCATGCCGGCCAGCGACGCGAGCCAGGCTTTCGGATTGAGCCATTGCATCGCCGCGCCATAAGCGAAGGACGGTCCGCGAGCCGGTTTGTCAGCGCCGAGTTGGCCGTCGTCGACGGCGAGTTTGTAGGCCATGTAGAGCAGGAAGCCCACGCCCGCCCATTTGACGACAGTGATCAGGTTTGGGAAATGGGCGAGCAGTTCATGCAGTCCCAGGCCAATCAGCAGAAGCAGCACGGTGAAGCCGACTGTCGCGCCGGTGACATGCCGCATGCTCGCGGCAAACCCGTGCTGGGCGCCGGCGCTGAGCGCGACGACATTCACCGGGCCCGGAGAAATTGAGCTGGCCAGCGCGAAGGCGGCCATGGAGAGTAAAGCGGTCATCAGATGCCTCGATACGGATGCGCGCAGGATTTGCGACGGTCAACGGTATCGGGCGAAGGGGCGGGGTGTATTGAAGGAAATTGCCATGGCGGGCCCATATCGTTGCGATTCCGGGCCCCGCAACCTTAGCGCTGGGTGATGCGGCACCACTGGTAAGGGAAGACGCCTTGGCCGACATAGGCTCTGTAAGTGGTGCAGGAGCTGGCGTCGATGGTGAAGCCATGCCGCTCTAACGCGGGGCGCGCCTGTTCGATCAGTTGTGCATTCTCGCCGGCCACATCGCGCACATCGTCCTGCCGGATGTCGAGCCGGCACATCCGGTTGTCGGTAGCGTTGGGCGTCCATTGCAGGCTTGCGTGCAGGTGCAGGCGACCGATCGCGGCTTGCACCGCGTTGCAGCCCTTCGCGCCTTGAGTCAGGCCGAGAGCGTTTGCGATCTGATCCATCTTCGCTACGTTGTCGACGCGCCAGTTGTAGCGGCCTTCGATGATCGCGTATGTAGGACCGCCGCGAGAGCGCACGATGTCCGCTATGTGCTGATCGAATTGAGGCGAGAACGGAAAGCTGCCGTCGATCTGCGTGAACGCGACCGACGCGGGAAAGAACTGCACGATCCAACCCCAGGGCGGATCCCCGCCGACGATAACCGCCGTCGTGTTCTGGGGACTTTCGAGCGCGGGTACGTCGGCACGGAAAGCCGCCCTTGCCCAGTGTTCATGTCCCCATGTCTCGACACCGCCGGCCACGACGACCAAGGTTGTGACGCCAAGCAACCATGCGACGACCCGCCGTGCCGTCAGGTACGGCAAGAGCCGATTGAGCAGCAGATACGCGACGAGCGGAGTCAACGTTTCGATCGGAACGACGTAGCGATAGATGCTGAAAACGATCATCCACAGGAAGTAGCCCAACGCCACGAAGGTGACGACGTAGACCGCTCGCCAGTTCAGTCGGCGCGATGGAACCCGTCTGCGCACCAGTTCCGCGAACCGGGTAGCGGCCAGCACCCAGAACAGCACGTACACGACCGGCCAGATGATCTGATGCAGGCGCGCTTGTCCGACGCGCTTCGAATCGAGCGCAAAGATGAACGGCCAGAGAACGTATTCGAGCGCGTTTTTCGGCAGCCACGATTGATCCGCGACGCCGCTCGGCGGGGTGAGCGGATTGGGGAATATCGAGCTGAACTGCGGAAAGAACGGGTTGCCGAACGTGTGCCACATCACGGCCATCCAGTAACCGCTCGCAGCAAGCAAGCCGGCGAGCGCGCCCACGCCGAACAGGAACGCGGCGCGCACCCGTGCGAACGGCCTTGCCGGCAACAGCAGCAGCCCTGCGCATAGGGCGACGGCAAACGGCGCATTGGTCAGCTTGAGGCCCATGCCGAGGCCGACGAAGAGGCCCGCGCCGACCAGAGCCGCAGCGGCGGCCGCCGACCACTTCGTCAACCTGTCCCAAAGATGCAGGATGAGCAGCAGTGAGGCGAGCACGAACAGCGTGGTCGTGTCGTCGCCCATGGAATTGCCGAAACCGGACAGGAAATTCGCTGTCAGGATGCCCGCTGCGGCAAGCAGCAAGGGCGTGCGGTTCGCGTCTTCCGGGGCGAGTTCGGGCAGCGTTCGCCGGATGATCGACAGCAGCAGCACGAAATTGAGGCCGTGCAACGCGCCCATGATGAAGCCCACCAGCGGCGCGGGAAAAGCCCGATTCAACGCGTAGTAGAAGACATCGAGCATCGGATTGAAGTAGGTCTGCATACCGGCCGCCGCGAAGTCGGTGTGCAGCTTGTCGTTCAGGAACGCGAAGCCGTTGTACTGGTGATAGTTGAAGCCGTCCCAATTGCGGTCCTGGCCGAGGAAAAGCGACCATAGGCCGAATAGGATAGGAACCCACACGCGCGCGGCGGCTGTCAGGCGAGGGTCGTTGAGATCCCAGGACAAGGCCCGCCGCCAGAAGGAGCGGGAGCGGGCGGGGCGGTCGGTTGTGTTCATGTTTTTATCGTTGCTTGAGAAGCCAAAGCTTCATGCCGATCACATTGATGGCGAGGCCAGCCGACACGATATCGGAAGCCGGCTGCGCAAGGGAGGGCACTAAGCAGTGTTGTCTACACGGAGCCCAGAACGCAAAAAGCCCGGTCGCAAGGACCGGGCTTTTTGCTTTGAATCTTTGGTGGGGCGTGAGTGACTCGAACACTCGACCTACGGATTAAGAGTCCGCTGCTCTACCAACTGAGCTAACGCCCCCAACAGAAGCGAAATTATGCAGAAATTTTTCGGGCTTGCCAAGTCCCTTTAGCAGATTTCTTAAAAATATTTGCATCCACGGCCCAGAGGCGTTCCTCGATGGACGCGCTGTCGTGAAAAAGGCGTTGCCTGCATCGTCCCGGTATCATGTCGCGGACACCTTGCCGCACGAAGCCTCGCGCGGCTTTCGACCGGGGATTGCCATGGATGACAAAGAGATTATCGAGTTGCTCGACCGCATCCTCGCGCCGTGGGTGCGTGCGCTCACACTGACGCCGGTCAAGGTCAATGAGGAAGGTGCCACGCTGCGCCTGCCGTTTTCGGGCGGCTTGCGCCATGCGGGCGGCGTGATCTGCGGGCAGGTCTTCATGGCCGCGGCGGACACGGCGATGATCGTCGCCATTTCGGCCGCGCTCGGCGGTTTCAAGCCGATGACCACCGTCTCGCTCAATATCAATTTCATGCGCGCGGTGCGTAAGGGCGACGTGCTCATCACGGCCCGGGTGCTGCGCATGGGCCGCAATCTGGTGTTCGGCGAAGTCGAATTATTCGACGAATCCGGCAACATGGCCGTCCACGCCACCACCACCTACGCACTGCTCGACTAGAACGCGCCAGAGAGCCGCATTAGAGGAAAAACCAGGATGTTCGATCAGGTCGTATTCGCCGGCGGCGGCAATCGCTGCTGGTGGCAGGCGGGTTTCTGGGACGTGATCCAGCCGGAGTTGCGGATCCGGCCGCGCGTCATCACCGGCATTTCGGCCGGCGCCGCCACCGCCTGCATGCTCTACACGCGCGATTCCGACTGGGTCATGCGCTATTACGAAGACGCGCTGCGCCACAACACCCGCAACGCCTATTGGGGCAATCTGCTACGCGGCGAGTCGGTGTTTCCGCATTACCGCATCTACCGTCAGGCGCTGCTCGACATCTACGGCGAGAAGTTTTCGACACTCGCCGATGCGCCGGAAATCCGCATCGGCGTGTCGCATCTGCCGCGCTGGCTCGGCGCGCGCAGCGCGGTTGCCGCTGGCCTGATCGCGTACAACATCGAAAAATATGTGCGCAAGACGCTGCATCCGACGCTCGGTCAGACGCTCGGCTTTCATCCGGAGTTCGTGCGCGCGCAGGATTGCGCGAGCGTCGAGGATCTGGCGGATCTGATTTTGCAATCATCGAGTACGCCGCCTTTCACGCCGGTTCTGCGGCGCAACGGCCGGCCAGTGCTGGATGGCGGGATGGTCGATAACGTGCCGGTCGGCGCGCTCGACGCCGATGCGCCGGGCAACGTGCTGGTAATGGTCACTCGCCTTTATCCGCGGCCGCAGATGTTCGTCGTGCCGCACGGCGTGCAGCAACGGCTCTACGTGCAGCCGTCGCGCAAGGTGCCGATTTCCAGTTGGGATTACACGAGCCCCTCGCAGATGGTGCACGCGTACAACCTCGGCCGCGCCGATGGTGAGATTTTCCTCGAACGCATGCCTGATCTGCTGGAAGCCGGCGCGCACGAAGCAGCGCGATGAATTGACTGGCGGCGGCGCGGATCCAAACGGCGACAACCGCGCCGCACGAATCCGCTCGGCGCTCCGCGCGCCGTGAAGCACGGCGTTTTTAACGCCGACGGCCGCCCTGCAAAGCTTCCGGATTCGCCACGCTGGCCGTTTCGCCAGCGTCGAAGGCCAGAATATTCTTGAATGCCGCGGTGAAATACTGCTCGTAGCTTTCGCGCTCCACATAGCCGATGTGCGGCGTGCAGATCACGTTCTCCATGCGCAACAGGCTGTATCCCTGCAGAATCGGCTCGCTTTCGTAGACGTCGATCGCGACCATGCCCGGACGGTTGTGCGACAGCGCATTCACCAGCGCGTTCTCGTCGAGCAGTTCGGCCCGGCTCGTGTTCACGAGCAGCGCGGTCGGCTTCATCCGCATCAGGTCTTCCTGTTTGACGATGCCGCGCGTGTCGTCGTGCATGCGCAAGTGCAGCGACAGCACGTCGCTCTGCTCGAACAGCGCCTCGCGGCTCTCCGCCACGCCGTAACCGTCGGCGCGAGCGGCTTCGCGCGAATGCTCGCGGCCCCAGATCAGCACGTTCATGCCGAACGCCTTGCCATAGCCGGCCACCAGCCGGCCGATCTTGCCGTAACCCCAGATCCCCAGCGTCTGGCCACGCAATACCTGGCCCAAACCGAAGTTCGGCGGCAGCGCCGATGTCTTCAGGCCGGACTGCTGCCAGGCCCCTTGCTTAAGGTTTGCTACGTATTGCGGAATCCGCCGTTGGGCCGCCATGATGAGAGCCCACGTCAACTCGGCAGGCGCGAACGGTGAGCCGGTGCCTTCCAGCACGGCAATGCCGCGCTCGGTACACGCGTTCAGATCGATGTGGCTCGAGACCTTGCCGGTCTGACTGATCATGCGCAAACGCGGCAATTTATCGAGAAGTTGCGAGCTGATGCGGGTGCGTTCGCGAATCAGGACGAGGGCATCGACTTCGGACAGACGGCTTGCCAACTGGCCGAGACCGCGGACGGTGTTGTTGAAAACCTTGACCTCATGGTCGGCCAGCAATTGAAAGCAGTCGAGCTTGCGAACGGCGTCCTGGTAATCGTCGAGGATGGCAATCTTCATGGTATGTGTCTTGCGACGCACCTTGGTGGTGCGGAACGGAATGTTATGCTGACTGTCCCATCATGTGACCTAGGTCACATGCCGGTCTGGCTGAATGCCTTACCGTAGTAGCTACCGCACAGAATGGCAGCGCCACGGCAAGGCCGATTGACATCGTTTTTAACAGTTTGTTGCGTGTTGAGGCAAGCCGCTTTACAGACGGTTGCAGAAGCCCGTCGGCTGGCGTCTCCGCTCAACAGGCTGTGTAGCCCGGAACGACCTGCACAATTGTGCGTCGGGTGGCAGGAACCCGGCGTGAAGAATTGAATGCCTCTCGCATGCAGCGTCTCTGGGCTTGTACCGTTTTTCTATTGCTTTTCAAAACGGAGACAAGTCGATGAACCACCCCTCATTCGAAGGACAGCCCACTATCGAGGCGCCCGCGTGGGTCAAACACCGAAAGCTGCTCGACTGGGTCCAGCGCGTTGCCGCGAAGACCAAGCCGGATCGGATCGTCTGGTGCGACGGCTCGCAGGAGGAATACGACCGGCTTTGCGCGCAGATGGTCGAAGCAGGCACGCTCAAGAAGCTCAATCCCGCGAAACGTCCCAATTCTTATCTCGCATGGTCCGACCCGTCCGATGTGGCGCGCGTCGAAGACCGCACCTTCATCTGCTCGCAGCGCCGCGAGGACGCGGGTCCCACCAATAACTGGATCGCGCCGGCCGAAATGCGCTCGACGCTCGACGGCCTGTTCGAAGGCGCCATGCGCGGCCGCACCATGTACGTGGTGCCGTTTTCGATGGGCCCGCTTGGTTCGCCGATCGCGCATATCGGCGTCGAATTGAGCGACAGCCCGTACGTGGTCACCAACATGCGCATCATGACGCGCATGGGCCGCAAGGTGTACGACGTGCTCGGCGAAGACGGCGAGTTCGTGCCGTGCGTTCATTCGGTCGGCGCGCCGCTCGCGGCCGGCGAGAAAGACGTGCCGTGGCCGTGCAACGAAACCAAATACATCGTCCACTTCCCTGAATCGCGCGAAATCTGGAGCTACGGCTCGGGCTACGGCGGCAATGCGCTGCTGGGCAAGAAGTGCTTCGCGCTGCGCATCGCCTCGACCATGGGCCGCGACGAAGGCTGGCTCGCCGAGCATATGCTGATTCTCGGCGTGACCTCGCCGGAAGGCCGCAAGCATCATGTCGCGGCGGCGTTTCCGTCGGCATGCGGCAAGACCAACTTCGCGATGCTGATCCCGCCTGAAGGCCTGAACGGCTGGAAAATCTCCACGATCGGCGACGATATCGCCTGGATCAAACCGGGCAAGGACGGCCGCCTCTACGCGATCAATCCGGAAGCCGGCTACTTCGGCGTGGCGCCGGGCACGAGCGAAAAGACCAACTTCAACGCGATGGCCACGTTGAAGGAAAACGTGATATTCACGAACGTCGCGCTCACCGACGACGGCGACGTCTGGTGGGAAGGCATGACGGACGAAGCGCCCGCGCACCTGATCGACTGGCAAGGCAAGGACTGGACGCCGGCCAGCGCGAAGGAAAGCGGCCGCAAGGCGGCGCACCCGAACGCGCGCTTTACGGCACCGGCCTCGCAATGTCCGTCCATCGACCCCGACTGGGAAAATCCGGCGGGCGTCGCGATCGATGCATTCATCTTCGGCGGACGCCGCTCCACCACCGTGCCGCTCGTCACCGAGGCGCGCAACTGGGTGGAAGGCGTCTACATGGCGGCGACCATGGGTTCCGAAACGACAGCCGCCGCGTCCGGCCAGCAGGGCGTGGTGCGTCGCGATCCGTTCGCGATGCTGCCGTTCTGCGGCTACAACATGAGCGACTACTTCGGTCACTGGCTGAAAACGGGTGAGCGTCTGGAGCAACTGAACGCGAAGCTGCCGAAAATCTTCTGCGTCAACTGGTTCCGCAAGGGCGCGGATGGCAAGTTCGTGTGGCCGGGCTTCGGCGAGAACATGCGGGTGCTGAGCTGGATGGTCGGCCGGATCGAAGGCTCGGCTCAAGGTGAGGAACATGCGTTCGGCATGTCGCCGCACTACGAGGACATCGACTGGAGCGGGCTGAATTTCAGCCGGGAACAGTTCGAGCAGGTCATTTCCGTCGACGACGCAGCCTGGCGCGCCGAACTCGCGCTGCACTCCGAGCTGTTTGACACATTGCAGCAAGGCCTGCCGCCGGCGCTGACCGAGGCTAAACGCGCACTCGAAGGGAAACTCGCCGCCTGATCATGTGAGTGTTCACTTCGCACGAAAACCGCCTTCGGGCGGTTTTTCTTTGTGGTCTGCCCCTCCCCCGGCGATTTTTTCTAAATCCGTAATGCCGGAGCGATCGTTCCGTCTGTTCGAACAAAAAAGACAGTTCAAGCTGCACTGCAGCAGATTGTTTCCCTTCAGGGAACAATCGATGATCACGCCCCACATTGGGGAACACAGTCGCACAAATATCGACAATATTTCCGCTTTCGCGGGCAACTTCTGCACGATTTCGCGAGTCGTAGGAGAATTCCAAGTTCGCTTCACTGGTTTTCACTAATTGTCAGGAAGCAGTAACACGGCAGGAGTTGTCCTATGGATCATTTGCAGTCGATGCGAGTTTTCGTCAGAGTGGCGGATCTCGGCAGTTTTGCCCGCGCTGCGAGCGCGATGGATATTTCCAACGCAGTTGCCACCCGCCACGTTGCCGACCTCGAAGGCCGTCTAGGTACGCGGCTGCTCAATCGCACCACCCGCAGCTTGTCTCTGACCGAATCGGGTCAGGTTTATCTCGAGCGCGCGCGCCAGATTCTCGACGAACTGGAAGACGTCGAGCAGATGGTGGTCGCGCGCAATCACGAGCCCGTCGGCACGTTGCGAATCGTCGCACCGGTCGTGTTCGGGCTGCACAATCTCGCGCCCGTGCTCCAGACGTACGCGGAGCGCTATCCGAAAGTCATTCCCGATGTCACGCTCGTCGACCGCCAGGTCGATCTGGTCGAAGAAGGCTTCGACGTGGGCGTGGTGATTGCGCGGCAAATGCGCAGCGCCAGCATCGTCACCCGGCGTCTCACCACGGGCTGCATGACGGTGTGCGCCACGCCGGCGTATCTGGAGAAGCACGGCATGCCCACGCGTCCGGAGCATCTGCTCGAGCATCCGTGCTTGAGTCTGCCCTCCGAATATTGGGGCGACGAGCGCGTGTTCACTGGTCCGGAAGGCGAAGTGCGCGTGCGGCCGTCGAACGTGATCGTCGCGAACAACACGGAAATGCTGCGTCAGTTTGCGTTGCTCGGCATGGGCATCGCGATCCTGCCGAGCTATCTGATCGGCCGCGACATGACGCGTGGCCGGCTCGTGCGTCTGCTCGGCGATTACCGGTTGCCGCAGGTCGAGATCAACATTGCGTATCCGAGCCGCCGTCACTTGCCGGCAAAGGTACGTACGTTCATCGACCATCTGGTCGAGCATTTCAGCCAGACGCCGAACAGCCTGCTGGGTGAACAGTGGATCAAGGAGGACGGCCTTGGCCGGACCGCCACGACGACGGTGCTCGATTCCGCGGACCCCTTGCCGCCCGAAGCGTTCGACGGCGCTGAGCCGCTCTCGCGCCTGCTGGACAGCGAGTTATCGCCGCTGCCGAAGACGCTGGCCAAGACGACGCCTCGCACCCCCCGGCCCACAGCTTTGTCGCCGCTGTAAGTGGTGGATCGATCAAGCCGGCGAAGCCGCCGATAGGCGCTTTCCGGCGGATAAACAAAAAGGCGCGGTCACTTATGTGATCGCGCCTTTTTTTCGTGGCAAGTCGAAATGAAGCGAGCCGGAAGCGGGTCCGCTTCCGGCCACCGGTTCGAATTACGAGCCGGTCTTGCGGGCCACCGCCTTCTTGGCGGGGGCTTTCTTGGCCGCCGCGGTCTTAGCCGCCGGTGCTTTTTTCGCCGCAGCCTTCTTGGCTGCCGGCGCTGCCTTCACTGCCACCGGCGTTTCACCGTCCTCGGACTCTGATTCCGGCGCTGCGTTGGCCGCCTTCGCTGCCGCGGTCTTCGCGGCAGTCTTCGCCGACGGTTCCTTCTTCTCGAACTCGAAGCCGATCTTGCCGTCGTTCTGCTTGACGAGGAAGGCCTTGAAGTTACGCCCGGTACGCGACGACTTGAAGTTCGTCAGCAGATCCGTGCGGCCTTCTTCGAGCAGCTTGGCCATCTGTTCGCGGGCGATTTCCTGCTGCAGGATCACCTTGCCGGAACGGAAGTCGCATGTCTTCGGGTTGGCGACCGAGTTCTCGCAGACGTAGCTCATGCCGTGCTCGAACACGCGGCCCTTGCACTTCGGGCATGCGCCCACCGGTTGCTGATCGGAGAAGTCAGGCGGTTCGCCATCTTCGCCGCCCGCGTCCTGTCCGAAGTCGAATTCGAGCTTGTAGTTCTTGATCTCGTCGTCGAGCGAGAGCTTCAGGATTGCCGAGAACGGCCGGCCCATCTTGCTGCGGAAACCCGACAGCGGCCCGATCGTCTTGTTCTGCAGCAGTTCTTCGACTTCTGGAATTTCGAACTGACGTCCGCCCGGAATCTTCGAAATCGAGAACTCGCATTTCGAGCAGGCAAAGCGCCGGTAGTTTTCCTTCACCTGACCGCCGCAATTCGGACACGGCGTCTGCAACGTCGCGTAATCGCCTGGGATCGTGTCGGAATCGTACTCTTTCGCGCGCTTGACGATAGTCTGCGTCATGCGGGCGATTTCCTGCATGAACGCGTCGCGCGGCAGGTTGCCGCGTTCCATTTGCGACAGCTTGTACTCCCACTCGCCGGTCAATTCGGGCGCTGTCAGTTCCTTCACGCCGAGACCGCGCAACAGCGTCATGAGTTGGAAAGCCTTGGCGGTCGGAATCAGATCGCGGCCTTCGCGAATCAGATACTTTTCACCCAGCAAACCTTCGATGATCGCCGCACGCGTGGCCGGTGTGCCGAGCCCCTTGGCCGCCATCGCTTCGCGCAATTCGTCGTCTTCGACGAGCTTGCCCGCGCCTTCCATGGCCGACAGCAACGTAGCTTCGTTGTAGCGTGCCGGCGGTTTCGTCACCAGTTGCTGGGCGGCGATCTTATCGGTCTTGACCTTCTCGTCCTTCTGCACCGGCACGAGGTTCGCGTCTTCGCCGCTGATCTCACGTCCATAAACCTGCAACCAGCCCGGTTCGACCAGCACCTTGCCTTCGGTCTTGAAGTGATGGCCGACCACTTCCGTGATCCGCGTCGTCACCTTGAATTCGGCGGCCGGGAAAAACACCGCAAGGAAGCGCTTCACGACGAGGTCGTACAGCTTCTGTTCCGGTTCGGACAGATTCTTCGGTGCCTGCAGCGTCGGGATGATTGCGAAGTGGTCGCTGATCTTCGAGTTATCGAAGATGCGCTTGTTCGGCTTCACCCAGCCCTTGTCGAGCACCTGCTTGGCGAACGGCAGATAATTGTTGCTCTCCTTGAGCATGCCGAGCGTCTCTTTGACCGTATCCATATAGTCTTCCGGCAGCGCGCGCGCGTCGGTACGGGGATAGGTCAGCACCTTGTGCTTTTCGTACAGCGCCTGGGCGAGGCCCAGGGTGTTCTTCGCCGAGAAGCCGAAGCGGCCGTTGGCCTCGCGCTGCAAGCTGGTCAGGTCGAACAGGGCCGGCGAGAGTTGCGTGGACGGCTTCGATTCTTCGGTCACCGTGCCGATCTGCCCACGGCAGGCGGCGACGATCGTTTCGGCCGCGGGCAGTGCCCACAGACGTGAATCGCGCTTTTCCGGATCGAACTCGTCGCGCTTGAATTTCGGATCGAACCAGCGGCCTTCGTAGAAGCCGGCCGAGCAGACGAATTCCGCTTTCACTTCCCAATAGTCGCGCGGCACGAAGCGGCGAATCTTCTCTTCGCGCTCGACCACGATTGACAGCGTCGGCGTTTGCACCCGCCCGACCGTAGTCAGGAAGAAGCCGCCGCCCTTGCTGTTGAACGCGGTCATAGCCCGCGTGCCGTTGATGCCGACCAGCCAGTCCGCTTCCGAGCGGCAGCGCGCCGCATCGGCGAGCGGCTGCATTTCTTCGTCGCTGCGCAGACGGGCGAAGCCGTCGCGGATCGCGCCCGCCGTCATGGATTGCAACCACAGGCGCTGCACTGGCTGTTTGGCTTTCGCGTGTTGCGCGATCAAGCGGAAAATCAGCTCGCCTTCGCGCCCCGCGTCACATGCGTTGATCAGACGGTCGACGTCTTTGCGCTTGAGCAGCTTGGTCAGCACCTTCAGGCGCGACTCGCTCTTGGCGATCGGGTTGAGATCGAAGTGCGGCGGAATGACGGGCAGATTGGCGAAACTCCACTTGCCGCGTTTGACTTCATAGTCTTCAGGCGCGGCAATTTCCAGCAGATGGCCGACTGCCGAGGAAAGGACGTAGTCGTCGCTCTCGTAGTATTCGTCATGCTTGGTAAAGCCGCCCAAAGCGCGCGCGATGTCGTTCGCGACGGAAGGCTTTTCGGCGATGATCAGTGCTTTGGACATGACTCGATGTGAGGTTGGTAGATCCGGGTTGATGGCCTTGAGTGCGCTTCTGTTAGCGCGACCCTCGTTTGCGACCTTTGCGACCCATTAACGACCGCTTTATAGCACACGGCGCGAGACCGGCGTGTCAAGTGCGATAAAAGCGCGAAATCATAGTTGCGTGCTCAGGCATCGGGCAAGCTGCGGCAAACACCTTGTGCACCGCTCGCAACGCCCGGGCCGCTGGGCTCGCGGGCCGGCGGTCCGAATCAGGCGACAGCCAGCGCCGGCCGCAGTTTCGGCGCGCCGCTGACGCCGGGCACGGCCGTCAGATCAGACAACATCCGTTCCACAATCGCCGCCTGCGGCAAAACGGTGCCGAAAAAACGTGTCGTTACCGAGTCTTCGATCAGGATGGTCGGAAAATTCTCAACATCCAGATCCTCGAACCGGTCCGCATGGGTCTCTATATCGATCCATGCGAAACAGATTTCCGGGTGCCGGTCGGCCAGCTTGTCAAAAGCGTCTCGATACTCACGGCAGGTTCCGCACCATTCCGCGCATAGGCAGGCAACGAACAGCGTCTCGGGTTCGTTAACGCGCTCGGCGATCCGGTCTTGGTCGGTGTCGAGGTTTAGCGCGGGCATGGTGGTTCCTTGCGTACTTTTGTCAGGTGCTTTGGCGCGAATGTAGCATGGCCGATCCCGAATGGTGGTCAACTCTGATCAATGCCGGGTCAACCGTGGCTCGTCCGCATGAAGCGGCCGCCGGGCAGCACGCTTACCTGGCCTGCGAGTTCGAGTTGCAGCAAAGTGGTTTGCAGGGCTGCGTCCCCCATCTCGGTGCGGGTGGCGAGAATTTCAAGCGTGGTGGGCGAATGGCCGAGCGCGGCGAGGAGGCGCTGTGCTTCGTGATCGACCGGCGGGCAGGATGGCATGTCCCCCATCGATGCAGCAGCTGAGTCACCCGGACAAGTTTCTGCTGTCTGCGTCGCTGCCAACTCCGGCCGATCCTCCGCCGCACCGCTGGCTGCTGTCGTATTCCTTGAATCGGCGCCGCCCCAAAGAACGGCATGCGCCGAACTGGAAGCCGCTCGCGGCGCTGCCCGCCGTGCAAAGCCCAGCTCCTCCAGCACCTCATCCGGCGTTTCCACAAGCTTTGCGCCCTGCTTGATGATCCGATGACACCCGCGCGACAGCGGTGCGTGAATCGAGCCGGGCAACGCGAAGATATCGCGTCCCATCTCATTGGCGAGCCGCGCCGTGATCAGCGAACCGGAGCGCATCGCCGCTTCGACGATCACCACGCCGCTGACGAGCCCGGCGATTAAACGGTTACGCTGCGGAAAATTGGCGGCGCGCGCGGGCGTACCGAGCGGCCATTCGGAGAGAATCGCACCCTGTACCGCGATCTGCCGCGCCAGCGCGTGATGCGCCGCCGGATACACGAGGTCCGCGCCGGTACCGATCACGGCGACGGTGCCGCCGACGCCCTCCAGCCCGCCCCGATGCGCGGCGCCGTCGATGCCGAGCGCGAGCCCCGAGACGACGGTGACACCGGCCACCGACAGCTCACGCGCGAATCGCTCCGCATCTTCAACGCCTTGCGGCGTCGCGCTGCGGCTTCCCACGAGAGCCACCGCTCGCGTGTGCAACAGGCTCAACCGGCCCTTTATATATAGCAGGGGCGGTGGATCGGGCATGGTCAGCAGCGCCGGCGGATAAGCGGGGTCGTCGAGTGTCACGACCTGATTGCCGGGTTGCTCGCGCCACGCGATCACCGCGTCCAGCTGGGCGTCGAATTCGGGACCCGTCGGCGCCAGTGCCGCGCGTGCCGCGGCTTCACCGGCAATCTCGGCGAGCGCCTCGGGCGTTTGATCGAAAATCGTTTTTGGCAATCCCAAAGCGCCCAGCAGCAAGCGCAGCGCAGCGGGTTTCAGCCCCGGCGCGAGCGCAAGCCGCAGCCATGCGGCGAGTTCAATATCGGTTGCGGGCAAGGTGTGCATTGCGTGTCGATCCTCCTGCAGGGCCAGCGGGCAGGCGGGCGCCATGCTAAAATTTTCATCATCCGAAATAACTGCAGCGCCGCGCCTACCCGCGCGGGCTCGTCGTTTAGCGCACGGAGCGCGTTGAATCGAACCGGTTCGACACCATCTATCCTCTGCGTAACGCGACGGGCTCACAACCTGGCCGAAAGGCCAACGCGAGCCTTCCACCGGTCAGCGGCGCCCGAAATTCACACTCGAGATCATGGCTTTACTGAACATCCTCAATTACCCGGACAAACGGCTGCACAAAATCGCGAAGCCGGTCGAAGCGGTCAACGACCGCATCCGCCGCCTCGTCAAGGACATGGCCGAAACCATGTACGCCGCGCCGGGCGTCGGCCTTGCCGCGACCCAGGTGGACGTGCACGAACGCGTGATCACGATCGACGTGTCGGACGACCACAACGAACTGCTCGCCTTCATCAACCCCGAAATCATCTGGTCGAGCGACGAAAGGAAGCTTTCGGAAGAGGGGTGTCTCTCGGTGCCGGGCATTTACGACAATGTCGAGCGCGCCGAGAAAGTGCGCGTGCGGGCGCTCAACGAGAAGGGCGAAACCTTCGAGATGGACTGCGAAGGCCTGCTCGCGGTGTGCATCCAGCACGAAATGGATCACCTGATGGGCCGCGTATTCGTCGAGTACCTGTCGTCGCTGAAGCAGACGCGCATCAAGAGCAAGATGAAGAAGCTCGCCCACGCGATGTAATGCGCGTTCACCTCGCCTACCGCTCCCGTTCATGAGTCATTCGTTGCGCGTTGTCTTTGCCGGTACGCCGGAGTTCGCCGCGGCCGCGCTGGCCGCGATCCACGGCGCCGGTTTCCCGGTGCCGCTCGTGCTGACCCAGCCGGACCGGCCCGCCGGGCGCGGCATGAAATTGCAGGCGAGCCCGGTCAAGCGCTACGCGCAGGAGCACGGTCTGGCCGTCGCCCAGCCACCTTCGCTGCGCCGCGCCGGTAAATATCCGGCCGAAGCCGCCGCCGCGATCGATCAACTGCGCGCCACGCCGCACGACGTCATGGTCGTAGCCGCTTACGGCCTCATCCTGCCGCAGGAAGTGCTCGATATTGCGCCGCTTGGGTGCATCAACATTCACGCGTCGTTGTTGCCACGCTGGCGCGGCGCCGCGCCGATTCATCGCGCGATTGAAGCGGGCGACGCCGAAACCGGCATCACGCTGATGCAGATGGATGTCGGCCTCGACACCGGCGCGATGATTTCCGAAACGCGCACCGCGATTTCCGTCGACGACACGACAGCCACGTTGCACGACCGTCTCGCGCAAGACGGCGCGAAGCTGATCGTCGAGGCGCTGATCGAACTCGAGCGCGCCGGCAAACTGGCGGCAACGCCCCAACCCGCGGACGGCGTGACCTACGCCGAAAAGATCGGCAAGCACGAAGCCGCGCTCGACTGGCGCCGCCCGGCGGCGGTACTCGCGCGCCAGGTGCGCGCGTTCGACCCGTTCCCTGGTGGCGTCGGCACGCTTGAAGACGGCACGTCGATCAAGCTCTGGGCCGCGGTTCCCACTGAAGCGCAAGCCAACAGCGCACCCGGCACGATCACCGACGTCTCTCCCGAAGGCGTAGTCGTAGCCTGTGGCGAAGGCGCGCTGCGTCTCACGCAATTGCAGAAACCGGGCGGCAAACGCCTGCCGGTACGCGAATTCCTGGCCGGCTCGACGCTGGCTGTGGGGCAGCGCTTTCAACTTCCCGAAGCAAAGTAGCACCGCTGCTTGTGGCTTGAACATCGTCCATTCGGCCGATGTTCGAGACCCCGCTGGACAGGCCTGCCGCGCGTTAGAATCCTCCATGCAACAGCCCCGGATTTAGAGGATTCACATGTTCGGCATTACCCATTTCGAGTTTTTCGTCGTCGCGGTCTTTCTTCTGAACGTGACGCCCGGTCCCGATACGGCTTACATCGTCGGGCGAAGTGTCGCTCAAGGCCGTGGCGCGGGTCTCATGTCGGCGCTTGGCATTTCCGCCGGCTGCTGCGTTCACTCGCTGGCCTGCGCGTTCGGCTTGACCGCGCTGCTGGCCGCGTCGGCCACCGCGTTCACGGTTATCAAGTTCGTCGGCGCTATTTATCTGATGTATCTCGGCGTGCGCTTGCTCTTCGCCAAGCCGGTCGCCGATCAGGCTGCGGGCGAAGCGCGCGCGGCCGGGGCGCCCAAATCCCTGCGCCAGCTTTTCCTGCACGGTTTCTGGACCAACGTGCTGAACCCCAAGGTGGTACTGTTTTTCGTGTCGTTCTTCCCGCAATTCGTGACGACCGGCAGCGACCACAAAGCGCTTGCCTTCCTCACGCTGGGCGCGGTGTTCGTCGTGATGAGCATGCTCTGGAACAGTTTTGTCGCGTGGATCGCGGGCAGTGTGACGCGGCGCTTCTCGGGCCAGCCGTCGGTGAAGAAGTGGCTGGATCGCGGTGTCGGCGGTGCTTTTGTCGGCTTGGGTCTCAAGCTCGCCACCGCATCAAGATGATTGAATTTTCCTTGCGCGCCCATATCTAACATTTCGCTTACAATCGGGCGCCGCGATCACGCGGCGCAGATATGAACCCGCGTTAGGGCAAGGAGTGGCAGACATGTTCAATTGGGTCAAAACCGCGATGTTGATGGCCGCGATCACGGCCCTTTTCATCGTGATCGGCGGGATGATCGGCGGGTCGCGCGGCATGACGATCGCGCTCGTGATCGCCCTTGGGATGAATTTCTTTTCGTACTGGTTCTCGGACAAGATGGTCCTGCGTATGTACAACGCGCAGGAAGTCGACGAAACCAGTGCGCCGCAGTTCTACCGCATGGTGCGCGAGCTCTCCACGCGCGCCGGCCTGCCCATGCCGCGCGTCTACCTGATCAACGAAGACGCGCCGAACGCGTTCGCCACCGGCCGCAATCCGGAGCATGCGGCGGTCGCCGCTACCACCGGCATTCTGCGCGTGCTGTCCGAGCGCGAAATGCGCGGGGTCATGGCGCACGAGCTCTCGCATGTGAAGCATCGCGACATTCTGATCTCGACCATTTCGGCCACCATGGCCGGCGCCATTTCCGCGCTGGCGAACTTCGCGATGTTCTTCGGCAGCCGCGACGAAAACGGCCGTTCCACGAACCCGATCGCAGGCATCGCCGTCGCGCTGCTGGCGCCGATCGCCGGTGCGTTGATCCAGATGGCGATTTCACGCGCACGTGAATTCGAAGCCGAC
This sequence comes from Paraburkholderia sediminicola, assembly GCF_046027355.1. Classification (GTDB taxonomy): domain Bacteria; phylum Pseudomonadota; class Gammaproteobacteria; order Burkholderiales; family Burkholderiaceae; genus Paraburkholderia; species Paraburkholderia sediminicola_B. Next base: position 69,405 of record NZ_JAQQEK010000024.1, on the reverse strand, counting down.
CGCGGCGGCGCGCAGATTTCCGGCGACCCGCAAGCGCTCGCTTCGGCGCTCGACAAGATCCATCGTTACGCGAGCGGGATTCCGTTCCCCACGGCCGAGCAGCATCCGGCCACCGCGCAAATGATGATCATGAATCCGCTGTCGGGCGGCGGCATCGCGAATCTGTTCTCCACGCACCCGGCCACCGAAGAGCGCATCGCGCGTTTGATGGAAATGGCGCGTACGGGGCGCTTCGAATAACGCTGCGCGGCACTTATGCGACGTGAGGAAAGGCGAGTCCGTGGGCTCGCCTTTTTTATTCCGGCGCAACGGAGCGTGAGCGAGCGATGACGCTGCCTGATGACGTGAACATCAATCTCTTCACCGGCGTCTGAAGGTCCGCGTCGGATCGTTGACCTGCGCTTCAGATCCGGCCTTCCTGCTGGCCGTGGATTTGCAATCACCACGGTCACGGACCGCCCGCCGGCCCGTGCGCCGTGCCACGCCAGGTCCGCACCGGATCGCTGAACCTACGCTTCAGATTCCCGTCTCCTTGCTCGCCGCGAACTCGCAGTGGCCACCGCCAATAGACCGCCCGCCGGCCCTTGAGCCGCGCCACGCTACAATGTGCGTTGATTGTGTCGCGCGCTCCCGCGCGGCCCGCTTTAGCCTTCTTCATGACCACAAAGCCTTCTTCGCGTACTGCTTCCTCATCGGCGCGTCCGCGCGAATCACGTTTGTCGATGCTGCATCTCGCGCCCGAGTCGCTCGGTTTCGCGCTCGACTGCGCGGGCCAGGCGGTCGGCGCCGTGCGTCTCGGCGCAGCCTTGCCGGCTGCGCTGCAGTCCGTCTTCGTGTCCGCGCCCGAGGGCAGCGCCGCCGCCGCGCGCGGCGCGGTGCAGGACATCGCGTACCGCACCATGCGGCGTCTCGCGACCGCTGAGTGGCTGATCGCGCAGCTGGTGAAAAAAGCGCCGCCGCCGCACGTCGGCCATGTGCTCGCCTGCTCGCTGGCCTTGCTCGTCGACGACGAAGCGAACGCTGCCTACGCGCCGTTCACGGTGGTTGACCAGGCGGTGAGCGCGATCGGCGCGCGTCGTGAATTCGCCTTTGCGAAGGGACTCGTCAACGCCGTGCTGCGCAATTTCCTGCGCGAGCGCGAAACGCTGTTGAGCGCCGCGCAAGCCGATGAAGTGGCGCGCTGGAACTACCCGGCATGGTGGATCGACGCGGTGAAACGCGCGTGGCCGGACGCATGGCAGTCGGTGCTCGCCACCGGCAACACGCAAGGCCCGCTGACGCTGCGCGTGAACGCGCGTCACTCGACGGTCGAAGCCTACCTGCAAGTGCTGCAAAACCATCACATTGCCGCTAGCAAGGCCGGCGACTACGCCGTCAAGCTCGCCACGCCGATGCCGGTCGACCGCATTCCGGGCTTCAACGACGGCGTCGTCTCGGTCCAGGACGCCGGCGCGCAACTCGCCGCGCCACTGCTCGGCGTGCGCGACGGCATGCGCGTGCTCGACGCCTGCGCGGCGCCCGGCGGCAAGACCGGGCATCTGCTCGAACTCGCCAAACTTCAGCTCGTCGCGCTCGAAAGCGATGCGTCGCGCGCGCGCCGCATCGGCGAAAATCTGCAGCGCCTCAAGCTCGAAGCGGAAGTGCGGATCGGCGATGCGGGCGCGCCGGCGAAATGGCACGACGACATCGACCAGCCGTTCGACCGCATTCTGGCCGACGTGCCGTGTTCGGCGTCGGGCATCGTGCGGCGCCATCCGGATATCCGCTGGCTGCGCCGCGCGTCCGACATTCCCGCGCTGGTCACCGAGCAGCGCCGCATTCTCGACGCGCTGTGGCCGCTCGTGAAACCCGGCGGCGAGTTGCTCTACGTTACGTGTTCGATCTTTCCCGAAGAAGGCGAGTTGCAGGCGCAGTGGTTTGGAAACAAGTATCAGGATGCGGTACGATTGGACGCGCCGGGGCAACTGTTGCCTTCAGTCGCTCGCGCGCCCGCCGACACATCGGCCGGTTCTCATGCCGGACAACCCGCTGAAGAGAGCGCCGGCGCGAACTCAGACCACGACGGATTTTTCTACGCGCGCTTTCAGAAACGGTGACCATCAAACGCTTCTTCCCGCTTCGGCTCGCTGCCGTGCTCTGGATCGCGCTGGCCGTATGGCTGGCGGCGCCGGGCGTGGCGCATGCTGACTCGATCGCGGTGCAGCGTGCGTCGCTGCAATCCGACAACACGGGCTGGAATCTCGACGCGCGTTTCGACTTCGATCTGAACAGCAACCTTGAAGACGCTGTCAATAAAGGCATTCCGCTTTATTTCACGACCGACTTCGAACTGAGCCGGCCGCGCTGGTACTGGTTCGACGAGCAGCCGGTGAGTGTGTCGCAAAGCATTCGCCTGTCGTTCCAGCCGCTCACACGCGAATATCGCGTGTCGAGCGTGTCGTCCGGCGGTTTGCAGCTCGGTTTCACCACGCTCAAGGATGCACTCGCGGTGATCAAGCACATCACGTCGTGGCACGTGATCGACCGGAATGAAGTGCGTGTCGGCGAGACTTATAACGCGTCGGTGCGCATGCAACTCGACATCGCGCTGATGCCCAAGCCGTTTCAGATCGACGCGGTGAACAACCGCGACTGGAACCTCGCGTCCGAATGGAAGCGCTTTACCTTCACGGTGACCGAACGTGCTAAATAAAGTGCGCTCCGCTACCAGTGTCAGCAGCATCGTCGTGCGCGTGCTGGTGTCGACTGTCGCCGTCACGGCCGTGTTGCTGCTCGTGCTGCTGGCCGCGGCCAGTGCAAACACCGAATTCTTCGACCGCTATTACCAGTGGCTCTACGCTGCCAACCTCGTGGTCGCGATGATCTTTTTGCTGGTGGTGGCGACGCTCGTCATCATCATCATCGCGCGGCTGAGAAAGGGTAAGTTCGGCACGCGGTTATTGGCGAAACTCGCGTTCTTCATGGCGCTGGTCGGCGTGGTGCCGGGCGGGATCATCTACGTCGTGTCGTATCAGTTCGTGTCGCGCAGTATCGAGTCGTGGTTCGATGTGAACGTTGAAACAGCGCTCACGTCCGGCTTGAATCTCGGGCGCGGCATGCTCGACGCGTCGCTGTCCGACCTGCAGACCAAGGGCCGGTTGATGTCGGAACAGTTGGCGAGCGCGGACGCCGCCGGCACGACGCTTACGCTGCTGCGCTTGCGCGATCAGTTCGGCGTGCAGGATGCGACGATCGTCGAACCCACGCGCAGCATGTCCGGTGCGACGCCGGATATGCACGTGGTCGCGCAGGCCTCCGGCAACTATGCGACGCTCGTGCCGAACGATTTGCCTACGTCGCTGATGATCGATCAGGCGCGCGGTCGCGGCTATGCGGCGATCGAAGGCGAAGTGGACGGCGATCCTCACGCGCATGGCAGCAAGGGCGTGTTGCGGCTGCGCGTGGTGCAACGCATCCCCGATTCGAACGCGTCGCTGCTGCAGCCCACCGAACGCTTCCTGCAACTCACGCAGCCGGTGTCGCCCACGCTCGCGCGCAATGCCGACGCGGTGCAGCGCGCCTATCGCGAGTACCAGGAGAAGGCGCTCGGCCGCACGGGTCTGCGCAAGATGTATATCGGCACGCTGACGCTCGCGCTGTTCCTCGCCACCTTCATTGCGATGATGCTGGCGCTCGCGCTCGGCAATCAGCTCGCGCGGCCGTTGTTCCTGTTGGCGCAAGGCACCAAGGAAATCACGGAAGGCGATTACACGCCGAAGCGGGAAATCAAATCACGCGACGAACTGGGCTTTCTCACGCAGTCGTTCAACGCGATGACGCGGCAGTTGTCCGAAGCGCGCGCGGCGGTCGAGAACAACCGCATTGCGCTCGAACATTCGAAGGCATATCTGGAAAGCATTCTCGCGAACCTGACCGCCGGCGTGTTCGTGTTCGATCGGCAGTTCAGGCTGACCACCGCGAATCGCGGCGCCGAGCGGATTTTCCGTCAGCCGTTCCAGGCAGTAATGGGTTCGGCGCTGGATCAGATCGGCGTGCTGAGCGAATTCGGCGGCATGGTCCGCAAGGCGTTTGCCGATCGCGAAGCGGCGAGTGGCGACGGTCACGACGATCGTGGCCACTGGCAGCAGCAGTTCTCGGTGCAGGTGCCGGGCGAAACCGAGCCGCTCACCTTGCTCGTGCGCGGCGCGCGGCTCGTCTCCGCGACGGACCGCGATGCGGAAGACATGCAGACCTCCGGCTACGTCGTCGTGTTCGACGATATCTCGGACGTGATCTCCGCGCAGCGTTCGATCGCGTGGGGTGAAGTCGCGCGGCGGCTCGCGCACGAGATCAAGAATCCGCTCACGCCGATCCAGCTCTCGGCCGAACGTTTGCAGATGAAGCTCGCCGACAAGCTGTCGCCGTCCGATGCCGATGTGTTGAAGCGCGGCGCGACCACGATCGTGAACCAGGTCGCCGCGATGAAGCAGATGGTCGACAATTTCCGCGACTACGCGCGTACGCCGCCAGCGGTGCTCGCGCATCTGCAACTGAACGATCTGGTCAGCGAAGTGCTCACGCTGTACGGTATCGAAGAGGGCAAGGGCGCCATTCAGGTGGAGCTCGCCGCGTTGCCGGCGATTCGCGGCGACGCGACGCAACTGCGTCAGGTGATTCACAACCTGCTGCAGAACGCGCAGGATGCGGTTGCGGACCTCGAGCATCCGCATGTGTTGCTCGAGACGAGGACAGTAGAATACGGAGACCCCGACGCGGAAGGCAAAGTACACGTCGCGGTGCGTCTGACGGTGTCGGATAACGGAGCGGGCTTTCCCGCGCGTATCCTCACACGTGCATTCGAACCTTACGTAACGACCAAGGCCAAAGGTACGGGCCTGGGTCTTGCGATGGTCAAGAAGATTGTCGATGAACACGGCGCGCGCATCGACATCCGCAATCGTATGAAAGCGGGCGATGTCATCGAGGGCGCGCAGATATCGATCCTCTTCCTTCAACTGGCAGACGATGCCGCGGCACCCGGAACGGGGCCGCGTCCGGCGCACGGTGGTGCGTCGCAGGGAAAGACAAAAGCAACAGTGCAGACAAAGGCAGCGTAAATGGCAACCATCCTGGTGGTAGATGATGAAATGGGCATCCGGGAATTGCTCTCGGAGATCCTGAGCGACGAAGGGCATGTCGTGGAGGCCGCGGAAAACGCGCAGGAAGCGCGCGAGTTCCGTTTGCGCCAGGCGCCTGACCTGGTGCTGCTCGACATCTGGATGCCCGACACCGACGGCGTGACCTTGCTCAAGGAATGGGCCGCGCAAGGTCAACTGACCATGCCGGTGATCATGATGTCCGGCCACGCAACCATCGACACGGCGGTTGAAGCAACCAAGATCGGCGCACTCAATTTCCTCGAGAAGCCGATTGCGCTGCAGAAGCTGCTGAAGGCCGTCGAGCAGGGTCTCGCGCGTGGCACGGCGGCGGGTGCGCCTGGCGGCGCGGCAGCCAAGCCGGTGTTGCCGGTGAGTGCTTCGGCGGTGGCGTCAGCAGCGGCCTTGCCGATGCTCTCGACCGATGGCTTGGGCAGCGGCGCGCTGGCTGCGCAAACCGCATCGATCTCGTTCGATATTCCGCTGCGCGACGCACGCGATGCGTTCGAGCGTGCGTACTTCGAATATCACCTCGCGCGTGAGAACGGCAGCATGACGCGCGTGGCGGAGAAGACGGGGCTGGAGCGCACGCACTTGTATCGCAAGCTCAAGCAACTCGGCGTGGATCTCGGAAAAAACAAAGGCGAGTGAAGGTGAGTAACAAGCGGAAGTGAAGTCGGCGCGCAATGTGCGGATTTCGCCTCCACAGATTTTTTCGAGAAGGGGCTTGTCGGACTGCTGACCCTTTGATATCATTTCGTTCTTCGTTGGCCCGGTAGCTCAGTTGGTAGAGCAGCGGATTGAAAATCCGCGTGTCGATGGTTCGATTCCGTCCCAGGCCACCAGGATTCAGCCCCAGGAAATCGCAAGATTCCTGGGGCTTTTCCTTTTTGTGCCCCTATTGTGACGGGCGTGACGGGCATCCGTTGCTTCGGTTTGCGCGCACCACGCGGCAGGGCGCGCTCGGCGGTAATCGGCGTCGCGTGATAAAATCGCGCCAGTTCAAGGACTTGCACGTGAGTGCGTCGCCTGAGTGCCGCGCGGCAACGCCGCCACCAGCACCGAACCCTTCGCCCGACGATTAACGGTATAAGCGCCCAGCGACTCTGTATGCGGAAGGCGCGGCCTATACTGCTTTGGGCCGGCAGCAGTGCCGGCACGCGTCGCGCCGCGTTGCTTGCATGGCGCACCTCGCGCAGCGCGACGTGGCACTCTTCATTCACGGAGTTTCACGGTGATCCGCAACGACGCTAAACGTAGCGCTCTGGTGCTGTTTTCCGGCGGCCAGGATTCCGCCACGTGCCTCGCCTGGGCGCTCGAACGTTATGAAACGGTTGAGACGCTGGGCTTCGATTACGGTCAGCGGCACCGCGTCGAACTGGAATGCCGCGAGGGGTTTCGCAACGCCGTCGCGCGCGCATTTCCCGCATGGGCCGAGCGCCTCGGCGACGACCATATGATCGATCTGTCGGTGCTCGGCGCGATCAGCGATACCGCCATGACGCGCGAGATCGAGATCGAAGCCACGGCCAACGGATTGCCGAACACGTTCGTGCCGGGCCGCAATCTGATGTTCATGACCATCGCCGCGGCAATTGCATATCGACGTGGTTTGCAGGTGCTGGTCGGCGGTATGTGCGAGACGGATTTCTCAGGCTATCCCGATTGCCGCGACGACACGATGAAGGCGTTGCAGGTCGCGCTGAACCTCGGCATGGACACGCGCATCCTGCTCGAGACACCGTTGATGTGGCTCGACAAGGCGGACACGTGGCGCCTCGCACACGAGCTTGGCGGCGACGAACTGGTCGAGCTGGTGCGCGTCGAGACGCATACGTGCTACGTCGGCGAACGCGCTGAATTGCATGCATGGGGCTTCGGTTGTGGTGAATGCCCGGCGTGCCGGTTGCGCAAGCGCGGCTACGAAGCGTATCTGTCGGGTGAGAAGGTCACCGAGGTGCCGGTCTAATGACGGTCGGCGCAGCAGCGCAACTCAGGCAATAATTTTCAGGAACACAGGGCAGAAAGCAGCATGACTTACGCGGTCAAGGAAATCTTCTACACGTTGCAGGGCGAGGGCGCGAATGCCGGGCGTCCGGCTGTGTTCTGCCGGTTCGCCGGCTGCAATCTGTGGTCGGGCCGCGAAGAAGATCGTGCCGAGGCGGTGTGCCGCTTCTGCGATACCGACTTCGTCGGCACCGACGGCGAAAACGGCGGCAAGTACCGCACGGCTGACGATCTGGTGCAGATGATCGCGTCGCAATGGCCGCAAGGCGAGGGCGAGCGTTTCGTGGTGTGCACGGGCGGCGAACCGATGCTGCAGATCGATCAACCGTTGGTCGACGCGCTGCATGCCGCCGGCTTCGAAATCGCCATTGAAACCAACGGCTCGCTGCCGGTGCTCGAGACGATCGACTGGATCTGCGTGAGCCCGAAGGCTGACGCACCGCTCGTCGTGACCAAGGGCAACGAATTGAAGGTCGTGATTCCGCAGGACAACCAGCGTTTGTCCGAGTATGCGAAGCTCGACTTCGAATATTTCCTCGTCCAGCCCATGGACGGTCCGTCGCGCGACCTCAACACGAAGCTCGCGATCGAATGGTGCAAACGCCATCCGCAATGGCGCCTGTCGATGCAGACCCACAAGTATCTGAACATTCCCTGATTTGCCGTGCTGACGATTACACGAAAACTCGAATTCGACGCGGGTCACCGCATTCCTGATCACCGCAGCCAGTGCCGTAATCTGCACGGTCATCGCTACGTGCTCGAAATCACGCTGCAAGGCGATCTGGTCGACACCGAAGGCGCGCCGGATCGCGGCATGGTGATGGACTTCGCCGACGTGAAGTCGCTCGCCGTCGAGCATCTCGTCGACAAGTGGGACCATGCGTTTCTCGTCTATGAAGGCGACACGCAGGTGCGCGGTTTCCTGGAAACGATGGCCGGCCACAAGACGGTCGTGCTCGATCGCATCCCCACCGTCGAAAATCTTGCCGCCGTCGCATTCGACATTCTCGCGAATGTCTACGACGCGCACTACGGCGTGAATCTGCGTCTGCACAAGCTGCGTCTGTACGAGACGCCGAATTGCTGGGCCGACGTGGTCCGCGACTAAACCCGGCGGCGCCTCATCCCCCGAAGGAAGTCTCCCTGGGGGAACGCCAACCCTCGCGTTATTGTCACGGTATGATCGCTCCGATAACCACACGGAGCGAGACATGCCGGTCACCGCATTGCGTCGCAGCAGGCTGCCGGGCCGCCACGGCCCGCGCGTTCATCTGGCCCACGAGGCCAGCATGCTTTCCAGCAGTTCAGGCAAAGCACCGCTTCATCGCCACGGAGCGCGGCGATGAGCACCTTCACCAATCCCCTCAAGTTACGCCTTAAAGAAACCGATCCGCTGTTCGGACTATGGCTCTCACTCGGTAGCGACGCTGCCGCCGAAGCGCTCGCGCACGCCGGTTACGACTGGCTGCTGATCGACATGGAGCACTCACCGAACGATAGCGGCGACGTCGCCTCGCAATTGCGCGCGATCGCCGCCGCGCATCTGCCGAGCGAGCCGGTGGTGCGCGTGCCGTCTAGCGAGGCATGGCTCGTCAAGCGCGTGCTCGATGCCGGCGCGCGCACGCTGATGTTCCCGAATATCGAGTCGGCGGACGAGGCGGCGCGTGCCGTGCGTCTCACGCAATATCCGACCGCCGGGGCGCTCGATGGCGAGCGCGGCGTTGCCGGCGCGGTGCGGGCCGCGGGCTACGGCATGCGGCGCGACTACGTGCAGACGGCCAACGCGCAGATCGCGACCATCGTGCAGATTGAGTCAGCGCGCGGCTTGCAGGAAGTGGAAAAGATCGCGGCGACGCCGGGCGTCGATTGCCTGTTCGTCGGACCGGCCGATCTCGCCGCGAGCCTCGGTCATCTCGGCGATTCGAAGCACGCCGACGTGCAGGCCGCGATGGCGCGCATCGTCAGCGCCGCGGACAAGGCGGGCATTGCCGCCGGTATTTTCGCCATGGACGTCGCGAGTGCCAAGCAGCATCGCGATGCCGGTTTTCGTTTCATCGCTCTGGCCGCCGACGTCATGTGGATGTTGCGCGCGACTCGCCAGGCGCTGCAGGAGGTGAGGTCATGAAGGGGATGGTGCAGTGCGTCGTGGTGCGTCTGGCAGTCGCAGCGGCATTGATGGCGAATGTGGCGGCCTATGCGCAAGACAGCCGCGTTGCGAAGTCGAACGATCCGGAGACGCAAACCGCGGTCGCCGACTACAACGCCGGCAATCTGGCCGCGGCGCTGACCGAGTTCCGCAAGGCCGCCGAGCGCGGCAGCCGGCTCGCCGAGTTCAACTACGCGATGATGCTGCTCAACGGCGAAGGCGCCCCGGCCAACGTCGATGAAGGCAAGAAGTGGCTGCGTAAGGCCGCCGACGCCAACATGTCGCACGCGCAATACGTGTACGGCAAGATGTACGACGATGGCGAGTTCGTCGGGCGCGATCCGGTCGAGGCGCATCGCTGGTTCCTGAAGGCAGCGCAGCAAGGGCATGTGCAGGCGGAGTTGGCGCTGGCCAATCAGTTCCTCGATGGACGCGGCACCGAGCGCGACAATAAGCAGGCGTTCGTCTGGTACAAGAAAGCGGCGGAGGGTGGCGACATGACGGCGCAATACGTGGCCGGCTCGTTCTATGAGCGAGGCGGCGACGGCGTGGAGAAGAATCTGAACGTGGCCCGCGCTTATTACGCGGCCGCGGCGGCGCAGGGCGATCCGGCGGCGCGGCTCAAGTATCAGCAACTCAGCGCGCAATTGCGGGATCAGAAGGAAGTGAAGCCGCAGTAAGACCGTGACGTTTTGATAACGACGCTGGATACGAAAAGGGGCGCTCCGTGTGTGAAGAGCGCCCCTTTTGCTTGTGGTGTTACCGGCAGTGCTCGCGCGGCTCCGTCGCGCTAACTCTGCATCAACCGCTTCTGCCGCGCGACGCTCATGATGAGGCCGATGGCCACCCCCAGCGTCGTCAGCGCAGTACCGCCGTAACTCATGAACGGCAACGGCACGCCGACCACCGGCAAGATCCCGCTCACCATGCCGATATTCACGAACGCGTAGGTGAAGAACGCCATCGTCAACGAGCCCGCCAGCAAGCGTCCGAATAGCGTCGCGCCATTGGCCGCGATATACAGCCCGCGCGCGATCAACAGCATGTATAGCGTGAGCAGCACGACGCCGCCCGCCAGCCCGAACTCTTCGGAGAACACCGCGAAAATAAAGTCGGTGTGCTTCTCGGGGATGAACTCCAGATGCGCCTGCGTGCCTTTCAGCCAGCCTTTGCCAAGCGGGCCACCGGAGCCAATCGCGATGACCGCCTGGATCGTGTGGAAGCCCTTGCCGAGCGGATCAGAGGTCGGATCGAGCAGCGTGCAGATGCGGTGCTTCTGATAATCGTGCATCAACGGCCACTGCACTTCCGGCTGACAGATCTTGTCCTGGAACGCCGCGATCGAGCCGACGGCGATCACACCTGCAATCAGTACCGGCACGATCAATTTGAAACTGAGGCCCGCGAAGTAAATCACGAAGAGGCCGGCCGCGAACACCAGCACGGCAGTACCAAGGTCGGGCTGCTTGGCGATCAGACCAACCGGTACCGCCAGAATCACCAAACCGACCAGAAAGTCGTACCAGCGCATCACGCCTTCGCGTCGCTGGTAGTACCACGCGAGCATTAGCGGCGTGGCGATCTTCAGGATTTCCGATGGCTGGATCACCACGCCGACATTGATCCAGCGCTTCGCCCCCTTGCGCGTGAGGCCGAATAGCGCCACCGCGACCAGTAACGCGATCCCGAATGTATAGAGCGGAACCGCGAAGCGCATCAGCGTGGTGGGCGGGACATTGGCGAGCGCCCACATCAGCACGAACGTCAGCATGATGTTGCGCAACTGGTCTTCCACGCGGCCGGGAACATCGAGACTCGCGCTGTACAGCGTGACGATGCCGACGCACAACAGCAGGAACACGATCAGTGCGAGCGGGCGGTCGAAGCCCGCGAACATCCGCTTAATGCGGTCGAGCCAGGCGCGCTTGTCGAATTGCATGCCTTTCTCCTTACTCGTCGATGCCGCCGGAAACCGGCTGGCGTGGCGACGTGGCCTGAATGCCGTTATCGCGCGACGGAGCGGCGGCAGTCGGCGCCGGCTCGCTGGCCGGACGGGGTTTGTGCGGGACGCCGGATTTACGCGACGCTGGATTCTTCGTGGCGGTGGCCGCGGACGCCGAGGCGGGCACCGGTGCCGATGCGGCATCAGGCGCGGAAGCTGCTGCCGCCGCGGACGCAGCCTTCGCAGCCGCCGCAGCGGAAGCCGCCGCTGCCGCCGAAGCCGCACCGGGAATCGGCAGCGCGGTGAAGCCCGCCGCGACCTTGACCGGCTGCGCCGCGTCCTGCGGCAACGGTGCGCCGCCGACTTCCGGCGCGGACGCATCCTCGGTCGCCGACGCCGCTGCCTCGATCGCCGCCGCCTGAGCGCCCGGCTTGTTCTTGCCGACGAGGTAATAATCGAGCACCTTGCGCGCAATCGGGCCCGCCGATTCCGCACCCCAGCCGCCGTTTTCGACGATCAGCGCGAGCGCGATCTTCGGTTGCTCGGCCGGCGCGAACGCGATGAAGAGCGCGTGGTCGCGCAGATGCTCGGCGATCGCGTGGCCCTTGTAGTTCGCGCCCTGCAGCGAGTAGACCTGCGCCGTCCCCGTCTTGCCGGCCGCCTGGTACTGCGCGCCGATGAACAACTTCGACGCCGTGCCGTTGGTCACGACGCCTTCCATCGCGCGCTTGATGATGTCGATATCCGACTGCTTCACCGCGATCTTGTCGCTCGGGTCGCGCACGACCGGCCGCGTGTCTTTCGTGATCGGATTTTCGATGTCGCGCACGAGGTGCGGCTTCATCACGACGCCGTTGTTCGCGAGCGTGGCCGTGGCGTGAGCAAGCTGGAGAATGGTGAACGAGTTGTAGCCCTGGCCGATGCCGAGACTGATCGTTTCGCCTTCATACCACCGTTGCTGTTCGGGCTTACGGTACGCCTTGCGCTTCCATTCCGTGGACGGCAGGATGCCGCGCGCCTCGCCCGAAATGTCGATGCCGGTGATCTGGCCGAAGCCCCACGGCTTCATGAAGTTGGCGATATTGTTGACGCCGAGATCGTGCGCGAGCATGTAGAAATACGTGTCGTTCGATACCACGATCGCGCGGTTCATATCGACCCAGCCTTGGCCCGAGCGCACGTCGTTACGGAACGTGTGGCCGCCGAAGGTGTACGAACCCGGATCCTGGAAGCCCCAGCCCGGCGTGCGCTTATGTAGCGTCAGCGCGGCAAGCGCCATGAACGGCTTGTAAGTCGAGCCCGGCGGATAGGTGCCGTGCAACGGCCGGTTGAGCAGCGGGTGGTCGGGCGAGTTGTTGAGATCGTCCCAGGTCTGCTGATCGATCCCGTCGACGAACGAATTCGGATCGAAGCTCGGCGCGGACACGAACGCGAGCACATCGCCCGTCGACGGCTCGATCGCGACCAGCGCGCCGCGGCGGCCCGCGAAGGCCTGCTCGGCGACCTGCTGCAGCCCGATATCCAAGGACAGCACGAGGTTGTTGCCGGGCGTTGCCTGGGTGCGCGACAGCGTGCGCACGGGACGGCCGCCGGCGGTCACTTCCACTTCCTCGAAACCGGTCTGGCCGTGCAACTCGGTCTCGTAACTTTGCTCGACGCCGATCTTGCCGATGTAGTCGGTGCCCTTGTAGTTGTTCGCATCCAGACGCGGATCGTAGTGGTCCGGATCACTGTCGTTCTGGTCGCTGGCGTCGTCGATACGGTCCTGATCGCGCTGCGAAATCCGGCCGATATAGCCGATCACGTGCGCCGCGGTCGGCCCGAGCGGATATTGGCGGAACAGGCGCGCGCGCACTTCCACGCCGGGAAAACGGAAGCGCTGCGCGGTGAAGCGCGCGACTTCGTCGTCGGTCAGGCGGGTGCGGATTGGCAGGCTCTCAAAGTTCTTCGAGTCTTCCTGCAGTTTCTTGAAGCGGCGGCGGTCGCGCGCGTCGATCGAGACGACCGTGGCCAGGCTGTCGATCACGTTTTCGAGCGAGTCGTTCAGCTTCGAGGGCGTGAGTTCGAGCGTATAAGCCGAGTAGTTCTTGGCCAGCACGACGCCGTTGCGATCGGTGATGATGCCGCGGTTCGGCACGATCGGCGCGACCGAAATGCGGTTTTCATCGGCTTGCAGCGAGTATTTGCTGTAGTGCCAGACCTGCAGGAACAGGAAACGGAAGCCGATCAGCCCGAAGCAGACGAACACGAACAGGCCCGCCGCCGCGACGCGCAGGCGGAACTTCGAGAGCTGTTGCTGAGTGTCCTTGAATTCGGTCATGCGATTCTGCAAAAGGCCGGGTGACGGCCATCATGAGTGTGCGCCTTTTCCGGCCGGAACCGGAAGGCATGAACAGCGATGCGCGTCGAGCGGGCCGGCAAAGTGGGTTCTGGCAAGAACGGCCGGCGGGCTCGCTGCGGGATCAAATCGGCCGGGTATCGTCCGGATCGGCCGGGCGGCGCTGCGGCATCAGCAGCAGCACGCTGGTGACCGGCCACAGCGCGGCTTCGACGAAGCCGTCGATCAGATAACCCCAACCCGGAAACGCCGCGCCCGTCAGCAGACGGATCACGAACGGCACCAGTTGCGCGACGACCAGCAGCGGCATGACCGCGAAGGTCTGCACGCCGAGCGACATCCACAGCACGCGGCGGTGGATCGTGATCGCGCCGTACGACAACAACGTATACGCCAGCGCGTGCTCGCCGAGCAGGCTGGCGTTATGCACATCCATCAGCAAACCGAGCGAAAACGCGATACCCATGCCGACTTTGCGCGGCTGGTGCACGTTCCAGAACAGCAGCACGAGCGCCACGAAGTCCGGCACGCCGACGAGGCGTCCCCACGGCATCAGATTCAGCAGGAACGCTGCAGCGAGGCTGAACGAGATGAAGTAGGGATTGACCGGCTGCAGAATATATTGCGGACGGTTCATGGCTGGGCCCCTGGCTTGGCTGGCGGCTTCGCGTTCTTCTCAGCGGCCGGTTTCCTTTCGGGGGCGGCCTTTTTCTCCACGGCGGCCGGTTTGGCCGGCGCTTTTTCGGCGGGCTTGGCGGCTGCGGGTTTCTCGGCGGCGGGTTTTTCGCCCGCTTTTGCCGGAGACTTGTCCGCCGCAGCTTTGCCGTCCGCCGGTTTGCCGCCCTTCTTCGCTTTCGCCTCTTTCGCGGCCGTGGCTGCATCGGGTTCTTCGGCCGGGCGCGGCGGCACATTGTTCACGTAATGCAGCACCAGCAACTGGCGTGCGCCGCGCACCGGTGCGATCGGCAGGCAGATCACGCGCGCGAACGCCGTATCGGCCTGTTTGTCGACCCGCACCACCTTGGCGACCGGCAGGCCCGGCGGATACACGCCGTCCAGGCCGCTGGTGACGAGTTCGTCGCCGGACTGGATGTCGGCGCTGATCGGCACGAAGCGCAGATCGAGCGTGTCGCCCTTCGGCGTGCCGTAGATCACGCTGCGCAAGCCAGTGCGCACGATCTGTACGGGCACCGCCTGATCCTTGTCCGTGAGCAGCGTCACTTCGGCTTGCAGCGGGAACACGCGCGTCACCTGGCCGATCACGCCGTCTTCATTGACGACCGGCGAACCGTTCTGGATGCCTTGCTGCGCACCGCGGCCGATCACGACCTTCTGCGTGAACGGATCGCGCGTGTCGTACTGGATCTCGGCCGGCAGCGATTCCGTGGTGGAGCGCTGGGACAGTTGCAGCAGCGCGCGCAAATGCGCGTTTTCGGCAGCCAGTTCGGCGGCCGTATTGGCTTGCTGCGAAAGCTGCAGATCTTTGGTGCGCAGCTTGTCGTTTTCGCTGCGCAGCGTGGCGCTGGTCACGGCCAGGTCGGCGGCGCCCACGAACATGTCGCGCGGCACGAGCGCCGCGCGTTGCAACGGATAAAGACCCGCGCCGAGCACGCCACGCACGATTTCGAGCGTTCTAAAGCGTGCGTCGGAGATCAGCAGGGCGATCGCCAGCAAGACAAAAAATACCAGTCGTGCGAGGGCGGATGGTCCTTGCTTGAACAGGGGCGGCGGACTGTATTCCATGGTCGGCGCCGGGGGCGTGAACGGTTGGGTGAGACGGCGGCGCGCGAGGGACGCGCGTTCAGCGCGCGGAGGCTGGCAGGCCCAGCCAACGGCAAACCGGCCCGCAAGGGGCCGTTTGCCTGATCCGCGCTACTGACATGGAGACGGGCTCGCTTACTCGTACGAGAAGATGCTGCCCAGCTTGTCCATGCGTTCGAGCGCCATGCCCGAGCCGCGCACAACGCAGGTCAGCGGGTCTTCGGCGACGAGCACCGGGAGGCCAGTTTCTTCGGCGAGCAGGCGGTCCAGATCGCGCAGCAGTGCGCCACCGCCGGTGAGCATCATGCCGCGCTCGGCGATGTCCGCACCAAGTTCCGGCGGCGTTTGTTCGAGCGCGATCTTCACCGACGACACGATCTGGTTCAGCGGATCGGTGAGGGCTTCGAGAATTTCGTTGCTGGAGATCGTGAAGCTGCGCGGAATGCCTTCCGACAGATTGCGGCCCTTCACTTCCATTTCCTTGACTTCGGAACCCGGGAAGGCGGAACCGATTTCCTTCTTGATGGCTTCGGCGGTTTGCTCGCCGATCAGCATGCCGTAGTTGCGGCGGATGTAGTTGACGATGGCTTCGTCGAACTTGTCGCCACCCACGCGCACGGAGCCCTTGTACACGATACCGCCGAGCGAGATCACGCCGACTTCGGTCGTGCCGCCGCCGATGTCGACGACCATCGAGCCGGTGGCTTCCGACACCGGCAAGCCGGCGCCGATAGCCGCAGCCATGGGTTCTTCAATGAGGTACACCTGCGAAGCGCCCGCACCGTGCGCGGCTTCTTTAATAGCGCGGCGCTCGACCTGGGTCGAACCGCAAGGCACGCAAATGATGATGCGCGGCGACGGCGAGAACATGCGCGATTCGTGAGCAGTTTTGATGAACTGCTTGATCATCTGCTCGGTGACGGTGAAGTCGGCGATCACGCCGTCTTTCATGGGGCGGATTGCCTCGATGTTGCCCGGCACCTTGCCGAGCATCTGCTTGGCTTCCTTGCCGACTGCCTGGATGGTTTTCTTACCGTTGGGACCGCCTTCCTGGCGGATCGAGACCACCGACGGTTCATCAAGAACGATGCCCTTGCCACGCATGTAGATGAGCGTGTTGGCCGTACCGAGGTCAATGGCCAGATCGTTGGAGAAGTAGCTGCGCAAAAAACCGAACATTCAAAATCCTGTCTCGCTGGGGGCCGGGCCTCGCAATGGTTGCGCAGGGCGGCAGCGGAAAAAATAACAGCTTCAACCGGGCGGAAGCGGCGCCACAGGAACTTGAAGCTGCGAGGGAGTCTACCGGAGGCCGGTGCAAAGCCAGGTCAGAAAAATCCGAACTATCTTTGGGAATTGTTCAGAAAGGCCTTGGTAAGTCGGTCCGGGTTTGGGTCGAACGCGTAATGATACCTTATAATTTTGGATGTTTTGAAGGAAACGGACGGCACTTTTTGCCTCCGCTGGCCCCTTTTTCGAGGTCTTCCTCCAGCGTCGTAACCCGCTGTCGCAGCGTTGTTTTTCTATGCTGCGGCGGTCCACCACATTTTCCGGTGACTGCATGGCTCTGACCCTGACCGATGTAAAACGCATCGCGCATCTTGCGCGGCTCGAACTGGCCGACGCCGAAGCTGAGCACACGCTTGTCCAGCTCAACGATTTTTTCGGCCTCGTCGAGCAGATGCAGGCGGTCGATACCACCGGCATCGCGCCGCTTGCCCATCCGATCGAGCAGATCGAAGACGTCGCGCTGCGTCTGCGCAACGACGCGGTGACCGAAACGGTCGAACGCGAAGCTTTCCAGCGCCCGGCGCCGGCCGTGCACGAAGGCCTGTATCTCGTGCCGAAGGTGATCGAGTAAAACCCGCGCATCGAGCCCGGCGCGGCGCGCGAGCCAGCCTCCCGGCGATGTGCCGCTCAGCGGCATATCGCCTCGTGGCCCCGGCGCTTGCATGACCGTCGTCTCCGGCTTCCTCGGCTCGGCTTGCCGGCGGGCAGCCGAACGCCTCCACGGCAGCGTGACTACGCTGCCGCGCTCTTCAGGATAAAACGCAATGCATGAAAAAAGTTTGACCGAACTGCGCGCCGCACTGACGGCCAAGGAATGCTCCGCAGTCGAACTGGCGCAGCTCTATCTGAAGCGGATCGACGCGGCCAACAGCCTGAACGCATTCATCCAGGTCGACCCCGAGCTGACGCTCGCGCAGGCGAAAGCCGCGGACGCGCTGCTCCATACCGGCCACGCCGGCCCGCTCGTCGGCCTGCCGATCGCGCACAAGGACGTGTTCGTCACCAAGGGCTGGCGCTCCACCGCCGGCTCGAAAATGCTGTCGAACTATGAGAGCCCGTTCGACGCGACCGTGGTCGCGCGTCTGCAGAACGCCGGCATGGTGTGCGTGGGCAAGACCAATATGGACGAGTTCGCGATGGGCTCGTCCAACGAGAATTCGTACTTTGGTCCCGTGCAGAATCCGTGGGATGTTAAGGCTGTGCCGGGCGGTTCGTCGGGCGGTTCGGCGGCGGCCGTGGCCGCGCGGCTTGCGCCGGCCGCGACCGGTACCGATACCGGCGGTTCGATCCGTCAGCCGGCGTCGTTTTCCGGCATCACCGGTATCAAGCCCACGTACGGCCGCGTGTCGCGTTACGGCATGATCGCGTTCGCTTCGTCGCTGGATCAGGGTGGTCCGATGGCGCAAAGCGCCGCGGATTGCGCCACGCTGCTCAACGCCATGGCCGGTTTCGACGAACGTGATTCGACCAGCCTCGTGCGCGACGACGAAGACTACACGCGCTATCTGGGCAAGTCGTGGAAAGAAGATAGCGCCGGCAAGCCGCTCGCCGGCCTGCGCATCGGTTTGCCGAAAGAGTATTTCGGCGCCGGTCTTGCCGACGACGTGCGCTTGTCGATCGACGCCGCGCTCAAGCAATACGAAGCGCTCGGCGCCACGCTGGTCGAAGTCTCGTTGCCGAAAACCGAGTTGTCGATTCCGGTGTACTACGTGATCGCACCGGCGGAGGCTTCGTCGAACCTGTCGCGTTTCGACGGCGTGCGCTTCGGCCATCGTGCCGCGGAGTATCGCGATCTGCTCGACATGTACAAGAAGTCGCGCGCCGAAGGTTTCGGCCCGGAAGTGAAGCGCCGCATTCTGGTCGGCGCGTACGTGCTGTCGCACGGCTATTACGACGCGTACTACCTGCAGGCGCAGAAGATCCGCCGCATCATCGCGCAGGACTTCCAGGAAGCGTTCAAGCAGTGCGACGTGATCATGGGACCGGTTGCGCCAACGGTTGCGTGGGACCTCGGCGCGAAGGGCGACGATCCGGTGCAGATGTATCTGGCCGACATCTACACGCTGTCGGTGAGCCTCGCCGGTTTGCCGGGCATGAGCGTGCCGTGCGGTTTCGGCGCGGGCGCGAATGCGCAGCGTCCGGTGGGTTTGCAGATCATCGGCAACTATTTCAATGAAGCCCGGATGCTGCAGGTGGCCGACGCGTTCCAACGCGCGACCGACTGGCACCGCAAAGCACCGGCAGGAGTGTGAGCACCATGGCCAAGCAATGGGAAGTCGTGATCGGTCTGGAGACCCACGCGCAACTGTCGACGCAATCGAAGATTTTTTCCGGCGCCGCGACGCAATTCGGCGCCGCGCCGAACACTCAAGCGTGCCCCGTCGATCTTGCATTGCCGGGCACGTTGCCGGTGATGAACCGCGGTGCTGTGGAGCGCGCGATTCAGTTCGGCCTCGCGATCGGTGCGACGGTGGCGCCGCGCAGCATCTTCGCGCGCAAGAATTATTTCTACCCTGATCTGCCGAAGGGTTATCAGATCAGCCAGTACGAAATCCCCGTCGTGCAGGGCGGCCAGGTGACGATTCAGGTGCCGGCCAATGAAAAGGCGGGCAAGGAAGCGTACGAGAAGGTCGTCAACCTCACGCGCGCTCACCTCGAAGAAGACGCGGGCAAGTCGCTGCACGAAGATTTCGCGGGCATGACCGGCATCGACCTGAATCGCGCCGGCACGCCGCTGCTCGAAATCGTCACCGAGCCGGAAATGCGCAGTGCGGCCGAAGCGGTTGCCTATGCCAAGACGCTGCACACGCTCGTGACGTGGCTCGGCATCTGCGACGGCAACATGCAGGAAGGCTCGTTCCGTTGCGACGCGAACGTGTCGGTGCGTCCGGTCGGTCAGGCGGAATTCGGCACGCGCGCCGAGATCAAGAACCTGAACTCGTTCCGCTTCCTCGAAGAAGCGATCCAGTACGAAGTGCGCCGTCAGATCGAACTGATCGAAGACGGCGGCACCGTGGTGCAGGAAACGCGTCTGTACGATCCGGACAAACGCGAAACGCGCTCCATGCGTAGCAAGGAAGACGCGCACGATTACCGCTATTTCCCCGATCCCGATCTGATGCCGCTCGTAATCGATGCGGCGTGGGTCGAGCGCGTGAGGAGCGAGTTGCCGGAACTGCCGGTAGCGATTCAAGAGCGCTTCGTGTCGCAATACGGTTTGACGCCGTACGACGCCAACGTGCTGACATCGAGCAAAGCCATGGCCGCGTACTACGAAGCGGTGGTGAGCAAAGTCGGCCCGGCCAATGCGAAGGTTGCGGCTAACTGGCTGATGGGCGAAGTGTCGTCGCAACTGAATCGCGAGGGTCTCGACTTTGCCGAGAGCCCGGTGTCGTCCGCGCAACTCGCGTTGCTGCTGCAGCGTATCGCCGACGGTACGATCTCCAACAAGATCGCCAAGGAAATTTTCCTCGCGATCTGGGAAGAGAAGGCCACCGACGAAGCTGCCGCCGACCGCATCATCGAGGCGAAGGGGCTGAAGCAGATTTCGGATACCGGCGCGCTGGAAGCGATCATCGACGAAGTGCTCGCCGCGAACCAGAAGTCGGTAGAGGAATTCCGCGCCGGCAAGGAAAAGGCGTTCAATGCGCTGATCGGTCAGGCAATGAAAGCGACCAAGGGCAAGGCCAATCCGGCGCAGGTGAACGAACTGCTGAAGAAGAAGCTGTCCTGAGTTGAAGCTGAGATAGAGACGCACGGCTGAAGCGTTCACGCTTCAGTCAGCACGGGCTGTTGCCGGAAACGAAAGTGGGGCAACGGCCCGTTTCATTTTGCGGGTCCGTTTAAACAGACGCAGATCACGGAGTGTGTGGATGGCCAAGCAACCCGAACTCGACGATTTCCGCGTGCCGTATTTCGACGACGGCAAGAAGAAAAGCAAATTCTCGCTGAGCGACTTCGACCCGTCCGCCAAGCCGTTTTCGAGCGGTTCGAAAGATACCGACAGGGTGCGTCTGTCGGAGATCGGCGCGAAGCTCGACACCCTGCAGGAGTGTTTGCACGCGCAGCAGACGCGCCGCGTGTTGCTGGTGCTGCAGGGCATGGACACGAGCGGCAAGGACGGCACGATCCGCGCGGTGTTTCACGAAGTCGACCCGCTCGGTTTGCGCATCGTGCCGTTCAGGGCGCCGACGCCCGTCGAACTCGCACACGACTTTCTTTGGCGCGTGCATGCGCAAGCGCCGGCCGCCGGCGAACTGACGATCTTCAATCGCAGTCACTACGAAGATCTGCTGGTGCCCACCGTGCTCGGCGCGCTGGATGCGCAAGCGTTCGTGCAACGCTGCTGCCACATCCGCCAGTTCGAAGAATTGCTGGCGTATAGCGGCACGGCCATCGTCAAGTGCATGCTGCACATTTCGAAAGACGAGCAGCGCGCGCGGCTGCAGGCGCGCATCGACGATCCGAGCAAGCACTGGAAATTCGACGTCGCCGATCTCGAAGCGCGCAAGCAGTGGGACAAATATCAGGCGGCGTATCAGGACGCGCTGGCCGCGACATCGACCGAGTACGCGCCGTGGTACGTGATTCCGGCTGACTCGAAGACGCATCGCAATGTGATGGTCGCGGAGTTGCTGTTGCGCACGTTCGAAGCGCTGAAGCTCGAATATCCGCCTGCCAAGGAATCGCTGAAGGGCATCAAGGTCGAGTGACCGTGTCCTTTTGCTTCAGAAACGAATCGAACATTAAAAAGGAACGACATGTTGCGTGTGATTACCGCGAACCTGAACGGCATCCGCTCAGCGGCGAAGAAAGGCTTTTTCGACTGGTTTGGAGAACAGAAGGCCGACGTGCTGTGCGTGCAGGAAATCAAATGCTCGCAGGACGACATGACGCCGGAATTCATGGCCCCGCATAATTTCACCGGCTATTTTCAACATGCCGTGAAGAAGGGCTATAGCGGCGCGGGCGTCTACACGCGGCACGAACCGGACGAAGTGGTGATCGGCTTCGGTAGCGAGGAGTTCGACCCGGAAGGGCGTTATGTCGAGCTGCGTTTCGGCAAGCTGTCGGTGATTTCGGTGTATGTGCCGTCGGGCTCGAGCGGTGACGAACGCCAGCAGGCCAAATACCGTTTCATGGACGAGTTCATGCCGCATCTCGCGGAACTGTCTCAGGAGCGCGAAGTGATCGTGTGCGGCGACGTCAACATCGTCCACAAGGAAATCGACATCAAGAACTGGAAGAGCAACCAGAAGAACTCGGGTTGCCTGCCGGAAGAGCGCGCATGGCTCACCAAGCTGTTCGATGAAGTGGGTTATGTCGACGTGTTCCGCACGCTCGACCAGCGGCCCGAGCAGTACACGTGGTGGAGCAATCGCGGTCAGGCGTATGCGAAGAACGTCGGGTGGCGGATCGATTATCAGATCGCGACGCCGGGTATCGCGAGCAAGGCGAAACGCACCGACGTGTTCCGCGATATCAAGTTCAGCGACCATGCGCCGCTGACGGTGGATTACGACCATAAGGTCAAGAAGTAAGCACAGCCCGCGGCGTGGCAAGCGAGGCTGAAATCAACTCCGAAAGTTGTCTCGTCAGAGAAGAACCGCGGGCGCGTTCGGCCCGCGCCACTCAATCGCGGACCAGTTTGCGGCGCGGACGGCCCATGCCGGCGTAGTCCGGCAACGCGTCCACCGTCTTGCCGATCGCCTTCGCGTAGAGCGGCAGCATGTCGGGCAAGCGCTTGATGATGTCCTGACGGCGCGCCGGTGTGTACGGATGCACGTAGATGAAGCCCTGATCGCGGTTGCTGCGCGTGGCCTGCGCCAGCTTGTCCCAGAGCGTGACCGCCGCGCGCGGATCGAAGCCGGCACGCGACGCGATATCGCTGCCGATCACGTCGGCTTCGGTCTCGTCGGTATTCTCGTACTTCATTTCCAGCAGGCGCGAGCCGATGCCGAGCGGCGCCGCGCCCAGATCGGCGAGCCCGAACAACGGCGGGATCGTGCCGGACGAGTCGAGCTGACTCGCCTGCAGTTGGCCGAGCCGCTCGCGTGCATGTTCGCGCAGCGCGTGCGCGATCTCATGGCCGATCAGCATGCCGAGCTCGTTGTCATTCAGACGCGCGCGGTCGAGCAGTCCGCCGTACACGACGATCTTGCCGCCCGGCAGACAGTACATGCGGATATCGGGCGAGCGCACCACGGCCACATCCCACTTCCAGTTCTTGGCGCGCTCGTTCCATTTCAGCGAGTACGGAACCATCTTGTCGACGATCGAACGCACGCGCGTGACGTGCGCGTCGGTGTCGCCGTACAGACGGTTGGCGTGCTCGGCGCCGTAGGCGATCTGGTTGAACTCTTCGGCGGCTTGCGCCTCGAGCATCGGCGATGGGATCAGGTTGCGGAACACCAGGTAGCCGCCGTAACGCAGCTGCGTGTTCGGGCTGTACGATGCGGACGCCGGGGCGGGCATCGAAGGAACGGCAGGCGCCTTGGCGGTTGTGGCGGACGGCGTTGATGTCGCAGCGGGCGTTCTGGCCGTGACCGGAGCCGGCGGCGGCTGGGTCGATTGGGGTGACGAAGGCGATGAAGGCGGCGAGGGCGGCGTCGCAGCAGCGGGCGTGCTGCCGGCACCTGGCGCGCTGGTGCCGCTGTTCGCGCCTTGTGCCGCCGATGTCGCGCTTTCCGCGCTCGCGGCAGTTGCCGCGGACTTCGCCGTTGGCGCGGCCGTCGTGGTGGGCGCGGCCGCCGGCGCTGCTGCGGGTGCGCTGGTAGCGGCTGCCGGCGCGGCTGCTGCATAGACGCTCGATGGCGTGGCCAGCGCCAGGCCCACACAGCCGAGCGCCCACATTGCGTGCGGTACTACGTGGCTGGCCTTGAGCACGGGACGCCGGGACGTAGTCGAGCGCGGCGCGCCCTTCGAAAGAAGCGCCTTCACGACTGCGTCCTCCACGGCGCGATGCGCAGCAGAAGCAACATGCCGGGCAACCCCAACGCCGTGCAGACGATAAAGTAATCGAACCAGCCGATCTGCGCGACCACGTAGCCGCTCGCCGCCGAAGCCAATGTGCGCGGCACCGAAGCGAGGCTCGTGAAGAGCGCGAACTGCGTGGCGGTGTAGCGCGGATCGGTGGTGCTGGCGATATAGGCGGTGAATGCCGCCATCGTCAGCCCAGTGGCAAAGGTTTCCAACCCGTAGACGAGCGCTAGCGCAACTGAACGCGGCTCGAGCTGCACGGCCCAATCGACGCCCACCAGCGCGAGCAGCTTTGTCGTTCCCTCGCTCATCCAGACGGCGATGTCGTAGATCACCACGAGACCGGGCGAAGCCGGTCCGAGATGCGCGAGCCACGCAAAGCCGAGCGTCGACACCATCTGCAGGACGCCGAAGATCCACAGCCCGCGGCCGATGCCGATTTTCATCAGCCAGATCCCGCCGACGATCCCGCCCGCCAGACTCGCGCCGAATGCGGTGGTCTTCGCGATCACGCCGATCTGCGTGCGCGAAAAGCCGATGTCGAGAAAGAACGAGGTGGACAGCGTGGTCGCCATCGTGTCGCCGAGCTTGTACAGGAAGATGAAACCGAGCACGAACAGCGCGCCACGCCAGCCGTCGCGCTGAATGAATTCCTTGAACGGCTGCACGATCGCTTCGCGCAGGTTTTTGGGCGGCGTGCCGTGCACTTCGGGTTCGCGCACCACCAGTGTCA
This sequence comes from Paraburkholderia sediminicola, assembly GCF_046027355.1. Classification (GTDB taxonomy): domain Bacteria; phylum Pseudomonadota; class Gammaproteobacteria; order Burkholderiales; family Burkholderiaceae; genus Paraburkholderia; species Paraburkholderia sediminicola_B. Next base: position 45,075 of record NZ_JAQQEK010000024.1, on the reverse strand, counting down.
TCACCATGCCGGGCAGCATGAACGCGGCCGTCACGATGAAAACGGTGGTCCACGGCAAATGATCGGACAGAATCAGCGCGAGCGAACCCGGCACCAGTGCGGCGATCTTGTAGGCGTTCACATGGACCGCGTTACCGAGCCCCTGCTGGGTATCGCTCAGCAGTTCGCGCCGGTAGGCGTCGATCACGATGTCCTGACTTGCGCCGAAGAATGCGACCAGTGCCGTCAAAGCCGCCACCGTCCAGATCGAATCTTTCGGCGACACGAACCCCAACGTTCCAATGGCGCCGGCCACCAGAATCTGCGTGACCAGCATCCAGCCGCGCCGTCTGCCCGGGCGCCAGCCCGGAAAACGCGGGACGTAGCGGTCCATCAGCGGCGCCCAGATGAATTTCCAGGTGTACGGGAACTGGATCAGCGCAAAGAGGCCGATTTCCTTCAGATTGACGCCTTCGGAGCGTAACCACGCCTGCACCAGATAGACGAGCGTGAACAGCGGCAATCCCGACGTAAAGCCGAGAAAGACGCAGATCAGCATGCGCGTATTCAGGAACGCGCGCCAGCCGGGATGTTCTTCGTGAGCGGTAAGTGCAGGCGCCTCGTGCGGCGGGTTCGACATGTGGATAAGTGGCGTTAGCTTTTCTTGACGCGATAGACCGCAAGACTACCACGCCAGTTCACCCCCCACCGCACCACCTGACCGTCGTGCAGCACCACGCGGTCGAGAATCTCGATGCCGACTTCCGGCGCCAGCGCCTCGAAATCCTCAATGGTCAGTACCCGCACGTTCGGCGTGTTGTGCCACTGATAAGGCAGCGACTTCGACACCGGCATGCGGCCCTGCAGCACCGAGAGCCGATGCGCCCAGTAGCCGAAGTTCGGGAACGACACGATGCATTCCTTGCCGACCCGCACGGTCTCGCGCAGGATCGCCGCCGTCTGATGAATGGTTTGCAGCGTCTGCGACAGAATCGCGAAATCGAAGCTGGCGTCTTCGAACAGGCGCAGGCCGTCTTCCAGATTCTGCTGGATTACGTTGACGCCGTTTTGCGTCGACGCCAGCACGCCGGCGTCGTTGATTTCGATGCCGTAGCCCTGCACGTCCAGTTCCTCGGTCAGGAGCGAGAGCAGCGAGCCGTCGCCGCAGCCCAGATCCAGCACGGTGGCGCGCGGTTCGACCCAGCGGGCGATCGCGCGGAAGTCCGGGCGCAGCGCCAGGTAATCGAGTGCTCGCTGGTTCATGCGTTCACCTCGTTCGCAATACGTTCGTAGTAGGCGCGCATCAGGTTGTGATAGCGCGCGTCGTCGAGCAGGAAGGCGTCGTGGCCGTGCGGTGCGTCGATTTCCGCGTAGGTGACCGTGCGCTTGTGGTCGAGCAGCGCCTTCACCAGTTCGCGCGAGCGGGCCGGCGCGAAACGCCAGTCGGTCGAGAAGCTGGCGATCAGGTATTTCGCCGTCGTGTGCGCGACCGCGGCGGTCAGATCGCCTTCGAAGGCCTTGGCGGGATCGAAGTAATCGAGCGCGCGGGTGATCAGCAGGTACGTGTTCGCATCGAAGTAGTCGGCGAACTTGTCGCCCTGGTAGCGCAGATACGACTCCACCTCGAATTCCACGTCGAAGTTGAAGTTATACGCGTCCAGCGCGCCTTCCGCGCGGCGCAGCGAACGGCCGAATTTCTCGGCCATGTCGTCGTCCGACAGATACGTGATGTGGCCGATCATGCGCGCGACGCGCAAGCCGCGTTTCGGCTTCACGTTATGCGCGTAGTAGTTGCCGCCGTGGAAGTCCGGGTCCGACAGAATCGCCGAGCGCGCGACCTCGTTGAACGCGATGTTCTGCGCCGACAGCTTCGGCGTGGACGCGACCACGATGCAATGACCGACGCGCTCCGGATACATCATGCTCCACGCGAGCGCCTGCATGCCGCCGAGGCTGCCGCCCATCACCGCGGCGAAGCGCGCGATGCCGAACTGATCGGCGACGCGTGCCTGGGCGTTGACCCAGTCTTCCACCGTCACGACAGGGAACGTCGCGCCGTACGGATGGCCGGTAGCCGGGTCGATACTCATCGGCCCGGTCGAGCCGAAGCACGATCCCAGGTTGTTCACACCGATCACGAAGAACTTGTCGGTGTCGAGCGGTTTACCCGGGCCGACCATGTTGTCCCACCAGCCGATGTCCTTGGGATTATCGGCATACACCCCCGCCACATGGTGCGAGGCGTTGAGCGCGTGGCACACCAGCACCGCGTTGCTACGCGCGGCGTTGAGCGTGCCGTAAGTCTCGACCATCAGGTCGTAGCCGGCCAGCGAGCTGCCGTTCTGCAACTGCAGCGGCTCGGTGAAATGCATTTTTTGGGGAGCGACGATACCGATCGATTCCATTCATTCCGCCATTTATCAAAACAGGGCGGCTAAACGGCGTCGGCAAAAGCACGGGGGAACGACTGTGTGCGCGGCTGACGACCTCTTTAGCCGCATTTATAGTGAACTGCGGGAAACGTTCCCGGCAGTTCGCGCGCCCGCAATCGAGTCAGCAAATCGGCGCGTATATGGTCTTCAAGCAAGTGTTCAGGGTGTTGCGGACAGCGGCCCCAGGATGCATCCGGGTGCCGCAGTCAGGCGCAAAGTATAGCGGAAATTTTCGTGTGACAACGTCGCGGGCGGCGCCATGACGCCGCGCGTGCCGAGCGGACTACTGAAGAATCAGGAGCAGTTGGGCGTCGGCGTGTTCGGCGGGCGGCCGCGCAAAGCCGCTGCGCACATAGCGGTGCCAGCGGCCGATGATATAGCTCAGCAGCAGACTCGCCCGGATCGCGGGATCGTAGCCGGCGGGCAATGGGACGGCGCTTTCACCCGAACTCGCGCCGGTGTTCGCCTCCATCTGCGCGAGACGCAGACATTGTTTGAGCGACGCCTCGACGCGTTCGAGCATCTGATTGACGCGCTCGGTCAGCCGTTCATGCTCGCCGACCAGCGCCTCGCACGTCAGCACGCGTGTCATACCGGGATTCTTCGCGGGGAAGTTGAGCAGCATCAACGCGATCGAGCGCGCCTGCAGCACGCCGTTGCTCTCCTTGTCGGCGATCTGGTTGATCAGCCCGAAGATGGTCTGCTCGATGAACTCGATGAGCCCTTCGAACATTTGCGCCTTGCTGGCGAAGTGACGGTAAAGCGCGGCTTCCGATACGCCAAGCCGGGCGGCCAGCGCCGCAGTGGTGATCTTTTCGCTCTTGGGCGCCTCCAGCATCGCCGCGAGCGTCTGGAGGATGTGCACGCGGCGCTCGCCCGGCTTCAGGCGCTGCGCGCGCGGCGCGGCGAGCGTGGTGGTCGGTTCGTGTTCGGTTAAGACTTCGTCAGGCTTGTCGATCGGCTGCATGGCTGTCGTCCCGTCTGCTGTCTCTTCAATCGAACCGAGCGGGTGCTCAGTCGTAACGATTTTAACGAACGAATGCTTCTGTCGACATAGTGTGGCCGGCCAGTGCCCGGCAGGCGCGTCGGCACGCCGTCCGCGTGTGGCTTGCGCGGCAGATGACCGGTGATCCACACCGTGCGGATGCCGAGCCGCCGGTAGTTCTTCAGATGCGAGCGCGTGTCCTCGACGAGGATCGCGTCCTTCAGCGAAACGTGTGCGTCGCGCATGGCCTTGCGCAGCATCGCGTGGTCGGGCTTGGCGCGCCAGCGGCGGCGATCGCGCATGTGTTCGATGGCGATCACCTGTTCGAACAGACGCTCAATGCGCAGTTCGGCGAGCACCGCGCGCGCATAGGCTTCGGGCGCGTTGGTCAGCACGATCTTGCGGCCCGGCAGGGCCGCCACGAGGCGCGCGACGCCGCGTTCATGGCGGATCATCGAGCCGAGATCGGGGAAGGTGTGCACGACCTTCAGGAAGTCGTTCGGATCGAGCGGATGGTGGCGCGTCAGGCCCAGCAGCGTCGCGCCATAGCGTTGCGTGTAGCCGGTACGCAGACGGTTGGCTTCGTCGATGTCCACTTGCAGTGCGTCGATGATGTACTGCGTCATCCCTTGATTGATCGCCGGAAAGATCGCGTGCGATGCGTGATGCAGCGTGTTGTCGAGATCGAACAGCCAGACCGGACGGCCTCCTTCGATATGCGGACGATGGCGTCGGGAAGTGGGAGTGCGCATGATGGAGGGCGCCGTTCAGGCGCGAAGAGTGGCCTCACGCGGCGAACGCGAACGGTTCACGGTGCGAGTGGCGAGAAAAGAGGGGTGAGCGGGTTGATGCTTTGTGGCGGCGCGTCGTTGCGAGCCGCTGAAGGTGAAGCGCGCGCCGTATGACTGCCCAGCGCAACTGCACGGCACACAGGGCACGCCATGTTGACGCGCCGCGTGTGCCGGGTTTGAGGCAGGAATCAATGCGAGCGGATCATCGTGCCGAACGGCTGTTCGGTGAGAATTTCCAGCAGCACCGAGTGCTCGATACGGCCGTCGATGATGTGCACCGAACGCACGCCGCTCTTGGCCGCGTCCAGCGCCGACGAGATTTTCGGCAGCATGCCGCCGGAGATCGTGCCGTCGGCAAACAGGCCGTCGATTTCGCGCGCCGACAGATCGGTGAGCAGATTGCCTTCTTTGTCCATCACGCCGGGGATGTTGGTCATCATCACGAGCTTTTCGGCGTTCAGCACGACCGCCAGCTTGCCCGCGACCAGATCCGCGTTGATGTTGTACGACAGGCCGTCTTCGCCGAAGCCGATCGGCGAGATCACCGGAATGAACGCGTCGTCCTGCAGCGCCTTCACGACCGCCGGGTTGATCGCCTCGACTTCGCCCACCTGGCCGATATCGACGTACTGGCCTGGATTGTCGCGATCCGGCATCAGCATCTTGCGTGCGTGGATCAGGCCGCCGTCCTTGCCCGTCAGGCCGACCGCGTGGCCGCCGAAATGGTTGATCAGCGTGACGATGTCCTGCTGCACTTCACCGCCGAGCACCCATTCGACGACTTCCATCGTCTCTTCGTCGGTGACGCGCATGCCCTGGATGAACGTGCCCTGTTTGCCGATCTTCTTCAGCGCCTGGTCGATCTGCGGACCGCCGCCGTGCACGATGACCGGATTGATGCCGACCAGCTTGAGCAGGATCACGTCGCGCGCGAAGCCTTGCTTGAGCCGCTCTTCGGTCATGGCGTTGCCGCCGTATTTGATGACCACGGTCTTACCGTGATACTGACGAATGTAGGGAAGCGCCTCGGCCAGGATTTCAGCCTTCAGGGTGGGCGCGATCTGCGAAAGGTCGGGAAGCTCGGACATGGCGGCAGGCTCAGGCACGGAACAGTTAAAACAGGGCGAATTGTACAGGACTGGCGCGCTGCAACAGGGTTTTCGATAGTTGCGCGGGCGGCGGGCGTCAGCGGGTTTGCGCGCCGCGCAATGACATGCCACGGACGCCAGCCGGACGACGAAGCGTACCGCGCTTTGGAGGCGCCCGTGAACTAGCCGAACGGACGACTCACGGCGGTTCGCCAGTCGTGGCATCATTTCCTGATCCAGGCTGAAGCGAGATTATCCGGCCCGTCATGAAACCGTCCGTTTCCCGCTCTGAAAGCAGCGCGCGCTGCCCGCGCTGCGGTAACGCGTTCGACTGCGCCATGCATGGGCAGCCGTTCGATTGCTGGTGCCGCGAAATGCCGCCGATGCCGGCGGAGCGGCTCGATCCGGCTGGGCGCTGTCTGTGTCCTGAATGTCTTGCGGCGGAGATTGCGCGGGCGGCTCAGGGGCGGCCCGGCGGCGGGTGATGGGCGGGGTGGCCGCGGGAAGCGGTGTAGCTTGGGAGAGCGCCGTCAGTTCCCCGGAGTGGCGCTGGTTGAGGAGAATGCCACTGGCTTACGGGCGCATCGCGCCGACTTACCAGTGCGCCGCCGGCTTGCGAGAGCGCACTGGCTTACGAGGGCGTTGCCGGCATATGGAAACGCCGCTGCCCTACGCAAGCGCCGCTGACTTACGCCGCCCGACGATGCTGCGCCGCAAGCGCGCTCAGATCACGCGCGACGGCTTCCAGCGCCGGCTCCCACTGACCGAATTGCGGCTGCCGGTACAGTGTGGCGCTCGGATACCACGGGCTATCGCGGCGGTCGAGCAGCCAGACCCAGTGCGGGTTGACGTCGAGCAGCACCCAGGTGCGCTGACCGAGCGCGCCGCTTAGATGCGCCGCAGAGGTGCAAACCGTAATGACAAGGTCGAGGGCGCCCACGAACGCGGCGGTGTCGTCGAACGTCGCGAATTCGGCGGAGTAGTCGGTCATCGGCAAGCCGGCCGTGCGTGCCGCCGCCACGTCCGCGCCGGCGCCTGGCTGCAATGAATAGAACGCCACGTCCTGCATGCCGCCGAAGTGAGCCGCATAGCGTTCCCAGCCGACACGCCGGAACGGATTGCGTTGATGGCCGTGGCTGCCGGTCCATGTCAGCCCGACTCTGAGCCGCGATTCGCCAGCAAGCCGTTCTTGCCAGGACTTGGCGGCTGCTGAGTTAGTTCGCAAATAGGGCGCCGCCGGAATCGTTTCCTCGCGCGTGTCGAATATCAGCGGCAGGCTCAGCAACGGAATCTCGTAGTCGAACGCGGGTAGCGATTCGACACCGCCGCCGGCCGAAAACTCGTCCGCATGAGCGCCGAGGCTGCGTGTAAGCAGCGCGCCCATCTGCGGGAACGAATTCCAGATGAGACGGCCGCCTTCGCGATGAACGCGCTCGGCCAGCATCGGGATATAGCGGCAGAACTGCAACAGGTCGCCCATGCCTTGCTCACCCCACACGAACAGCGTCTTGCCGGCGAGCGGTTCGCCACGCCAAAGCGGCGCCGGCATCACCGGACGGTTGCCGCCCAGTTCCGAAGAGCCGTCCCAGCGCGCCTCGTGTGATGCCCAGCCGTTCGCGTAGTCGGCGCGCGCGAGCTGCAGCATGGAGAGATTGGAGCGCATGGCGGCGTCGTTGGGGGCCAGCGCGCAGGCGGTTTGGGCGGCTTGCATCGCGTCGTCCCAGCGTTGCGCCTCGCGCAGCGTCAGCGCATAGTTGTTGTGCGCCAGCGGGCTATGCGGCGCGCATTGCACGGCCTTTGCGCCAGCTTCGAGCGCGCGCGGTAGATCCATGTTCGCGCGGTAAGCCTGCGTGAGATTGGTCCAGCCGTTGCCGTCGTCAGGCTCATCGCGGACGGCACTTTCCAGAAGCACGATCTGTTCGTTCAGGTCGCCGCCCGTGAACGTCAGTGCAGCGGCCAGATTGTTGCGTAGGCGCGGCAATCGCGGATCGATTGCGACTGCATGACGATACGGGGCGATGGCCTCGTCATGCCGATTCGCCATCTGCAGCGCGTAGCCGAGACGAAAGTGTGCAAGAGCGTTGCGTGGATCGAGTTGGGCAATAATGGCGGCGAGTTCGACTGCGTCGCCGGAACGGTGTTGTTCGAGCAGCTTGGCCGTGAGCGAATCGAGCGAAGCGTGGTCGAGTGGATGGATTCGCGCCGCGGCGTCGAGGCAGTCGGCTTCGGCCTGCGCCGTGCCGTTTTGCCGGGCTGCGGCGGCTTGTCGCAGAACGGTCAGGAAAGCTGAGGAGGCGTCGGCCTCGATGTGGGAAGTAGGTAGCATGAATGGGTTGCGCGATGAAGGAACCGAAGAAAAAGGTCGTTCCCGTTAGGCGCTATCGCAAAAAGTCCATGTTACCGACGCAAGGCCGTGAGGTAAGTCGGACTAGTCCGAACAGGTAAATTAAAGTCATGCATCGAATAACCAATACTGGCCGCGTCAATCTCGGGCACCTGTTCTGGCTGCGCAGTCTCGCGATCATTGGCCAGTTGATGACGATCGCGTTCGTGCAGATCTTTATCGGCGTGCATCTGCCGTTGCCCGCCATGCTGCTCGTGATCGCGCTCGAAGTGATCTTCAACGGGATCACGTGGTGGCGCGTCTCGCAGCAGCGCCCCGAGTCCAACATGGAATTGTTCGGCCAGATCTGGGTCGATCTGGGCGCCTTGTCCGCGCTGCTGTTTCTCTCCGGCGGCACCACCAATCCATTCGTTTCGCTCTACCTGCCTTCGCTCGCGATTGCCGCGGCCGTGCTGCCGTGGCATCTGATGGCATGGCTCGCGGCGTTTGCCGTGGCCTGTTACGCGGTCCTCGGTTTCGATTCCGTGCCGCTGAATCTCGACAATCCCGCGAACCTGTTCGACTACTACCGCGCGGGCATGTGGGTGAACTTCATGGTCAGCGTCGGCCTCATTGCATGGTTCGTCGCGCGCATGTCGCGCGCGTTGCGACTACGTGACGCAGCGCTCGGAGACGCGCAGCAGCGCTTGCTTCACGACGAACGCGCGGTCGCTCTGGGCGTGCAGGCCGCTACCGTTGCGCACGAAATCGGTACGCCGTTGTCTACAATTGCAATGTTGTCCGAAGAATTGCGAGATGCGGCGCGTTCCGATAAGGGACTTGCGCCTTATAGCGCCGATCTCGAGTTGCTCGAACAACAAATGACATTGTGTACGTCGGCGCTTGCGCGCTTGCGCAGCCGGGCGTCGACAACCACTAACCGGCAGCAGATCGGCGAGTGGCTCGAATCGTTCGGGGAGCAGTGGCGCTTGCGTCATCCGCATGTGAAGTTCGAGCGGATCGGCGTGCCGCCGGAAGATGTCAGTCTTGACGATACGGTGGCCGTGAGTCAGATTCTGACGATTTTGCTCGACAACGCCGCGCGTGCAAGCCGCGATCACGTGACGCTGTCCTGCACGCTGGCGTCACGCGGCGACCAGATAGTCTTCGAAGTATGTGATGCAGGCCCTGGCATTCCGGCCACGTTGCGCGGCTCGCTCGGCGCGGTGCCGGTCGAGAGTACGCAAGGTGGGCACGGCGTGGGCCTCTATCTGGCTTTTTCGGCGGCGGCGCGTCTGAAGGGATCGATCGAACTGACCGATGTCAGCACGATCAAGCCGCGTGGCACGCGCGCGGTGCTGAAGCTGCCGCTCGCCGGACGCAAATTTTCTGGCAAAGGCCGTCAAGGCGCTGCGCCATCCAACACGGAGAAACAGGCATGAGCGATATGAATTTTCTGGTGATCGACGACGATGAGGTGTTCTCCGGCATCCTCGCCCGTGGTCTCACCCGGCGCGGTTACACGGTGAGCGAAGCGCACAACGCGGATGAGGCGATCAAGCTGGCGAATCAGCAGAAGTTCAACCAGATCACGGTGGATCTGCATCTCGGCAATGACTCCGGTCTCACGCTCGTCGCGCCTTTGCGCGATTTGCAACCCGACGCGCGCATGCTGGTGCTGACGGGCTATGCGAGCATCGCCACCGCGGTGCAAGCGGTGAAAGACGGTGCCGATAATTACCTGGCCAAGCCTGCCAACGTCGAGACGATTCTGTCGGCGCTGCAAAGTGAAGCGAGCGCACTGCAAGCAGAAGAGGCGATCGAGCATCCCACGCCGTTGTCGGTGGCGCGTCTGGAGTGGGAGCATATTCAACGCGTGCTCGCCGAGCACGGCGGTAATATTTCCGCTACCGCGCGCGCGTTGAACATGCATCGGCGCACGCTGCAACGCAAGCTGGCGAAGCGGCCGGTCAAGCAGTAAGGGCGGGGGTTTCGGTTCCGCTTGCCGTAAGCAAATAAAAACGGGCTGCCTGATCAAAGGCAGCCCGTTTTTTATACGCCTCACATCTGTTCTGCCTCAAGCAGCGAAGACAACAGATCGAGACAATCTCAGCATCGACATCACAGCACGTAGCGCGACAGGTCCTCATCTTCCGCCACTTCGTTCAGCGCGCGATCGACATAGGCCGCATCAATCTGCACCGTCCGGCCCGAGTGATTACCGGCCGCGAACGAGACTTCCTCGAGCAGCTTTTCGATCACCGTGTAGAGACGCCGTGCACCGATGTTCTCGGTCTTCTCGTTCACCGAGTACGCGATCTCGGCGAGGCGGCGAATGCCGTCGTCGGCGAATTCCAGGTGCACGTCTTCAGTGGCGAGCAGGGCCTGGTATTGCTTGACGAGGCTCGCGTCCGTGGACACCAGGATCGACTCGAAGTCATTCACCGACAGCGAATCCAGTTCGACGCGAATCGGAAAACGGCCTTGCAGTTCCGGAATCAGATCGCTCGGCTTGGCGAGGTGGAATGCGCCGCTCGCGATGAACAGAATGTGATCGGTCTTCACCATGCCGTACTTGGTGTTGATCGTGGTGCCTTCGACCAGCGGCAACAGATCGCGCTGCACGCCCTGCCGCGAAACTTCGCCGCCGCCGGCTTCGTTGCGCGAGGCGATCTTGTCGATCTCGTCGAGAAACACAATGCCGTTCTGCTCGACGTTCTGCACGGCCTTGGTTTTCACCTCCTCGTCGTTCAGCATCTTGCCGGCTTCTTCGTCGGTGAGGACTTTCAGCGCTTCCTTCACCTTCATCTTGCGGCGCGTTTTCTTGCCGCCGCCGATGTTCGCGAACATCGAACGGATCTGCTCGGTCATGTCTTCCATGCCCGGCGGCCCCATGATGTCCATGCCGACTTGCGGCTGTTCGACGTCGAGCTCGATTTCCTTGTCGTCGAGCAGGCCTTCGCGCAGGCGCTTGCGGAATGTCTGGCGCGTGGTGCTGCCTTCGTCGACGGTATCGGCGGCGCTCGAACTCGCGCCGAAGCCGACCGGGCGCGCGCTCGGCAGCAGAATATCGAGGATGCGGTCTTCGGCCTGATCTTCGGCCTTAGTCCGCACTTTGCGCATTTCCGTTTCGCGCGTCTGCTTGACCGAAATTTCGATCAGGTCGCGCACGATACTGTCCACGTCACGACCCACATAGCCGACTTCGGTGAACTTGGTCGCTTCGATCTTGATGAATGGCGCGTCGGCCAGTTTCGCCAGACGCCGAGCGATTTCAGTCTTGCCGACGCCGGTCGGTCCGATCATCAGAATGTTCTTCGGCGTGATTTCCTGACGCAGCGGATCTTCAACCTGCTGACGGCGCCAGCGATTGCGCAGCGCCACGGCCACCGCTTTTTTCGCGCGGCCTTGGCCAATGATGTGTTTGTCGAGTTCCGAGACGATCTCGGCAGGGGTCATGGTGCTCATCGTGGGTCCTTACTCGATCGTCTCGATAACGCGGTTATGGTTCGTGTAGATACACATGTCGCCGGCAATCTCCAGCGACTTCTCCACGATTTCCCGGGGCGACAGTTCAGTGTTGTGAGCGAGTGCGGTCGCGGCGGCTTGCGCATAGGCGCCGCCCGAACCGATCGCGCAGATGCCGCCTTCCGGATCGAGCACGTCACCGTTGCCGGTGATGACCAGCGTGGTGGTGGCGTCCGCGGCGATCAGCATGGCCTCGAGACGGCGCAGCATGCGGTCGGTGCGCCAGTCCTTGGCGAGTTCGACGGCGGCGCGCGTGAGGTTGCCTTGATGTTTTTCCAGCTTCGCTTCGAAGCGGTCGAGCAGGGAGAAGGCGTCGGCCGTACCGCCGGCGAAGCCGACCAGCACCTTGCCGTTATAGATGCGCCGGACTTTCTTCGCACCGCCTTTCATGACGATGTTGCCTAGCGTCACCTGGCCGTCGCCGCCGAGCGCGACCTTGTCGCCGCGGCGCACGGAGACGATCGTCGTGCCGTGAAATTGCTCCATATGCGTTCCTCTTTGCAAAACGGGTAGGACGCGGCAGCGCACTGCGCTACCGCATGAATCCTGAAAGCGGACGGCGCGCGACGCTTAACAAATGAACCGGCCGGCGCGCGCTCGTGCAGCGCATGTCCGATTTATTTTAGGGCGTGCGCGGTCATATCAAGAGCCGGCAAATGGCATAAGACAAAAAACACGCGAATTGGTGCGGGCAGCGGACACGGCGCACGCGAGTGGGCGCCGCGCGGACGGGAAGAGACGGAAAGAGCGCCGTGGCGGATGTTCGTCGGGCAGCCGCGTGAAGCCATCTTCACGGCAACGCCCCAAAAAGCGTCACACAAAAGAAAAAGGCGCACGGCTCACCGTGCGCCTCTCGACGAAGCAGCGTTTCAGGGCGCGGAGCCGAAGCCGCGCCGCAAGCGTTCAGTCGCCGAACAGCTTCTGGCGCAATTCGCGGCGCTCCTGCGCTTCGAGCGACAGGGTGGCCGTGGGCCGGGCGAGCAGACGCGGGATGCCGATCGGCTCACCGGTTTCTTCGCACCAGCCGTAGTCGCCCGAATCGATGCGTGCGATCGATTGCTGCACCTTCTTCAGCAGCTTGCGCTCGCGGTCGCGCGTGCGCAGTTCGAGCGCATGCTCTTCCTCGATCGTTGCACGGTCGGCCGGGTCCGGCACGATTACCGTTTCGCGCAGGTTCTCGGTCGTCTGGCCGGCATTGCGGAGAATATCCGCCTGCAGCTGTTCGAGCTTGTTCTTGAAGAAGGCGAGCTGATCCTCATTCATGTAATCCTTGTCGCTCATCTTCAGGATTTCGGCTTCGGTCAAGAGTCGTTTCGTCGTCATCTGGCTTACTTCTTCAATGTGAGGCAAAACTCTTACATAGTGCCCGCACTTTCGTATTGCCCGCAAATGCGCCTCGAGCACGCGAAGCGCCAAGGCGGGCACGGACGGTGGACTGTCGTGACGCCGAAGCGCCTGGCGCCCACACGCCGGGCGTCGCAACGCTAATGCGGGGCCGAACTCCTCTGGAAACCGATTCTCAAATGCTCCTGAGGCATTGCTTGCCGACAGCGCGCCTTTTCAGGCGCTGCCAGCCGGCATTGTCGGCGTCTCGTCCGGATAAGATTTTCCGGCGCCTTTCAGGCCCGGCGCGGGATACGCGCTGACCGGGCAATTCGTTGTCATTCTCCAGTGGGCACGTATTGTAACTGAATCACAATCCAGCACCGCAAGTGGTGAAAATCCCCGTGCGGCACCCCGATATCCCGAAAATATAACGCGCGCACGACCAAAAAGCGATGGTCGTGCACGCTTTAATACAGCAGGGTTTTCACGCGCTTTTCATACGCGCGACTTTTCAGTCAGCTTTCGGCCGCCGTTACGGCGAATTCAGCAGATGATTGGACAGGCGCGCCACGCTTTAAGCGAGGCAGGCGTCCAAACCGTCGGTGATCAGGTCTTGCGGCAGTTCGATGCCGATAAACACCATCTTGTTGGTCTTTTTCTCGATCGGCTGCCATTTCGCGGCCAGATCGCTGCCCATCATCTGATGCACGCCCTGAAATACCACTTTGCGGTCGACGCCCTTCATATACAGCACGCCCTTGTAGCGCAGCAGGCGCTCGCCGTAAATCTGCAGAATGCCGCCGAGAAAGTCTTCGAGCTTGTTCGGATCGAACGGACGATCGTTACGGTAGACGAACGACTTGATCTTGTCGTCGTGGTGCGCATGGTGGTGATGCGCGTGATCGTGCCCTTCGTGATCGCACTGGCCGTGGTCGTGATCGCAGTCGGCGTGATCGTCGTGGGTGTGGCCGTGCTCGTCATGTGCGTGAGCGTGGCTGTGCGCATGCTCGTCTTCGACGAGGAAGTCCGGATCGATCTCGAGCTTCGAATTCAGGTTGAAGCCGCGCAGGTCGAAGATTTCCTTGATGTCCGCTTCGCCGAAATTGACGACCTTGATCGCCGCCCTCGGGTTCATGTGCAGCAGACGGTGGCGCAGATCGGCCATGTGCTTTTCATCGACCAGGTCGGACTTGGTGATGAACAGGCGGTCGGCGAAACCGACCTGGCGCTGCACGACTTCGTGCTCGTCCAACTGGTGGTTTGCGTGCTTGGCGTCGACCAGCGTGATGATCGCGTCGAGCAGAAATTCGTTGGCGATCTGATCGTCCATGAAGAACGTCTGCGCGACCGGTCCCGGATTGGCCAAGCCGGTGGTTTCGATCACGACGCGGTCGAAATCCAGTTTGCCGGATTGTTTCTGCGCCGCCAGATCACCCAGCACGCGCGACAGGTCGCCGCGAATCGTGCAGCAGATGCAGCCGTTGCTCATCTGGATGATTTGCTCGCCCGTGTCCTGCACGAGGATTTCGTTGTCGATGTTCTCTTCGCCGAACTCGTTTTCGATCACGGCGATCTTCATGCCGTGCTTTTCATTCAGGATGCGCTTGAGCAGGGTGGTTTTACCGCTGCCGAGAAAGCCGGTCAGGATGGTGACTGGAATCATGTTGGTCGCCTGTATTGTCGTGAAACGATGCGTAATCGGGTGAATAAGCGGATGCGTAGGCCGGGCGCGCAGCCGGATGGCGCGCTGCCCTGTCCAGGCGGTTATTGAAACATATCTGCCACGGCGACGCTGGCGCACTCCTGCTCCAGCCCGCTTTGGCCCGTGCCGGCGGCGCCGGAAATAACCCTGAAATTATGGGCGATCAGGCGATTTGCAACAGCAGGCCCTTCAGGTATTCGCCTTCCGGGAACGCGGTGAGCAGCGGATGATCCACCCCGGCGCCCAGTCGTTTGAGAATCCGGGCATCCACGCGCGCGTCGGCGGCCGCGCCGGAGACGATTTTCTGAAACAGTTCGGCGTCGATCGCGCCGGAGCACGAATAGGTGAAGAGCAGGCCGCCCGGGCGCAGCAGCTTCAGCCCGGTCAGGTTGATGTCCTTGTAAGCGCGCGACGCGCGGTCCACATGTTCACGCGATGGCGCGAATTTCGGCGGATCGAGGACGATCAGGTCGAAGCGCTCGCCGTCGTCGTAAAGGCGGCGCAGCGTTTTGAATGCGTCGGCGTCGAGCCAGGTGGCGCGTTCGGCGTCGAAACCGTTGGCCGCCACGTTCTGCTGGGCGATCGCCAGGGCATCGCCCGACGAGTCAATCGACACCACGCGTTTGGCGCCGCCTTTCAACGCTGCCAGCGAGAAGCCGCCGGTATAGCAGAAGCAGTTCAGCACCTCGCGATCCTGCGCGAGCTGTTGCACCAGCAGGCGGTTGTCGCGCTGATCGACGTAAAAGCCGGTCTTGTGGCCATTGCGCACGTCGACGTGATAGCGCACGCCGTTTTCGCTTGCGATCAACGCTTCCGAGGGCGCTTCGCCCGCCAGCACGCCCGTGATTTGCTCAAGTCCTTCCTTCTGACGAATCGACACGTCCGAGCGTTCGTAGACGTTCGGGCAGCCGGTCGCGCCCGTCAGCGCGGCGACGATCGCTTCCTTCCAGGCCTCGACGCCCGCCGCCATGAACTGACAGACCAGCTGGCTGCGCTGGCCTTCGTCCTCGGCAACGTAGTGATCGACGATCAAGCCCGGCAGGCCGTCCGCCTCGCCGAAAATGAGCCGTACCGCGCCGGTGTCGTGGACCATCGTCTGACGGTGCGCGAGCGCGCGCTGCACACGGCGCTTGAAAAACGCGTGATCGATCGGCTCGGATTCGTCGAAGCTCCACACGCGGGCGCGGATCTGCGAATGCGGGCTGTAGGCCGCGCGCGCGAGAAAACGGCCGTCGTGCGCACGCACCAGCACGGTGGCGCCGGGCGCGGGATTGCCGTCGATCCGGTCAATCGCGTTGGCATAGACCCACGGATGGCGGCGCAGCAGCGACTTTTCTTTCGACGGTTTGAGCGTAACGGTATTCATCAGGGTGTCAGAGAGAGCAATGGGCCGCGCTGCGTAACGCATGCGGCGGGTAAAGCGAAGGCGAAGACTGCACGCCGCGAGTCGCGGAGTCAGTCGCGTTTTTTGGCGCGCGGATGCGCCTGATCGTAGACGTGCGCGAGATGCTGGAAATCGAGCGCGGTGTAGACCTGCGTCGCGGTGATGCTCGCGTGGCCGAGCAATTCCTGCACGGCGCGCAGATCGCCGCTCGACTGCAGCACGTGCGTGGCGAACGAATGCCGCAGCACGTGCGGATGCACATTGGCGGGAATGCCGGCGACCAGCGCCGCGCGCTTCACGCGCTCGCGCACGACGTTCGGCGACAGACGGTTGCCGCGCACCGACAGGAACAGTGGATGCGGATCGTGCTTCACCATCTGGTCACGGACGGCGAGCCAGGCGCTCAAGGCTTCCAGCGCCTTGCTGCCGACCGGCACGACGCGGCGCCGATTGCCCTTGCCGAGCACTTCGACTTCGGCGGAGTCGAGCTTGAGCCAGCCAGCCGAGCGGTAGCCGTCGGCATCGGCGAAACGGGCGTCGAGGCCGACCAGTTCCGCGAGTCGCAGGCCCGACGAGTAGAACAGTTCGAGCATGGCGTGATCGCGCAAACCTTCGGGCGATGCGGCGGGCGGACTTTCCATCAGACGTGTGGCGTCGTCGACGGAAAGCGCTTTGGGCAGCGGCTTGGCCTGCTTTGGCGCGCGCACGGTGGCGACCGGATTGGCCGGCAGATCGACGCGGCCGGCGAGCCAGCGGTAAAACGCGCGCCACGCCGACAGCCGGTGACTGATCGAACGCGCCGTCAGGCCGCCCGCGTGCGCTCGCGAAACGGCGCCGCGAATATCCACGGCGGTGAGGCTTTCGAGCGGCCGGCCTTTGGCCAACTGCTTGAGTTCTTCGAGTTCGTGGGTGTAGCCGCGCAGTGTATGTGCCGACAGCCGCCGCTCGTGTTCGAGATTCAGCAGATAGGCGGCGATCGGGTCGGCGGCGGTCACGGTGGGCTTGTTGAGCGGCTGGCGCGGCGCTGAACGCGGCTCAGCGCGGCAGCAGACGGCTCAGCGCGGCGCTGGCCAGCGCGCTGATCTGCGTCAGAAAGTCGGTGGCCATGCCGTCGTGGAAGCGGCGCGCGTCGGCCGAGCCCATCACCAGCAGGCCGAAGGTCGGCGCTTCTTCCTTGCCCTCGGGGTCACGCAGCGCGAGCAGGGCGATCGATTCGGTGGCGTGCGCCGACTCGGACGCCGTATGGCCGGCCGTGCCTTCGTCGCTCACGGCGGTCACGGACGGCGCGAGCCACTGCGCCGCCTCGAAGCCGGTATTAGCGCCGCAATACGGCGTGGTCAGGCTGTTGGCGAAGATGCGTACTTCCTCGCCGACGTGGCGCGCGAAGTCGGCCTGAGCATACGGCTCGGCCACATCCCACACGCGCAGCGCCGCTTGCGGCACGTCGAAAATATCGCGCAAGCCGGTGGCGATCGTGCGCGGCAGCGCATACGGATCGCGCTCGGCCATCACGCGAATGGTCCAGCGGTTGAATTTCGACGCGATGCTGTCGTTCTCGTGGCCGTAGCGCAGGAGTTCGGCGAGGCGGCGTTCGAGGTGCTTGTTCTTGTCGCGCAACATTTCCATCTGCCGTTCCTGCAGCGACACCGCGGCTTTGCCGTGTGGATTCGCGAGGCGGATCGTCGCGAGCATTTCCGCGTGTTCGGCGAAAAATTCAGGATTGGCGAGCAGATATTCGGCGACTTCGCGATCGTTCATGGTTTCGGCTAAAGGACTACGGGGCGACGCCTTGGGGCGACGCATCGGTCAATGAATTTATGCGGCCTGTGAATCGGCTAATGAGTCGGGCAGTTCGATTTCGCCTTCGAAGACGGTCGCGGCAGGTCCCGCCATCAGCAGCGGCTCGCCTTCTTGCGTGCTGTCCCATGTGATCGTCAGTTTGCCGCCGTGCGTATGCACGAGCACCGGTGCATCCAGCAGCCCGCGCCGGATGCCAGCCGCGACGGCCGCGCAGGCGCCCGTGCCGCACGCCAGCGTTTCGCCCGCGCCGCGTTCGTACACGCGGAGTTTGACCTCACTGCGGCCGACGATCTGCATGAAGCCCGCGTTCACCCGCTGCGGAAAACGCGCATGACGTTCGATCACCGGACCTTCGACCAGCACCGGGAACGCTTCGACGTCGTCGACCACCTGCACGGCGTGCGGATTGCCCATCGACACCACCGAAATCCAGCGTGTCGTGCCGTTCACGTCGAGCGGCCAGAGCGTGTCCGCGCCTTCGCGGCGGCCTTCGATGCCTTTGGTGGCGAACGGCACGCGTTCCGGGTCGAACACGGGCGTGCCCATGTCGACCAGCACTTCACCGTTGTCCTGCATGGTCAGCGTGATGGTGCCCTTTTGCACCTGCACGCGCACGCTGCGTTGCTCGGTGAGGCCGCTGTCGCGCACGAACTTGACGAAGCAGCGCGCGCCGTTGCCGCAATGCTCGACCTCGCCGCCGTCGCAATTGAAGATGCGATATCTGAAATCGACGCCGGCCACCGTGGGCTTTTCGACCAGCAGCAACTGGTCGGCGCCGACGCCGAAATGCCGGTCCGCGAGCGCGCGCACCTGCGCCGGCGTCAGGTTGACCGGTTGGGTGTAGCCGTCGAGCACGACGAAGTCGTTGCCCGCGCCGTGCATTTTGGTGAATTTCAGTTTCATCACGCTATTGTAAGTGACGCGCCCGCAGGTGCGCCCGAACGCCGTGTTATTTCCGCGTTCGGGCGCTTTCTTCGCACACCGCGAAGGCGGCCGTTCAATACACGCTCGGTTCGCCCGGCGGCCGGGTCTTGAAGCGCTTATGCACCCAGTAGTACTGCTCGGGCATCAACGGAATCTGCTCTTCCAGGAAGGCATTCATGCGACGGGCGTCCGCGTCGTCGTCGCCGGTTGGGTAGTTTTCCCACGGCTTGAAGACCTTCAGCCGATAGCCCTTGTAGTTCGGCAGCACTTCGCCGATGAACGGCACGACCTGCGCGTGGCCCACTCCGGCCAAACGCCCGACCGCGGTCAGCGTGCAGGTCGGCACGCCGAAGAACGGCACGAAGGTGGAGTTGCGCGCGCCGTAGTCCATGTCGGCGCCGAGCATGACCGGCTTGCCGTCGCGGAGCCAGCGCAGCACGATGCGCGCGCTGTCGGCGCGGCTCGCCATGTCCGCGCCGAAGCGGCCGCGCGCGGCTTTCGCCACGTCGTCTAACACCTTGTTGGACATCGGCTGATAGAGCGCGCCGCACTGCCGGCGCAGCGCGTGATTGATGAACACGGAGCCCGCCTCGATACCGACGAAATGCGCGCCAAGCAACAGGGTGGGCGGCATGTCGGGATCCAGCAGGTCGATCTCGCTATCCACCTGCACGAGCTTTTCGAGCTTCTTCGCCGAGCCGAACCACTGGACGCTGCGCTCGACATAACTGCGGATCGCGTGGCGGAAGTGTTTCTGCGCGATCTCCTCGCGATGCTCGGCGCTCCACTCCGGGAAGCACAAGCTCAGATTGATGTGGACGATGCGCTTACGGTTGCTGGGGATCTGATAGAGCAGCCAGCCCAGCCCGTCGCCCAGTCGCGCAACGAAACCGTACGGCAGCAACGCCAGAAACTTCAGCAGTCCAATGGCCAGATGGGCACCAAGACGACTTAGCATGCGGCCCCTCCGTGTAGGGCGTCGAGCGACGCTTTGCTCAAGAAACCTGAAGACGGGTCGAAATACAGCACGGGTGATCACTCTGTGACAATCATAAGAAGTCGCTATAATAAGGGCTTCGCCGAGTTAATAGACAACTTGCGGGGCGAAGCCGGTGGCTGCAAACCATGTGATTTGCGCCTCCCGGTAAGGTAATCCGCTAAAGCGTCGCCGCTTCAAGGCTCCCGAAGCTGGCTACGTGAAACTCAACCGTAACCACAAAACAGGAGTCTGCAACGTGGCAAACGACTATCTCTTCACTTCCGAATCCGTCTCCGAAGGCCATCCCGACAAAGTCGCGGATCAGATTTCGGACGCCATTCTCGACGCCATTCTGGCTCAGGACAAATACTCGCGTGTCGCTGCGGAAACGCTGTGCAACACGGGTCTCGTCGTGCTGGCCGGTGAAATCACCACGACCGCGAACGTCGATTACATCCAGGTTGCGCGCAACACGATCAAGCGCATCGGCTATGACAACACCGACTACGGCATCGACTACCGCGGCTGCGCGGTGCTCGTCGCGTACGACAAGCAATCGCCGGACATCGCGCAAGGCGTGGACCGCGCGCACGACAACAACCTCGATCAAGGCGCCGGCGACCAGGGCCTGATGTTCGGTTACGCGTGCGAGGAAACGCCGGAACTGATGCCGCTGCCGATCCACCTGTCGCACCGTCTGGTGGAGCGTCAGGCGAATCTGCGCCGTGACGGCCGTCTGCCCTGGCTGCGTCCGGATGCGAAGTCGCAAGTCACCGTGCGTTATGTCGACGGCAAGCCGCATTCCATCGACACCGTGGTGCTGTCCACGCAGCATTCGCCGGACATCGATCTGGACACGCTGCGAGAAGCTGTGATCGAAGAAGTCATCAAGCCGACGCTGCCGGCCGAGCTCATCAAGGGCGACATCAAGTTCCTGGTGAACCCGACGGGTCGTTTCGTGATCGGCGGTCCGCAAGGCGATTGCGGTTTGACCGGCCGCAAGATCATCGTCGATACGTACGGCGGTGCCGCACCGCACGGCGGCGGCGCGTTCTCGGGCAAGGATCCGTCGAAGGTCGACCGTTCGGCCGCCTACGCCGGCCGTTATGTCGCGAAGAACATCGTGGCCGCGGGCCTCGCTTCGCGCTGCCTGATTCAGGTGTCGTACGCGATCGGCGTCGCTCAGCCGACGTCGGTCATGGTGAATACGTTCGGCACGGGCCGCGTGTCGGATGCGACCATCACGCGTCTGGTGCAGGAACATTTCGACCTGCGTCCGAAGGGCATCATCCAGATGCTCGACCTGCTGCGCCCGATCTATGAGAAGAGCGCGGCCTATGGTCACTTCGGCCGCGAAGAGCCGGAATTCACATGGGAGTCGACGGACAAGGCATTGGTGCTCGCCGAAGCCGCCGGCACGGAACCGGTTGCCGCGCTGGCCGAATAAGCGGGAGTTGTCCGTTTCAGCAAAAAACCCCGCCGGCGTGAGCCGGGCGGGGTTTTTTTTGTTTGCGTCGGGCGCGCTGCTGCGCAGTCGACCGGCGGCTTCAACGGCCGCGATGTGCTTTCGCGTTAGCGCGGCGCATCAGCCGCGCCGGTCCAGCAGCGTGTTCCTGTAATCGCCTTAACGGCTCGCAAACGCAAATGCGAACCAGCCGGTGCTGCCATTCGTCGACATGCGACGCGGGCGGCGGCTCGTGTTCTGCGGCACGGCGACCGGTGCGCGCTGCGCGGTGAGGCGCAGCGGCGTCGGTTTACGCAGCAGCGTGCGCAGCGAAAAACGGCGCGAGCTGCCTTGCAGACGCAAGGCGGAGAAGAACGTGTTGAACCAGGTGCGAATGCCGTCGACGGCTTTGGCATCGCGCCATTGTTCGCCCAGCGCGCGGGTGCGGGTGGCGTGATGGCGCAGCGCGCGCACGACATGGCGGCGCGCAGGACGCGCCGCTTTCAGTGCGGCGCGGGTAAGACGGGTGCTCAGGAGAGTATGCATGGCTTCACAAGTAGGCAACGTGTCGCGCGACGGAATGTACGCCATGAAGAGCACCAAATGTGCCAATGGCGGTGTCGCGACGGACGGCGCGAAAGCCTGGAATTCGACTGGAAAATGCACGGAGTACAGCGGAGTCGGCCTTGGCGGCCTGTGCGCGGCGCGAAAGTGCGGGAGTGGCGATCAACATGCAGCGCAGGTTACACGCGATTCGTGACGTCATAAAGTCCGTTTTTACCCTGCAAATACGGGTTTTTACGGGGTAGATCGCGATTTGCGGCAGCGGGGTCGTGCCCTTTGCGGTCGATTTTCGTGCGTGCTTGCCCATTTGAAGTGCCATGAAATCGAGCACGGCGCATGAAGGCAGTGCGTAAGGTGCGGTTTCCCGCTGGTGAAACAGCACACTGTGCGATCGCGCCCGTTTTACAATCGAGCATCAGCTTGTGGACAGTAATGGAACACCATGTCACTTCATTCCAAGAAAGAGCAGATTCAGACGTTGCGGGAGCAGGGTTTTGTCGTG
Organism: Paraburkholderia sediminicola; assembly: GCF_046027355.1. GTDB lineage: Bacteria > Pseudomonadota > Gammaproteobacteria > Burkholderiales > Burkholderiaceae > Paraburkholderia > Paraburkholderia sediminicola_B. The sequence continues at coordinate 23,324 of NZ_JAQQEK010000024.1, read as the reverse complement.
GTGCCCGGATTGGTGTCGCCCGAGCGTTGCGATGAATTGAAGCAGATTGCGCACCGTCAGTTGCAGGAAGCGGCCGCGCCGATCGAGTTCGAAGCGGATCTGCAGTATCCCGGCGCGCCGACTTCCAAGCAGGCGCCCGGCGGCCATACGGTGCGGCGGCTGCTGGATGCGTACGCACGTCATCCGAGTTTCGCGCAATGGGCGACCGCGCCGGAAATTCGCGGCTGGATGGAGCTGTATTTCGGTGAGGAGCCGCGCCTGTCGCGCGCGCACCATAACTGCATGATGACCAAGCATCCGGCGTACGGTAGCTTGACCGGCTGGCATCGCGACGTGCGGTATTGGTCGTTCGAGCGGGACGATCTGGTTTCGGTGTGGCTTGCGGTCGGCGCGGAGACGGTGGATAACGGCGCGCTGTGGCTGGTGCCGAAGTCGCACAGCGCCGCGTTCACATCTGACCGTTTCGATCAGGCCAAATTCTTCCGCTCCGATCTGGAGGAGAATCAGGAATGGATTCGCACCGCGGTGTCACCTGAACTGAAGGCCGGTGACGTGGTGTTCTTCCACTGCAATACGCTGCATTCGGCCGGCAAGAACATCAGCGATCAGGTGAAGTTTTCGCTGGTGTACACCTATCACGGCGCGAGCAACGTGCCGCTGCCTGGAACCCGTTCGGCTGCGAAGCCCGAGGTGGCGTTCTAGTTTTTTTCGATCTCTCGCGGCGGCGCTTCGGGTCCACGTACGGGGACCCCGAAGCACCACGCCGCGCGTCGCGCACGCCGTTAGCGCTTGCGTCCCGACAAAGCCATTCCCGTCAGGCCGGCGATCGTGGCCACGACGCCGCCCACGATCAGCATGATCGCCTTGTTGGTCGGCGAACCGGTAAAGACGCGCGAGACGTCGCTGCTCACCGAATTGAACGCCTGTCCGCCGAAATACAGCAGCACAATACCGCCGACAATCAACGCGATTGAAATCGCCTTCGTCATCAACCTCTCCCATAAGCTTGAGTCGGGCAAAGTGTAGGGGAGCCGCAAGCGCTCGTCCATCCCGCATACTGGGTGTCTGCATGCATCACGTCGATTCGCTACCATAGCGGTCTGGCCGTCTTCCTACCTACAAAAATAAAGCAGTACGCCTCCCGCAGCATGCAATTGCCCATGCCCGCACTAATCGGGCGCCTTTACCATCAAGGACACTAGCAATGGCTTACGAAGCAGCTTCAGAACGCTATTCGGATATGCAGTACCGCGTCTGCGGCAAGTCGGGTCTCAAACTGCCGGCGTTGTCGCTCGGCCTGTGGCACAACTTCGGCGACACCACGCCGATTTCCACGCAGCGCGACATCCTGCGCACGGCCTTCGACCTGGGCATCACACACTTCGACCTCGCCAACAACTACGGGCCGCCGTACGGCAGCGCCGAAACCAATTTCGGCCGACTCTTCAAGGACGACTTCAAGCCGTATCGCGATGAACTGCTGATTTCGTCGAAGGCCGGTTGGGACATGTGGCCGGGTCCGTACGGTCAAGGCGGCGGCTCGCGCAAATACGTGCTCGCAAGTCTCGATCAGAGCCTGCAACGCATGGGCCTCGACTACGTCGATATTTTCTATTCGCATCGTTTCGATGCCGATACGCCGCTCGAAGAAACCGCGGGTGCGTTGGCGAGCGCCGTGCAGCAGGGCAAGGCGCTGTACATCGGGATTTCGTCGTACTCGGCAACGAAAACGCTCGAAATGGCGAAACTGCTCGCCGAGTACAAGGTGCCGTTGCTGATTCATCAGCCCGCGTACAACATGCTCAACCGCTGGATCGAACACGAGCTGCTGGATACGCTGGAAAAGGTCGGCGCGGGCGCCATCGCGTTCACGCCGTTGGCTCAGGGTCTGCTCACCGGCAAATACCTGAACGGCGTGCCGGACGACGCGCGCGTCAACAAGCCGGGCGGCGGTTCGTTGAAGCAGGAGCATTTGAGCGCGCAGAACATCGAGCACGTGCGCAAGCTCAACGACATCGCGCAACGTCGCGGTCAGAGCCTGGCGCAGATGGCGCTCGCCTGGGCGCTGCGCGATCCGCGCGTGACGTCCGTGCTGATCGGTGCAAGCCGTGCGGAGCAGGTACGCGAGAACGTCGGCGCGCTGAAGAATCTCGCGTTCTCGAAGGACGAACTGGCCGAGATCGACCGCTACGCGACCGAAGGTGGCATCAACCTGTGGGAAAAGCCGTCGACGGATCAGGCGATCTGATACCGGCGCCTTGGCCTTTCACGCCACAGCAATAGAAAAGCCGCCCACGGGGCGGCTTTTTTCTTCTAGACGAGCGCCGGCAAACCTTCGACCAGCACGACCGCGAACACTACGCCGATCAGCGCGCCAAGCACGCGCAACGCGTTGTGCCGGAATTCAGTCTTGCAGGGAAGCGCACCGACAAACAAAGCCCCGGCCAACGCCATCGGAATGACCAGGATGAAATCGCCGATCGTGAAGTAGGTCGTCATTCTCGTCTCCATATATATTCCGGCGAAGGCGGCGGCTCGATTTATGGAGTCATGCACCGTCCACGCTCGATTTGAGTATAGGAGACAAGTCGGGTCGATATACCGACGCTTTGCGGCGCTGCAGCGGCTATTCGCAAGCCGCTGAACCCGGCGCGGCAAGGGCCGCCGCGATTGCCGCGACGCAGCAAATACGACGCAAAAAATGTAGCGTTCGCTTACGTCGGCCTTACGTTTTAGCGTCATTCAATGCGCGCTGGGTCGCCGCGCGTCCATCAGATTCGAGGTTGCTCACGTCCGCGCAAGCGCATCGTTGCAAGCAGGCCGATGACAAGGAGCACGCCCACCAGCCCCGCGACACCGTTCCATCCGAAACCGGCCCACACGTGACCGCCGTACGAGCCGACCACGCTTGAGCCGATGTAATACGCGAGCAGATACAACGCGGCGGCCTGACCTTTGGCATCCTTGGCGAGCCGTCCGACCCAACTGCTCGCCACCGAATGTCCGGCGAAGAAGCCGAACGTCACGCAAGCGATGCCGGCCGCGATCGCCGCCAACGGCTGCAACATGGTGAGCGCGAGACCGAGCGCCATCAACAGCAAGCTGGCAGTGAGCACGCGAGCGCGGCCGAACGTATCGGCCATGCGTCCCGACCATGGCGAGGCGACCACACCCGTCAGATACACGATGAAGATCGCGCCGATCTCCGTCTGATTCAACTGATAAGGCGGCGCGAGCAGCCGGTAGCCGATGTAGTTGTACAGCGTGACGAAGCTGCCCATCAGCACGAAGCCGAGCAGAAACAACAGAGACAGTCCGGGCCGCGTGAATTGCTTGAGCAAGGCGGTACGGTGGTGCGTGAAGCCGAGTCCGCGCCGCGGCACGAAATGACGAGACGGTGGCAGCAACGCGCGAAACGCGAGCATCGACAGAATACCGAGCACGCCGATCGTGCCGATCGCGACGCGCCACGAAAACAGATCCGCGACGACGCCGGTGATCACGCGTCCGGCCATCCCGCCGATCGCCGTGCCGCCGACGTAGAGTCCCATCGCGAGGCCGAGGCCGTCGGGGTGCACTTCTTCCGCGAGATAGGCCATCGCGACGGCGGGCACGCCGCCGAGCGCGAGCCCTTCGAGCGTGCGCAGCACGAGCAGTTGATGCCACTGCGGCGCGATCGACACACCGATGGTCAGCAGCGCGGAAACGGTGAGCGACAGCGTCATCAGCTTGTGACGGCTCCAGCCTTCCGAAACGAAGCCGGCGACGAACACGGCAAGCGCGAGCGCGGCCGTGGTCAGCGAGAGCGACAGGCTGCTTTGTGCCGGTGTCACGTTGAACGCCGTTGAAAACGACGGCAGCAACGGCTGCACGCAATAGAGAAGCGAGAACGTCGCGTAGCCGGCGAACAGCAGCGCGATGCTGGCGCGCCAGTACGCGCGTGTGCCGCGTTCGAGATAAGGGATGTCGGGCACGGCGGAAGCGGTCGAAGAAGCGGTTGAAGCAGGAGCAGCCGAAGTAGCAGTCCGGTGGGAGTCCGGCGGCGGGGTCACGAAAAAAATCTCCTCAGGGATACAAAGGACACAAAGGAGTTAAGGATACGCTGAAAAAGGCGCGCGAGTCGGTGCCGCGGGCAGTTAGCCGCCACTACGACGCGATCTGCCGGCGCGCCCTGCGCCCTCTTCGCGGCATCGAAAAACGATGACTACCCGTGCGCCGCGGCATCGCTCGCGGGTGCGGATGGATGCACGATCTGCTCGTCCGTCGGCAGCGCGGACGCGTCCCAGCCGCCGCCCAGCGCCTTGATCAACGCCACGCTCGCCGCCATCCGCCGACGCGCGATCGACACGGCGTCGCGCTCGTTGGTGAGCGCGGTGGTTTGCGCGACCACCACGTCGAGATACGTGATCGCACCGTTCTTGTAGCGATTCGATACGACTGCCAGCGCGCGCTGCGCGGCGGCCACCGCATCGTCCTGCGCGGTCGCTTCCTGTTCGAGCACACGCAGGGCTGCGAGATTGTCCTCGACCTGGCCAAAAGCGCTCAATACGGTCTGCCGGTATTGCGCGACGCTCTCGTCGTAATGCGCGCGGGCCTGCTCCTTCACGGAAGCGCGTCCGCCGAAGTCGAGCAGCGTGCCCGCCAACGTCGGCCCCAGCGACCACAGTCGGCTCGGCGCCAGCAACCACTGACTGTAGTTAGTCGCTTCGAGGCCACCCGTCACCGACAAGATGAGGTTCGGAAAAAACGCCGCCGTCGCCACACCGATCTGTGCATTCATGTCGGCGACGTGCCGTTCGGCCGCCGCAATGTCCGGGCGGCGTTCGAGCAACGCGGACGGCACGCCCGCCGCCGCTACGACCGGCACCGCGGTGAGCGGCGCAACCGGCAGCGAAAAAGTGGAAGGCGGCTGGCCGATCAGGATCGCGATCGCGTGTTCGAGTTGCGCGCGCTGCACGCCGAGGTCGAATGCTTGCGCCTGGGTGGTCTTCAGTTGCGTCTGCGCCTGCGCGACATCGGCATCCGTGGCGATGCCGCCGGTGTAGCGGTGCTGCGTCAGATCGAGGGCTTGCTTGTAGGCCTCGATCGTGTCGTCGAGCAGTTGGCGCTCCTGATCGAGTCCGCGCAACTCGAAGTAGTCGGTGGCGAGTTCGGCCTGCATCGACAGGAGCACGGCTTGCGCATCGGCGGCGCTGGCCTGCGCTTCGGCTTTCGCGCCTTCGACACTGCGCGACACGCGGCCCCACAGGTCGGGTTCCCACGACGCGTCGGCTTGCACGAGGTAGTCGTTTAGCGTGAGGCCGGCGGTCGACTTGTGCAGCACGTTCTCCGACGAACGCGCGCGTGAATAGGCGCCGTTCGCGGTGACGACCGGGAAGAAACTCGAGCGATATTGCGCCACCGTTGCGCGGGCGGCGCGAAAGCGCGCTTCGGCGGCCTGCACGTTCTGGTTCGCGCTCGCGACCTGTTGTTCGAGTGCGTCGAGCGACGGGTCTGCGTAGACGCTCCACCACGCGCCGCGTGTGAGCGTGTCGGCGGGTTGCGCGGGTTTCCAGGCGGTGCCGTCGAGTTCCTTGTAGGTTGCGGTAGTGGAGGTGGTCGGCTTCACGTAGTCTGGGCCGACGGTGCAGGCGGTGAGTGCGCACGCGCCTGCTAATGCCAAAGCGGACGTGCGCAGCGAGACGTGGCGCAGCGACGGAGCGACGCAACGGCGACGGGATGCCGGCGCGTTCATGACGATGTCCTCGCGGACTGCAATGTGGCGACATGAGCTGCCGGCGAGTTTTCCGCTATTGCGCCGGATGTGCCCGCCGCCCGTTGACCGCTTGCCGCTGTCCCGGGCACGACCTCTACGGCGCCGCTGTTCGCTATTGCGCCGGAGCCGACCGCCACTCCGTCGCCGCGTGCCACCACGCCGGACGCGCCCGCTGCTCCGCCGCTGCTCGCTACTGCGCCGGATGCGCCCACCGCCCCTTGACCACTCGCCGCTGCGCCGGACGCGCCCGCTGCCCCTTCGCCACCCGCCGCTGCGCCGGACGCGCCCGCTGCCCCTTCGCCACTCGCCGCTGCGCCGGACGCGCCCGCTGCCCCTTCGCCACCCGCCGCCGCGCCCGACGCACCCGTCGCCGCACCCGCTTTCGCCGCTACGATCCGCACCGGTGCGCCATCGACGATCGAGTCCTGCGGGTTCAGGATCACCTGCTCATCGCCTTGCAAGCCGGACACGATCGCCACTCGCGTGCCGAAGTCCGTTCCCAACGACACCGGCACGAGCTTCACCTTGTGCTGCGCGTCGACGGTCGCCACAGTCACGCCATCCGGGCGGAACAGCAGCGCGTTGCCGGGCAGTGTGAAGGGCGCCGCGCCCGTGCCCAACGCGAAGTGCACTTGCGCATACGCGCCCGGCAGCAAATCGCCCTTACGATTGTCGACATCGACTTCAACCAGCATCGTGCGCTGTTGCGGATCGACCGCACCCGCAGTGCGCGCCACGGTGCCCGGATAGTGTTTGGACGGCGTCTCGGTCAACGTCAGAAACGCGGTCTGCTGCGCGCGAACCTGCTGCGCGTACGCCTGCGGCACATTCACATAAACGCGCAGCCTATCCGCCTGCGCGACATGAAACAGTTCCTTTGCCGGGCCACCAGAACTACCCGCGTCGATCAGCGCGCCGACATCGACATTGCGCGCCGTCACAATGCCGTCGAACGGCGCATACACCTTCTGGAACGACTGCGTCTTCTCTAGCCGCGCCACGTTGAAACGCGCAGCGTCGAGCGTGGCTTTCTTCGCGAGCATGTCGCCGACCTTCTCGTCGGTTTCCTGCTTCGAGACCGATTTGCTTCTCAGCATGTCGGTCCAGCGGTCGGCGGTGCTTTTCGCAAGCGCATAGTTGGCGTTGGCGTTCGCGAGATCGGCCCGGGCGGCGCGCAGTTGATCGTCGACTTCCGGCGTGTCGATCTCCGCCAGCAACTGGCCGTTTTTCACGTGCGCGCCGATGTCGGCATACCACTTCTTCAGATAGCCGTTGGTGCGCGCGTAAATCGGCGTGTCGAGAAAAGCCTGCACATTGCCGGGCAGCACGAGATCGAGTCCGACTGTCGACTTCTGCGGCCGCACGACTTCGACGCTCATCTGGCTCGTGTGCTCGGCATCGCGTTCGAGCGCCGCGTGCGCGTTGTGGCGCGACCAGATACCTTGTGCCGCCAATGCGATGACCGCCACGGCAACCGCGATCCCGATCCAGCGTGCGCGTTTCGCCTTTGCCGGATCGCGCGCTGCGCTGGAACTGTCTGGACGTTGTCCTTCCATCAAGCTTCCCCTGTCGAGATACATGGGCAGTCGAAGCTGCCTCTTGTGTTGCCTGCTATTGCTAAGACGATCGCGAAGGCGCTATACATCACGGCTTCCCCACCACATGTTCAGCCGCGCGCAAGCGACGTGCCGCGAGTCGCCGGTAGATCATCGAAAACACCACCGGCACGAAAATCAACGTGGCCAGCGTGCCGATCGTCAGTCCGCCGATGACCGCGCGCCCGAGCGGCGCATTCTGCTCGCCGCCTTCGCCGAGACCGATCGCCATCGGCACCATGCCGATTACCATCGCGAGCGCCGTCATCAGCACCGGACGAAAACGCGTGAAGCCCGCTTCGATCGCCGCGCGCGTCGCGTCGCCGTGTTCGAGCAACTGCTCGCGCGCGAAGCTGATCACGAGAATCGAGTTGGCGGTCGCGATGCCGATACACATGATCGCGCCGGTGAGCGCGGGAATCGACAGCGTGGTGTGCGTGAGAAACAGCATCCACACGATGCCCGCAAGCGCGCCCGGCAACGCGGTGATGATGATGAACGGATCGAGCCACGACTGGAAATTCACCACGATCAGCAGATACACCAGCAGAATCGCGAACACCAGACCCGCGAACAGCCCCGAGAACGAATCGTTCATGGTCTGCACCTGGCCGCGCACTTCGATGGTCGAGCTTTTGGGCAGATCGGCCTTGGCGTCGTCGATGATCTTGCGGATGTCGTCGGACACGCCGCCTAGATCGCGGCCGTCGGCGGTGCCGAAAATATCGATGGTGGTCTGCGCGTTGTAGTGCGTGAGCGTCGCGTTGCCTGCTTCGCGCCTCATGCTGGCGAGCGAGCCGAGAATATTGCTGTGACCATTCGCGTTCAGCGGAATGTTCGCGAGCGATTGCAGCGAATCAATCGTGTATTGCGGCGCTTCCGTGATCACGTTGTAGCTCACGCCGTTGCGCGGATTGAGCCAGAAGGTCGGCGTGGTCTGCTGACTGCCGGACAGCGTGATCAGCAGGTTGCTCGCGATGTCGCGTTGCGAGAAGCCGGCTTGCTGCGCGCGCGTGCGGTCCACGTCGATAAAGATGCGCGGCAAATCGGCGGGTTGCTGGATGCGTGCATCGACGAGACCGGGCACCGTGCGCAGTCGGTTCAGCAGTTTCGCGGCGAACACGCGATTGCCGGCCACGTCACGCCCGACAATCTGGATATCGATCGGCGACGGCATGCCGAAGTTGAGCGTTTGACTGACGATATCCGCGGGCAGGAAGGCGAACTGCACGCCGGGGAATTCGTCGGTGAGCGTGCGCCGCAGCGTGCGCACGTAGTCGGCGCTCGGATGGTGATCGGGATTGAGCGTGATCAGCACGTCCGCATCCGAGGTGCCGATCGTGCCGGTGTTGCTGTATGAGAGGTTGATGCCCGAGACCGGCAAGCCGATGTTGTCGATGATCGAATGCAACTCACCAGGCGGTATCAATTGGCGGATCCGCGTATCGACGCGATCGGTCACTACCGCCGTTTCCTCCACCCGCATGCCGGTTTTCGCGCGTAGATGCAGCGCGATCGTGCCGGCGTCGACCGCTGGGAAAAAGTCGCGGCCGAGGAACGGCATCAGCAGCATCGACGCGCCACAGCAGACCAGAAACAGCGTCACGAACAGGCCCGGCCGCGCGACGCGCGCTTCGAGAAACACGCGATAGCGGTCGCGCAAACGCGAGAAGCCGCCTTCGAATGCGTAGTGCACGCGCATGAACGGATTGCGCGTTTGCGCAGGCGCGTGATGCAGATCCGCCGGCTTGTGGTGATAACGCAGCAGGTATTTCGCGAGTGTCGGCACGAGCGTCCGCGAGAAGAAGTAGGACGCCAGCATCGCGAACACCACCGCCTCGGCGAGCGGGATGAACAGATAGTGCGCGACGCCCGTCAGCAGAAACATCGGCACGAACACGATGCAGATGGACAAGGTCGACACCAGCGTCGGAATCGCAATCTGATGCGCGCCGTCGAGAATCGCCTGCTCAAGCGTCTTACCCTGCTCGAGTTGATGGCTGATGTTTTCGATCGCTACCGTCGCGTCGTCCACCAGAATGCCGACCGCGAGCGCGAGCCCGCCGAGCGTCATGATGTTGATGGTTTCGCCGAGCAGGGAGAGCGCGATGATCGACGTGATCATCGACAGCGGAATCGACACGGCGATGATCAGCGTGGCGCGCCAGTTGCCGAGGAACAGCAGAATCATCAGACCGGTCAGGCAGGCCGCGATCAGCGCCTCGCGCAGCACGCCTTGCACCGAAGCACGCACGAACAGCGACTGGTCGGCAACGGGGTCGATATTCAACGAGGCGGGCACGAGATTGCGCAACGTCGGCATCATCTTCTTGATGCGGTCGACGATTTCGAGCGTGGACGTGTTGCCGCTTTTGTTGATGGTCAACAGCGCCGCGCGTTGGCCGTTCACGCGCACGATATTGGTTTGCGGCTGGAAACCGTCGCGCACGTGAGCGACGTCGCGAATATAAACGGTGCCGTTCGCTGTGGATTTGATCGGAATATTGTTCAGGCCGGCCAGCGAATCCGGACTGCCGTTCATTTGCACCGAGTATTCGGTCGAGCCGATTTTCGCGGTGCCCGAGGGCAGGATCAGATTTTGTGCAGTGACCGCATTGACCACGTCCATCGGCGAAAGATTGCGCTCCTGCAGTTTGCGCGAATCGATATCGACCATGATCTGGCGCTGCTTGCCGCCATACGGCAGCGGCGCCGAAGCGCCGGGCACGGTAGCGAGCTGCGTCTTCAGGAAGTTGTTCCCGAAGTCGAATAGCTCCTGTTCGGTGAGCGAGGCGGACGACAGCGCGAGCCGCAGGATCGGCACCGTCGAAGCGTTGTAGCGCAGGATATTCGGCGGCGTAATGCCGGGCGGCAGCGAGCGCAATTGCGTTTGTGACAGCGCGGTGACCTCGGCGAGCGCTTCATCGATATTCGCGTGCGGCTGGAAAAAGATCTTGACCACTGCGATGCCGTTCAGCGAAGTCGACTCGGTGTGCTCGATATCGTTGACCGCCGTCGACAGCCCGCGCTCGTAGTTGAGCACGATGCGCTTTTCCATCTCGTCGGCGGGCAGGCCGTTATACGACCAGATCACCGAGAGCACCGGAATGTCGATATTGGGGAAGATGTCGGTGGGCGTGCGCAGGATCGTCAAAGGTCCGACGATCATCAATAGCAGGGCCAGGACGACGAACGTATACGGGCGCCGCAGCGCGAGACGAACGATCCACATGACTAGTCGAGCCGTTCAAGGCCGCGCAAGGCGGCGCCATGGACGTGGCGAACGTGAGCGGCGGGACGCGCGCCGCAGCAGCGCGCAAAGGCCGGCGTGGCGGTCACGTCGAGCAAATGGTCTAGTTGGTGCACGTTTTTGATATCTCACCCCAGCAGGGTTTATGATGGTCTCGTTGCGACGCGTTACGCCCCGAATCATCGGTCCAGCGCGCCGTAATGGGAATAGGGCGAAACAAGGGGTAAAGAGCCCTGAGTTCGCGCTTTCCTCGGCCCCGCAAAACGGGAACAATGACTCGAACCTCTTACGCGTATCACGCGCAGCAGATTGGGTGCGTACGCAACGTTATCGGCGGAGCGACGCTTTTATCATCACCTTGACCGGCGTGGAAATCATAAAGCCGGCTATGGGAGAAACGGGGAAACATCATGCAAATCGGTTCCATTGTCCGATCGGTGCATATCGCCGTGCCGCAAGGCGCGCGCGGGATCGTCATGCGCATTCTCGGCGACATGGCCATGGTGGCGTGGTATGCCGGCGAGCCCGGCGCTTCGCCGCACCTGAATACTGAACCCTTTTTCCTTGAAGACCTGATCGATACGGGCGAGCAAGTGCGACCGTCAAGCGCGCAGATGCATTGAAGGCAGTTTGAGTACAAGCCGTGTGCAAGTTGTAAGCCGCGGGTGGTTCCGCGTTGTGAGCCTTCGCCCTCGTCTTTGACGGCGGCGCGGCGCACAATGCGGGCATGAACGACGACATCCTCGATCCACAGGACAGCGCAAACAGCGCTGTGCCTTTCGCCCGGCTCAAGCCGGAAATCGTGCTCGACGCGCTCGACAGCGTGCTCAGCACAGTCGGCGTGCGCACCGACGGTCGCATGCTGCCGCTCAACAGCTACGAGAACCGCGTGTACCAGGTGGGCGTGGAAGACGGCCCGCCCGTGGTCGCGAAGTTCTACCGTCCCGAGCGTTGGAGCGACGCCGCCATCCTTGAAGAACATGCTTTCGTTGCCGATCTCGCCGCGCGCGAGATTCCGGCGGTGCCCGCGCGCGCACTCGATGGCCGCACGCTGCATACCTTCGACGGCTTTCGCTTCTCCATCTTCGAGCGTCGCGGTGGCCGCGCGCCGGATCTCGACCGGCGCGACACGCTCGAATGGCTCGGGCGTTTCATCGGCCGCATCCATGCGGTCGGCCAGACGCAGAACTACGCTGAACGTCCCACGCTCGACATCCACACCTTTGGCTATGAACCGCGCGACTTCTTGCTCGCTCACCGTTTCGTGCCGGACGACTTGCGCACCGCGTGGGAAACCGTGGTGAACCTCGCGCTCGAAGGCGTGGAGCGTGCGTTCGAACGGGCCGGCGACATCCGCATGCTGCGCATGCATGGCGACTGCCATCCGAGCAATGTGTTGTGGACCGACGCGGGGCCGCATTTCGTCGACTTCGACGACAGCCGCATGGGACCGGCGGTGCAGGACTTGTGGCTGTTGCTGCCGGGCGAGCGCGTCGAAGCGTCGCGCGCGCTGGCGGATCTGCTCGCGGGCTACGAGGACTTCTGCGACTTCGAACCGCGCGAACTCTACCTGGTCGAAGCGCTGCGCACGCTGCGGCTGATTCACTACCAGGCGTGGCTTGCACGTCGCTGGGACGATCCGGCATTCCCCGCGGCGTTTCCGTGGTTCAACACGCAGCGTTACTGGGAAGACCGCATCCTCGAGTTGCGCGAGCAGCTCGGCGCGATGCAGGAAGGGCCGCTCTGGCCCGTTTGAGCGCATCTGAAGCAGGCGCTCATGGCGCCTGCGAAGCAACGCTCGACGACTCCACCAGCGTCGACCTGACGATCACTTCCGCGCGCACGTCGCGCCCGATTGCTTCGATCGCGGGACGCATCTGCGCGAAGTCGTCGGGTGTGCAGACGTCGCTCTCGAAATGTGTGGCGCCGTCGCGCGTCATCGTGACGACGTTGCTAAGTGGATCGAACGTGTATTGCGACTGGAAATCGACGAAGCGATCCTGGGTTCGTTTCGCCTCCGGCATGTCGAGCACGCGAAAATTGGCGGGCAACTCGATACGCGCGCGTTCGTGCAGCGCCAGGTTGTGGCAGACGAACGGCTGCGTGCGCCTGCGCTCGCCGAGCCAGTAACGTGTGTCGGCCTCAAAGCCGCCGGCCAGACTCGTCAACGCCGGAATCGAGGCCGCCGCGCCCGGCACCACGAGACTCTCCAGCGTGCCTTTCATCGTGATGACGAGCGGGCCGTCGGCGACGTTGAGGTCGTTGGTGGTGAGCGTGGCGGTGCCACGCAGGTTAGCGCTGCGCAGCTCGGCCTGAATCGACTCCTCGCGTTGCGCGGGCGTCTGCGTGCGCAACATCGCGCGCGCCTGTTCAGTCGAGGCGCCGACCGCTTCCAGCCGATACGTGAAGCTCGCCGAGCCGTCCGGTTCGACCTTGATCGACAGATCGGTGCTACGCGTCATGAACGCGGTTGCCGGCGTGCGCGAGATCACGCCACCGCCGACAAGCACGGTCGGCCGGTTCATATCGGACGACGGCAGAAAGCCGAATTCGACATTCGAGGCGGTCGAGTCCGCGTATAGCTGCAAATCCGGCAGCCACGTAATGATGTGATTGATGACGCCGTAGCCCGGCACGCTCGGCAGCGTGTAGATCGTGCCGCTGCTGATCAAGGCCGGCTCGTTCCGCACGCCGGCCGCGTCGAGCAGTGCGCCGTACAGCGCGACGTGATCCTTGCAATCGCCATAGCGGTTCGCGAGCACCGCGCTCGCGCTGTGCGGCACCACCGCGCCGCGTCCGACATTGATCGCCACGTAGCGCACATTGCGACGTACCCAGTCGTACAGCGTCTTCGCCTTGTCGCGCGGCGTGCGGTCGTGCGCGGTGAGTTGTTGCGCGAGACGCGTGACGGCCGCGTCGTGCGCGCTCGGGTCCGCCGCGGATTCACGGTAGGTCGCGGCGAAGGCGGCGTAGTCCGGGAAGGTGGAGACCATCATCCGGTCGCCATACGACACGTAGGCAACGGAGCCGCGTTCCAGCCGGCTGAAGTGCGCCTTGTCGTAGCGATATTCGTAACGCGTGCGGCCGTCGCGCGTCACGGGTTGCACAACGGTGAAACCGCGCGCGTCGGCATACAGCGGCTTGTCGGCGGGCAGATCGTAGATCAGGCGGAAGTTGTGCGTCGGCGCGAGATCGGGCGGCGTGAAGTCGCTGAATTCGCCAGGCACGATCGGCTGCTTCTGCGTCTTGCGATAGGTGAGATGCACGCGCGCGCCTGGCTCCACGGCCGGGAACACAATCACCTTTTCCTGGATGTCCTGGAACATCGGCGCGTCGAACGAACGGGCTTCCTGGACGTCGCGGATCTGCTCGGGCTGCACGTCGTGACGCACGCCATCGGCGGTGGTCGTGTAGGCCTCGAGGATCTGCACGTCCGCCATGTTGCGGTTGAACCAGACGTATTGCTGCGCGACCCGCGCGACGCCGGCTTCGTTGTTCACGTGCAGCGTCATCGAATCGAGTTTCGAGAAGGAGCCGTCGGCGTTGACGGTAAAGGTCTGCGTCTCGCCTTCGTTGGTATAGGGATCGTCCAGTTTGGCGGGAACGCTCGCACCCGCGCCGTGGATGCCGGCAAGCCAGCCGAAAGAGGCAAGACAGACCAGGAAAGAGAGGCGCATGGCAGGCTGGTATCCGAACGTAACGTTAACGGGATCGTCAGTTAGAGTCGGTTTGCGCCGCGCGGATGTCAAGCGGATGCCGCGCGTTGCGATTGAGCAATCCGCTTAATTATGTAATGATAGCCATTCTCATTTGAAAGGCATCGCCAGCTTTCCGTCACATTTCTCCTCCTCTGTGACTGCCAGCCAGCCTCTCAGCCGGATGGCCTGGACCGCAAGCCGGGTCGTCCGGCACCTCCCTTCGAACCTTTCCTCGACCGCTGCCGGGTGAACGCGCTTTGTCGTCGCGTGCCGGCGATGGATCAACTTGCTGCGCCTGGAGCCCGGATTTGAACGCGCCTGACTCGATCGATATGAAACCTGCCGCTGGTCACGGCACGCAATACGTCGCCCATAAGCCGGAGCGCGGTCATCATTTGATGGACGATGCGGAGCAGGCGGCGCGGCGTCAGCGTTCGCGGCGCGCGAACTTCATCAAGTGGCTGCGCAAGGTGCACGGGTGGGTCGGCCTGTGGGGCGCGGTGCTCGGCCTGATGTTCGGCGCGACCGGTTTCCTGCTGAATCACCGCGCCGGTCCGCTGAAGGTGTCGTCCGGCGAGCCACAGGTCGAGGAAATGCAGATTCCCGTGCCGCAAAAATCGCTGCATTCGCCGATGGACATGGCGACGTGGCTCAAGAGCGAGTTGAAGATCGACGGCAAGCCGGGCAGGATGAAGCGCGAGCCGGCGCATCCGGTGGCATGGGGCGATCGCAGCACGATGCAGCCAGAGTTCTGGCAAGTCGGCATCGTGGGGCCGTCGCAGAACGTGCAGGCGGAGTATTGGGTGGGCAACGGCTTCGTCGCGGTGAAACGCACGCACAACTCGTTTCTCTCGACCATGAACAACCTGCACAAAGGCGTGGGCCTGAGCGTCGGCTGGGTGCTGCTGATCGATACGATCGCCGGCAGCATGATTCTGCTTTCGCTGACCGGTGTGCTGCTGTGGACCGAGTTGAATAAGCGTCGCGTGGTGGGCGTTGTACTGGTGGGCGGGTCTGTGATCGCCGCCGTGGTGTGCGGTTTGATGTAAGCGGCGTTGCGCTATCCGCGAGCAGCGGCGGCCAGGAAAAGCGCCGCGCCCGCACCTTCACGTCAAACTCAGACTCCGACGCTGCAAGCAGTCCCACCCGAGGCCGCCACTTCGCGCGCGGCCTTTGCGCCTTCGACCTGAAGCAAGGTCGGCAGGGAAACGCCGTTCTTGGCCGCCGTCACCTCGGCGAGAATCGACACCGCGATTTCAGGCGGCGTGCGGCTGCCGATATAAATCCCGACCGGTCCATGCAAGCGGGCCAACTCGGTATCGTTCAGATCGAACTCCTTGAGACGTTCGCGCCGCGCCTGATTATTCCTTCGCGAACCCAACGCGCCGACATAAAACG
The DNA here is from genome assembly GCF_046027355.1 of Paraburkholderia sediminicola. GTDB lineage: Bacteria > Pseudomonadota > Gammaproteobacteria > Burkholderiales > Burkholderiaceae > Paraburkholderia > Paraburkholderia sediminicola_B. The sequence continues at coordinate 7,628 of NZ_JAQQEK010000024.1, read as the reverse complement.
CCGGCGTCTTCAACGCTTCCATCAGCGCGAGATCGTCGAGCTTCGGGTCGTGCGTCAGCGCGATCACCGCGCAGCGCTCATCGAGCTTCATCTCGATCACCGTGTCGTCGGGCATGGTCCGCACGATCTTCGTGCCGGGAATGTTCCATTCCTCGGTGTACTCCTCGCGCGGATCGCACACGGTGACCTGATAATCGAGCCCAACGGCGATATGGCACAGATAGCGCGACAACTGTCCCGCGCCGATCACCAGCATGCGGTAACGCGGGCCATGAATCGTCAGCAGACGTTCGCCGTCGAAATGCACGCCGTCGGTTGCCTGCGCGTTTTCGAGCTGCGTCGCGCCCGTCATCATATTCACTTCGCGGGCGACGAGGCGCCCGTTCTCCACCGCGTTGCACAGTTCGGCAATGCCGCTTTTCGGCGTCAGCGGTTCGAGCACCAACTGGATCGTGCCGCCGCACGGCAGGCCGAAGCGATGTGCTTCCTCCGCCGTGATGCCATACTTGACCGCTTCCGGCCGCGTCTGCTCGATACCGCGTTGCCGCACGCGGTCGATCAGATCGTCTTCGATGCAGCCGCCCGATACCGAGCCCACCACGAGTCCATCGTCGCGCACCGCGAGCATTGCGCCCTCGGGACGCGGCGACGAGCCCCACGTCTTCACCACCGTCACCAGTAGCGCGCGATGTCCTTCTTCCAGCCAGCGTGCGCTGGACTTCAGGACTTCGAGATCCACGCTGTCCATGATTTCTTCCTTTTCGTTGCGTCGCCGCCGGACTCGCCGTCCGCGGCCTCGTTTGATGCTGTATTGTGCGGCACCGCGTCATCGGCTGCATTCTCCCCGGCGTCCGGGGCCGCCGCGCCTTCACTGCTGCTGCCGCCTACCTGGGCGCCGAAGCGCTTGAAGAATTCGCCTGCGATTTTACGCGCCGCGCCGTCGACGAGCCGCGAGCCGATCTGCGCGAGCTTGCCGCCGACCTGCGCGCTCGCCGTGTAGCTGAGCTTCGTGGCGGTGTCGCCATCGGCTTCGAGCGAGACGTGCGCATTGCCCTTGGCGAAGCCCGCGGCACCGCCCTGGCCTTCGAACACAATGCTGTACGAGTTCGGCGCCTCGATGTCGGTGAGTTGCATGCGTCCCTTAAAGCGCGCCTTGACCGGGCCGACTGCGGCGCTCAGCGCGACCACATAGGCATTTTCGCCGTCCGGGTCGATGCTTTCGCAGCCCGGAATGCAGGCGCGCAGAACCTCGGTGTCGTTCAGCGCGTCCCATGTGCGCTGCTGCGAAACGGGCAGCGTATGGGTTTCGGTCAATTCCATGATGTCGCTCCTGCGGTACCTGTGACGCCGGCACTGCGGCGAGGCGCGCGCGTGAGTTGCGCGAGGTCGCGGCCGAACGCCGTCAGGCTGTCTAGATTATGAACCGGACGATGCGCGTCGACGTACGGCAGGATCGCCTGCACGCCGCGCGCTTTCGGAGAAAAGCCGCTGAAACGCAGCAGCGGATTGAGCCAGATGATGCGGTGTGCGAAGCGGTGCAGGCGGGCCATCTCGGTGTCGAGCACGTGGATTGCTTCGTGATCGAGGCCGTCGGTGACGAGCAGCACCGTGGCTCGCCCGGTCAGCACGCGTCGCGCCCACCGGCGGTTGAATTCGGCGAGCGCCGCGCCGATCCGCGTGCCGCCCGACCAGTCCACCACCTGTTCGGTGAGCGTCGCGATCGCCACATCGGGATCGCGCTCGCGCAGCGCACGCGTCGCGTTGGTGAGCCGCGTGCCAAACAGAAACACCTGCAAGCGTTCGCGCGATTGCAGCAGCGCGTGGCAGAAATACAGCACCGCGCGCGAATAGCTGCTCATCGAACCGGAGATGTCGAGCAGCAGCACGAGCGGCGGCTTGCGTTCGACCACCGCGCGATACTTCCACACCGTCCAGTCGCCGCCCGCGCGCACCGCGTGCCGGGCGCTCGCGCGCAAGTCCGCATGTGTGCCGTGCGAAGCCGCTTTCAGTCGACGCGTCGGCTCGGTGGCGAGCGGCAGACGCTGGCCGCGAATCAGATGACGCAAGGTGCGCCATTCATCGGCGGAAAGGGTGTCGAAATCGCGATGACGTAAGCGCTCTTCCGCGCTGAAGGTGACGTGCGCATGCAGTTCGTGTTGCTCGGTTTCCTGCGGCGCTTTGCTATGCGGTGAGTTCGGCGCGCGCACGGCCAGCGCATCGGCGAGACGGTTGTTGCGTTTGGGCGGCGGCAGGCCGTCGCGGACTTTCGGCAGAAGCAGCGCGCGTAGCTTGCCTTCCCAATCGGGATCGCGCCAGAACAGATCGAACGCGGCGTTGAACAGATCGCGTTCGTCGGGCGCCGATACCAGCGAGGCGGCGAGCGCGGCGCGCACGTCGTCGCGGCGGCCCAGATCGATCCAGTGCAAAGCGGCGAGCGCATCGACGGCTTGCGCGGGCGACATCGGCAAACCGGCGCCGCGCAGCACGCGCACGAAATGCACGACGTTGCGGGCGAGCGTGGGCGTGTCGGCGAGTGGTGAGGTGGGCTCGCCCGACGCGCTGCCGGGCAGCCCAATGCGATGGCATGAAGCGTCTTCGTTGCCCGCGTCAAATGAATTCGTCATGCTGGCTATCCAGGCGCGGCGAGACACTGCGCGATTTGCGCGGCATCGACGCGCGCCAGATCGTCCTGATACTTGAGCAGCACGCCAAGCGTGTTGTGCACCGATTGCGGATCGAGCTCAGTCACCGACAGCGCCTCCAACGCGCGACACCAGTCGATCGTTTCGGCGATGCCGGGCGCCTTGAACAGATCCATGCCGCGCAGCCGATGCACGAAATCGACCGCACGCCGCTGCAATTCCGCCGACGTTTGCGGCGCGCGAGCGGCGACGATCTCCAGTTCGCGATCGCGCTCGGGATAACCGATCCATTGATACAGGCACCGGCGCTTCAACGCGTCGTGCACTTCGCGCGTCCGGTTCGAAGTCATCACGACGAGCGGCGGCTGCTCCGCGCGGACCGTGCCGTATTCGGGAATCGATACCTGGAAGTCCGAAAGCAGTTCCAGCAGAAAGGCTTCGAACGGCTCGTCGGCGCGGTCGATCTCGTCGATCAGCAACACGCGTCGTGCACCGGGATGATTTTCATCGGGCATCAGCGCTTGCAGCAACGGACGCTTCAGCAGGAATTCGCCGCGATACAAGGTGTCGTTGTCGGGACGTTCGCCCGCGGCTTCGGCGAGACGCAGCGCCATGATCTGCCGCGGATAGTCCCATTCGTAGAGCGCGCTTGCCGTGTCGAGACCTTCATAACATTGCAGGCGCAACATCGAGGTGCCGAGCATACCCGCCGCCGCCTTGGCGAGCTCCGTCTTGCCGACGCCCGGCTCACCTTCGACGAACAACGGCCGCTCCATGCGCAGCGCGAGATACAGCGCGGTTGCCAGCTCGCGGCTGGCGAAATAGCTTTGCGCGGCGAGTTGAGCGAGGGTGTCGTCGATTGAAGCGGGCTGCATGGTGTTCCTGAATCTGCGCAATGAAGCAAAGCGGCGTTGGCGTATGTGAGCGAAATGCGGCTGATGTGGCCTGTGCGAGCACAGACCACATCAGCCGCGAACATCGAGGAGAAGCTAACCGTTCGCCTTCGTCACCGCGCGCGCGGCCAGCACCGGAATCAGATGCGCGCGGTATTCGGCGCTCGCGTGCATGTCGGTGTTCAGGTCGGCCGCCGACACCGTCACCCCGCGTGCGGCCTCGGGCGTGAAGTTCGCCGACAGCGCGCTTTCCAGCTCCGGCACACGAAACACCGACGACGCCGCGCCCGTCACCGCCACGCGCACGCCGCTTGCGAACTTCGCGACGAACACGCCGACCAACGCAAAGTGCGAAGCGGGATTGCGGAATTTCTCGTACGCCGCGCGCTCGGGCACTGGAAACTCCACGGCGACGATTAGCTCATCGGGCGCCAACGCCGTCTCATACATGCCGACGAAGAAGTCGCTCGATGCAATGCGCCGCCGGTCCGTCACGATGGTCGCGTCCAACGCCATCGCCGCGGCCGGATAACACGCGGCCGGATCGTTGTTGGCGAGCGAGCCGCCGATCGTGCCGAGCGCGCGCACCTGGCGATCGCCGATGTGCGCGGCGAGATCCGCGAGCGCCGGCGAGACGCGTCGAAGTTCCGCGTGATCCGCCACATCGGCGTGACAGACAGCGGCGCCGATCGCGACCGTTTTCGCGTCGACGGTGATCGCCTTGAGCGCGGGAATGCGCGTCACGTCGATCAATTGCGACGGCTGGGCGAGACGCAGCCGCATGGTGGGCAACAGGCTCTGGCCGCCGGCCAGAAATTTGGCGTCGCTGTCGGCGGTGAGAATGGCGGCGGCCGCTTTGGGATCCGTCGCGCGTTGATACTCGAATGAATACATGTCGAATGCTCCGCTCAGGATCTCAATGGGGTTGCTTGGCAGCATGAATCGCTGACCACACGCGATGCGGCGTCGCCGGCATTTGCAAGTCGGTCACGCCAAGCGGCGCGAGCGCGTCGAGGATCGCGTTGATCACCGCCGGCGGCGAGCCGATCGCGCCCGCTTCGCCGCAGCCTTTCACGCCGAGCGGATTGTGCGTGCACGGCGTGCCCTTGACGGTTTCGACGGTGAAGTTCGGCAGATCGGACGCATGCGGCATCGCGTAGTCCATGTACGAGCCGGACAGCAACTGGCCGCTCTCGTTGTCGTACACGCAGCGCTCCAGCATCGCCTGGCCGATGCCCTGAGCAAGCCCACCGTGCACCTGTCCTTCGACGATCATCGGATTGATCACGTTGCCGAAATCGTCGACCGCGGTGAACTGCTGGATCCGGCACACGCCTGTCTCCGGATCGACTTCGATCTCGCAGATGTACGCGCCGGACGGATAGGTGAAGTTGGTCGGATCGTAAAACGCGCTTTCTTCGAGACCCGGTTCGAGTACATCGAGCGGATAGTTGTGCGGCACGTAAGCGGCGAGCGAGATGTCGGCGAATGCTTTGGTGCGATCGGTGCCCGCGACGCGGAACACGCCGTCCTTGAACTCGATGTCTTCCGCCGCGGCTTCGAGCAGGTGCGCGGCGATCTTTTTCGCCTTGGTTTCGATCTTGTCGAGCGCCTTCATGATCGCTGAGCCGCCGACCGCAATCGAGCGCGAGCCATACGTGCCCATGCCGAACGGAATGCGACCGGTGTCGCCGTGGACGATCTCGACGCTTTCCAGCGCGATGCCGAGCCGGTCGGCCACTACTTGCGCAAAGGTCGTCTCGTGTCCCTGGCCGTGACTATGCGAACCCGTGAATACGGTGACCGACCCGGTGGGGTGCACGCGAATCTGGCCGACTTCGAACAGGCCGGCCCGTGCGCCCAATGCACCCGCTATATTCGACGGCGCGAGACCGCACGCTTCGATATAGCAGGAGTAGCCGAGGCCACGCAGTTTGCCGTTCTTTTCGGATGCCTGTCGGCGCGCTTCGAAGCCTTTGACGTCCGCGAGTTCGAGCGAACGGGCGAGGATAGTCTCGTAGTCGCCGGTGTCGTAGGTGAGGCCAACCGGCGTCGCATACGGAAACTGGCGGATGAAATTGCGGCGGCGAATCTCGGCCGGGTCTAGCTTCATTTCGCGCGCGGCGGTTTCCACCAGTCGCTCCACCACGTAGGTCGCTTCGGGGCGGCCCGCGCCGCGATAGGCATCGACGGGAACGGTGTTGGTGAAGACCGCTTTTACTTCCGCATAGATCGCGGGCGTGGCGTACTGGCCGGCGAGCAGCGTGGCATACAGAATGGTCGGCACGCTCGACGCGAATGTGGACAGATACGCGCCCATGTTGGCGGTCGTGTGGATGCGCATGCCGAGGAACTTGCCGTCCGCGTCCATGGCCAGTTCGGCCTTGGTCACGTGATCGCGGCCGTGCGCGTCCGAGACGAACGCCTCCGAGCGCTCGGCCGTCCACTTCACCGGACGGCGGATTTTCTTCGACGCCCACGTCAGCGCGACGTCTTCGGCGTACAGAAAGATCTTCGATCCGAAGCCGCCGCCGACGTCCGGTGCGATCACGCGCAGTTTAGATTCCGGCAGCGACAGCACGAACGCGGCCATCAGCAGCCGTTCCACGTGCGGATTCTGATTGGCGACATAGAGCGTGTAGCTGTCATCCTGCACCGAAAAGCTCGCGTTGACCGCGCGCGGTTCGATCGCGTTCGGGATCAGGCGGTTATTGACGATGTCGAGCGTGGTGACGTGCGCGGCTTTGGCGAAGGCGGCGTCGGTGGCGGCTTTGTCGCCGTGGCCCCAGTTGTAGCAGATGTTGTCCGACACTTCGTCGTGCACGGCGGGCTGGCCGGCGTCGGCTGCATGGGCGGTGTCCACCACGGCCGGCAGCACGTCGTAGTCGACTTCGATCAATTCGGCGGCGTCTTTCGCGGCCTTGATCGAATCGGCGATCACGAGCGCGACCTGATCGCCGACATGACGCACTTTCGTATGCGCGATGATCGGATGCGGCGGCTCGTTCATCGGCTTGCCGTCGGTGCTGTGAATCAGCCAGCCGCACGGCAGGCCGCCGACGTTGTCAGCCGCCATGTCCGCACCGGTGAAGATCGCGACCACGCCGGGCGACTGTTTGGCGGCGGCGGTGTCGATGCTGTTGATCTTCGCGTGCGCGTGGGGCGAGCGTAGGAACACCGCGTAGGTTTGCTGGGGCAGGACGATGTCGTCCGTGTACTGGCCGTTGCCGGTCAGGAACCGATAGTCTTCCTTACGTTCGACGGAAGCGCCAATCAGGTGAGTGTCGGGTGCGTTCATCGTCGGCTCCTCAGGCGGTGGCCGGTGCGTTGGCCTGCGCGTTGGCATTCGCGGCGGCATTGGCCGTGCCGGCGGACTTCATGCCTTCGGCGCCTTCGAGCACTGCTTTGACGATGTTGTGATAGCCCGTACAGCGGCACAGATTGCCGTCGAGCTGGGCGCGCACGTCGTCGCCGGTGAGATCCGGTTGGCGCTGGACCAGCGAGACCGCGCTCATCACCATGCCGGGCGTGCAAAAGCCGCACTGCAGGCCGTGGCAGTGTTTGAAGGCCGTCTGCATGGGGTGTAGCGCGCCGTCTTTGGCGAGCCCTTCGATGGTGGTGATTTCCGCGCCTTCCGCTTGCACCGCGAGGATGTTGCAGGATTTGATCGCACGTCCGTTCAGGTGCACCGTGCATGCGCCGCATTGGGCTGTGTCGCAGCCGATGTGTGTGCCTGTCAGGCGAAGTTGGTCGCGAAGGAACTGGACTAGCAGGGTGCCAGGGTCGATTGAGGCGCTGATGGGCGCGCCGTTCACCGTCAGACTGATGCTGATCGCCATGAAGTTGTCTCCTTGATGGGGTGAGACCGGACCTTTTTTGCTTGGTCTTTCTTCAGTTGCCTGTTTCGTGGGTCCGATGTTTGGTGCTGCGGGTTTTTTTCGTTCTAAGGCTGCTGAAAAGTAAAGCACAAATTGGGGTGGGGCGCTATGAGGGGTTTTTTGCGCGGGGCGCTTTTTTGGCTGTTTTCCTGGCGGGTTGGCCTTTCCTTGATTTCATGTCGGTCTATTAGCGTTGCCCCTGTGCGGGGCGGCAC
>NZ_JAQQEK010000023.1:0-156510 GCF_046027355.1 Paraburkholderia sediminicola | reverse complement strand
CGTGAATCGCCCTTGCAGAAGATTCTAGTCGCCCGTCGGGTGGCAATTGTGACTATATGTCGTAGGCGCGGCGGTGCTCGACGCAGATCAAATGCAACCGCAACCGCAACCGCAACCGCAACCGCAACCGCAACCGCAACCGCAACCGCAACCGCAACCGCAACCGCAACCGCAACCGGAACCGCAACCGCCGCAGGTTGGTAAACGGCACACGGCCCTGAACCGTGAAGTCCAAGGCCGCGTGTGTAAAGCGCCGAATTTAAACAGCGCGAGCGACGCTTACCGCAACGCTTCGATCAGCTTTTCCAGCTTAACCGCGTCCGCAGCGAAAGCGCGAATCCCCTCAGAGAGCTTTTCAGTCGCCATGGCTTCGTCATTGACAAGAAACCGGAACGACGATTCATCAACCGGCACGCGTTCGATATCCGCATCCTTGGCGATATCCGGCGACAGCTTACGTTCCACCTTATCGGTACTGTCCTGCAGCTTTTGCAGCAAATCCGGGCTAATGGTCAGCAGATCGCAGCCGGCCAGTTCCAGAATCTGACCCGGCGTACGGAAGCTCGCGCCCATCACCTCGGTCTTGTAGCCGAACTTCTTGTAGTACGCATAGATGCGGCGCACCGATTTAACGCCCGGGTCGTTCGCGCCGCCGTCTTTCGCTTCGTCCCACGCGCTGCCGGCGTTCTTCTTGTACCAGTCGTAAATCCGGCCGACGAACGGCGAGATCAGTTGCGCGCCCGCTTCGGCGCAGGCGGCCGCCTGGGCGAGCGAGAACAGCAGCGTCATGTTGCAGTGGATGCCTTCCTTCTGCAGCACTTCCGCCGCGCGGACGCCTTCCCACGTGGAAGCCAGCTTGATCAGCACGCGTTCGCGGCCGATGCCGTGCTCCTTGTACAGCGAGATCAGTTCGCGGCCCTTGGCGATCGAAGCTTCCGTATCGAACGAGAGGCGCGCGTCCACTTCCGTCGACACGCGGCCCGGAATGATCTTGAGAATTTCGGTGCCGAAGGCGATCAGCAACTGGTCGATGATCGCGCCGACCGGCTTCGACGCGTGGGCTTTCACGGTCTTTTCGAGCAGCGGCTTGTAGTCGTCTTTCTGCACCGCTTTCAGAATCAGCGACGGATTGGTGGTCGCGTCCTGCGGCTTGTACTGGGCAAGCTGCTGGAAGTCGCCGGTATCGGCCACGACGGTGGTGTATTGCTTGAGTTGATCGAGTGCGGTTGTCATGTTCGAGCCTTCAGGGCGCGTGCGCGCCGTGGTTCAGGAGAAATGAGGTTGCCACCGGCCTGAAACGCAAACCAGATCCGGCGGCCGCGGGTCACGCTGCAGCGCTGCCCGCCATCTTGCCGGGGAATTTTGACGGAAAGCGCTGCCGGATGCTTCTATTCTATGGCGGATCGGCTGATGCGGTATTGACACTTGCCCGTGGCGATCCGTTCACGCGGATTTCAGGCGGCATTTTCCGCCGACCGATCTCGCGCTGGCCGATTCTGCCGAGCGCTTTTCGCCGACTGATTTCGCCAACTGCGCCCGCCAACCGGCTTTGCCAACCGCGGTTGCCAAACGCCCTTGCCTACACCAAGCGGCTGGACATCGAGCTGTCGTCGCCTCGCCCGGCTGCCTCGTCAGCCGCGCCGCGCGTTCAACACCACTTGCGTCAGCACGCCCGCCACCAGCCCCCAGAAAGCCGAGCCGATGGACAGCAAAGTCAGCCCGGACGCAGTCACCATGAACGTGACCAGCGCTGCCTCGCGCTGTTTCAGGTCCTGCATGGCGTTGGCGAGTCCGCTCATGATCGAGCCGAACAGCGCCAGCGCCGCGACGGAGACCACCAGCGCCTTCGGCAAGGCCGCGAATAATGCGGCGATGGTCGCGCCGAAAACTCCGGCGATCAGGTAGAAGATGCCGCACCACACCGCCGCCATATAGCGCTTGTTGCGGTTTTCGTGCGCCTCGGGGCCGGTGCAGATCGCCGCGGTAATCGCCGCAAGATTGATGCCGTGCGAGCCGAACGGCGCGAGCAGCAGCGAGACGATGCCGGTGGTCGAAATCAGCGGCGCCGAGGGCGTGGTGTAGCCGTCCGCGCGCAGCACGGCGATGCCCGGCACGTTCTGCGACGCCATCGCGACGACGAAAAGCGGAATTCCGATGCTGACGCTGGCCGCCACCGAAAACACCGGCATGGTGAGCACGGGATGCGCCAGCGCGACATGGAAGCGGCTGAAGTCCAGCAACCCGAGCCCGCCGGCCGCCGCCGTGCCGACGATCAGCGTCGTCACGATCGCATAGCGCGGCGCGAGCCGTTTGACGATCAGGTAGGTGAAGAACATGGTCAGCACGAGCGCGGTCTGGAATTGCGCGGCGCGGAAAATCTCGATGCCGATCTCGAACAGGATGCCTGCCAGCAAGGCCGAGGCGATGCCCGCCGGAATCTTCTTCATCAGCGTGTCGAACCAGCCGGTCAGGCCGACCAGGGTCAACAGCAGCGCGCAGACGATAAACGCGCCGATCGCCTCTCCGTAAGCCACATGCGGCAGCGACGACACCAGCAGCGCCGCGCCGGGCGTCGACCAGGCGATCACGATGGGCGCGCGAAAGCGCAGCGAGAGGCCGATCGTGCAGACGGCCATGCCGATCGACAACGCCCAGATCCACGAGGAAATCTGCGCATCGCTCAGATGCGCGGCCTGGCCCGCCTGGAACATCAGCACGAGCGAACTGGTGTAGCCCGTCATCATCGCGACGAAACCGGCGACGATGGCGGACAGCGAGGTATCGGCGAAAGGATTGAGGCGCCCGGGCGGCGTGACGGCAGGGGACAAATCGGGCGTGGAAGACGGACTCATGCAGATGCTTTCTTATCGTTGAAGGTAATACTTGGACGGGCTATTTGCTCAGCATGCGCGTGGCGGTCTCGAGGCCGGCGAGCGTGAGCGGGTACATGCGGTGGCCGAGCACCTCGCGGATCGCGCTGACCGACTGCCGGTACGCCCACAAGCCTTCCGGTTCAGGATTGAGCCACGCGTGATGCGGGAAATGATCGGCGAGCCGGCGCAGCCATACCGCGCCGGCTTCGGCGTTGTTGTACTCCACCGAGCCGCCCGGTTGCAGCACTTCGTACGGGCTCATCGTCGCGTCGCCGACGAAGATCAGCTTGTAGTCGGACGTGAATTTGTGCAGCACATCCCACGTGGGCATGCGCTCGGCGTGACGGCGGCGGTTGTTCTTCCACAGGAAGTCGTACACGCAGTTGTGGAAGTAGTAGAACTCCAGGTGCTTGAACTCGGCTTTGGCGGCGGAGAACAGCTCCTCGGTGCGCTTGATGTGATCGTCCATCGAGCCGCCCACGTCAAGCAGCATCAGCACTTTCACCTTGTTGTGCCGCTCCGGCACCATCTTCAGGTCGAGCCAGCCGGCGTTCGCGGCGGTGCTGCGGATCGTGTCCGGCAGATCGAGCTCCTCGGCGGCGCCTTCGCGGGCGAACCGGCGCAAACGGCGTAGCGCGATCTTGATGTTGCGCGTGCCGATTTCGACCTGGTCGTCGTAGTCGCGATAGGCACGCGCTTCCCAGACCTTGACGGCGGTGCGGTTACCCCCCGCGTCGCCGCCGATGCGCACGCCTTCCGGGTTGTAGCCGCCATTGCCGAATGGCGACGTGCCGCCCGTGCCGATCCACTTGTTGCCGCCTTCGTGGCGCTCCTTCTGTTCGTCGAACAGTTCCTTCAGGCGCTCCATGAGCTTGTCGAGGCCACCCATCGCCTCGATCTGCGCTTTTTCTTCCGGCGACAGATCGCGTTGCAGCTTCTTCTTCAGCCAGTCGAGCGGGATGTCGAAGGCGAGCTCCGAGGCTTGCGCGACGCCCTTGAAATACGCGCCGAACGCCTGGTCGAACTTGTCGAAATACTGCTCGTCCTTGACCAGCGTGATGCGCGCGAGATAGTAGAACTCGTCGAGCGACGGCGCGATCACGTTGGCCTTGAGCGCTTCGAGCAGCGTCAGGTATTCCTTTACCGACACCGGCAGTTTGGCGGCGCGCAGCGAGTAGAAGAAGTCGATCAGCATGCTGGGTCCTCTGCGGCGGCGGGTGGTCGGGGCGGCGCGCGCTTCAATGGCGGCTTGGCGGCCGGTCGGCGACCATCCGGCGCTCAATCAACGATCAATCAACGCTGAATCAGCGGTTGTTGCGGTTCATGAAGATCAGCCGCTCGAACAGGTTCACGTCCTGCTCGTTCTTCAGCAGCGCGCCGTGCAGCGGCGGAATGATCTGCTTCTGGTCGGACGAGCGCAGCGCTTCGGGCGGAATGTCTTCGGCGAGCAGCAGCTTGAGCCAGTCGAGCAGTTCCGAGGTGGACGGCTTCTTCTTCAATCCGGCGACGTTGCGCAGTTCGAAAAAGCTCTGCATGGCGGCCGCGAGCAGTTCCTTCTTGATGCCCGGATAGTGGACCTCGACGATCTGCTGCATGGTGACCGGATCGGGGAACTTGATGTAGTGGAAGAAGCAGCGGCGCAGGAACGCATCCGGCAGTTCCTTCTCGTTGTTCGACGTGATGATCACGAGCGGGCGTTGTTTCGCGCGGATCAGCTCGTGCGTCTCGTACACATAGAACTCCATGCGGTCGAGTTCACGCAGCAGGTCGTTGGGGAATTCGATGTCGGCCTTGTCGATCTCGTCGATCAGCAGCACGGTTTGCTCGTCCGACTCGAACGCCTGCCACAGCACGCCCTTGACGATGTAGTTGCCGATGTCCTTGACGCGCTCGTCGCCGAGTTGCGAATCGCGCAGGCGCGACACCGCGTCGTACTCGTAGAGACCCTGCTGCGCCTTGGTGGTGGACTTGATGTGCCACTGCAGGAGCGGCATGCCGAGCGCGGCGGCGACCTCTTCGGCGAGCATGGTTTTGCCCGTGCCGGGTTCGCCCTTGATCAGCAACGGGCGCTTGAGCGTCATCGCGGCGTTGACCGCGAGCTTGAGGTCGTCGGTGGCGACGTACTGCGATGAGCCTTCGAAACGCATGGCGAGATGCTCTTTTTCGGGAAAAAACCCAGTATAAGTCAGAAGGCCTGTTGGCCTGAAACCGCCTCGCGTAAGGTGTCACCCGCGGTGCCGTAGCGCGAAGCTAGTGCGCACGCGGCGCCGGTGAGCGCCCGAACGCTTGCCCGGCGGGCCCGGTGGGCGGGCGCGCCGGGCGCAGCGGGCTGAATGCGGTGTCGGATGCCACGTCGGGTGTCGTGTCGAACCGGCGCGAACGGCCGGCATGCGACGGTGGCTGCCATGCCTTGCGGACCGGGCGCGGCGGAGCAAAGCGGCGCTAGCCGTGGCTTTGCGGTGGCCGGATGCGCCGCGGCCCCGCGCGGTGGACGTTCGGCGCGGCGTCGCGGTACAATTAGCCCGATTTTTTTGGCCTGCGTGGCTCCCTATAAGAATAACGGCGCGGGCCGTTGCCTTTTTGGTCGCCCGTTTCCCCTCAAGCCAGGTTACATGCTATGAATAAATTCGTTGGCAAACACGTCGTGATCGCAGCGCTGTCGGTGCTCGCGGGCTATACGGCCGGTGCGCAGGCAGCGGATGTCGTCGGCAACGCGAAGGCGGGCCAAGGCAAGGTCGCGATGTGTATTGGCTGCCACGGCATCCCTGAATACCGCACGGCTTACCCTGAGGTCTACCGCGTGCCGATGCTCGGCGGGCAGAACCAGGCGTACCTCGAGAACGCCCTGCATGGCTACAAGAAGGGCGACCGCCATTTCGAAACAATGCGCGCCATCACCGCGTCGCTGTCGGATCAGGACATCGCCGACATCGCGGCCTACTACGCAGCGCAAAATTCCTCTTCGAAGAGCAATCCCGACAAGTGACCTGCGGCACGTCCATCCAGTCACTCGGCAAATAAATTCGCGGGATAGGAGAATTCATGAATAAGCCCCAACAGGCACTCCACACGGTGTTCAAGGCTGCATGCGCGTCGGCGGCAGTGATCGGTCTGGTTGCAGCGAACGTCGCGCACGCCGCCGACGCCGGCAACGGCAAGGTGCTGTCCGACAGCCACAACTGCGCGGCTTGCCACGGCGTGAACCTGAACAAGCCGGTGAGCCCGGAATATCCGAAGCTCGCGGGTCAGCATTCCGATTACGTCTACTGGGCGCTGCGCCAATACCAGATGGGCAACGGCAACCCGCACCTCGGTCGCAACAACCCGATCATGCAGGCGCAGGTGCAAAGCCTGTCGCAGAGCGACATGAAAGACATCGCAGCTTATGTCGAATCGCTGAACGGCGATCTGGTGCAGAAGAAATAAGCGAGTCGCGTAGTCCTCGCGCTGCTTTCGGATTGAACGACACCCCGCTTCGGCGGGGTGTTGTGCTTTCAGGGCGGCGGTTTTCGCGCGCCCTGCGACCGGCGCCTGCTTCAGTCGCGCGTGGCGCGCCGCTCGATGCGCTGCAGGTACGCGTCCGTGTCGGGCGGCGTGCCGGTGCGCTGCGCTTCCCAGATGGTTTCGCCGAGGCAGTCCATGATGGCGTGCTGCGCCTCGTGGGTCGAGCCGAGGCGTGCGGCGAGCCGTTCGTGCGCCGCGCGTATGCCGGGCGGCTGGTCGATCGACAACTGTTCGGTGATCGCCAGATGCATCGACAGATGCAGGAACGGGTTGGTCTGGCCGCGTTCGGGCGAGTAGTCCTGCGCCTGGGCGGCGTCGCCGTCGGTGAGGTCGGCGTGGTATTCGGGGTGCTCGACGATCCAGTCAGCGGCGATCGCCTCCAGCGGCGTCAAAATTTCGCCCTTGCGCTGCTTACGCCAGGTGTCGGTGAAGAAGAGGCGGACTTCGTCGCGGCTGGGATTGAACATCGTGAGACCGGTGCGTTGAGTGGGGCGTGTGACGTGAGCCTGTAAAGCGTCAGCCTGTGAAGCGGACGAGGCAGGGCGTCATTTTACGCCGGGGCGGCGCGGGCTGCTGGCGGCGTCACGGCGTTGCATGAGGTGCCGGTTCCGCTCACAGATCCGGCGGCGGCGTTTTCGGCCGGAACTCGCACAACGGCTCGATCACGCAATGCCAGCATTCGGGCCGGCGCGCCTTGCACACATAACGGCCGTGCAGGATCAACCAATGGTGCGCGTCCTGCTTGAACTCGGCGGGCGTGAATTTCTCCAGCGCCGCTTCAACCGCGCGAACGTCCTTGCCGGGCGCGAGACCGGTTCGATTCGCAACCCGAAAGATGTGCGTGTCGACCGCGATGGTCGGATGACCGAACGCGGTGTTCAGAATCACATTGGCCGTTTTTCGGCCGACGCCCGGCAAGCTTTCGAGCGCTTCGCGATCCTCGGGCACTTCACCGCCGTACTGGTCGAGCAGAATGCGGCAGGTCGCAATGACGTTCTTCGCCTTGGTGCGATAGAGGCCGATCGTCTTGATGTAGCCGGTCACGCCTTCTTCGCCGAGATCGAAAACCTTCTGCGGCGTATTCGCGACCGGGAACATCTTGCGCATGGCCTTGTTGACCGACACGTCGGTGGCTTGCGCCGACAGCAGCACGGCGATCAGCAGTTCGAACGGAGTGGTGTACTCGAGTTCGGTTGTCGGATGAGGAGTGAGACTCTGAAACGTCTCGTAGATGGCGCGGCGTTTGTTCGCGTTCATGCTGGGCGTGACGGTGCGGTTAGCGCTTGTCGGACGGCGTGTTGGTGTCGTCCGCGGCGAGGCCGAGACGGCGGCGGCGTGCTTCGGCGGCGTCGATCTGCGCCTGCACGTCCGCGCTCACACGTTCGGTGTTCAGCGGGCCCTGGCCCTTGGCAGCCAGTTCCTCTTTCTTCTTGCGAGCACGTTCGAGCGCGGCCTGGATGATCGCGCGTTTCTTGGCTTCGGCGTCGTCCATGGCGGGCGCGGCCGATGGCGCCGCGGCGTTGGCTTGCGTTGTTTCGGTAACCTGAGCAGCGGGAGCGCTGCCGGCCCGCCGCGCTGCAGCACGTGCTTCGGCAACTTCGCGCTCGCGTGCGAGACGCGCTTCGCGCCGGTCATGACGCTCTCGTGCCGCGTCGGCCTGCACCTGGGTCCAAGCGTCCCAACCGGTCGCTTCGCCGGTGATCGGCGGCAAGGCAATGCAGTCGACCGGGCAGGGCGGCACACACAAGTCGCAACCGGTGCAGAGTTCGGCGATCACCGTATGCATCTGTTTCGGTGCGCCAACTATTGCATCGACCGGACAGGCCTGCATGCACAACGTGCAGCCGATGCAAACTTGTTCGTCGATAACCGCCAACGGACGCGGCCGTTCGACGCCGTTGGCGGAATTGAGCGGAATCACCGGCTTGCCGAGCAGAGCGGCGAGCCGGGCGATGCCTTCGGCGCCGCCCGGCGGGCATTGATTGTAATTGGCCTCGCCGCTTGCAACGGCTTCGGCATAGGGACGGCATGCGGGGTAACCGCACTTGGTGCATTGCGTCTGGGGGAGCAGATCTTCGATGCGGTCTGCGAGTGTTTTGGTATCTGTCACGGTCACGACGTGGGGCTTTGGCTTGCGGCCGCACAGCTTGAACTAAATAGCACATTATCGCCGATTTCCCCAATTGCCATCCGCAATCCATGTGCCATAATCGAAGCGCTTTTTTCGAAAGACCGCAGAAGGGTATTCCCCCAACCAGCCCGTTCAGTGCTGTCGGTGCAAGGCCCGAGGAGAGGCCGGCGGTGCGATCCGGATAACGCGGCTCACGAAGACGATGCCACCATGAATCAGCCGAAAATCAAAAGAGATCCTGAAGGCACACGGCGCCGCATTCTGCTTGCGGCGGCCGAAGAGTTTGCAAATGGTGGGCTATTCGGCGCGCGCGTCGATCAGATCGCCCGCCGCGCGGAAACGAATGAGCGCATGCTCTACTACTATTTCGGTAGCAAGGAGCAGCTTTTTACCGCCGTACTCGAGCACGCGTTCAGCGCGCTCAATGAAGCGGAGCGCACGCTCGAACTCAATGGCATCGCCCCGGTCGAGGCGATTACGCGTCTCGCGCATTTTGTTTGGGATTACTACCGCGATCATCCCGAGTTGCTGCGTCTCATCAATAACGAGAATCTGCATGAAGCACGCTATATGCAGAAGTCGACGCGCATCCGCGAAATGATCTCGCCGATCGTCGCCACACTCGGCGGCATTCTGGAGCGCGGTCAACGCGCGGGGCTGTTTCGCACCAACGTCGATCCGCTGCGCTTCTATGTCACGCTCTCCGGCATGGGGTACTACATCGTGTCGAACCGCTTCACGCTCGAGGCCACACTCGGCCGCGATTTCAGCAGCGCGAGCGAGCGCAGTGAAGTCATTCAGATGAACACCGAGTTGTTGCTCGCGTATCTGTTGCGGAAGTAGGCTGCGTCAAAAGCGGCGCACTGAGGCTTCGGGATCCTCATAAACGACAACGGCCTCCGAAGAGGCCGTTGTTGTCAATTGCGCGCGTGATGCTCAGGCTTCGACTTTTTCCTTCGCTACCTTCGGCGCCTTGTTGTGCTCGAGGATGAAGTCGCGCAACTGCGGATAGATGATGGTACGCCAGCGGCGCCCTGAGAAAATGCCGTAGTGTCCGCACTTTTCCGCGGTGAAGTGACGCTTGTGCTCTTCCGGAATGCCCGTGCACAGCTCATGTGCGGCATAAGTCTGGCCGTCGCCGGAGATATCGTCGAGTTCGCCTTCGATCGTGAAGAGCGCGGTTTTGGTGATGTCCTGCGGCTTCACCCGTGCACCGGCGACATCCCACGTGCCTTCGGCGAGGCGGAATTCCTGGAACACCACGCGGATCGTGTCGAGGTAATAGTCCGCGTCCATGTCGAGCACGGCGTTGTACTCGTCGTAGAAGCGGCGGTGCGCTTCCGCGTCGTCTTCGTCGCCGCGCAGCAGGCTCTGGTAGAAATCCCAGTGCGACGCCGCGTGACGTTCCGGATTCATGGCCACGAAACCGGTGTGCTGCAAAAAGCCCGGGTAAACCTTACGGCCCACGCCCGGATAATTCGGCGGCACCGTGAAGATCACGTTGTTCTCGAACCACTCGTACGAGTGCTGCGTGGCGAGTGAGTTGACCGAAGTCGGGCTCTTGCGGGCGTCGATCGGGCCACCCATCATCGTCATGGTGCGCGGCGTGTCTTCGCCGCGGCTCGCCAGCAGCGAAATGGCGGCGAGCACGGGCACGGTCGGCTGACACACCGAGATCACGTGCAGATTCTTCGCGCCGATGTGACGGATGAATTCCTGAATGTAGGCGACGTAGTCGTCCAGACGAAACTCACCGGCTTCGAGCGGCACCATGCGCGCGTCGATCCAGTCGGTCAGGTAAACCTTGTGGTCTTGCAGCAACGTGCGCACGGTGTCGCGCAGCAGCGTGGCGTGGTGTCCCGACAACGGTGCGCATACCAGCACGACCGGCTCATCTTTCAATTGGATGACAGCGTCGCTGTCGTCGGCGAAACGCTTGAAGCGCATCAGGCGGCAAAACGGCTTCTCGATGATCGTCTGTTCAATGATCGGAATGTTATGACCGTCTTTGACAATCTGATGAAGATTGAACTCGGGCTTTTCGTAATCTTTGCCAAGCCGGTAGAGCAGTTCGTAACCGGCTGAGAGGCGCGTGGCGCCCGGCACGTAGGCCAGAGGGCTGGCGGGATTCGCGAAGGATTTCGACGCGGCCTGGGCCCAGGCGGTAAGGGGGCTCAACATCGCCCGCTGGAATTCGTGCAGTTGGTAGAGCATGGGTGCTCCGTTTTAAGCGGTTCGCATGGGGCTTCGCAAACACGCGTGTGGCGTTGCGGCAGGCCATTCTGGTTGTGGGCACATTGTTTTTCGGCCGACAGTCTAGTCGATCATATCGAACAAAGCGTACTTGTGCAATGCAGCATTTTGCGCGCGGCTAGCACGCAAACTGTCATTAAATCATGCTACTGGCGATGTTGCCGCGCCGCTATCGGGGGTTGCAGCAGCATCAAGTTCTGGTTCTCCGGTGCCGTCATGGGGCGGTTGCCCGGTCGCCTGCGCCATCGCCTGTTCATGTTTCATCAGGTTCAGGCCGGTATGCACGAGCGCCACATGCGAAAACGCCTGCGGGAAATTGCCGACTAAGCGCTTCGCAGCCGGATCGTACTCCTCCGCGAGCAAACCGACATCGTTGCACAGCGCGAGCAGCCGTTCGTACATCGCGATTGCTTCGTCGAGGCGGCCTTGCAGCGCCAGGTTGTCCACCATCCAGAACGAGCACGCTAGAAACGTGCCTTCTCCTGGTGGCAGGCCGTCGTCGTATTCGGTGGTGCGATAGCGCATCACGAAACCGTCGCGCATCAGGTCCCGCTCGATCGCCGCCACGGTGTCTTTGACGCGCGGATCGTTCGGCGGCAGGAAGGCGACCAGCGGCATCAGCAGCACGCTCGCGTCGAGCTGGTCGGTGCCGTAGCACTGCGAGAACGCGTTGAGCGCCGGATTCCATGCCTTCTCGCAGACTTCCGCGTGGATTTGCGCGCGGGTGGCGCGCCACTCGTCGAGCGGGCCGTCGAGCTTGAACATTTCCGCCGACTTGATGGCGCGGTCGTAGGCGACCCACGCCATCACCTTCGAGAAGGTGAAATGCTGGCGGCCGCCGCGCGTTTCCCAGATGCCTTCGTCGGGTTCCTGCCAGATCGTGTCGAGGTGGGAGAGCAGCGCGCGTTGCACGTTCCACGCGGTGTCGTCCGCCTGCAGGCCGCCGACCCGCGCGAGGTGCAGTGCGTTCATCACTTCGCCATAAACGTCGAGCTGGCGCTGGCCGACCGCGTTATTACCGATCCGCACCGGTTTCGCGTCCTGATAGCCCGGCAGCCAGTCGATTTCGAATTCAGGCAAGCGCCGCTCGCCCGCAATGCCGTACATGATCTGCAACTGATCCGGCGCACCGGCCATCACGCGACCGAGCCAGGTGCGCCACGCGCGTGCTTCGTCGTAGTAGCCGCCGCGCATCATCGCGAGCAGCGTGATCGTGGCGTCGCGCAGCCAGCAGTAGCGATAGTCCCAGTTGCGCGTGCCGCCGAGCTGCTCCGGCAGTGACGTCGTGGGCGCGGCGACGATGCCGCCGGTCGGTTCGTAGGCGAGCGCCTTCAGCGTGATCAGCGAACGGCGGATCGGCTCGGCCCAGCGTCCTTCGACCGTGCTGCGCGCCGACCATTCGAGCCAGTGATTCTCGGTGCGCGCGAGCGACGTGTGCGGATCGCGCGCCGGTGGAATGCGCAGATGCGATGGCGAGTAGGCGAGCGAGAACGGCACCCGTTCGCCTTCGCTGACGGTGAATTCGGCGACCGTCTTCATGTCTTCGCCACGCAATTCGACTGGCGTGCGCAACACGGCGGTGTCCGGTCCGACGATCGCCTTGATGCCGCTGTCGTGCTTCAGGCGGTCGACCCACGGAACCGAGAAGCCGTAGTCGAAACGCAACACCAGTTCCATCCTCATGGGCACCGTGCCGCGTTTGCCGACGACGAGCCGCACCATTTCGGACCAGCCGTTACCCGGCGGCATGAAATCGATCAGCGTGACGGCACCCTCGGGCGTCTCGAAGTCGGTTTCGAGGATCAGCGTTTCGCCGCGATAACGGCGGGTGATGGTGGGCGGTGTGTCCGAGACCGGCGAGATCAGCCAGCGGCCGTTCTCGGGCGTGCCGAGCAGGGCGGCAAAGCAGGCGCCGGAATCGAAGCGCGGCCAGCAGAGCCAGTCGACGGAACCTTCGCGGGAAACGAGCGCGGCCGTGTGGCCGTCGCCGATGAGCGCATAGTCTTCGATGAGTGCGGGCATGGGGAGCGAGTCAGTGTGGCGCGCGGCGAGCGCCGCCGCGCGTGGTGTCGTTGAAGTGCCGTTGCCTTTACCCGACTCGTGCGATGCGCTTTGGTTCATCACGCAACGCAGCAAAACGCAGGTTGGTAATTGTCAAATCAATGCCTACAATCAGATTTCAAGCCGACGCCCGGAGCTTTCCGGATTATGAACCGGCCCCGCCCATGGCGCATACAGACGCCGTTTCCGAGGACCAGAGCTATGCTGAACCCGTCGAAATCCGATTGCATCACGATTCTCTCGGCCGCCAGCGAACTTGCCGACGATTCGATGTTACCGCTCGATTATGGCCGGCTAGGTTTGAGCCGCAACGGCATGCTGGCCGCCGCCGCCTTTCTGGTCGAACGGGCCTGCTTCCGGCGTTATCAGGAAGGCGACGGCCATTATGCCGTCGGCGCGCTGTCGCTGCAGGGACGGCTGCGTCTCGACCAGCTTTCGAACGGCTGACTGACGGCGCTTCGCGCACGCCGGATGGTTGCAGCACCGCACTGACTGCAAACTCACCGTGCTTCGGGCGAGCGAACACGGCTTCGCCGCGCCGTCCGGTTTTATCGCTTGCCTCGAGCTTCACGGCCATCGGCGCGTGAAGCTTCGGCACGTCCAATGTCCTGCCTCGATGCGGGGCGCCGCCGGGCCGGCGCTGCGCCCGGTCCGGCGTCCCATGCTTGCGTAACCGCTTGCCGCCGTCGCTCAGAAGTGCGACGACCCCACGCCGAAGATCCCAATGATGCCGATGATGATCAGATAGAGCGCGACGATGTAGTTCAACAGGCGCGGCATGACGAGAATCAGAATACCGGCGATCAACGAAACCAGCGGGCCCAGGCTGAGTGTGACGTTCATGAAGACTCCGTAGTGTGAGACGCGATTGAAAAAACGTCCCGTCAGGCGGGACAATTGCTACTCATGCTGCCGATTGCCGCCTGACCGGATGCCGGTCAACGGATTCGCTGCATGATCCGGCACAACGCTTTTATACTTCTTTCGATAAGAACAACGCTCGAACGATTGCGCGGCAGACCAGCGACACCATGACAACCGACTCAACCAAATAACCGATGTCCAGGAGGTCATATGCTTCGTCGTCACCGGGCCGCGATGCCTGCCGTTGCAGATTCCCACTTGCCTTCTGCTGCTGATTCCACCTCATGGCGAGTCGCGCATGCTCCATTGCGCTCTGCCCGCTCGATAATAAAAGGTTTCGTGCTCATGGTCTCGATTGTTGCTTCGCATGCGTTTGCGCAAGATTCCGGCCCGGCGCCCGCCGACGGCGTGTATGACATGCTGGTCGGCACCTATACCGGCCCAAAGAGCGAAGGCCTGTACGTTTATCGCTTCGACACGAAGACGGGTGAAGCGACGCGCGTCTCGGTCGCGCAGACGGTCAACCCGTCGTACCTCGTGGTGAGCCGCGACCGCCGCTTCGTCTACGCGGTCAACGAAATGCCCGGCGACAACGGCCCGGCCACGCAGCGCGGCGGCATCAGCGCGTTTCGTTTCGACGCCGCGAGCGGCCAGCTGACGTTCCTCAACAAGGTCTCCTCGGACGGCAATGATCCGTGCTATCTGAGCCTGTCGCCGGACGGCAAGTATTTGCTGACCGCGAACTACTCGGTGGCGGCCGATCCGGGCGGCAGCTTCGCGGTGTTCCCGTTGCAGGCCGACGGCCAGGTCGGCCCGTCGGTGCTCACGGTGCATCACGAAGGCGGCGGTCCGGTGAAGGGCCGTCAGGACAACTCGCACGTTCACTCCACCGTGTTCTCGCCGGACGGCCACTATCTGTTCGCGCAGGATCTCGGCGCGGACAAGCTGTACTCGTACCGCTACACGCCTGACGGCAGCCGCGGGCTGTTCGGCCCGACCGACTGGCGCTACACCCAGGAGAAAGCCGGCACGGGTCCGCGCCATCTGGTGTTCGGCGCCGACGGCAAGCACGCGTATCTGACGAGCGAAATGGCCGCCACGGTCAGCACGTTCAATTACAACGACGGCAAGCTCACGCAGGTGCAAACGCTCCCGCTGACCGAGCCGGGCTTCAAGGGCGCGGTGGGCGCGGCGGCGATCCATCTATCGCCGGACGGGCGCTTTCTGTATGCCACCAATCGCGGCGACGCGAACGAGATCGTGATCTTTTCGGTCGACCCCACCAACGGGCACCTGAAGAAGATCGGCCATCAATCGAGCATGGGCAAGTCGCCGCGTGAATTCGCGATCGACCCGACCGGCAACTGGCTGATCGTCGGCAATCAGAACAGCGATACCGTGTATGTGTTCAAGCGCGATCAGCAGAGCGGCCTGCTCGAAGCGAATCCGAAGCGTTTCGAACTCGGCTCGCCGGTGGATTTCAAGCTGGTCTCGCCATCGTGAGCGAGGGCGAAGCGCTTGATGTGACGGCGCGCGTCGGATGAAAAAATGGGCCGCTTTTTCAAGCGGCCCATTTTCTTGCGGCGGGTGGTTTTGCCTTGGCGCTGACCAGCAATAGTCGCTTATTCTGCTGGCCCAGGCGCCAGCACTTCGCGGCTGCCGTTGATCCCCATGGCCGACACGAGGCCCGCGGTTTCCATCTGCTCGACAAGACGCGCCGCGCGGTTATAACCGATGCGCAACTGCCGCTGCACCGACGAGATCGACGCGCGCCGCGTGCGCACCACGAAGGCGACGGCTTCGTCGTAGAGCGGATCGGCTTCCGCATCCGGCGATTCGCCGAATAGATCCTGCGCGGCGCCGCCATCGGTGGCCGGGCCGTCGAGAATGCCTTCCTCGTACTGCGGCTCGCCGAACTGCTTCAGATACTCGACGATCCGATGCACTTCCTCGTCGGCGACGAACGCGCCGTGCACGCGTTGCGGATAACCCGTGCCGGGCGGCAGGAACAGCATGTCGCCCTGGCCGAGCAGCGACTCGGCGCCCATCTGATCGAGAATCGTGCGCGAGTCGATCTTCGACGACACCTGGAAGGCCACGCGCGTCGGAATGTTCGCTTTGATGAGGCCGGTGATCACATCCACCGAAGGACGCTGAGTCGCCAGAATCAGATGGATGCCGGCGGCGCGCGCCTTCTGCGCCAAGCGCGCGATCAGTTCTTCGATCTTCTTGCCGGCCACCATCATCAGGTCGGCGAGCTCGTCGATCACGACCACGATCAGCGGCAGTGGCGCGAGCGGTTCGGGCGCTTCCGGCGTCAGCGAGAACGGGTTGCCGAGCTTCTTGCCCTTGGCTTCGGTATCGCGGATTTTCTGGTTGAAGCCAGCCAGGTTGCGCACGCCGACCGCCGACATCAGGCGGTAGCGCTTTTCCATTTCGCCGACACACCAGTTCAGCGCGTTGGCGGCCAGCTTCATGTCGGTGACGACCGGCGCGAGCAGATGCGGAATGCCTTCGTAGACCGACAGCTCCAGCATCTTCGGGTCGATCATGATGAGGCGCACTTCTTCGGGCGTCGCCTTGTAGAGCAGCGAGCAGATCATCGCGTTGATCGCCACCGATTTGCCCGAACCGGTCGTGCCGGCGACCAGCATGTGCGGCGCCTTGGCCAGATCGGCGACGACCGGATGGCCGGTGATGTCCTTGCCCATGGCGAGCGTCAACTGCGAATGCGAGTTCTGATAGACGCTGGCTTCGAGGATTTCGGACAGGCGAATCGTCTGGCGCTTGGCGTTCGGCAATTCGAGGCCCATGCAGGTCTTGCCGGGAATCGTCTCGACCACGCGGATCGACGTGAGGCCGAGGCCGCGCGACAGGTCCTTCATCAGACCGACGATCTGACTGCCGCGTACACCGAGCGCCGGCTCGACTTCGAAGCGCGTGATGACCGGGCCGGCCGACGCGCCGACGACGGTGACCGGCACCTTGAATTCCTGTAGACGCTGTTCGATCAGCAGGCCGGTTTCGATGAGCTTTTCTTCGGAGACCGGTTCGACGTCGATGTCCGCGGGCGCGAGCAGGTCGAGCGTGGGCAACTCGACCATCGATGCCGCGGGCGCTCGGAATTCGAAGCCGTTGGCGGGGCTGTGGCCGCGCAGGGGTGGGCGTGGTTGGGCGGCGGGTTCGGTGGATTCCGTGGGCTCGGTGGCTGGGGCTGTGGTTGGGTACGGTGCCGCGAGCGGTGCCGATGTTGCCAGTGCTGGTGGCGCTAGCGGCGGGATGGCGGCTTCGTTCGTACGGTCTTCGACGGCGACGGGTTCGTCGGCGATGACGTCGGATGCCACGGGCGCGGTTTGAACCGCGAAGCCCGGAAAGCGAACCACGTTCGATGCTTGCGGCGTGATGGTCTGCGGTGGTGCTGCGGCGGTTATGTTTGCAGCGTGTGCGATGGTCGACGAGTCCGAGGCGTGCGGCGTGAGAATTTGCGGCGGCGCTGCAGTGGATGTGTTCGAAGCGTGCGCGGCAGCCGACGAGTCCGAGGCGTGCGGCGTGAGGATTTGCGGCGGCGCTGCAGTGGATGTGTTCGAAGCGTGCATGGCAGCCGACGAGTCCGAGGCGTGCGGTGTGATGCTTTGCGGTGCCGCTGCCGTGGTTATGCTTGCAGCGTGCGCGGTGGTCAACGAGTCCGAGGCGTGCGGCGCGAGGTTTTGCGGCGGTGCTGCGGCGGCCACGTTTGCAGCGTGCGCGGCGATTGACGAGCCGGAGGCTTCAAGTGTGTGCGAGAGGGCAGGGGAGTCCGACGTTTCCGTTTCGACTGGCACTGCGGATTCACCTTGGCGCGCAACACTCAGCGATGACGTGACGTCATGCATCGGCACGGCCCCGCTCGACGGAGCGACGCTGCTGACAGCGGGCGCACTCGTTGACGAAGCCGCGTGCTGCGCTAGTACCGCATCGAGTTCGGCCTCCCAAGGCGCGAGCGTTTTATCGATCACGACTTCAGCAACCGGCGCAGGCGCGGCGGGTTGCGGCTCGACAAACGGTGCGGCTTCTTCCACGTGTTCGGCAATTGCCGGCGCAGGCGTCTGCTCGGCGACTTTCGGTGCGATGACTCCTGAATGGTCCACAGGCTTGCTAAGCGTCTGCGCGATTTCAACGCTCGGGCTTGCGTGGCTGTCGGCGAGAATTGTTGACCTCGTCGAATCGTCTTCGAACGGCGATTCATCCTCGTTCGCTTCGCTTGCTTGCAACTGTGCGGCAAAAATCTGGAACGGCGTCGGTGTAGCGACTGGCGGCACATACGGCGACGCAGGTGCAGGTGCAGGTGCGGGCACAACCACCGACGTGCTCTCAACCACCGGCGCCGCCGTCAACGGAGCTTGAATATTTGGCGGCTCGATCGGCCACTGCACGACGGGCTCGTGGCTGACTTCGGGCGGCACTTCGAACGCGGCTTCCATGCGCGGCACATCGGTCGTCGCTTCTAT
Source organism: Paraburkholderia sediminicola (assembly GCF_046027355.1). Classification (GTDB taxonomy): domain Bacteria; phylum Pseudomonadota; class Gammaproteobacteria; order Burkholderiales; family Burkholderiaceae; genus Paraburkholderia; species Paraburkholderia sediminicola_B. Next base: position 138,337 of record NZ_JAQQEK010000023.1, on the reverse strand, counting down.
CGCGTGATCAGCCGCGGCATTGCCGGCAACTCCCGGCGAAGGCACATTCACATCCGGCGTCGAAGCCGTTTGAACCGCATCCGTTTGCGGCGCATCCACACTCGACCGCTCAGCCTCGACCGACGGCGCGGCGTTCGGCGCACTCGTCACCTTCGCGTTTTCCGTGCCGGTGCTGCGCGCGAGGCTGACACCCGCAATATCGGTCCAGCGTGCGGCGTTTTCCGCGATGCTGCGAAGCGTCTCCTGGACGCTGGCGGGTGGCGTGACTTTCTGCGTCGTCGGCATCGGCCGCGTGTAGCTGGGCGGCGGACGGCGCGTGGCAGGCGTCGGCGTGACATCGTTCGAACCCGGAGCAGGCGAGAAAGCTTGCCGGGGCGCCGGCGCGCGACTGCCGGAAGCCGCCGGGGCCGCCGTGCCTTGAGCCATCGTCGAAGGACGACTTGCGCTGGTCGCTGCATTTCCTGCGGAACCCACGGCCGCGTGAGAGCCTGCGCCGCCGGACACGGTGCGCGCCGTCGCTGTCGTGTGCGCCGCCGCTTGAGCCACTTTCGCTGCCGCACCCGCTACGCCCGCCGCACCCGCCGCTGCAGCCGGAGCAAAGGCAGCACCCGCCGCCAAACCCGCGCCGCCACCCAACGATCCCACCGGCCGCTGTTCACCAGCCGAGCGACGTCCAACCTGCAAAGCGCCATCGCGAGCCGCCGCACCGGACGCACCCGAACCCGCGACCGGCGCAGCCGCGCGCGGCCCGGACTCGCGCAACCAGCCAGCCGGCGCGACAGGCTCGGCCGGCATCCATGCCGCCTTGTCCGCTTTAAGTGGTTGCGTCTGCATCGGCACATGTCGCGGCGGTGTCGTCGCGGCGCCTGTGCGCAGCACCGGCTCAGCCTGCGCCGCCTGGCTGCGCGGCGTGGCCGTGCCCGCGCGCCAGCTCGCCGCAGCGCCACGCGCCGTCGCATCCTTACCCGCCGCGCTCGCCGCAGCGCCGGCCGCAGCCGCGTCGCGTCCACGCGCCGGCGGACGCCAGACCGTCGGGCGCGCGTAACGACCATTGGTCTTTGGCGCCATCGTATTGGTGGCCGGCGAAACATGCGACGGCAAACCATCATCGACGCTGCGATGACGGCGCGCTTCCTCGTCGCGTTTGGCGAGGCCGCGCGACAGGCCGAGGCCGAACGCGCCGTCGGCCCAGGCGGCGAAGTCGCGCCAGCGGAAGTCGATCAGCCACGGCAGGCTGATAAAAAGCAGCGCGAGCGCCGCCAGGGGCGTGCCGATATGCCCAAGCAGATGGCCGAATCCCGCGGCCAGCGCATGGCCGAAGCCATTCACGCCGGCCACGCCGATCAGCGACGCCTCCAGCGTGCAACTCGCCACCAGCACGCAGACGAAGCCGAGCCACAGCCGGATCGTGCCGGGGCCGCGCAGACCCGCGCCGCCCGGCAGTGCCGACTTCACGAGACGCCAGAAAAGAGGAATGAACCAGACGGCTGACCCGCCGAACCAGCCGAAAACTACCGTGTGCATACTAGACATCAACGAATGACGAACGCGCAAAAACGCAATCCGTCGAGTTTAAACCGGCGAAGCCCGATGCTTCGAAGGCAGACGCAAGTATGCTTGCGTCAATTGGAAAGCAGACCGGCGCGCGGCCTGCCGTCGGTGAAAAACAACGGCTGTCGGGACAGCCTTCATCCGTCATGCGGACCGTCCGGAGCGCGGCACCCTCCGCTGACCGGCTCGCCGATCAGCGAGCCTGGCTGTGCACCGGGCGATCCGTGCCGCACTCATTTCGTGCTGCGGTCGAAGGTCAGCGTGTCGCCGTTGTCGAGCACCAGTTGCATTTGTTGTGGCGTGCGCATCTGCACGCCGGTGCGGTCGATGTGCGTCAGCGCATTGAGATACGCGCCTTCGATCTGTCCGCCCGGCGTCATGCACGCCATGCGCGTACCGCCCAGCGTGCCGAAGCTCAGCTTGCCGTCTTTCAGCGCGTACGAGCCCATGTAGCGGTTGCAGCCGGAAAAGCCGCTGGCGTGGCGCTGGCCGGTCGAGGTGGACAGCGTGAGCGTGATCGGCGCGCCCTGGTCCGTGGACGGAATCGCGCGCGCCGTGCCGTCGGCCTGTTTCCAGGCGCTCAGCACCCAACTGGTGTCGTCGAGCAGTTGCGCGGCGGCGGGATTGAATGGATCGGGCGCGGCGGCTTGCGCGTCGGGATGTTTCGGGATCGCACAGGCGCTCAACAGCGCGGCGAGGCTCAACGCGGCGAGGGCGGTGCGCAGGTACGGGGTGAAGCGCGCAACACGTCGCGCGGAGGAGCTTTGGAGCATGACGTCGTTCCTCTTCAAACTGGCGAAGGCGTAAGGGTAACGCACTAAGCTTGCCGCACGCGAGAGCATTGGCACGCGAAAGCGCTGATTCGGAGCGCCGCGGCGCCCTTGCGCGCCGCCGTTGTGCCAGGCCGTTGCCCTTCGCGCGGATCATGGTGCGGCCGCCGCGAGCAAGGCGCGGCGAGGGGCCCGCATGTTAACATCGTGCTCTACCCAATCCCACCCTCACCCGACTTTTATCTGGAGACCTCATGCAGATCGGCCAACGGATCGGCACGCCCCTTTCTGAATCCGCCACGCGTGTCATGCTGCTCGGCGCCGGCGAGCTCGGCAAGGAAGTGATCATCGCGCTGCAGCGCCTGGGCGTCGAAGTGATCGCCGTCGACCGTTACCCGAATGCGCCGGGCCACCAGGTGGCGCACCGCGCGCACGTGATCGACATGACCGACCGCGCCGCGTTGCGCGCGCTGGTCGAACAGGAGCGGCCGCATCTGATCGTTCCCGAGATCGAAGCGATCGCGACCGACGCGCTCGCCGCCATCGAAAGCGACGGTCTCGCCGAAGTGATCCCGACCGCGCGCGCCACCCAGCTCACCATGAACCGCGAAGGCATCCGCCGTCTTGCCGCTGAGGAACTCGGCTTGCCGACCTCGCCGTACGCGTTCGCCGATTCGCTCGACGAACTGCGCGCGGGCATCGCCCAAGTCGGCTATCCGTGCGTGGTGAAGCCGGTCATGTCGTCGTCGGGCAAGGGGCAATCGGTGCTCCGCAGCGACGCCGACGTCGAACCCGCATGGCAATACGCGATGGCCGGCGGCCGGGTGAATCATGGCCGCGTGATCGTCGAAGGTTTTATCGACTTCGAATACGAAATCACTCAATTGACCGTGCGCGCCATCGATCCGGCGAGCGGCGAAGTCAGCACCTATTTCTGCGACCCGATCGGCCACGTGCAGGTGGCGGGCGACTACGTCGAATCGTGGCAGCCGCAGCCCATGAGCCCGCTCGCGCTCGAACGTTCGCGCGAAGTCGCGCACAAGGTGACGGCCGCGCTCGGCGGCCGAGGCCTGTTCGGCGTGGAACTTTTCGTGCGCGGCGATGACGTATGGTTTTCGGAAGTGAGTCCGCGTCCGCACGACACGGGTCTCGTCACGCTGTGCTCGCAGCGCTTTTCAGAATTCGAATTGCACGCGCGCGCAATCCTCGGTTTGCCGGTGGATACGTCGCTGCGGGCGCCGGGGGCGTCGGCGGTGATTTATGGCGGGCTCGACGAGGCCGGCATTGCCTTTGAAGGCGTCGCCGCGGCGTTGGCGGTGCCGAACGCGGACCTGCGACTGTTCGGCAAGCCGGAGAGTTTCGTCAAACGCCGCATGGGTGTGGCACTGGCCACCGGCGAGAATACGGACGAAGCGCGCTCGCGTGCGAAGCAGGCCGCGGCGGCGGTGCGGCCGGTGTCGGCGAAGTAAGTGACGGCGCGGCGCACGGCGAATCGCTGTAGCCGGAGCGAATCGCCGTGCGTCGCCCGGCCCGCGCGCCCGGCGCCATCGCCGCGCGCGCAATCTGAATGATTGGGCTCGTCGAGTTCATTGGAGTAGAGGTACGTATGGCGCTGGAAATCCGCAACAACACGCGGCGCGGTTGGGCCGGCCGTCTCGGCGCACTCGGCGTGCTGCTCGCGCTGTGCGCCGGCTTGACGGGATGCGGCCTCGCGGCAGCGCCGTGCCGGGTCGCCTCGGCCGGTCTGAAGATCGTGCCGCTGGTCGGGCACGTGGCCGCCGCGCCGACCGACGCGTGCGCCGATGTGATCGATCCATAACCGATCCGTCATCGGTCGTTTAGCCGCAACTCCAGGCGCAATGTGCGGCGCGTCACCCGTGTTTGATTGGTAGCAACGATCGAGGCATCTCATGAAGAAATGGCTTGTTGCGGTAACCACGGCGGCGGGTCTTGCATCGCTATACGGCCAGGCGTGGGCCGCGCCTTTGCAGTTCTCCGAGATTCAGGCCAAAAACCGTCAGACGCATAAATACACCTGCGCGACCGGCAAGATTCTGCACGTCACTTACTGGAACACGGCGAACGGCCAAAGCTTCGCGCTCGTGCCGGTGAAAGGCAAGCAACTGCTGTTCGTCAACACGCTGTCGGCGTCCGGCGCTAAATATCAGGCCGGCAGCTACACATGGTGGACCAAGGGGCCGCGCGCCGATCTGTATGACGCAATGGCTGGCGAAAACGCGCCACCCATACTCTCCGACTGCATCACCATCAATCGCTGAGCGCGATGTGGCGGCATTCTCTACCCATGCCGCCGCTTCTTCTTCCGACCCCTGCCTTGCGGCGCTGCCCGCCAGCGCACACTGTTTCCAGTCGAGTAGTAAGCTGTCCGGCATGGCATTCGCCGCCGTGCTGTCGTGTCATGCCATCAAGCCATGCTGGGCGCTCCCGGCGTGGCCGTCGTCGTTTTCGATCGTCCGTTTCCGGAGCCCGAGCGTTGGGCTCACGGCCCGCGTCCGTATCATCAAGCGAGACCCTCAATGAAAGCATCGGACCTGTTCGTCAAATCGCTGGAAGCCGAAGGTATCGAGTACGTGTTCGGCATTCCCGGTGAAGAAAATCTCGATCTGCTCGAATCGCTGCGCCGCTCGAAAATCCGCCTGATTCTCACGCGCCATGAACAGGCGGCCGGTTTCATGGCCGCCACGTACGGCCGTCTCACCGGCCGCATCGGCGTGTGTCTGGCCACCCTCGGGCCGGGCGCGACCAACTTCGTGACCGCCGCGGCGTACGCACAGCTCGGCGGCATGCCAATGTTGATGGTCACCGGGCAAAAGCCGATCAAGTCGAGCAAGCAAGGGCATTTCCAGATCGTCGACGTGGTGCGCATGATGGAGCCGCTCACCAAATACACGCGGCAGATTGTCTCGGTCGCCAATATTCCGGCGGCGGTGCGCGAGGCGGTGCGTCAGGCGGAAGAAGAACGGCCCGGCGCCACGCACCTCGAATTGCCCGAAGACGTCGCGCATGAAGAGGGCGATGGCAAGCCGATTCCGAAGAGCTTTAGCCGCCGTCCCGTCGCCGAGGAAAAAGCCGTGGCGCGCGCAGTCGAGGCGATCACCGGCGCGAAGCATCCGCTATTGATGATAGGCGCGGGCGGCAATCGCAAGACCACCACCAAGATGCTGCGCGAGTTCGTCGACCAGATCGGCATCCCGTTCTTCACGACGCAGATGGGCAAAGGCGTGATCGACGAATCGCACCCCATGTGGCTCGGCAATGCGACGCTGTCCGACGGCGACTTCGTGCACCGCGCGATCGATCACGCGGACTGCATCATCAACGTCGGTCACGACGTGATCGAGAAGCCACCGTTTTTCATGCGCAGCGGCGACGCCGGCGAGAAAACGGTGATTCACGTCAACTTCCTCGGCGCGGAAGTGGATACGGTGTACTTCCCGCAGATCGAAGTGGTCGGCGATATCGCCAATGCCGTGTGGCAGCTCAAGGAAAGTCTCAAGGAGCGCCAGAAGCATTGGGACTTCACGCGCTTCAAGGAGATCAAGCAGCACTTCGAGGCACATCTGGCCAAAGGCCAGCACGACGACCGCTTTCCCATGTATCCGGTGCGCGTCGTCAACGACGTGTACGAGACCACGCCTGTGGACGGCATCGTGTGTCTGGACAACGGCATGTACAAGATCTGGTTCGCCCGCTACTACCGCGCGCACGAACCGAATTCGCTGCTGCTCGACAACGCGTTGGCGTCGATGGGCGCGGGGTTGCCGTCCGCGATCGCCACCAAGATCGTGCACCCGGACCGCAAGGTCATGGCCGTGTGCGGCGACGGCGGCTTCATGATGAATTCGCAGGAACTGGAAACGGCGGTGCGTCTGAAACTGGATCTGGTGATCCTGATCGTGCGCGACGATGCCTTCGGGATGATCCGCTGGAAGCAGGAGAACATGAACTTCCCGGACTACGGCATGACGCTGAGCAATCCGGATTTCGTGGCGTATGCAGAGAGCTATGGGGCGAAGGGACACCGCATCGAATCGGCGGCGGAATTCGCGCCGTTGCTGCGCGAATGTTTCGCGACGCCCGGCGTGCATGTGATCGATCTGCCGATCGACTATTCGGACAACGAGCGCGTGCTGAATCGCGAAATCAAGCGGCTTTCGGCGCAACTGTGAACCGCAGGTGAATGGCAGGGGAGCCGCCGCGGGGCATGGCCCTTGCTGGCAGCTTTTTCATTGTCAGATTGTCAGGCATCGGATCAAGGAGACGCGTCATGTTGCAAAAGACTTACCCGTACTACCTCGCGAACGTTGCGGTGGCCGCCAACACCGATCTCGAAGTCACCGATAAATTCAGCGGCGAAGTCGCCACCCGCGTCGCGATGGCCGACGCCACCGCGATCGACAAAGCGATCGGCCATGCCGTCGACGCCATGCCCGCCATGCGCGCCTTTCCCCCGTTCAAGCGCCAGGCGGTGCTCGAACATTGCGTGAAACGCTTTCGCGAGCGCTACGACGAACTGGCGCTCGCGCTGTGTATCGAAGCCGGCAAGCCGATCAACGACTCGAAAGGCGAGGTCACGCGCCTGATCGATACGTTCAAGGTGGCCGCGGAGGAGTCGGTGCGCATCGACGGCGAGATCGTCAATCTGGAGATTTCGCCGCGCGCCAAGGGCTATCACGGCTATGTGAAGCGTGTGCCGATCGGCCCGTGTTCATTCATTTCGCCGTTCAATTTTCCGCTCAACCTGACCGCGCACAAGGTCGCGCCGGCCATCGCGGCGGGCGTGCCGTTCGTGCTGAAACCGGCGAGCCGCACGCCGGTCGGCGCACTCATCATGGGCGAGATTCTGGCGGAAACCGATTTGCCGAAAGGCGCATTCTCGATTCTTCCCGCGCATCGCGACGGCGCCGATCTCTTCACCACCGACGAGCGCTTCAAGTTGCTGTCCTTCACCGGCTCGCCCGCGGTGGGTTGGGAACTGAAGAAGAAGGCCGGCAAAAAGAAGGTGATTCTGGAGCTGGGCGGCAACGCGGCCGCGATCGTCGACGGCGATCAGGGCGAGAAGCTCGACTATGTGGTCGACCGGCTCGCGTTCGGCGCGTTCTATCAATCGGGGCAGAGCTGTATCGGCGTGCAACGGATTCTGGTCCACGCGAAGGTCTATGATGCGCTGCGCGAGAAGCTGATCGCCAAGACGAAGTCGCTGGTGATGGGCGATCCGAAAGACGCAAAGACTTTCGTCGGGCCGATGATCTCGGAATCGGAGTCCAAACGCCTCGCCGGCTGGATGGAAAGCGCGGTGCAGGCGGGCGCGAAAATCGTCGCGGGCGGCAAGGTGGATGGCGCGATGTTCGAGGCCACGCTGCTCGAAGGCGTGAAACGCGACACGGATCTGTATCGCAAGGAAGCCTTCGGGCCGGTGGCGATTCTGGAGCGCTTCGACGATTTCGACGCCGCGCTCGCGACCGTCAACGACAGCGACTTCGGCCTGCAAGCGGGCGTGTTCACCGATTCGCTCGCGCACGCGCATCGCGCGTGGGACGAACTCGACGTGGGCGGCGTGGTGATCAACGACGTGCCGTCGTTCCGGGTCGACAACATGCCGTATGGCGGCGTGAAGGATTCCGGGCTGGGGCGCGAAGGCGTGCGCTACGCGATCGAGGACATGACTGAGTTGCGGTTGATGGTGATGCGCGAGACGTGGTGAGACCTGCTGTCACGCAACTGTCGTCTCCACGAACTACGCTGCGAGCGAGGCGCGCCGGTGCTTTGCCGCGATTCGCCGGCGGGTGCGCCACCTGCCGGCACCCGGCTTTCGGCACCGTAAGCAGAAAGCCGGCACATGCGCCATGAGTGTTTTTGCTGAAGTGCTACAATACCGGCCTTTCCGGCGGGTGTTTCCGCCGGCCGGAGCCGGCCGCATTTTTTCCTGCAATACCAACGGGTCCCGTGCGGAACGCCGTGGCTCCGCCTTCATCACAATGCCCTCTGCGGTTCCGACCGCTGCCGCGCGCACGCGCCAAGCGCATTTTTAGCGAAAGCCACCATGTCCGACACAGCCGTCACGCCCAGCACTGCGACTTTTGATCAATTCGGCCTCGCGCCCGACATCCTGAAAGCCGTCAAAGAGTCGGGCTACACCATCCCTACGCCGATCCAGGAGCAGGCGATCCCTGTCGTGCTGGCCGGCCGTGACATGATGGGGGCCGCGCAAACCGGCACCGGCAAGACCGCGAGCTTCTCGCTGCCGATCATCCAGCGTCTGTTGCCGCAGGCGAGCACGAGCGCTTCGCCGGCCCGCCATCCGGTGCGCGCGCTGATCCTCACGCCGACCCGTGAACTGGCCGACCAGGTCGCCGCGAACGTGCAGGCGTACGCGAAGCACACGGCGCTGCGCAGCGCCGTGGTGTTCGGCGGCGTGGATATGAATCCGCAATCCGAGCAACTGCGCCGCGGCGTCGAGATTCTGATCGCCACGCCGGGCCGTCTGCTCGATCACGTGCAACAGAAAACGGCCAATCTCGGCCAGGTGCAGATCCTCGTGCTCGACGAAGCCGACCGGATGCTCGACATGGGCTTCCTGCCGGATCTGCAGCGCATCCTGAACCTGCTGCCGAAAGAGCGTCAGACGCTGCTGTTTTCGGCCACGTTCTCGGGCGAAATCAAGAAGCTTGCCGCCACGTATCTGCGCAACCCGCAGACCATCGAAGTCGCGCGCAGCAACTCGACCGCGACCAACGTGACGCAGGTCGTGTACGAAGTCGCCGAGGGCGACAAGACCGGCGCGGTCGTGCAACTGATTCGCGAACGCGGCCTCAAGCAGGTGATCGTGTTCTGCAATAGCAAGATCGGCGCGAGCCGTCTGGCGCGCAGCCTCGAGCGCGACGGTGTGGTCGCGACCGCGATTCACGGCGACCGCACGCAGAATGAACGGATGCAGGCGCTCGACGCGTTCAAGCGCGGCGAGATCGAAGCGCTGGTGGCGACGGACGTCGCCGCGCGCGGCCTGGATATCGCCGAACTGCCGGCCGTGATCAACTTCGATCTGCCGTTCAATGCGGAAGACTACGTGCACCGGATCGGCCGTACCGGCCGTGCGGGTGCTTCGGGCGATGCGTTGTCGCTGTGCAGCCCGAACGAGCGCAAGCAGCTTGCCGATATCGAGAAGCTGATCAAGCGTCCTCTGGACGTGCAACGCCTGACGGTGGAAGCACCGGTGCGGCATCACCATGAAGAACGCGCGCCGCGTCGCGAGCGCAGCAGCGAGGGTCGTGAGGACCGTGGCAGCCGCCGGCGCACGGGTGCGTCGTCGGGTTCGTTCGACCGGCCGCATCATCATCGCGCGCAGCCCGTGGATGATTTCTTCCTGAAGCCTTATGAGCCGTCGCCGTCTTCGGTTCGCAAAATCGAGGAGGCTGCTGCAGCTTCCGCTGCGCCGCAGAAGGCGGCTTCCAAGCAACCGTTGGCTGCGTTGCTGGGCGGGTTTGGGATGCCGAGGAAGTCGTCGTCTTCTTCCTGATTTATGGTGCGCTGGCGCGGCTTGGTTTGCCGCGCATGGCGACTGTCATTTTTTCAGACGCGCATCGCGTTCAAACTTTCAGGCCCATTCGTTTCGCCCATGCCACCGTGGCGGCAGCATAAAAGCCGTCAAGCGTCGTATGGGCCGCAGCGCTTTCCAGGTCGAGTCCAAGATGCTGCGCCGCTGCGCTTAGCGCTTCAAGCGGCTTGTCGCTATCCAGCGCCGTGGCTCCGTTCTGCTTGCTGAGTTTTTCGCCCTCTTCATTCGTGACGACGGGCACATGCAAATACTCCGGCGTTGGCACACGCAGGCAACGCTGCAGATAGATCTGCCGTGCCGTTGAATCCATCAAATCCGCGCCGCGCACGACGTGCGTGATGTCCGCGTCCGCGTCGTCGACGACCACCGCCAGTTGATACGCCCATTGGTCGTCCGCGCGCTTCAGTACGAAGTCGCCGACTTCGGTGGCGAGATTCTGTGTCTGCTTGCCCTGCCAGCGGTCCTCGAACGTGATGACCGCGCTGTCGCCGTCGGGCACGCGCAGGCGCCATGCGCGCGCCGGTTTACCGTGCAGGCCGTCGCGACAGGTGCCGGGATAGGCGAGGGTCGTGTTGCGCGCGTGCACGTTGAGCAGCGAGTCGGCGATTTCCTTGCGCGTGCAGCCACACGGATAAATCATGCCGGCGGCCTTCAATTGCGCCAGCGCTTGCTGGTAGCGCGCCATTTGTGCGCTTTCCCAGACGGGCGGTTCGTCGGCATGCATGCCGAAGCGCTCGAGGGTGGCGAGGATGTCTTCGGCGGCGCCCGGCACGGTGCGCGGGCCGTCGATGTCTTCAATGCGAACGAGCCATGCGCCCCGATGCGCGCGTGCGTCCAGCCAGCTCGCGAGCGCGCTCACCAGCGAGCCGAAGTGCAACGGCCCGGTAGGCGAGGGCGCGAAACGTCCGCGGTAGGTCATGGTCGAGTGGTGGCGTTCTGCGCCGCCACCATCACGCGGCGCGCGCCGCCTTGCTGTCCGGATGGCATTCCGGACATGTCTTGCCCGCCACGTACATCGGCGATTCTTGCGCTTCCGGCGGGACCACCGCGCGGCAGCCGAAGCATTGCGTGGTCTTGCTAGGTTCGAGTTGCGGATTGAGCGCGGTGCGGTAGTCGAACACGAAGCAGTCGCCGTGATAATGCGCGCCGCCCACTTCCTCGAAATACTTCAGAATGCCGCCCTCGAGCTGGTACACGTTCTCGATGCCGACTTCCTTCATGTGGATCGCGGCCTTCTCGCAGCGAATCCCGCCCGTGCAGAACGACACCACCGTCTTGCCTTCCAGGTCGGCGCGATTTTGCTCGATCACTTCGGGAAATTCGCTGAATTTCGTAATGCGGTAGTCGAGCGCGTTGTCGAACGTGCCGACGTCGACTTCGAACGCGTTGCGCGTGTCGAGCATCACGACCGGACGGCCCTGATCGTCGTGACCGCGGTCCAGCCAGTGTTTCAGCTTGGGCGCGTCGACGAACGGCGCGCGGCCGAGTTCCGGCCGGATGGCCGGTTTTTTCATCGTGATGATCTCGCGCTTGAGCTTGACCAGCATGCGGGTGAACGGCTGCTTGTCCGACAGGCTTTCCTTGAACTGCAGATTGACGAACTTGCCTTCGAACAGCGCGTCGTGACGGATGTAGTCGATGAACGCGTCGGTGTTCTCACGCGTGCCGGCGACGAACAGGTTGATGCCTTCCGGCGCGAGCAGAATGGTGCCCTTCAGGCCCAGCGCATTGCAGCGTTCCGTGACGAACGGACGCCATGCGGCGGTGTCTTCGATAGTCGCGAAATGATACGAAGAGAGGTTGACGATACTCATGAGTGTCCAGCGGTAAGAAGTGACCGGCCTTGCGGAAAACGGGGCGCATTGGGCTGCCCGCCTTCAAACGCCATGCGGCGCGGCCACGTCGAATAGGGCGAAACCCGTATTATCCCTCAACCCGGCGCTTTACCCGACTCGGCCGAATGGCCAACGAGTTGCGGTAGCGCAAATCGTTCGTAAACTTGCTGCCGATTCACTCCGCTTGAGCCGCCTTCCGCATGGTCCGCAACACCGGAAGCGCCTGTGCACGCGCCTCCAGCGTTTGCGTCCTAAGCCGATCGGCTAACGCGCGGTTTTGGCCTGAAAACTCCGGAAGGGTGGAGTTACAATGTCGCCCATGTCAGATCCCCGCTTCGTTCATCTCCGCGTTCACTCCGAATTCTCGATTGCCGATGGCATCGTGCGTCTTGACGACATCGTCAAGGCCGCGGCCAAAGACGGCCAGGGCGCGCTCGCCCTCACCGATCTCGGCAACGCATTCGGCCTCGTCCGTTTCTATAAGGAAGCCCGCGGCAAAGGGGTCAAACCCATTGCCGGCTGCGACGTCTGGATCACCAATCCGGACGACCGCGACAAGCCTTCCCGTTTGTTGCTGCTGGTGAAAGACCGGCTCGGCTATCTGAACCTGTGCGAACTGCTCAGCAAGGCGTCGCTCACGAATCAGTATCGGGGTCGCGCGGAAATCGAGGCCGGCTGGCTCGAGTCCGGCCTGGGCGCTGGGCTGCTTGCATTGTCCGGTGCGCAGCAGGGCGACATCGGCCTCGCGCTCGCGGCGGGTAATGAAGAAGCGGCCAAACGCAACGCGTTGCATTGGGCGAAGGTGTTCCCGGGCGGCTTCTATATCGAGTTGCAGCGCTGCGGCTTGCCGGGCGGCGAGCAGTACGTGCAGCAGGCGGTCACGCTCGCGGCGTCGCTGAAATTGCCGGTGGTCGCCACGCATCCCATGCAGTTCATGACGCCGGACGACTTCACCGCGCACGAAGCGCGCGTATGTATTTCCGAAGGCGACATTCTGGCGAATCCGCGCCGCTCGAAGCGGTTTACCTCCGAGCAGTACTTCCGCACGCAGGAAGAGATGGCGGCGCTGTTCGCGGACATTCCGTCGGCGCTGGCCAACTCGGTGCAGATCGCCAAGCGTTGCAACCTCACGCTCGAACTCGGCAAGCCCAAGCTGCCGCTGTTCCCGACGCCCGACGGGATGTCGCTCGACGACTACCTCGTGCATCTGTCGAAAGAGGGCCTTGAGAAGCGTCTCGAGCAGTTGTATCCGGATGAAGCCGAGCGCGCCGCGCAACGCGCGACGTATTACGAGCGCCTCGAATTCGAGTGCGGCACGATCATCAAGATGGGCTTTCCCGGCTACTTCCTGATCGTGGCGGACTTCATCAACTGGGCGAAGAACAACGGCGTGCCGGTCGGACCGGGCCGGGGCTCGGGCGCGGGCTCGCTGGTCGCGTACGCGCTCGGCGTGACCGACCTCGATCCGCTGCGCTATAACCTGCTGTTCGAACGTTTCCTGAATCCGGAACGGGTGTCCATGCCCGACTTCGACATCGACTTCTGCCAGCACGGCCGCGATCGCGTGATCCAGTACGTGAAGGAAAAGTACGGTGCGGACGCCGTGTCGCAGATCGCCACGTTCGGCACGATGGCGGCGAAGGCGGCGGTGCGCGACATCGGCCGGGTGCTCGATCTCGGCTACATGTTCACGGACGGCATCGCCAAGCTGATTCCGTTCAAGCCGGGCAAGCACGTCACCATCGCCGACGCGATGAAGGAAGAGCCGCTCCTGCAGGAGCGTTTCGACAACGAAGACGAAGTGCATCAGCTGCTCGAACTCGCGCAGCGTGTGGAAGGCCTCACGCGTAACGTCGGCATGCACGCGGGCGGCGTGCTGATCGCGCCCGGCAAGCTGACCGATTTCTGCCCGCTGTATACGCAGGGCGATGAAAGCGGCGTCGTGAGCCAGTACGACAAGGACGACGTCGAAGCCGTCGGCCTCGTCAAGTTCGACTTCTTGGGTCTGACCACGCTGACGATTCTCGACTGGGCCGAGCGCTATATTCGCCGCCTCGATCCGTCCAAGCAGGACTGGTCGCTCGCGCAGGTGCCGCTCGACGACCCGGCGTCGTTCTCGATCCTGAAGAAAGCGAATACGGTCGCCGTGTTCCAGCTGGAAAGCCGCGGCATGCAGGGCATGCTGAAAGACGCGCAGCCTGACCGCTTCGAGGACATCATCGCGCTGGTCGCGTTGTATCGTCCGGGCCCAATGGACCTGATCCCGAGCTTCTGCGCGCGTAAGCACGGCCGCGAAGTGGTGGAGTATCCGGATCCGCGTGTCGAATCTGTTCTGAAAGAGACCTACGGCATCATGGTCTACCAGGAGCAGGTCATGCAGATGGCGCAGATCATCGGCGGCTACTCGCTGGGCGGCGCCGACTTGCTGCGTCGCGCGATGGGTAAGAAGAAAGCCGAGGAAATGGCCGAGCATCGCGAGCTGTTCCGTCAGGGCGCCGCGAAGAACGGGCTGGCCGGCGAGAAGGCCGACGAAATCTTCGACTTGATGGAGAAGTTCGCGGGCTACGGCTTCAACAAGTCGCACGCGGCCGCGTATGCGCTGCTCGCGTACTACACCGCGTGGCTGAAGGCGCACCATCCGGCGGAATTCATGGCGGCGAATATGTCGCTCGCCATGGACGACACGGACAAGGTCAAGATCCTGTTCGAAGACTGTCTCACGAACAAGATGGCGGTGCTGCCGCCGGACGTCAATCTGTCCGCGTATCGTTTCGAGCCGGTTGCCGAGCCTGACGGCAAGCGTTCGAAAACGATCCGCTACGGCCTCGGCGCCATCAAGGGCAGCGGCCAGAACGCGATCGAGGAAATCCTGCGCGCGCGTGAAGAAGGTCCGTTCATCGACATCTTCGATTTCTGCAACCGGGTCGATCGCCGCATCGTCAATCGCCGTACGGTCGAAGCTTTGATCCGCGCCGGTGCCTTCGACACCTTGCATGCGAATCGCGCGCAACTGATCGCGTCCGTCTCGCTCGCCATGGAAGCCGCCGAGCAGGCGAGCGCCAACGCGCTGCAGGCGGGTCTGTTCGACATGGGCGACGCGCCCTCGCAAGGTCACGAGCTGGTCGACGAGCCGGAGTGGCCGGAAAAGAAAAAGCTGCAGGAAGAGAAGGCCGCGCTTGGCTTCTACCTGTCGGGCCACCTGTTCGATGCCTACAAGGGCGAAGTGCGCCGCTTCGTGCGCCAGAAGATCGGCGAACTGAAAGAAGGGCGCGACAAGCTGGTCGCGGGTGTGATCGCGTCGCTGCGCACGCAGATGACCCAGCGCGGCAAGATGCTGATCGCGCTCCTCGACGACGGCACCGGCCAATGCGAAGTCACGGTGTTCAACGAGACGTTCGAAGCGCACAAGCAACTGTTCAAGGAAGACGAACTGCTGGTCGTGCAGGGCCAGGCGCGTAACGACGCCTTCACGGGCGGCATCCGCTTCACCGTCGACACGGTCATGGATCTCGGCCGCGCGCGCTGCCGTTACGCGGAAGCGGTGAAGGTGCAGATGAACGGCAATGCGGACGCGCTGGCGTTGCGTCGTGTGCTCGAAGCGCATAGCGCAGGCAAGGATGAGCCGCAAGCGGCGGCGCCGGCGGCTTCGTCGCGTGGTGGCAACGGCGGTGGCCGTAATGGTGGTGGCTATGGTGGCGGTGGCCAGCGGCAGGCGGTACAGATCCCGAACGGGCTAGCCGTGCAGGTGGTCTATCGCAGCCAGAATGCCGAAGGTGAAATGCGTCTGGGCGACGCATGGCGCGTGAAGCCGACCGACGAACTGCTCGCGGCGTTGCGCGGCGAGTTCGCGGGAAGCTCGATCGAGATCGTCTATTGATGCGTGGTTCTGCCTGTGCGCCTGGCGCGGGCAGAACTATTTGTGAACCGCGGCGGCGAATCTTCGCGACGCGAGGCATGAGCGAATGCCGCCGCGCCAATCCGCTGTTTAGCGCCGCATGCCCTGAAGCCTACCGCCGCGCCTTCGCTCCAAGCCGCGCCAGCTTCAAAAACCGGTAATACACCGTCTCCGCATTGAACACCGCGATCATGAACCCGGCGCGCCCGTCCAGGAAACCGCGGCGCAGCAAGTAGGTCCGCACGAACGCCCACGCGCCGCGCCCGAGCGCCTTGCCGAAGCTGCCGCGCTGACCCGCCGCATGACGTTGCTGGGCGCCCGCTGTCGAATACGCGTCGAGCTTGCGCAACACGCCTTCGAAGTCCTCGTAGGAGTAATGCATCAGCTTGCCGTTGAGTCGCTGCGCCGGCGTGTCGAACACCAGCCGCTCATGCACCAGGTCGTCGGAGAAACGCGCGGCGCCGCGTTTGAAGAGACGCGGAATCCAGTCCGGATACCAGCCGCTGTGATGAATCCAGTGGCCGCAAAAACTCGACAACCGGTCTACCGCGTAGACATCGGCGGTGGGGGCCGTAAGCGCCGCGCGGATCGCCGACGCCAGTTCCGGCGAGACGATTTCGTCGGCGTCGATCGAAAGTATCCAGCTCGTGCTGAGCGCGTCGACCGCGCGATTCTTTTGCGGACCGAAGCCCGGCCAATCGGTCTGCTCGATCACGCGGGCGCCGTGCGCTCGGGCGATCTCGGCGGTGCCGTCGGTGCTGCCGCCGTCGATCACGACGATCTGATCGGCGAAGGCCACGGCTTGCAGGCATTCAGCCAGCCGCGCCGCCGCGTTTTTGGTGATGATGGCGACGCCGAGGGTGGTTTCTTGCATACCTGAAGTAGCGTGGTGGCGGAATGACGGAACGAGTCGCGCAAGCGGGATGCGCCAGACGAGTTGCACGAGGAGTATACACAGCCGGTTCCCAACCGCCGACGCTCACCCCCAACCGTTTACAATGCTCTTTTTTGATATTCCGCCCGGCAGGCATTCTGTCCGCCGCGCGGCTGCAGTCCCGCCTTCTCAGAGGATTCCTTGAGCGCGAAGCCAACGTTAAGCAAACCCATCGGTTCAGGCGAGGCGTCGTCGGCCGCCGTCGTCTTTAAACGGCTATGGCCGTATATTCAGCCGCTGATCTGGGTTCTCCTCGGCGCGATCGTCGCGATGGCCGTCAGCGCCGCGACCGACGCGGCGATCCCCGCCTTGCTCAAGCCCCTGCTGGACAAGGGCTTCGGCGCGCATGCCAACGACAAGACCAAGTGGTTCGTTCCGGCCGCGGTGATCGGCCTCGCACTGGTTCGCAGCCTGTCGCAATACGCGTCCGGGTACCTGCTTGCCTACGTGACGAACAAGATCCTGCTCGATCTGCGCCTGAAGATGTTCGACCGCATGATCCACACGAGCGTCGCGTTCTTCCAGCGCGAAACCGCGAGCACGGTGATCAACGCGATCGTCTTCGAGGTGAACCAGATTCTCAACGTGCTGCTGAGTGTGCTGGTCACGCTGGTGCGCGATTCGCTCACTGTCGTCTTCCTGCTTGGCTATCTGTTCTATCTGAACTGGCGTCTGACGCTGATCGTCGCGGTGCTGCTGCCGGCGATCGGCTGGCTGGTCGGCAAGATCAACCGCCGCTTGCGTCGTTTGAACCGCGAGCATCAATTGCTGACCAATGAGCTGTCGTACATCGTCGAAGAGTCGGTGGGCGGCTACAAGGTCGTCAAGGTGCACAACGGCGAGCAGTACGAGATGGAGCGCTTCGAGTCGATGAGCAAGCGTCTGCGTGGCTATGCCATGCGCATGACCGTGTCCGGCGGCCTCGCGCAGCCGTTGACGCAGTTCCTCGCGTCGATCGCGCTCGCTGTCGTGATCACGATCGCGGTGGTGCAGTCGTCGTCGGATCAAACCACGGTCGGGGGCTTCGTCGCCTTCGTCACGTCGATGCTGCTGATCATCTCGCCGCTCAAGCACCTGATGGACGTGAACCAGCCGCTGCAACGCGGCATGACGGCGTGCGAACTGATCTTCGGTTTGATCGACGAGCCGTCCGAACCGGAAGGCGGCGGCAAGCCGCTCGAGCGCGCGCGCGGCGAAGTGGAATTCCGCGGCGTCTCGTTCAACTACAGCGCCAACGCCACGCATAATCGCCACACGCTCGACCAGGTCTCGTTCAGGGTGGCGCCGGGCGAAATGGTCGCGCTGGCGGGCCCGTCGGGCAGCGGCAAGACCACGCTGGTGAATCTGCTGCCGCGCTTTTTCGATCCGACCGCCGGCCAGATTCTGGTCGACGGCGTGGCGATCCCCGAATACGATCTGCACGCGCTGCGCGGCCAGATCGCGATGGTGAGCCAGGACGTGGTGCTGTTCAACGACACGGTCGCCAATAACGTCGCGTACGGCCAGGCCGCCGATCCCGACAAGGTCAAGGCGGCGCTTCGCGCGGCCAACCTGTGGGACACCGTCGAGGCAATGCCGAAAGGCATCGACACGCTGGTCGGCGACAACGGCCTGATGCTCTCGGGCGGCCAGCGGCAGCGTCTGGCGATCGCGCGCGCGATCTACAAGGACGCGCCGATCCTGATCCTCGACGAGGCGACCTCGGCGCTGGATTCCGAGTCCGAGCGCCACGTGCAGGCGGCGCTGGAAACCTTGATGAAGGGCCGCACGACACTCGTCATCGCGCACCGTCTGTCGACCATCGAGCGCGCCAACCGGATCCTGGTGATGGAAGCGGGGCGGATCGTCGAGAGCGGCAGCCATCGTGAACTGCTGGCGCAAGACGGGCTGTACGCGCATCTGCACCGCATCCAGTTCCAGCAGACGGCGGCCTGAAACGCACGACACGTCAATCCGCCATTCGCCTCTCCATTCACGCGGTCCGCCAGTCCGGACCGCGCATGACTGACCCCCTTAACATTTGACGAGGCGCAGGCGCGCGCTGTCTGAATGAAGAAACTTGGACTCTCCAGCAACGCCTTGCAGCACAGCGGCGGCCTCGAGCGCTACGCCATGGATCTGGTGCGCGGCCTCGCCGCGCTCGGCGTCGAGCCGGCTTTCTTCGCGCGTCGGTTCGACGCGTCGCTGCCGGAATGCAAGTTGGTCGAGCCACACCGCATCAACGTCTCGTTCCTGCCGGGCAAGCTGCGCGATCGCTGGTTTTCGTGGCGCTTGCGCGCGGCGCGGCGCGCGGCGCACGTCGATGTGCTGATCGGCTGCAACCGCGTCGACTCGTCCGAGGTGGCGATCTGCGGCGGCACGCATCTCGGTTTCTTGCGGGCGACGGGGCGTGCGCAGAAGCGTTCGGACCGCTGGCAGATTGCGCTCGAGCGCCGCCAGTACGAGCGCTCGAAAGTCGTAGTGGCGCATTCGCAGTTGATGCACGACGAACTGCGCGAACTGTACGGCGTCGACGAGTCGAAGATCCGCGTGTTGTTTCCGCCCGTGGACGGCACGCGCTTCGCGCCGACCGATGCCGCGACGCGTTCCACCTTGCGTCGCAAATATGGTTTCGCCGACAACGAGATCGTCCTGCTGTTCCCGTCGAGCAGCCATGAGCGCAAAGGTTTGCCGCTCATCGAAGCCGCGCTGCGTGACACGTCGCTGCCCGTGGTGGTGGCCGTGGCCGGGCGGCCGCCCGCGCGCACCTCTGAGCGGCTGCGCTATATCGGCTATGTGAAAGAACTCGCGGAGTGTTATCAGGCCGCGGACTTTACGATCCTCGCATCGACGTACGAGCCGTTCGGGCTGGTGGGGATCGAATCGGTGATGTGCGGCACGCCGGTCATTTTCCCGTCGAGCATCGGCTGTTGCGATGCGATCGCATCGCACGCGAAATTCGTGTTCACGCCGAATGACGTGGCCGATCTGCGCGCAACCCTCGAACGGGCGGTGCGCGAGCATCGCGACGGCACGCGTCGCGCGCCGTCGGAACTCGCCCGCGACGCGGTGCTGTATGACGCAAGCGTGGTCGCTCACGTGAGCGCGCTGTTGACGCTGGCGCAGCAGATCGACGCCGCGCGCTAGGACCCGCCGCACCGTTGCCGCGTAAGGCGCGGGCGGGCCTGCTGGCGCGGTTTTGCGTCGTTCGGCGGCAGGGCCACATGTTATAATTTTCATCTATCAACGCTCGAACTCAATTCGAGCCGAACACCCACTTATTTCATCGAGCTTTCCATGCCGGCCTGGACAGGCGGCGGGCGAGAGGCGCCGCGTCCCGAGCCGCGCCGGCCCGCCGTGACGGGGCCGCAGCCGCTGCACTGGAGGCCTTCGGGAAGAATACCGCTGGAGATTGTGCATGGCGAACGCGACCTCGCGCCGGGTATCGGCGTACAGCAAGATCGCGGCGGGAACCAACGCGCCGATGAGCCTATGAGTCGGCTTGCCGGGCGTCTTCGTATTTTTGCGCGGGCCATCCCGCGACTGCTGATCAAACCATTGCGCCGCGAGCCACGGCACCCGCGCCGTATCCTGATTGCGCATCATCTATTGCTCGGCGACACGCTGCTGCTCACGCCGCTCGTCGCCAAGTTGCGCGCGCAACATCCGCAAGCGCAGATCGTTCTCGCCTGTCCGAAGGCAATCGTGCCGCTGTATGCCGGGCGGCCTTTCGATGTCACCGCCTTGCCGTTCGATCCGCGTGATTCGAAGTCGGTGCGGGATGTTTTGCTTTCCGGACCTTACGACCTCGGCATGGTGCTCGGCGACAATCGTCATAGCTGGCTCGCGTTGGGCGCGGGCTGCCGCTGGATCGTCGGACATGCGGGCGATCGGCCGGCCTGGAAGAACTGGCCGCTCAACCGCAGCGTGCCGTATCCCGACGCGGCGGCGGCCTGGGCCGACCTCGCCACGGAACTGATCGACGGGCCGCCGCCGCGCGCCTATCAACCCAGCGACTGGAGCGCGCCACAACACGCGGCGCTGCCCGAACCGTCGCTGCTGGCGAAGCCTTATGTCGTGCTGCATCCGGGCGCGAGCACCAGCGTCAAACGCTGGCCCAACGCGCGCTGGCGCGAGCTTGCGCAACGCGTGGAAGCACTCGGCTATCTGCCGGTATGGACTGGCGGTCCGGGCGAAGCGGAACTGATTCGCGCAATCGACCCGGACCCGCATCATCCGAACCTGGCGGCGCGGCTCGGTCTCGGCGAGTTATGGCATCTGTTTGCGGGCGCGCAAGCCGTGGTTTGTCCCGATACCGGCGTCGCGCATCTGGGGCGTCTGATTGGGGTGCCGACCCTCGCGCTGTTCGGGCCGGGCAACGCGCTGATTCACGGCGCGGGCCGCTATTGGCGCGAGGTGCCCTTCGTGCCGATTACGATCGCCGATATGCCGTGCCGCGATCAGCCTTTTATTTTCCGCCGCGAGGTAGCATGGGTGCGACGCTGTGATCGCAACGAGACGACCTGCGTCGCGTGGCGCGGCGACCATGCCGACTGTATGGGCCGGCTGTCGGTCGAGTCGGTATACAACGCATTGCAAAATGT
Source organism: Paraburkholderia sediminicola (assembly GCF_046027355.1). Classification (GTDB taxonomy): domain Bacteria; phylum Pseudomonadota; class Gammaproteobacteria; order Burkholderiales; family Burkholderiaceae; genus Paraburkholderia; species Paraburkholderia sediminicola_B. The sequence continues at coordinate 117,193 of NZ_JAQQEK010000023.1, read as the reverse complement.
TCTGGTGAAAGTGTAATGACTCACACGGCTGCGCGAGTGGAGCGCGTGTTCTGGGTTGCCTGTCCGGTCATTCTGTTTGTGGTGATGTTCGGCCACATGACGGCGATCGTCTTCAATGCGCTCGCCCTGATGGCGCTCGGTGTGGCGGCGGCGGCGTGGTCGCCGGACCGGCCCGCGCTGTGGCACTGGCCGCTGGCGCTGCCCATCGCGGGCTGGGCCGCATGGAGCCTCGCCTCGGTCGCGTGGTCCATGTATCCGATGATCAGTCTGCACGCGTGGTGCGACGAAGTGCTCTATCCGCTGGTGTCGTTCTGGGGCTTCTGGCTATTCGGCACCCAACTGCGGCGGCCCGAGCCTGTGGTGGCCGTCAACTGGATCGCCTGTGTGGCGGTCGCCGCGATCAGCGCGCTCAACTGGGGGCATTTGCAACCGCCCACCGCCAATACCTTCCCAATGCATTTCTATAACCGCGTCGGCCACACCAGCACGCTCGCGGTATTTGCGATGGCGCTCTTCGCGGGCTTCATGCTGCGGCCGCGTTGGCGTGTGATCGGCGCGAGCGGCATCGTGCTGTGCCTGTTCATTGGACTGGCAACGCTCAATCGCTTCTTCTGGCCGGCGGCCGCCGCGACGCTGCTGGTGGCGCTGTTCCCGCTGTACCGGCGCCGCCTGCTGCTGGCGTTGCTGGTCATCGCCGTGGTGGGCGCGGCCGGCGTCGGCACACTCGAGCTCAGTTCCCGCCTGCGCACGGCCGCCATGCCCCCTGCCACGCAGTTACACGATCTGGCGATCGAGGGGCATCAGGTCTATGTGCCGGGCTCGCTGTCCGCGATCGGCGACACGGTATCGGCCGACACGCGTCCGAAGCTGTGGGCGTTTTATGTCAGTGAAGCCGAGCGCCACGCGTGGGTCGGCGTGGGCTTCGGCAAGCCGCTGCCGGGTATCGTCTATCGCAGTGAAATGCCGGCTAGTTTGCTGGCGGTCGAACCACAAGCGCTGACGCATGCGCACAACCTGTTCATCAACACGTGGTTGCAGACGGGATTCATCGGGGTCGTGTTGCAGACCGTGCTGTTGCTGTGTCTTGTCGCGCGTTTCTGGCGGCTGCGACGGGTCAAGCCCTGGTTGTGCGCCGCGGGCGTTGCGCTGGTCGCCGGCATGATCGCAAAAAACACCACCGATGACTTCATGTGGCAGACCACCATGCTCGCGTTCTGGGCCTTCGCGGGCCTGCTGCTGGGCTGCGCGGAACAGGCTCGCGCGCCAGGCGGAACGTCGACCGAGACTGCACGTGGGCAAACCACGGTGGCACGCAGTGAACAGCGGCGCGAAGCGCCAACGGCAGAGTTGGGCGAATAACCAAGATGACGAATGTGAACCCTGACTCTATTGAAGCTGACCGCACTCCGCTGCGCATCCTGTTTCATATCAACGATTTCGGCAAAGGCGGCACCGAGACCGCGTTGCTATCCTGGCTGAAGACGCTCGACCGGCGGCTGTTCGCGCCGAGCCTGTCGGTGGCGTATCCGACCGACGACCTGGCGTTCTGGCGCGCGCAGTCGATTCCGGAAGACGTTCCCGTCCACGTACTTGCCTCGTCGAAATGGATGTACACGCTGCATCAGGCGGCGCGCCGGCGCAAGCTGGGCACCGGCGAGAAGTTATTGCACAAGCTGTTGACCTACGGCGCGATCCGGCCGCTGCTGGCGCTGCGTATGCGGCATCTCGTCAAGCAACACGATCTGGTCTGCGATTTCGATTTTTCGCTGCGCCATATGGCGGGCAGTTGCAATGTGCCCTGGTTCGGCGTGAACCATTTCAGCCTCGCGGCGCGGCTCGGCGGCAAGAGCGATCGGTACATCGCCCGGCGCGTGAGGCACTATGCGCGGTACTCGGCGATCACCGTGCTGATCCCCGCCATGCTGGACGAGGCGCGCGAACTCTTTTCGGCAACGGGCCAGGACATGGACATTGTCGAATTGCCGAATGTGATCGACGTCGACGCGCTGCGCTCCGCGGCGCGCGCGGAGATCAAACGTCCGGCTGAGTCATTCATCGTTTCCGTGGCGCGTCTGGACGAAGGTCAGAAGGACCACAAGACCTTGTTGCGAGCCTACGCCCAGTTACGCGAGCGCGGCCGCTGCGAGGCGGCGCTCGTCCTGATTGGCGAGGGGCGGGACCGGCGCGAGCTCGAGCAACTCGCCGACGAATTGGGGATCGGTGCATCGGTGCAGTTTCTTGGCTTCTGTGCCAATCCGCTGCCCTATATCCGGCAGGCAGAAATGCTCGTCTTGAGCAGCCGCTACGAGGGTTGCGCCGTGGTGCTCGGCGAGGCGATGGCGCTTGGCACGCCGGTGCTGTCGGCGGATTGCCCGACCGGTCCGCGAGATATGCTGGAAGGTGGCAAGGCCGGCCTGCTGGTGCCGGTCGGCGACGTGGACGCCATGGCGCTCGCCATCGAGCGTCTGCTGACGGACACCGAGCTACGCCGGAGTCTCGCGCAAGCCGCGCTGCAAAAGGTCGAGACGTTCACGCCCCCACGCGCCAATCAGCGGATGCTGGAACTGGCGTTGCGCCTGCTGGCGAAGCACGACTCGCCGTCGGGCGTGCAAACAGCTCACTGAAGCGCAAGCCAGAGATTCACACGCCGCCGGTCACCAGCGGCAGCACCGTCAGATCTGGATGCGTGCCTTCCACGATGCTGCGTCCCACGTGTATGCCTTCATAGAGCGCTTCGTCCTCGCCGGCGAAGCTCTCTTCGCCGTCGGGGTGAAACGGCACCGCATGGCCGGGAATGGCAGGATCCGCGCCCGGATGGCAAACGTAGCCCATATACGTGTAGCGCTGATTCGCCGCGGTCGGCGTGTGCCCTTCCTTGGGCGGGTTTTTCAGAAACGGTGCTACGTGAATCTCAAATCCCTCGTATGCCACCATCTGCCAGGCTGCGGTTTGATCGGCCATGGCCGCCTCCGTCTAGTCACGCGCTTGTCAAAAAGTCTAGGTGATTTCAACGTGAAGCGCGCTTAAAACGGCTACGGCTAAACCATTACGGCTTGATGGCGCCGAGTTGCTTGAGCAGCGTCAGATTGTCCTCGAGGTGCCAGTTTTCGACGATGCGGCCGTCCTTCACGCGATACAGGTCGAAGGCCTGGAAGTCGACGGTTTGGCCGTCGCCTTTGAGGTTCTGGAACTGCCCGGTGAAGTGACCATGGAAATGCAGATGCACCGAGGCGCGATCGCCGGCCACCACGAGGTCGTCGATTTCCGCGTGCAGGTCGGGCACCGCCGCGCGAAAACCCTTCGACGCCTGCAGCGGACCGTCAGGACCTTGCGGGCGTCCCTCCGGCAAGGTGCGGTCGACAAAGGCGGGCGACAGCGCGAGCTTCGCGTAGGCCTCGTCGCCGGTGTTCCAGAAGGCGGCGTAGCGGCGCGCGGTCCGTACGACTTCGGCGCTTTGCGCCGAGTTCGACGCGACGGCGACGTGGTGCGGCACGGGCAGGTCTGCGTCGCTTGCGGCGTGGGCGCTCAAGGCGCCGGTGAGGCTCGCGGCGACCAGCATATGACGGGCGATTCGGGCGAGAGAAGAGGTGGACATGGCGCGCTCCAAAGAGAGTTGAAGTGGATGAAGCGCATTCTCCGGCGTAAGCCCTTGTTTGATAATCGGTCTGTCGTTTAAAGGATTTTCTGTTTTTATTTGAAAATGACCGGCACGGCATGAACGCTTTGGCGACGAAGTAACAGAGTCCTTCCAGCCGACCGCGCGACGTCTATCGTCAGATAGAATGGTGCGCTTTGCCCGTACACGACTCTGCCCATGTGGTTCAAAAACCTTCAGCTTCACCGTCTTCCCGCTCCGTGGTCCGTCACCCCAGAACAGATGCAGAAGTGGCTCGCGCCGCACGCGTTCGCGCCCGGCAATAGCGTCGAGATGCAAAGCCATGGCTGGGCGTCGCCGCGCGATAACGACTCGCTGGTGTACTCGCTCAATGGCCAGATGTTGCTGGTGTTTCGCGCCGAGAAGAAGCTGCTGCCGGCGTCGGTCGTCACGCAAGTGACCAAGGAACGCGCGCTCGAACTTGAGGATCAGCAAGGCTTCAAACCCGGTCGCAAGCAGATGCGCGAACTCAAGGAACAGGTCACCGACGAACTGTTGCCGCGCGCCTTCAGCATTCGCCGCGACACGCGCGTGTGGATCGATTGCAAGAACGGCTGGCTCGTGATCGACGCCGCTTCGCAAGCGGTCGCCGATGAAGTACGCGGCCTGCTGGTCAAGTCGATCGATCAATTGCCGCTCGGCACGGTGCGCGTCACGCACTCGCCGGTCGCGGCCATGACCGAATGGCTGCTCTCTGGCGAGGGCCCCGCTGGCTTCACGCTCGACCAGGACACCGAGTTGCGTTCGCCCACTGAAGGCAACGCGACCGTGCGCTATGTCGGACATACTTTGGATGCCGAAGATATGCGCCGTCATATCGAAGCCGGCAAGCAATGCATGCGGCTCGCGATGACATGGAACGATCGCGTGTCGTTCGTGCTGACGCCGTCGCTGACGATCAAGCGCATCGCGCCGCTCGACGTGTTGAAGGAAGCGAGCGATCCCACCGCGCAAAACGACGACGAACGCTTCGACTCTGACGTCACGTTGATGACCGCCGAACTCGACCGCATGTTGAGCGATCTGCTCGACGCATTGGGCGGCGAGCAGGGCGGCGAAGCGATGCCGCAAGCCAAGGCAGCGTAAGCAGCTTCTGGTTTTCTGGTTTGTTGCAGGCCGGCGCGTTGAAGTCATTTCCGCGCCGGCCTTTTTCATGCCGGATCGATCGAGCCGAAAACGCATCGGCATGAGCGGTACAAAGATGTTCGAGCGAGGCGCGGCGAATGTGCGCTTTCGCTTCGTGGTTCACGTCAGACCGTCGCGCGCCCGCGCCACGAAAGTGGTTAAGATGGCGATCAGCAGAACGCGTCAGTTACGGAGGACTTGCAATGGTTCGTCTGGTCATGATTCTGTTGGGCGTCGATTATCTGCGCACGCGCTGGCGATCGTTGCGGATCGTCGGTTGCATCAGTTTTCTGCTCGGCGTCTTCGTGTTCATCGACGCGCTCGATAGCGCGCTCTATTTCCCCATCACCCCGTTCGTCTCGTTGCTGTTGCTCGAAGGCCTCGCCACGCTGGCCGTCGCCTGGACCGGCATGGGCGGGCAACGCACGCTGCGCTATGTGAAGGGCATTGCGTTCACCACCGCCGCGGCGCTGATTCTGATCGGCCACGAGCACGGCAATTTCATTCTGTCGATGATCTTCGGCACGCTCTTTTTCGCCGATGGCCTCTTGCAGATCGTCTCGGCGAAAGTGGTCCGCTTTCGCACGTGGCGGCTCGCGATGATCGGCGGCGCCGTCGAAATCGCGCTGGCGATCTTCTTCTATCAACCTTATCCGACTCACTACGTCGGCACGGTGCCGTACTGTGTCGGACTCGGCCTGATCTTTGGCGGATGGAACATGATCCTGCTCAGCGCGCGGGTGCGGCGGCTCGCGTCGAACCCCGCGGTCGTCGCGGGCGATTCGGCGGCGGATGCCGGCCTCGCCGCCGCGAGCGTGCTGGCCGCCAGCCGTCTGATCGCGCATGAATGGGACGGCCCGCCCGCCGCCGACGAAGCCGCCTTGACCGTGCACGTGTGGACGCCGGTCGGCTCCGCCAAGGGCGAAGCGCGGCGGCAATTGATCGTGGATCGCTATATCGCGGCGGTGGATCGCAACGGCGTGATATCGACCGGCCATGCCGCGCTCGAATCGCCCGAGGGCGTCTACATCAGCCTATATCCGGGTGTCGAAATCGATCGTTCGCCCGACGACTTCGCGCGGCTTCTGCGCGCCACGCGCGAGAACGACGTGCCAGGGCTATTCCAGCCTGATTACCCAACCGAATCGAAAGCGTGGTGTCCGTCGACGGTTCAGGTGCGCATCCGCAACTACGATCCGGTGCGCCTGCGCCGCTTCTGGGACATGTATCGACAGGACACGACTTATAACCTCACGCATCGCAACTGTTCGAGCAGTGTCTCGCGCGCACTGGAGGCTGCGATCGAGGGCGCCTCGTCGCGCGTGTGGGGCGACCTCGGCGGCTGGCAGCCGTTTCTGCGCGTGATCTCGACGCCGGAACTGTGGGTCGCCGCGCAAGTGCGCAAGCGAGCCGCCACGATGGCGTGGACACCCGGCCTCACGCTCGACTACGCGCGGGCGCTGAGCATGCTGGCCGACCCGCGGCCTTCGGGCTGGGTCAAGATGGCGCGCCTCGCGGTGCGCAGAATGGTTCGCTCGCGTCAGCAATGGCGCGAGGAAGCCCGTCACGCGCACGTTGCCGACGACGCATCGCGCGGCACGGTGCACGAATGACGCGCGCTCGGAGCGAGCGCTGCCCAACTTCGGCGTCACGGTAAAAATAGCAATCGCATCAACAGCTTGCAGTTTTTGCCGGATAGTTATGCACAGATTTGCGAACAGATTCTGTTGATAACTTCTCGCGCGCGACGCCGCGGCCAAATGAGTGCTTTCAACCAATATGGCGGGTGTATGCTCAACCCGTCAGTTTGTGTTTGAGAGCACTCGACCACACCGCAACCCGGCCGTGGCTCATTGAGGATCAAAACCGCGCTGCGCGCTTTTTGCCCGCTGTGGCCGCGGCTTTTTTACAAGCGTGAACGCGATGGACAGGATGAACCCGGCGGCATCCATCGGGCGGTCGGATGAATGATCCGCAGCGCTTCACGGTGCGCCACGTCAGCGTCTACCGTTACTCCGAACCCGTGCGCTTCGGCGAACATCGCATGATGTTCAGGCCGCGCGCGAGCCACGATTTGCGGCTCGTCACGAACCAGCTGGTGATCACACCCGCGCCGTCGCGGCTGCATTGGCTGCACGACGTATTCGACAATTCGGTGGCGGTCGCGAGTTTCGCGGACAAGGCGAGCGAATTGCGCTTCGACAGCGAAGTGACACTCGAGCACTTCGAAGCGCCCTTGCCGGACTATGCGCTCGAACCGTACGCGGTGAACTGGCCGTTCGCGTACACCAACGAGGAGGCTTCCGATCTCGTGAACGCGCGCAGCCGCCAGTATCCGGACAGCGACGTGGATGAGTGGGCGCGCCGTTTCGTGCCGACATCGGGTGTCGCTGCAAAGAGCGGCGAAAGTGGCAAGAGCGGTGCGGCAAGCGGCAGCGGCACGATGGCGCTCCTGCGCGCGATGACGCTCGAAATCAAGAGCACGTTTTTCTATGTGCGCCGCACGGAAAAAGGCGTGAACCGTCCCGGCGACACCTTGCGCAGCCGCAGCGGCAGCTGCCGCGATTTCGCCGTGCTGATGATGGACGCGGTGCGCTCGCTCGGCCTCGCGGCGCGCTTCGTGAGCGGCTACATATTCGTGCCCGAGCACGACGCCACGCAAGGCGGCGGCGCGACGCACGCCTGGTTGCAGATCTTTTTGCCGGGCGCCGGCTGGGTCGATTTCGATCCGACCAACAGCATCGTCGGCAACCGCCATCTGATTCGCGTGGCGGTGGCGTGGAACGCCTACCAGGCGCTGCCGTTGTGGGGCACGTGGCATGGCGCGCCGCATTCGTTTCGCGGCCTGCAGGTGGATGTGAGCGTAACGGAAGGCGAATCACGGCGAAGCAAGGCGGATAAGGGCGAATGAACGCGCGCCGAATGTCGCGGCGTGTCGAATCGAAACGTGTTTGCGGGGGAGTGCCGCTTTGGGCGGCTCGCCGGGCGCGTCAATTGAATGTTTCAACTGGAAGAGGGCGCCGCGATGAAATTGCGCGTTGGCTACGAGCTGGTCTATGAGTGCGTGCAACCGACGCCGATGATGCTGATGTTGAACACCCACTATTCGCATGCGAAAGAGGTGCTGAATCCTGATTTGCTGGTGGTCGATCCGCCGGTGCCGATCAGCCAGTATCGCGATTCGTTCGGCAATCTGTGCAGCCGGCTGGTAGCGCCGCCGGGAAAAATTGCCTTTTCGACGAGCGCGGTGCTGGAGGTGTCGTCCGAGCCGGAGATGCGCCCGCCTTACACCGAACAGCATCCGGTGGAAATGCTGCCTGACGATACGCTGGTGTTTCTGCTCGGCAGCCGCTATTGCGAAACCGATCTGCTCTCCGAATTCGCATGGCAGACCTTTGGCAAGCTGCCGCTCGGCCGCGGGCGCGTGGATGCGATCTGCAATTACGTGCACAACCACATCGTGTTCGGCTACGACTTTGCGCGGCCGACCAAGACCGCATGGCAGGCCTGGCAGGAGCGCAAAGGTGTGTGCCGGGACTTCGCGCATCTGGCCGTGGCGCTCTGCCGGGCCATGAACATTCCGGCACGTTATTGCACAGGCTATATCAGCGATGTCGGCCTGCCGCCGCCGTACGCCACGATGGATTTCGCCGCGTGGTTCGAGGCCTATATCGGCGGATGCTGGCAGACGTTCGACCCGCGCAACAACGCGCCGCGCACGGGGCGCGTGCTGATGGCGCGAGGGCGCGACGCGGCCGACGTGGCGCTCAGCAATGCGTTCGGGCCGACGCAGTTGTTGAAGTTCGCGGTGGTGTGCGAGGCTGTCTAGCTGGGTTGCGGATAAAGGCCTGAAGCCGCCCGAGCGCTGTGCAGCCGACGCTCGATATTGAATACGGCATTCAGACAATCCGGCGCGGCGTCATTCCCCAAGCGCCAGTGCGCGCTTCCTTCGCATCAACGCCGCGCCGATCGGCACCGCTGCGCCGATGCCGCCCATCGTCAGCGACAGGATCACGATCAGCGGGCCGGTTTGCGTGCGCGCCGAGAACACGCTGACCAGCAGGCCGGCGAGCGGCTGCGTCATGTTGTTGAGAAGGATCACCACGCCAGTCGTCTTGCCATAATCCTGCGGCGGAATGATTTGCTGTCGCGCGCTACGGATGTAGACGTTGAACATCTTGTCGAAGCCGACGATCAGCAGGAAGCCGAGCGCATAGCCCCACGGCGCCGCGCTCGCGCCGGCGATCACGCCGCCCGCGCAGATCGAGACGAAGGCGACGAGACCCAAGGCGCGCGCCGGCCAGGCGGCGCGTGCGATCGTCAACAGAATCAGCACCGTGGCCACGGCGCCGGCTGTTTGCAGTCCGGCATAGTAGTGATTCGATTGCGCGTGAAGGCCGGTCACCATGGCGGCGGACGTGGCGAGCGTCACGCCGATCACCAGATTCTCGGCGGCGGCGAGCAGCACGACTTTCTTCAGGCCAGGCAACACCAGCACGTGCCGCAGCGCGATGCGCAGCGGCAGCGTCCAGTGACCCGGAGCCAGGGCCGGCGGCTCGGCGGCGCGAAAACCGCTCGCGCGTTGCCATAGCAGCAGCGCGGCATCGGCGAGGAGAAACAGCACGCCGGTTGCGCCGACGACCCATTCCCAAGGCCACAGGCCGAGCAACAGCGCGGCGAGCATCGGGCCGAGCACGAAACCCAACTGGTCGGCCAACTGCGAGTAGGCGAGCACGCGCTGAAACTGCTGCGTGCTGAAGATTTGCGGCAACATGACTTCACGCGCGACGAGGCCTTGGCTCGTCAATACGCCGCACACGGCCGAGAGTGCGATCAACCAGCCGATGCCGCCGAACAGCGCATAGGCGAGTATGCCGCCGAAACACGCCAGCGCCCGCACGGTCTGGCTCACGCGCATCAATCTGAGCGGCGAGATGCGGTCGCACAAGGCGCCGAAGAAGGGAAACACCAGATAGCGGGGCAGCGTTTCGATAAAGAACGCGAGCCCCGACCACGACACCTGGTGCGTGGTCTGGAAGACGACGAGCGGCACGAGAAACAGCAGGACCTGATCGGCGAGACGCGCGACAAACAGCGAGCAGAAGAAAGCCTGATGGTTGACGCGCACCGTTCATGTCCCGCCGTTTATGGGTCGAGACCGATCCTATCAAAGATAGAGCGCTCGCGCCCTGGCCTGCTTGCTGCGCCGTGGATTCTCAACGCAACGGCAAGCAGGCCGCGCGCCGACGGCAACGCGCGTTCAGGCTTGCCACTTCAATCGCCGCGATAAGCCGCTTCGAGCGGCGCGATTTCCAGCTTGACCATATTCATCATGGCCTTCATCACGCGGCTCGCCTTGGCCTCGTCCGGGTCGCGCAGCATCTCGCCGAGCACGTCCGGCGCGATCTGCCACGAGACGCCGAACCTGTCCTGAAGCCAGCCGCATTGCCACGGCTTACCGCCGTCGAGGAGCTTCGTCCAGTAACGGTCAACTTCCTCTTGCGAACTGCAGTGCACGAACAGCGAAATGGCCGGCGTGAAGGGGAACTGTGGGCCGCCGTTCAGGGCCATGAACTCCTGGCCCTCGATCTCGAACGTGATGGCCAGCACGCCGCCCTTCGGCCCGGGTCCGGCGTCCGTGTAATGCATCGTGGTGGCGATGCGGGAATCGGAAAACACGGACGTGTAGAAGCGGGCCGCATCTTCCGCGTTGCCGTCGAACCACAGGCACGGCGCAATCTTTTGCATGACGTTTCTCCTCCTTCTCACCGGGCGGACCGCGCCTTACTTCATGCAGTCCATGGCTTTCTGGATTTCTTCCCGGCTCAGGTCGCGCTTGTGCGTGGCCAGCGACCAGCTATGGCCGAACGGGTCTTTCACCTGACCGTAGCGGTCGCCCCAGAACATGTCGGTGACGGGCATCACGACGGTCGCGCCGGCGTCGACGGCCTGCTTGAAACTGGCGTCGACATCTTCCACATAGTAGTGAATCGTGACTGGCGTGCCTTTCAGCGAATTCGGGCCGAACGACTGGTGCTCGGGCCATTCGTCGGTCAGCATCAGCATGGAATCGCCGATCTTCAGGGTGGCGTGCATGACCTTGCCGCCGGGGCCGGGCAGGCGGACCTGCTCGACGGCGTTGAAGGCCTTCGTGTAGAACGCGATGGCGTCCGCGGCGTTGGCGCAGATCAGATACGGCGTGAGCGAGTGCATCCCGTCGGGGATCGGTTTGACAGCGTTGCTGGACATGACGGCGACTCCTTGAAGTAACAGGTTCGTGAGTTGAAAAACCGACTCGTTGAGTCAGGTCTTCAACGTTACGACGAGTACGTGACCGTTGAATCGACACTCCGGAAAAAATATTTTTGGCCCGGTCGCGTGTTTCAACCGGCCGGATTGTCCTCGTCCGGCGGCGCGGCGGACGGCGCCGGGGTGCCGCCACGCGGCGCGCCGAGGATGCTGATCTGGAACGTCGGCGTCGCCGCGAGCGATTGCAGCGTGGCGTCTTCGGGAATGTGTTCGAACAGCGGCAGAATCACCGAGCCGCCGATCACCGCGCGCCGGCTATCGTCGGCGGGCCGCAAGCCCCATACGTCCTGATAGACGACCGGCACCGCGCTGCCGTTGCGGGTGGTGTTGCCGATATACAGCATCACATGGCCGCCGATGTAGATCAGCGTGCGCAACGGCTCGCCGTGCTGCGCCAGATAGTCGAGCCGCTGCGCGGGCGTGGACGACGACAGGTCGATCATGCGGCCGGCGTTCATCTGCGTGGACGAATGGCGCGGCAGCCAGACGCCGAACGCGGCGAAGATGCTTTGCAGTTCCGACGAACAATCGTTGTAGAGACCGCTATTGCCCCAGCCGTAGGGGCGGCCGATCAGCGTTTTCATCAGCATCGCCAGATGGCGCGGCGTCGCGGCGAGCGGCGCCGGCGCGATTTGCGCGTCGCTCAGGGCGGCGGTGCGGATCAGCGCCTGGCCGTCGGCGTCGCGCGCTGGGACGAGCACTTGACGCGTAACGACGGTGGCGACGGAGCCGCTGGCGTCGCTCGCGGCAGGCTTTGCTTGCGGCGGCGGCGCGGCGTTGGCTGGGACGATCGGCAGCAGCGTGCCGGCCGGCGCGTCGAAGCGGAACACGCCGCGGCTGTCGCGCACCGGCGCCGACGCCACGATCACCGCACCGAGCGATTTGCCCGTCGTGGCGCGCCATGTGTCGACGAAGCGGTCGTCGGCCATGCCGACGCCGTCGCTGCGCACCCAGCCCTGCACGTCGGGCGTTTGCACGTAATGCCACGCGCCGTCGACGCTGCTGCCGAGCACATACAGCGGCGTGCCGGGCCGCACGGCCGAGATCTGCAGGTTGTCGAACGGATAGCCTTCGCCGGCCAGATGATGGTCGTAGAACGATGGATCGGTGGTCGGCAGTTCGCGCACCATCAGGTTGCTGGTGGCGATTGCGCGGCGCTGCGGCTGATAAACGGCCATCTGCGTGAACTGCGCGACGTTCATATTTTGCGCGATGGCGTCGATCCATGCCTTGTCGTGCGGCCGGAAATTTTCGCCGTAACCGATGTCCGCGCCGCTCTTGCCGGTGTTATCGAACTTGCCGATGCGCCGCTGCTGCAATGCGGCAATGTCCGCGCCTTGCTGGCGATAGACGCGCATCGTCACGAAGTTGGCATTCCACGGCGAGGGCGCCGCGGTGCCGGTGCCGAAGTAGCGCGCATACAGGGCCTTGAAGTGTGCCTGCTGGTCCGCGGGACTCAGGAACGGCTGGTCGTAGCCCGGGCTGTCCGGCTCGAGCCAGTGATCGACGTCCTGATCGTAGTGTGCGATCGGGAACAGCGTGATAGTGTCGGCCGGCGCGCGCGCGTCGTGCGCCGGTGACGGATTGCTACACGCGGTGATCGCCGCGAGCGCGGCACACAACGCGGCGGCGCGGCAGGCGTTCGGCCAGGCGGCGGCGAGGCGGGATAGAACGGCAACGGGCATGAGGTTCGGCGAAGAAGGTTCAGGGCACGATGATACGGTGTCGGCGCATTGTGCAGCACGTTGTGCCGACGCCGTGTTGTACGTATCCGTGGTGCGCACCCAAACACGACGCTTATGTGGTTTCATTGGGGTTCGCATCGTCAATAGCGGCTGTGCGATACCGCGCTTCACGCGCAGGTTGCCGCAGCCGGCGAGCGTTCCACTACGCTCACTGCTCAACCCAACGCATGGCCTCGAAAAAACGCTCGTACGAGGCCGCCTAACCAAGGAGAACTACATGCAAACCAGCGCACGCAATCAATTCGCCGGCGAAGTCACCGGACTCAAACATGGCGCCGTGAACGACGAAGTCACGCTGCGCACCCAGGAAGGTCTCGAGATCGTGTCGATCATCACGCACGGCAGCGCGACGTCGCTCGGCCTCGCGGTGGGCAAGAAAGCCTTCGCGCTGGTCAAGGCGTCGTCGGTGATCGTGATGGTCGACATCACAAAGGAGCAGGTGTCGGCGCGCAATTGCATCGCCGGTACGGTGTCGGCGGTCACGAAGGGCGCGGTGAATTCCGAAGTGTCGATCAGCGCCGGCGGCGCGCAGATCGCGGCGATCATCACCAACGAGAGCGTCGATCGCCTCGGCCTCGCAAACGGCAAAGCGGCGACGGCGATTTTCAAGGCATCGAGCGTGATCATCGGCGTCGATCAGTGATCGTTGCGCGGTTTTGTTTTGCCCGTCGGCTTCCGCTTTGCGTGGACGCCGACGGGTCTGATGGAACCGCCTGGAAAGAGCGCTTTGCTTTGTGCACGCGCCGCCGCGGCGCCAGCGCGCGCCGTGAAGGAAACGGCGGCTTGCTTTAAACTGCACGACTCGCTGTTCCTCTTTCCGCTTTCATCACGGACGCCGTCATGTTCGAAGTCTCCTCCGCCTCACATCTGCCCAAAGCCGCGCACTACGAAGAACTGGTCGCCCAGGCGCGCTCGCTGCTCGCCGGCGAAACCGACTGGATCGCCAACGCCGCGAATTTTTCCGCTTTCGTGTTTCATTCCCTCAGTGATTTGAACTGGGCTGGCTTCTATTTCCACGACGGCCAGGAACTGGTCGTCGGACCGTTCCAGGGCAAGCCCGCGTGCGTGCGTATCGCGCTCGGCAAGGGTGTCTGCGGCACGGCCGCGCAAACCCGGCAGACGCAGGTCGTGCGTGACGTGCATGAGTTTCCCGGCCATATCGCCTGCGATTCGGCGTCGCAATCGGAGATCGTCGTGCCGCTCGTCGCGCCGGACGGTACGCTGATTGGCGTGTGGGATGTGGACAGCCCAAGCGTCGCGCGCTTCGACGAAGAAGACGCGAAGGGCATGGAAGCGCTGTGCGCGGTGTTCATCGAAGCAGCGTTGCCGCGCGCCGCGTAAAAAGCACAGTAGCGGTGCGGCGGCACCCTATGCTTTTCCGTACATAGAGTCAATGCAGTTCAGGGGATGGGTCGGCGGACCTCATCCCGCTATCGTTCTCTCCAACGCGCTCGAGACAGCTCATGAGCGCGATGAACCCCACCAGGTTTTGGAGACACGCATGAGTTCCGCCACTGCTACTGCCACCGCCACCACCAGCCCGCTGACATTTCAACGTTCCCCCGCGTTACCCCGCAATTGCACTTTCGATAGCCACGACTGGGAGATTCTCAGCCGCTACTGGCATCCGGTGGCGTTCGTCGCCCAAGTCGCCGACAAACCCATCAGCGTGACGCTGCTCGACGAACCGCTCGTGGTGTTCCGCTCGAATGGCCAACTGGTGAGCGCACGCGATATCTGTCCGCATCGCGGCGCGCCGCTCAGCCAGGGATGGGTCGACAACGGCAACATCGTGTGTCCGTATCATGGTCTTGCCTATAACAGCGAAGGCAAGTGCAAACACATTCCGTCGCAAACGGATGGTCCGATTCCCGAGCGGCTGTATCTCGTCACGTACGCGACGCAGGAAGCGTATGGGCTCGTGTGGGTGTCGCTGGGCGGCGGCACGGAAGCCTTGCCTGCGTTTCCGAACTGGAACGATCCCGAGTTCCAGCAGATCCTGCCGCCTTCGATCGACATCAACGCATCGGCGGGGCGTCAAACCGAAGGTTTCATCGACGTCGCGCATTTTGCGTGGATTCACCACGACAGTTTCGCGGACCGGCATAACCCGGTGGTGCCGCAGTATTCCGTCGAGCGGCGCGAGCGCGGCATGCATGCGGAGTATGTGAGCAGCGTCAGCAACTTTCCGAAATCGATGCAGCATCGCGCGCCTGACGGCTATCTGTGGCGCCGTATCTTCGAGGTGGACGTGCCGTTCTTCGCGCGTCTCACGGTGCATTTTCCCGAGGACGGACGTCTGTCGATCCTCAACGCCGCGAGCCCGATATCCGCGCGCAAGACGCGTCTGTTCGTGCCGATCGTGCGCAACTTCGACAAGGACCTGCCGCTCGACGACGTCTACGCGTTCAATCGTCAGGTATTCGAAGAAGATCGCGCGATCGTCGAGCAGCAGCGTCCGGAAGACCTGCCGATCGACCGCGCGGCGGAAGCGCCTATTCTGGCCGATCGTTCGTCAGGTGCGTATCGGCGTGCGCTGGCCGAGATCGGTCTGGGTCAAGCTTATGTACGCTAAAGCGCGTGGCGATTCGGGAGACAAGCCATGAAAGTATGGGAATGTGTGATCTGCGGCTTTCGCTATGACGAAGCACTGGGTCTGCCCGAAGCAGGCATCGCGCCGGGCACGCGCTGGGAAGACGTGCCGGACGACTGGCTGTGCCCGGACTGCGCGACCGGCAAGCACGATTTCGAAATGCAGGTGATCGCATGACGGCCGCTCTGCAGGAGAACAACGCGCTGCCGGTGGTGATCGTCGGCACCGGCATGGCGGGCTATACGGTTGCCCGCGAGTTGCGCAAGCTCGACAGCAGCGTGCCGATCGTGATGATCAGCCGCGACGACGGCAGCTTCTATTCGAAGCCGATGTTGTCGAACGCGCTGGCGATGAAGAAAGAGCCGCATACGCTGGCCAGTTTCGACGCGTTGGCGATGGCGGCGCAACTGGGCGCGTGGATTCGCGTGCGTCAGAAGGTCGAGCGCATTCTGCCGGCCGAGCACACGTTGCTGGTGGATAACGCCTTGGTGGGCTACAGCAAACTGGTGCTGGCCACCGGCGCCGATCCGCGCCGCTTGCGCGTGGCGGGTGACGGCGCGGACGATGTGTTGTCCATCAACGATCTCGACGATTACGCGCGCTTTCGCCTCGCGCTCACGCGTTGCCGCTCGGTGGCGATCTTGGGTGCGGGGCTGATCGGCTGCGAGTTCGCGAATGATCTGGCGGCCGCCGGATATACGGTCGATCTGATCGATCCCGCCATGACGCCGCTGGCGCGTCTACTGCCGCAAGAGGTCGGCGAAATTTTCGCGCGCGGTCTCGGCACGGGCGGCATCCGCTTTCATGCGGGCCGCAGCGTGAATCGGATCGATCGCCTGACGGACGGTTACCGGTTGAGTTTCGCCGACGGTGAGCCGATCGACACCGACCTCGTCGTGTCGGCGATCGGACTCGCGCCGCGCACGTCGCTGGCCGCCGCGGCGGGCCTCGAAATCGATCAGGGTATTCGCACCGACGCGTGGTGCCGCACCAGCGCGCCGGACATTTACGCGCTCGGCGATTGTGCCGCGATCGACGGCAAAGTGCAGCCTTATGTCTTGCCGATCATGCACGCCGCGCGTGCTCTAGCGCGAACCTTGGCCGGCGAGCCGACGCGCGTCGCTTTCCCGGTGATGCCGATCACCGTGAAGACGCCGGCGACTCCGGCCGTCGTCGTCACACCCGAAGGCGAGGGCGCTTGGTCGATTGAGACCGGCGTCGATGCGGCCTTGCATGCGGCGCGCGCCGTATGCAAGGACGCGGCCAGCGAACGGCCTCTCGGCTTCGCGCTACTCGGCGCGGCGGTGGAAGGCAAAGCGGCGCTCGTCAAGGCGATGGCCGTGGGAGGCGCGAACTAACCCATAACAATCTTCCGTCTGACCGACCTCACTTTGTGATCGCTCGGTGTCTGAAAGGGGCCTGTCACCTCGAAGGTATCCGATGATTGCATTCGCGCCGCAAGCTCTCTCGCTTGCGGCGTTTTTTTTCGACAGGGGTAGCGCGGCGTGGCCTGGAAAGTTTCTTAGGAAGCCAGATCTTTAGCGACGCTGGCAATCAGCCTGCGCAGCCACACCGCCGCCACGCTGCGATGCGTGCGGTCGTGCCAGAGCTGATAGTAGGTGAGCGCGCGCGGTTCGCCGGGAACCGGCTCGATGCGCAGCGGCAGCAGTTTTGTGTAATGGGTGGCGAGCGCGCGCGTGGTGGTGAACAGCAGATTGGAGCGCGCAAGCACGTACGGCGCCATGCCGAAGTAGGGCAGCGTCGTCGTGACGGTGCGCGACAGGCCGTTGCGCGCGAGTTCGATATCGACGGTGCCCCACGCCGTGGTGTTGTAGGTCGTCACGGCCAGATGGTCGGCTTCTTCGTAGACCGGCTTGCTCAGGCGACCGGGTTTGATCGGGTGGCCGTTGCGCATCAGGCACACCAGTTCGTCCTTGCACAGCGGTTGCAAATGCAGATGTTCGGGCGGCGTACCCCAGTTGCCGATCACCAGATCCAGAAAGCCGCTTTCCAGGCCGTGTTCGTAGCCGCCATCCACCATCATCAGATGCCTGAATTCGAGCTTGGCGTGCGGCGCTTCGCGATGAAACGCGTCGACCACGGCGGGTACGAAGAACGCGTCGAGATAGTCCGGTGAGCCGATGCGAAAGGTCTGGCTGGTGGTCGCCGGATGGAACGTCGTGGTGGGATGCAGAATGGCGGCGATGCTGTTCAGCGCCTGCGCGGTGGGTTCGATCAAGGTCAGCGCGTGTGCCGTGAGCACCATCCGGCTGCCGCTGCGCACCAGCAGGGGATCGCCCGTCATGTCACGCAATTTGCGCAGCGCCACGCTCACGGTCGGCTGCGATTGTCCGAGCAACGCTGCCGTGCGTGAAACGCTCGATTCGGTCAGCAGCGTGTGCAGCACCTTGAGAAGGTGCGAGTCGATGACTTCCTTGGACATGGAATGCGGGACGGTGTCTCGTGGGGAATCCGTGCGGAACGGTGCCGCGAAACGGCGTGTTTTATCGGGGGGATCGTCAGCGAAATATATCCACGGATATAGCGGTCGTCAATCCGGCGGAGCCCTGCCCGAGGGCTCCGAACGCCATTGTGCAAGGGCTCATGAAGGATCGAATATCCTGGCAAATGCGAGGCGCTTATGATGCACGGATGCGCGAGCGCGCCGGTCGGGGGGATTGGGGATTACACCAAGGGAAACGATTGGCGCGAAGAATGCGGGGCAGCGAATTCGGCGAGGACACGAAAGCCGTTATCATACGCACGGTTGCCCGAAACATCGGACCGGATTTCGGGGCTTTGCTGTTTGCGCCCGCGCGTCAAGAACACGTCCGATCGCTTTCACTACTCAGGAAAAAACAAAAGGCCGGCGCGATGCAAGTCCCCCTCCACGCCGAAATGCGTACGCGCGATGCCGCGCTTGCCTCGGCGCCTTACGGCATGTTCATCTGCACCGCGGACGGCACGTTCGACACCGTCAACGCCGCTTTCGAAAAGCTGACTGGATTTACAGCGGATGAACTGATTGGCCGGCGCACGTTCGAGTCTTTGTTCGATCCCGCCGAACTCGCCAAGCGCCGCGCCGAACTGCCGCCGCTGGCCACGATGACTTCGCGCTATGAAGGCGAATGGAGCTTTTTGCGGCGCAACGGCACGCCGGTTCGTGTGGTGCTGGCGTTGGCGCCGCTCATCGCCGAGCCCGCGCATCCGGGTGGTGTCGCCATCAGGCCTGCGCTCTACGTGGGCATCGCCATCGACATGACGCGTTACGCGCAATCGGAAGCGCGTCTCTGGTACGTCGCGCATCACGACGGCGTGACCCGCTTGCCCAATCAAACGCTTTTTACTGAACGGCTGGAACTGACGATCGCGCGTTGCCAGCGTAGCGGCAGCGGTTTTACCGTGCTGATCGCCGAACTCGATCATCTGCGCAAATTGCGCGATGCGCTCGGGCTGCATGCGGCCGAACTTGTGCTGCAGATCGTCGGTGAACGGTTGCGCGGTCTCTTTCCAAACGACGGCACGATCGCCTCGATCGGCGGCACGCAATTCGCCTTGCTGGTCAACGAAACCGGGCCGGCCGCCGATGCGTTCGCCGCCGAAGCGCTGGGCCGCATCGCCGAGGCGATCGACTACGCCGGCACTACCTTGAACATTACCGCGAGCATCGGCATCGTAGCTTATCCGGCTGACGGCGGCGATGCGCCTACGTTGATGCGTCGCGCGGGCGTGGCGTTGTCGGCGGCTTCGGCCGTGAACGGCAATGCAGTACGGCGTTTTTCCACCGCGCTCGAAGGGCAGGCGGCGCGCCGCTTCGAATTGGAGACCATGCTGCGCGATGCGATCGAGCGTCAGCAACTGCATCTCGTCTATCAACCGCAGGTGACGCTCTCCAACGGCCGCATCGCGCAAGTGGAGGCGCTGCTGCGCTGGAACCATCCGCAGCGCGGCTTGATTAGCCCCGTCGAATTCGTACCGGTCGCGGAGGAGGCGGGGTTGATCGAGCAGATCGGCGAATGGGTAATCCGCACTGCGTGCCGCGACGCCGGCAAATTGCTGCGGCTGACGGGCACGTTGCCGCGCTTCGCGGTGAACGTGTCGCCGCAACAGTTCCAGCGGCACAATCTGTTCGAGACCATTCGCGAGGCATTGGAAGATGCCGCGCTCGACCCTTCGTACCTCGAGGTGGAAATCACCGAGGGTGTGCTGCTCGGCGACACCGAACAGGCTTTGCAGACACTCTTTGCGTTGCGCGATCTGGGCGTGGAGGTGGCGGTGGACGACTTCGGCACCGGCTATTCGAGCCTCGCGTATCTGACGCGCTTTCCGCTGAATCGCCTGAAAATTGATCGCTCGTTTGTGATGCGCATGAGCACCGATCCGCAGTGCGCGGCGCTGGTCGGCGCCATCATCGCGATGGCGCATGCGCTCAAACTACGCGTGACGGCCGAAGGCGTCGAAACGGCCGAGCAGGCCGCGCAACTGGAAGCGCTCGGGTGTGATGAAGCGCAAGGCTTCTGGTTCTCGCGTCCGATTACCGTCGCGGCACTGCGTAATTTGCTCAGGCCGTTGGGCAGCCTTTGAAGCGCGCGCTTGCCGACGACGGCTTTGGTGCCGCGTCGGCAAACTCAGGCGTTTGCGTCAGCATGGACGCCATGCCCGTGACTATGCTTAGCGATCCGTATCAATTCTTGATCCGGTGCAGCGCGTCGCGGCGATGCACGGCATGCTTGCCGCTCTTCTCACTTTCTACTTCGTAATGCGGGTCGGATGTTGACGCGTCGATGGTCCTGCCGTTCACGGTCGTATGGGTAGAAATGACACGCACCACCTTGCCGTGCGTGAGACCTTGCGGCGTGGTCCAACTGACGCGGTCGCCAGACTTCAAATGTTGGGACATGTGACGCTCCTTTGCACGTTCAAGGGCAGCGTGCAACTCCATTGCTCGCGGGGCTTTGCATGATTGCACTGCACTTGTCGGCATGGCCGTGCAATTCGCATGCCACGGTGTGCCAAGTGTAAAGGGCGGGAACGTATCCTGCTTCGTTGCGTCGAGACATCTATACCGTAACGGAACGAAGACTCAAATGAACGATCTCCTCGCCCGACTCTTTCACTTCCAGCCGTCGTTGCTCGTCACGCTGACGCACGACGCCCTTCATATCGTGCTGGCCGTGCTGATCCTCGTGGTCGGCTGGTGGCTCTCGAATCGCGTCGGCACGATGTTCGCCCGCGCGCTCGCGCGCACGCATGCGGACCCGACGCTTGCGCCGATGCTCGCGGCGATGAGCACCTGGGCTGTGCGAGTGCTCGTGTTCATCGCGGCGCTCAGCGAAGTCGGCATCGCGACCGCGAGCGTGCTGGCGGTGCTCGGCGCCGCCGGCCTTGCGATCGGACTCGCGTTGCAAGGCACGCTGCAAAATATCGCGGCCGGCATGATGCTATTGATGCTGCGGCCGTTTCGCGTCGGCGACGTGATCGAAGGCAGCGGCGCGGCCGCGGGCATCGTGCGCGAAGTGGGACTGTTCACCACGCGCATCGAGCGCGGCGACGGCAACGCCGTGTTCGTGCCGAACAGCCAGATCTGGAGCAATCCGGTGATCAACTACAGCAGCGGCGGCACGCAGCGCATCGAGGTCGAAGTGGGCCTCGCGCAGCGCAAGGACGTCGACGCCGCGATCGGCGAATTGAAGAAGCTGGTCGCCGACGAACCGCGCGTGCTGAGCGGCGCTACGCTCGCACCGATCGTGACGGTAGCGGACTATCCGGACGATGGCGGCGCGACGTTGCGCATCGCGGCGTGGGTGCGCACGCCGGACGCGTCGCTGACCAGCGGCGATCTGCACGAGCACGCGCAGGCCGCGCTCGAACAGGCAGGCTGTCCGGTTGCGGCGTAGGTTCGCCGCGCGGTCTTTAGCGGGGCTGTTACCGCCCATCTGCGCTGGTATAGCGCACGAGGCGCCTCGTGGAGAACGAGTCTCCTGCGATCACGCCGCCGCCTCTATAACCAGCCTCCGGTCATTCATAGTGAACGGACCCGTTTGATTCGACGCCGATGTGTCGATTCAATGCGTACGCGGATGGGCGAGGAAGAATCGCACCATTTCCGCGGCGGCGTCGGGGCCGGACGGGTCCGTGTACGAACCGCGCTGACTGCCGCCGGCCCATGCGTGACCCGCACCGTGAATCGACCACGACTCCGCTTCGACGCCGTTCGCCGCGACGCGCCGTTGCTGCGTATACGCACGCTGGCCGCTAGCAGCGCCTGATTGCGCGCTGACGGTGGTGGTGCCGGCATCGAAGGGCGCGAGGATCTCAGCCGCATTCGACGGGTGCACCGTCGAGTCAGCGTCGCCATGAAACACGATCAGCGGACGTTGCGGCGTGCCATGCGTGCGTTTGCGTTGCGTCTTGCCGCCCTTCATCGCGCCGAGCGCCGAAGGCAAGTCCTTCGCGCAGCCGTAGGCGAGGCCCGAATGCACGCCAGCCGCCGCGTAGAGATCGGGCGACGTCTTCAGCATGATGTCCGCCATCGCACCGCCCGCCGACAGACCCGCGACATACACACGCGCCGGATCCACACGATAGCGGCCCATCACCTCTCGCGTGATGCCGGCGATCAAGGACGGCTCGCCCTGGTCGCGTAGTTGATCGACAGGCTTGAACCAGTTCCAGCATTTCGAATGATTGGCCGCCTGCGCCTGATTCGGATACACGACGATAAAGCCATGACGCTCCGCCATTTCGTTCATGCGCGTGCCGGCGGCGAAGTCGTCGGCGTTCTGCGTGCAGCCGTGCAGCATCACGATCAGCGGCAATGGTTCGCTGTTGTAGACAGCCGGCACGTAGAGCTTGTACTGGCGTTGTCCGGCTGCGTTGCTGAACGTGTGCGTGCTGAAGGTGCCCGGCGTGTCGGCGTCGAAAGTCGGCGCGGCAGGGGCGTGCTGAGCGGGGCGCGCCTGGGCTTGCGTTTGGGTTTGCATTTGCGTCCACGCTTGCGCCCATTCGCTGGCATTCGACGGCGTGTGCGGTGTTTGTACGTGGTCCGCGCGGGCCTCGTTCGCTTTGCCGCCCGAGAGCGCGCGCTGAACCGCCGCGGTGGCTTCCTGCGGGCCCTTCGTGCGCAATAGCTCGAAGGCATCTGTCATCGATTTCAGGAAATCTTCGTTCATCTTCATGATCGTTTGCGTTGACCTGTGTGGGGCGTGGGTGAGCGAGTCGACTGATGAGTCGCTGCTTCAGCCACGGGAATGAGTCGAGCGTCGCGCCTAGCTGATGCGGCCGGCAAGCGCTGCCTTGACCGCGGGCGATGCGTGAAAGGCGCCGAGCACCACCACCGATGCAATCGTGGCCGCCGCGAGTTCCGGCGGCACATCGGCTGCGATGCTGGCGAGGCCGAGCACATGAATGTCGAGTTGTTCGTGCGCGGCCTGAGCCGCCTCGAGATCCTGCCGCGAGAAGTGCTGCATGCCGAGCACCATGGCGCGCCGGGTCACCGTCTCCGTGACGACCTGGGCGTGCACGGCGAGCTGATTGCGGATCGCTGTGCGGATCAGGTCGGTGCGGTTCGAGTAAAAGCCTTCTTCGACCAGTAGATCGATCTGGCCGAGGTCGATCGGGCCCAGGTTGATGGTGATTTTTTCGGTCTCGCCGCCTTTGGGACGGGAGGTGGCAATGAGGTTGAATTTGGGCATTTGCACTCCGGTAGGCATCTGGAGGCCATCCAATTAACATCCAGTGGGATGGTTATACGCCTTTCGGCGGGATGCGGTCAATGAGGAAATTGGGGGTTCGTTCGGGGTTGCAGGCGGTGAGGAGCGCCTGGCTGGGGTATCGGCGCGAACAGCATCCAACGACCACGCGAGTCGGTTTTCAGTTCTGTGCCGCCTATTGCCAGGATCTATTGTCCGTGACGGCGTCAACCAGGCAGATAGTTGGAGTCCGATATTTGGGGATTGGTCGAATATGTAGAGAGTGATCCGACATGAACAAGACCTTTGTCGCGCGGCGGAGGTATTTCGATCCATCACCGCGACGCAACCAATGAACCGCCTTGTTGAGACAAGGCTCCGCCGAATTGCTCGGCGGTCGTTTTCATCATTGCGGGTATCGGCTACCGCGTTCGGCGCACGATACCCTACGGCGTAACCAACTTACATCAGCACAATATCGTACTGCTCCTGACTCAAATTCGACTCCACCTGCAGCGACACCGGCTTGCCGATGAAATCAATCAGCATCGCCAGATGCTGCGACTCTTCCTCGAGAAACAGATCGATCACCTGCTGCGACGCCACCACCCGAAATTCGCGCGGATTGAACTGCCGCGACTCGCGCAGAATCTCGCGCAGCACGTCGTAACACACCGTGCGCGGCGTCTTGACCTGCCCCTTCCCCTGACAAACCGGACAAGGCTCGCACAACACATGCGCAAGAGACTCACGCGTACGCTTGCGTGTCATCTCCACAAGCCCGAGCTGCGAGAACCCATTCACCGTCACACGCGTGCGATCGCGCGACAACGCCTTCTTCAATTCGCCCAGCACCTGGTCGCGGTGCTCGACGTTTTCCATATCGATGAAGTCGATAATGATCACGCCGCCCAGATTGCGCAGACGTAATTGCCGCGCAATGGTGTGCGCGGCTTCGAGGTTGGTCTTGAAGATCGTATCGTCGAAGTTGCGTGCGCCGACGTAACCGCCGGTGTTCACGTCGATGGTCGTCATCGCTTCGGTCTGGTCGATCACAAGGTAGCCGCCCGACTTCAGATCCACCCGGCGCGACAACGCGCGCTGAATTTCCGCCTCGATGTTGTACAGATCGAAGAGGGGCCGCTCGCCGGTGTAGTGATGCAGTTTCGACGACACGGCCGGCGTGAACTCGGCCGCGAAATCGGCCAGCATCTGATACGTCTCGCGCGAGTCGACCTGAATGCGCGAGCTTTCATCGTTGACGAAATCGCGCAGCACGCGTTGCGCGAGATTCAGATCCTGATATAGCAGGCTCGTGGGCGGCATGCGCTGCCCTTGCGAGAGAATCGTCGCCCACGTCTTGCGCAGATACGCGACGTCGCCGGCCAACTCTTCGCTGGTCGCATCTTCCGCGATGGTGCGCACAATGTAGCCGCCTTTCTCGTCGGCGGGCAGCACGGCGGTCAGACGCGCGCGCACGGCTTCACGTTCGGCTTCGCTCTCGATCTTCTGCGAGATGCCGATATGCGGCTCCTGCGGCAGATACACGAGCGTGCGCCCGGCAATGCTCACTTGCGTGGACAGTCGCGCGCCCTTGGTGCCGATCGGATCCTTCACGACCTGCACCATCAGCGTCTGGCCTTCGAAGACGATCTTTTCGATCGGCTGATGCGGCGTCTGATGTTGCGGTTCGCCGGCAATGCGCGGATGCCAGATGTCGGCCACATGAAGGAACGCGGCGCGTTCGAGACCGATGTCGATGAAGGCGGATTGCATGCCCGGCAACACGCGTACAACCTTGCCAAGATAGACGTTGCCGACGCGGCCACGCGACAGTGTTCGCTCGACGTGAAGTTCCTGGACGGCGCCTTGCTGGACCAGCGCGACGCGCGTTTCCTGCGGCGTGACATTGATCAGGATTTCTTCATTCATGGTGTTATTTTAGAAGTCGATGCGCGCTGCACGCAGGAGGGCAGCACATTCAAAAAGCGGCAAACCCATGATACCTGAATAGGACCCGTCGATATGCTCGATAAACTCCGCGGCGCGCCCCTGCACACCATACGCGCCCGCCTTGCCGAGCGGCTCGCCGCTCGCCGCATAGCGGCGGATCGCGTCTGCGTGCAGTGCAGCAAAACGCACCTTCGACACGGATAGCGCGGCCGGCAGCAACGCGCCCTCGGCATCGACCACGGCCACGGCGGTCAGCACTTCGTGGTCGCGGCCGGCGAGTCGCTTGAGCATTGCGACGGCGTCGTCGGCATCGACGGGCTTGCCGAGAATCGCGTCGTCGATCGTGACGGTTGTATCCGCAACCAGAATCGGCCGTGCGGCATGGCCGCCGGCTACGAGGCGCGCGCGTGCCGCATGCGCCTTGGCGACGCACACCCGCTGCACATAGTCGTGCGCGCGCTCGCCGGGCAACTCGGCTTCGAGCGCTTCGGCGTCTTCATCGGGGCGCGGCAGCAGCAGTTCGAAACGCACGCCGAGCTGTTGCAGCAACTCCTGGCGGCGTGGACTCTGCGAGGCGAGATAGACGAACGGATGCAGCGAAGCGACGGACGTGGACATGAACAGGTCTCGATGAAGCGGATTGTATGAGGGTTCGGCGAGCGTGCCGGTCGAGCGTCGATCAGCGTGTCGTGAACGCTATCGACACACGCATGGCAAAGCGCATGTCGACATGCAGGTCACTCAGCGCCGGTGATGCGACCGGAGAGCGCAACTGGAAGGCACGGCTGGAAACACGCGACAAAGCCGCGCGCTCTCCACGTCGCCTCGTCCGCTCACACGCGATGATAGGGGTGATTTTGCGTGATGGTCCACGCGCGGTAAAGCTGTTCGGCAAGCAGCACGCGGACCATCGCGTGCGGCAAAGTCAGGCTGGAGACGCGCAACAGCATATCGGCGCGCGCTTTCAGATCCGGGTCGAGCCCGTCGGCGCCGCCGATCAGGAACGCCACGTCGCGGCCGTCCTGCTGCCAGCCGGGCAGGGCGCCGGCGAGCTGCATGGTGGTCCAGTCCTTGCCGCGTTCATCGAGCGCGACAATGCGCGCGTTCTTCGGCAACGCGGCTTCGATTTTCAGCCGCTCGGCGGCCATCACGCTTTCCGCCGGCCGTCCCGACGAACGCTGCTCGGGTTTGATTTCGCGCAGTTCGATGCGCAGCTCGGGCGGCATGCGCTTCGCGTATTCGTCGAAGCCGGTGGCGATCCAGTCCGGCATCTTGTGGCCGACGGCGAGGATATGCAGTTTCATGACGGATCGAATCGCGAATGTAATCGCGGACCAGGACGATGTAGTCGCCCCAAGCCCGCCTGCTTACTTGCGGCGTGCGGCCGTCTTGCGCGCGGGCTTCTTCACCGCCGGCGCTGCTTCGTCTTCGTCCTCGTCTTCATCGGGTTCGCTCGAACGCGCGCCGCCGAACGGGTCCGGCGTGGACAACTTGATGCGCACCGGCTTGTCGCCCCAGATTTCCTCCAGGTTGTAGTACTGGCGCAGAGCCGGCTGCAGGATGTGCACGATCGCGTCGCCGCAATCCACCAGCACCCATTCGCCGACGTCCTCGCCCTCGGTGCTGACGATGTCGCCGCCGGCTTCCTTGACGCTCTCGCGCACGCTCGAAGCGAGCGCCTTGGTTTGCCGGTTCGAGGTGCCGCTCGCGACGATCACGCGATCGAACAGCGCGGTCAGGTGGCTGGTGTTGAACACCTTGATGTCTTGCGCCTTGACGTCTTCGAGAGCGTCGACGATCACGCGTTGCAGTTTGCGAATATCCATGGGTTTACCGGTGGTACAGATGATGTTGAAGAATATAGTCCCACACCGCGGTGGGGACATGGCTCGCCGCCTGGTCTTGCTGTTCGCCGCCCGCGAGGGCGAGCCGCCGGTTCACCTGCTCGCGCAGATGCGCGCGAATGTCGGTGGCCGAAACGTTGAACGCAAGCGTCGTATCGATCAGCAAGTGGCCGCAGGGCGTGGCTTGCAGAACGTCGGCGCGGGCACGGCGCGCGTCGATTTCTTGTGCGACTACCGGCGGAATCGAAGCGAGGTCGAAACCGGGCCGGGTGGCCGCGCAGATATGGGCGAAGTCGAACAGGCGCCGCCAGTCGCGCCATGTGTCGAGATGCACCAGTTGATCCGCGCCGATCAGGAGCGCAATGGATGCGTCCTTACCTTCGCGTTCACGCCAGCGTTGCAGCGTGTCGATCGTATAAGTCGGGCCGTCGTGATCGATCTCGTCGGTCGCGACGCGCACGGTCGCGCCCGGCAGCACCAGTTCGCTGGCCGCCGCGCGCGTCATGGCCAGACGATGCACGGCCGGCGAGACGTCCGATTTCTGCCAGGGCTGGCCGGCCGGCAG
Organism: Paraburkholderia sediminicola; assembly: GCF_046027355.1. Classification (GTDB taxonomy): domain Bacteria; phylum Pseudomonadota; class Gammaproteobacteria; order Burkholderiales; family Burkholderiaceae; genus Paraburkholderia; species Paraburkholderia sediminicola_B. Next base: position 89,713 of record NZ_JAQQEK010000023.1, on the reverse strand, counting down.
CAGCACGAGCTCGGTCAGTTGCAGCACGTGCGCGAAACGCCGCGCGAGCGCGAGGTGGCCGTCGTGGATCGGATCGAAAGTGCCGCCGAGCAGTCCGATCCGGCGAGGCAGGGCAACAGGATGAGCGTTCGGCTTCAGGTGAAGATCCTTTGTCGTGACGATTCGGGCGAGGTGCGGGCGCGGCCCGTCACACCCACTCGCGCGGCACGAGAAAATCGCTATAAAGACGCGCTTCCGGCGTGCCCGGTTCGGGATGCCAGTTGTAGCGCCAGTTCACCACAGGCGGCATGGACATCAGGATCGATTCCGTGCGTCCGCCGCTCTGCAGCCCAAACAGTGTGCCACGGTCGAAGACCAGATTGAACTCGACGTAGCGCCCGCGCCGGTACGCCTGGAAATCACGCTCGGCTTGACCGTACGGAATGTTGCGGCGCTTTTCGATGATCGGCAGGTACGCTTTGAGGAACGCGTCGCCGACGCTCCTGAGCATCGCGAACGATTGATCGAAGCCCGGCGCCGAGAAATCGTCGAAGAAAATCCCGCCGATGCCGCGCGCTTCGTTGCGGTGCTTGAGGAAGAAATACTCGTCGCACCAGCGCTTGAAGCTCGGGTAGAGGTCCGCGCCATAAGGCTGCAGCGCGTCGCGGCAGGTGCGATGGAAATGCTGCGCGTCTTCCTCGTAGCCGTAGTACGGCGTCAGATCCATGCCGCCGCCGAACCAGAACACCGGCTCTTCGCCGGCCTTGGTCGCGATCAGGAGACGCACATTCATATGCACAGTCGGGCAGTGCGGATTGTGCGGATGCAGCACGAGTGACACGCCCATCGCTTCGAAACCGCGGCCGGCCAGTTGCGGACGCGCGGCGCTCGCCGAGCCGGGCAAGGCGTCGCCGGCGACGTCCGAAAAACCGATGCCGGCCCGCTCGAAGAAGTTGCCGCCTTCCAGAATCCGCGTGTAGCCGCCGCCGCGCAGCTTCTCACCGGGCGCGCGCTGCCATGCGTCGGTGGCGAACGGCGTGCCGTCGAACGCGCCGAGCGTGTCCGCGATATGCGTTTGCAGGCCTTGCAGCCAGCTGCGCACGGCCTGTGCGTCGTAGCTCGAATCGGTCATGAATGCAGATGCTGAGGGCGGCACGCTCGTCGTGCCGCGGGTTCTTCGTGAAGGACGATGGCCGGGCCCGCGTCAGGGTGGAACCTGCGAAGGCGCGGCCATACGGTTTTTCGCGCCGGGCGGGATGCTGCCGGCTCCGGTCAGCCCATATCGGCCCACATGGTGCGGTGGGCTCAGGAACCGCCGCGAAAACCCGCAGTGTAGCGCCGTTGGCGCCGCACGCGGGCGAGTGGGGGTTATGGCTTAGTGCTTGCCTTCGGTCTTGGCGTCGTGCTTGCGGTTCAGCGCGCGGTAGCCGATGTCGCGGCGATACTGCATACCGTCGAACGAGATCTGGTTGATCGTTTCGTACGCGACCGACTGCGCGCTGCGCACCGAATCCGCGAGACCCACCACGCACAGCACGCGGCCGCCCGAGGTGGTCAGCTTGCCGTCCGCCAACGTGGTGCCGGCGTGGAACGTGACCGAATCCGCGGTTTCAGCCGGAATGTCGTTGATGCGGTCGCCCTTGCGCGGCGTGTCCGGATAGTTGTACGCGGCGAGCACGACACCGAGCGCGGTGCGGCGGTCCCACTCCAGTTCCACCGTATCGAGCGTGCCGGCGATGGCCTGCTCGACCACCTTCGAATAGTCGCCCTTCAGACGCGCCATGATCGGCTGCGTTTCGGGGTCGCCCATGCGGCAGTTGAATTCGAGCGTTTTCGGGTTGCCTTGCGCGTCGATCATCAGACCCGCGTACAGGAAGCCGGTGTAGCGGATGCCTTCCTTTTCCATGCCGCGCACCGTCGGCAGGATGATTTCGCGCATCACGCGGGCATGCAGTTGCGGCGTGACGATCGGCGCGGGCGAATAGGCGCCCATGCCGCCCGTGTTCGGGCCCTGGTCGCCGTCGAGCAGACGCTTGTGGTCCTGGCTCGAGGCGAGCGGCAACACATGCTTGCCGTCGACCATCACGATGAAGCTCGCTTCCTCGCCGGCGAGGAACTCCTCGATCACGACACGCGCGCCGGCGTCGCCGAGCTTGTTGTCCGACAGCATCATATCGACCGCGGCGTGCGCTTCTTCCAGCGTTTGCGCGACCACCACGCCCTTGCCCGCGGCGAGACCGTCGGCCTTGATGACGATCGGCGCGCCCTTGGCGTCGAGGTACGCGTGCGCGGCGGCGACGTCGGCGAAGGTTTCGTATTCGGCCGTCGGGATCGCGTGGCGCTTCATGAATGCCTTGGCGAAGTCCTTCGAGCTTTCGAGCTGAGCGGCTTCCTTGGTCGGTCCGAAAATCTTCAGACCGCGCGAGCGAAACAGATTGACGATGCCGGCCGCGAGCGGCGCTTCCGGCCCGACCAGCGTGAAGGCGATCTGTTCCTGTTCGACGAAATCGGCGAGCGCAGCCGGCTCGGTGATGTCGACGTTGCGCAGACGCTCGTCCTGGGCGGTGCCGCCGTTGCCAGGAGCCACGTAGACGAGCTGAACCCGCGGCGATTGCGCGAGCTTCCATGCGAGCGCATGTTCGCGACCGCCGGAACCGACGACGAGTAACTTCATTTGAATCCCCGAGACTTAAAAACCATAAACGGCTGACGCAGCACGCTCAGCCGTGGAATGACAACAAGGTTCGCATTGAGCCCGCAGCAGCCGTTGGCGGCGCGGGGCGCAGTACGAACCCGGGTGGACGCGCGGTGCATGACCACACTCACGCCCGCTCAGCAGCAACGCGAGGGCCAGCCGGCGGCGCGGGCGTGGTGCGATGCAAATGCACGCGCCACGCGCCGCCGGGGCGCGCTCATTCGTCGGCGATCGCGGCGTTTGTATAGACTTCCTGCACGTCGTCCAGATTCTCCAGCGCGTCGAGCAGCTTCTGCATTTTCACTGCGTCGTCGCCGGTGAACTCGACTTCCGTCTGAGGTTTCATCGTCACCTCGGCCAACTCGGCCTTGAAACCCACGGCTTCCAGCGCGGACTTCACCTTCGGGAAATCGTTCGGCGGGCACAGCACTTCGATACTGCCGTCTTCATTCGTGACGACGTCGTCGGCGCCGGCTTCTAGCGCGGCTTCCATCAGCTTGTCTTCCGGCGTGCCGGGCGCGAACAGGAACTGGCCGACGTGATCGAACATGAACGCCACCGAGCCGTCCGTGCCCATGTTGCCGCCGTTCTTCGAGAACGCGTGACGCACTTCCGCCACCGTACGCGTGCGGTTGTCGGTCATGGTGTCGACGATCACCGCCGCGCCGCCGATGCCGTAGCCTTCGTAGCGGATTTCTTCGTAGCTTGCGCCGTCCACGCCGCCCACGCCACGCTGGATTGCGCGGTTGACGTTATCTTTCGGCATGTTGGCGTCGTAGGCCTTTTCGACGGCGAGCCGTAGGCGCGGGTTCGAGTCGATGTCGCCGCCGCCCATGCGCGCCGCGACCTGGATTTCCTTGATGAGCCGCGTCCAGACCTTGCCGCGCTTGGCGTCGGCCGCTGCTTTCTTATGCTTGATGTTGGCCCATTTCGAATGACCCGCCATACCTTTCTCCATCGCGCGCGCCAGTGGGGCGCACGCATTGTGCAATTGTCGTTGCGATGTCGGGCGCTTGCGCGTGTTTGCGCGCGGTTGCTTGTTGTGCGCCTCGATGTCAAACCGTCCGCTGCCTGACTGTCCAGCTCAACTGTTCGTGACTAACCGTCCGGAACCCAAGCGTTTCGAGCCTGATCACGCCCAGCCGGGCCCGGCTAGCGGGACCGCGGGTCGGCAGCGCGATTGGGACGGGGCGGTGCGGCTGGCACGCGGCAAACGCCGCGCCGGCCTGCCAGGCCCCGCGAAAGGCGCGGGGCGCCAGGCGGTGGTGCGAGTTGAGCCGCTCTTTGAGCGGATTCGAATTTTATCACGCCGCAGGGGTGCGGCAGAGGACGAGATAACGGCAAACGCTGCGAAAAGTGCGCAACAGCGGCGTCTGATGCACGCCGTCACGCAGTTTTCAGGCCGCTTTCAGTTTTTCGTGCCGAACAGGCGGTCGCCGGCGTCGCCGAGACCCGGGACGATGTACGCGTGCTCGTTCAGATGCGAATCGAGCGACGCGACATACAGCTTGACGTCCGGATGGGCGTCCTGGAACACCTGCACGCCTTCGGGCGCGGCGACCAGCGCGAGGAACATGATGTTCTCGCCAGCGACGTTGCGGCGCTTGAGCACGTCGACCGCGTGCACGGCGGAATAGCCGGTCGCGACCATCGGATCGCACAGGATGAACACGCGATCTTCGAGATCCGGCAGGCGCACCAGATATTCGACCGGCCGATGGTCCTCGGCGCGATACACGCCGATGTGCCCCACCCGCGCCGACGGCACCAGCTCCAGCAGGCCGTCCGACATGCCGATGCCGGCCCGCAGCACCGGCACGATCGCCAGCTTCTTGCCGGCGATCACCGGCGCGTCGATCTCGACGAGCGGCGTGGTGAGGCGGCGCGTGGTCATGGGCAGATTGCGGGTGATTTCGTAGCCCATCAGCAGCGTGATTTCACGCAGCAGTTCGCGGAACGTGCGAGTCGAGGTATCCCGGTCGCGCATATGCGACAGCTTGTGCTGGATCAGCGGGTGATCGAGGATGAAGAGATTGGGAAAACGGCTGTCCTGGGTCATGGCGGGTGCGCACGGGGCGGCTAGAGGGATCGGTTCGGCGCGCCGCGTGGCCGGTGAACCGGCTGGTAGGCGGACGCGCCACGGCGCAAGTTTACCGAAAGAGTGCCGCCCGAAGATACCGGAGATTGCAGCGGCCCGGCGCAGTCCGGCACCGATTCTTCTAGAATCGGGGAAACTTTGCCGCGAGAGGGCATCCAGAGCCGTCGCTTCGCGCCAGACGCCCGGACGGAGAGAACCTGGGGCGGCCCGGCGTTTTCTCACGAGGCACAACTTCACGAGGAGAACACTGATGGACATGGGAATCGCAGGACGCACCGCGCTGGTCTGCGCGGCCAGCAAGGGTTTGGGGCGCGGCTGCGCGGAAGCGCTCGCCGCCGAAGGCGTCAACCTGACGATCGTCGCGCGCACCGCCGAGACGCTGGAGGCGACCGCGGCGGAGATTCGCAAGCAAAGCGGCGTCGAGGTGAAGACGGTGGCCTGCGACATCACCATACCGGAAGGGCGTGCCGCGGCGCTCGCCGTTTGCCCTCAGCCGGACATTCTGGTCAATAACGCAGGTGGCCCGCCGCCGGGCGACTTCCGCGACTTCACGCATGACGACTGGATCCGCGCGCTCGAGAGCAACATGCTCACGCCGATCGAGCTGATTCGCGCGACCATCGATTCGATGAGCGCGAACGGTTATGGGCGCATCGTCAACATTACGAGTTCGGCGGTGAAGGCGCCGATCGACGTGCTCGGGTTGTCCAACGGCGCACGCTCGGGGCTGACCGGTTTTGTCGCGGGACTCGCGCGCAAGGTCGCGCCCACCGGCGTGACGATCAACAACCTGCTGCCGGGGCTGTTCGACACCGATCGCATCGGCGTCACCTTCGAGGCGCAAGCCAAGGCGCAAAACATTTCCGTCGACGACGCGCGCAAGCAGCGCACGAAGACGATTCCCGCCGGCCGTTTCGGCACACGGGAGGAATTCGGCGCCGCCTGTGCCTTCCTGTGCAGCGTGCATGCCGGCTATATCACCGGGCAGAACTGGCTGATCGACGGCGGCGCCTATCCCGGCACGTTCTGAACGGCACGTCCTAAAGCATCACCACAACAACGACAATCACAACGGTTTCAGGAGTCTTACGTCATGACCACCCGTATCGCGCTGATCGCGCACGATCATAAAAAGGACGACATCGTCAAACTGGCCGGCGAATACGTCGACACGCTGCGGCGCTGCGACATCGTGGCGACCGGCACGACCGGCGGGCGCATCGCCGACGCGCACGGCCTCACGGTCGAGCGGATGCTGTCCGGCCCGCACGGCGGCGACCTGCAGATCGGCGCGCAACTCGCGGAAGGGCGCGTGGACATGGTGATCTTCCTGCGCGACCCGATGACGCCGCAGCCGCACGAGCCGGACATCAATGCGCTGGTCCGCGCGTGCGACGTGCACAACATTCCGTGCGCGACCAACATTTCGACGGCGCGCATGGTGCTCGACTCGCTGACCTTGCGCCTCACGCAACAGATTTGAGCTCGCACTCACGACCCGATCAAGCGACACCCAACCTCAAGGAGACATGATGGTCAAAGCAATCCGATTCGATAAAACCGGCGGCCCCGAAGTGATGAAGTGGGTCGACGTCGAAGTCGGTGAGCCGGGCGCGGGCGAGATCCGCGTCAGGCAGACGGCGGTCGGGCTGAACTATATCGACGTGTACTTCCGCAAGGGTCTGTATCCGTTGCCGTTGCCCGGCGGGCTCGGCATGGAGGCGGCCGGCGAAGTGACGGCGCTCGGCTCGGGCGTGACCGGTCTGAAGGTGGGCGACCGCATCGCCTACGTGGGGCGTCCGCCCGGCGCATACGCGCAGGAACGCGTGCTGCCGGCCGCGCAGGTCGTGAAGGTGCCCGACGCCCTGAGCGACGAGCAGGCCGCCTCGGTGATGCTGCAAGGCCTGACCGCGCAATATCTGCTGCGCCGCACGTATCCCGTGAAAGCCGGCGACACGATCCTGATTCAGGCCGCGGCGGGCGGCGTGGGTCTGCTGGTGTGCCAGTGGGCGAAGGCGCTCGGCGCGACGGTGATCGGCACGGTCGGCTCGGATGAAAAAGCGGAGATCGCCACGGCGCACGGCTGCGATCACGCGATTGTCTACACGCGCGAGAACTTCACCAAGCGCGTGCGCGAGATTACCAACGGCGCGGGCGTGCCGGTGGTATACGACTCGATCGGTAAAGACACGTTTACGGCCTCGCTCGATTGTCTCGCGCCGCTCGGCATGTTCGTGAGCTTCGGCAATGCATCGGGGCCGTTGCCGCCGATCGACTCGTCGGAATTCGCCGGACGCGGTTCGCTGTTCTTCACGCGCCCGACGCTCTTTACCTACATCGCCAAACGCAGCGACTACGAGGCGATGTCCACCGAACTGTTCGACGTGCTGGTGTCGGGCAAGGTGAAGACAAGCATCAACCAGCGTTATGCGCTGGCGGATGTCGGGAAAGCGCACGCGGATCTCGAAGGGCGCCGCACGACGGGCTCGACGGTGCTGTTGCCGTAACGCCCATGACATGAGCGCGCCGGCAACCGTCGTATAAAAACCGCGCTCGTTCGCGGCAGCGCCACGGCCCAGGCCGAACCGACGCGGCACGCCGCAAAACCACGCCCAGCAAGCATAAGGCCGTTCCATCGCAGGATGGAACGGCCTTGTCCGTTTACGCGATTTTTATATACGCCACCCCATCTTTGACCAGCCCTTTACACGGTTCGGCATAACGTTGCGGCTATCCAAAGTCCGTGAATGGAGACCAAAAATGGATGTGCTGTATGTCGGGGGGCTGGTGCTGTTTTCCGCGCTGACCTTCGCGTTGATTATCGGCTGCGAGAAGTTGATGCAGTTTCGCCGTGGGCAGGGAGCACGCTCATGAACTGGATTCTCTGGTTGTCCGGCGCGGCGACCGCGCTGCTGTTTGTGTACCTGGTCTATGCGCTGTTGCGCGCGGAGGACATTGAATGAACTCGAACAATGTCCTGCAAGCGGGCCTCTTCATCGTCGTGCTGCTGGCAGCCGCGGTGCCGATGTCCCGCTATCTGAGCGCCGTGATGGACGGCAGCTCGCGCGTGGTCCGCTTCGGCGGTCCCGTCGAACGTTTCCTGTACCGCATCGCGGGCGTCGATTCGTCGACGGAAATGAGCTGGAAGCACTACGCGATTGCCACGATCGCGTTCAACGTGCTCGGCGTGGCGTTCCTCTACGTGCTGTTGCGCGTGCAAGGCTGGCTGCCGGCCAACCCACAGCAGTTCGGCCCGATGACGGTCGACGGCGCATTCAACACGGCCGTCAGTTTCGTGTCGAACACGAACTGGCAAGACTACTCGCCTGAGCAAACCGTCAGCTATCTGACGCAGATGCTCGGCTTCACCGTGCAGAACTTCCTTTCGGCGGCCACCGGCATCGTAGTGGTGGTCGCGCTGATTCGCGGCTTCGCGCGTCACACCGCGCAAACCATCGGCAACTTCTGGGTCGACATCACGCGCGTGACGCTCTACGTATTGCTGCCGATGTCGGCCATCGTCGCGGCTCTGCTGATGAGCCAGGGCGTGGTGCAGAACTTCAAGGCCTATGAAGATGTGCCGACGCTGCAAACCACCACGTACGCCGCACCGAAGCTCGACGCGCAAGGCAATCCGGTGAAGGACGCCAAGGGCAACCCGGTGACGATCGATACGCCGGTGAAGACCCAGACCCTCGCAATGGGCCCGGTTGCTTCACAGGAAGCGATCAAGATGCTCGGCACCAATGGTGGCGGCTTCTTTAACGGCAACTCGGCGCATCCGTATGAAAATCCGACGCCGTTCTCGAACTTCCTGCAGATCTTCTCGATCCTGATCATTCCCGCGGCGCTGGCGCTGGTGTTCGGCCGCATGATCGCGGACCGCAAGCAGGGCGTGGCCGTGCTCGCCGCCATGACGATCGCGTTTGCCGTCTGTGTGTTCGGCGAGATCAGCGCCGAGCAGGTCGGCAATCCGGCCATCGCTGCATTGCATGTTGATCAGTCGGCCAATGCGCTGCAGTCGGGCGGCAATGCGGAAGGCAAGGAAACGCGCTTCGGCATCGCGCAGTCGGGCATCTTCACGGTCGCGACCACCGCGGCTTCGTGCGGCGCGGTTGCCAACACGCACGACTCGCTGACGCCGATCGGCGGCCTCTATCCGATGCTGCTGATGCAACTCGGCGAAGTGATCTTCGGCGGCGTGGGTTCCGGTATGTACGGGATGCTCGTGTTCGCGATGCTGGCCGTGTTCGTGGCGGGCCTGATGATCGGCCGCACGCCGGAATACGTCGGCAAGAAGATCGAAGCGTATGAGATGAAGATGGTGTCGATCGTCGTGCTGCTCACGCCGCTGCTGGTGCTGGTCGGTACGTCGATCGCGGTGTTGAGCGACGCGGGCAAGGCGGGCATCGCCAACCCCGGCGCGCACGGTTTCTCCGAAATCCTCTACGCGTTCAGTTCGGCCGCCAATAACAACGGCAGCGCATTCGCGGGCCTTACCGTGAGCACGCCGTTCTACAACTGGTTGACAGCGATCGCGATGTGGTTCGGCCGCTTCGGCACGATCGTTCCGGTGCTCGCGATTGCCGGCTCGCTCGCCGCGAAAAAACGCATCGGCGTGACGGGCGGCACGCTGCCCACGCACGGACCGCTGTTCGTCGTGCTGTTGCTCGGCACGGTGCTGCTGGTCGGCGCGCTGACTTATGTGCCTGCGCTCGCGCTCGGTCCTGGTGTCGAACATCTGATCATGATGGGCGCCCATTGAGGCGGCCCTTGCGAACCCATGACTGAACAGGCGCAAACGGGAAATTCGAGGATTCAATGACTGAACATAATGCAACCCGGTCCATGTTCGACCCGGCGCTAGTGCGCCCGGCGATCGTGGACTCCTTCAAGAAGCTCACGCCACGCACGCAGTTCCGCAATCCGGTGATGTTCTGCGTGTACGTGGGCAGCATTCTCACGACCATTCTCTGGATCGCCGCGCTCGGCGGCCAGGCCGAGGCGCCCGCGGGCTTCATTCTCGCGGTCACCTTGTGGCTGTGGTTCACGGTGCTGTTCGCCAACTTCGCGGAAGCGCTCGCCGAAGGCCGTTCGAAGGCCCAGGCCGCGTCGCTGCGCAGCGCGAAGAAAGACGTGATGGCCAAGAAGCTCAACGAGCCGCATCCGAAGTCGCCGATCCGCGTTCTGACGGCTTCCGATCTGCGCAAGGGCGACGTGGTGCTGGTCGAAACCGGCGACGTAATTCCGGCCGACGGCGAAGTGATCGACGGTGTCGCGTCGGTCGACGAATCGGCGATCACGGGCGAATCCGCGCCGGTGATCCGCGAATCGGGCGGCGACTTTTCGTCGGTGACGGGCGGCACGCGCGTGCTGTCGGACTGGATCGTGGTGCGCGTCACGGCGAATCCGGGCGAAGCGTTCCTCGACCGCATGATCGCGATGGTGGAAGGCGCGAAGCGTCAGAAGACGCCGAATGAAATCGCCCTGACGATTCTGCTGGTTGCCTTGACGATCGTGATGCTGCTGGCCACCGCCACGCTGCTGCCGTTCTCGATGTTCTCGGTCGAAGCCGCGAAGGCTGGCCACGTGGTGACGATCACCGCGTTGGTCGCGCTGCTGGTGTGTCTGATTCCGACCACGATCGGTGGTTTGTTGTCGGCGATCGGCGTGGCCGGCATGAGCCGCATGATGCAGGCGAACGTGATCGCGACGTCGGGCCGTGCCGTGGAAGCGGCCGGCGACGTCGACGTGCTGTTGCTCGACAAGACCGGCACCATCACGCTCGGCAACCGCCAGGCTTCGCAATTCGTGCCGGCGCCGGGTTTGACGGAAGAATCGCTCGCGGATGCCGCACAACTGTCGTCGCTCGCCGACGAAACGCCGGAAGGCCGCAGCATCGTCGTGCTGGCAAAGCAGCGCTTCAACATCCGTCAACGCGATATGGCCTCGCTGCATGCCACGTTCCTCGCGTTCACGGCGCAAACGCGCATGAGCGGCGTCGATCTGCCGGGCCGTGAGATTCGCAAGGGCGCGGCCGATGCGGTCAAGAACTACGTCGAAGCGAACGGCGGCCGTTTCCCCAACGAAGTCAGCAACGCCGTGGCCGAAGTCGCGCGGCGCGGCAGCACGCCGCTGGTGGTCGCCGAGAAGGGCGAGCAGGGCGCGCGCGTGCTCGGCGTGATCGAGTTGAAGGACGTCGTGAAGGGCGGCATCAAGGAACGTTTCGCCGAACTGCGCAAGATGGGCATCAAGACCATCATGGTGACGGGCGACAACCGTCTGACCGCGGCGGCGATTGCCGCGGAAGCCGGGGTCGACGATTTCCTCGCCGAAGCCACGCCGGAAGCGAAGCTCGCCACGATCCGCGCGCACCAGGCCGAAGGGCGCCTCGTCGCAATGACCGGCGACGGCACCAATGACGCCCCGGCGCTCGCGCAGGCCGACGTCGCGGTGGCGATGAACACCGGCACGCAGGCCGCGAAGGAAGCGGGCAACATGGTCGACCTCGATTCGAATCCGACCAAGCTGATCGAGATCGTCGAGATCGGCAAGCAGATGCTGATGACGCGCGGTTCGCTCACCACGTTCTCGATTGCCAACGACGTCGCCAAATACTTCGCGATCATTCCGGCCGCGTTCGCCACGACCTATCCGGCGCTGAATGCGCTGAACGTGATGCACCTGGCCACGCCGGCCTCGGCCATCATGTCGGCGGTGATTTTCAACGCGCTGATCATCGTGCTGTTGATTCCGCTGGCGCTCAAGGGCGTGCGTTATCGCGCGCTGGGCGCGGCGATCCTGCTGCGCCGCAATCTGCTGATCTACGGTTTGGGCGGGATCATCGTGCCGTTCATCGGCATCAAGCTGATCGATATGGTGCTGGCCGCGTTCGGTTGGGTCTAAGCGCTAGTTCAAGAGGAATTATTCATCATGAAAAATCTGTTCCGTCCGTTGATCGTGATTTTCGCGGTGCTCACCGCCGTGACCGGACTTGCCTATCCCGCGGTGATGACCGCCGTCGGTCAGGCGGCCTTCAACGACCAGGCTAACGGCAGCATGCTCGAACAGGACGGCAAGGTGGTCGGCTCGAAGCTGATCGGCCAGCAGTTCGATGCGCCGCAATACTTCTGGGGCCGCCTGTCGGCCACCAGCCCGATGCCGTATAACGCGCAGGGTTCGAGCGGTTCGAATCTCGGCCCGACCAACCCGGCGTTGCTCGACGAAATCAAAGGCCGCCTCGACGCGTTGAAAGCGGCGGGTACGGATATGTCGAAGCCGGTGCCGGTCGATCTGGTGACGTCGTCGGGCAGCGGTCTCGATCCCGAGATCAGCCCGGCGGCTGCGGCTTATCAGATCGAGCGCGTCGCCAAGACACGCAAGCTCGCGGCGAACGATGTGCAGGCGCTGGTGGATCGCTATACGAGCGGCCGTCAGTTCGGCATTCTGGGTGAGCCGCGCGTGAACGTGCTGGAACTGAACCTGGCGCTGGACGAGATGAAGCACGGTTGATCGACGAAACGCGGCAGCGCTTCGCTTCGCAAAGGCGGCGTCCGCGCGACTCCGCCTTTGCCTTTTGACGGCGCGACGCCATGTACGGTGACCGCGGTGTACGGTGGCCGCTATTTGCGGCCGGGCCGCCGCCGTGCCACCATGCATACACCGCCGCTCGTCCAACGATGAAAACCATTGAGCATGAACCGCCCCGATCCCGATGAGTTGCTCGACAAGCTGCAACGCGACGAAGAAAAACGTCAGCGAGGCAGGCTGAAGATTTTTTTCGGCGCGTCGGCGGGCGTCGGCAAAACCTATGCGATGTTGCAGGCCGCGCGCCGCCGTCACGATGAAGGCGCGGACGTGGTGGTCGGCATCGCCGAAACGCATGGCCGCACTGAAACCGCGGCATTGCTCGACGGTCTCGACGTGCTGCCGCTCGCGCATATCGAGTATCGCGGCCGCAAGCTCGGCGAGTTCGATCTCGACGCCGCGCTGGCCCGCAAGCCGGCGCTGATTCTCGTCGACGAACTCGCGCATTCGAACGTGCAGGGCGCACGGCATCTGAAGCGCTGGCAGGACGTCTACGAACTGCTCGACGCCGGCATCGACGTCTATACGACGGTCAACGTCCAGCACCTCGAAAGCCTGAACGACGTGGTCGGCCAGATCACTGGCATTCGCGTCTGGGAGACGGTGCCGGATCGCGTGTTCGATCGCGCCGACGAAGTCACGCTGGTCGATTTGCCCGCCGAGGAACTGCTCGACCGGATGCGCGACGGCAAGGTGTATATGCCGCAGCAGGCCGAGCGCGCGGTGCGCAACTTCTTTCGCAAAGGCAATCTGATCGCGCTGCGCGAGCTGGCGTTGCGCCGCACCGCGGATCGCGTCGATGCGCAGATGCGGGAATATCGCGCCGACCGTTCGATCCAGCGCATCTGGCAGGCGCGCGAGCGCTTGCTGGTGTGCGTCGGCCCCGGCCCGGAAGCGCCGATGCTGGTGCGCGCGGCGGCGCGTCTAGCCGCCAGCCTGAAGGCCGACTGGATCGCCGTCTATGTCGAGACGCCTGCGTTGCAGCGTTTGCCGGATGCGCGCCGCGAACGCACGCTGAACGCGTTGAAGCTCGCCGCGGAACTCGGCGCCGAAACCGCCACGCTGGCGGCCGCCGACGCGGCCGTCGCGTTGATCGGCTACGCGCAGGCGCGCAACGTGTCGAAGCTGGTGGCCGGCGCCTCGGCACGCACGGGCGTGAAGCGCTGGCTGCGCAGGCCGCTCGGCGAACGTATCGCCGAGAAGGCGGGCGATCTCGATCTCACGCTGATTCGCGCCTCGTCCGAACGCGACGGCGGTGAGCATCGCCATCTGTTGAACACCACCGCGAACGCATGGCGCGAGGCGCTAAGCGCGGCGCGCGAACGCCGCTCGCCGCCGCGCGCCTACGGCTTCGCGCTGTTGATCTGCGCGGCCATCACGCTGCTGGCGAGCCAGTTGATCGATCATATCGATCTGACCAACCTCGTCATGCTGTACCTGCTCGGCGTGATCTTCGCCGCGGTGAAGCTGGGACGCGGACCCGGCGTGCTGCTGTCGTTCATGAGCGTGGCCGCATTCGATTTCTTCTTCGTGCCGCCGCGCATGTCGCTGTCGGTCTCCGATACGCAGTATCTGCTGACCTTTTTGGGCATGCTGCTGACTTCGTTGGTGATCAGCCATCTCACCTCGAGTCTGCGCCGGGAGGCGAGCGTGGCGCGGCGCCGCGAGCAGCGCACCGGCGCGATGTACGCGATGGCGCGCGAACTGGCCGCGGCGCTGACCATGGAACAGATCGTCGGCATCGGCAGCCGTCATGTGAGCGAGGTGTTCGGCGCGCGCGTGGCGATTCTGTTGCCGGACAGCGTCGATCAGGTGAAGCAGAAGATCGAGGATCCCGACGCGGCGATCACGCTCGAAGGCGAGATGCTCGATAGCGACGTCGGCCAATGGGTCTACGATCAGCAGAAGCCGGCCGGCCACGGCACCGACACGCTGCCGGCCGCCGCCGCGCTCTACCTGCCGCTCAAGGCGCCGATGCGCACGCGCGGCGTGCTCGCGGTCGTGATGCGCGACGAGGGCGAGCTCGACGTGCCCGAGCAGCAGCGCATGCTCGACGCGTTCGCCGCGCAGATCGCGCTTGCGCTGGAGCGGGTGCATTACGTCGACATCGCGCGAGATGCGCTCGTCAACATGGAGTCGGAGCGCTTGCGCAACTCGTTGTTGTCGGCGATCTCGCACGATCTGCGCACGCCGTTGACGACCATCGTCGGCTTCTCGTCGATGCTCGCGCAAGCGCCTGACGCGCAGCCCAACAGCGAACTGGTCGAAGCGATTCACGAGGAAGCGCTGCGCATGACCGGCATCGTCACGAATCTGCTCGACATGGCGCGTCTGCAGGCGGGCAGTCTGCAGCTGAATCAGCAATGGACGCTGCTCGAAGAGACGGTAGGCGCCGCGCTGCGCGCGTGCAAACGCGTGCTGGCGAATCATCCGGTGCAGGTGAAACTACCCGCTGATCTGCCGCTGCTGCACCTCGACGCCGTGCTGATGGAGCGCCTCTTCTCCAACCTGTTCGAGAACGCCGCCAAATACACCGCACCGGCCACGCCTCTGACGATCGGCGCGCAGCGTCTCGACGCGGACGGCAAGTCGTTCGTGCGCGTGACCGTCGACGATAGCGGCCCGGGCCTGCCCGCCGGCATGGAAGCGCGTGTGTTCGAGAAATTCACGCGCGGCGAGAAGGAGTCGGCCAAGCCGGGCATCGGCCTGGGACTGGCGATCTGCCGCGCGATCGTGGAAGCGCACGGCGGTACAATCGGCGCGCTCAATCGCGTCTCGGCGGACGGCCGTGTCGAAGGCGCGCGCTTCTGGTTCACGCTGCCGGTGGAAACGCCGCCCGACGCACCGGATGCATTGGAGGACGAGGGCGCCGATTCCTTGACTCACGTCGACACCGGCAGCGATTCAACTCCTAACCCGCTTTCCAAGCCTAGCCATGAGTGACCCCAGCATCACCGTCGTCCTGATCGAAGACGAAAAGCAGATTCGCCGCTTTGTGCGAACGGCGCTGGAAGGCGAGGGCATCGTCGTGCACGACGCCGAAACCGGCAAGCAGGGTCTCGTCGAAGCCGCGACGCGCAAGCCCGATCTGGTGATCGTCGATCTCGGCCTGCCCGACACCGACGGTCTCGACGTCATCCGCGAACTGCGCGGCTGGAGCGAGCTGCCGGTGATCGTGCTGTCGGCGCGCACCCAGGAGAGCGAAAAAGTCGCCGCGCTCGATGCCGGCGCGGACGACTACCTCACCAAGCCGTTCGGCGTGTCCGAGTTGCTGGCGCGGATTCGCGCGCATATGCGGCGGCGCAATCAGGGCGGCGCCAACGAATCGCCGCAGGTGCGCTTCGGCACGGTGACCGTCGATCTGGCCCTGCGGCAGGTGAGCCGCGACGGCGCCGTCGTCCATCTGACGCCGATCGAATACCGGCTGCTCGCGACGCTGGTGCGCCATGCCGGCCGCGTGTTGACGCATCGCCAGTTGCTGCGCGACGTGTGGGGGCCGTCGCATGTCGAGAGCCATCACTATCTGCGCATCTATATGGCGCATCTGCGCGGCAAGCTGGAGCGCGACCCGGCGCAGCCGGAGCACATCATCACCGAAACGGGTGTCGGATACCGGCTGGTGGGCGCGGTTTGAGGCTGTGTCGGTAATTTGCAACGACGGGACGCGCAGGCTTGCGGCGGCCCGCCGCCGGCGGCGCCTGGGCGGTTTTGATATAATTACAGTTCGTAAGGACGACCTTGCGGTTTCACAAACGGGGACGGCCCCATCTGACCATGGAGCTGTCTCATGTCCTGGATTCTTCTGTTGATTGCCGGTTTGCTCGAAGTCGCGTGGGCGGCCGGTCTCAAAACCTCCGAGGGTTTTACCCGTCTCTGGCCGTCCGTGTTCACGGTCGTGACCGCGCTCGGCAGCTTTGTGCTGCTCGCCATGGCCATGCGCCAGTTGCCGCTCGGCACCGCCTACGCGGTGTGGACCGGGATCGGTGCGGTCGGCGCGTTCATCTTCGGGATTGTGATGATGGGCGAGGCGTTGAGCGTCGCGCGGGTCGCCAGCGCGGCGCTGATCGTGATCGGCTTGATCGGATTGAAGCTGTCTTCGGGGCATTGAGCCCCGCATTCCAAACCGCCGCCGGGCCCATTCGCCGAGTCCGCCGATGCCCGGGCGGCGTCCCACTCGAACTCGCCATTTAATCTCCGCTCTGCGTTCTGCGAATTAACGTGGCTATAATGAGATCGAATCCAACCTGAAATTGTCCGCGGCCCATTTGGCGCGACCGGCTTGGCGCGGGTCTGACGACTTCGATGCGGCTTCCTCATTAGTGGCCCGCCGAAGCGCCCGGCACGCACAGCGCGCCTGGAGGCGGCCATGCTTGAATCACTTTCGCTCGCGGCGGGCCTCTCATGGGGCAGCGGCCTGCGCCTCTATCTGACGGTCCTGCTGGCCGGCGTGTTCGCCCGGCTCGGCTTCATCCATCTTCCCGATACGCTGTCCGCGTTGTCCTCGCCGTGGGTGATCGGCGTGGCGGGCGTGCTGACCGTCACCGAATTCCTCGCCGACAAGATCCCCGCGTTCGATTCGCTGTGGGACGCGGTCCATACCTTCATCCGCATTCCGGCGGGCGCCGTGCTGGCAGCCGGCGCGCTTGGCCATGCCGATCCGGCGCTGTTGACCGTGGCCGCGCTCGCGGGCGGCACGTTGGCGGGTACGGCGCACCTTGCTAAAGCAGGCACGCGCGCGCTGATCAATCTGTCGCCGGAACCGGTGTCCAACGTCGTGACCTCGACCGCTGAAGACGGCCTCGTGTTCGGCGGCATGCTGCTCGCGCTGTTCGTGCCGCTCGTCTTTCTGGTGTTGATGGTGGGCTTCCTGATGCTGGCCGGCTGGGCATTGCCGCGGCTCTGGCGTGGGGTGCAGGGCGGTTTTCGCGGCATGGCGACGCACATGGTGTCGCGCTTTGCCAGGAGCAGGCACGATTGAGCGATACGGTACGGGGTTCCACGGCGCGCACGGCTTTACCGACGACGACGCGCCGGTTCGGTGGCATGGATCTGGTGCGCCAGTCCATTCGCATGACGTCGCGCGACTGGCGCGCGGGCGAGTTGACGATGCTGCTGCTGGCGCTGGTGCTGGCCGTGGCGGCTTTGTCGAGTGTCGGCTTTCTGGCTGACCGTCTGCACCAGGGGCTCGAGCGCGACGCGCGGCGCATGATTGCCGCCGACTTCATCGTGCGGGCCGATCATCCGGTCGATCCGCAATTCGCCGGGCAAGCCAAAGCGCTTGGTCTGAATACCGCCAGCACGGCGATCTTTCCCAGCATGATCAATTCGACCGGCGCGCAGCCGGTCTCGCGGCTCGCCGCCATCAAGGCCGTGTCGCCCGGTTATCCGTTGCGCGGCGCGTTGCGCATCGCGTCGGCGCCGGGCGCGGCGGACCATCCGGCGCAGTCTATTCCGCCGCCGGGCGTCGTGTGGGTCGATCAGGCGCTGCTCGACGCGTTGAAGGTGCATGTCGGCGATGCGGTGAAAGTCGGCGGCCGCAACTTCACGATCGGCGCGGTGATCACGCGCGAGCTCGACCGCGGTTTCTCATTCGTTAATTTCTCGCCGCGCCTGATGCTGCGCGCCGATGACGTCGCATCCACTGGCCTCGTGACCTACGGCAGCCGCGTGACGTACCGCTTGCTGGTCGCCGGATCGGACGAGTCGGTGGCGCGTTTCGCGCAGTTCGCGCATGAGCGGGTGGACGGCGGCAAGATGCGCGGCGTCGCGCTCGAATCGCTGCAGGACGGCCAGCCGCAAGTGCGCCAGACGCTCGACCGCGCGAGTCACTTCCTCACGCTCGTCTCGCTGCTCACCGCGTTGCTGGCGGCCGTGGCGATTGCGATGGCCGCGCATCGGTATATGCGCCGTCATCTGGACGGCTGCGCGGCGATGCGTTGCCTCGGCGTCAGCCAGTCGACTTTGCGTGCGCTCTTCACGCTCGAATTCGTCGGACTCGGTTTGATCGGCGGCGCGCTCGGCGTTGCACTCGGTTTCCTCGGGCATCTCGCGTTACTCACGTGGCTCGGCAGTTTGATCGACGTGGTGCTGCCGTATCCGACGGCATGGCCGGCGCTCGAAGGCATTGCGGCCGGTCTCGTGCTGCTGCTGGGCTTCGCATTGCCGCCCCTGTTGCCACTTACGCGCGTGCCGCCGGTGCGCGTGCTGCGCCGCGAATGGGGCGAAGCGGGGCGCACGGCATGGGCGGCCTACGCGCTCGGCATCGTGCTGTTCGCCGCGCTGCTGATCATCGCGGCGGGTGAGTTGAAGCTCGGCGGAATCGTCGCGGGCGGCTTCGCGGGCGGGATGCTGGTGTTCGCGTGCATCGCGCGGCTGGCGCTGTGGGGCGCGGCGCGCGTCGTGCGCAGCGAGCGCGTGAATGCGAGCATTGGCTGGCGTTATGCGCTGGCGTCGCTCGAACGGCGCAGCAGCGCGAGCGCATTGCAGATCACCGCGCTCGGCATCGGACTGATGTGCCTGTTGCTGATCGCGATGACGCGCAACGACCTCGTGGCCGGCTGGCGCAAATCGACGCCGCCCGATGCGCCGAACGAGTTCATCATCGACATCCAGCCCGACCAGCGTGACGCCGTCACCCAATATCTGAGCACGCATGGCGTGCCCGGCACGGTGCTCGCGCCGATGGTGCGCGGACGGCTGACGGCGATCAACGGCAAGCCGGTCAATCCGGATTCGTTCAAGGGCGACGACGCCAAGCGTCTCGTGGATCGCGAATTCAATCTGTCGTACACGACTGAGCTGCCCGACGACAACCGCCTCGCCGCCGGCACGTGGTACGGCGACACGAAAACGTCGCAGATTTCGATCGAGCAGGGCCTCGCCAAGCTGATCAACGTGAAGCCCGGCGACATGCTGCGTTTCGATGTGACCGGCTTGCAGATCGACGCGCCGGTCACGAGTGTGCGCAAGCTCGACTGGGGTTCGTTCAAGGTCAACTTTTTCGTGCTGATGCCGCCCGCTGCCTTGCAGGATTTCCCGGCGACGTTCATCACGAGCTTCCATTTGCCGCAGGAAAAACAGTCGACCATCGACGGCCTGATCGCCGCCTATCCGAACCTCACGGCTATCGACACCGGTCCGATTCTCGCCCAGGTGCAACGCGTGTTGCAGCAGGTGATCGGCGCCGTGCAGTTCCTGTTCGCGTTCACGCTCGCGGCGGGCGTGCTCGTGCTGTACGCGGCGCTCGCCGGCACGCGTGATGAGCGTATGCGAGAATCCGCGCTGCTGCGCGCGCTGGGCGCGTCGCATCGTCAGGTGCGGGCGGTGCAGATCGCCGAGTTCGTCGCGGTGGGCGCGCTAGCGGGGTTGATGGCGGCGGCCGGCGCGCAGGCCATCGGCTACGTGCTGGCGACGCGCGTCTTCGAGTTCTATCTGAGTTTCAATCCCTGGTTGTTGCCGGCGGGCATTGCCGCCGGCATCGCGTGTGCCGGCGTGGGCGGCTGGCTGAGCCTGCGGCATGTGCTGGCGCGGCCGGCGTTGCAATCGCTGCGGGACGCGTGATTTTTTCTTATCGGTTAGTGAGCAGGTATGAGTGATTTGAACGACGAAGTGTCCGCGGCGCAGCCGACGGCCTTCGAACTGGTCGGCGGCGAAGCGCGTGTGCGCGAACTGGTCGACCGCTTTTACGACTTGATGGATCTCGAAGCGGATTTCGCCGGAATCCGCGCGTTGCATCCGGAATCGCTCGACGGTTCGCGCGACAAGTTCTTCTGGTTTTTGTGCGGCTGGATGGGCGGCCCTGATCACTACATCAGCCGGTTCGGGCATCCGCGTTTGCGCGCGCGGCATTTGCCGTTCGCGATCGCCTCCAGCGAGCGCGATCAATGGCTCAGATGCATGGCGTGGGCGATGGAAGATGTCGGTCTTGCCGAGCCGCTGAGGGAGCGCCTGCTCGGCTCGTTCTTCGAAACGGCTGACTGGATGCGCAACCGGAATGGCTAACGGGTTGGGGTTGGGCCAGACATCCGGCGCGGCATCCGCGGACTATGCTGACTTGCCTCAGGAAGCACGCGAAGTCCTCGACTGCTGGTTTGGAGTACCGGGTGCAGCGGAGTTCGGCACGGAGCGCAAAATCTGGTTTTCACGCAATGCGGCTTTCGACGCGATGCTGCGGGAACGCTTCGGTACCCTGATCGACTCGGCGCGCGAATCCGCGCTCGATAGCTGGACGCAAACACCGCTCGGCGCGCTGGCGCTCGTCATCGTGCTGGATCAGTTCTCGCGCAATTGTCACCGCGACACAGCGCGCGCGTTCGCCGCCGATCAGAAGGCCTTGCATATCGCGCAGCAGATAGTCGCGAGCGGGGCGGACCGCTTGTTGCCTACCGTGCATCATCGCGCGTTCGCTTATCTGCCGTTCGAGCACGATGAAACGGCCGAGAGCCAGCGGGAGTCGCTGCGTCTCTTCACGCAGTTGAACGCGGAGCCGGGCGGCAAGTCGTATTACCGGTCCGCGGTGCGGCACGCGGAAATCATCGAGCGTTTCGGACGCTTTCCGCATCGCAATGCGCCGCTCGGGCGTCCCTCGACGGCTGAAGAAATCGCCTTCCTGCGCACTCCTGGTTCATCGTTCTAGGCGCGCGCGCACTCGCCGCCGCTCGGCTGACATGCATGCGGCACGTAACGAGCAGGACAGCGAGACCTAACGCCCGCCCGACACATCGAGTAGCGCGCCCGTCACATACGAGGCAGCGTCGCTCAACAACCAGACGATGGTTTCCGCCACTTCGTCGGCCGTGCCGGGGCGACCCAATGGTGTGGTCGCGCCGAGTTGCGCGGCGCGCTCGGGCTTGCCGCCGCTCGCGTGGATCTCGGTGTCGATCAAGCCAGGGCGCACCGCGTTCACGCGCACACCTCGCGGGCCGAGTTCCTTGGCGAGGCCGAGCGTCATGGTGTCGACGGCGCCTTTCGAGCCGGCGTAGTCGACGTATTCGTTCGGCGAACCAAGGCGCGACGCTGCCGACGACACGTTGACGATCACGCCGCCCGCGCCGCCGCGATCAGTCGACATGCGCCGCGCGGCTTCGCGCGCGCACAGATACGCGCCCAGCACGTTGACGTCGAACATGCGCTTCAGACGCGCGAGGTCCATATCGGCGAGTTGGCTGGACGGCGCGACGATCCCGGCGTTATTGACGAGCGCATCGATCCGCCCGAACTTCTGCTGAAGCGCATCGAACATCGCGAGAACGTCGGCTTCATTCGCGACATCGCCCGCAATCGTCAACGCTCGGCCGCCGGCGCGTTCCACTTCAGCGGCGGTGTCCTGCGCCGCGGCGAGATTGCGCGCGTAATTCACGCCGACGGACCAGCCGCGCGCACCCAGCAAACGCGCGGTCGCGCGGCCAATGCCGCGGCTGCCACCGGTGATCAGAACGGCTTTCGTCATCGCAACCTCATCGTTGGGGGAAAGTCAGACCGCGTCGCGCTTGATCGCCCACTTGTCGCTGACGGGCGGCTGGTAGCGTTGCAGCTTGCCGATCAAGCCGGCAGGATCGGCGTCGATCTGCAGGATGTCGAAATAGGTCTGGCGCATGAAGCCTTCGTCGACCGTGTGCTGAAGCATGTTGATCAACGGATCGTAGAAGCCGTCGATATTCAACAGTGCCACCGCTTTCTGGTGGTAGCCGAGTTGCGCCCACGTATAGACCTCGAACAGCTCTTCGAGCGTGCCCGCGCCGCCAGGCATCGCGACGAACGCGTCGGACAGGTCGGCCATCATCTTCTTGCGATGATGCATGTCGGGCACGACATGCAGTTCGGTCAGGCCGTTATGGCCGACTTCCTTGTTGACCAGCAACTCGGGAATCACGCCGATCGCGCGGCCGCCTTCGGCCATCACCGTGTCGGCGATCACGCCCATCAGGCCGACCTTGCCGCCGCCGTACACCAGCGCCAGATCGGCTTGCACCAGCGCGCGGCCGAAGGCACGCGCCGCTTCCGCATACAAAGGTTTGGCTCCGTTGGAAGAGCCGCAATACACACACACCGACTTCATGCTCAAACGTCCTTCGGTTCGTTGCGGGGCGCGGCGCCTTCCTTGGGCGGCAGGTAGTCGTAAAACTCGCGCTTGGGCAGCTTGCCCGACACGAGGTCGTCGAAAATCTGCCGCGAGCGGCCGCGCAGATAAGGCGCCATCAGCGACACGATCTGTACGCTCACCTGATGCAGCTCCGCGCGCATCGCTTCCTGCTCGTTGTATTTGCGCGGGTTCATCACGAACTGGTACGAGAGCCAATACGTGCCGATCACGCCGACGTTGGTGGCGATCACGTGCAGCTCTTCCGGCGTGACGACCATTTCGCCGTCGGCGACGAGCTGTTCGCAGAACTGGCTCGCAAAACGCACCTTGTGGCTGATGATCTGCTTGAAATGCGTTTCGAGCGTGCGATTGCGCGCCAGCAGATCGTTCAGGTCACGATACAGGAAACGATAGCGCCACGTGAAATCGACCATGTACTGCAGATACGACCACATTTCGTCGATGGTCGCGCGATGGTCGTCGGGAAAACGCAGACGCTTTTCGATCTCCTGCTCGAACTGGCTGAAGATGCTGTTGATGATGTCGTCTTTGTTGCGGAAGTGGTAGTACAGGTTGCCTGGACTGATTTCCATTTCCTCGGCGATCGTCGTCGTCGTGACGTTCGGCTCGCCGATTTCGTTGAACAGCTTCAACGACAGTTCGAGAATCCGTTCGCGCGTGCGGCGGGGAGGTTTGGCTTCCATGTCGTCCGGCCCTGGTTAGCCGGGCTGGGGCACACGGCGGCGTGCCGCTCTTTGCGTGATCCGCCCGGACGCGGTTGGTGTATCGGACGATTATAAACCGAGCGTTCTTATACCAAGCGGATAGTCAGGGTTTTCATTGCTCAAGGCGATTTCGCGCGCCGTTCGGCGGCGGCTCGAGCGCGTTGAAACGCGGTGGCACGTGACTTCACAGCCATGCCTTGATCCAATGCACGACCAGTGGCCCGACGATCAGCAGCCACGTCATCAGGCACATGCCGAGGGCGACCATCACGGCCGCGCTGCCGAGATCCTTCGCGCGGCGCGAGAGTTCGTGGCGTTCGAGCGAAATCCGGTCGATGGCCGCTTCCACGCTCGAATTCAGCAACTCGACGATCAGTACGAGCAGCACGGAGCCGAGCAGCAACACGCGCGACACCGGCTCGACCGGCACCAGCACGCCGCAGGGAATCAGGATCGCGGCGAGCGTGAGCTCCTGGCGAAACGCGCTTTCCTCGCGAATCGCCACGCGAAAGCCGGCGAGCGAATTTTTCATCGCGTGCCAGGCGCGCGTGAGGCCGCGATTGCCTTTGTAGGGATTGAAAGGCAGCGGCGTGAGTGGATCGTCGGGACTGAGGGGTTCGTGCTGCGTGTCGTGTTGCGTGCCGTTTTGTTGCGTTCCGTTCGCAACGCTCGCGCCGTGCATGCCGTTCAAACCATGCGCGTGATCCGCATGATTCGACGTGCCTGGCTCGCTTACGTCGTCGAACGGTTCGATGCTCGCGTTGTCGTTGTCGTTGTCGGCATCGACGGCACGCAGCGCGCCGTTCGGCGCGCGCCCCACGGTGGATGGTCTGGTTCGCATGGACAGCTCGGCACGCCGCGTCACGCGGCGGCGCTTTCCTCGCGATACGAGGCGCGCGGCAGCGGCTTCAGATGCGCGGCGAATTGCTCGGAGGCCGCCGCCCAGGAGAAGCGTTCGGCCCACGCGCGCGCATGGTTGCGATCGATCTTCAAGGCTTCGAGGCAGGCTTCGCGCAGGTCTTCGTGCATCGCGCCGGCGCCGCCGTCGCTGAGCACGTCGATCGGACCGGTGACGGGATACGCCGCGACCGGTGTGCCGCAGGCGAGCGCTTCGAGCAGCACGAGCCCGAACGTGTCGGTGCGGCTTGGGAACACGAAGACGTCGGCCGCCGCATAGACCTTCGCCAGTTCGGCCTGCGTCAGCACGCCCAGGTAATTCGCTTGCGGATAGCGCGACTTCAGTTCGGCTAGCGCCGGACCTTCACCGGCGACCCACTTCGAACCGGGCAGATCGAGCTTCAGAAACGCTTCGACGTTCTTCTCGACCGCCACGCGTCCCACGTACAGAAAGATCGGCCGCGCGCTGTTGAGCACCTTCGAGTCCATCTGGTGAAAGATGTCCAGGTCGACGCCGCGTGTCCACAGCACGACGTTGGTGAAACCGAATTTCTCGAGGTCGCTCTTGACGACCGGCGTGGGCGCCATCACGGCCAGCGACGGCTTGTGAAACCAGTGCAGGAACTTGTAGGTCGCGTTGAGCGGAATGCCGAAGCGCGCCTGCACGTACTCCGGAAAACGCGTGTGATAAGCGGTGGTGAACGGCAGCTTGTGCTGGATCGCGTAGGCGCGCGCGGCCATGCCGAGCGGGCCTTCGGTGGCGATGTGCAGCGCGTCGGGCGAGAAGGCGTCGATACGCTCGCGCAGCTTGCGGCGCGGCAGCAGCGAGAGGCGGATCTCAGGATAAGTCGGGCAAGGGATCGTTTTGAATTCCAGCGGCGTCAGCAGATCGACGTGATGGCCGAGCGCGCTGAGTTCGCGCGTGGTGTTTTTCAGCGTGCGCACGACGCCATTGACCTGCGGTTCCCATGCATCGGTGACGATCATGATCTTCATCGGTTTTGGCCCAATAGAAGTTAAGAGGGACTACGCGGTCGCCCGGGCCTTTTGCACGCCCACTTCCGGGGAGCGCATCACGGTCCAGTAGATCACCTTCAGTTCGCCTTCATATGTCTCGACGAGTGCCGACAGGCTTTCGACCCAGTCGCCGTCGTTGCAATACAGGACGCCGTCGATATCGCGTATCTCGGCTTTATGGATGTGCCCGCAGACCACGCCGTCGCAGCCGCGGCGGCGTGCTTCGTCGGTCATTACGCGTTCGAACGAGGAGATGAAATTCACCGCGTTCTTCACCTGATGCTTCAGGTACTGCGACAGCGACCAGTACGGAAAACCGAGCCGGCTGCGGATCCGGTTGAACCAGCGGTTCAGGATCAGAATCATGGTGTAGAGCGTGTCGCCGAGATAGGCGAGCCACTTGGCGTGCTGGATCACGCCGTCGAACAGATCGCCGTGCACGATCCACAGACGCTTGCCGGCGAGCGTGGTGTGAAACGCCTCGCCGCGCACGTGGATGTCGCCGAACGCGAGGTCGCAGAACTGGCGCGCGGCTTCGTCGTGATTGCCGGGCACGTAGATCACCTGAGTGCCTTTGCGCGCCTTGCGCAGCACTTTCTGCACGACGTCGTTGTGCGCCTGCGGCCAGTACCAGCCTTTCTTCAGTTGCCAGCCGTCGATGATGTCGCCGACGAGGTACAGATACTCCGACTCGTTGTGACGCAGGAAGTCGAGCAGATAGGGCGCCTGGCAGCCGCTCGAGCCGAGATGGATGTCGGACAGCCAGATGGTGCGATAGCGGTGCGGCTCGGCGTGATCGTCGTCGTGATGACTGGCATTGCCGTCGAGCGGCAGTGGCGCCACGGGCAACGGCAAGCCGTGACTATGGTTGGGTTCCGGGCGGAACGCGACAGGGTCGACGCTCGGGCCGGTCTGGCGGAACAGGGAAGTCGCGGACGTTTTGGGGTCCATGGCTCACGCGTCGAGTTGCGGTGCCCGTATTGGGCCAAGTGTGCGTGACTGTGCCGTGACAGTCATGAGAAGTTCTTATTACTGTGGGGGCGGGAGGGGAGCTGGTGGGCGTGAAGGGCGGAGCTCGGAACGCTGATGGCCCGCGGCAGGCGTGGCTCGCGCCGACGGGTGGCGGACCGATGGGAGGGTGAAATAACTGAGAGGTCAGCACAGCCGCGGCCTGCGTGAGGCGCGTCGTGTGGTAGCGGACCGACAGCAGCGCGAAATAATCGGGCGGTCAGTGCGGCGGCGTCTGGCGAGGCTCGCGCAAGGCGATGGCGACTCGGCAGGAGGGCGAAATAATCGACCGGCTGAGCCGCGACGGCTTAGCGCGAAACGCTGATAACCCGTGTGCCGGCGAGGCGGTCGTGCAGGAATTGACGCTGCGGATCGAAACGGCCGGTAGCCGCCCACAGCACGAACCAGATGCCGGCGATCAGCAATGTCTGCGGCAGTTTGAGTCCGAGCAGCGGATGCAGCGCGAGCGGCGGCAGAAACCACAGCCACGCGAGCGCGTAGCGGGCAATCGCGCGGCCGGTAGACAGGGGCGCGCCGTCCGCGGCGACCACGCGTAGACGCCAGGTTTTCATCGGTAAAGTCTGGCCGCTGTGGGTCCAGAACCAGACGAAATACACGCCGACCACGAGGCCGATCCATGTTGCCAGCAGGTTGTGATGGGTCAGACCGTTGCGTTGCTGCGTCAGCGTGCTGAACAGATAGCCGGCGACGAACACCACGCCGAACAGGAGCAGCGCTTCGTAGAGCAGCGCCGCGAGGCGCCGCCGAACGGTCGGTGCGTTGCCGTTGGTATCGGCAGCCAGTGCCGGGGTCGTGAGCGGCTGGGACAAGGCGCGGCCGGGCTCAGGAACCGTTGAAGATCGACGGCGCTTCAGCCGGCGAAACCGGCAGCGGCGTCGCGGGCACAAAGCTTCCGGCGGCGGGAATCGGCGGCGCGGCAGCTGGGCTAGGCAACGAGGCGGCTGCGGCAGCGCTCACCGCTGCGGCGCCACTTGCGCCGTGGTCGCGTGCATTCACCAGACGATCGAGCCCCTTGATTTCACTGCGACCCGACGGCGGCGCGCTGACCACGCTGGGCCGCCGCTTGCGCTCGCTGGCGGCAAGCCGTTCCTTCTGCTCTTCGGGCAACTGCTGATAAGCCTTCCACGCGTTCTGACGAGTTTCGCGTGGCAGTTCCTTCGAGACCTGGTAATTTTCACGTGCGACGCGCCGCTGGTCGGGCGTCATACGGGTCCATTCAGTCATGCGCTCATGCAGGCGTTTTTGCGCATCAGCCGACATCTTCGGGTAACGCGATGCGATCTTGATCCATTTTCGCTTGCGTTCGTCGCTGAAGGAATCCCATTGGGCCTCGAACGGCGCGAGCGCGATATGCTCGGCCGACGTCAGGCGCGACCACGCCATCGGGCTGTTACTGCCGGGCAGGCTGGGCAATTCGACGGCGAGCGTCGGCGCGGGCGCCTTGGCGGTCGCGTTGCCGCCTGCGGCAGGCGCGCTGACGGGCGACGGGCTCGGATAAAAGCGCGGATAAGTCGCGGCAAACGACACCAGGGCCGCGATCGTGCATCCGAAAACAACGGCCAGGCCGCGCTTGTAACTCACCCGAAGAATCTCCCGCTCAGTGGGCGCGTGAAAGGTACGCGTTGAAACCGTGGTCGAGATAGGCATTGAGCGGCAGGTCGTCGCTTAGCATGGCGGCATCGATATCGGCGAGTTCGGCGGTGCGTTGCTGGTCTTCCCAGTAGGCAATGCCCACGAGGCTGACGACCAGCGCGGCGAGCGGCCACGCAAGCGCGAAGCGGCGCAGCGGCGAACGGCGGCGCTGCGGCAGTTCAACCTGCGGCATGCCGGCGGGCATGCCCGCGCCGGCGAGGGCCGGCACGAACACCGGCGCGCTCACGGTTTCGGGCTTCTTGCGGGCGAGCGCGGCGCGGCGCGCCGCGGCGAGTCGATCGACGGTGGCGGACGGAATGCTGGCGGCGTTTTCGTCGAGCGCGCGGCGCACCTGGCGGGCGAACTCGAGTTCTTTAGTTTCGAGGGAGCTCATAGCGTGATTCCTTTGGCCTTGAGCGCTTGCGCCAGCGTGTGGGTGGCCCGCGAGCAGTGCGTTTTCACACTGCCTTCGGAGCAGCCCATTGCGGCGGCAGTCTCGGCGACATCCATATCTTCCCAATAACGCATGAGAAACGCCTCCCGTTGACGTGCCGGTAACTTTTGGATCTCGTCGTCGATTAACTGCAGGACCTGTTCGCGTTCGAGTTTCTGTTCGTTGCTCTCGGAGCCCGCCGAGCCTTGCTGGGCCTCGAAGGTTTCGAGGGGGTCGAAATCCTCGTCGTCGGCGTTGCCGAGCGACGAAAACAGACTAACCCAAGTATTGCGCACTTTGGCACGACGGAAATAGTCGTGCATCGCATTCTGCAGAATACGCTGAAACAGCAGCGGAAGTTCGGCGGCCGGACGGTCGCCATATTTTTCGGCGAGCTTGATCATCGCGTCCTGCACGATATCCAGCGAGGCGTCGTCGTCCCGCACGGCGTAGACCGTCTGCTTGAATGCGCGCCTTTCGACGCCCGCCAGAAAATCGGCGAGTTCCTTGTCTGATGCCATCCGTTGGGGGTCGGCGCAGCGAGCGTGCGCGTAATCGGTCGAAAAATGTCGTAAAACTCGCGGATGCTAACAAACTTTTGCGCCGCTGGGGCGAAACGCGATTCACCTTGCATCTCTATAACAAGGTTTCGGTCAATTTCGAGATTTGGCGGAAGGCGCCACGGCAATATTTGCTTGACCGCGCGGGCGTCTGCAGATATCGTCGCTGGTTCGCAACATAAGTGACTTGTCTCAATTGAGGTGTGGCCCAAGAAGCTCACCTGTCAACTGGACGCGCCGCTTGAACCCGAGCCACAAGCCCGGCAGAGAGCACCCGATCAAATTTTTGCCGAAATTTCGAAAGGTGAATTAATGAATATGCCCAGCGCGGAATTCTCCACGTCGGATACGACACCCCATCCCGAAGCTGACTCTATCGGCGCCACCGTGCTCATGAAGGCACTGGCCGACGAAGACGTCGAGTTTGTGTGGGGCTATCCCGGCGGCTCGGTACTCTACATTTACGATGAGCTGTACAAGCAGGACAAGTTCCAGCATATCCTCGTGCGCCACGAGCAGGCCGCGGTCCACGCCGCCGACGCCTATGCGCGTTCCACCGGCAAGGTCGGTGTATGCCTCGTGACCTCCGGCCCCGGCGTCACCAATGCGGTGACCGGCATCGCCACCGCATACATGGATTCGATTCCGATGGTGGTGATCAGCGGCCAGGTGCCGACTGCCGCGATCGGTCAGGATGCGTTCCAGGAGTGCGACACGGTCGGCATCACGCGTCCTTGCGTGAAGCACAACTTCCTCGTGAAGGACGTGCGCGACCTCGCCGCCACCGTCAAGAAAGCCTTCTATATTGCCCGTACCGGCCGTCCCGGCCCGGTGCTGATCGACATTCCGAAAGACGTGTCGAAGGCGCCGTGCCAGTACGAACCGCTCAAGACGGTTTCGCTGCGCTCGTACAACCCGGTCACGAAGGGTCACTCCGGTCAGATTCGCAAGGCCGTGGCCTTGTTGCTGTCGGCCAAGCGTCCTTATATCTACACCGGCGGCGGCATCATTCTCGCGGACGCCTCGCGTGAGCTGAACCAGTTCGCCGATCTGCTCGGCTATCCCGTCACCAACACGTTGATGGGTCTGGGCGGTTACCGCGCGAGCGACAAGAAATTCCTCGGCATGCTCGGCATGCACGGCACGTACGAAGCCAACATGGCGATGCAGCACTGCGACGTGCTGATCGCGATCGGCGCGCGCTTCGACGACCGTGTGATCGGCGACCCGGCGCACTTCTCGTCGCGTCCGCGCAAGATCATCCATATCGACATCGATCCTTCCTCCATCTCCAAGCGCGTCAAGGTCGATATTCCGATCGTCGGCGACGTGAAGGAAGTGCTGAAGGAGCTGATCGAGCAGTTGCAAACGGCCGAGCATGGCCCGGACACCGCGGCGCTCGCCGACTGGTGGAAGGACATCGAAGCTTGGCGCGCGAAAGACTGCCTCAAGTTCGACCGCAAGAGCGAGATCATCAAGCCGCAGTACGTGGTGGAAAAGGCGTGGGAACTGACCGACGGCAATGCCTTCGTGTGTTCCGACGTCGGCCAGCACCAGATGTGGGCGGCGCAGTTCTATCGCTTCAACAAGCCGCGCCGCTGGATCAACTCCGGTGGTCTCGGCACGATGGGCTTCGGCCTGCCGGCGGCGATGGGCGTGAAGATGGCGCACCCGGACGACGACGTGCTCTGCATCACGGGCGAAGGCTCGATCCAGATGTGTATCCAGGAGCTCTCCACCTGCAAGCAGTACGAGACTCCGATAAAGATCATTTCGCTCAACAACCGCTATCTGGGCATGGTGCGCCAGTGGCAGCAGATCGAATACAGCAAGCGCTATTCGCATTCGTACATGGATGCGCTGCCGGATTTCGTGAAGCTCGCCGAGGCGTACGGCCACGTCGGCATGCGTATCGAACGCACGGCCGATGTCGAGCCGGCGCTCAAGGAAGCGCTGCGCCTGAAAGATCGCACGGTGTTTCTCGATTTCCAGACCGATCCGACCGAAAACGTCTGGCCGATGGTTCAGGCCGGCAAGGGCATCACCGAGATGCTCATGGGTTCGGAAGATCTATAACGACGGCATCTGTGCCGGCTTCGTCCCGCGCGCCTTCATGAAAGGCGAGGGCGGACGAAGCGGCGCGAACCGTTCGCAGACATCGACAAAACATCTGGAAGAAGCGAAACATGAGACACATCATTTCCGTCCTGCTGGAAAACGAACCGGGCGCGTTATCACGCGTGGTTGGTCTCTTCTCCGCACGCGGCTACAACATTGAAACCTTGACGGTGGCTCCGACCGAAGACCGTTCGCTGTCGCGCATGACCATCGTCTCCATTGGCTCGGACGACGTGATCGAACAGATCACGAAGCATCTGAACCGCCTGATCGAGGTGGTGAAAGTGGTCGACCTTACCGAGGGCGCCCACATCGAACGCGAGCTGATGTTGATCAAGGTGAGGGCGGTCGGCAAGGAACGTGAGGAGATGAAACGGATGTCGGATATTTTCCGCGGCCGCATCATCGACGTTACCGAAAAGACCTACACGATCGAACTGACGGGCGCGAGCGACAAGCTCGATGCCTTTATCGAAGGGCTCGACGCCACCGCGATTCTCGAAACGGTCCGCACGGGCAGCTCGGGGATCGGTCGCGGCGAGCGCATTCTAAAGGTGTGACGCGCGAGCGTTCAGATCGTCTCGATCCAGGCCGGGCCGTGCCTTCAAGAACTCGGCCAAGCAACACACTATTTGCAGCATTTGAATTTCACTGAATCATCGAATTTAGCCAAGGAACCGACATGAAAGTTTTCTACGACAAGGACGCTGACCTCTCCCTCATCAAGGGCAAGCAAGTCACCATCATCGGCTATGGCTCGCAAGGCCATGCGCACGCGCTGAACCTGAAGGAAAGCGGCGTGAACATCACGGTCGGTCTGCGCAAGGGCGGCGCATCGTGGAGCAAGGCTGAGAACGCCGGCCTGCAAGTCAAGGAAGTGGCGGAAGCCGTCAAGGGCGCAGACGTCGTCATGATGCTGCTGCCGGACGAGCAGATCGCCGAAGTCTATGCCAAGGAAGTGCACGCCAACGCCAAGCAAGGCGCTGCGCTGGCATTCGCTCACGGCTTCAACGTTCACTACGGTCAGGTGATTCCGCGTGCCGACCTCGACGTCATCATGATCGCGCCGAAGGCGCCGGGCCACACGGTTCGCGGCACCTACACGCAAGGTGGCGGCGTGCCGCACCTGATCGCGGTTGCGCAAGACAAGTCGGGCGCAGCACGTGACATCGCACTGTCGTACGCGGCAGCGAACGGCGGCGGCCGTGCCGGCATCATCGAAACCAACTTCCGCGAAGAGACGGAAACCGACCTGTTCGGCGAACAAGCCGTGCTGTGCGGCGGGACGGTCGACCTGATCAAGGCCGGCTTCGAAACGCTGGTGGAAGCGGGCTACGCGCCGGAAATGGCGTACTTCGAATGCCTGCACGAACTGAAGCTGATCGTCGACCTGATCTACGAAGGCGGCATCGCGAACATGAACTACTCGATCTCGAACAACGCTGAATACGGCGAGTACGTGACGGGTCCGCGTATCGTGACGGCTGAAACGAAGAAGGCGATGAAGGCTGTGCTGACCGACATTCAGACGGGCGAGTACGCGAAGAGCTTCATCATCGAAAACAAGGCCGGCGCACCGACGCTGCAGTCGCGCCGCCGTTTGACGTCCGAGCATCAGATCGAACAGGTCGGTGCGAAGCTGCGTTCCATGATGCCGTGGATCGCTGCGAACAAGCTGGTCGACCAGTCGAAGAACTAAGCGGGTTCCAGCTCATGTCCGGTGCGGCGCTATGCCGTAAGTGCCGGACAGATCGAAAAGCCGTCCAAGGGTGCTGAACCCTGGGCGGCTTTTGCTATCCTACGGTTTTACAAAAACACAGAAGCCATTCATGAATTACCCTCATCCGATCATCGCGCGAGAAGGCTGGCCGTTCATCGCCATCGCGGCCGTCGTTGCACTCCTGGTTCACTTCATCGCGGGGTTCGGCTTTTCATGGCTGTTCTGGCTCCTCCTGATCTTCGTCGTGCAGTTCTTCCGCGATCCGGCGCGCCCGATCCCCACGCAGGCGAATGCCGTGCTGTGCCCGGCCGACGGCCGTATCGTCGCGGTCGAAACCGCGCATGATCCGTATGCCAATCGTGAAGCGCTGAAGATCAGCGTGTTCATGAACGTCTTCAACGTCCACTCGCAACGCTCGCCGGTGGATGGCGCGATCTCCAAGGTCGAATATTTCCCGGGCGCGTATCTGAATGCCGCGGTGGACAAGGCTTCCACCGAAAATGAGCGCAATGCGGTGGTGATCGAAATGGCCGGTGGCCAGACGGTGACCTCGGTGCAGATCGCCGGTCTGATCGCGCGGCGCATTCTTTGCTACGTACGGGCAGGTGAGCCGCTCACCCGTGGTCAACGTTACGGATTTATCCGCTTCGGTTCGCGCGTCGACGTGTATCTGCCGGTGGGCAGCCGTCCGCGTGTGTCGATCGGCGAGAAGGTTTCGGCGTCGTCCACGATCCTCGCTGAACTATAAAGCGGCACCAAGGAGGGTTTCCGAATGGCCGCATTCAAACCGCGTCGACCCCGTAACAGCGGACCGCTTCCGCGTCCGTTTCGCCGTAACAAGCCGATGGTGACGGAGGCGGCGGTCGACAGTCGGCGCGCCAAGCGTCAGCAGTTCCTGAGAAAGCGCGGCATTTATCTGCTGCCGAACGCCTTCACCACGGCGGCGCTGTTCTGCGGCTTCTTTGCCGTGGTGCAGGCCATGAATGTGCGCTTCGAGGTCGCGGCCATCGCGATCTTCGTGGCCATGGTGCTCGACGGCATGGACGGCCGCGTCGCCCGCATGACGCATACGCAAAGCGCGTTCGGCGAGCAGTTCGACAGCCTGTCGGACATGGTGTCGTTCGGCGTGGCGCCGGCGCTCGTGATGTACGAGTGGATTCTGAAGGACCTCGGCCGGTGGGGCTGGCTCGCGGCGTTCGTCTATTGTTCGGGCGCGGCGTTGCGTCTCGCGCGCTTCAACACGAACATCGGCGTGGTCGACAAGCGTTTCTTCCAGGGCATGCCGAGCCCGGCCGCGGCGGCGCTGATCGCCGGTTTCGTGTGGCTCGCCACCGACAACCGCGTGCCGCTCAAGCTGGTCTGGCTGCCGTGGGTGGCCTTCGTGCTGACCATCTATGCCGGCGTGACGATGGTGTCGAACGCGCCGTTCTATAGCGGCAAGGCGCTCGACGTGCGACATCGCGTGCCGTTCGGCGTGATTCTGCTGGTGGTGGTCGCGTTCGTGCTGGTGTCCTCGGACCCGCCGCTGATGCTGTTCGGCCTGTTCGTGCTGTACGGCCTGTCCGGCTACGTGTTCTGGGGTTATCAGGCGGTACGGGGCAGGGCGAATCCGGCTCGATCGGTGTCGGTAGACAGGTAGCGGCTCGTTTGCGTGCGCTGCCAGGCACGACATGGGAAAACGGCGGCTCTCGGCCCGCCGTTTTTCGTTCGGCGAGCCCGTCCGGCGGCGCCCCGCGGCCCGTCACAGGCAGGTCCGGCGCTAATTGCATGGCGGCGGGAATGTCGCTATAGTCGTTGGATCAATGCGTTCACGTTCGTTGTCGAAACGCGCAACGAGCCTCGACAGGCGGCGCGCCGCTGAGCGGTGCCCATGCTGGAGCGTCCGCCGCGCTGATTGTCACGCTTTGGGTCACGCTGATCGTTTTTACCCTCCGTCCGCCTTCTCCGTGATCGAGTGTCGCCAGCGGTGGCGCAGACAGCCGAATTCCAATATCCCATCCCCACAATTGAACGACTCCGCAGGAGACTCGACATGTCCGACAAACTGATCATATTCGACACCACGTTGCGAGACGGCGAACAATCGCCCGGCGCGTCGATGACGAAAGAAGAGAAAATCCGTATCGCGAAGCAGCTCGAGCGGATGAAAGTGGACGTGATCGAAGCAGGCTTCGCGGCAAGCTCGAACGGCGACTTCGATTCGATCCATACGATCGCGGGCCTGATCAAGGACAGCACGGTCTGCTCGCTCGCCCGCGCGAACGACAAAGACATTCAG
Organism: Paraburkholderia sediminicola; assembly: GCF_046027355.1. Classification (GTDB taxonomy): domain Bacteria; phylum Pseudomonadota; class Gammaproteobacteria; order Burkholderiales; family Burkholderiaceae; genus Paraburkholderia; species Paraburkholderia sediminicola_B. The sequence goes on along the minus strand of NZ_JAQQEK010000023.1, from coordinate 54,864 downwards.
CGCGCGGCCGACGCGCTCAAACCCGCCGATCACTTTCGCATCCACACATTCATTGCAACCTCGCCGTTGCACATGGAAAAGAAGCTGCGCATGACGCCGGACCAGGTGTTCGAGCAAGCGAAGCTGGCCGTGCGTTTCGCCCGCAAATTCACCGACGACGTCGAGTTCTCGCCGGAAGACGGCAGCCGCTCGGATATGGACTTTCTGTGCCGCGTGCTGGAAGCGGTGATTGCCGAAGGCGCGACCACGATTAACATCGCCGACACAGTCGGTTATGGCGTGCCGGAGTTGTACGGTCAGCTTGTCAAAACGCTGCGCGAGCGCATTCCGAACTCGCATAAAGCGGTGTTCTCGGTGCATTGCCATAACGACCTCGGCATGGCGGTGGCGAACTCGCTGGCCGGCGTGCAGATCGGTGGCGCGCGTCAGGTCGAGTGCACGATCAACGGCCTCGGCGAGCGCGCGGGCAACACGTCGCTCGAAGAAATCGTGATGGCGGTGAAGACCCGCAAGGACTACTTCGGCCTCGATATCGGGCTCGATACCACACAGATCGTGCCGGCTTCGAAGCTGGTGTCGCAGATCACCGGTTTCGTCGTGCAGCCGAACAAGGCGGTGGTCGGCGCGAACGCGTTTGCGCATGCTTCGGGTATCCATCAGGACGGCGTACTGAAGGCGCGCGACACCTACGAAATCATGCGCGCCGAGGACGTGGGCTGGAGCGCGAACAAGATCGTGCTCGGCAAGCTGTCCGGCCGTAACGCGTTCAAGCAGCGTCTGCAGGAACTGGGCATCGCGCTGGATGGCGAAGCCGAATTGAACACGGCGTTTGCGCGCTTCAAGGAACTGGCCGACCGCAAATCGGAAATCTTCGATGAGGACATTATCGCGATCGTCACGGAAGAATCGGCTGAGGCGCAGGAGAAGGAGCACTACAAGTTCCTGTCGCTGTCGCAACATTCGGAAACCGGCGAGCAGCCGCACGCGAAGATCGTGTTCTCCATGGAAGGCAAGGAAGTGACCGGCGAAGCGCGCGGCAACGGTCCGGTCGACGCCACGCTGAACGCGATCGAAACGGAAGTGGGCAGCGGCTCGGAACTGTTGCTGTATTCGGTGAACGCGATCACCACCGGTACGCAGGCACAAGGCGAAGTGACCGTGCGCTTGTCGAAGAGCGGGCGCATCGTCAACGGCGTGGGCACCGATCCGGATATCGTCGCGGCTTCGGCGAAGGCGTATATCTCGGCGCTCAACAAGCTGTATTCGAACGCGGACAAGTTGAATCCGCAACGTTCGGAGTGAGCGGCGTGGTAGCAGCGCGCTGACGGCACGACAGCGTGGCCATCGTTGTCGTATGAGTTAAGAAAGCCCCGTGCCTTGATTGGCACGGGGCTTTGTTCATTGCGAGCAGCGTTACTCCGTCGCCGCGCGCCGCATCGACCAGCCGCGTGACGCGCGCGCCTGTGCCTGCACCTGGTGCCGTACTTCGACGGCGATGCCGCGGCGCGGCGCATCGGCCACGAACGTGTCGAGCAGTTCGCGCACGTCGTGGTCGACGAAATCGGCGCGCGTCGCATCGACGATCAAGGTGGCGCCGTCGGGAACCTGCTGCAGGTAGTGCTTGAGCGCCACTTTGCCGAGAAACGACACGTCCTTACGAAACGACAACAGATAGTGATCGCCGTGTTGCGCGAGCACGATCGGACTGCGCAGATTCGCATACAGCGCGAGCAGCACGCTGCACAGAATGCCGAGCACGATGCCGATCAGTAGGTCGGTCGCAAGCACGCCGACGAGGGTGACGATAAACGGTGCGAACGGCGCAAAGCCCTGTTTCGCGACGGCGACGAACAGCGACGGCTTGGCGAGCTTCAGCCCCGTGAAGATCAGGATCGCCGCGAGACAGGCGAGCGGAATCAGGTTGATGACACTAGTGAGCGCAAACACGCTGACGAGCAGCAGCACGCCGTGAATGATCGCCGAGAGCCGGCTTTGCGCGCCCGCGTGAACATTGGCTGAACTACGCACGATCACCGACGTGATCGGCAATCCGCCGATCGCGCCCGCAATCAGATTGCCGACACCTTGCGCCTTCAGCTCGCGATCCGGCGGCGCGGCGCGCCGTTCGGGATCGATCTGCTCGACGGCTTCGAGACTCAGCAGCGTTTCCAGACTCGCGACGATCGCCAGCGTGATGGCGACGCGCCACACATCGGGATTGACGAGTTGCGCGAAGTGCGGACCGAAGTCGGCCCATTCCAAGGCGAGTTGCAACGCCGCGAACGATTCCAGCGGCGGCAGGGCGACCCGATGTTCGGCGGGCGGGGCGAGCGACGGCGCCAGCACGCTGAGCAGCAACGTCGCGCCGATCCCCAGCAGAACGACGGCGAGCGGCGCCGGTACGCGGCGCACCAAAGCAAAACGTCGAAATGCGCGCGTTTCCCAGCCGATCAGAATTGCTAGCGATAGCAAGGTGATCACGCAAGCCGCCACTGAGATCGAACCGAATGGCGTCGCAATCGCACCTGCTGTCTGCGCAGTGGCTTGCGCACCGGACGCCGCATTCACGCTGGATAACCCGAGCGCGAGCGGAAACTGCTTGACGATCAGCAGCACGCCGATGGCCGCGAGCATGCCCTTGATCACCGGCGACGGTACATAGGCCGCAAAACGGCCGGCCTTGAGCATGCCGAAACCGAACTGGATCGCGCCGGACAGCAGCACGGCCAGCAGGAACGCGGAGAAGCTGCCAAGCTGCGCGATCCCGTCGATGACGATCACGACGAGGCCCGCCGCCGGCCCGCTCACGCTCAAGCGTGAGCCGCTCAGCACGGCCACCACCAGCCCGCCGACGATGCCCGAGACGAGCCCGGCAAATGGCTCGACGCCCGATGCGTTGGCAATGCCCAGACAGAGCGGCAGGGCAACCAGAAAAACGACCGTGCCTGCAAGCAGGTCGCGCTGAAACGTGGAGAAAAAAGCTCGAAGGTTCATGGTGTCGGTGCAGTGAGGAGTGGGGCCTGGTATGCGGCGAAAGCTGAACCGGATCGGATTCGCATGAGGTGTCGCGTGGGTGTCACGCTAGGCGGCGGCGCTGTGGGCGGCGGTCGTGCAGGTCATCGCGTCGTCGGCTTCATAGCCGGACGTGAGGACCTTGATGCGCCCGTCTTCGAGCGCGAAGATCCAGCCGTGCACGAGCGGCGCCGGGTCGGCGCCCCGTACGATGGGGTGCGCGCGCAACCCACGCACCTGTTCGAGCACGTTCAGCTCGGCGAGGCGATTCACACGCTCACGTTCGCTCTCGTGGTCCCGCAGTTCTTCGCGATGCGCTTTGGCTAGCGTGCAAAGCGGCGCGATCCGCCGATTCACATGCGGCAGGCTCGGCTCGGGCGGCAGCAGCGCGGCGCGCACGCCACCGCATCCGTAGTGGCCGCAGACGATCACGTGGCCGACCTTCAGCACCTTCACCGCATATTCGAGGACGCTCGCCGAATTGTCGTCGTCGGGCTGAAAGAGGTTGGCGATGTTGCGGTGGACGAACAGGTCGCCCGGCTCGCAATGCGTGATGGTCTCGGCGGGCACGCGGCTGTCCGAGCAGCCGATCCACAGTACGTGGGGATTCTGGCCACGCACCAGATCACGGAAAAACTCGGGGTTGCGCACGGCGGTTTCATGCGCCCAGGCGACGTTGGCGACCAGCAGGCGTTTGGGACGATTCATCGATAGCGGCTCCGTAAGTGGGGCGCATTCATTCGGCGCCGAATTCACGGCTAAGCCCGTGTGGCCTCACAAGAGGCCAGCGCCAAATCAATACTTACAAATGCCTTTCTATCAAAAAATAAATCCGCTGTGCGCGAAATAAAATTCGCCGCCATGCGTAATAAATAAAAAAAAGCCGCCCGGGAAGGCGGCTTCGTAGATCCATGCGAATCGGATCAGGCGGCGCTCAGAACAGGCTGCGGCGATCCGGATCGTGCAACGGATCGGGCGTCTTCTGCGTAAGCCGCACGATGCCCTGGTCGTCGAAATAAAAGCTGTACATCATGTACCAGACGTTGTCTTCCAGATAGCGATAGGTCCAGACTTCGCGCTTCATCAGCGGGAAATACGACGTTTCGACCGGGCGGCCGAAGTTCACCAGCACGTCGCTCTTGGTCCATTTGCCGATTTCCGCGCGATAGAACTCGTTGGGCTGCAGCACCTGGCGCACATTGACGATCTTGCCGGCCGCGTCGATGTCGGCTGCGGTGGTGGTTTCGCCCATCGGCTGGGTCGGCCACATCAGCCGCTTGCCGCCGTTGGGCAGGTCGTAGCTTTCGCGCGGCGGCCCGAGGCGCGCGACAATGGTCGATTCGTCCGCGCCTTGGGTGTATTGCTGCCACGGCTGCACGCAGCCGGCAAGCGCCAGCGCGCTCAGGCAGACAAGCGCCGCGCGGCGCAGGCGCCCTGCGGCCGGCGCTCCGATCGAGGCCGCCGTGGTGTGATGGCGGTTGAACATGTATTCCTCCGATGGCGTTTGAGTAGCGGTTTTTATCATCGAGACGCATTATTTTGACACGCGCTGTGGCAAAAGATTTGCGCTTCGTGAAGAGCCGGCCGGGCAATACGATAACGCTTGCACCGGCTTGCTTATTCCGTCCTGAACGCCCTATGATCCGCGCTTTCACCAATCAGGCGGGGCGATGACGATGGCGAAGTGGCAACGGACGGCGGCAGCGGCGCTGGCGGCGATGTCGATGGCTGCGGTGGCGTACGCGGCGAGCGAGCCGGGCGCGACTGCGACTAACCCGGTTGCCGGCCCCGCAGCTAGCCCGGCGGCTAACTTGGTAGCTAACGCGGCGGCGAAGCCGGCGAGCAAACCCACCGGCGCGCCGATCCAGTTGGCGCTGATCGAAGGCATGTCCGGCCCGTTCGCCAACGCGGGCGCGGCGGTGGAGCGCAACTTGCGCTACGGCGTCGAGCAGGTCAATGCGCACGGCGGCGTGAAGCTCGCCGACGGCGCGCATCCGTTCGAACTGGTCGTGCTCGACAGCAAGGGCGGCACCGAAGAGGCGCTCACGCAATTGCGCGCGGCCGCCGACCGCCATATCGGCTACATCATGCAGGGCAACAGTTCGGCGGTCGCCGCCGCGCTGATCGGCGCGATCGACAAGCAAAACAGCCGCGAACCGGCCAACCGCGAACTGTTCCTCAACTATTCCGCCGACGACCCCGCCTTGACCAACGCCAACTGCAGCTTCTGGCATTTCCGCTTCGACGCGCACGCGGGCATGCGCATGGACGCGCTGGCCGATGTGATCCAGCGCGACAAGGCGGTGAAGAAGGTCTATCTGCTGAACCAGGATTACAGCTTCGGCCACGACGTCAGCAGCCTCGCGCGTTCGACGCTGGCGACGAAGCGTCCGGACATCGCGGTGGTCGGCGACGAGTTTCATCCAATCGGGCGCGTGAAGGACTTCGCGCCGTATATCGCGAAAATCCGCGCGAGCGGGGCGGACGCGGTGATCACGGGCAACTGGGGCAACGACCTGACGCTGCTCGTCAAGGCCGCGCGCGAGCAGGGGCTGGACACGAAGTTCTACACGTTCTACGGCAACAGCCTCGGCGCGCCCGCCGCGTTGGGAGACGCCGGCGTCGGCCATGTGATTGCGGTGGCCGACTGGCATCCGAACGCCGGCGGCGCGGCGTCCGACGCCTGGTACGCCGCCTTCCGGGCCCGTTTCCCGGCCGCGCAGGACGATTACCCGGTGCTGCGCATGCCGCTGATGATCGAAACCTTGGCCGCGGCAATGACGCGCGCCGGCAGTGCCGACCCGACGGCCGTGGCGAAAGCCCTCGAAGGAATCAAGTTCGACAACGGCTTCCACGCCTCGTGGATGCGCGCCGACGATCATCAACTGATCCAGCCCCTTTACGTGATGCAGATGGACAAAGCCGGCACGCCGGGCGTGCATTTCGATAACGAAGGCTCCGGCAACGGTTTTCGCACGGTGCTGGCGCTGCCGCCCGAGCGCACCGTCTTGCCGACCGTCTGCAAGATGAAGCGGCCGTGACGCGGGCGAGGCACGCCATCGCCCGGCACAGCGGGGTTCGCGGCCGGATTGCGCTGTGCTACAATACGCGTCCCGTTGTGAGGCAAGCCTTTATCCAAGGACTGTCAAATACACGGGTAACCCACGGCACGGCCTTTCTTCCGTGACCGCCTGTCTAGTTCTTAAGGAAATCGACATGTCCGCAGTTGAAACAAGCAAGAAGTCCGAAGTCGTTGCGCAATTCGCACGCGCAGCTAACGACACCGGCTCCCCCGAAGTTCAGGTCGCGCTGCTCACGACCCGCATCAACGAACTGACCGTTCACTTCAAGGCACACACGAAAGATCACCACAGCCGCCGCGGTCTGCTGCGCATGGTGAGCCGCCGTCGTAAGCTGCTCGACTACCTGAAGGGTAAGGACGCGGATCGTTACCGCGCACTGATCGAGAAGCTGGGTCTGCGTAAGTAATCGGCCAGTCGTTCAGCAAGATGCCTGTGTCAGTTCCACTGATACAGGCATTTTGTTTTTGCACGGTGCGCTTCATGTGATGCGCGCCGGCTGTTCTCCGCAGTGGCGTGCCGGTTCATGCGGCGGGAGCAGGCAGCAGGCAGCAGTAATCAAGCAGTAGAGCAAGCAGTAAAGAAGAGATTCATGGCCGGGCTTCAGGGGCGGAGCTTTGTGTCATTCCAGCGGTTCGCGCGCGTACTCATCGTAAGGCGTGGTTCTCTGGAATGGCATAACACTACTCTTCCCATGCGGCGCCGGTCCTGGCGTTGCCGCGCCGCTTCTGGTCCGCGCGGCATTACGAAGAGGAAAAGCAATGACTATGTTCAATAAGATCGTCAAAGAATTTCAGTGGGGACAACATAAGGTTCGCCTCGAAACCGGCGAAATCGCTCGCCAGGCGAGCGGTGCCGTGATCGTCGACGTCGAAGATACCGTGGTGCTGGCCACCGTGGTCGGCGCCAAGACGGCCAAGCCGGGTCAGGACTTTTTCCCGCTGACCGTCGACTACCTCGAAAAGACCTACGCCGCCGGCAAGATTCCGGGTGGCTTCTTCCGTCGCGAAGGCCGTCCGTCGGAAGGCGAAACGCTGATCTCGCGCCTGATCGACCGTCCGCTTCGTCCGCTGTTCCCCGAAGGCTTCTACAACGAAGTCCAGGTCGTGATCCACGTCCTGTCGCTGAACCCCGAAATCCCCGCTGACATTCCCGCGCTGATCGGCGCGTCGGCGGCGCTCGCCGTGTCCGGTCTGCCGTTCAACGGCCCGGTCGGTGCAGCACGCGTGGCCTACATCAACAACGAATACGTGTTGAACCCGACGCGTCCGCAAATGAAGGAATCGGCACTCGACCTGATCGTCGCCGGTACGGAACGCGCGGTGCTGATGGTGGAATCGGAAGCGCAGCAACTGAGCGAAGAAGTGATGCTCGGCGGCGTGGTGTTCGGCCACGAACAGATGCAGATCGCGATCGACGCGATCCACGAACTGGTCCGCGAAGGCGGCAAGCCGGAATGGGACTGGAAGCCGGCGGCGAAGAATGAGCCGCTGATCGCACGCGTGGCGGAACTGGCGCAAGCCGACCTGCTCGCCGCTTACCAACTGCGCGACAAGCAAGCTCGTTCGACCAAGCTGAAGGAAGTCTGCGCAGCCACGTCGGCGAAGCTGGAAGAAGACGCCGCGGCAGGCGGCACCGTGGCGGCCGACAAGGCAACCGTCGGCAACGTGCTGTTCGACATCGAAGCGAAGATCGTCCGTACGCAGATCCTGAACGGCGAACCGCGCATCGACGGCCGTGACACGCGTACCGTGCGTCCGATCGAAATCCGTACCGGCGTGCTGCCGCGTACTCATGGTTCGGCACTGTTCACGCGCGGCGAAACACAAGCGCTGGTGGTGGCGACGCTCGGCACGAAGGGCGACGAGCAGAACATCGACGCGCTCGAAGGCGAGTACCGCGAACGCTTCATGCTCCACTACAACATGCCTCCGTTCGCAACCGGCGAAACGGGCCGCGTCGGTTCGCCGAAGCGCCGTGAAATCGGTCACGGCCGTCTCGCCAAGCGCGCGCTGGCTGCCTGCCTGCCGAGCGCCGACGAATTCGGCTACTCGATTCGCGTCGTGTCGGAAATCACGGAATCGAACGGTTCCTCGTCGATGGCTTCGGTGTGCGGCGGCTGCCTCGCGCTGATGGATGCCGGCGTGCCGATGAAGGCGCACGTCGCCGGCATCGCCATGGGCCTGATCCTGGAAGGCAACAAGTTTGCCGTGCTGACCGACATCCTCGGCGACGAAGATCACCTCGGCGACATGGACTTCAAGGTGGCGGGCACGGAACAAGGCGTGACCGCGCTGCAGATGGACATCAAGATCCAGGGCATCACCAAGGAAATCATGCAGGTCGCCCTCGCGCAAGCGAAGGAAGGCCGTCTGCATATCCTCGGCAAGATGACCTCGGCGGTGTCGGGCGCGAACACGGTGCTGTCGGACTACGCACCGCGCATGATCACCATCAAGATCAATCCGGAAAAGATCCGCGACGTGATCGGCAAGGGTGGTTCGGTGATCCGCGCGCTGACCGAAGAAACCGGCACGACGATCGATATTTCGGACGATGGCGTCGTCACCATCGCCAGCACGAGCAGCGAAGGGATGGCCGAAGCGAAGAAGCGTATCGAGAACATCACGCTGGAAGTCGAAGTGGGCCAGGTGTACGAAGGCACCGTGCTCAAGCTGCTCGATTTCGGCGCGATCGTGAACATCCTGCCGGGCAAGGACGGTCTGCTGCACATCTCCGAAATCGCTAACGAGCGTATCAAGGACATCAACGACTATCTCAAAGACGGTCAGCAGGTGAAGGTCAAGGTCATCCAGACGGACGAAAAGGGCCGCGTGCGTTTGTCGGCCAAGGCGTTGCTGAATGAAGGTGCAAACGGCGCGCCGCAAGGCGAACCGACACCGCAGTAATGCGGTAGCAGAACAACGGCCGGCAGCGCGAAGGCGCGCCGGCCGTTTTTTATGAAGGGCGCAGGGTGGATTGCGTTGCAGGTAATTAGAAACGGGTACTCTACTTGTTCATCCCGGCATGCAACGCAATCCAATCTTGGAGTTGACGCAGATGAAAGCGATCGAAATCACCGAATTCGGAGCGCCGGACGTCCTGAAGTTGGCTGAGCGGCCGATGCCGCAGCCTAAAGCAGGCGAGGTGCTGATCAAGGTGGCCGCATCCGGCATCAACCGTCCGGACGTGTTCCAGCGCAAGGGCGGCTATGCGCCGCCGCCGGGCGCGTCGGATCTGCCGGGGCTGGAAGTGGCGGGCGAAATCGTCGAAGGAATCATCGACGAGAAGAACAACCCGTTCGGTCTGAAGGTGGGCGATCGCGTCTGCGCGTTGCTGGCCGGCGGCGGCTACGCGGAATACGCGGTCGCGCCGCTGCTGCAATGCCTGCCGGTGCCGGCCGGTTTGTCGGATGTCGAGGCGGCTTCGCTGCCCGAAACGTTCTTCACGGTCTGGAGCAATGTGTTCGACCGTGCGCAACTCGGCAAGGGCGAAGGCGGACCGAACGAAACGCTGCTGGTGCAGGGCGGTTCGAGCGGCATTGGCGTGACGGCGATCCAGATTGCTCATGCGCTCGGTTTTCGCGTGTTCGCGACCGCTGGCTCAGACGAGAAGTGCCGCGCGTGTGAAGCGTTGGGCGCTGAGCGGGCGATCAACTACAAGACTGAAGATTTCGTCGAAGTGATCAAGTCGCTGACCAACGATCGCGGCGTCGACGTGGTGCTCGATATGGTGGCCGGCAGTTATGTGTCGCGTGAGTTGACGGCGTTGGCCGACGGCGGCCGCATCGTGCTGATCGCGTTGCTGGGCGGCGCCAAAGCGGAGTTGAATCTGAACGAGGTGCTGCGCCGCCGTTTGACGGTGACCGGTTCGACGCTGCGTCCGCGGCCGATCGAATTCAAGGCGAAGATTGCCGCGCAGTTGAAAGAGCATGTCTGGCCGCATCTCGAAGACGGCCGCATCAAGCCTGTGGTGCATCGCGTGTTTCCGGCCGCGCAGGCTGCCGACGCGCACGCGCTGATGGAGAGCAGCACGCATGTCGGCAAGATCGTACTGTCTTGGGGTCAGGACGCTTGACACGGTCGGTTTGACCCGATCCACCCCACGCAGTAAAATTGCGCGTTTTGCGCACGCCGCATGAAACCGAAAGGCGGACTGTAAGCGCAAACGAAGTCCGCCGCCAAGACAAGACGAGACGATGTCGAAACAACGAGCCAAACTGGTAGTCGGTAACTGGAAGATGCACGGGCGCCTCGCCGAGAATGCCACGCTGTTGCAAGCGGTGGCGCAAGGCGCGGGCGAATTGCCGGCCGACGTGCGCGTCGGCGTCTGCGTGCCGAGTCCGTATCTCGCGCAGTCTCAATCGTTGCTGGAAGGCAGCCGGGTCGTGTGGGGCGTGCAGGACGTGTCAGCGTTCACGCACGGCGCCTATACCGGCGAAGTTGCCGCGCCGATGGTGGTGGAGTTCGGTGCCACGCTCGCGATCGTCGGGCATTCGGAACGCCGTGCCTATCATCGCGAAAGCGCTGAACTGGTCGCGGTGAAAACGCAGCGCGCGCTGGAAGCGGGTTTGACGCCGATCGTCTGTGTCGGCGAAACGCTTGAAGAACGCGAAGCCGGTTCGACCGAGCAGGTGGTCGGCACGCAACTGGACGAAGTGCTGGCGAAATTGTCGGTGCAAGAGGCGGCGCGGCTTGTCGTCGCGTATGAACCGGTTTGGGCGATCGGCACCGGCAAAAGCGCAAGCTCGGAGCAGGCGCAGGCAGTTCACGCGTTCCTGCGTGCGCGTCTGGCGGCCAAGGGCGCGGCGGTGGCGGATGTGCCGTTGTTGTACGGCGGCAGCGTGAAACCGGAAAACGCGGAAGAATTGTTCCGTCAACCGGATATCGACGGTGGCCTGATCGGCGGCGCGTCGTTGAAAGACCAGGATTTCCTGGCGATCTGCAAGGCGGCGGCCGCAACGAGCGTCGCCGGTTAAAGCAGGGCGCCTTGGCGAGGATGACCCCATCCCGTGCAACACGCAGTGTGTGGCGCGGTTAAATAAAGACTCAGGTGAGTGTGATGCTGTATTTGAAAACATTGATTATCGTCGTTCAGCTGTTGTCGGCACTCGGGGTTATCGGCCTCGTTTTGCTGCAACACGGCAAAGGCGCCGATATGGGCGCGGCTTTTGGTAGCGGCGCGTCGGGCAGCCTGTTCGGCGCGACCGGTTCGGCGAACTTTTTGTCGCGTACAACGGCGGTGCTCGCAGCGGTGTTTTTTGTCACCACGCTGACGCTCACTTACCTCGGCGCGTATCGTGCGAAACCTTCCGCAGGCGTGCTGGGCACGGCTGTGACTGCACCGGTCGCGGCTTCGGCTGCCTCGGCACCGGCAGGTGGCTCGGCTGTTTTGCCGGCATCGGCTGCGTCCGTCCCGGCGACCGACGTGCCGAAATAAATTTTCGTTCAAACGTGCTTTTGTGCGTTGAACAATCTGTTTAGACCAGTTACAATCTAAGTCTTGAAGCGATTCGCGGGTTTTATAAGTTGTTTTCCCGGATTGCATGCAGTGCCGACGTGGTGAAATTGGTAGACACGCTATCTTGAGGGGGTAGTGGCGAAAGCTGTGCGAGTTCGAGTCTCGCCGTCGGCACCAAAATGTTATCTAAATGCCAGCCGCTTGCTTCGCTTCGGCTGGCATTTTCACTTCTGGCGCGCGGCTTGCGTTGGGCTTGCGGCTTGTGCGTTTCGGAAGTGATTTCGCGTCAGGAGTGCTATGCTCCTGACGGCACTCAGAACCAACCGATTGAGGATAGTCTTGAACCTCGCAGCCTATTTCCCCGTCTTGTTGTTCCTCGTTGTGGGCACCGGTTTAGGCGTAGCACTGGTCAGTATCGGCAAGATCCTCGGTCCCAACAAGCCCGATACCGAGAAAAACGCACCGTACGAGTGCGGCTTCGAAGCATTCGAAGATGCGCGCATGAAGTTCGACGTGCGCTATTACCTCGTCGCCATTCTCTTCATCATTTTCGATCTTGAAACCGCGTTCCTGTTCCCGTGGGGCGTTGCCCTGCGCGACATCGGCTGGCCCGGCTTCATGGCAATGATGATTTTCCTGCTCGAATTCCTGCTGGGCTTCGCCTATATCTGGAAGAAGGGCGGCCTCGACTGGGAATGATGGATTAATCGCCGGTTTGCGTGGGTGGCCAAGGCTTGCCGCCCCGTCTGGAGTGGAAAGCAAATGAGTATCGAAGGGGTCTTGAAGGAAGGGTTTGTCACCACCACGGCTGACAAACTGATCAACTGGACGCGCACTGGCTCGCTGTGGCCGATGACGTTCGGTCTTGCGTGCTGTGCGGTCGAGATGATGCATGCGGGCGCTGCCCGTTATGACCTCGACCGTTTTGGCGTGGTGTTCCGTCCAAGTCCGCGTCAGTCGGATGTGATGATCGTCGCCGGCACGCTGTGCAACAAGATGGCGCCGGCTCTGCGTAAGGTCTACGACCAGATGGCCGAGCCGCGCTGGGTGATTTCGATGGGTTCGTGCGCGAACGGCGGCGGCTATTACCACTACTCGTATTCGGTGGTCCGCGGCTGTGACCGGATCGTGCCGGTCGACGTCTATGTGCCGGGTTGCCCGCCCACGGCGGAAGCGCTGGTGTACGGCGTGATCCAGTTACAGGCCAAGATTCGCCGCACCAACACAATCGCCCGTCAATAAGGCCAACGCCTCCCCCACAATATGGCAAGCAAACTCGAGACCCTGAAAGCGAACCTCGAGGCGGCCTTTGGCGGCCTCCTGCTGAACCTCAGCGAAGCAATCGGTGAGTTGACGATCGTCGTGAAGCCTGGCGACTACATCAACGTGGCAACGCGTCTGCGCGACGACCGCTCGCTCGGTTTCGAGCAATGCGTGGATCTGTGCGGCGTCGACTATCAGACCTACGCCGACGGCGCTTACGACGGTCCGCGTTTCGCGGCCGTTCTGCATTTGTTGTCGGTGCAGAACAACTGGCGTCTGCGTCTGCGCGTGTTCGCACCGGACGACGAAGTGCCGATCCTGCCGTCTGTCGTCGAAATCTGGAATTCGGTCAACTGGTACGAGCGCGAAGCATTCGACCTGTACGGCATCGTCTTCGAAGGCCACCCGGATCTGCGCCGCATCCTGACCGACTACGGTTTCATTGGTCACCCGTTCCGTAAAGATTTCCCTGTCTCCGGTTACGTCGAAATGCGTTACGACCCGGAAGAGAAGCGCGTCGTCTATCAGCCTGTGACGATCGAGCCGCGAGAAATCACGCCGCGCGTGATCCGCGAAGATCGCTATGGCGGTCTGAAACACTAAGAGAACGCCATGGCAGAGATCAAGAACTACACGCTCAACTTCGGCCCTCAGCACCCGGCAGCGCACGGTGTGCTGCGCCTCGTGCTCGAACTCGACGGCGAAGTCATCCAGCGCGCCGATCCGCACATCGGCCTGCTGCATCGTGCGACTGAAAAGCTCGCCGAAACCAAAACATTCATCCAGTCGGTGCCGTACATGGACCGTCTCGACTACGTGTCGATGATGGTCAACGAGCACGGCTATGTGATGGCCATCGAAAAGCTGCTCGGCATCGAGGTGCCGGTGCGCGCGCAATACATTCGCGTGATGTTCGACGAAGTCACGCGCGTGCTGAACCACCTGATGTGGATCGGCGCGCACGCGCTCGACGTCGGCGCAATGGCGGTGTTTCTGTACGCGTTCCGTGAACGCGAAGATTTGATGGACGTGTACGAAGCGGTGTCCGGCGCACGGATGCACGCGGCTTACTACCGTCCGGGCGGCGTCTATCGCGATCTGCCTGACGCAATGCCGCAATACAAGGCGTCGAAAATTCGCAATGCGAAGGCATTGTCGAGGATGAACGAGAACCGCCAGGGTTCGCTGCTCGACTTCATCGACGATTTCTTCACGCGTTTCCCGAAGTGCGTCGACGAATACGAAACGCTGCTCACCGACAACCGGATCTGGAAGCAACGTCTGGTCGGTATCGGTGTGGTCAGCCCGGAACGTGCGCTGAATCTCGGCATGACCGGCGCGATGTTGCGCGGCTCGGGCATCGAGTGGGACTTGCGCAAGAAGCAGCCGTACGAAGTCTATGACAAGCTCGATTTCGACATTCCGGTCGGCGTGAATGGCGATTGCTATGACCGCTATCTGGTGCGCGTCGAAGAAATGCGCCAGTCCACACGGATCGTGAAACAGTGCATTGAGTGGCTGCGTAAGAATCCCGGCCCCGTGATGGTCGACAATCACAAGGTTGCGCCGCCGTCGCGCGTGGGCATGAAGTCGAACATGGAAGAGCTGATTCACCACTTCAAGCTCTTCACGGAAGGCTTCCACGTGCCGGAAGGCGAGGCGTATGCCGCGGTCGAGCATCCGAAGGGCGAGTTCGGCATCTATCTGATCTCCGACGGCGCCAACAAGCCGTATCGCCTGAAGATCCGCGCGCCGGGCTACGCACACCTGTCCACGCTCGATGAAATGGCGCGCGGTCACATGATCGCCGACGCCGTGACGATCATCGGCACGCAGGACATCGTGTTCGGCGAAGTGGATCGCTAGGACGTATTCATCAGAGCGCGCCTTCAGATTGCACCGAAGCGCGCGTCAAGCAAAGGAACGCCGGGTCTGTCGCATCATGCAGCGCGCGACAGGTTTTCGTTCGGTAGGAATTGAAAGAGTCGTGTCTGAAAATGATCTCAGCTGAAGGCCTGAAAGAAATCGATCGCGCGATCGCGAAGTATCCCGCCGATCAGAAACAGTCCGCCGTGATGTCGGCGTTGGCCACTGCTCAGGAAGAGCATGGCTGGCTGACGCCCGAACTCATGCAGTTCGTCGCGGACTATCTCGGCATGCCGGCAGTCGCCGTGCAGGAGGTGGCTACCTTCTACACGATGTACGAGACCTCGCCGGTCGGCAAGTACAAGATCACGCTCTGCACCAACCTGCCGTGCCAGCTCGGCCCGGACGGCGGCTCGGACAGTGCTGCTGAATATCTGAAGCAGAAGCTCGGCATCGACTTCGGCGAAACCACGCCCGACGGCAAATTCACCCTGAAAGAAGGTGAGTGCATGGGTTCGTGCGGCGACGCGCCGGTGATGCTGGTGAACAACCATCGCATGTGCAGCTTCATGAGCCGCGCGAAGATCGACCAGCTGCTCGAGGAACTTTCGAAATGACGTCTTTACACGATCGTCACATCAAACCGCTGATTCTCGCCGGCCTGAACGGCGACAACTGGCATCTCGAAGATTATGTCGCGCGCGGCGGTTACGCCCAGCTGCGCCGTATTCTGGAAGAGAAGATTCCGCCCGAGCAGGTGATCGCCGACGTCAAGGCGTCCGGTCTGCGTGGCCGTGGCGGTGCAGGCTTCCCGACTGGCCTGAAGTGGAGCTTCATGCCGCGTCAGTTCCCCGGCCAGAAGTACCTCGTCTGCAATTCGGACGAAGGCGAGCCGGGCACGTTCAAAGACCGCGACATCCTGCGCTTCAATCCGCATTCGCTGATCGAAGGCATGGCCATCGGCGCGTACGCGATGGGCATTACGGTCGGCTACAACTATATTCACGGCGAAATCTGGGAAGTCTACAAACGCTTTGAACAAGCGTTGGACGAAGCTCGCCGCGCCGGGTTCCTCGGCGAAAACATCATGGGTTCGGGCTTCTCGTTCGAACTGCATGCGCACCACGGTTACGGCGCCTATATCTGCGGCGAAGAAACCGCGCTGCTCGAATCGCTGGAAGGCAAGAAAGGTCAGCCGCGCTTCAAGCCGCCGTTCCCGGCGAGCTTCGGCGTGTACGGCAAGCCGACCACGATCAACAACACCGAGACGTTCGCCGCAGTGCCGTTCCTGCTCGCGATCGGTCCGCAGAATTACCTCGAGATCGGCAAGCCGAATAACGGCGGCACGAAGATTTTCTCCGTCGCAGGCGACGTCGAGCGTCCGGGCAATTATGAAGTTCCGCTCGGCACGCCGTTCTCCACGTTGATGGACCTCGCCGGCGGCATGCGCGGCGGCAAGAAGATCAAGGCCGTGATTCCTGGCGGCTCGTCGGCACCGGTGATTCCGGGCGACATCATGATGCAGACCGACATGGACTACGACTCGATCGCCAAGGCCGGCTCGATGCTTGGTTCGGGCGCGGTCATCGTCATGGACGAGACGCGTTGCATGGTGCGCTCGTTGTTGCGTCTGTCGTATTTCTATTACGAAGAATCGTGTGGTCAATGCACGCCTTGCCGCGAAGGCACGGGCTGGCTGTACCGCGTCGTGCATCGTATCGAGCACGGGCTCGGCCGTCCGGAAGATCTGGATCTGCTGAACTCGGTCGCTGAAAACATCATGGGCCGCACGATTTGCGCGCTCGGCGATGCAGCGGCCATGCCGGTTCGCGGCATGCTCAAGCACTACTGGGACGAATTCGAATACCACGTCGCCCACAAGCATTGCCTCGTCGGCGGTCATGCCGGCGCAGCAGCGGCGTCGGAAACCGTAGCGGCTTGAGTCAGCAGATAAGCACGCAGAAGAACATGTCATCCGCGGGGTTCATCGCCTGAAATAGGCGCTGAACAGGCGAACGATTGAGCGGTAACAGGTTAAGGAAGATTGACCATCATGGTTGAACTTGAAATAGACGGCAAGAAAGTAGAGGTGCCCGAAGGCAGCATGGTGATCCAGGCTGCGCATAAGGTCGACACGTACATTCCTCACTTCTGCTATCACAAGAAGCTGTCGATTGCGGCCAACTGCCGGATGTGTCTGGTCGATGTCGAAAAGATGCCGAAGGCGGTGCCCGCATGCGCCACGCCGGTATCGGCCGGCATGATCGTGCGCACCAAGTCGGACAAGGCGGTGAAGGGCCAGCAAGCCGTGATGGAATTCCTGCTGATCAACCACCCGCTGGATTGCCCGATCTGCGACCAGGGCGGCGAGTGCCAGTTGCAGGATCTGGCCGTGGGTTACGGCAAGTCGGCATCGCGCTACAGCGAAGAAAAGCGCGTGGTGTTCCACAAGAACGTCGGCCCGCTGATCTCCATGGAAGAAATGTCGCGTTGCATCCACTGCACGCGGTGCGTGCGTTTCGGCCAGGAAGTCGCCGGCGTCATGGAACTCGGCATGCTGGGCCGCGGCGAGCATTCGGAAATCACGTCGTTCGTCGGCAAGACGGTGGATTCGGAACTGTCGGGCAACATGATCGATCTGTGCCCGGTCGGCGCGCTGACCAGCAAGCCGTTCCGTTACAGCGCCCGTACGTGGGAACTGTCGCGCCGCAAGTCGGTGAGCCCGCACGATTCCGTCGGCGCGAACCTCGTGGTGCAAGTGAAGAACAATCGCGTGATGCGTGTTCTGCCGTTCGAAAACGAATCCATCAACGAATGCTGGATTTCGGACAAGGACCGCTTCTCGTATGAAGGCCTGAACAGCCCGGAGCGTCTGACTCAGCCGATGCTCAAGCAAGGCGGCAAGTGGGTCGAGACTGACTGGCAAACCGCGCTCGAATATGTGGTGAAGGGTTTGAAGGGTATCAAGGGCGACCACGGCGCGAACGCGCTGGCCGCACTCGGCAGCGCCCACAGCACGGTTGAAGAGTTGTTCCTGTTGAAGCAACTGGCGCAAGCAGTCGGCACGCCTAACGTCGACTTCCGTCTGCGTCAGTCGGATTTCTCCGCGCCGGCCAACGGTGCGCCGTGGCTCGGCACTGCTATCGCCGATCTGTCGAACGTCGACGCCGCACTGGTCGTCGGCTCGGATCTGCGCCGCGATCACCCGCTGTTCGCCGCGCGTCTGCGTCAAGCCGCGAAGGGCGGCGCGAAGCTCACGCTCGTGCAGTCCACCAACGACGACGCGCTGATTCCGCAAGCAGAGCGCGTGGTTGCTGCGCCGTCGGCATGGCTCGAGGCACTCGCTGGTATCGCCGGCGCGGTGTCGGAAGCGAACGGCGTGGCACTGCCGGAAGCTTTCGCCGGCACGCAGCCGACGGACGCCAACAAGAAAGTCGCGAAGTCGCTCGCCACGGGCGAACGCCGCCTCGTGTTGCTCGGCAACAGCGCGGTCCGTCATCCGGACTTCGCTGTCATCCACGCCGCGGCGCAATGGATCGCGGACGCGACCGGCGCGACGCTGGGCTTCCTCTCGGAAGCGGCCAACACGGTCGGCGCGCATCTCGTGAACGCGTTGCCGGGCGAGGGCGGTCTGAACGCTCGTGAAGTGTTCGAGCAACCGCGCAAGGGTTACGTGCTGCTGAACGTCGAACCGGAGTTCGACACGGCCAATCCGGCGCAGGCTTTGGCCGCGTTGAAGCAGGCCGAAATGGTTGTCGTGCTGTCGCCGTTCCAGACCGGCGCAGAATACGCCGACGTGCTGCTGCCAATCGCGCCGTACACGGAAACGGCCGGCACGTTCGTCAACGCCGAAGGTACGGTGCAGACGTTCAACGGCGTCGTGCGTCCGCTCGGCGATACGCGTCCGGCATGGAAGGTATTGCGCGTGCTGGGCAGCCTGCTGGGCGTGCCCGGTTTCGAATTCGACACCTCGGAAGAAGTGCGCACGGCCGCCCTCGGCGACGGCGAACTGACGTCGCGTCTGTCGAACAAGACGGGCGTCACGGTTGCACGCGGCAAGTCGGTGAAAGCGTCCGAAGGCAAGTTCGAGCGTATCGCGAACGTGCCGATCTACCACGCCGACGCGCTGGTGCGTCGCGCGGAGTCGCTGCATCTGACCGCAGCGGCACGTGCAGCGAATACGGTCGGCTTGCCGGCTGGGCTGTTCGACAAACTGGGTTTGAAGGAAGGCGACGCAGTGCGCGTGCGCCAGGGCGAGCAATCGGTGCAGTTGCCGGCCGTGCGCGACACAAATCTTGCGGAGACGGTCGTCCGCGTATCGGCGGCTACGCCTGCCGGTGCAGCGCTGGGCAGCCTGTTCGGTGAACTGGTGGTGGAGAAGGCGTAAATGAGCTTGTTCGATACGATCAACTCGGGCGGCACCCAGCTTCTCGGTGTGGCATGGCCCACGGTGTGGGCACTGGTGCGCATCCTGGTGGTGGCCGTCGTGATCCTGCTGTGCGTGGCTTACCTGATTCTGTGGGAGCGTAAGCTGATCGGCTGGATGCACGTGCGTCTCGGCCCGAACCGCGTCGGCCCTGCAGGTCTCTTGCAGCCGATCGCCGACGTGCTGAAGCTGTTGCTGAAAGAAGTGATTCAGCCGGCGCAGGCGAGCCGCTGGATCTACCTGATCGCGCCGATCATGGTGGTGGTGCCGGCCTTCGCGGTCTGGGCGGTGATTCCGTTCCAGGCGGGCGCGGTACTCGGCGACATCAACGCCGGTCTGCTGTACGCCATGGCGATCTCGTCGATCGGCGTGTATGGCGTGATTCTGGCGGGATGGGCGTCGAACTCGAAGTACGCGTTTCTCGGTGCGATGCGCGCCGCGGCGCAGATGGTCTCGTACGAAATCTCGATGGGCTTCGCGCTCGTCGTCGTGCTGATGACCGCCGGCACGCTGAACCTGTCGGGCATCGTCAATTCGCAGGAACATGGCATCTTCGCGTCGTACGGCTTGAACTTCCTGTCGTGGAACTGGCTGCCGCTGCTGCCGATGTTCGTTGTGTACTTCATCTCGGGCATCGCCGAAACGAACCGTCACCCGTTCGACGTGGTGGAAGGGGAGTCGGAAATCGTCGCGGGCCACATGATCGATTACTCGGGTATGGCGTTCGCGCTGTTCTTCCTCGCCGAGTACATCAACATGATCGTGATCTCGGCATTGGCTGCAACACTGTTCCTCGGCGGCTGGAGCGCACCGTTCGGCTTCCTGTCGTTCGTCCCGGGCATCGTATGGCTCGTCGCCAAGGTTTTCTTCCTGTTGTCGGTGTTCATCTGGGCGCGTGCCACATTCCCGCGCTATCGCTATGACCAGATCATGCGTCTGGGCTGGAAGATTTTCATTCCGGTCTGCGTGGTGTGGCTGGTGGTGGTCGGCTTCTGGATCATGTCGCCGTTGAACATCTGGAAATAAAGGGCGGATGAACCCATGACCGCAATCCAAAACTTTTTCAAGACCTTCTTCCTCACGGAACTGCTCAAAGGCCTCGCGCTGACCGGACGTTATACGTTCCAGCGCAAGGTGACCGTGCAATTCCCGGAAGAGAAGACCCCGATCTCGCCGCGTTTCCGCGGCCTGCACGCGCTGCGCCGCTATGAAAACGGCGAAGAGCGCTGCATCGCCTGCAAGCTGTGCGAAGCAGTGTGCCCGGCGCTCGCCATTACCATCGAGTCGGAAACGCGCGCGGACAACACCCGCCGCACGACGCGTTACGACATCGACCTGACCAAGTGCATCTTCTGCGGTTTCTGTGAAGAGAGCTGCCCGGTCGATTCGATCGTCGAAACGCACATTCTCGAGTATCACGGCGAGAAGCGTGGCGACCTGTACTTCACGAAAGACATGCTGCTGGCCGTGGGCGATCGCTATGAAGCGGAGATCGCGGCGAGCAAGGCAGCCGACGCACCGTATCGTTGAAGCGTTTTAGTTAAAGCAGTAAATGCAGCAATCACGGCCTGTTGTCGGGCCGGGCGCCGCGGCCTGAACGCCGCGGCACGGCGCACCTGTGCGGCTGTTCTGGCGGTATGCCAGCCACAAGTGCCAAAGAACAATGCCTGACGATGGCCTAACGATGAACCGGTAATCATGGAATTCACGACCGTACTGTTCTACATCTTCGCACTGCTCCTGGTGGTTTCAGGGCTGAAGGTGATCACCTCGCGCAACCCGGTGTCGTCCGCACTGTTTCTGGTGCTGGCGTTCTTCAACGCAGCCGCGATCTGGATGCTGCTGCAGGCCGAGTTCCTCGCGATCCTGCTGGTGCTGGTCTACGTCGGCGCGGTGATGGTGCTGTTCCTGTTCGTCGTGATGATGCTGGACATCAACATCGACGTGCTGCGTAAAGACTTCAAACGCTTCGTGCCAATGGCCACCCTGGTCGGCGCGATCATCGTGATCGAAACCGCGCTGATTCTCTGGCACGGTTACGGCGCGACCGCCACGGCGCTGCGCGACACCACGGCCGCCGCGAACGGCATGGGCGACTGGTCGAACACGCGCCTGATCGGCAAGGTCATCTACACCGACTACATCTTCGCGTTCGAAGTGGCCGGCCTGGTGCTGCTGGTGGCGATCATCGCGGCGATTGCGCTGACCACGAGCCACAAGAAAGACAGCAAACGTCAGAACATCAGCGAACAGGTCAAGGTGCGTGCCCAGGACCGTGTGCGCGTCGTCAAGATGAAATCGGAAAAGACCGCGGCAACCGTCGCGGCGGAAGAAGCCGCGGCAGCGGCTGCAGCAGCGGCCGACTCGGCACCGGCTAAGAACAGCTGAGCGGACAGGAGATAGAAATCATGTTGACCCTTGCCCATTACCTTGTCCTCGGCGCGATCCTGTTTGCGATCAGCATCGTCGGCATTTTCCTGAACCGTCGCAACGTCATCATCATCCTGATGGCGATCGAACTGATGCTGCTGGCGGTAAACACCAATTTCGTCGCGTTCTCGCATTACCTCGGCGACGTGCATGGCCAGATCTTCGTCTTCTTCGTGCTGACGGTTGCAGCAGCTGAAGCGGCGATCGGACTCGCAATTCTGGTGACCCTGTTCCGTAGCCTCGACACGATCAATGTCGAGGACCTCGATCAGCTCAAAGGTTAATTTCAGGTAAAGCGGTTATGTCAACGATACTCAATGAAAACCTGCTGCTGGCGATCCCGCTGGCACCGCTGGCCGGCTCCCTGATTGCGGGGCTGTTCGGGAAAGCGGTAGGGCGAGCCGGTGCACACTCGGTTACGATCCTCGGCGTCGCGATCGCGTTCATCCTCTCGGTTATCGTCTACTTCCAGGTGATGGACGGCGCGAGCTTCAACGCGACCGTCTACGAATGGATGTCGATCGGCAAGACGAAGTTCGAGATCGGCTTCCTGGTCGACTCGCTGACGGCGATGATGATGTGCGTGGTGACCTTCGTGTCGCTCATGGTGCACATCTACACGATCGGCTACATGGCCGACGACGACGGCTACCAGCGCTTCTTCTCGTACATCGCGCTGTTCACGTTCTCGATGCTGATGCTCGTGATGAGCAACAACTTCCTGCAGCTGTTCTTCGGCTGGGAAGCGGTGGGTCTGGTGTCGTACCTGCTGATCGGCTTCTACTTCACGCGTGAGAGCGCGATCTACGCGAACATGAAGGCGTTCATCGTGAACCGCATCGGCGACTTCGGGTTCCTGCTCGGCATCGGCCTGCTGTTTGCTTTCGCCGGTTCGATGAACTACGGCGACGTCTTCGCGAAGCGCACCGAACTCGCGGCATTGAGCTTCCCGGGCACGGACTGGGGTCTGCTGACGGTCGCCTGCATCTGCCTCTTCATCGGCGCGATGGGTAAGTCGGCGCAGTTCCCTCTGCATGTCTGGCTGCCGGATTCGATGGAAGGCCCGACGCCGATCTCCGCACTGATTCACGCGGCAACCATGGTGACGGCCGGTATTTTCATGGTCGCGCGCATGTCGCCGCTGTTCGAATTGTCCGATAGCGCGCTGTCGTTCATTACCGTGATTGGTGCGATTACAGCGTTGTTCATGGGCTTCCTCGGGATCGTCCAGAACGACATCAAACGCGTGGTGGCTTACTCGACGTTGTCGCAGCTCGGTTACATGACGGTTGCACTGGGCGTGTCGGCATACCCGGTCGCCATCTTTCACCTGATGACGCACGCGTTCTTCAAGGCGCTGCTGTTCCTCGGCGCGGGCTCGGTAATCATCGGCATGCACCACGATCAGGACATGCGCAACATGGGCGGCCTGCGCAAGTACATGCCGATCACGTGGATCACGTCGCTGGTTGGTTCGCTGGCGCTGATCGGTACGCCGTTCTTCTCGGGCTTCTACTCGAAAGATTCGATCATCGACGCAGTGAAGCTGTCGCATCTGCCGGGCTCGGGCTTCGCGTACTTCGCCGTGGTGGCGAGCGTCTTCGTGACCGCGCTGTATTCGTTCCGCATGTACTTCATGGTGTTCCACGGCAAGGAGCGCTTCCGCGATCCCAAGCATCCGGAATCGCCGATGGGCATCGAAGCCGCGGCGCATGCGCACGACGCGCACGGCCATGATTCGCACGGTCATGGTCACGATTCGCATGGCCATGGCCATGGTCACGACGACCACGCTCACGAGCCGCACGAAACGCCGTGGGTGGTGTGGCTGCCACTGGTGCTGCTGGCGATCCCGTCGGTGGTGATCGGTGCGATCGCCATCGGCCCGATGCTGTTCGGCGATTTCTTCCAGCACGGCGTGGCGTTCGACAAGGTGATCTTCATCGGCGAAAACCATCCGGCGCTGCATGAGATGGCTGAGGAGTTCCAGGGCTGGGCAGCGATGGGGCTGCACTCGGTCGCGGGTCTGCCGGTCTGGCTGGCGCTCGCGGGCGTGGTGGTCGCGTGGTTCCTGTACCTCGTTCGTCCGGACCTGCCCGCTGTCGTCAAGCGCGCGTTCGGTCCGATCTATACGCTGCTCGATAACAAGTACTACATGGACAAGATCAACGAAGTCGTGTTTGCGCGGGGCGCCGTGGCAATTGGCCGTGGTCTCTGGAAGGAAGGCGACGTCGTGGTGATCGACGGCATCGTCAACGGCAGCGCACGCTTTATCGGCTGGTTCGCCGGCGTGATCCGCTTCCTCCAATCCGGCTACATCTATCACTACGCGTTCGCCATGATTATCGGCATGCTGGGGCTCCTGACCCTGTTTGTAACGCTCGGCGGCAAATAAGGCGAGGGACACTAATGCACGCTTATCCGATTCTCAGTATTGCGATCTGGTTACCGATCCTCGTCGGCCTCCTGGTCCTGGCTATCGGTTCCGACCAGAACCCGGCACCCGCGCGCTGGATTGCGCTGATCGGCTCGGTCGTCAGCTTCCTCGTGACGATCCCGCTGATTACCGGTTTTGATTCGAGCACCGCCGATCTGCAGTTCGTCGAAAAGGCGAACTGGATCGAGCGCTTCAATATCACGTATCACCTGGGTGTCGACGGCATCTCGATGTGGTTCGTCGTGTTGACCGCCTTGATTACGGTGATCGTCGTGATCGCCGCGTGGGAAGTGATCACCAGGAACGTGGGTCAGTACCTGGCCGCGTTCCTGATCCTGTCGGGCATCATGGTCGGCGTGTTCAGCGCCGCCGACGGCATGCTGTTTTACGTGTTCTTCGAAGCGACGCTGATTCCGATGTACATCATCATCGGCGTGTGGGGCGGGGCGAACCGCGTGTACGCGGCGTTCAAGTTCTTCCTCTACACGCTGATGGGCTCGCTGCTGATGCTGGTCGCGTTGCTGTACCTGTACGTCGAGACCGGCACGTTCGACCTCGCCACGTGGCAGCATGCGCAGATCGCCATGACGCCTCAGGTGCTGCTATTCATAGCGTTCTTCCTGGCTTTCGCCGTGAAGGTGCCGATGTGGCCGGTTCACACGTGGTTGCCCGACGCCCACGTGGAAGCGCCGACCGGCGGCTCGGTCGTGCTGGCCGCGATCATGCTGAAGCTGGGTGCATACGGTTTTCTGCGCTTCTCCTTGCCGATCACGCCTGACGCGAGCCACTTTCTGGCGCCGGTCGTCGTCACGCTGTCGCTGATCGCGGTGATCTACATCGGTCTGGTCGCGATGGTGCAGACGGACATGAAGAAGCTGGTCGCGTATTCGTCGATCGCGCACATGGGTTTCGTGACGCTCGGCTTCTTCATCTTCAACCAGCTCGGCGTGGAAGGTGGGATCGTGCAGATGATCTCGCACGGCTTCGTGTCGGGCGCGATGTTCCTGAGCATCGGCGTGCTGTACGACCGTATGCATTCGCGCCAGATCGCCGATTACGGCGGTGTCGTCAACGTAATGCCGAAGTTCGCGGCGTTCGTCATGCTGTTCTCCATGGCGAATTGCGGCCTGCCGGGCACCTCCGGTTTCGTCGGCGAGTTCATGGTGATTCTGGCTGCTGTCCAGTACAACTTCTGGATCGCGGGCGGCGCGGCAGTCACGCTGATTCTCGGCGCGGCCTACACGCTGTGGATGTATAAGCGCGTGTACTTCGGCGCGATCGCCAACGATCACGTGAAGGGTCTGCTCGACATCAACCGTCGCGAATTTTTCATGCTGGCAGTGCTTGCCGCACTGACGCTGTTCATGGGCCTGTATCCGAAGCCCTTTACCGATGTGATGCACGTATCCGTGGAAAACCTCCTCGCCCACGTTGCGCAGTCAAAGCTGCCGTTGCCTCAGTAACGCCGAGCGAGGAATTAAAGACCATGCAAAACGCCCCTATGACTGCTCTGTTGCCCGACGCGCTGCTGATGCTCGCCGTTGTCGTCGCGTGGCTCAACGACACGTTCGTCGGCCAGGCCGGTCGCCGTACCACGTACTTCATCGCGTTCTTCTCGTCGCTGGTCGCCGGCGTCTGGTTCGCGATGAACGCGTTCGACCCGCAGGTGCGCTACTACTTTGGCCACATGTACGTGGTGGATTCGTTCGCCAATGTGATGAAAGCGGTGGTGACGCTCGGCTACGCAGTGTCGATCGTGTATTCGCGACGTTACCTCGAAGATCGCGGACTGTTCCGCGGCGAGTTCTTCCTGTTGGGTATGTTCTCGTTGCTCGGCCAGCTCGTCATGATCTCCGGCAACAACTTCCTGACGCTGTATCTCGGCCTGGAACTGATGTCGCTGTCGCTGTACGGTGTGATTGCCTTGCGTCGTGACGCAGCGCCGTCGAACGAAGCGGCCATGAAGTACTACGTGCTCGGCGCGCTGGCTTCCGGCTTTCTGTTGTACGGCATTTCCATGTTGTACGGTGCGACCGGTTCGCTCGACCTGAACGAAGTGTTCAAGGCGATCGGCACGAGCCACTACGACCCGAGCGTGCTGCTGTTCGGCGTGATCTTCATCGTGGCGGGCGTGGCGTTCAAGATGGGCGCGGTGCCATTCCACATGTGGGTGCCCGATGTCTATCAAGGTGCACCGACGGCAATGACCCTGCTGGTCGGCGGCGGTCCGAAGGTTGCCGCGTTCGCCTGGGGGCTGCGCTTTCTCGTGATGGGCCTGCTGCCGCTCGCGGTCGAATGGCAAGAAATGCTGGTGATTCTCGCGGCGCTGTCGCTGATCGTCGGCAACATCACCGGTATCGTGCAACGCAACGTCAAGCGGATGCTCGCGTACTCGGCGATCTCGAACATGGGCTTCGTGCTGCTGGGCCTGCTGGCCGGCGTGGTCGACCACAAGACGACGGGTGCCGCCAATGCATACGGTTCGGCCATGTACTACAGCATCGTCTATCTGATCACGACGATGGGCACGTTCGGCGTCGTCATGCTGCTGGCGCGCCGCGATTTCGAAGCGGACACGCTCGAGGACTTCAAGGGCCTGAATCAACGCAGCCCGGTGTTCGCGTTCGTGATGATGATCATGATGTTCTCGCTCGCGGGCATTCCGCCCGCGGTCGGCTTCTACGCGAAGCTCGCGGTGCTGCAGGCCACCATGAACGCCGGTTTGACCTGGCTGACGGTGCTGGCCGTGATCACCTCGCTGTTCGGCGCGTTCTACTACCTGCGTATCGTCAAGCTGATGTATTTCGACGATCCGCAAGACAAGTCGCCCATCCTCGCGGACACCAGCACGCGTGCTCTGCTCGCGTTCAACGGTGTGGCCGTGCTGGTGCTTGGTATTGTGCCGGATCCGTTGTTGAAGGCCTGCCTGCAGGCGATCCAGCACACGCTGTTGCTCTGATGTCGGCAGCGGGTTGGTTTATCGTGCTGTTGGCGCTGGTCGGCGCCAACCTGCCGTTCCTGAATCAGCGCCTCTTCGCCGCCGTGCCGTTGAAAGCGGCGAAGAAAAGCGCCTGGATCCGGATTGCCGAATTGATCCTGTTGTACTTCGTGGTCGGCGCGCTCGGTTTTCTGCTGGAAGCGCGCGCGGGTAACCGCTTCGAGCAGGGTTGGCAGTTCTACGCGATCACGTTCGCGCTCTTCGTGGTGTTCGCGTTCCCTGGCTTCACCTTCCAGTATCTCGTCAAACGCCGCTGACGGCGTCTCGCCGTCGGCGCACCAAGTCCCCAAGGTCCGCAAATGGCTGAACTTCCCGATCACGACGCCGCGCTCAAAGAGACTTGCATCGAGAGCAAAACGATCCATCAAGGACCGTTTCTGACGCTCAAGTGCGACACCGTTCGTCTGCCGGACGGCAAGCACGCCACGCGCGAATATGTTCAGCATTCCGGCGCCGTGATGGTGATTCCATTATTCGACGACGGCCGCGTACTGCTGGAAAACCAGTATCGCTATCCGATGGGCAAGGTCATGGTCGAGTATCCGGCCGGCAAGCTCGATCCGAACGAAGGCGCGCTGGCCTGTGCGAAACGTGAGCTGCGGGAAGAGACGGGTTATACCGCGCGCGAGTATGTTTATCTGACGCGCATTCACCCGATCATTTCCTATTCGACCGAATTCATCGACATCTACCTCGCGCGCGGTTTGACCGCCGGTGAGCGCAAGCTCGACGAAGGCGAATTTCTGGAACTGTTCACGGCGACTGTGCCCGAGATGTCCGAGTGGGTGCGCACCGGCAAGGTTACTGATGTGAAGACGGTGATCGGCACATTCTGGCTGGAGAAGGTGTTGTCGGGTGCATGGCCGTTGGCGGAACCGGAATAACGTGCCCGTTCAGAATGCGCGCTGATTGTTCCAGTCGCTGAGAACGCTGCACGGCGAGCGCCGTTTCCCGACGCCGCGTTGATCGGTGCGCTCCACTGCGCTATCCCAATGACGATTTGAATCGCGACGAGTGACGATCGGCCCCACGCTGTCTCGCGTGGACGGTGGCGCCGGACCTATCACGCTGACCAACTGGTATCGCCGCACGGTTCAGCGCGCAGCCAGCCGACAGAACCGGTGCCGATCCGCTACGGTGGGTACGACGGTTCGGAAGATGTCACGCCAAGGCATCCCGCCGCGCGCAAATCCGTGACGATCCGTCTCCACGCGTTGTCCACGGTGGTTGGCACGGTTGGGGAGCTTGACGCCGCCAATGACGCGACCACGTCGCGAATGAATAGGTGATGAACAAAATCGGGGCTACAGGTTATAGGAATACCGCGTCCAGTGCGCAGCGCGGCGACAGGTCGGCCGAACCGGCTCGCGTTGCCGAGGTCCGCTGGCATCACAAGCGCGGTCGCGAGTGCGAACAACGCGACGCCGATTGGCACGACGGCACGCCGCGATGCGGGCAACGGCGCAATCCACGTGAGTGCGGCGACCACGCGCGGCGACGACTGACGAGCTGCAGCCACTGACGGCAGCGTACCGCTGCCGACGCCACCGATGTCGGTGGGCGAAGGCGACCCAGTCCGGCAGAATCGATATCCGCTACAAGGTATATAGATCAGTTGCTGCTCGAGCCCAAGCGGCTGCAGTGAACGCCGCAAGCGCGACACTAGCCGCGTCAGGCGATTCACGTCGACATCTTCTTCATCGCCCCAGATCCGTGAGATCAACTCGTGGCGCTTGAGTGTGACGTCCGGCTGTTCGACGAACGCTTCTAGCAACGCGCATTCGAAACCCGTCAGATAAACGGTTGCCCCAGCATGGGTGACCACACCCTCCTCGGTATGAATTGCCGGCAGACCGATCGATTCGGGCAATGTCGGCTGATAGGAAGCCGTGTCGCGCAACCGCGCAAACCAGTTTCGAAAGCTTGCACCGCGTGGTGTGGGCCCATCCACGGCGAGCGCGCCAACTGACATAGGCGGGTCATCCGGCGGGAGGTCGTCGGCATGGATCCGAAGCCCTTCCGGGTCGAACCGATAACCCGCACGCGGCATCGTCACGATATGGTCGCCGAGGCCGAGCGGCCTTAACGACTTGCGCAACCGGTAGACCAGTTGTGTCAGATAGAGCTCGTCCATGTGGGCCGCGCGCGCGCCCCACACGACTCCCATCAATGCTTCACGGTCGCATACACGTCCGGCTCTCTCCACCATCAGGCGGAGCACTTGCTTTTCTTGTCCCGAAACGCGGATGGCAATATGGCCGACGGATACACGGTCATGCTGCCAGTCGAAACGAACGATGCAACTATCTTTACTCACGAATTCCTCCAGAGCCCTTGATCTGCATAACGTAGCATCGGTGAGCTATCGCGGCCAATGGAGGAATCCGGGTTGGGGGGCAATGTCACCGACATACCCTGACGCCAGATGGAATATCGCGACTTCCATGTAGCAGACAGCAACATCGAAGCCGGCACGGCAGGCGGGACGCGAATGTTCGCCCTCTTCTATGGCGGCCGCCGACTGGAGGAAAAACCATGATCTCGTGTCATTAGTTAGCTTTCCTTTCTGCTGCGACGTTTTGCCACTTCACGGTTGCCGATCATGAATTCATCGATGAATCGCGGCACGAGCGTTGTTTTTTACAGCCAGCGGGCTCGATTGCGATTGTGCGATCGAAGCCTGCAGTTGCGGGCTATTCAGATCGTGGGCCTTCATTGGCTGTATCTGGATTATCCCAGTGCGTCCGACTTTGCCGCGTCGATGAACATCGATGAGCGCAGTCAGCTCGATGCATTCGTTCGCTTCATTGAACGCGACGCCGCGATGCTTCGCGCGTTTCGACGCGCTCCCACATAGAGGGTCGGCGTAGGGGAGATGACGTAGCCAATCGCCTACGTCGCCCGCTTGCGGAGCGCGGATTTTCGACGGACTTTCCATGTCGTTCGTCGATCAGGCACCCGAACATGAACGGGTCGATCAGGCAACGCCTCTGTGCGCAGCCGTCGACGTCCACTTTTCATGAACGAGGTTCTTATGACACAACGGAACAATCGCACGTCTGCAAGCGGCTCCGCACAGCAGGGCCGCAAGGACAGCAAGCTGGTGTACAACGGCGATCCAGGCGACAAGTCTGGCGCCAAGGGTGCGACGGAAAAGAAGTATCAGATGAACAGCTACAAGCCGGCGACCGAAGTCGAGAAGTTCAGCTACACGTCGGGCCGGGTGGCGAAGCGGGTCTACAACAGCTACAAGCCGAACGACACGAAGGTGTTCGGCTACTACACGGACTGGTCGCAATACGACGGCCGTTACGACGGCGAATTCGGCGACGATCAGTGTGGCCGCGGCATCGACCTGATGCTGCTCGATGCGAAGGCGTATGACAAGCTCGTGCTCGGCTTTGCCGGCATCGTCGGCGACAAGGGCGAGAAGCAGCAGACCGTCGACCAGGCAGCGCTGGATTTCGGCCGCAAGAAAGACGAGGCGACTTTCGTCGATGCATGGGGCGACGTCGCTTCGTACCGCAACTGTGGCTTCGCGGGCTGGGTGAGCAACGACTATAAGGCACTGTTCCATCAGGACACCGCGCAAGGAGTGCTGGGCGGGCTGCGTAAGTTGAAGGCAAAGAATCCGGACCTGGTGCTGTCGTTCAGTATCGGCGGCTGGACGATGAGCGAGGCGTTTCACTGGGTGGTCGCCGATCCGGCGCGGCGCGAGACGCTGATCAACAGCATCCTCGACCTCTTCGAGCGCTTCCCGATGTTCGCGGCAATCGATCTCGACTGGGAGTACCCGGCGGCAGAGGGCAATGACGGCAATACCTATTCCGATAGCGACACGCCGAACTTCCAGGCATTGGTGCGCGAACTCAGACAGGCGCTCGACGGCGCGGGCCGCAACGATGTGATGATCAGCATCGCCGCATCCGCTGCATTGTCCAAAATGCAGAAAGCCGACCTCAAGGGCATGCTCGATGCCGGCGTGCATGGCATCAACCTGATGACCTACGACTTCTTCGGCACGCCGTGGGCGCCGAAGCTCGCGCATCATACGAACCTGCATCCGAGCCATCCGGGCGACCCGGACGAGTTCAACGTTGACGTCGCGATCGACTATCTGGTCCAGATCGGCGTGCCGTTGAACCGTGTGGCGATCGGCTACGCGGCGTATAGCCGCAGCGCGCGCAATGCGAAGATCACAAGCCTGTCGCCGCTCGAGGGCACCTATGACCCCGGCACGGGCACGACCACCGGCAGCTTCGAATCGGGCGCGACCGAGTGGTACGACCTGATCTACAACTACCTCGATCTGGAAAACCAGCGAGGTATCAACGGCTACGACGTCTATACCGACGAAGTTGCCGACGCCGATTACCTGTATAGCGCTGACTCGAAACTCTTCGTTTCGGTCGATACGCCGCGCACGGTGAAAGCCAAGGGCGAGTATGTGTGCCAGCGCGGTCTTGCGGGTCTGTTCACATGGACCATCGACATGGATGCCGGCGTGCTCGTCAATGCCGCGCGCGAAGGGCTCGGCAACGAGATCGCGAAGCAGACGATCGACATGTCGCCGTTCTACTTCAAAGGCATCAATGTGCAGGGCGGCAACCGGCCGCCGGTGGCCGCGATCGACGGTCCGCTGGAAGCCTTCGCTGGGGACACGGTTCACTTCAGCGGTGAGCGCTCGAATGATCCGGACGGCGATGCGTTGACCT
Source organism: Paraburkholderia sediminicola (assembly GCF_046027355.1). Lineage (GTDB taxonomy): Bacteria > Pseudomonadota > Gammaproteobacteria > Burkholderiales > Burkholderiaceae > Paraburkholderia > Paraburkholderia sediminicola_B. The sequence continues at coordinate 23,177 of NZ_JAQQEK010000023.1, read as the reverse complement.
ACCGTTGGTCGGCGTCGGGACTGCCGTTCGACGGCGCGACCACCGTCGAGGTCGACGGCGTCGTGCCGACGGATGGCGCCACGAGCTACGTGGTGAAGCTGACGGTCGACGACGGTCATGGCAACGCGAACACCGCGCAGGTCACGCTGAACGTGAAATCGAGAACCGGTCAGCCGCCGGTGGCCCGGATGACGATGCAACTCGCGTCGGGGTTGGCATTCCAGCTGTCGGGCACCGCGTCGTTCGATCCGGACGGCGACCCGCTGTCCTACGCGTGGGAGGCGCCGCAACTGCCGTTCAACGGCTCGCGGGAGCCAGTCGTAAACGGGGTCGTGCCCGGCGTCGACAAGACGACCGACTACTGGATCCAACTGTCGGTGAGCGACGGCACGTCCACGTCGAGCGAGGCGATCTATCTGGAAGCCACGCCGTCGCCCGGAGGCTCCGTGCAGGCGGTGATCACGGGCAAGACGAAAGTGGAGAGCGGCGCGCCGCTGTCGCTGTCGGGTGCGGACTCGACCGGCCCGGCGCCGCTGGTGTACAAGTGGAGCGCGCCGGGACTGTCGTTCGACGGATCCGACCAGGTCAGCGTCACCGTGACCACGCCGGCGCTCACGCAGACCACCGAGTATCCGGTCCAGTTGTCGGTGACCGGGCACGGCGGCGACGGCGCGCAATCGGTCGCCTCGGTGATCGTGACGGTCGTCGCCAGCCAGGACACCGGCACGTGGAAGCCGCAGGACTATCCCGGCGGCTCGGAGGTGACGCACGACTATCGCGGTCAAGGCCTGCGCAAGTACTGCTCGCTGTGGTGGGCTAGCCGCTCCGACGAGCCGGGCGATCCTGCTTGCACAAGCACGCACGAGAATGACGGCAAGGTCTGGCAGGACCTCGGCAGCGCCTGATCACTGTTTGCGGCTGATACTGCCTTGACCGCGAAGTGCGGCGGCGCTCGCCGAGCGTCGCCGCACGCAAGCCGGTCGATTTCTGGACCTTGGAGTTGAATACGATCATGGCCACTTATCCTGTTGCTTTTTTATCCGCTCCTGTATTGCTTGAAAGCTTGAAAGGCGGTGTTGTCTTCGTCGTGTCACACATGATCAGCGACTTCGAAATCGTATTAGGCGTCGCTTGCGGAGCGCTCCTGTATCTGACGCGTTCGCACGAGACCACGATGTGGCGCAAGGCAATCTATTTCGTCGTGTCACTCGTAGGCGGCAATTTTCTCGGGCAGCGAATCGTCTTGAACTGGCCGCAGGTCGAACCGTGGTTGGCCGGGTTCGTCGCAAGTGCAGCGCTCGTGACGTTTACGATTCTCGCGCTCGACTGGAGTGAGCGGCACGTCGAGCCGACGCTGGATCGTTTGTACGCATGGTTCGTCAAACGGCTATTCAAAGGATGACGCAGGTTGCACGCAAGGCACAAAAAAGGCGGGCGCGCTGGTCCGCCTTCACATAGGAGACTGCCGGTACTCATCAATCGAATAGATCATCTGCGCAGGCTGGCACCGTGTCTCGAAAACGTGCTTTCGTCTTATGACTTCAGACAGTCTCGCTCCTTGGCCGTTGTGTCTCTAGTATCGACCTCTGACGACGGCACCAGGCATCTCCTTTACTTCGGATGACGAAGCGTGTGAGAGGTGTTTAATTCCGGGCGAATAAAGTCAGGTTGTCACTTGACAACCTGATCGTCACTGGCTAAATTGGAGGGCATTAGATGGTTCGAGGAACCCACTCTAAGAAAGAGGTCGAGGCAGCGCTGGCTTATGCCGAAAGAAATGGCTGGCGTGTTCAGGGCGGTGGCAAAGGCCACGCTTGGGGAAAAATGTACTGTCCTGATAAAGACGCTGAGTGTCGGTGCGGCGAGTTCTGCATATCGAGCGTCTGGAGCACGCCGAAGAACCCTGGCAACCACGCCAGACATCTGCGGCGCATCGTCGACAATTGCACGGCTCGCCGGTAGCAGAAGCGTTCTGTTGGCGAAAGGCTTGGGCTGAACGAAGGCAGGAGTAACTTATGGAATATGTGTTCACGTTGAAGTACCGGCTCGCAGCGCAAGACTGCGATCTTGACGCGATCGTCGAGCGTCTGGGCGAGGCCGGGTGCGACGATGCGACCGTCGGCGTCGGGCAACCAGGCCGCATCGCGCTATTTTTTACTCGCGAAGGCGAGTCCGCATTCGAGGCGCTGGTCAGCGCGCTGCAGGACATCAAGCGCGTGGTGCCGTCAGCGCGTCTCGTCGAGGCGGGCCCCGATTTTGTCGGCCTCACCGACGTCGCCGAAGTCGCTGGTGTATCGCGGCAAAACATGCGCAGGCTAATGCTGAGTCACGCAATTGATTTCCCGCCGCCGGTCCACGAGGGCAGTGCATCGGTATGGCATCTGTCGGACATCCTTGATTGGCTCGCTGCGCGCGGCGGCTATGAAATCAAGGCAGACGTGTTCGACATCGCGAGAGCGGTCAAGCAGATCAACCTCGCTAAAGAGGCACGCGAACTCGAACCGCGGCTTGGTCGTCAACTGGAATGTCTCGTGGCATAGGAGCAGGGCGGCAGCCAGCGTGCGAAGCCGCGCCGGCGTAGGTGATCGGCAAGCCATTTGTCTTCCGGAACACCTTCGGCAGGCCTTTGCGCAAAGCGTTAAAATCGCCCACCGCGTCCGAATTGTCAGCGACTTCCGGCGTCGGCGCCGTCGTCCGTAAATTTTTGCGAACGACCGTTCACAAATTTCCGTTTTGCGCTAAACTGGCACGCAAGCCCTGATTCCACATGAAGGTCCTCGATTTACAGTGTCCGCATGGCCATCGGTTCGAAGGCTGGTTCGCTTCGGCTGATGACTTCGAATCGCAGCAGTCCCGCAAGCTCGTCGAATGTCCGATCTGCGGTGCGAACGAGGTGAGCCGTTTGCCGTCGGCGCCGCGCCTGAACCTGTCGGGTGCGACCGAAACGAAAGCGCCAGCGGGCGCAGGGGAAATGCAGGCGCGTGTGATGCGTGCCTTGCGCGAGGTACTGGAAAAGACCGAGAACGTGGGCGACCGCTTCGCCGAGGAAGCACGGCGCATTCACTACAATGAAGCGCCTGCACGCAATATTCGCGGTGTCACGACACCGGAAGACGCGAAAGCCTTGGTCGAAGAAGGCATCGAAGTGATGTCGCTGCCGGTCCCGGCTGCCTTGAAGGAACCGCTGCAATAGCGCAGTGGCTCACTGGCGGCGGGCGGTGGCGGCCAGGAGACACGACGCATGAATCTGGACTATTCCCCCGCTGATAACGCGTTCCGCGCGGACATTCGCGCCTGGCTCGAAGCGAATCTGCCTCGCGAACTGAGCGACAAAGTACTCAATCACAAGCGTCTTGCCCGCGAAGACTTCGCAGGCTGGCATAAGCTGCTCGGCACGCGCGGCTGGTCGGCGATCGCGTGGCCGAAAGAATATGGCGGGCCGGGCTGGGACGCGACTCAGCGGCACATTTGGGACGAAGAGTGCGCGCGTATCGGCGCGCCGTCCGTGCTGCCTTTCGGTGTCTCCATGGTGGCGCCGGTCCTGATGAAGTACGGCAACGAGGCGCAGAAGCGCCATTACTTGCCGCGCATTCTCGATGGTACGGATTGGTGGTGCCAAGGCTATTCCGAGCCGGGCTCGGGTTCTGATCTGGCCTCACTGCGCACACGCGCCGAGCGTGTCGGCGACCATTACGTGGTCAACGGTCAGAAAACATGGACCACGCTCGGCCAGTACGCCGACATGATGTTCTGCCTCGTGCGCACGGACAGCGGCGCCAAAAAGCAGGAGGGCATCTCGTTCCTGTTGATCGACATGAAAACGCCGGGCATCACCGTGCGACCGATCATTACGCTCGACGAAGATCACGAAGTCAACGAAGTCTTTTTCGAAGACGTGAAGGTGCCGGTCGACAATCTGGTCGGTGAAGAGAATCGCGGTTGGACTTACGCGAAATATCTGCTCGGCCACGAGCGTACCGGCATCGCGCGGGTCGGCCAGTCGAAGCGCGAACTCGTTTTCCTGAAACGGCTTGCGCTGAATCAGAAAAAGAACGGCAAGCCGCTGCTGCAAGACCCGGTATTTGCCGTGAAAGTCGCGAGCCTCGAGATCGAGTTGATGGCGCTCGAAGTCACCGTGCAACGCGTCGTCGCCAATGAGACAGGCGGACGCGGACCGGGACCGGAAGCGTCGATGCTGAAGATCAAGGGCACGGAAGTCCAGCAAGCGCTGACCGAACTGATGTTCGAAGCGGTCGGGCCGCTTGCCGCACCATTCGACGTACCGTTCCTCGAAGGCGAACGCGAACACAGCCGGGCCGGCGACGATGATGCCGCGCCTCTCGCCGCGTACTACTTCAACTTCCGCAAGACGTCGATTTACGGCGGCTCGAACGAAATTCAAAAGAACATCATCGCGCAGATGATTCTCGGACTTTGAGGAGCGGCGCATGGACTTCACTTTCAACGACGAACAACAGCAATTCGCTGACGCGCTGCGCCGCTATCTGGACAAGAGCTACGGGTTCGAAGCGCGCCAGGCGATCGTGCGATCGGAAACCGGCGTGTCGAACGCGCATTGGGCCGCGTTTGCCGAACTGGGCCTGACGGCGTTGCCGGTGCCGGAAGCGCAGGGCGGCTTCGACGGCGGCCCGATCGACATGCTGGTGGTCATGCAGGAACTCGGCCGCGCGCTGGTCGTCGAGCCTTATTGGGCGACTGCGGTCGGCATCGAGGCGTTGCGCCTCGCGGGTAGCGACCAGGGCGAAGACGCGTCGCTGCTCGAACGCGCGGCTCAAGGCGAGATCAAACTGGCCGTGGCATTTCACGAACCACATGCACGCTACGACCTGTTCGCGGTCGAGACAACCGCAAGCGGGCAGGGCGAACAGCTGACACTGACCGGCACGAAGTCTGTGGTGCAGCACGGCGCGCAAGCGGATCACTGGATCGTCCCGGCCCGGCTAAACGGCGAGATCGCGCTCTTCGTAGTGGCGCGCAATGCGGCGGGCGTCAAGATCACGGACTACCGCACGATCGACGGTCAGCGTGCCGCCACACTCGAGTTCAACAACACGCCCGCGCGCCGGCTTGCCGGCAAACACGCCGGCGCGGCTGCGCTCGAACATATTGCCGACTACGGCACGGTGCTGTTGTGCGCCGAGGCGATCGGCGCGCTCGACGCCTTGAACCTCGCCACCGTCGACTACACCAAGACGCGCCAGCAGTTCGGCCAGCCGATCGCGCGCTTTCAGGCCTTGCAGCATCGCATGGTTGAGATGCTGATTCACGCCGAGCAAGCGCGTTCCGTCACGTATCTGGCCGCGATGCGCTACGCCAGCACGGATGCAGACGAACGTCGCCGCGCGGTTTCCGCCGCGAAGGCGCGAGTCGGTCAAGCCGCGCGTTTCGTCGGCCAGCAGGCGGTTCAGTTGCATGGTGGCATGGGCGTCACGAACGAAGTGGCGGCGGCGCATCTGTTCAAGCGGCTTGCTATCATCGAAACCACATTGGGCGATGTCGATCACCATCTCGCGCGGTTCGCCGCGCTACCCGGCTTCGTGACTGCCGAAGCCTGATCAGACATTCGAATCGGATACAAGGAGATGCGACGATGGGTTTGAGTTACGAGGACTTGATAGTCGGCACGAGCATCGAAATCGGCAAGCACACGTTCACGCGCGAAGAGATCGTCGAGTTTGCACAGAAGTTCGATCCGCAGCCGTTTCATCTGGATGAAGCCGCGGCTGCCGAGTCGCCGTTCCGCGGCTTGGTGGCGAGTGGCTGGCATACCTGTTCGGTCATGATGGGCATGCTGGTGCGCAACGCGTTCGCGGGTTCCACGTCGATGGGCTCGCCCGGTATCGACGATATCCGCTGGTTGAAGCCGGTGCGTGTCGGCGACACGATCACCATGATGAACGCCGTGCTCGACAAGCGCATCTCGGAGAGCAAGCCGGATCGCGGCATCGTGTCGACGCAGTGGGAAGGCATCAATCAGCATGGCGAGACGGTGATCACGGTGCGCTCGAAGGGACTGTTCGGCCTGCGCAATCCGGGCGCCGCGTCGTGATGGGCAGCGCGGCGCCTGCCGCAACCTTCGGCAGCGCCGCGGCCTTGGGCGCGTTGGTCGGCGCCGAGCCGCTCGTGAGCGAATGGCTGACGGTGGATCAGGCGAGCGTCGATCGTTTCGCCGAAGCGACCGGTGATCATCAATGGATTCACGTCGACCCGGAACGGGCGCGGCGCGAGTCGCCGTTCGGCGGTCCTGTCGCGCACGGTTTCCTGACGCTGTCGCTGATCCCGGCACTGCTCAGTAAGACGGTGGCGCTTGAGCAGCGCATGGGCGTCAATTACGGGCTGAATCGCGTGCGGTTTACATCGCCGGTGCTGGTTGGCTCGCAGTTGCGCGCGAAATTCGCGGTCGAGTCCGTTACCGAAGTCGATAACAACGGCGTACAAGTGGTGTGGAACGTGACGTTGGAGCGGCAGGGTAGTGAGCGGCCGGTGTGTGTTGCGGAGTTCATCACGCGGCATTATTTCTAGCGTTGCAGCGGCGCATGCGAGTTAAAAAAGCGTGAGCCGGCATGAATGCCGCTCGCGCTTTTTTAATGATGCAGATTCAGATGCGGCGGCGAATTCAATGTTTCGCGTATTGCGTCGCACCGAACAGTATTTCCTTCGCCTTGTCGTCCATGAGCGGTTGACGCGCGGACGCCAGCACTTCCACACCGCGCACGACCGCAGGACGCGCGGCGATATCTTCATGCCAGCGCTTCACATTCGGAAACGAATCGAGTTCCAAGCCCTGGTTTTGCCACGAGCGCGTCCACGGGAATGCGGCGATGTCCGCAATCGTATAGTCGTTGCCCGCGAGATATTGCGTCTTGCCGAGTTGCGTGTCCATCACGCCATATAGACGCTTCGTCTCGTTCGTGTAACGGTTGACCGCGTATTCAATCTGCTCCGGCGCGTAGTTGCGGAAGTGGTGCGTTTGGCCGAGCATCGGACCCAGACCGCCCATCTGGAACATCAGCCATTGCAGCGTTGAATAGCGCGCGGCCGGATCGGTCGGCAGAAACTTGCCGGTTTTCTCGGCGAGATAAATCAGAATCGCGCCGGATTCGAACAAGGCGAACGGCTGGCCGTCGGTGCCCTTGGGGCCCTCGGAATCGACGATTGCCGGGATCTTGTTGTTCGGGCTGATGGCGAGAAACTCGGGTGTGAACTGGTCGCCCGCGCCGATATTCACACCGTGGACGTTGTACGCGAGGCCCGTTTCCTCGAGCATGATGTGAACCTTGTGGCCATTCGGGGTCGCCCAGCTATAGACGTCGATCATCGTAGCTCCTTTGTTTCGTGAAAGCGGCGCCTCGAAGGGCGCCGCAATTGACGAAAATTAGAGCATAGATCGCGCGATGCTGCTTGCAGCGGCGCAAGCGCGGCCACTCAGTGCAACCTCAAACTCGCGTAATCGGCGTCTCCACACGAGCCGCCGCGCCGGCATCCATATAACGCGCGAGTTCGAGTTTGGCGATCGCATTGCGGTGCACCTCGTCGGGACCGTCGGCGAAACGCAGCGTTCGTGCCGATGCGTAGGCATACGCGAGCGGGAAGTCGTCGCTAACACCGCCGCCGCCGTGCGCCTGAATTGCCCAGTCGATCACCTGACACGCCATGTTCGGCGCGACGACCTTGATCATGGCGATCTCGCCGCGTGCGCCCTTGTTGCCGACAGTGTCCATCATGTACGCAGTTTTCAGCGTGAGAAGCCGCGCTTGCTCAATCATGCAGCGCGCTTCGGCGATACGCTCCTGCGTGACGCCTTGCGCAGCGACCGGCTTGCCGAACGCGACACGTTGCAGCGAGCGTTTCGCCATCAATTCGAGCGCGCGTTCAGCGAGCCCAATTAGACGCATGCAGTGATGGATGCGTCCCGGTCCGAGTCGGCCCTGCGCGATCTCGAAGCCACGGCCTTCACCGAGCAGCATGTTGCCGACCGGCACACGCACATTCTCGAGCGTGATTTCCATGTGCCCGTGCGGCGCGTCGTCGTAACCGAAGACGGTGAGCGGACGGTGCACGGTGATGCCGGTGGCGTCGGCGGGAATCAGAATCATCGACTGCTGCTGGTGGCGCGGTGCTTCCGGATCGGTTTTGCCCATGACGATATAGATCTTGCAGCGCGGATCGCCCGCGCCGGACGACCACCACTTGTGGCCGTTGATCACGTAGTAATCGCCATCGCGCACGATGCTGGTCTGGATATTGGTCGCATCCGACGACGCCACTTCAGGTTCCGTCATCAGAAACGCCGAACGGATCTGACCTTGCAGCAGCGGTTCGAGCCACGCGCGCTTGTTGTCGTCGCTGCCGTAGCGTTCGATCGTTTCCATGTTGCCGGTGTCGGGCGCGTTGCAGTTGAATACTTCAGGCGCCCAGGGCACGCGGCCCATGATCTCGCACAGCGGCGCGTATTCGAGATTCGTCAAGCCGGCGCCGCGCACGGAGTCGGGCAGGAACAGGTTCCACAAGCCGGCGTCGCGCGCTTTCTGTTTGAGTTGTTCGATCAGTTCGGTCGGCAGCCACGCGTTGCCGCTCTGGCGATTGCGGGCGATCTCCGCGTAGAACGCCTGCTCGTTCGGATAGATGTGCTCGTCGAAGAAGGCGAGCAGTTTCTCGCGCAACGCCTGAACCTTCGGGGTGTAGTCGAAATTCACGTAGGACCTCGCGGATGATGAGTAACGGACGACGTTTGTTCGGAGCGCACAACCGGACGCGCGACTCGGCGCGCAAATCCGGTCAGCGCACTTTCTGCGCGTAGCGCCAGGCGAGTTCGGCCATCGGCTTCGCGCGACGGCCGGCGTCGAGTGCCTGAGCGCTGGCCGCGGTGCCGTCGACGACGCGTTTCATGATCCCTTGCAGGATCGCGGCAATGCGAAACATGTTGTACGCCAGGTAGAAATTCCAGTCGCCGTGAATCTCCAAGCGGGTGCGTTGGCAATAACGTTCGACGTACCGGCGCTCGTCGGGAATGCCGAGGGCCGCCCAATCGAGGCCCGCGATGCCGCGGAATTGCGCCGGGTCGACGTGCCACGCCATGCAGTGATACGCGAAGTCGGCAAGCGGATCGCCGAGCGTCGACAACTCCCAGTCGAGCACCGCAAGCACTCGCGGCTCGTCGGGATGAAAGATCAGATTGTCGAGCCGGTAGTCGCCATGCACGACCGATGCTCGCTCGCCCGTTTCGGCCGGCATATGCTGCGGCAGCCATTCGATCAGGCGCTGCATCGCGTCGATCGGTTCGGTTTCGGATGCGATGTACTGCTTGCTCCAGCGGCCGATCTGGCGCGCGAAGTAATTGCCCGGCTTGCCGTAGTCGGCGAGACCGACAGCCGCGACGTCGACGCTGTGTAGCGCCGCGATCACGCGATTCATTTCGTCGTAGATGGCGGCGCGCTCCGCTGGCGTCATGCCGGGCAACGATTGATCCCACAGCACGCGGCCTTCGACAAACTCCATCACGTAGAACGCGCGGCCGATCACGCTTTCGTCCTCGCACAGGGCGAGCATTTTCGCGACCGGCACGTCGGTGTCGGCGAGCGCGTGCATCACGCGGTATTCACGTTCGACGGCGTGCGCGGACGGCAGCAGTTTCGCCGCCGGCCCCGGCTTGGCGCGCATCACATACGAGCGCGACGGCGTGAGCAGCTTGAACGTCGGATTAGACTGGCCGCCGGCGAATTGCTCCAGCGTGAGCGGCCCGGAAAATCCGTCGACATGCTGGGTCAGCCAGGCGGCGAGCGCATCGGTATCGAAGCGTTGCCGCTCGCTGACCGGGCGCGTGCCCTCGAAGTCCGAATAGTCCGGTTGGTGTTCTGGTTTGCCGGTCTGTGTGGCTTGCACCATCTGTCTCCTCCAGTTCGGGTTCAGCTACGCTTGTATTGAATGAATTGTGCGTAGAGCATTTCCATCGTGGTGTTGCGGACGTCGCGATGCAGCGGCGACGGAGGTGAATAGTTGATGGTGCGCAGCACCCAGTCTCGCGGCGCGGCACCCACGTCGAGCGCATTGATGCAGCCGGTGGCTTGCGCAAGATGGCCGAAGAACGTCCGGCCGCCGGCCGTGAGCGCGTGCGACAGGATGGCCCGGTTGACGCCGCCGTGCAGCACAAGCAGCACAGTGTCCCACGACGTGTCCTCGCGCAACGCCGTTATCGCAGGCAATACACGATCGAACAAGGCGCCGATGGTCTCGCCGTCGAGAAAGCGCGTGCTTTCCGGCACGATGCCGTCGAACACGCCGAGAAACGCGGCTTCGATATCCTTCGGTGGAATATTGTTGAGCTTGCCGCCGCGAATCTCTTCCCAGGCGGGCTCGATTTCGAGTTCGATCTGCTGGCCGGTCTCGGCCAAAACCCGCTGCGCGGTTTCGATGGTACGCGGCAAGCCACTGACGATCACCCGGTCGAAACGCACCTGCCGTTCGGCGAACACGCGGCCCGCCGCGCTGGCCTGCTCGCGGCCGTTGGCGTTCAGGGGCACGGTTTCAGGATCGATCGCGCGGCCGGAGTCGTCAAAGTAGGTGACGTCGCCGTGACGCATCAGAAAGATGCGGCGGCGCTTGGGCAGTTGATAGTCAGGCATCGTCCCTTCGTTCACTTATAGACCGGCGCGCGTTTTTCGAGGAACGCGGAAATCCCTTCCAGCCCTTCGCGATGATGCAGCGAGGCGACAAAGCTGTCGCGCTCCGCCACGAGATGATCGGCGAGCGGCTGCGCGCCGGCTGCACTGATCAGCCCCTTGATGCGCGCGACCGAGTTGGGCGAAATCTTGCCGAGCTCGTCGGCCCACGCGATCGCGGCGTCGCGCACGGCGCCGGTCTTGGCCAGTTTGTTGACGACACCGAGTTCATGCAGACGCGTGGCGCCGATCGGTTTGCCTTCGATCAGGACTTCGGTGGCCAATTGACGCGGCAGCGCCTGAGCGAGAAACCACGAACCGCCGCCGTCGGGCGTCAGGCCGACGCGTGCATACGACATGACGAATTTGGCATCGTCCGCGGCGACGATCAGATCGCACGCCAGCGCGAGCGAGAATCCCGCGCCGGCTGCGGCGCCGTCGACGGCGGCGATCACTGGCTTCGACGAAAGACGCAGCGCCGAGATCCATTCGCCGAGCAGATCGATGCTCTCGGCTTGCACGGACGGATCTTTCGCGCGGTTTTCCAGCAGGCGGTTCAGATTGCCGCCCGCGCAAAAGAAGTTGTCGGCGCCGGTAATCACGACGGCGCGAATCGACGGATCGCGCTCCACCGAGTCGAGCGCCTCGATGCCGGCGGCGTACATGTCCGGATGCAGCGCGTTGCGTGCACCGGGGTTCGAGAGCGTGAGGACCAGCGTCGATTCGCTTTCGGTGGGGCGCGAGGTCAGCAGTTCGGCGCTCATTGTTGCGTCTCCTGAGTCTGCATTTCGGTGTCGGCCGCGTCGCGTTGAGTGAGCGACAGGGCAAGCTGGGCGCGCCGCGCGAGCCAAGGCGACGGACGATAGCGCGGATCGCCGAGCACACTGAACATGTTACGCAGGATCGCGAGAATGGTCGTCGAGCCGAGCGCGTCGCCGAGGGCTAGCGGGCCGCGCGGGTAGCCGAGGCCGAGTGTCACGGCGAGATCGATATCCTCCGGCGTGGCGATCTGTTTTTGCGCGATGTCGCAGCCGATGTTGACGATGGTCGCCACCACGCGTTGCGCGACGAAGCCGGTCGAGTCGCGGATCACGGTGACGGGCACGCCGTCGGCGGCAAAGAGCGCATGCGCCGCGTCACGCGTGGTGCGCGTGGTGGCGGGCGTTGTCATCAGCGTGCGGCGTTGCGCACCGACGAGCGGGAAGAGCGCATCGATTGCGACGACGCGGCGGGCGTCGAGCGCTTCATCGACCGCGGCCGTGGTCGCATCGTGGCCGAAGGGCGTGACGACGATCAGCGAGTTCGCTGCGGGCGTGGCGCCGTCGTCGAGCTTCACACCGGCTTTCTCGATCAGTTGCACGACAGCGTCGTGGGCCTGCGGATAACGCTTGCTGACCCATACGCTGGCCGGCAATTCGGTCGGCGCGGGCGCTTCGGCAGGCACTTGCTGCTTGCCGTCTTCGTAGCGATAAAAGCCTTCGCCCGTCTTGCGGCCGATCAACCCGCCCGCGAGCCGCGTGCCGGTAATGGGCGACGGTGTGAAACGCGGCTCTTCATAGAACTGGTGATAGATCGACTCCATCACCGGATGCGAGACGTCCAGCGCCGTTAGATCGAGCAACTCGAACGGCCCGAGGCGAAAGCCCGCCTGCTCGCGCATGATGCGGTCGATATCGGCGAAGCTCGCCACGCCTTCACCGGCCACGCGCAAGCCTTCAGTATTCATGCCACGGCCCGCGTGATTCACGATGAAGCCGGGCATATCTTTCGCGCGCACCGGCGTGTGACCCATGCGGCGCGCGAGATCCATCAGCGCGTCGCCGGCCGCGGGGTCGCTGCGCAGACCGTCGATCACTTCGACGACCTTCATCAGCGGCACGGGATTAAAGAAGTGATAGCCGACCACGCGCGACGGATCGTTGCAGCCGGCGGCAATCGCCGTGATGGACAACGAAGACGTATTGGACGCCAGCACGCAGCGGCCACTCACGACGGTCTCGAGTTCGCGGAACAGTGCCTGCTTCACGTCGAGTTTTTCGACGATCGCCTCGACGACCAGATCGCAACCGGCCAGATCGCCGATGGCCTGCGCGCCGCTCACGTTCGCGAGCGCCGCAAGCGAGCGCGCCTGGTCGAGCTTGCCTTTGGCGGTCAATTTGGCGAAAGTCTCGGCAAGGTAGTCGCGCGCGGCGCCGATTGCCGCAGGGTTGGTGTCGTACAGACGCACGGTGAGGCCGGCCAGCGCGGCAATCTGGGCGATGCCGCGGCCCATCGCTCCGGTTCCGACAATGCCGATGGTCTCGATGCTGAAATTGCGAGAGGTCATTGTGATGCTCGACTCCATGGTTATTTTAGAATAGCACGATCGTGCAATTTACTGGATGATTGATCGAAGGCCGCTGCTTTGACAGTGATGGGCGGTTGGATACAACCCGAATGAAGGAGACACCCAATGATCAAGCTGTGCGGTTTCGCGCTCTCTAACTATTACAACAAAGTGAAGTTCGTGCTGCTCGAACACGGCATTCCGTTCGAGGAAGTGTCCGTGAAGCCCAGTCAGGACGAGGCGATGCTCGAGCATTCGCCGCTCGGCAAAGTGCCTTATCTGCAGACTGAAGACGGCGATCTGTGCGAATCGCAATGCATTGTCGAGTATCTGGCCGCGCGGTTTCCCGACAAGGCGATTTTCTCCGCCGATCCATGGGAAGCGGCCAAGGAGCGCGAACTGATCATGTTCGTCGACGTGCATCTCGAACTGACCGCGCGCAATCTCTACAAGGAAGCGTTCTTCGGCGGCACGGTGACGGACGCGACCAAAGGGCGTGTTGAGAAACTGCTCAAGCACCACATTGCCGGCTTCAAACGGATCGCGAAGTTCGGGCCGTATCTGAGGGGCGAGCGCTTCAGCGTGGCGGATACGGCCGGGTATGTGAGCTTGCCGCTGGTGGGCATGGCGACGCAGACCATCTACGGCCACGATTTTCTGCTCGACGCCGGCATCGACTGGAAGAGCTACTTGAAAGCGATCAACCCGCGGCCGGCCGCGCAGCGTGTGACCGAGGATCGCAAGGCGCATATTGCGGCGTCGCGCCCGGCTTGAGGGACGTAGCCCGAAGGAAAGCGAACCGGGGCGTGCCGCGCACGCCCAGGCCGCTGCGCGCGATGGCGAGGAACGTAGGTTCGTTCGCAGCATCGCGCGGGACATGCTAGAGGCGCGCCAGCCGCTCGAGCGCGGTGGCGAGCGTGCTTTCCTGCTTGGCGAAGCAGAACCGCACCACGCCCGACTCATGGGCCTCGTGATAGAACGCCGAGACAGGAATGGCCGCGACGCCGATCTCGCCAGTCAGCCATTGCGCGAATTCGGCTTCGGGCAAGTCGCTGATCGCCGAGTAGTCGACGCACTGAAAGTACGTGCCCGTGCACGGCAACAGCTTGAAGCGCGAATTGGCGAGGCCGGCGCGGAAGAAGTCGCGCTTCTTCTGATAAAACGCCGGCAGGTCGAGATACGGAGCCGGATCTTTCATGTAGTCGGCAAGGCCGATCTGCATCGGCGTGTTGACCGTGAACACGTTGAACTGGTGCACCTTGCGGAATTCGGCGGTGAGCGCGGCGGGCGCGGCCACGTAGCCGACCTTCCAGCCCGTTACGTGATAGGTCTTGCCGAAGCTCGACACCACGAAACTGCGTTGCGCGAGTTCCGGATAGCGGGCCACGCTCTCGTGCGGCGCACCGTCGTAGACCATGTGTTCATACACTTCGTCGGACAGGATCAGCACGTTGGTGCCGCGCACGATCTCTTCGAGCTTGCGCATGTCCTCCGCGCGCCACACCGTGCCGGTCGGATTGTGCGGCGTGTTGATCAGCAGGAGCCGCGTTTTCGGCGTGATCGCGGCGGCGAGCTTGTCGAACGGGATCGCGTAGTCGGGCGCGTCGAGCGTGACGAACACCGGCTTGCCGCCGGCCAGTTCAATGGACGGCAGGTAGCTGTCGTAAGTCGGCTCGACCACGATCACTTCGTCGCCCGGGTGGACCGTGCAGAGAATCGCGGTCAGCAACGCTTGTGTCGCGCCCGCTGTCACGGTGATTTCGGTGGTGGCGTTGTAGCGGCGGCCGTACAGGTTCTCGATCTTGTCCGAGATCGCCTGACGCAGCGGCGCGGCGCCGGCCATCGGTGGATACTGGTTGTGGCCGTCGCGCATGGCGTTCGCGACCGCGTCGACGATCCGCGGATCGCAGTTGAAATCGGGAAACCCCTGACCCAGATTCACCGCGCCTTTTTCGGCGGCGAGCGCGCTCATCACCGTGAATATCGTCGTGCCGACATCCGGCAGGCGAGACGGAAACGTGGGATTCGTGGGCGTGTCGTGCGGTGCATTCATGGCGCTGTCCGGAGCGTGGGCAAGTGGGTTAGGCAAAGGCGTCGTTTGAAACGGGCGAAGCCTGATTGTAGGGAATCGCGGCGCGGTGTGCGCGCCACGGAACTCACGTTAGCCGTCTGGCCAGGGCCATGCGGCTGGAGGGTCATGCGGTTAAAGGCTCGCCCGCGGCGCTCAGCGACATACCGATGGCGGCGACGAACGGCGCCGGCTGCGCGATCTGAAAGCCGAAGTCACGCGCAATCCGCTTGGCCAGCTTCAACACCGCGCGATCCTTCGAAACCAGCCAGTCGGCCTGCGCGGCGTGCGCGAGTTCGAGAAACTTCTGGTCGTCGCGGTCTTTGCATTTGGGCAAGGGCTTGGCGTCTTCCGCTTGCGCCTCGGGTTCGACCAACTGCGCGAGCCGTGCGACGACCGCCAGCGCCGCGGCCTTGTCCACATTCCGATGCACGAATTGCGGGTAGTCGAGCACGTAGGTGAGTTCGGCGAGGCAGCGCGCGTCGATCAGCGCGGCCAGCGCGCCGCTTTCGAGCGCGGCCGCGATCGGCCGCGTGTGCGGGTCGTCGAACACGAGAATGTCGATCCACACATTGGAATCGAGGACGACGCGCAAAGCGTCGGGTGAGGCATGGGAACCGGGCATTCGTTACAATCTGGCTTTCGTCTTTGACCGCCAGGCACGGCGTGCCTGCAAGCCTCTATGATAATCGTTCTGTCGCCGGCGAAATCGCTCGACTACGAAACCCCGCCTCACGTCAAAAAGCACACGATCCCCGATTTTGTCGACGACGCGGCCGAATTGATCGGCGGACTGCGTCGTTTGTCGCCGCAGCAGATCGCCTCCCTGATGGACATTTCGGATCAGCTCGCGCACCTCAATTTCCAGCGCTACGCGGAGTGGTCGCCCAAGTTCGGCACGCACAACGCCAAGCAGGCGGTGCTGGCGTTCAATGGCGACG
This sequence comes from Paraburkholderia sediminicola, assembly GCF_046027355.1. Classification (GTDB taxonomy): domain Bacteria; phylum Pseudomonadota; class Gammaproteobacteria; order Burkholderiales; family Burkholderiaceae; genus Paraburkholderia; species Paraburkholderia sediminicola_B. The sequence continues at coordinate 7,163 of NZ_JAQQEK010000023.1, read as the reverse complement.
TGTACGAGGGCTTCAACGCGAAGACGCTCTCGTCAGCGGATCTGGACTATGCGCAGAATCACGTGCGCGTGTTGTCCGGCTTGTACGGTTTGCTGCGTCCGCTCGATCTGCTGCAGCCTTACCGGCTCGAAATGGGTACGCGCTTCGCTAATCCGCGCGGCAAGGATCTGTACGCGTTCTGGGGCGAGCGCATCACGCAGGCGTTGAATGCGCAATTGAAGAAGAACGCCGCGTCATCGCGCGTGCTGGTGAACTGCGCATCGGGCGAGTACTTCAAATCGGTCAAGCCGAAGCTGCTCGAAGCGCCGATCATCACGCCCGTCTTCGAGGACTGGAAGGGCGGCCGCTACAAGATCATCAGCTTCCATGCGAAGCGCGCGCGCGGCCTGATGGCGCGCTATGCCGTGGAAAACCGCTTCGACAGGCCTGAGCAACTGAAGGACTTCGACGTCGACGGCTATGCGTTCGACGCTGAAGCCTCGAACGATTCCACTTATGTATTCCGCCGCCGCGTCGCTGAATAAGCGTCGCGGCGCAGACAAGCAGGGAAGAACATCATGACGTTATCTATTACAAGCAACTTCGACGCGGGCGCGATCGAAGTGCTGTCCTGCGAAGACGCGGGCAATATCCGTTTGCGCGTGCGGCCGGACAGTCACGCCGAGTTCGCGCAGTGGTTTTATTTCCGCTTGTCCGGCGCGGCGGGCGAACGCTGCGTGATGACCTTCGAGAATGCGGCCGCGTGTGCCTTCGCCGAAGGCTGGCGCGACTATCAGGCGGTGGCGAGCTATGACCGCGTGAACTGGTTTCGCGTGCCCACGTCGTACGACGGCCGCGTACTGACGATCGATCACACGCCGGATTTCGACCGTATTTACTACGCGTACTTCGAGCCGTACAGCGAGGAGCGTCATTCGGAGTTTCTCGGCGCGGTGCAGCAGATGCCGCAGGCCACGCTCACCGAGTTGGGCACGACCGTCGAAGGCCGGCCCATGTCGCTGATCACGCTCGGCACGCCGCAAACCGGCGACACGCCCAAGAAGAAGATCTGGCTGATCGCGCGTCAGCATCCCGGCGAGACGATGGCCGAATGGTTTATCGAAGGTCTCGTCAAGCGGCTCGCGGGTTGGGGCGATTGGGCAGGCGATCCGGTCGCGCGCAAGCTCTACGATCACGCCGTCTTCTACATCGTGCCGAACATGAATCCGGACGGCAGCGTGCACGGCAATCTGCGCACGAATGCGGCCGGCGCGAATCTGAATCGCGAATGGATGGAGCCGGATGCCGCGCGCAGTCCGGAGGTGCTGGTCGTGCGCGATGCGATTCATGCCACCGGTTGCGATCTGTTCTTCGATATCCACGGCGACGAGGCGCTGCCTTACGTGTTCGTGGCCGGCTCCGAAATGCTGCCGGGCTTCACCGAACGGCAAGGGCAGGAGCAGAAAGCGTTCATTGAAGCGTTCAAGCAGGCGAGCCCTGATTTCCAGGACAAGTACGGCTACGCCGCGAGCAAGTATCGCGAGGACGCACTGAAGCTGGCGTCGAAGTACATCGGCAACGAATTTGGTTGCCTGTCGCTGACTCTGGAGATGCCGTTCAAGGACAACGCCAATCTGCCCGACGAACGGGTGGGTTGGAATGGCGAGCGTAGCGCGTCGCTCGGCGCTGCGATGCTGCAGGCGATCTTGCGGCACGTGGAAACATTTGCCTGAACATCGCTGCGCATAAAAAACGAGGCACACACTTCACGGTGTGTGCCTCGTTTTCATTGGAGCGCTTGTTTTGATCTGCGGCGCCAGCGGCCTGATGCCGCAAGCGTGACCCACTATTGAGTCTTTTTCTTCGCCGGCGTCTTCTTCGCGCTTGCTTTGTTCGAACTCGTTCGCGACGATTTGCCTGAGGTCGGTTTGGAAGACTTCGTGGTCGCCTTCTTCGTCGTTTTGCCGCTCGCCGAGTGCTTGCCTTTGGCGCTTTTATGCTTGCCCGACGACGCTTGCGACCCCGATGGTTCAGCGCTGCGAGCACGGGCCGGCGGCACCGGATCGTTCCAGCTGAACGCCAGCATCTGCGCGCCGACATAGCCGCAGCGGAACTTCAGATCGGCAGGATCGCCGCCGCCGCTCTGGCGGATGCCAAGCCCTTCGACGGTGACGATGTTATCTACCTTGACGCGCTGCTTGCCCTCGTCGAATGAATCGTTCCAGGGCGTGACCGACGCATGCGCGCTGTCGAACGAACTAGGTGGAAATTCGACATGGTCGAAGGCGGTCGACGTGCTGGCGACAAAGTTGCCGTGAGCCGCGCAGTCCGCAACGAGCGGGTCCGCATGCATATCATTGACAAATTTGTTGACGAGATCGTTGTGCTGCTCGAGTTGATCGGCGAATGCGGGAGCAGAGCATATGAGCGAGAGACTCGCCGCACATGTTGCCAACCGGCCGACCAACCGCAGCAATCGGCGCGGTACGTTGGTGCGATCCATCTAGTTCGTTAGACGCTAATGAGATGAGGCACGTAAGATGCCCGGCGACAGGGTGGAGTTCAATCCTGACACAAATATTTTGTCCTGTTGGTAGTGTGCGGGCCGGGGCGGCTCGACGTGGCCGAGTCGCTAATCGCCGTTGGTAGCGTTCGGTGCCCGCGCGAGTGTCAGGTGCGTGGTCCGCCCAGTCGGTATCTCCGCACATCATAAGTGGTGACCCACGCAGGGCGGTAGACCGCGATCAATGCCGTCGACATGCCAGTGAACCACGATTCCCCGATGGCAAGTAGAAACACGCTGAACGCGTAGCCCGCGGGCACCACGGTCATCGAACCGTCGGCGAGCGCGATATGAATGCCGAGGGCAGCCGCCGCCGTGAGCGACACGGCGATGGCAGGCGAGACAAAACCCTGGCCGAGGATGAACATGAAGAGATTGCGTGGAAGCCACGCGATGCTGATGCGCTGGAGCAAGGTGGAAATGCCAACCGGCAGCGCACCGTACACGAGGAAAGTTAGCGCGATGCCCTGCCAGGGGGCATCGAAGATGACGGCGGCAAGACCCGTGACCACCGCCATGGCGATCAGCGCCAACGCCCAGTCGAACAATGTGACGACTAGCGTGGCGCCAAGCAGATGCATGACGGTGCCGTCGTCGAGCCATGCATTACTTGCCCACAGCACCGACACTGCGACGATGATCGCAAGCCAGACATGCTGCAGTGTGCCGTCCTGAAGTCGTTTGAAAGGATTTTTCCACAGCGCGAGCGCGACCACTATCGCAGTGGCGATCCAGCCACCGACAGCGACCCAGAACGGAAGCGGTGTGTAGAGGAAACCCATGAGTCTCATATTACTCGTTGGACGAGAAAAGGTGTGAGCGGATTCCATGCCAGCGGGCGCAAACGCTGCCGGAAAGTGCTCGCCCGAATTCTGTTGCGCGTGTCGGCTGCGTTCATGCAGGACCTTGTGCGAGCGGGTCCGGTGCCGCTCCGGCGGGTGGCGGGTCGCCATATGGCGCGCCTGGTTCGGCCGCCATGGGCAACGAGGCGGCCGTGTCGTTAGCCGGCAACGGATACTGATAGCGCCGCCGCGTGCGGCGCCGCAACGGCACCACGCCGGGTTGCCCCATGATCGGGCGCAGCAGGCCATCGCCGCCATTGCGCAGCACTTGCAAATGGTTCGACAGCCAGCCGTTGTAAAGCGCGACCGCGGCGGCGCGATTCGGCGCGCCGAGCTGCTGGAATATGCTGGTCAGATGGATCTTGACGGTGCCTTCGCTGATGCCGAGCGTGCGCGCGATCATCTTGTTGGTGCTGCCCATGTGGACACAGCGCATGATCTGCTGCTGACGGGGCGACAGTACATTGGCCAGTCTGGTGCGGCGCGGCGGCGGGCTCTTCTCGTCGAACGGCCGGATAGTGGTGTCCGGCGGCAGCGGAGGATCGAGCGCCAGCGCGCCGGGCGGCACGTAGTGACCGCCCAGCAGCACCATTTCAAACGCGCGCACGATCAAACAAGGATCGGTGTCGCGCGGCACGACGCCGAGCACGCCTTCGTCCATGAGTTCTCGCACGGCGACCGGCGAGATCTGGTCGCTGAGCACGGCAATGCGCAGGTCGGGGTAATGGCTGAGCAGATGGCGAATATCGGCGATCGACATCCAGTCCTGCCAATCGACCAGGAGCAGGTCGGGCCGCTGACGCTTGAGCGTGCGTTCGACCTGACGCCAGTCTTGTGCCTCGTTGAAACGCGCCAGGCGGTCGATTTGCCGCAGCAGCGCTTTGAGCCCATCACGTCGTTCCGCGTCTGAGTTGAGTATCGAGAATCGCATGCATGTCTCCAGATGAGTCGGGCGAAGTGGCGCGATGCGTGCGCACGGCACATGAGAGCCGGATGCGTTCGCGATGCGTCGCCGTTCGTATGATGACAAATTCCCTTCGACTTGACGGCCTGTCCAAAAGGCATAAGAGGAATGACGTAAAAATGAACCGGCACAAAAAAAGCCCCGCGCGCGGCGGGGCTTTTTTGTGTCGACTCCAACGCGCAAAACGCGTCGGCGAGGAAGGTCAATGGAAGTGCGGCTGCGCGGGTTCTGCGTCTTCCGGCATTTCGGCGTGGACAATTTCGCCGAGCGGATCGGCATAGAGCGGTACGCCGCAGTCGTCGCAATATTCCGGCTCGAAGCGGCCGGCGTGGCGGCGCACTTCGGTTACGCCGGTCTCCTTGAGCAACGCGACGATTTCTTCGAGCGGATCGTCCGAGGCGGCGGTTTCCTGCGGTTCCTCGTCGATGCCGGGTTCGCCGTTCTCACGGCCGTACAGCGGCCACACGACGCCGTAGATCACCTCATTGCTGCCGCGGCGCGTGAAGCCGACGCGGTATTCGTCGATGCGGCGTTCGCCGAACCCCGCGACAACCGCGCGCAACTCCTGCGGCGCCGCGCCGATCGTGTCGAACAGATAGCGCACGGCGGTGCGCACCGTGTGAGGGCGTACGCGTTCGTCGGCATCGCGGCAGGCCGAGTAATAGGCATCCGGCAGCAGGCACTCGAATTCGCAGCCCGGCAGCACCAGCGACAAATTGGCGCCGCCTTGCGTGGCCCATTGTTCGAGGCATTGCCCACGTTCGATCCGGCTACCGTGTTCTTCTTCCTGCCAGCGGAACGTCGGCTCGCCGACCGGCGCTGCGACCACGGCCAGCAGGAAGCGCGGGTCGGCCAGGATCGGCGAGGTCTCCGGCAACTCGCCGAAATTCAGCTTGACGTTGCCACCAGCCATGGCTGCCTGGGCGAGCTGCTGGGCAATTCGCCAGGTTTCGACATGATGACGCGGCAGTTGATCGATGCTGTACAGGAACGGCGCCATGGCGACCCGTGTGTTGGCCGCGAGCACGTGCGCCTGCAGATGCGCGCGCAGGGCGTCGGCGGCATCGGCCTTGAGCGGACCGGACGGAATCATGTAGCGCGTCCAGGCGAGCACGGGTGCGGCGATCAGCAGCGCTTCGTAAGGCACGCCTTCGTGTTCGACGATGAACGACTCGCTGTGGGTTTCCGCCATATCGGCGAGCGCGCCGTAAGCATCGGGATGATTTTGCTGCAGATGATCGAGCGCGGCGTCCAGCGTAGTCTGGTTGGCGTTGCGGACGATCTTGGCCAGCAGCGCATCGAGTTTTGCTTCCCAGAAGCGGTCCTCGGTGCGGCTGCCCGACGCGAAAAGCGCGAGCGAGAGACCGACAAGCTTGTCGGCATCGGGGGGGAGACGTTTGGCGATTCGCGAGCGCATAAATCCGGAAATTGGGGTGCACAGAACCTTATATTCTAGTCTTTTCTATGCCGCCATATTGTTTGGCCGGCAATGCCGGATGAATTAGGACGTTTCCACACGCAAAATCAGCGCTGCTGAGCGTGTCTGCGGGGCCGTTGCATGGCGACCTGGCCCGATGATATAAGACGCCCCCGGGCGCATGACTCGCTTCTATACTGACCCTTTCAGCCGGCGCCCGACAAGCTTATGTCCGCTCGTCACTGGGGTTTGGCGCAACAGGAGATTCATTGTGAAATCGGACCAACTGATCGAACGTCTTGCCGCGGTGTTCGCGCTGATTATTCTGGTGGGCGGCTCGCTGCTGGTGCTGGCGCCTTTCACGACCGCGCTCCTTTGGGGCGCCATTCTCAGCTATAGCTCGTGGGGTTTGTACCGGCGGCTGACCGCGGCCCTCGGCGGGCGGCGTAAATGGGCCGCTACCTTGATCGTGTTGATCATTCTGATTGTGGTGCTTGGACCGTTCGTTTATGCGGGCTTTGCCTTCGGGGCGCACGTGCATGACATCGTCGCGCTGGTTCAGCGGCTCTTTGAGGCCGGCTTGCCGGATTTGCCCCCGTGGGTTGCCCGGATCCCGCTGGTGGGCTCCAACATCGAGGCATTCTGGGAGCGGCTCACAAGCAGCAATTCGGAACTGATCGCGCAATTACGTACGCTCGCGGCGCCGGCCGGCAAGTGGATTCTGGCGGCTGCGATTGCTGTTACGCATGGTCTCGGGTTGCTGGCGTTGAGCATCGTGCTCGCTTTCTTCTTTTATACGGGGGGAGAGGGCGCAGCGGCCTGGCTGAATGCGGGCATGCGGCGTATTGCCGGCGAGCGCGCCGATTATCTGCTGACGCTGGCTGGCAGCACGGTGAAGGGCGTGGTCTATGGGATTCTCGGCACGGCGCTCGTGCAAGGTATCCTGGCTGGGTTCGGATGCTGGATCGCCGGCGTGCCGGCGCCGGCGCTGCTCGGGCTGGCGACATTCTTTCTGTCGGTGATACCGGGCGGCCCTGTTGTCGTCTGGTTGCCTGCGGCAATCTGGCTGTACCACGGCGGCGCGACTGGATGGGCGATCTTTCTGGTGGTGTGGGGCGTGCTGGCGGTCGGCATGTCCGACAACGTTATCAAGCCGATCCTGATCGGCAAGAATAGCGACATGCCTTTGATCCTGGTGATGCTGGGTATCCTCGGCGGCGCATTTGCTTTCGGCTTCCTCGGTGTTTTCATCGGCCCGACTTTGCTGGCGGTCGCCTATACCGTGCTTCACGACTGGACGATCGGTGCGTCGGCTGCGCGCGCCTTGGCACCCGATGTGAAAGCGTCCGTCGTCGACGAGCCGGGGCCGGTAAAAAAGCTGCCTTGAATAAATTCCAG
>NZ_JAQQEK010000022.1:0-165817 GCF_046027355.1 Paraburkholderia sediminicola | reverse complement strand
TAACAAAACAAGGAAAGGCCAAAACCCCAAGCCCACAACCAATCCCCGAGCAGGCAAAAACCCCCTACCTCCCCCCCGACAACCCCCTCTCCAAAGCCGCCACGCCGGCAGGCAAATCAACCTTAACCCCAAGATCGACCATAGTCCTCCCAAGCGCATGCACAGTGCGAAAGAGGTTATGTTCCCGACACTGCTCCCCCATCTGCCCCACACGAACAATTGGCAATCCAAACGAACCCGAAATCTCCACCTGATGCATCCGCGAAATATGCGAACAAACATCCGCGGGACTGAAGCCTTCAGGCACCTCGATCCCAACAACAGAATTCAACCGACAAGCCTCCGGCGTATACAACCGCAACCCCATCGCCGCGACCCCATCCTGCAACGCCAGTGAGCATTTCAAATGCCGGGCAAATCGCTTCTCAAGCGTCTCAGCACACACAAGTCGCAAAGCCTCATGCAAAGCCAGAACGCCCGACACAGGCGCCGTATAGTGATACCCCGCGTTATGCCAAAAATTCTCGGCGAGCGAAGCATCCAGACACCAATGCGCATTCGGCGCCGTGCGCCCCTTGACCCGCTCCCAGGCCGCATCGGAAAACGCGATCAACGATACACCCGGAATCGACGACAACCCCTTCTGCCCACCCGTAATAACGGCATCGATCCCCCAGGCATCCATCTCCAAAGGCATCGTACTCAACGTGCAAACCGCATCGACGATCACCAACGCGCCCGCCGCTTTCGCCAACGCGGCAATCTCCTTCAGGTGATAGTTCCAAACGGTATTGGACGTCTCCCCCTGCACCACCGTCACGATCTCGGGACGCTCCCGACGAATCGCCTCGGCAACCTCTTCGAGACTCGCCACCGAACGATCAGCAACATCGAGCGTGCTCACGCGGGCGCCGACGCGCCGCCCCATCTCCGCCATCCGTTCGCTGAAGAAACCGTTCTTGATGGAAAGCACACGCGTGCCTTCCCACGCGAGGTTCGAAATCGCCATCTCCATCGCGGCCGATCCAGGCCCCGCCACGCCCAACACCCATTTCGAGTTCGTCTGGAACACATAGCGCGCCATCGACTTCACCTGCCCGATCACCTTCACCATCGTGCCGCCCAGGTGATTGATCACGATCGCGTTGGCCTTGGCGACGGCGGCGGGAATCGGCACGGGGCCGGCGCCCATCATCAGGAGCGGTTCTTCGGGAAGAATGGCGTCGAGCGACTCGACAACCGGACAGGGCACTGCGGAAGATGCGGATGTGAATGATGAAGTCGGCATGATGATCGGTACGTGAATGTCAGGACGCAAAGGAGCAAACGGCCCCGCCAGCAATGACGCTGACGAGGCCGCCTGTTCGATCATTCACCGATCCGCGCGATTGCGCAAGTTTTTTGACTATGCTTGTTGCGCACGCAGCGCGGCAAACCATGCCATCACTTCACCTTGGTCTTGTCGAGTTTCTTGCCAGTCGCCGCATTGAAGCGCTCGACATACTCTTCGATCAGCTTGCGCAGAGCGCGCCCGATCTGCCGGTAGTCGGCCTCGTTCAGGTTCGCCAACGACACGCGCCCCGACGGATGCTGCGTGCCGAAACCAAGCCCCGGCAGCAACACGACGCGCGCTTCACGCGCAAGGCGGAACAGCAGTTCGGAAGGCTGCGTGTTCTTCAGAAGCCACTCGACGAACTCACGCCCGAACATCCGCTCGCCGAGGAACTCGACGTCGAGGATCGTGTAGTAATCGACCTGGTTCGGATCGTCGTCCTCGAAGGAAATGCCAACTTCCTCGTAAAGCGCCTGCTTGCGCTTGCGGATCAAACGCTTCAGCGCGTTCTTGTACGCGTCTGGCGTGTCCATCAGCGAGAACAGCGAAAACAGCACCATCTGCACCTGCTGCGGCGTCGACAGACCCGCCGTGTGATTCAGCGCGACAGTGCGGCTGTCGGCCACCAGACGGTCGATGAACTTGAGCTTGTCCGGCTCCGTCGTGATCGATTCATAACGCTCGTGCAACTGCTTCTTCGCGTCCTTCGGCAATTCGGCGATCAGCTTGTCGAGCACGTTGTCGCGGTGCGTCGCGATCGTACCCAGACGCCAGCCGGTCGCACCGAAATACTTCGAGTACGAATAGACGAGAATGGTGTTCTTCGGCGCGAGCGCGAACAGCGAGACGAAGTCGTCGGCAAAAGTGCCATACACATCATCGGTCAGCAGGATCAGATCGGGCCGTTCCTTGACGATGTCGGCAATATATTGAAGGCTCTCGTCATTGATCTTCACCGAAGGCGGATTGCTCGGGTTCACGAGGAAGAACGCCTTCACCTTCGGATCGCGCAGCTTGTCGAGTTCCTTCTTCGAGTACTGCCAGCCGTTCGCCACGTCGGCTTCGAGATTCACCACGTTAAGCTTGTAGTCGTTCAGGCGCGGAATCTCGATGTACGGCGTGAAGATCGGCATGCCGAGCGCGATCGTGTCGCCCGCCTTGATCAGGTGGTTCTCGCGCATCGTGTTGAAGATGTACGTCATCGCCGCCGTGCCGCCTTCCACCGCGAACACATCGAATTCGCCGACAAAAGGATGGTCGCCGATCATCTCCTTGCGCAGATACTGCCCGACGATTAGCTCGGACAGTTTGAGCATGCGGTCCGGCACCGGATAATTCGAAGCGAGAATGCCCTCGCACATTTCATACAGGAAATCGCCGGCTGAGTATCCCAACTGATCGCGCACGTACGACACCGCACCGCGCAGAAAGTCGATACCCGGCACGCCCTTGTTCTCGCGCAGGAACAGATCGAAGCGTTCTTCGAGGCCGTCGCGCCGCGGAAAGCCGCCCACGCCTTCCGGCATGTAGGCAAACGAGCGCTCCGATTCGCGCATCGCGAAGAGGCCGAGTTGCCAGAAGCCGTGACGCGGAATCGTCGCGAGAAAATTCGGGTTGCCGCGGCCGGCGTTGAGCATGGATGCGTTGGCGGGCCGCTCCACGGCGCTGCCGCCGGCGGCCTTGATCAGTTCGTCCTTCAACTCGAACGGGCTGAGCGCGGCCATACCCGCTTGTGCCATATCCGCGTGTTTCTTGTCACCCTTCTCTTTTGCCATGATGCGTTCTCCAATGAGCCAAGTGAAAGACGCCGGCGTGGCGAATGATCGTCCGGTGAGCGCCGGCGTGAGAGAGATCGATAGACGCCCGCGCTAGACAAGCCCGACCACGAGCGGGCCGAGCAGCGTCAATGCGACGTTCGCGATGGCATACGTGATCGCGAACGGCACGGTCGGCACGGCGCTTTCCGCCTTGTCGAGCACGCCGCCGAATGCGGGATTCGCACTGCGTGAGCCGGACAGCGCACCGGCCAGAATGGCTGCGTTGTTGTACTTCAGCACGTAGCGGCCGAACAGCATGGTGAGCAGCAACGGGAACAACGTGACGAACACGCCGAGCAGGAAAATCGTGATGCCAAGCTGCTTGACGGTCACCACGGCCTGCAATCCCGAGTTGAGCCCCACCACCACCACGAACGCCGCCAGGCCGAAATCCTGCAGCAGCCGCGAAGCCGCCGACGGCATCACGCCGTACATGGGATGCTTGCCGCGCATCCAGCCGAACAGCAGGCCGGCCAGCAGACAACCACCGCCCGAGCCGAGCGTAAGCGGAATGCCGCCGACGTTGATGACGATCAGGCCGATCAGCAAACCGAGCACGAGGCCGACGCCCATGTAGATGAAGTCGGTTTTGATGCTATAGGGCAGCTCGTAGCCGGCGGCGTCGACGGCGCGCTTGGTGTCTTTCGGCGAGCCGTAAAAGGTGATGACGTCGCCGTGCTCGAGTTTGGTTTCCGGCAGAATCGGCAGCGGCTGACCAGCGCGCGAAATACCCTGGATGTAGACGCCGTGGCGCAAATCGCGATCCACCACTTCCCGCGCGGCGGCGATCGTGGTGTGGTTCATGCCCTTGCGCGTGAACACGCCCTGGCGCGTCTGCATGACGACGCCGACGTCCTCGACGGTGGCCACCTCGCCGCCGCTCGCGCCGAAGGCGACCACGGCTTCGCGGCGGCCCACCACCAGCACCACGTCATCGGGCTTCAATACCAGGTCGGGCACCGGGTCGAGTTGCTGGCCGTCGCGCTTGATGCGCTCGATCGTCAGGAAGTCCTGATGCTGCGTCTCGACGGCCTTCACCGTTTTCCCGGCGCTGACATCGATCTTGTAGGCGCGGCCAACCATCTCGGGCAAGGCGGAAAGCTGCCCCGGCGCGACGGACGGCGCGCCTGAGGTCAGCTCGCGTTCCGCTTCGATCGAGGCGTCGCGCAAACTTTGCCCCATGAACTTCGGCAAGATATTCACGCACACGATGATCGCGCCCAGTGAGCCGAACACGTAGGTCACCGCGTAGGCAATCGCCACGTCCGATTGCAGCGACTTGACCTGATCGGCGGGCAGGCCGAGACGCGCGATCGCATCGCCTGCCGTGCCGATGATCGCCGACTGCGTCAGCGCGCCGCCCGCGAGCCCGGCGGCGAGCCCCTTGTTCAAATGGAACAGCTTCGCGCACACCACCACGGTGACGAGCGCACTGACCGCCAGAAATACGGCCATCGCGATCTCACGCAGCGTCTTGCGGTTCAGCGAATTGAAGAAGCCCGGACCGGAGTCGTAGCCAACCGCATAGATGAAGACGGCGAACATCACCGACTTCACACCGTTGTCGATCGTCACGCCCGCCTGACTGATGACGACCGCGGCCAGCAACGACCCGCCCACGCCGCCCAACTGGAACTTGCCGAAGTTGATCTGCCCGATGAAGTAGCCGACTGCGAGCGACAGAAACAGCGCAATCTCGGGTGATTTCTGAAAGATGTGATGTAGCCAGTCCATCGTGCCCTCGCTGGATAGTTTGTGATACTGAGTACTGGGTGCTGCTCGCGCATGCGAAGCGCAATCGTGGCGTGCTCCGCTTGGGGCCTGCCGCATCGGCCGAACGTGGCATGGCGCGCCACATCCGGCACATCTGGCCGCCTAATGAAATTTCCCGGCGAGGCCGACGACCACCGGCCCCATCAGCGGCAACAGAATGTTCGAGAGTGCATAAGTGATCGTGTAGCCGATCACGGGCGTGGAGTTGCCGGTGACGCCCACCAGTGCGCTGATCGCAGGCGTGCTGCATTGCTGGCCGGCAATCGCGCCGAGCAGCATGGGGGCCTCAAGCTTGAGAAACATGCGGCCGATCCACAACGACAGCAGGCCCGGCACGAGCACCATCAGAATCCCGGCCACCGGCAGCGCGAGACCGTACTCGCGCACCAGCCTGATGGCGTCCGGTCCCGCCGACAAACCCACTGCGGCGATGAACGTGGCGAGACCAAAGTCCTTGAGAATCTGCGCGGCCGCCGAAGGCAACGAACCGACCAGCGGATAACGCGAACGGATCCAGCCGAACAGCAGCCCCGACAACAGACAGCCGCCGCCCGTCCCAAGCGCCACCGACACGCCGCCCACCCGCCCGCCGAGATGGCCGATCGCCATGCCGACCAGCACGCCCAGACCGAGATAGACGAAGTCGGTCTTCTGCGTCGCGACGAGTACGTAGCCCAAACGCTTTGCGCCGCGCTCGACATCGGCTTTCGCGCCCACCAGCGTGAGCACGTCGCCGCGATTGAGCTCGGTGCCGGGCAGCGCCGGCACCGTGGTTTCGAGCCGCGTGACCGTCGCGATGTAGACGCCACGTCCGTTTTCCGGCGTCGCCTGTTCGCGCACCTGCGCGATCGTTCGACCGTGCAGGTCGCTGCGCGTCAACACCACGTCGAGCTTCTCGGCGATCACAAGGCCGAAGTCCGCGCCGTCTACTTCTTCGCCGAGAGCGGCCGCCGCCGTCACGATCGCTTCACGTCGCCCCGCCAGCAGAATGATGTCGCCGGCCGCGAGCGTCAGCTGCGGTTCGGCCGGCACATTCGCGCCGTCTCGCCGCACGCGCTCGACCGTCAGGTTGAAGCCGTATTGCTGTTCGAAGGCCCGGATCGTCGCGCCGGCCGCCGCGCCGACGCGAAACGCGCGGCCCACGAGCGCCGGCGCGGCCGCACGTTGACCCTCACCGAACGCGCCGTCGCCGCCGAGCTTGCGCCACACGCGCTCGGCTTCGTCGCGCAGATTGACGCGCAAAAGCAGCGGTGCGAACTGGCTCGTAAAGAGCACGATGGTGATCAGGCCGAACAGGTAGCTCACGCTGTACGCGGTCACGATATTGGCCTGCAGGCGGACCGTTTCCGCGTCGCTGAAACCGAGCTTGGCAATGGCCTCGGACGCCGTGCCGATCACGGCCGACTCCGTCGCCGCGCCCGCCAGCAGACCGGCCGCCGTACCGGCATCGAGCCGCATGACGGCCACCGCGATCATGATCAGCACCAGCACCGACACGATCTCGACCACCGACAGCAACCCGTAACGCCAGCCACGGCCGATGTTGGCGAAGAACTGCGGCCCACCGGTGAAGCCCAGCGCGAAGATGAACAGCGCGAACGCGATGTTCTTCAGATCCGGAGCGATGCGCGCGCCCGTCTGGCCCAACAGCAACGCAACGATCAACGTGCCGCACACGCCGCCGAGCTGAATGGGCCCGACGCGGAACGAACCAATGAAATATCCAATTGCAAGGCTTGCGAACAGCGCGATCTCCGGTTGAGATCTCAGCAATTCACCGATCATGTTGGCTCGCCGATTGACGGGTTTATTAGCAGGAAACCGAAAAATCATTCGAAAAACTCGAATAGATTTATTTGGCCCCCAGTACGACGCACGCATTACTCAACCGGCATAGCGATTGAGTGAAAACTTAATTTACGGCAATGGGATGACGCGAGTCGCGTCCGAGACGATTTGCCGCGCTGCGGTGGGGGTTATTGAAATTATCTTCCGATAGCTCGACTGTCACTCTTTCCTCGCGAAGTTGCCTAACGCCTTGAAAAAGACATCGTCTGCTGATGGTCAATTATTACAGCACGAGTGAACATGCTTTTTTGAACGGCCTTTTTTAATAGATATTGTAGTTCGACGAGGCTGTCAATATTATTTTCAACTCACATCCACTTGTCTTCGCAAAAAATGATCTTCAGCAAAGACAAGTGGATTGGCAGCGCGCTTCACTCGCGACGCATACCCTATACTGATTTGCTCGCCTGCCACGCCATGAGTCCGCGTCATTAGCGCCGGCACGGTGTCTTCGGAGCCCGACATGCGCATGATACTGTTCAGCAGCCGCCAATACGACAGTGACACGTTCACCGAAGGCAATGCCAAGCATCGCTATGAACTGCACTTCCAGGAATCGCACCTCGACAGCGAGACGGCCATTCTCGCTCAGGGCTATGAAGTGGTCTGCCCGTTCGTCAACGACAACGTCGACGCGGCGGTGCTGAAACGGCTTCATGCCGGCGGCACGCGCATGATTGCACTGCGCTCGGCAGGCTTCAATCACGTCGATCTGGCCGCGGCCGAGCGTCTCGGCATCACGGTCGCGCGGGTGCCGGCCTACTCGCCGCACGCGGTGGCCGAGCATGCGGTCGGCTTGATTCTGGCGCTGAACCGGCGTCTGCCGCGCGCCGCCGCACGCACTCGCGAAGGCGACTTTTCGTTGCATGGGCTGCTCGGCTTCGATCTGCATGGCAAGACCGTCGGCGTGGTCGGCACGGGCATGATCGGCCGCGTATTCGGCCGCATCATGGCGGGCTTCGGCATGCAGGTGCTCGCGTACGATCCCGGCAAGCCCGCCGACGACTTGCTCGCGCTCGGCGCCCGCTACGTGCCGCTCGACACGCTGCTCGCCGAGTCCGACGTGGTCAGCCTGCATTGTCCGCTGGTGCCGGACACCTACCATTTGATCGACGGCCCCGCGCTCGCCAAAATGAAGCGCGGCGCGATGCTGATCAACACGGGCCGTGGCGGCCTCGTCGAAAGCAATGCGCTGATCGGCGCGTTAAAGGACGGCCAGCTTGGCCACCTCGGGCTCGACGTGTACGAGGAAGAAGGCGGCCTGTTCTTCGAGGATCACTCGAATCTGCCCTTGCAGGACGATGTGCTCGCGCGTCTGTTGATGTTCCCGAACGTGATCGTCACCGCCCATCAGGCGTTCTTCACGCGTGAGGCGATGAACGAGATCGCCCAGACCACGCTCGAAAACGTCGCGGCGTGGCATGCCGGCACGCCGCGCAACGTGGTGCGCGCGCCCGCTTAGGTGTCGCCGCCGGTGTTCAACGGCGTCGCGCGGACCACAGTGCGCGCGTCGTCCGCGGCGCCGCAGAGTTCGCGCAGCAATATCGCCTCACGCTCGTGCACTTCCACCGGACACCAGCGGGCGCCCGCATCCGCCAGATAGCGTGCGCGATGCTGGCCGTTGCGAAACGCCACCACGCCTTCGCGCTCCAGTCCGAACCAACCCAGCAGACCCGGCGCGCGACGCGTCGAGATGGTCACGTACGGCATCTGCGGAATACGCGGGTTCTCTGGATCGAGAAACTCCCGAATGCCGCGCACTTTGCCCGAATGCCATTCGGCGACCGGCTTCAGCACGTAATCGGTATTGTCGCGATCGGCGCAGGCGAGCAGCTTGCGCACATCGACGAGTACGACCTGATGCCGCGTGCCGTCCGTGACGAAGACGCGTTTCAGGCGCACATGGTCGTACCATGGATGCTCTTGCAGAGGCACGGTCCAGACCGTCTCGGCACAAGCCGGCGCGGCGGCTGACGATGAATTGGACAAGGGCAAAGGCAGGCTCGTTAAGCTGGCGAAAAGACGCCAGCGTGTTAGAAGAGCGCTTACGCTACGAGCCGATTGTGTAAGAAGCATGACAGACCACGGTATTAATTACTCTGCATGAGCACACCGCTCACAAGCCCGCGACGAGCGAGCAGACGCGGATGACTTCTACGGTGACAACGATGATAACCACGCAAAATTTCAATGACCACGTGCGCATCGAAGCTAATCAGGATATCGGCGTGGCCACGATCATCCTTGAGCGGCCCGCGCGTCGAAATGCCGTCGACCGTCCTGTCGCTGAGGCGCTCAGCGCCGCGTTCGCCCGCTTCGAAGCCGAGCCGGTCTGGCGCGCGGCGGTGTTGTTCGGCGCGGGCGGCACCTTCTGCGCCGGCGCGGACCTGACCGCCCTCGCCGACGACACCCGTCGCAACGAATTGCATGCCGACGGCAGCGGTCCCGGCCCGATGGGACCGACGCGCATGAGCTTCAGCAAGCCCGTGGTCGCCGCGATTGCCGGTTATGCGGTGGCGGGTGGCCTGGAACTGGCGGCCCTGTGCGATCTGAGAGTCGTCGAAGACGACGCGGTGCTCGGCGTGTTCTGCCGACGCGTCGGGATTCCGCTGATCGACGGTGGCACGATCCGCTTGCCGCGTTTGATCGGCCTGTCGCGCGCGCTGGACCTGATTCTGACCGGCCGCGCGGTGAGCGCGCACGAAGCGCTCAGCTTCGGTCTCGCCAATCGCGTCGTCCCCAAGGGCACGGCGCGCGCGGCAGCCGAACAGTTGGCCGCCGAACTGGCCGCGTTTCCGCAGGCGGCACTGCTCGCCGATCGCCGCTCCGTGCTGGAAAACAGCCTGCTCGACGATGTCGCTGAAGCATTGCGCCGTGAAGGTGCCGGCGGCTATCAAGCCGTGTTCGACGAAGGTGTGGCAGGCGCGGCGCATTTCGCCAGTGGTGCCGGCCGCCACGGCAACACGCTCGCCCCCGACGGCGATCAACGCTAGAAACGCAGCCGAACTCGCGTTGCGATAGCGATTTTCAGTAAAAAACAACACCAGCCTTGACGATCAGCAAGCCCGTTTTGACTTAGGTAGAATCCCCTACTGTTTTACCCCTGTACGGCGCACGCGTTTTCGCCCCGAAAACGCGCGCCGGCCGCGCGACGCTTCCCGCCGCGCCGATTCACGCTCCTTCACCATGCCTTTGCCCCTGCTTGCCCTTGCCGTTGCCGCGTTTGGAATCGGTACCACCGAATTCGTGATCATGGGGCTGCTGCCCGATGTCGCGCGTGACCTGTCCGTGTCGATCCCGGCGGCCGGCATGCTGGTGTCGGCGTACGCGCTCGGCGTCACCATCGGCGCCCCGATCGTCGCGATCGCTGTTGCGAACATGCCGCGCAAGAAGGCGCTGATGAGCCTGATCGGCGTGTTCATCGTCGGCAATCTGCTGTGCGCGGTCGCGCCGGGCTACGCGGTGCTGATGGCCGCGCGCATCGTGACCGCGTTCTGCCACGGCGCGTTCTTCGGCATCGGCTCGGTGGTGGCCGCGGGCCTCGTCGCGCCGAACCGCCGCGCGCAAGCCATCGCGTTGATGTTCACGGGCCTCACGCTCGCCAACGTGCTGGGCGTGCCGCTCGGCACCGCACTCGGCCAGGCGGTGGGCTGGCGCGCCACCTTCTGGGCGGTGACGGGCATCGGCGTCGTCGCGGCGGCCGCGCTCGCGGTGTGTCTGCCGGCGAAGATCGAAATGCAGAAGGCGAGTCTTGTCCACGAATTCAGCGTGCTAAAGAACCCGCAAGTGCTGATGGTGCTCGGCATCAGCGTGCTAGCGTCCGCAAGCCTCTTTTCCACCTTCACGTACATCACGCCGATTCTCGAAGACGTGACCGGCTTTACGCCGCACGCCGTCACCCTAGTGTTGCTGCTGTTCGGCCTTGGCCTGACGGTGGGCAGCACACTCGGTGGCAAGCTCGCCGACTGGCGGCTGATGCCGTCGCTGGTGGCGTTCCTGTTGGCGATCGTCGTGATCCTGACCATCTTCGCTGGCACCATGCATGCGGAGATCCCGGCGATGATCACGATCTTCGTGTGGGGCGTTCTGGCCTTCGCGATCGTGCCGCCGCTGCAGATGCTGATCGTCGACCGCGCGAGCCATGCGCCGAATCTGGCTTCGACCTTGAACCAGGGCGCCTTCAACCTCGGCAATGCGACGGGCGCCTGGCTCGGCGGCATGGCGATCGGCGCGGGCGCACCGCTCACGACGCTGCCGTGGGTCGGCGTGGCAACCTCGATCGGCGCGCTGGTGCTGACGCTGTGGTCGGTGTCGATCGACCGGCGCGCGCAACGCATGGCGATGGCGGGCTAACCACGTTTCTCCGCTCACGTCGCAAACCCCGCGCAGGTGCGAATGACCCGCGGCCGTAGTAGCATCTCGGCCGATGAAAGTCATCTTCACGCGCGATTTCCTCGCTTTGATCCTTAGCGTCGCGGTCGTCGGACTCGGCAGCGGCGCGACGCTTCCCCTCACTGCCCTCGCACTCACGCAAGCCGGCTACGGCACCGACGTGGTCGGCCTGCTGACCGCCGCGCAAGCGGGCGGCGGGCTCGTCATCGTGCCGCTCGCGGGATGGATCGCGGCGCGTTTCGGCGGCCGCCAGGTGATCGTGGGCGCCGTGCTGGTGGTGGCCTTCGCCACCGCGCTGATGCAACTCACGTCGAACCTGTGGCTCTGGGCCGTGTTGCGCGTGCTATGCGGCGCGGCGCTGATGCTGCTCTTCACGATCGGCGAAGCCTGGGTCAACCAGTTGGCCGACGACGCCACGCGCGGACGCGTCATCGCCATTTACGCGACCAACTTCACGCTGTTCCAGATGGCCGGTCCCGTGCTGGTGAGCCAGATCGCCGGCTTCACGCAGTGGCGCTTCCTGATTTGCGGCGCGATCTTCCTGCTGGCGCTGCCGATGCTCGCCACGATCCGCAAGACGCCGCAAGCATCCGAGGATGAGCACGCGGCGCACGGCAGTTGGCGCCGTGTCTTGCCGCAGATGCCGGCGCTCGTGATCGGCACTGGTTTCTTCGCGTTGTTCGACACGATCGCGCTCTCGCTGCTGCCGCTCTTTGCCATGTCGCATGGCATCACGAGCGAGGTGGCCGTGCTGTTCGCGTCGGCGCTGCTGCTCGGCGATACGACGATGCAATTCCCGATCGGCTGGCTGGCTGACCGGCTCGGGCGCGAACGCGTGCATATTGGTTGCGGTGTGATCGTCGTGGCGCTGTTGCCGTTGCTGCCGTGGGCGATGACTTCGCCGTGGCTCTGCTGGCCGCTGCTGTATGTGCTCGGCGCGGCGGCGGGCGCGATTTATACGCTGTCGCTGGTTGCCTGCGGCGAGCGCTTTCGCGGTGTCGCGCTGGTGTCGGCGAGTTCGCTGGTGGGCGCGTCGTGGAGCGCGGCGAGTTTCGGCGGGCCACTCGTGGCTGGTGCGTTGATGAAGGGCGTCGGCAATGACGCGATGGTCGGTGTATTGCTCGTTGCTGCGTTGGCGTTTCTGGCGGCGGTTTGGTGGGAGAGACGGCGTGCGCCGGTGCGGGCTGCTGGTTGATCGGCAAGCCTTTGGTACGGCGCTGCGGCGCCGCTGACGATGCGATGGCCGACGTGCCGCTCGCTGCTGCTTTGGCGTTTCCTGTAGCGGCTTGATGAGAGGGACGCCGTGCGCCGAGCCCGGTCGCGGGTCGATCAGCAGACTCTGTCGCGGCGCGAGATGATGCGTGAATAGCAAAACGGGGAAGCCATTTATCGTGGCTTCCCCGTTTTTTTTCATGCGCCTTCGTGCGGCTCGCCCGCTATTTCCAGCGTTACTTCAACGCCGGCAAAATCTCCCCGACGCACGCGCCGAAGCCCACACGATAACCCTCGCCCTGGCACCAACCGGCCAGCGTCAACTCGTCGCCGTCTTCGATGAAACTGCGCGTGCCGCCTTCCTGCAACTCCAGTGGCTTCTTGCCATTCCACGTCAGCTCCAGCAAGCTGCCGAACGAATCCTCCGTCGGTCCGCTGATCGTGCCCGAGCCCATCAGATCGCCCACGCGCGTATTGCAGCCCGATACCGTGTGATGCGCGAGCTGCTGCGCCATCGTCCAGTACATATGCTTGAAGTTGGTCAGCGCAATCGTGCTCGCCTCTTTCGCCTGGTGCGGGCGCAGCTTCACTTCCAGCGTGATATCGAACGCATGCTCGCCGTCGTGGCGCAAATACGCGAGCGGTTGCGGCTCCTGTGCCGGCTGCGCGACGCGGAACGGTTCGAGCGCGTCGAGCGTCACGATCCACGGCGAGATCGTCGTCGCGAAGGTCTTCGCGTTGAACGGTCCGAGCGGCACGTATTCCCATTGCTGAATATCGCGCGCGCTCCAGTCGTTCAACAGCACCATGCCGAAGATATGCGCTTCGGCATCGGCACACGCAACCGGCTCGCCCAAGGCATTGCCCGCGCCGATCACGAAGCCGGTTTCCAGTTCGATATCCAGCTTGCGGCATGCGCCGAACACCGGACGATCCTGATCCGGCAGCTTCAATTGCCCGTTAGGACGACGCACCGGCGTGCCGCTCACCACCACCGATGACGCGCGTCCGTTATAACCGATCGGCATCTCCGACCAGTTCGGCAGCAGCGCATTCTTCGGATCGCGGAACATGGAGCCGACATTAGTCGCGTGCTCCTTCGACGAATAGAAATCGGTGTAGCCCGGAATCTGCACCGGCAGATGCAATTGCGCATCGGCCTGGCGGATCAATGCGCGGCCGCGCAGCTCGACGTCGTCGTGCAGCGTCGTGTTATCGCGCGACAGCAGCTTGCTCAACTGAATGCGCACGCTACGCCACGCGTCCCGGCCGAGCGCGATGAAATCGTTCAACGCGTCGCGCACGAATACGCTGTCGCCCGCGCCCGATGAAGGCACGGTCAGCAGACCCGCGCTTTCGAGCGCGGCCAGATCGACGATGCTCTCGCCGATCGCGACGCCCACGCGGCGCGTCGCATTCAGGTCGTCGCTAAAAATACCGAACGGCAGATTCTGAATCGAAAAATCGTTGGTCGAATCATTGGCCGACTCGACCCAGCTTTTGCGCGACGGATCGAGCGTCGCCTGAAGATCGCTCAATGCGTTCATCGTTGCTCCGGGTTGAAGTGTTTCGTGAGGCCTTGCCAGCACTCGTAGTAATGCGCTTGCAATTGCGCGGTTTCGAGCGCGAAGCGAGTCGGCTTGATCAGCGTGCGCGTTTCGAACATGAAGGCCATCGTGTCGCCGACTTTCTTCGGCGTCGACGTATCGCCATGCGAGGCTTTCTCGAACGTCTCCGCGTCCGGGCCGTGACCCGACATGCAGTTATGCAGACTCGCGCCGCCCGGCACGAAGCCCTCGGCCTTGGCGTCGTACACGCCGTGCACAAGGCCCATGAATTCGCTTGCGACGTTGCGATGGAACCAGGGCGGACGGAACGTATCTTCGGCGGCGAGCCAGCGCGGCGGGAAGATCACGAAGTCGATGCTATCGACGCCCGGCGTATCGGTTTGCGATTGCAGCACAAGAAAGATCGACGGGTCCGGATGGTCGAAGCTGATCGAGCCGATCGTGTTGAAGCGGCGCAGATCGTACTTGTACGGCGCGTAGTTGCCGTGCCACGCCACCACGTCGAGCGGTGAATGACCGATGTCCGCGCGCCACAGATTGCCGTTCATCTTGACGACGAGTTCGAAATCGCCCTCCCGGTCTTCGTAGGCCGCGTGCGGTGTGAGGAAGTCGCGCGGATTGGCGAGGCCGTTCGAGCCGATCGGACCGAGATCCGGCAGACGCAGCAACGCCCCGAAGTTCTCGCAGATGTAGCCGCGCGCCGTGCCGTCCGGCAGGCTCACCGCGAAGCGCACGCCGCGCGGAATCACCGCGATCTCGAACGGCTCGATGTCGAGCTTGCCGAACTCGGTTGCGATGTGCAGACGCCCTTCCTGCGGCACGATCAGCAATTCGCCGTCGGCGGTATAGAAGAAACGGTCCTGCATCGAGCGGTTCGCGGCGTACAGGTGAATCGCGCAGCCGTTCATCGATTCGGCCGCGCCGTTGCCCGCCATCGTCACCCAGCCGTCGATGAAATCGGTCGGCTCGGCCGGCATCGGTAAAGCGTCCCAGCGCAACTGGTTGGGCGGCGTCGGCGGCACCTCGGCGAAGTTGGCGACGAGCCGCTCCGAAGGCAGTTGCGTGAACGGCATATGCACCGCCGCCGGCCGAATCCGGTACAACCACGAGCGGCGATTATGGCCGCGCGGCGCGGTGAACGCCGTGCCCGACAGTTGTTCGGCGTACAGACCATAAGCCGCGCGCTGCGGCGAATTGCGGCCTTCCGGCAACGCGCCCGGCAAGGCCTCCGTGGCGAATTCGTTCGCGAAGCCCGACTGATAGCCCGGCTCGATTTCGAGCCGCGAACTGGCAGTGTTCGGCGTGCGTGTTGGGGTGTCCATGCAAGGTTCTCCGTTGATACTCGATCTCGTCATCTCACGCGGTCCGCGGCTCGGACGGCTGGCGGCGTTGGCGCGTCGCGGCGGCCAGCGCGATCACCAGCAGCGCGGAGCACAGCACCGGCAGGGCCGCCGCATGAAACAACTCGGCGTTCGACCAGTTCAGCGCGATCAGTTGACCGCCGACCAGCGGTCCGATCACCGAGCCGATCCGGCCAATGCCGAGGCTCCAGCCTATGCCTGTCGAACGCAGCGTGGTCGGGTAAAAATGGCCGGCCAGCGCGTTGACCGCCGGTTGTCCGCCGACCACGCAGAAGCCGCCCGCGAAGACCACTAGCAACAGCCACGGCAACGCATGCGCCACCGTGCCGATCGTGCCGACCGCGAGCGCCGCGCCCGCGAAACACACGAACAGCACGCGCACAAAACCAAAACGTTCGATGAACCAGCCTAGCAGCAAGGTGCCGACCACGCCGCCCGTTTGCAGCACCGTGCCGACGATCACCGCCGTGCCCGGCGAATAGCCGGCGTCGCGCATCACGGTGGGCAGCCAGTTCGACAGGAAATACAGATCGATCAGGTTCATGAAGCTGATCGCCCACAGAATCAAGGTTACCGGACCGCGGCCGGCGCGGAACAATTCAGCGACCGGCGCGCCGTCGTTGCCCTTTTCACGCACGACGAGCCGCGTGTTCGCGTCGATCGGCAGCGCCGGGTTGAACTTCACGAGCCAGCGCAACGCGCGCTCGCTGTGTCCTTTGAGAACGAGGAATTGCAGCGACTCCGGCAACGCAATAAGCATTGCCAACGCGAGCAGCAGCGGCACCGCGCCGCCCACCCAGAACACCGCGCGCCAGCCATAAGCCGGAATCAGCGCGGCGCTGATGAAACCGCCGAGCGCCGCACCCAGCGTGAAACCGCACGACACCAGCATCATGCGCTTGACGCGATGTGCGGGGGTCGAGAATTCGCCGACCAGCGCCATCGCGTTCGGCATGATGCAGCCGAGCCCGAGGCCGGTGATGAAGCGCAGCGCGATCAACGCGGGGATCGTGGTGACGAAGGGCGTGGCCAGCATCGACAGCGCGAAGAAGAAGGTCGAACCGATCAGCACCGGACGACGGCCGATGCGGTCCGCCAGCACCGACAGCCCGAGCGCGCCGAGCAGCATGCCGAACAGGCTCGCGCTGAACACTGGGCCGAGCGCCGCCTTCGAGACATGCCATTCGCCGATCACGCTCGGCGCGACGTAGCCCATCGCCTGCGCGTCGAAGCCGTCGATCACGAGGCACAGCCCGCAGAGCGCGAGCAGCAGCAACTGGAATGCCGGGTGATGCGTTTCGGCGAGCACGCGCTCGACTTCGATCACATTGGCGGTGGCCGCGGCCGGTTTCGCGCTCATTGGGTCGTCTCCTGATGCTGACTGGATTGTTCGGTGGCAGCGCGGCTGAAACAGGCCAGCAAGCGCCAGTGGCGGGCACATGCGCTGCGCCGACGGCACAAGCCATCCGCCATCGCAGCCGCGATGCAATTTACGTATAGTAAAACTAATTACGCTTAGTGAAATTAACGTAAACCCTGAAAAATCGCCTGAAAAGACCGGACAGCGCGTCGGCACAAGCGTTCGGCGGATAACGTTATGAGCAATTTGTTCATGTGGCGGCGGTGCGGACTGCTACCATCAATGGATGCGGCAATCGAGTCGCGTTGCCGCGCGCCGAGCGCCTCACTATCGCCATCCATACGTCTACATGATTCCGCCGACCATCCCCAACCTCATTGCCCGCGCCGCCGATCATCCGTTTCTCGGCGAGCATCTGGTGATGGGTCAAGGCTTGCATCACGACGTCGCGCTGGCGCAATTCGACGGGTTCGAACTCGCCAGCGCCTATGAGCCGATCTTCGATATCAGCGTGCATGCGTTGGCGCAGTCGCTTTCGTCGGGGGTCGAGGGTGTGGACCGTTTCGGCGATGAACTCGGGTTCCAAGCTGTCACGCACCAGGTCGACGCGGCGCCGTTCGACGTGTTCGATCCGTTCGACCGTATCGCCGACGATCGGGAGTTGGTCGCGCTCGACCGCATGTCACGCGCGCTGCACGCCATCAATTTCTTCGGTGCGCAGCGGCATGGGTTGCTCTTTCTGCGCGTGCACGAGCGGCTGCTCAAGAGTGTGAAGTACGACCACGGACGGCATTTTTCGAGCGTGCTGATGTCGTTCGGATTGAACCCGTCGCGGGTGGTGATCGAGTTGCCGGCAGCGGCGGTCGCGCACAAGACCTTTCTTGGCTATCTGACCAAGAGCTACCAGCACTATGGCTTCAAGGTGGCGGGGAATCTGTCGAACGCGGGACAGATTCTGTCGGTGTCGGAGACCGCGCGACTCGACTTCATCAAGATGGATGCGGGGACCGCTTTGCGCGACGCCACGGTTAAACCGCTAGTGGGTTATGCCGGACGGTTGCGGATTCCGTTGATTTTCAACCGTGTCATGGATGAAACGCAGTTTGAGGCGTTGCAGCAGTACGACGTGCGCTTCGTGCAAGGACCGTTGTTCAATGCGCATTATCACGACCGGGCAGTTTGAGTAGTTGTTTGACGCGTCGGCACGCGCCGCCCGCTTCAACCCGTATCGCCCAAACGCCGCGCAAGCGCCTTCAGCCGCGGCGCGACGTTGTCACGAAATACATCCTCTCCCATCGACGATGCCGGCCCGCTGCAACTCAGCACCAGCCAGCGCCCTTCGCGCGGCTCGCGAAACGGCACCGCGACTGCATTGACATCGTCGTGCCACGCACGGAACGAATAGCAGCAACGCTGCGCGGCAAACGCGGCGATTTCTTGCTCGGCGTCGGCGACCAGTTCGGCGCCTTCCTTGCCCGCCGCCTTTTTCAACTCCACCAATAACGCGGCGCGCAAGTCGAGCGGCTGCACCGCCAGATAGGCGCGGCCCATCGAGCTCGTCAGCATCGACAGCTTCGAACCGGACGCCAGTCCGAGCGTCAGCGCGGTTTCGCTGCGGATCGTCTCCAGATAAATCATGTCGAGCCCATCGCGACAACCGAGCGAGACCGCCGCGCCCACCTCGCGCGCGAACGTGCGCATGTGCGGGCGCGCGAGCTCGAGCGTGTCCGTGCCTGAGAGCAGCGCGAAACCAAGTGACAGCACACCGGCGTCGAGCGCGTATTTACCCAAGGTTTCGTCGAGCCGCAGATAGCCAAGCACGGTCAACGTGTAGGCGAGACGGTTGACGGTCGCCTTCGGTAAGCCGGTGCGTTCGACGAAATCGCAGTTGCCGAGCATCGTTTCGCCCGGCTTGAACGCGCGCAGCAAATCCAGCCCGCGTGCGAGGGCGACGACGAATTTGCGCTCATCGAGCGGTTCGGAGGGAGTAGATGTTGGCGTCATGGGGTGATACACTCGGACGTGGTTTGCAAAACATTGTTTCGCATAGCGGAACTAAAGTCAAGCGCAAACACGTTTCCGTCAAGCAAGGAATCAGGAGATAAGCCATGGCCGAGGCCGCGCAGTTTCACTGGGAAGACCCGTTGCTGCTGGATCAGCAGCTCACCGAAGACGAACGCATGGTGCGCGACGCCGCCGCGGCCTACGCGCAGGACAAGCTGCAGCCGCGCGTGCTCGAAGCGTTCCGTCATGAAAAGACCGATATCGAGATCTTTCGCGAGATGGGCGAACTCGGCCTGCTCGGCCCGACGATTCCTGAGCAATACGGCGGCCCCGGTCTGAACTACGTGGCGTACGGTTTGATCGCGCGCGAAGTCGAGCGTGTCGATTCCGGCTACCGGTCGATGATGTCGGTGCAGTCGTCGCTGGTCATGGTGCCAATCTACGAATTCGGCTCGGAAGCGCAGAAGCAGAAATACCTGCCGAAGCTCGTCACCGGCGAATGGATCGGCTGCTTCGGCCTGACCGAACCGAATCACGGCTCCGATCCGGGCAGCATGGTCACGCGCGCCAAGAAGGTCGACGGCGGCTATTCGCTGTCGGGCTCGAAGATGTGGATCACCAATTCGCCGATCGCGGACGTGTTCGTGGTGTGGGCGAAGCTCGAAGAAGACGGCAAGGACGCGATCCGTGGCTTCATTCTCGAGAAGGGCTGGAAGGGACTGTCGGCGCCGACCATCCATAGCAAGGTGGGCTTGCGCGCGTCGATCACCGGCGAGATCGTGCTCGACGAAGTGTTCGTGCCGGAAGAGAATCGCTTCCCCGAGGTCAGCGGCTTGCGCGGTCCGTTCACGTGCTTGAACTCGGCGCGCTACGGTATCGCCTGGGGCGCGCTCGGCGCGGCCGAAGCATGCTGGCACACGGCGCGTCAGTACGTGCTGGACCGCAAGCAGTTCGGCCGGCCGCTCGCTGCGAACCAGTTGATTCAGAAGAAGCTCGCCGACATGCAAACCGAGATCACGCTCGGCCTGCAAGGCGTACTGCGCCTCGGCCGCATGAAGGACGAAGGCACCGCGGCCGTCGAGATCACCTCGATCATGAAGCGCAACTCATGCGGCAAGGCGCTGGACATTGCGCGGCTCGCACGCGACATGCTCGGCGGCAACGGCATCTCGGACGAGTTCGGCATCGCGCGGCATCTGGTGAACCTGGAAGTGGTGAACACCTATGAAGGCACGCACGACATTCACGCGCTGATTCTCGGGCGCGCGCAAACGGGCATTCAGGCTTTTTTCTGAAGGTTTTCTGAAGCGCGGATTACACCGATTGCGATTGGGAGGGAGTCTGCGCGGCTCGATAAAAAAGCCGGTTCCATGTGAACCGGCTTTTTTCGTTCGACGCAGCGCGCCGCAGCTAACGGCCCGCTTCGTGGCGCATCAGCCGCTTACTTGTTCGGCTGCGGCGTCATGCGCAGATACGGACGCAGCGCCTTATAGCCCTTCGGGAATTTCTGCTTGATGACTTCCTCGTCCTTCAGCGACGGGACGATCACCACGTCATCGCCCTGCTTCCAGTTGCCCGGCGTGGCGACCGAGTGGCTGTCGGTGAGCTGCAGCGAATCGATCACACGCAGCACTTCGTCGAAGTTGCGGCCGGTGCTGGCCGGATAGGTGATGATCAGGCGCACCTTCTTCTTCGGGTCGATCACGAACAGCGAGCGCACCGTGAGCGTCTCGTTCGCGTTCGGGTGAATCATGTCGTACAGCTCGGCAACCTTGCGGTCGCCGTCCGCGAGAATCGGGAAGCCGACATTGGCGGCTTGAGTCTCGTTAATGTCTTTGATCCACTCTTTGTGCGACTCGGCGCTGTCGACCGACAACGCGATGGTCTTCACATTGCGCTTCTCGAATTCGTCGGCCAGCTTGGCGGTCAAGCCGAGTTCCGTCGTGCAGACCGGCGTGAAGTCGGCGGGATGCGAAAACAACACGCCCCAACTATCGCCCAGCCATTCATGGAATTTGATCGGGCCGACACTCGACTGCTGCTCGAAATCCGGTGCGATATCACCAAGACGTAGACTCATTGTGCATCTCCTATAGGTTTGGACATTGCCGCGCGAGCATTCATCCGCGGCGCCCCGCAACGATAAAGCATACGGGAGTGACGGTGTATGACGAACCAACATCGCGTCACTACTTTATGCGTTTTTGTAATTTTCACCGATTTAGTGGAAACTTTGCGGGACAGATCAACTCCATCTTAAGCAAACTTGCCTGCACGTTGTGCAGGCGGTAGCGTTGTTTGTGGCTATGCTTCAACCGGGAACGGTTCGTGCGAAGTTGGGAAGCAACCGAGCCCTGCGCTCGCCAGCGGCCGTTTCTTTGGTTACGATTCACGCGTGGCGTGAGACGAAGGGGAGCTGTCAATGTCGGAAATCAACAAGGAGAGATTGATGTCGGATATCAAAACCGTCCTCGCGGACGCTGAAGATCTGCTGAAACAGGCCGCGAGCGCCACCGGCGAGCGTGCTTCGGAACTTCGTGAAACGGCGCTGACGCGCCTGAAGCAAGCCAAGGAAAAGGCGGCCGACGTTCAGGTCGTGGTGGTCGAAAAAGGCAAGAAGGCGGCCCGCGCCACCGACGACTACGTGCACGAGCATCCGTGGGCATCCATCGGCATCGCCGCGGGCGCCGGTGTGCTGCTTGGGCTGTTGATCAACCGCAAGTAACACTGCCGATGCCGCCGGGCGTATCTCGTCCGGCGCACCAGCGAATCGAGTTGACCGGCGCACGCCTGGCCGGTCCGCTTCTTCTGGCGCGCGCGCGCGCCGGTTAGGCCTTCACGCGCAACGCCCACAGCCATGACGATCGAAACACAATCGCAGCGCGGAGAACATAGTCCGTTACGCCGCATAATCGGTTCCGTGTTTGCCATTCTGCAAACGCGGCTGGAACTGGTCGGCATTGAACTCGCCGAAGAAAAGGACCGTTTGCTCGGCGTGCTGTTCCTCGGCCTTGCCGCCATGATGCTCGCCACCATGGCGCTGATCGCGCTGACGGCGCTGATCGCCATCGCCTTCTGGGACACTTACCGGTGGCAGGCGCTCGCCAGCATCACCGCGGTCTATGCGATTGCGGGATTAGCCTGTGCACTAAAAGCGCGCAGCGGTTTGCGCAATGCGCCAATGGTGTTCGAGGCGACCCTCGCTGAGTTCGAAAAAGACCGCGACGCGTTCCGCAAACCGTGACCCGCAAGACGCAACGGCGTGTCCTTCGTGCCCTGCGTTTTGCTTAAGAAGCTCGCGCGATTTGCAGCGCCGTTCCACCGCCTCACCTTCACTGCCGCCGACACGCCATGAGCCAGATCCATTCCGACACCGCATTCCGTAACAAGCGCCACCAGGCCAAAGATCTGACCGCACCGCATTTGCGAGAACTGCGCAAGGAACTACTGCTGGTGCGCGCGGATGTCGAGCGTATGGAACTCGCTCAGGCAACCATCGAGTTGCGGCAAGCGGTCACGCACTTCAGTTGGCTCAAATTTATCCTGCCTGGCTTCGGCGGCATGCGCGTTGGCAAAGGCTCGAAAGCGAGCTTTATCAACGCGGGGAGCATCGGTGCCCTCCTCAAACAGTATCCGCTCATCAGCTCGATCGTCTCGATCGTCCTCGCCAAGCCACTGCGTACGACGGTCGTAGCCGGAGCCAAACCTGTGCTCAAGTGGGGCAGTCTTGCGCTTGCCGGTTGGGAAGCCTATCGGATCTGGCAGCAGATGAAGCGGGATTCGGCGGCGTCTGGCAACAAGGCTGAATCCACGGACAGCGGTTCCTGAACGCTGCGTGCCTTGTCGCGTTGGCTCGCTAGCTTGTATTCCAGCAGTCGCCGCTAGCCGACGTCGAACCGGTTGCCCCGTTTTTGTTGCCGCGTAATCCTGTCGCATCGAGCGTGAAAATGCCGCATGTGTCGTCGCGCATCGGGCCGGATTCGCTCGGCGTTGCCTCGATCGCATAGCCACCGTTTGCATCGTCCGCGGGCAGCACATGCAGGCGATAGACAGCCGTGCCGAATTGCGGCGCCTGATCTAGGCCCGGGCGCAATGTCGGTGCGCTGCCGCTTGTCGCTCCTTCGACAAATTGAGCCGCGCGATAGAGCGCGGACGCCGCGTCGATTCGATGAGTTCGCGCAACATGGCTGCGATACGAAGGCACGGCAAAGACGGCCAGCGTGGCGGCGATCGCTAGCGTGATCATCAACTCGAGCAACGTGAACGCGGACGTATGCGGCTTCATGTCGCCTCCGTCAAAAAGGCCTGGCGGCAACGCGGCGCCAATGACGTTCGATCTTCTCTCCATCGATCACCAGTTCCATTTGCAGCCATACCTGCGACTCGCTGGCGCGGCCGAAGCCGCGCGAAGTCAATAAATACGCTCGAGCGTCGGCTCGAGTGGCGAGACGCCAGGCCTCGATCAGACATTGCGGCGGACGCAGCGAGCCGGGCCATTGCGTTACCGGCGTGACGGCGCCTGCTTCGAATGCGGCTGCGAGTTTCCACTGTGTCGGCTCGCCGGATGTGGCCGGCGGCGGTGCTGCGGACTGCGTGCCTGCAACCGCGATGACACTGCGGGCGCACAATGTCAGTGCCGAATCCGCGGCGTGAAAGGCCTGCAAGTAGTCGCGAACGTTGGTGGTGCCACGCGCGGCTGCGAGCGAGGTTTCGAACCAGGCGGCGGAAGTGATCAGCATCATTGCTGAAATCAGCAGGACGATTGGCAGGACCATGCCGCGTTGGCGAGTGCGTGATACGTTGCGACCCGTTCGGCCTGAGCCTGCCGAGTTTGCCGAGTTTGCCGAGTTTGCCGAGTGATCGTGGCGTCCAACGCACTTCCTGTCCGTGCAACTCGGCTGCTTTTCCGTTCGTCGTTTCGTCACAGCAAATCCTCCGCGTGGTTGCGTATCGCCACACGCCGCGAGAACGCCTGGCGTGGCCGTGAGTCGGCAGCGAGACCGCTCACGCCGTCGCAATCGACATAGCGCGCACGCTGTTGCCCCTGCGGCGCGCCGCGCACGAGCACGCAGAGATCGACTGCGACGATCTTCGCCCATTGATCAGCCATCACGGCCGACGCGTCGATGGCGGCCAACCCGCCGGCCAACCAGTACTTGATCCGCAAGCGTTCGACGCCTTCGACCAGCGGCTGCGCGGATCCCGTCTTGCCGTTGCCCTCGCAGTAAAGCTCCGGCTCACCGGTCGAACCGCTTACCCTCGCGAAGTACCGGTTGACGACCAGCACGCCCTGGTCGCCGAGCGCGGCGCTGCTGCCTGTCACGGCTTGCCCGAGGCAATCGGTTGTTTGCCCGCTGGTCGATGGCCATGTGGAAATGTTGTCGCCCACGTAGCGGACCGCGACACCGTCCGAGTGACTGGGCAAGGTCTCGCAAGCGAGGCTATCGTCGGCGCCGGTCGGGCGGCCGCCCGAGCATCCGAACATCGGCGCGGGATTGTTGTATCGTGCGACGTCGGGGGGCACGAAGCCGGCCATTTGCAGTTGCTGGCCGATCAGCGTCAGCGCCGTCAGTCCGGCTTCGCGAATCCGCATTGCATCGCTCGCGTGTTCGAACGCGCTCCGCTGCGTCGTATAGAGCGAGACGGCACCCGCAGTCACCAGCAGCCCCAGCGCCATAGCGATCACGAATTCGACCAGGGTATGGCCGTGAATAGCATTCGAGCGCCGCGTCATTTCGCAAACGCCAGCACGACGCACGACGAGCCCACGGGAAGATCCGCGCCGCCACAGGACTCGGGCTTGTCGATTACGCCGTCGGAATGCGGCATATCGCGTAGTGATGTCCATGTCACGCGCGCAGCCGATACACCACCGTTGTCTCCCACCGAGGCTTCGCCATGCGGCAAAAGTACCGTGGCCCGGGCGCTCCATTGCCTGATTGCGGAGTCGCCAGCGGAGGGCGCGCACATCGCTTCCGCCACGGAATCCGCGATCCAGGCAGCATGTTCGCGCATGGACATCGCGCGGGCTTCGCGTGCGGTCCACAACTGGCCGGCGATCAAGCCCAGCGCGGTGACCGCCATCAACGCGACAGCCAGCATGACCTCGATTAATGAGCTGCCGCCACACTTCGACTCACTGTGGCGCGAGTGCTGGCTCTGCGAATATCGGCTCATGACGCCGCTCCACACGCGCCCTCGACAATCCGCGCGCGACCGCCCGCTGCGATACGAATGCAGCGTCGCCACTTGTCCCCTTGCGTCGCCCTGGACGGCGTACGCGGCGCGATATCAAAACTGCGAAAGGTCCCGATCAATTGCCCCGCCGGCGGAGTGAACGTGAGATTCGTCTGTGTGCCGGTGATGCTCACGGCCGCAAGCAGAGGCTGCGCGCGCAATAGCGATAGCGTGCCGCCTCGTTCGGCCAGAACGGCCCAGCCGCACGACCAGTCAGCGACGCCATTGCCGCACGGCTGCCCCGCGGCGAGACAATGCCGTGCGGCGTCGGTCCGGCACACGATGACGCGTGAGCCTCGGCGTAAGGCCTCACTGCGCGCATAAGCGAGCGTCGAGGCAAGCGCCTTCGCGCGGGCATCGACCTGATCGCGCACGTACCACGCTACGAACGACGGCGTGCCCATCACAGCGATGACGGCCAGCAGCGCGACCACGGCCAGCGTTTCGACAAGCGTAAAGCCGCAGTATCGCGGCGGACGGACTGCATTCCGACTCATCTGCATCCCTGATCGATTCGAAGAATGCAGCCAATCTAGCGATTTGCAAATCGCCCAACAATCGGCCGAATGGCCAGGTGGCACTCAGACGCTATCCCGCGCAAGAATGCACGCGACGAACCACAACGGCAGCGGGGGATACAGATGCGCGAAACAACGCGGGAGAAAACGGCGATTCAAACGCGACGCGAGAGGCGACTACGTTTAGCGTTTGCGGGAAGGCTTGGGAGGAGAAGAGGCGCGGCGAAATTCTTCGATCACGTCTTCGAATTCGGAGACGTCTTCGAAACGCCGGTAGACGGAAGCGAAACGAACGTAGGCAATGGTATCGAGCGCACGCAACTCGTTCATCACGAGTTCGCCGAGGCGCTCGCTGCGCACTTCGCGCTCGCCGCTGCCGAGCAACTGATACTCGATGCGGGCAACCGCCGCCTCGATCGCGTCCGCTGCCACTGGGCGCTTACGCAGCGCCAGTTGCATGCTCGCGACGATCTTGCGGCGGTCGAATTCAGTGCGGCTGCCATCCTTCTTGACGACCGAAGGCAACGCCAGCTCGACCCGCTCATACGTCGTGAAACGTTTGTCGCAGGCCGGGCAGCGGCGGCGCCGGCGAATCGTCGCGCCGTCTTCGGATACGCGCGAGTCGACGACTTGCGTATCGGCGTGACGGCAGAAGGGGCAATGCACGGCGGCTTAACGGTAGACCGGGAAGCGCTGGGTCAGCTCAGCGACTTGCCCGCGCACACGTTCGATCGTGGCGGCGTCTTCCGGGTTGTCCAGCACGTCGGCGATCAGGTTACCCACCTGCTCGGCTTCCTTGACGCCGAAGCCGCGCGTGGTCATGGCCGGCGAGCCGAGGCGCACGCCGCTCGTCACGAACGGCTTTTCCGGATCGTTCGGGATCGCGTTCTTGTTGACGGTGATGTGAGCGGCGCCCAGCGCGGCTTCAGCAGCCTTGCCGGTAATCTTCTTCGCACGCAGGTCGACCAGCATCACGTGGCTTTCGGTGCGACCCGACACGATGCGCAGACCGCGCTTGACCAGCGTCTCAGCCAGCACACGCGCGTTTTCGACGACTTGCTGCTGATAGGCCTTGAACTCCGGCGACAGCGCTTCCTTGAACGCGACGGCCTTGCCGGCGATCACGTGCATCAACGGACCACCTTGAATGCCCGGGAAGATCGCCGAGTTGATCTGCTTTTCGAACTCGGCCTTCATCAGGATCACGCCGCCGCGCGGGCCGCGCAGGCTCTTGTGCGTGGTGGTGGTGACGAAGTCGGCGTGCGGCACCGGGTTCGGATAGACGCCCGCAGCGATCAGGCCGGCGTAATGCGCCATGTCGACCATGAAGTACGCGCCGACCGACTTGGCGATCTTCGACATGCGTTCGAAATCGATACGCAGCGCGAATGCCGACGCGCCCGCCACGATCAGCTTCGGCTTGTGTTCCTGAGCGAGCTTCTCCGCAGCGTCGTAGTCGATGTCTTCGGCTTCGTTCAGGCCGTAGCTGACCACGTTGAACCACTTGCCCGACATGTTGACCGGCGAACCGTGCGTGAGGTGGCCACCGTGCGCGAGGCTCATGCCCATGATCGTGTCGCCCGGCTTGAGCATGGCGAAGAACACGCCCTGGTTGGCCTGCGAGCCGGAGTTCGGCTGCACGTTGGCGGCTTCGGCGCCGAACAGTTGCTTCACACGGTCGATCGCCAGTTGCTCGGCGATGTCGACGTACTCGCAGCCGCCGTAATAGCGCTTGCCCGGATACCCTTCAGCGTACTTGTTCGTGAGTTGCGAGCCTTGCGCAGCCATGACAGCCGGGCTCGTGTAGTTTTCCGACGCGATCAGTTCGATATGCTCTTCCTGACGGCGGTTTTCCTGCTCGATGACCTTCCAGAGTTCAGGATCGACGTTGGCGATGGTGCTTTGGGCTCTGTCAAACATACGGATTCCGTTGAATGTGTTCAGGTTGACCGGATCGTGCGCCGAATCTTGCGTAGAGGGTACGCAGCGCTGCTGGCGGCTGGGCCAGCCCTGACGTGGCGGATGGAGAGTCGCCGCACACGCGAGGCAGGACAGCCACCGTCAGCGCAGATCAATGCGCGCGGATCACGGCTGCCCAGGCGAACGGCAAAACGGCACCCTGCGCTTCACGGTGGGTTGTTCCACCTTGAACCCGGTTGCTTGAACCGGTTCTATCGCCAGTCACGCAGGGATGAGCGCGTTAGTTTATTGGAAGAGGATCGAATAGGCAACCAGCTTCCGGCCGCTGCCTCGGGCGCCCATCGGGCGGCCTTCAGGGCCGTCTTATGCGACGCACAAACGTCTGAGGAAAATCCTACGAAAACCCGCGGCGCGTCCCTACCACGGCCACTCGTACGGCTGGTTCATCCTTGCCGCAGCGCCGCAATGGAAGTAGGCTTGGGACCTTTCTCTCTTACCAGCCTGGGAACCACTGCAATGATCGTGTTCGTCACCGGAGCGTCCGCGGGATTCGGCGCCGCCATCGCTCGCGCCTTCGTCAAAGGCGGCCATCGCGTCGTCGCCACCGCACGTCGCAAGGACCGTCTGCAAGAACTCGCCGATGAACTCGGCGACGCGCTTCTGCCGTACGAACTCGACGTGCGCGACCGCGCCGCCGTCGAAGCCGTACCGGCCTCGCTGCCGGCCGATTTCGCCGCAGTCGACGTGCTGGTCAACAATGCCGGCCTCGCGCTCGGCATCGAACCGGCGCAGAAAGCGAGTCTCGACGAATGGAACACCATGATCGAGACCAACTGCACGGGACTCGTTCAAGTCACCCACGCCCTTCTGCCCGGCATGGTGGAGCGCAATCGCGGCCACATTTTCAATCTCGGCTCGGCCGCCGGCAGCTGGCCCTACGCGGGCGGCAACGTGTACGGCGCCACCAAAGCGTTCGTGCATCAGTTCAGCCTGAATCTGCGCGCCGATGTGGCCGGCACCGCGCTGCGGGTGACGAACGTCGAACCGGGCCTGTGCGGCGGTACCGAGTTCTCGAACGTGCGCTTTCGCGGCGACGATGAAAAAGCCGGCAAAATGTACGAAAACGTGCAGCCGCTGACGCCCGAGGACATCGCCGATTCGATCTACTGGATCGCCACGCGCCCGGCGCACGTCAACATCAACACGATCGAGTTGATGCCGGTGGCTCAATCGTTCTCCGCTTTGTCCGTTCATCGCGGCTGATATCACGGCTGAGGCCCGCCGGACGGGGCACACATCTTGAAACAGACCTGGGGGTGTGCGTTCCGGTAAAATGCGCCGCATGAATATGTCGACCAGCCAGCCCGGCACGGAAATCGGCTACACGTGGCCGATCCGCGTGTACTACGAAGATACCGACGCCGGCGGCATCGTGTTTTACGCGAATTACCTGAAGTTTTTCGAACGGGCGCGCACCGAATGGCTGCGCGCGTGCGGCGTCGACCAGAATCGGCTCGCGGACGAAATGGGCGCGATTTTCATCGTCCGCAGCACCGCGGTCGATTATCGGGCGCCGGCCCGGCTCGACGACGTGGTCAACGTGGTCAGCCGGATCGAGCGGATCGGCAGAGCGTCGGTCGATTTCGCGCAGGAAGCGTGGCGGGACGGCACGCTGCTTGCTACCGGGTCCATCCGGGTGGGCTGCGTGGACCGCATTACGCTGCGCCCGGCCGCGATTCCTCCGCCGGTTCTCGCCGCCTTGCGGCGCGGGCCGGGCATGAGCGACGGCGGCGTGTCAACGGACAATGACTGAACCCCGTTGTTACGGGGCCAGTGAACTCGTAACGATCAAGCAACACAAAGCATGGTTCGGCTTGCAATATCGCCGATGCTTCCGTTTTGCTCACGGCAAGCTTCGAGCGGCCTTGCAGCCGGACGCCCCCTTCCGGGACGTTAAAACGAACCTTTATGAACACTACACAAGATCTGTCGATCGTTTCACTCGTA
This sequence comes from Paraburkholderia sediminicola, assembly GCF_046027355.1. GTDB lineage: Bacteria > Pseudomonadota > Gammaproteobacteria > Burkholderiales > Burkholderiaceae > Paraburkholderia > Paraburkholderia sediminicola_B. Next base: position 136,467 of record NZ_JAQQEK010000022.1, on the reverse strand, counting down.
CTCAACGCGAGCCTGCTGGCGCAGGCTGTCATGGCTCTGCTGCTGTTGTTGTCGCTACTGTCCTGGACTTTCATCTTCCGCAAGTGGTTTGCGATCCGCCGGGCGCGCGCGCAAACTGAGCGTTTCGAACGCGATTTCTGGTCGGGCGGCGACCTGCAGGCGCTTTATCAGAGCGCCGCCAACAACCGCCACACGATCGGCGCACTGGAACGGATTTTCGAGTCCGGCATGCGCGAATTCCTGAAAGGCAAGGAAAAACGCCTGAACGATTCGGGCGCGATTCTCGACGGCGCACGGCGCGCCATGCGTGCCGCGTTCCAGCGTGAAATGGACGTGCTCGAAGCCAACCTCGCGTTTCTCGCGTCGGTCGGCTCGGTCAGCCCGTATATCGGTCTGTTCGGCACGGTGTGGGGGATCATGAATGCGTTCCGCGGCCTCGCCAATGTGCAACAGGCCACGCTGGCCAACGTCGCGCCGGGCATCGCCGAAGCGCTGACCGCCACCGCGATCGGCCTGTTCGCCGCCATTCCGGCCGTCGTTGCCTACAACCGCTACGCGCACGACATCGACCGGCTGGCGATCCGCTTCGAGACTTTCATCGAAGAGTTCTCGAACATCCTGCAGCGTCAGGCACAGTAAGGAGTCCACGATGGCAGGCTCTCGCTCCTCCAGCATGCGCGGCAGCCGCTCCCGCCGCGCGATGGCCGACATCAACGTCGTGCCGTATATCGACGTGATGCTCGTGCTGCTCGTGATCTTCATGGTGACCGCGCCGCTCGTGGCCCCGTCGATCGTCAATCTGCCGACCGTCGGCGGCGCGGCGCCGCAGCAGCAAACGCCGCCCGTGATCGTGAACATTCGCGCGGACGGCAACATGAGCGTCAAGTACAAAGACGATTCGGGTGCGCAGCAGCAGGAAAACATGACGAAAGCAGACCTGAACGGCTTCATCGCCGATCGCGCGCAATCGCATCCCGATCAGCCCGTCGTGATCGCCGCCGACAAGACCGTCAAGTACGAAGTCGTGATGAACGTGATGTCCGAACTGAAAGCTCGCGGCGTCAAGCGCGTTGGATTGCTCGTCAAATCGCAATGATCCGCAAGAATTCCGAATACCCGCTCCAGCCACCGCGTGAACGCGGCACCGGGCGAGCCTTTGCGTTCGCGCTGGTGATGCACGCGCTGCTCGGGTTCTTCCTGTATCACGGCATTCAGTGGCAAAACAGTACGCCCGAAGGCGCGGAAGCGGAGCTGTGGACCGAAGTGCCGGATACGGCGATCCCGCGTCCCGTTCCGCCGCCGCCCGTGCCGGTGGCCCCTCCTCCGCCGGTGCGAGACGAACAGGCCGACATCGCGCTGCAGGAAAAGAAGCGTCAGCAACAGGAAGCGGCTCGCCAGGCTCAGCTGGCTGAACAGCAACGTCAGCAGAAGCTGCAAGCGCAGCAGGAAGCCGAGGCGAAGCGTCAGCAGCAACTGGCAGCCGACCAGGCCGCGCAACTCGCCGCGCAGAAGGCTGCGGCAGCCAAACAGAAGCAGCAGCAACAACAGCAGGCCGACAAGCTGAAGCAACAGCAATTGGCCGAGCAGCAAAAGCAGCAACAGTTGAAGGAACAGCAGCAGGAACAGCAGAAGCAAGCCGAGGCTGACGCGCAGAAGAAGGCCGACGCGCAGAAGGCAGCGAAGGCCAAGGCGCAAGCCGACGCCGCGGCGCAAGCGAAGAAAGCGGATGCTGAGCACCGCGCACGCGTCGCGCAAATGATGCAGGGCTCGGCCGGAGGCACGAGTTCGAGCAGTGACGGGCTTGGGAAGAGCGGGACGGGCAGCGGTTCGGGCGGCACGGCCACTTCGCCGGGCTACTCGGACAAGGTGCGTCGTGCAGTGCGCCCGAATATCACGTGGGGCGGTGAGACTGGCGGTCTGGAGACGGTCGTTTCCGTGCGTTGCTCGCCGACGGGCACCTTGCTGGGTGCAACGATTTCGCGCAGCAGCGGCAACGCGGCGTGGGACGATGCCGCCCTACGGGCCGTCCAGCGTACCGATCCGATGCCTCAGGACATCAATGGCAAGACACCGACCAGCTTCCTGATTACGTTGCGCCCGGCCGGTTGATTCACAGTAGTTTGACAGTCAGTTGACAGCAGACGCGGCGCCCCGCCCACCGGGGCGCGCTCGGGAACGAATCAGTTGTTTTCGGGTCTGTCTGCTGTCTTGAAGCGTTAGTAAAACCGTTTTTGGGGAATCCATACAGCATGAGTTTGATGACCAAGCTAGGCCTGCGGACACTTGTAGCGTCGTGCCTGATCGCCGTCGGCGGCGCCGCCCACGCACAACTCAACGTCCTCGTGACAGGCGTCGGGTCCACCCAGTTTCCGATCGCAACGGCGAATTTCGCCAATGAAGCCAACTCGCCGCAACAGGTCAGCACGATCGTGCGTCAGGATCTGCAACGCAGCGGCAAATTCACGAACATCGACGCGGGCTCCACGCCGATTTCCGAAACCGACTCCGTCGACCTCGGCAGCTGGAAGGCCAAGGGCGCCAATGCGTTCGTGTCGGGCAGCGTGAACCGCCTGCCGAACGGCCAGTACGAAGTGCGCTTCAAGCTGTACGACACCGTCAAGGGTGAAAGCCTCGGCGGCCTCGTGCTGGTGAGCCCGGAAAGCGGCTTGCGCATGAGCGCGCACAAGGTTGCTGACTACATCTACGCGAAGCTGATGGGCGGCCGCGGCGTGTTCGCCACGCGCCTGTCGTACGTCATCAAGACGGGCGGCCGTTATCAGTTGCAGATTTCCGATTCGGACGGCCAGGACGCGCACATCGCGCTGTCGAGCCCGGAGCCGATCATCTCGCCGGCGTGGTCGCCTGACGGCACCAAGGTCGCTTACGTTTCGTTCGAAAAGAAGAAGCCGATCGTCTACATCCACGATCTGCCTACGGGCCGTCGCGTGGTCGTTTCGGACCAGAAGGGCAATAACAGTGCGCCGGCGTGGTCGCCGGATGGACGCACGCTGGCGGTCGCGCTCTCGCGCACCGGCAACACGCAGATTTTCGCCGTCAATGCGGACGGCAGCGGCCTGCGCCGTCTCACGCAAGGCAGCTCGATCGACACGGAACCGTGCTTCTCGCCTGACGGCCAGTCGATCTATTTCACCAGCGACCGTGGCGGCCAACCGCAGATCTACAAGATGTCGGCGCAGGGCGAAAGCGCCGGCGCCGCACAGCGCGTCACGTTCACGGGCAGCTACAACACCAGTCCGCGCGTGAGCCCGGACGGCAAACAGCTCGCTTACATCTCGCGCGTCGGCGGCGGGTTCAAGCTTTATATCCAGGACCTGCAGGGCAACACCGCCACAGGCCTGACGGACACGACACATGACGAATCGCCGAGCTTCGCGGCGAACGGTCAGTACATTCTTTACGCCACACAGGTGAACGGCCGTGGCGTGTTGGCCGCAGTATCGACCGACGGTCGCACTCGGCAGGTCCTGTCCGTTCAGGGTGGCAGCGTACGCGAGCCGTCCTGGGGCCCGTTTATGCAATAACGTTGATGCAATAACACAAGGAGAGTACTCAAATGATGTCAAAACTTCGCTTCGCTTTCGCCGTATTGATGGTCGGTGCGCTGGCCGCATGTCACTCGGGCGTCAAGCTCGACGAAAACGCCAACAAGGGTGGCGCAGTGTCGACGCAGCCGAACCCGACCGATGTCGCACAGGTCAACGTCGACCCGCTGAACGATCCGAACAGCCCGCTCGCCAAGCGCAGCATTTACTTCGACTTCGACAGCTACTCGGTCAAGGACGACTATCAATCGCTGCTGCAACAACACGCGCAGTACCTGAAGAGCCATCCGCAACGCCACGTCCTGATCCAGGGCAACACCGACGAACGCGGTACCAGCGAATACAACCTGGCACTCGGCCAGAAGCGTGCGGAAGCTGTGCGCCGTTCGCTGTCGCTGATGGGCGTGACGGACTCGCAAATGGAAGCCGTGAGCCTCGGCAAGGAAAAGCCGCAAGCTACCGGTCATGACGAATCGTCGTGGGCACAAAACCGCCGCGCCGACCTCGTGTACCAACAGTAAGTAACGGGTGATGAGCCGAATGACGCATCGTTTCTCCTGGCTGCGGTTTGCCGCAGCGGCCTGCGTCGCAGGCACGGCCTTCGCGGCTGTGCCCGCGCATGCGGGCATCTTCGACGACGATCAGGCCCGTCAGGCCATTCTCGATCTGCGTTCGAAGGCCGATAGCCTGTCGAGTCAGTTGTCGGCCGCGCAGCGCACGATCCTCGATCAGTCCAACCGTCTCGACCAGTTGAATCAGCAGGTCGCTACGCTGCGTGGGCAGAACGAGGACATGGCCAACCAGCTCGCCACGGTGCAAAAGCAGCAAAAGGACTACTACACCGATCTGGACACGCGCCTGAAGAAATTCGAGCCGCAGCAGCAGACGGTGGACGGCGTCCAGGGCGAGGTGCAGCCGGGTGAGACGGAGTCGTTCAACGCGGCTTCACAGCAGTTCCGCAACGGCGACTTCAAGAATGCGGCGGCGTCGTTCCGCACCTTCATCTCCAAGTTCCCGAACAGCCCTTACCAGCCGACCGCGCAGTACTGGCTCGGCAACGCACTGTATGCGCTGCGCGACTATAAGGGCTCGACGGCAACCTGGCAGGGCGTGGTGAAGAACTACCCGCAGCATCCGCGTGCACCGGAAGCGCTGCTGGCGATTGCGAACAATCAGCTCGAGCAAGGTCAGAAGGCCGCGGCCAAGAAGACGCTCGAGCAGATCGTCGCGCAATACGGTGGCTCGGACGTCGCGCAGTCGGCGCAGAGCAAGCTATCGCAGATCAAGTAGTTGTGGTATTGCTCAAGTAGTTGGCAGTAACGCGCAGTGTCCGACGTCATAGCCACGCGCGCCTCTCGCTGGAAAGCCCGGGTAGTGATGCCCGGGCTTTTCACTATCTGAAGTGCTGATCGCTCGGATGACCGCGACGGGTTGACAGCGCGCCGACGCTATCGCTATAATTTCGCTTCTCTTTTGGGTCGTTAGCTCAGCTGGTAGAGCAGCGGACTTTTAATCCGTTGGTCACAGGTTCGAATCCCGTACGGCCTACCAAAAGATTCAAGGGCTTGCACGCGTTTGTGTGCGAGCCCTTTTCTTTTTGCGGCGCGGGTTACGTGACGCGTCCCCGCGTGGCACCGCTGTCGTGACCGAAATCCAACTACACAAAAGAAACGCGGCCGCATCTTTTTTGACGACCGCAGACTTTTCCCGCAACACTCGCCACCATTTCACACGACACGACCAGCACTTTCCAGCGCCGAATCTGACCGTCACAAACAGGAAACAACGGACTCCGAATAGAACATTTATTGAGACATAAAGACGTGCAATGATCGCCGCCGGTTCTGCGAAACACGCTGCGACTCTGCGTGAGCAGACGCTTTGGTAACGCCGCAGCCCCCTGCGCTTTCATTCCATCGATATGACCAATTTTCTGTTCGACCTGTTCTCGAACCTGGCTTTGCTTGCCTTCGTGCTGGCCGCATGTCATCTGTGCAACCGTCTCATCCCGGGCGCTTCGCTCAATGGGTCGCATATATTCTCCGCATTGGCATCAGTCGCACTCCTGCTCGATGCCGCGCTGACCTTTCTGGTGTTCGCAGACTCGCAGAACCGCTACGGCCAGTTCAGCACATCGACCGCGTTCGTCGAGCGCGGCTGCGCGTACCTGCTTGCGATCATCTCCGCTTTCACGTGGCATCGTGTTGCGCGCGGCGTGAAATTCAGTGCCGGCAAAACGCTCGTCATCCACACTTCGCCGTATTCGAAATCGAACCTGCCGATGTAAGGCACGGTAAGCGCCATCGCGTCGAACGCGTCCGCCGAATCGCCTGCTTTTCCCGCCAGACATGCGATATGAGCAACGGGAACGGTCCTTGCGAATGCCCGCGCCGTCGCCTATAACTTCCGAAGACCGAGTGTTACCCCGAGTTACCGTTTGCGCCCGCCGCTGGGCATTTGCCGCTGTATTGCACCACCGCTGTTCAATCAGTCGAAGGCAACTCACCCAACGAGGAACATCTTGGATCTCGAAACCGTACGCGTCTTCATCATGACCCGAGGCATCGACCTCGGCGCCAAGGTCGTCGGGGCGATCGTCCTTTGGATCGTCGGCCGTTGGCTCATCGGCCTGATCACCGGCTTACTGCGCAAGATGCTGGCGCGCAACGGCCGGGTCGATCCCACGCTAGCGCATTATCTCGGCTCGATTCTCGGCGCACTGCTGAACCTGCTGCTGATACTCGCGATCCTGCAGGTGTTCGGTGTACAGACGACGTCGTTCGCCGCGCTGCTCGCCGGTCTCGGCCTCGCCATCGGCACCGCTTGGGGCGGCCTGCTTGCCCACTTCGCGGCGGGTGTATTCATGCAGGTGTTGCGGCCGTTCAAGGTCGGCGATTTCGTCACCGCGGGCGGCGTCACCGGCACGGTCTCGGAGTTGGGCCTGTTCGGCACGACCATCGTGACGCCGGACAACGTGACGACTATCGTCGGCAACAACAAGATCTTTTCCGACACGATCTCGAACTACAGCATCCTGCCGGTGCGGCGCGTCGAGCTGACGGCGAAAATCGCCAACGGCGTCGATCCGACCGATGCGATGAACCGGTTGAAGGCCGCCGTCACGCAGATTCCGAATGTGGCAGAAAGTCCCGCGCCGGACGTCGAAGTGCTGAGCTTCACGCCGGAAGGCCCGCTGCTTTGCGTGCGGCCTTACGCGCACAATGAGAACTATTGGCAGGTCTACTTCGACACCAATCGCGCGATCATCCAGACGTTCAAGGAAGCCGGCTACCCGACGCCGGAAACGCCACTGGCACCGCGTGCGGTGACCTGAGCATTGTCGTGCGACGCGGATGTCTCGCGTCGTCAATTGTTAAATCCACGAGATTCAGAAGTACCAAACGAAAACGGCGTCGCGAGATTCGCGACGCCGTTTTTTCCATCTGGCTAGCTCTGCTTGTAGAACGTTAACGGTTGCTCGCATTTGACGTGTTCTTGCGCATCATCTTCCACAACGCGCCGAGCACGACGGGCACGATCGCCGCGCCGATACCCACCAGCACGATCACATTCAGATACTGACGGACAAAAGAATTGTTACCGAAAAGGAAACCGAGGCCGGTCAGCAGCAACACCCAGAAGAACGCGCCGACGAAGTTGAACAACTGAAACCGGCTCACCGTCATTTCCGATGCACCTGCAACGAACGGCGCGAAGGTCCGCACCACTGGAATGAAACGCGCGAGCACGATGGTTTTGCCCCCGTGCTTCTCATAGAAGTTGTGCGTCTTCTGCAGCGCGCTGCGGTCGAGGAAGCGTTCGAGAAAAGGAATATGCGAATTGAACACCCGCGGTCCGATGGCGCGCCCGATCATATAGTTCACGGTATTGCCGCCGATGGCCGCCACGAGTAGCAAAACGATCAGCAAACCAAGGTTCATTTGATGAGACGCGCAAAGAGCGCCGCCGATGAACAGCAGCGAATCGCCCGGCAGAAACGGCAGGATGACCAGCCCGGTTTCGCAGAACACGATCAGAAACAGCACCGCGTAGACCCAGGCGCCGTACACGTGAATAAAGTCTCCGAGGAACTTGTCGATGTGCAAGACAAGGTTGACGAAATGTAGCAACGTGTCCAAAGAGAATCCTTTATTAAGCGAATGTGACGGTGGCGGAAACGGCCATATCGACAGGCCTGTTAGCGAGCGCGGCAAGCGCTCACTCGCCGCCGGAAATTGACCGCGTCATGATACAGAAAGTGCCCGGCCGCAATTAAAAAACTCCCGCGCTTGGGTGCGCTTGCGCGCGCTGCAGGCTTGTCGCGCCGAATCGCTATAATTTCGCCATGTCCGAATTCTCCGAAACGCCTGCCGGCCTCGACGCCGCGGCCGCGATTTCCGCCGCCGCGCCCGCCCCACGCCCGTTACGCGCGATCCAGCCCCTTCCCGATCAGTTGATCAGTCAGATCGCCGCCGGCGAAGTGGTCGAGCGGCCGGCCTCGGTCGTCAAGGAACTGCTGGAAAACGCACTCGATGCGGGCGCACAGTCGCTGCGCATCCTGCTCGACGAAGGCGGCGTCAAGCGCATCTCGATCACCGACGACGGTTGCGGCATCCCCGAGAACGAACTCGTGCTCGCGCTGATGCGCCATGCCACCAGCAAAATCCGCTCGCTCGCCGAACTGGAAGCGGTCGCCACGCTGGGGTTCCGCGGCGAGGCGCTGGCCTCGATCGCCTCGGTCGCGCAGATGACCATCACCAGCCGCACGGCCGACGCGGCACACGCGGTGCGCGTAGACGCGGAAACCGGCGTGCTGAGCCCCGCAGCCGGCACCCAGGGCACGACGATCGAAGTCCGCGAGTTGTACTTCAACACGCCGGCGCGCCGCAAGTTTCTGAAGAGCGAGCAGACCGAACTGGGCCATTGTCTCGAACAGATCCGCCGCGCGGCGCTGGCGCGGCCGGATGTCGCGATTTCGGTGCTGCACAACGGCAAGGCGGTCGAACACTGGAACGCCAGCGAGCCGCCGGTGCGGGTCGCGAAGATTCTCGGCGAGACGTTCGCGACGGCCCATCTGCCGCTCGACGAATCCGCCGGACCGCTGGCCGTCTACGGTTGCGCGGGCCTGCCGACCGCGAGCCGCGGGCGTGCCGATCAGCAGTATTTCTTTGTCAATGGCCGCTTTGTGCGCGACAAGCTGCTCACGCACGCCGTGCGCGCCGCTTATGAAGACGTGCTGCACGGCGAGCGCTATCCGTCCTATGTGTTGTTCCTCGATCTGCCGCCTGAAGCGGTCGATGTGAACGTACATCCGTCGAAGATCGAAGTGCGGTTCCGCGATTCGCGCTCGATCCACCAGTTCGTCTTCCACGCCGTGCAGCGCGCGCTGGCGCGGCATGCGGGCGCATCGCCGGAAACCACGGCGGGCGGGCATGCGGCGCATCTGGAGCCGTCCGTTGGTGGACCGGCTTCGTTTGGCGCGACGCCGTTGGGTGGCGCGGGCGTCGGCGGCGTCGGCTTCGGTGCGGGCAACGGTGCAGGCGGCCTCGGTGGCGGCTTGGGTGGAGCATCAGGCGGCAGCTTCGGCTCGTCGTCGCAGCAGGCGGGCAATACGTGGATGCGTCAGGCGCGCATGACGCAGGGCACGCTGCCGGTCGCGCAACCGCTCGCGTTTTACGACGCGCTCTTCGGCCGCAGGGACACCAACGCCGGCACTGCGGAAGGCGCCACGCTCTTCGAGGCGCGCGATTCGGCCGCCGATTCGCCGTCGCCGTACAACGCGTCCGCGCCCTACCCGGCGCCCGCTTTCCATGCCGCCGACGAGCAGCCGCTCGGCTTCGCGCTCGGCCAGATCCACGGCATCTATGTGCTGGCGCAGAACGCGCACGGTCTGGTGATCGTCGACATGCATGCGGCGCACGAGCGCATTCTGTACGAGCAGTTCAAAAACGCGCTGGCCGATCGCACGATTGCCGTGCAACCGCTGCTGATCCCGCAGTCAATGCAGGCCGACCCGGTCGAAATCGGCACGGTGGAAGAAGAGCGTGACACGCTCGACGCGCTCGGCTTCGACCTCGCCGTGCTGTCGCCGACCACGCTCGCGATCCGCGCCGTGCCGGCGCTGCTGAAAGACGCCGATCTGCAGGCGCTGGCGCGCGCGGTCCTCTCCGACCTGCATGCGTTCGGCGGCTCACGCGTGTTGACCGAACGTCAGCACGAACTGCTTGGCACGCTCGCCTGCCATCACGCGGTGCGCGCGAATCGTCGTCTGACGCTCGATGAAATGAACGCGCTGCTGCGTCAGATGGAAGCCACTGAGCGCGCCGATCAATGCAATCACGGGCGTCCCACGTGGTATCAGTTGACGCTGTCCGATCTCGATCGGCTGTTCATGCGTGGTCAGTGACGTGACGCTGCTTCGACCGGCGCCCGCTTGCTCATGATTTCGCGCATACCTACGGTTGTGCCGTGCCTGCTCGGCCCGACCGCATCCGGCAAAACCGCTGCCGCGCTGGCGCTCGCCGCGCGGCGTCCGGTGGAAATCATCAGCGTCGATTCGGCGCTGGTCTATCGCGAGATGGATATCGGCACCGCCAAACCGACCGCCGAAGAGCGCGCGGTGGCGCCGCATCATCTGATCGATATCGTCGATCCGACCGACGCCTATTCCGCCGCGCAATTTCGCGCCGACACCTTGCGGCTGACCGCTGAAATCCACGCGCGTGGGCGTCTGCCACTGCTGGTCGGCGGGACCATGCTGTACTTCAAGGCGCTCACGCAAGGGCTCAACGATCTGCCGGCCGCCGACGCAGACGTGCGCGCCACGCTCGATACCGACGCCGCACGCGAGGGCTGGCCGGCCATGCACGCGCGGCTTGCCTCAATCGATCCTGTGACGGCTGCGCGCCTCGCGCCGAACGATTCGCAGCGGATCCAGCGAGCACTCGAGGTTTTCATACTGACCGGACAGCCCATGTCCGCCTTGCTGGCCGCGCCCGCCCAACAGGACGACGCTGTGGCCGCGTGGCGCTTCGTGCCCATTGCGCTGGAGCCGTCCGAGCGCAGCGTGCTTCACGCACGAATCGAGAAACGCTTCGATGCGATGCTGGCCGGCGGTTTCGTCGATGAAGTGGTGAAACTGCGCGAACGCGGCGACTTATCGCCCGAGATGCCGTCCATGCGCTGCGTGGGCTACCGGCAGGTCTGGGAGTATCTGGATGGCGCGGTCGATTATTCGACTATGCGCGACAAGGGCGTCTTCGCGACCCGGCAGTTGTGCAAGCGGCAGCTCACATGGCTGCGCAGCATGACAGAGCGGGTGGTGGTGGATTGCTGCGATCCGCACGCGACCGCGCGGGTGCTTGATGCAATTGAAGCGTTGCTTTGACGCGTTGAAGCTTTAAACCCGCCCGGTGCCGACTATTCGCACACCGCGCGGGTCCCAACTGCCTTTAGACCACGACCGTCTGGGCTTCACCAGCGGCGCTTTCGCGAATCACGCCGATCTTCCAGACCTGCTCGCCGGCAGCCGACAGCAGACCGATCGCTGCATCGGCATCCGCAGCGGACACGACCACGGCCATGCCGATACCGCAGTTGAACACGCGGTGCATTTCCGCATCCGCCACGCCGCCGTGCTTTTGCAGCCACGAGAACAGCGGCGGCAACGGCCAGCCGCGATGATCCAGCTCAGCCGTCAGGCCTTCACGCAACACGCGCGGAATATTCTCGACAAGGCCACCACCCGTGATGTGCGCCATGCCCTTAACGGCGATCTGCTGCATCAGCGCCAGCAGCGGCTTCACATAAATATGCGTGGGCGCCATTAGCGCATCGGCCAGCGAGCGGCCGTCGAAATCCGCGTTCAGATCCGGCTGCGCGCGCTCGATGATCTTGCGCACCAGCGAAAACCCGTTCGAATGGATGCCGCTCGAAGCCAGACCCAGCACCACGTCGCCGGGGGCAATCGTGCTGCCGTCGATAATCTTGCTCTTTTCCACCGCGCCGACCGCGAAACCGGCCAGATCGTACTCGCCGTCCGGGTACATCCCCGGCATTTCCGCCGTTTCACCGCCGATCAGCGCGCAGCCCGACAGTTCGCAGCCATGCGCGATGCCCTTCACGACCGTTGCCGCGGTGCCGACGTCCAGCTTGCCGCAGGCGAAATAGTCGAGGAAAAACAGCGGCTCGGCGCCCTGCACGAGAATGTCGTTCACGCTCATCGCCACCAGATCCTGGCCGACGGTGTCGTGTTTGTTCAGTTGAAACGCGAGGCGCAGCTTGGTGCCGACGCCGTCGGTGCCAGACACCAGCACCGGTTCCTTGTACTTCTTCGGCACTTCGAACAGCGCGCCGAACCCGCCGATGCCACCCAGCACGCCGTCGCGCATCGTCTTTTTGGCAAAGGGCTTGATCGCGTCGACAAGGGCGTCGCCCGCGTCGATGTCCACGCCGGCGTCGCGATACGACAAACCTTGGGCCGAATCAGTTGAATTCGGGGCGGATTTCGGTTGATTCATGGGGACGAGCTCGAAGGTCGGTAAAATGCGATTTTACCCGATGCCGGCCGACTGGCTGGAATTGAATTATCCCGATTGATCCGGTCGCGACGACACCTGGGAAACAATTTTGCAAGAGAACTCCTCGATTCTGACGCCGGTTCAGCGGCGCGCCTTCATCTGGCTGGCTATCGCGCTGGTCGTCGGTATTCTGCTCTGGCTGCTGAGTCCGGTCCTCACGCCGTTTCTGCTCGGCGCGATTCTCGCGTACATTCTGCAACCGGGCGTCGCGTGGTTGGTGCGCCGGCGCGTGCCGCGCGGTCTGGCCGCCTTGCTGATGATGCTGCTCTTCACGCTGCTCATGACGCTGCTGGTGCTGCTGGTGCTGGCCGTCATCCAGAAAGAAGGGCCGCAACTCAGGCAGCAGGTGCCTGTATTCTTTGCGCACGTGAACGCCTGGCTGCATCCCAAGCTCGCCTTGTTGGGACTCGCGGACTCTCTCGATTTCGCCAGCATCCGCGATCTCGTGATGGGGCAACTGGAAGGCAGCGCGCAGACCGTCGCGCTGTACGCATGGACCTACATCCGCACCAGCAGCAACGTGATGATGACGGTGGTCGGCAACGTCGTGCTGGTGCCGCTCGTGCTGTTCTATCTGCTGTACGACTGGAACCGCATGCTCGCCCGTGCGCAAATCGTCGTGCCGCGCCGCTGGCTCGATAAGACCCTGCAACTCGCGCGTGACATGGACCAGATGCTGTCGCAGTACCTGCGCGGCCAACTGCTCGTCATGGGCGTGCTCGCGGTCTTTTACGCGGTGGCGTTGACCATCGCGCGCTTCGAGATCGCGTTGCCGGTCGGTATTTTTACGGGGCTCGCGGTGTTCATCCCGTACATTGGTTTCGCAACCGGCCTCGCGCTGGCGCTGCTCGCGGCGCTGCTGCAATTCGGCGACTGGTACGGCTTCGGCGCGGTCGCGGTGATTTACGGTGTCGGCCAGATCCTCGAGAGCTTTTTTCTCACGCCGCGCCTGGTGGGCGAGCGGATCGGCCTGCACCCGCTCGCGGTGATCTTCGCGTTGCTCGCGTTCGGGCAGTTGTTCGGCTTTTTCGGCGTATTGCTGGCGTTGCCGGTCAGCGCGATTCTGTCCGTGGCCGTCCGCGAGTTGCGGCAAAGTTATCTGACCAGCGCGCTTTATAACAACTGAGCACTCATCGAATGTTTCCGGCCCGCGTTGCGGGCCATTTGCGGCCCAAGCCTCATTTTCGGCATTAACCTACTGTGCTTCGTCAACTGACGCTCGATCTCGGCACCCCGCCGCCATCGACATTCGACAATTTCTTCGCCGGCGCCAACGCCGAGCTGGTCACGCGCCTGCGCGAGCTCGAGAACGCGCTCGCCGCCGGGCCGGTCGCCGATCGCACCTTCTACCTCTGGGGCGAGTCCGGCAGCGGCCGCACGCACCTGTTGCAGGCGCTGGTGCACGAAGCGTCGCCGGGGCACGCGCGTTTCGCCGGCCCGCAGAGCAGCCTCGCCGCCTTCAGCTTCGATCCGCGCGTCGCGCTCTATGCAATCGACGATTGCGACGGCCTGTCGGCCGCGCAGCAGATCGCCGTCTTCAATCTGTTCAACGAAGTGCGCGCGCATCCCACCAGCGCGCTGGTCGCCGCGGGCAACGCGCCGCCCATCGGCATGACGGTGCGCGAGGATTTGCGCACGCGCCTCGGCTGGGGTCTCGTGTTCCATCTCGCGCCGCTTCCGGACGAAGGCAAGGCCGCGGTGCTCAAACACGCGGCGCGCGAGCGCGGCATCATGCTCGCCGACGACGTGCCGGCCTACCTGCTCACGCATTTTCGCCGCGACATGCCGAGTCTGATGGCGCTGCTCGACGCGCTCGACCGCTTCTCGCTCGAACAGAAACGCGCGGTCACGCTGCCGCTGTTGCGTACCATGCTGGCTTCGCCCGACGCCGAAGAACGGCGCGCTGTGCCGACCTCAGCGGCCTCATCCGCGTCATCCGCCGCTTCAAGTAAAATAGGCCCCCATGGCTAACCTCGCACTCTTCGATCTCGACCACACGCTCATCCCCACCGACAGCGACCACGAATGGGGCCGCTTCATGGTGAAACACGGCATGGTCGACGCCGAAAATTTCGCCCGTGAAAACGACCGCTTTTTCGCCGACTACAAAGCCGGCAAGCTCGACATTCACGCCTACCTGATCGCCATGCTCACGCCGCTGTCGAAGTACACGCGCGCGCAACTCGCCGACTTCCACGCGCAGTACATGCACGAAGTCATCAAGCCGGCGATCTTTCCCGTCGCGCTGGAACTGGTGAAGCAGCACCGCGAAGCCGGCGACCTGTGCTGCGTGGTCACCGCCACCAACGAATTCATCACCCGCCCGATCGCTCAGGCATTCGGCGTCGACACGCTGATCGCCTGCGAAGCGGAAACCGTTGACGGCGAGCCGCATTCGCCGTACACCGGCCGCCCCACCGGCACGCCGAGCTACAAGGAAGGCAAGATCGTGCGCACCGAAGCGTGGCTCGCCTCGCTCGGCAAGACGTGGAGCGACTTCGAACGCAGCTATTTCTATAGCGATTCGCACAACGACATCCCGCTGCTCGAAAAAGTCACGGACCCGATCGCGACCAATCCGGACGACACATTGCGCGCCCATGCGCAGGCCAAAGGCTGGCGCATCCTCGAACTCTTTCAACCCTCGTGATCAAAAAACTTATCCGCAAGCTATTCGGCCAGGACTCGGCGCCCGCTGACGACAGCCTGCCCGCCGAAGCCGAAGCAGACGAAACCGGCAGCGCACCGGCGCGCACAACGTCGAGCGCCAGCAAGGCGCGCCGCAAACCCGCCCGCTCCGCCGCGCCCGCGAAAACCGTGCGTGACCCGGACGTGCCGGTCATCATTCCGCACGACGTGCACGGCATCGACCAGGCGCTGATCTCGAGAAACGCGATTCGCGTGACCGAAGGTCTGCAACAGGCCGGGCACCGCGCGTTCATCGTCGGTGGGGCGGTGCGCGATCTGCTGCTCGGCATCAAGCCGAAAGACTTCGACGTCGCCACCGACGCCACGCCCGAACAGGTGCAGAAGCTGTTCCGCCGCGCGCGCATCATCGGCCGCCGGTTTCAGATCGTGCATGTGCAGTTCGGCCAGGAAATCATCGAGACTTCGACGTTCCGCGCGCTGGTCGATCCGCCCGCCGCGGACGCCGCGCCGCCGCGCCGCCTGAAGCGCGACGAGCTCGACCGCCGCACTCACGCGGTGGACGCGAGCGGCCGCGTGCTGCGCGACAACGTATGGGGCGAGCAGCACGAAGACGCCACGCGCCGCGACTTCACGATCAACGCGATGTACTACGATCCGGCCACGCAAACCGTGCTGGATTATCACAACGGCATGGCCGACATGCGCGCGCGTCTGTTGCGCATGATCGGCGACCCGGCCACGCGTTATCGCGAAGATCCGGTGCGCATGCTGCGCGTGGTGCGTTTCGCGGCGAAGCTCGACTTCGAAATCGAGGACAGCACGCGCGAGCCGATCGCCAACATGGCCGATCTGATCAACAACGTGCCCGCCGCGCGTCTGTTCGACGAGATGCTCAAGCTGATGCTGTCGGGACACGCGCTCGCGTGCTTGAAGCGTCTGCGTCAGGAAGGTCTGCATCATGGCCTGCTGCCTTTGCTCGACGTGGTGCTCGAGCAGCCCATCGGCGAGAAGTTCATCACGCTCGCGCTGAACAACACGGATGCCCGCGTGCGCGCCGGCAAGCCGGTGTCGCCGGGCTTCCTGTTCGCCACGTTGTTGTGGCACGACGTGCAGCAGCGCTGGCAAAAATTTGAAGCGAACGGCGAATATCCGGTACCCGCACTGCATCGCGCGATGGACGACGTCCTCGACATGCAAACGGAGAAACTCGCGATCCACAAGCGCTTCTCGTCGGATATGCGCGAAATCTGGGGCCTGCAGTTGCGCCTCGAAAAACGCTCGGGAAGAAGTGCGCTGAAGCTGCTGGAACACCAAAGATTTAGAGCGGGGTATGATTTCCTCCTGTTGCGCTGCGAATCGGGCGAACTCGATGAGTCGGTCGGTGCGTGGTGGACGGAGTTCATTGAAGGAGACATCGCCGCACGTGAGGCATTGCTCACGCAAGGCGGGAAGGACCGAAGCCCCAGAAAACGACGGCGGCGCAGCAGTGGCGCCAGAAACCGCAAACCGGGGGACGGATTGGAGGGCGGCACGCCAGCCGAACGCACAGCCGACGACGCGAGCCATGACGGCCCGCACGAAGACTGACATTGCGTTAGCTGTTGCCGTCGAACGAAAGTTGCAGGAAGTTATGCCATGACGGTTGCTTATCTCGGCCTCGGCGCGAATCTCGGGGACGCGCGCCAGACCCTGAAAGACGCGGTGGTGTGCCTCGCACAACAGCACACCATCACCGTGCTCGCCAAGTCGAGCCTGTATCGCACTGCCCCGATCGACGCGGGCGGTGACGATTATTTCAACTGCGTCGTGAAGATCGATACGACGCTCCCCGTACGGCATCTGCTTGCGCTGTGCCACAAGATCGAGCATCAGTTCGGCCGCGAGCGGCCGTTTCGCAATGCGCCGCGCACGCTCGATCTGGACATCCTGCTGTTCGGCCATCAATCGATCGACGAAGCCGATCTGATCGTGCCGCATCCCCGCTTGATCGAACGTGCTTTCGCGCTGGTGCCGCTCGTCGAGATCGACGCCTCTTTGGTCATCCCGCAGCACGGCCGCGCCGAGGCGCTACTTAACGGCGTGAGCGATCAGCGCATCGAGAAAGTGAAGGGGCCTTGCCAGTGTCCTATGCTCAATGCATTGACTGGCGACGAAGCCACGCCACCCAAAGGCCGCTGCTAATGAATTCATCGCCGCTCACCGTCACGGCGCCGCAACTGCGGCCTCCGTTCGGCTATCTCGCGATCGAAGGGCCGATCGGCGTCGGCAAGACATCGCTCGCACGCCGCCTCGCGCAGCGCTGGTCGATGCATGAACTGTTCGAACGGCCGCAGGACAATCCTTTCCTCGAACGCTTTTATCGCGACACCGCGCGTTACGCCTTGCCCACGCAACTGCACTTTGCCTTGCAGCGCGCGCAGCAGGCGCAGGACGTGAGCGCGGCGCACCTGTCGGGCACGCCGCTGATCGCCGATTTCATGACGCAGAAGAACGACATCTTCGCGCGTCTGACGTTGCAGGAAGACGAGTGGCAGTTGTATCGCGCGCTCGCCGCGCGGATCGACGTCAACGCGCCGGCGCCGGACTTCGTGGTCTATCTGCAGGCGAGCCCGGAGGTGCTGTTCGCGCGCATCCAGAAGCGCGCGGTGCCGATGGAGCTGCAGATTTCCGACGCGTATCTGCACGCCCTGTGCGACGCGTACAACGAGTTTTTCTATCACTACGACCGCACGCCCGTGCTGACGGTCAACGCCGAACATCTGAATCCGCTCGACTCGGACGCGGACCTTGCGCTGCTCGCCGAACGCATCGAAACCATGCGCGGCCGCAAGGAATTCTTTGTCAAAGGCACGTCGCTTTAAGCGACGCCGCCACCTCTCTTTTCTCAACGGATTGACCCATGACCTATTTGCAGGAAGCGAGCCGGAACGCCATCACCGTGCCGAAACTGCAGGCAATGCGCGATGCCGGCGAAAAAATCGCCATGCTCACCTGCTACGACGCGAGCTTCGCCGCGCTGCTGGATCGCGCGGGCGTCGACGTGCTGTTGATCGGCGATTCGCTCGGCAATGTGCTGCAAGGCCAGATGACCACGCTGCCCGTGGCGCTCGCCGACATCGCGTACCACACGGCCAGCGTGGCGCGCGCGCGGCCCGCGGCGCTGGTCGTGGCCGACTTGCCGTTCGGCACCTACGGCACGCCGGAAGACGCCTTCAGAAGCTCGGTGGAGTTGATGCGGGTCGGCGCGCAGATGGTGAAGCTCGAGGGCGGCGAATGGCTCGCTGACACGGTGCGCTTCCTGGTGGAACGCTCGATTCCCGTATGCGCGCACGTCGGTCTGACGCCGCAATCCGTGCATGCGTTCGGCGGCTTCAAGGTGCAAGGCAAAACCGAGGCGGGCGCGACGCAGTTGATGCGTGACTCGCTCGCCGTGCAGCAGGCCGGCGCGCAATTGATCGTGATCGAAGCGATTCCGACGCTGCTCGCAAGCGACGTGACGAAGCAGTTGCGCATTCCGACGATCGGTATCGGAGCGGGCGTGGATTGTTCGGGTCAGGTGCTGGTGCTGCACGACATGCTGGGCATTTTCCCAGGCAAACGGCCGCGCTTTGTGAAGGATTTCATGCAAGGGCAGCCGAGTATTCTGGCGGCTGTGGAAGCGTATGTGGCCGCTGTGAAGGATGGTTCCTTTCCTGGGCCGGAGCACACGTTCTGAGTTTCAAGCGATAACGGCGGATCGGACAAGATAAGCATCTTCGTGCCCGTTTTGAAACCGATCCGATATCGCATGCAATACCGGTTGTCTATCTTCGTCTTCCTGTTAATGCGGCTTGGCCGCGAGCCGAGGAGAGACGACCATGAGCCCATTTTGCCTGATCGATGTTGCGGGAATCCGCGATCACGCCACCGTACCGCATGACGCGCGGGAATCCACTTGGCATGCGCGCCTGAGCGGTTGGATGTCCCGCTTGCTGCGTGTTCTCCACGGCTGAAGTTTGAGCGGCAGGCCCGCGCTGCGTTACCTGCTACCGTTAGCGGCTTACTCTCCGGTCTCTCTCAGTCCACAATCCGCGCCGGCACTGCGCCTCGCAGTGCATTGCACACCATTAGCGCTTCGGCGTTTCGCAGATCGGTCCGGGTCAGTACACGTTCGCCCGCCAGCAAATCCGACGCGTCGTCCTCAAGCAAAACGCTGCGCATCACGCCGGGCAGCACGCCCGACGCAAGCGGCGGTGTCCACCAGCGGCCGGCCAGCTTCACAAAAACATTCGAGCGGCCGCCTTCGGTCAACTCGCCTTGCGCGTTGAAGAACAACGTGTCGAATGCGCCCATCGCTTCGGCTTCGCGCCAGCCTCGATCGTATTCGGCGCGGCGCGTGGTTTTGTGACGAAGTAGCGGGTCGGCGGCGTCGGTTGCAGGGAAAGCGTGATCGGGTCCAATCAGCACGCCGACGGTCGATTCGGCTAGCGGCGTCAACACCGCGGCAGTGATCTGGATCGTGCCGTTTTTGCTCAACGCAAGCCGCATGCGATGCGGCGTGTGCGCGGGCAACGACGCACACTTCGCCACGATCTCTGCGCTAATGACGTTTGCGTCGTCGAGTTTGAAGCCGAGCGTCGCGGCGCTCGACGACAGTCGTGCGAGATGGCGCGACAGATGCCGCACGCCCTCTTCGCGTGTCGCATACATCGTTTCGAATAGCTCGAAACCCGGGTCGGCGCCGGTCAGAAAGCTGGCCTTCAATTGGCACTCCGCGTATTCGTCCGTGGCGACGCTATCGAGCACGATGCCCGCGCCGACGCCCATCTTGCCTTCCAGTTGGCCGGTTTGCGTCGACCGGCTCAATGTCAACGTGCGGATCGCGACGGAAAGGCAGAAGTCGCCGCAGGCGGCGGTTTCGATCGCAGAACGCGTGGTTGCGTTTGCGGCGTCGGCAGCCGTTGAAGGCGCGTCCAGCCAGCCAATCGCGCCGGTATAGAGCCCGCGCGGCGTGCTCTCGAGTTCATCGATCAACTGCATCGTGCGATGCTTCGGCGCGCCGGTGATCGAGCCGCACGGAAACAGCGCACGCAGTATCTGAGCGAACGACGCGGCGTGCTTCAACGTTGCCTCCACCGTCGAAGTCATCTGCCACACCGACGCATACGGCTCGACCGAAAACAGCGCCGGCACCTTGACCGAGCCCGTTTGCGCCACCCGCGACAGATCATTGCGCAACAGGTCGACGATCATCACGTTTTCGGCGCGGTTCTTCGGATCGTTGCCGAGGAATTCGGCAGCGCGGCGGTCCGCCGCCGGGTCGTCCGAGCGCGGCGCCGTGCCTTTCATCGGCCGCGCACGCAACGTCGTGCCCTGCTTCTCGATGAAGAGCTCCGGAGAGCAGGACAGCACCCACTGTTCGTCCGGCAACGCGATCAGCGCGCCATACGGCACCGGCTGACGCGCTCTCAACCGCCGATACAGCGCGGTCGGCGAGCCGAATACATCGAAGCCAAGCCGATACGTGTAGTTGACCTGATAGGAATCGCCCACGCGCAGGGCCGAGTGAATCGCATCGATCGCCGCATTGAACTGCGCGGGATCGACGCTCGCGCGCACGTTGGCCGTGCCCGCCACCGATGGCTCAGCCGCGCCTTCATCGCGCGCCATGAGCCACGCGTCGACCTCTTCGCGAGCAAGCTTCTCGCAACGTTCGAACAATAAAAAACGCAGCGCGGCACCGCCACGCTGCGTTTTCAGAGACCGATGTGCTTCTCCGTCGAGAAGATTCCGGCCGAACTCATAGTCGGCGAGCACGACGGCATGCAAACCTCGCTGCATCTCCGCGGCCACGGTCTCGCACACGGCTTCGAGCTGCGCGGCATCCGCGCACACCCGTTCATGCACAAAACCTGTGTACAGACGACTCGAACGGCGCGCCGCCGTCGCGTCGCAATCGTCGAGCAACGCGAACACCGCGCCGCGCTCATCTGCCGTCATACCTACCGCCAACTTCAAACTGCCATTAGTCGAAGAAACTCTTCACCCGGTCGAACCAGCTCTTGCTTTGCGGGCTATGCCGCGAGCCACCCTCGACCAGCGCCTTCTCGAACTGCTTGAGCAGATCGCGTTGCGGCTCGGTGAGCTTGACCGGCGTTTCGACTTGCACGTGCACGTACAGATCGCCGGCAATGCTCGAACGCAGCCCCTTGATGCCCTTGCCGCGCAGACGGAATGTCTTGCCCGACTGCGTGCCTTCCGGCACGGTGAAGCTGGCGCGGCCCGCGAGGGTCGGCACTTCGATTTCGCCGCCGAGCGCCGCGGTGGTGAACGGAATCGGCATCTGGCAATGCAGATCGTCGCCGTCGCGCTCGAACACCGAGTGCTGTTTGATGTGAATCTCGACGTACAGATCGCCCGACGGCCCGCCGTTGATACCCGGCTCGCCGTTGCCGGCGGAACGGATACGCATGCCGTCGTCGATACCTGCCGGGATCTTCACTTCCAGCGTCTTGGTTTCCTTCACCTTGCCCGCGCCGTGGCAGTGGCCGCACGGGTCAGGAATGTAGGTGCCGGTGCCGTGGCACTTCGGGCAGGTTTGCTGAATGCTGAAAAAGCCTTGCGACATCCGCACCGAACCCGAACCGCTGCAGGTCGGGCAGGTTTCCGGCTTGGTGCCGGGCTTGGCGCCCGAACCGTGACAGATTTCGCACGACACCCAGCTCGGCACGCGAATCTGTGTGTCGTAGCCGTGTGCGGCCTGTTCCAGCGTGATTTCCATGCTGTAGCGCAGATCGGCGCCGCGATACACCTGCGGGCCGGCGCGGCCGCCACCGCCGCGTGCGGCACCACCGGCCGCCTGGCCGAAGATGTCGCCGAAAATATCGCCGAATGCGTCGGCAAAACCGCCGAAGCCTTGCGCCCCGGCACCGCCCATGTTCGGATCGACGCCCGCGTGGCCGTACTGATCGTACGCGGCACGCTTTTGCGAGTCCGACAGCATTTCATAGGCTTCCTTCACCTCTTTGAAATGCCCTTCCGCATCCTTGTTGCCCGGATTGCGGTCGGGGTGGTGCTTCATCGCAAGCTTGCGATAAGCCTTCTTGATTTCGTCGTCGCTCGCGTTCTTTGCGACGCCCAGAACCTCGTAGTAATCCCGTTTCGCCATATCGGTTCAACGCCACTCGCGCAATGCGCACGGTGGCTCCTCTTGAATGCTGGAGTCTCACGACTCGTCCGGCCGTCGTTTCATGCCGCCTGAATGCGGCTCAAAACAACGCCCTCCATAAAACAAATGTGCCCGGAGAGCCTAAAAGGCTCGCCAGGCGTGATAACCGCTCTTGCACGTTTCTGCTGTCCTGCCGTTCGACAAAGCAGGCGCGGTCTCTGGTGCAGCCGGGCCGCACACAAGGCTGTGTGCGGCTTTACGGTCGAAACGCGACCTGGCTTTAGTCTTTCTTGACTTCCTTGAACTCGGCGTCGACCACGTCGTCCTGCTGCTGGCTCGCGCCACCAGCCGAAGCGCCCGCGCCTGCCGCGCCCGCTGCCGCTGCTTCCGCACCTTGCGCAGCCTGCATGTCGGCGTACATCTTCTCGCCCATCTTCTGCGAGGCGGTGGCCACCACTTCGATCTTGGCTTCGATCGCGGCCTTGTCGCTCGAACCGCTCTTCAGCGTTTCTTCGAGGTCCTTCAGCGCGGCTTCGATCTTTTCCTTCTCAGAAGCTTCCAGCTTGTCGCCGTATTCGGTGAGCGCCTTCTTCGTGCTGTGGACCAGCGCGTCGCCCTGATTGCGGGCATCGGCCAGTTCACGCAGCTTGTGATCTTCTTCCGCGTTCGCTTCGGCGTCCTTCACCATCTTCTCGATTTCGGCTTCGGACAGACCCGAGTTCGCCTTGATCGTGATGCGGTTTTCCTTGCCGGTCGCCTTGTCTTTCGCGCCGACGTGCAGAATGCCGTTCGCGTCGATGTCGAAGCTCACCTCGATCTGCGGCGTGCCGCGCGGTGCCGGCGGAATGCCTTCCAGGTTGAACTCGCCCAGCAGCTTGTTGCCCGCTGCCATTTCGCGTTCGCCCTGGAACACCTTGATCGTCACGGCGCCCTGATTGTCGTCAGCCGTCGAGTAGACCTGTGCGTGCTTGGTCGGGATCGTGGTGTTCTTGTTGATCATCTTCGTCATCACGCCGCCGAGCGTTTCGATGCCGAGCGACAGCGGGGTCACGTCGAGCAGCAGAACGTCCTTGCGGTCGCCCGACAGAACCTGGCCTTGAATCGCGGCGCCGACAGCCACGGCTTCGTCCGGGTTCACGTCACGACGCGGATCCTTGCCGAAGAACTCCTTGACCTTGTCCTGCACCTTCGGCATGCGGGTCATACCGCCGACCAGAATCACGTCGTCGATCTCGCCGACCTTCACGCCTGCGTCCTTGATCGCCGTGCGGCACGGTTCGATCGTGCGTTCGATCAGCTCTTCAACCAGCGCTTCCAGCTTCGCACGCGTAATTTTCAGGTTCAAGTGCTTCGGACCCGACGCGTCGGCCGTGATGTACGGCAGGTTGATTTCGGTTTGCTGGCTCGACGACAACTCGATCTTCGCCTTTTCAGCCGATTCCTTCAGGCGTTGCAGCGCGAGCACGTCTTTCGACAGATCCACGCCCTGTTCTTTCTTGAACTCGGCAATGATGTAATCGATGATGCGCTGGTCGAAGTCTTCGCCGCCCAGGAACGTATCGCCGTTCGTGGAAAGCACTTCGAACTGCATTTCACCGTCGACGTCAGCGATTTCGATGATCGACACGTCGAACGTACCGCCGCCCAGGTCATACACCGCGATCTTGCGGTCGCCCTTTTCGGCCTTGTCCAGACCGAATGCCAGAGCGGCTGCGGTCGGTTCGTTGATGATCCGCTTCACTTCCAGACCGGCGATGCGGCCTGCATCCTTGGTTGCCTGGCGCTGGCTGTCGTTGAAGTACGCGGGAACCGTGATCACGGCTTCCGTGACCGGCTCGCCGAGGTAATCTTCAGCGGTCTTCTTCATCTTGCGCAGCGTTTCCGCGGAGATTTGCGGCGGTGCGAGCTTCTGGTCGCGCACTTCGATCCATGCGTCGCCGTTGTCGGCCTTCATGATCTTGTACGGCATCAGGCCGATGTCCTTCTGCACTTCTTTTTCTTCGAAGCGGCGGCCGATCAGGCGCTTGACCGCGTACAGCGTGTTCTTCGGGTTCGTGACCGACTGACGCTTCGCAGGCGCGCCGACGAGAATCTCGCCGTCTTCCATGTAAGCGATGATCGACGGCGTGGTGCGCGCGCCTTCCGAGTTCTCGATCACCTTGACCGAATTGCCTTCCATGATCGCCACGCACGAGTTGGTCGTGCCGAGGTCGATGCCGATGATTTTGCCCATTTTCACTATTCTCCTAACTTTGATCGCTGCGGGAAGCGCCTTGTTTGCCCAGCTGGCGGTAAGGCGATCCGCTCTCAATTCCTACCTGCACTCAACATAAGTGCGTCCGCATCGTTTTCAAGACCTCTTTTACGATGCGGTCTTTAATTTTTTTCAATCGGTCGAACTTTTGCCCGAATTTGTTCCATCAGCCTGCGGGACGTTCGCGGCGCCGATCGCCTTGGCCGCATTGACTGCGCCAATCTTCCCCTGTGCGGCCGCGGCCTGACACTGCCCACGGCCCGGCCGTGCCAGCCCGTTGCCCGGCCGAGCCGCTTGCCGCAGTACAAGAAAAACCATGTGGGCACGCCGTGCAGCATGAAGCGCCGGCCCAGTTCGCGATGCTCGCCGCCCGGCATCGAATTACCCGGCGCTGAGTTCCTGCGTCTCGAAGACGCCGAACGCGGTGGGTCGACGGGAAGGTCGGCCATGACGCTGCCAGCCGGACGAAACGGCTTGCCGAGCCTTCTGGCGCTTACTTCGGTGCGGCGACGGTCACGAGTGCCGGACGCAGCACGCGATCGGCGATCACGAAACCCTTTTGCAGCACGGCCACCACGGTGTTCGGCTCCTGTTCGGCCGGCACCATGGAAATGGCCTGATGGCGATGCGGGTCGAACTTCTCGCCAATCGGATTCAGGGCGACGACGCGGCCCTTTTCCAGTGCGCCGGTGAGCTGACGCAGCGTGAGTTCGACGCCTTCGCGAACCTTCTGCAGATCGTCGGACGAGTGGGTAACGGCTGCCTCGAGGCTGTCGATCACCGGCAGCAGATGCTCGGCGAAACTCTCGATCGCAAACTTGTGCGCCTTGGCGACGTCTTCCTGAGCGCGGCGGCGAACGTTTTCGGTTTCAGCCTTGGCCCGCAGGAAGCTTTCCTGCAACTCGGCGATCTTCGCTTCAGCTTCGGCCAAGGCCGCTTGCTCGGCGTTGACCGGCGAGTCGGTCGCGGCGTTGGCGGCCGCTTCCTGCTGAGGTGCCGCGGCCTCGGCGGCCTGGCGCGCGGTTTCGTCGGCGGGCGTGGGATTCTGGCTCGTCGGGTTCTCTTGCGTGTTTTCCATGTCGCTGAAAGTCGTTAAATGGGTGAAAGCGAGGTAAAAGCCAACGGTGGCAGGCAGCGCATCAAACCTGGCGCGGTTTGTGCGTTGCAAAATCGCGACAGACAACTTCGCGAGTCACCGCAAATCAGAACGGCAGATGAGGCCGGGAACAACCATTTCAAGCGGTTCTCCCGGATCTTTTCGTACCACGGACGTGCGGCGGAAATGCCCGGTTACAACCATTTTTGCTGCGCAATCAGATTGAGATTGAGTGCGGCCGACAAGTGGCCTATGCTCCATTAAAGCATCGGAAAAGACGCGTTAACCCTAATCTGACGTAAACCTTTCCGACATATTGCAATTTCCACCCGATTCGCCCGTCTTTATCCTGAACCTTCCCGAGGGGAGTACCGTGAAACTGACCTTTGCAATCTCGGTGGTCGCATTGGTTCTGATTGCGGGCACCACGACCATCTGCATGTCCGGGGCTGTCAACGACCACACTACCGAATACGGCGGTGTGCACGCGACCATGGAACAGCTGTTCAACCCCCACCTGAAAGTTTGTCGATAGTGCGCCTGTCGCGTTTGGTCGGCCGGCCGTGCAACGCGGCCGCCGGTTCGCGATACGTCTTGCGCCGCTCCTGCTCGACCTGCCGCTTCACCTTGCTCGCTTCGGTTTCCGCATAAAGCGTCTGCGCGACGCTCGCCGGGCCGCGCACGTCGCACACGCCCAGCACTTCCACCTGCCACACAATCCGCTCGATCTCGATCTCGACCAGGTCGCCGACCCGCACGTCTTTGGCCGGCTTGACGCTGGCGCCGCCAATACGCACATGCCCTTTTTCGACGGCGTCCGCGGCGAGCGAGCGCGTCTTGAAGAAGCGCGCCGCCCAAAGCCATTTGTCGATGCGCAGCTTCGCGCCTGCTTCGGTTGAAATCCTGTAATTCATGAGCCTGTTCAAGCTCCTGTCGTATGCGGCACCGGCAGCGCCTGCACCGGCCAGCCTTGCAGGTTCTGCGCGACGATTTCGCCCAGCGCGGCAATCCACGCCTGTGAAGCGTTCAAGCAGGGAATCCGATGGAAATCCTTGCCGCCCGCGTGGAGGAATTCGTCGCGCACTTCCATGCCGATTTCCTCGATAGTTTCAAGGCAATCGGCCGTAAAGCCCGGACAGAACACATCGGCGCGCCGCACGCCCGCCGCGCCCAGTTCCTTCAACGTCGGCGCCGTGTACGGCTGCAGCCATTCGGCCTTGCCAAAACGCGACTGGAACGTGATGCGGCATTCCACCTGCGTCAGTTCGAGCGCCTGCATCAGCAGCGCGCCGGTTTGCTGGCATTGCTCGTGGTATGGGTCGCCGAGATCCAGCGTGCGCTTGGGCACGCCGTGAAAACTCAGCACCAGCTTGTCGCCCGCGGCGAAATCCGGCCGGCCGTGCTGATGCCAATAGTGATGCACCTGCGCGGCAAGCGCCGCAATGTACGCCGGATGGTCGGCGTACTGCCGAACCGTGCGGATCTCCGGCTGATTACGCATGCGCTTGAGCGCCGAAAAGGCTTCGTCGAACGCGGTGGCGGTGGTCGACGACGAATACTGCGGATACATGGGCATCAGCAGCACGCGCTCGGCGCCCGCCAGCTTGAGCTGGTTCAGCATGGCCGGAATGCCCGGCGTGCCGTAGCGCATCGCGTAATCGACCAGTACCGTGTAGTCGTTCAATTGCAGCAGATGGCGCAAGCCTTCCACCTGCTTCTCCGTGTGGACCCGCAGCGGCGAGCCTTCGGGCATCCACACCGCGGCGTACTTCTTGGCGGAGGCGCGGCCCCGAACCGGCAAAATCAACAGCCGCAGGATGATCTGCCAGAGCAGCGCCGGAATTTCGACCACGCGCGGATCGGACAGAAACTGCGCGAGATAGCGGCGGACCGCACGCGGCGTCGGCGCGTCGGGCGTGCCGAGATTGATCAGCAGCACGGCGACACGGTGTGACGTGGCGTTCTGTGAGGGCCGCTCGAGGTCGAAGCGCATAGGCAGCAGAAATAACCGGTTTTGGCGGAGAGTCGGTTCAGGTGGGATTCATTATAGCGGCGCGGTTCATGCACCGGTCCGCCGGACACCCCTGGCCATTCGGCCAATTGGCAAGCCGCGCGCGCTCACGCATTATTTGCAGCAGGCACCGCCGCGGCCAGGAGTCGAAGCTGTTTATTGCTGGCTGAGAGTCAGGGAAAGCAGGCGCGCGGTGATGTCCACAATCGGAATCACACGGTTGTAGGCCATGCGGGTCGGCCCGATCACGCCGAGCGTGCCGACGATCTTGCCGTTCACCTCGTACGGCGCGGTGACCACGCTCATTTCCTCGATCGGTACGAGATTCGACTCGCCGCCGATGAAAATCTGCACACCCGCCGCGTGACTCGACACGTCGAGCAATTGAAGGAGACTGGTCTTTTGGTCGAACACATCGAACAGCTTGCGCAAGCGCGCCATGTCCGACGAAAGGTCGGCCACTTCGAGCAGGTTGCGCTCGCCGGAAATCAGCACGGTCTCGCCCGTGTCGGATTCGTCCGTGCTGGCCGTGACGGCGGCGTGCATCAGCGTGGTCATGTCGCCGCGCAGTTCGTCGATTTCTTCGCGCAGGCGGCGGCGCACGTCGTCGAACGAAAGGCCCGCGAAGTGCGCGTTGATGTAGTTCGAGGCTTCGACCAGTTGCGACGGCGAGAAATCGCGCTGGGTCGCCATGATGCGGTTCTGCACGTCGCCTTCCGGCGTGACGATGATCAGCAGAATGCGCTTGTCGGACAAACGCATGAACTCGATCTGCTTGAACACGTGACTGCGCCTCGGCGTGAGCACCACGCCGGCGAACTGCGACAGATTGGAGAGCACGCTCGCCGCCGCCGCGACGATTTTCTGCGGGTCGCCCGCCTGCAGCGTAGTCTTCACGGTACGCGTCACGGCTTCTTCGTCCGCGGCGGACTCCACTGTGAGCATGGTGTCCACGAACAGGCGGTAGCCGCGCGGCGTGGGAATGCGGCCCGCGGAAGTATGCGGACTGATCACGAGCCCCAGGTCCTCGAGGTCGGACATCACGTTGCGGATCGTTGCGGGACTCAGTTCGAGGCCCGAATAGCGCGACAACGTGCGCGAGCCGACCGGCTGACCTTCGGCGATGTAGCGCTCGATCAGCGTTTTGAGGAGGGTTTGTGCGCGAGGATCTAGCATGACGGAAAATTTTAGCTCAATGGCACGACTACCGCGAGCGCTAGGGGCGCCCATCCCTGACGAACGCGCCGCCACTTGCCAGCGCGGCGCATTGCCTTCGGTCCGGCCTGCTAGCCGGCGTTCCGCCCGGCGCTTTGCGGACCACCTTGCGGGCCACCTTCTGGGCGGCCCGGCTGCCGGCACCCCGCCGCACTTTAGCCGGCGCATATGTCATCAAGGCTTCACCATTCTAACGATAATCGCGAGATGCGCTGATGGCCCGCGCGCGCCGGCCCGCTACCGGGTCTGTCTGCGGTTCTTTTCAGGCCCTACCTATGGTGTAATGCCGGCATGCAAGTGACCAGCCAGTTCAAGACCGTCGCGCTCGTCGGGCGCAACAATACGCCGGGCATCGCCGAGCCGTTGACCGCGCTCGCCTCGTGCATCGCGAAGCGCGGCTTCGAAGTCGTGTTCGAAGCCGACACCGCCGCCGAGATCGGCGTCACCGATTATCCGGCGCTGCGTCCCGCCGAGATCGGCGCGCGTGCCGACGTGGCCGTGGTGCTGGGCGGCGACGGCACCATGCTCGGCATCGGCCGCCAGCTCGCGCCGTATCGCACGCCCCTGATCGGCATCAACCACGGGCGC
Organism: Paraburkholderia sediminicola; assembly: GCF_046027355.1. Lineage (GTDB taxonomy): Bacteria > Pseudomonadota > Gammaproteobacteria > Burkholderiales > Burkholderiaceae > Paraburkholderia > Paraburkholderia sediminicola_B. The sequence goes on along the minus strand of NZ_JAQQEK010000022.1, from coordinate 107,365 downwards.
CTCGGCTTCATTACCGACATTCCGATCTCCGACATGCGCGAGATCGTGCCGCAAATGCTGTCGGGCAATTTCGAGCGCGAGGAACGCGTGCTGCTCGAAGCGCGCATCATGCGCGGCGGCAATCCGATCTATCACGCGCTGGCCTTCAACGACGTGGTGGTCAACCGCAGCGGCTTCTCGGGCATGGCGGAACTGCATGTCTCGGTGGACGGCCGCTTCATGTACAACCAGCGCTCGGACGGTCTGATCGTGGCTACGCCCACCGGCTCGACCGCTTACGCGCTGTCGTCGCAAGGGCCGATTCTGCATCCGCAATTGCAGGGGATCGTGCTGGTGCCGATCGCGCCGCACGCGCTCTCGAACCGGCCGATCGTGCTGCCGGACGACTCGAAGGTGAGCATCCAGATCGTCTCGGGGCGCGAAGTGAACGTCAATTTCGACATGCAGTCGTTCACGTCGCTCGAACTGAGCGACACGATCGAAGTGCGCCGCTCACGTCATACGGTGCCGATGCTGCATCCCGTCGGCTACAGCTACTTCGCCACGCTGCGCAAGAAGCTGCACTGGAACGAATACCCGTCGCACGAAGAAGACCCGAAGCCCTGAGCGGCAAGGACACCGGAACGCGAACGCCGCCGCTGCCGAAACCCGAACATCAAGCTCACCAGACGACCTCCATGCTTCGCCACCTCTCGATACGCGACTTCGTCATCGTCGCCGCGCTCGATCTCGAATTCGACAGCGGCTTTACTGTTTTCTCCGGCGAAACCGGCGCCGGCAAGTCGATCCTGATCGACGCGCTGGCGCTCGCGCTCGGCGCCCGCGCCGATGCGAACGTCGTGCGCACCGGCGAAAGCCGCGCCGACATCACCGCGGAGTTCGAGACTCATCTGCAGGTCGAGCAATGGCTTGACGAGCAGGCGCTCGGCACGACCGGCGACGACGGCCATCACGGTGGCACGGTGATGCTACGGCGCGTGGTGGACGCCAACGGCCGCTCGCGGGCCTTCATCAACGGCACCGCGGCGACGCTCGCGCAGTTGCGCGAGGTCGGCGAAATGCTGGTGGATATTCATGGTCAGCACGCGCACCAGTTGCTGATGCGCCCCGACGCGCAACGCGAATTGTTCGATACCCACGCGGGCCTGTCCGACACCGCAGCGACCGTCACGCGGGCATGGCGCGCATGGCGCGAGAAGGTTCAGGCGATCGAGCACGCGCAAACGCGTGACCGTGAACTGCAACTCGAGCGCGAGCGGCTCGCCTGGCAGCTCACCGAACTGGACAAGCTCGCGCCGCAGCCGGGTGAGTGGGAAGAGGTCAACACCGAGCATCGGCGGCTGTCGCATTCGGCCAATCTGATCGACGGCGTGCAAGGCGCGCTCGGCGCGCTATCCGAATCGGACGAGGCGATGATCACGCATCTGTCCTCGATCGTCTCGAAGGTGCGCGATCTGGCGGAGATCGATCCGGCCTTGAACGACGTGCTGGCCGCGCTCGAGCCGGCCGAAATCCAGTTGCAGGAAGCGGCTTATTCGCTGAGCCATTACGCGCAAAAGCTCGAACTCGATCCGGACCGGCTGGCGCAAGTCGAAAAGCGTCTCGACGCGTTGCATTCGGCCGCGCGCAAGTTTCGTCTGCAGCCGGAAACGCTGCCTGAGGAACACGAGGCGCGTCGCGCGCAACTGGCCGCGCTCGACGCGGCCGCCGACCTCGACAGCCTGCACGCCGCCGAAGCCAAAGCCAAGGAAGACTTCCTGACCGAGGCGAAGAAACTTTCGAAGGCGCGCGCCAAGGCCGGCAAGGCGCTAGGCGCGGCGGTCACCACGGGCATGCAGGAACTGTCGATGAAAGGCGGCAGCTTCGAAGTCGCGCTGGTGCCGCTGCCCGAAGGCGGCGCGCATGGGCTCGAACAGGTCGAGTTCCGCGTCGCCGGTCATGCCGGCGTGCCGCTGCGGCCGCTTGCCAAGGTCGCCTCAGGCGGGGAACTGGCGCGGATCAGCCTCGCGCTCGCCGTGATCGCCAGCGCCGCCAGCCCGACACCCACGCTGATTTTCGACGAAGTGGACACGGGCATCGGCGGCGGCGTCGCCGAAGTGGTCGGGCGGCTCCTGCATCAGCTTGGCCAACAGCGCCAGGTGCTATGCGTGACGCACTTGCCGCAAGTTGCGGCGCGCGGCGACCATCATTTCCAGGTGGCCAAGGCAGGCAACGGCAAAGGCGGCACGGTGAGTAGCGTGACCTCGCTCGACAAGGCGAGCCGCGTCGAGGAAGTCGCGCGCATGCTCGGCGGGTTGGAGATCACGCCGACCACGCGTAAGCATGCGAAGGAAATGCTGGCGGCGTAGTGGTTCGTTGGCTGGGGATGCCCTCGCCGTCTACGACAGGCGATCGGAGCACTGGCGGCGACGAACGACGGCTAAAGGTGAATCGCCGGGCGCGTCGTCCGCTTGGCAGAGTGAAAGCCGCGACGCCGCTCGAAGCGCCCGCAGACAGGCCCGCTTGAGAAACCCCTGCGCGCGTTTAACCAAACACACGCTTCCACAGCCCCAGCACCGCCTCACGCTCGGTGGCCACCAACGCCGGCTCGACGCGCGCCTTCTCCATCCCGTCCAGCCGCAGCTGGTGCTGCAACTTGCGGTACGTGCGATACGCCGCGCCAACCGTCTCCGCTTCCGCCTCGCTCATCAGGCCGAAGCGCGACACTTCCCGCAGCAACGCGATGTTGCCGGTATTGCGGATCAGCTCCGGATCGCTCGCCGCATGCAACAACACCCAGTACTGCACGGTGAACTCGATATCCACCATGCCGCCGCTATCGTGCTTCAGATCGAACAGCGCCGTATGGTTCGGATGCCCCGCTTCGACGCGCGCCCGCATCTCGACGATCTCCTTCATCAGCGGCACCGCTTCGCGCGGCGTGGTCAGCACCTGTTCACGGATGGCCTCGAACTTCGCGCCGATCTCGGCATCGCCCGCACAGTAACGCGCGCGACTCAATGCCTGGTGCTCCCATACCCACGCCGTATTGGCGGCATCGCCCTCGCGCAACTGGTAACGGCGGAACGCGTCCAGATCGGTGACGAGCAGGCCCGATTCGCCGTTCGGCCGCAGGCGCAAGTCGACGTCGAACAGGGTGCCGGCGCCGGTTGCGGTCGTGAGCCAGGTGATCAGACGGCGCGTATAAGTGGAGTAGACGTCGGCTGCGGCGTCGTCGGGGTCGTCGTAGAGGAAGATCACGTCGAGGTCGGACGCATAGCCCAGTTCCTTGCCGCCCAGCTTGCCGTACGCGATCACCGCGAAACGCGGCACCTCACGATGGCGTTTCGGCAATTGGTTCCAGACGGCCTCGAGCGTGACGTCTAGCACGGCATCGGCGAGTTCGGACAGCCGGTCGCTCACATGTTCGACGCTCAGCTTGCCGGCCAGATCGATCAGCAGAATGCGAAACACCTCGGCCTGATGGGCATGGCGCAACAGGTCCATCTGTTGCTCGACGCCGTCCGCCGCGGCCAGGCGCAGGCGCAGTGTGCGCTTGAACTCGGGCCAGTCGAACGGGCTGTTGATTGCTTCGTCGTCCAGTAACTCGTCGAGCAATTGCGGATGGCGGATCAGGTAGCCGGCCGCCCAGCGCGATCCGCCGAGCACCGACAGCACACGATGCAGCGCCTGCGGATATTCGGTCAGCAGCGCGAGATACGCACCGCGCCTGCTCACCGCTTCGAGCAGGTCGAAGAACCGCGCCACCGTATCGCCGCGCCGCTCGGCAGGCTCCAGCGTGCGCGCGGCTTCGAGCGCGCGTTGCGCGACGATATCGAAACGTTGCCGGCTGCGCTCGGCCAGCCCCGCGTAACGCGACGACACCCAGATCGCGCGCAGCCGCGCGAGCAGTTCGCCCGGCTCGGCCACGCCGAGTTCGGCGAGGCGCGCCTGCAAGGCTTCGTCGGCGCTGTCATCGGCGAGCGCGCTGCTCCAGACCCATGCGGCGGCGCCGTCTTCGGGTGCGCCACAACCGTCGCGGCCGCTCACCTTGTCGGCGAAAATCTGATCGAACTGCTGTTCGACAAATTCGCGATGCGCATCGAGCTTGGCCATCAGCGCGGCGTAGTCGTCGCAACCCATCGCATGAGCGAGCGCCGCGCGTTCCTCGGGATCAACCGGCATCGCATGGGTCTGCGCATCGTTGCGATATTGCAGCCGATGCTCGAGTTCGCGCAGAAAGCGATACGCCTGCGACAGCTTCACGCAAACCGACGTGTCGATCAGCCCATGCGCGGCCGCGTGACGCAGCACGGCAAGCGTCGGGCGCACCCGGAAGCCCGCGTCCTGGCCGCCACGAATCAACTGGAACACCTGCGCGCTGAATTCGATTTCGCGGATGCCGCCCCGCCCGAGCTTGATGTCGTCCGCCTTGTCGGGCCGCATCGACGCGCGCCGCTGCGCCTCCTGGCGAATCTGCAGATGCAGCGCGCGAATCGCGCTGATCACGCCGAAGTCGAGATAGCGGCGGTAGACGAACGGCGTGACGATCGCATCGAGTTGCTTCTGCAGCCGTTGCGCCGCATCGCTCGCGCCTTCGGACACGAGACGCCCCTTGATCCACGCATAGCGCTCCCACTCGCGGCCTTGCACGTAGAAATACTCTTCGAGCATGCCGAGACTGCACACGAGCGGCCCCGAGTCGCCGTTCGGCCGCAGCCGCATATCGACGCGGAACACGTAGCCGTCGCCGGTCACTTCGGCGAGGGCGCCGATCAGGCGCTTGCCGAGGCGCGTGAAAAAGTCCTGCGTGGCGATCGGCGAACGCTGGCCACCGGCAGTCTCGCCATCCTCTTCATAAATGAAGATCAAGTCGATATCGGACGACACGTTCAGTTCGCGCCCACCCAGCTTGCCCATTCCCACCACCCCGAGCGAGAGCCGTTCGCCTTGCGGCCCGCGCGGCTCGCCGTACAGCGTTTCGAGTTCACCGGACAGGACCGCGAGCGCACGCTGGATGGTCGTCTCCGCCAGGTCGGTCATCGCGCCGGTGACTTCGGCAACATCCGCCTCGCCCGCCAGATCACGCTCCATCACGGCGCAAAAGACCTCGGTACGCAGTTGGCGCAAGGCCCGTTTGAGTGCATCTTCACTCAATGGCGCATCGGCCGCGCCGGCCGCCGCGGCGCACAAGGCGTCGAACCGCGCGTCGATACGCTCGCGCGTGAGCGGCCCGGACGCCAGCGCCGCCACCTGCGCCACGAGTTGCGGACGGGCTGCGGCAGCGCGCGCCGCGTAGTGTGAATAGTTGGAACTCAGGAGAGTGGCGTCAGTCATCAAGGGTCTGGCTCGCTCGTTGCTTGATCAGCGTGGTTCAGTTCGTAGTAATGCACGGTCGCGGCAGCCTCGCGGAAGTCGCGAGACGGCATGCAGACAGGGTTTGCAGGAGGTCCGCCTACGCTTTCCCGTGTGTTACATTTCGTCGTTAATTCGCAAAACTACCATACGCCCACCCGCCGCAGCATGTCCGAGCGAAACGAATCCGCCGACCCGCACGAAACTGTGCAAGTCCGGCCTGTGAGCGGAAGCGACCACATCGTGCTGCGTCGGACCTTGCACGTGGTCCTCGCGCTCGCGCTCGTCCTGTACTTCATTGCGATGGGTCTGTTTCTGGGCTTGCGCTACGTGGTCCTGCCGCGTGTCGACTCGTTCCGGCCGCGCATCGAAGCCACCGTTTCAGAAAAGCTGCACGCGCAGTTCACCATCGGCAAGCTCGCGCCGCATTGGAGCGGCTTCCAGCCGGGCCTCGACGTTACCGATCTCGTGATCCGCGATCACGACGGCAAAGCCGCGCTGACGATTCCCCACGCCACCGCCACGCTCTCGTGGCGGTCGCTCTGGCAGTTTCATCCCGCGCTGTCCAGCCTGATCGTCGATCAGCCGGACGTGCTGGTGTCGCGCAGCAGCGACGGCGTGCTTTCGGTGGCGGGCGTGCCGGTGCCGACTCGCCACAGCGGCAACGACACCTTGTCCACCTGGCTACTGCGTCAGCAGGCGATCGTGGTGCGCGGCGGCGCGCTGCGCTGGCGTGATGCGCAGCATGACGCGCCGGAGTTGGCGCTGCGCGACATCCGCATCGCGATTCTCAACGACGGCTACGATCACCGCCTCGCGCTGCAGGCGCCCGCCGACGGCCAGGTCCTGCACGGCGCGCTCGATTTCCGCACGCACTTCAAACACGCGCCGCTCTCCGCGATCGGCAAGCCGATCAACTGGACCGGCCAGGTGTACGTCTCGACCGGCCCGGTCGATCTGCCGACGCTCGCGCGCTACGTCAATTTTCCGATCGAGACGTTTGCCGGCCGTATCGACAACGCCATCTGGATCGATTTCGCCGACGGGCGCATCAAGTCGGCGGGTGGCCAACTCGCCGGCACCGACGTCGCCCTGCGAGTGCGTCCGACCCAGCCGAAGCTGCTGGTGCCGGTCGCCAATTTCTCGTGGCGCCTCGAAGCCGACCAGGGCGACTACAAACTGCAACTGACCAATCTGCACGCCGAACTCGGCCAGCCGCCGCTCGACGACGGCACGCCGCTCACCCGCACGCTCGCGTTCACCATCCTCAATGGCCGCTACCGGACCGCCTCGCAGCAACACGGGCAACTCGTCAGCGTGAGCGGCGACCGCGTCGACCTCGGCATCCTCGCCGAATTCAGCCGTGCGTTGCCGCTGCCGCGGCGCCTCCTGAACAACCTGGTACGTATCAATCCGCGCGGTCTGGTGGCCAACTATGTCATCGAGGTCGAGCGCGGCAAGCCGGAGTCGGGCGAAGCAGGCAGCGATCATCGCCCGAGCGGCGCCGAGCCGATCGAGCGCTATCGCTTCAAGGGCGATCTGCAAGGCATCAGCGTCGCCGCCCAGGAACCGCCGCCGGGGCTCACGCCGCTGAATCACCCGCGCGCGGGCATTCCCGGCATCGAGAATCTGTGGGGCAAGGTGGATGCCGACGAGACCCACGGCACAGCCCTGCTCAACACGTCTAATGTCGCCATTACGCTGCCGGGCGTGTTCGACGATCCGCGGCTGAAGCTCGACCATCTGCATGGCCGCGCCGACTGGACCATTACGCCGAAAGCGCCGGGCGAGAACCACCCGGCCTTCACCGTGAAGCTGGCCGATTTCGCCGTCTCGAACGCCGACGTCGCGGCCACCGCCTCCGCCGACTACAGCAACCCGGGCCACGGACGCGGCTCGCTCGATCTGAAAGCCGACTTCCAGCGCGCGCAGGTGACGCGCATCGTGCGCTATCTGCCGACCAGCATCGGCGAAAAGCTGCGCATCTATCTGGGCCACGGCTTGCAGGCCGGCATGTCGCACGGCGCGACCATCGAGGTGCACGGCGATCTGACCAAGTTCCCCTACTCGCGCGATCCGAGCGCTGGGCTGTTCCATATCGTTGCGCCGTTCAAGGGCGGCAAGTTCGATCCGACGCCCTTCCCGCCGCGCAAGATGAGGAACGGCACGCCGAACGTGTGGCCGGCGCTCGACGGCATCGACGGCGTGTTCGAGCTCAAGCAGAACGTACTGCGCTTCGACATCGATCGGGCGCATTACAAGCAGGTCGCGCTGATCGGCGTCAACGGCAGGATCGAGGACCTCGGCACCAAAGCGTCGAGCCTTGTCATCAAAGGCGATGGCCACGGGCCGCTCGCCGACATGCTCGACTATGTGAACGCCAGCTCGCTCGGCATCATGGCAAAGCATGAAACCGACAAGGTGCGCGCCGAAGGGCCCGCGTCGCTCGCGCTCCAGCTCACGGTGCCGCGCACGCCGAAGCCGCACATCGCCGTGGAAGGCGCGGTCGGCTTCCAGAACAATCGCTTGAGCGTCGAGAACGTGCCGCCGCTGTCGCAACTGAAGGGCAAGGTGCATTTCACCGAACACACGGCGCAGGTGGACCGGCTCTCCGGGCAATTCCTCGGCGGCGACGTGCATGCGAACGGCGGATTGAAGAAGGACGGCACCTATGCGCTCGACCTCGGCGGCCATATCGCCGTCGACGCGGCGCGCGGCCTCAACCTGCATGGCCCGGCCGCGCAGGTGCTGACGCGCATGAGCGGCAGCGCGCCCTATGCACTCAACGTGCGCGGCGCCAAGGGGCGGCTGCCCGAAGTGACGGCGAACTCCGATCTGAGCGGCCTCGCGCTCGACTTTCCCGCGCCGTTCAACAAGCCGGTCGGCACGCCGATGCCGCTGCGTTTCGCCGTCAGCCCGTCCGCCGCACCGGGCGAAGCGGGACTGCAGCGTGCCGATCTCACCTTCGGCCCGGTCGCCGCCACCTATCTGCTGCGCTATCAGCCGAAAACGACGCCGACGGTCGTGCGCGGCGCGGTCGGCGTGAACAAGCCCGCCGACCTGCCGTCCGAAGGCGTGATCGCCGCCGTCGATCTGGACGCATTCGATGCGGACGCGTGGCGCGCGGCCATCACGCAAATACGCAGTAAAGAAACACCCGGCTCCGCCGCGTCGACGCCGGTCGTGTCGAACCCCACCGTCGCGCAATTCCTGCCGAGTCGCTTCGCGCTGCACGTCGGCACGCTGACGCTGCTCAAGCGTCACTGGGACAGCGTGATCGTCGGCGCGTCCCATACGGACCGCACCTGGCAGGCGAACATCGCGTCGAACCAGGTGTCGGGCCATGTGTCGTGGCTGCCGGGCGCGACGAAAGAGTCGCCGGGCACGCTGCAGGCGCGCTTTGCCCGCGTGGTGATTCCATCGGCGACCGACAAGGACCTGCTCGGCCAGGCAATGTCGGCGCCGGCGCAGAACATGCCGTCTATCGATCTGGTGGTCAACGAGTTGATCGTGCGCGACCGCAACATCGGCCGCCTCGAAGTCGACGCGCACAACTTCGAGGAAGACGGCGTGCCGGTCTGGCAACTCGATAAGCTCGACATCACCAACCCCGCCGCCACGCTGACCGCCACCGCGAACTGGCGCACCTCGACCGGCCTCGGCAACAGCGCCGTCGAAGCCACGCCGCGCCGTACCGTGTTCGATTTCAAGCTCGACATCAAGGACGCCGGCGCCCTGCTGGAACGATTCGGCCAGCCGCGCACGATCAAGGCCGGCAGTGGCTCGTTGTCGGGCAAGGTGGTGTGGCAGGGCGGCCCGACCAGGATCGACTATCCGACGCTCAACGGCAATCTCGCCGTCGATCTGCGTCACGGCCAGATTCTCAAGGTCGATCCGGGCGTCGCCAAGCTGCTGGGCGTGCTCAGTCTGCAGAGCCTCGCGCGCTTCGCCACCCTGAACTTCCGCGACGTGATCGGCGAAGGCCTGCCGTTTGAACGCGTCACCGGCACCGCGCAGATTCACAACGGCATTGGCCGCACCGAGAACTTCGAAATGGTGACCGCGCCGGCACGCGCCGAGATGAAAGGCTCGGTCGACCTCGCCCAGGAGACCCAGGATCTGCACGTCCAGGTCGTGCCGACGGTTAGCGCCGGCGCCGCCGTGATCGCCGCGACGGTGATCAATCCGCTGCTCGGACTCGGCGCGCTGGTGGCCGATCTGGCCTTCACGCAGTCGGTCTCGCACGCGTTCGCGCGGGAGTATGCGATCACCGGATCGTGGTCGAAACCGCACGTTGAGCGGGTGAAGAGCGATCGCGGTAAGATGGACGCTCCGGCTTCGACCGTGGAAGCGCACTGAGCCTGTATCCGGCCCTTTGTTGGCCGGGCAGTCACCGTGCCGCACCAGCGGCCCCAGCCAGCCTTGAACGACGTTTGCGGCGCCAGCGGTTCGCGCCGCCGCCTTGCCGGGAGTTTTTCGAAACGCTCATGAGCGAAACACACGTCTCTTCAACCGTCTCCAGCGGTTCCCTGGAAAGCGCATTCCGTGTCGCCGCGCTGCAAATGGTGAGCACGCCGGATCGCGAGCGCAATCTCGCCGAAGCCGGGCGCCTGATTGCCGAAGCCGCCGCAGACGGCGCGCAACTCGTCCTGCTGCCTGAATACTTCTGCTTCATGGGCTTCAAGGACACGGACAAGCTTGCCGTGCGCGAACCCTATCAGGACGGTCCGATCCAGCGTTTTCTCGCCGACGCCGCGCGCCGCCACCAGGTCTGGGTGATCGGCGGCACGCTGCCATTGATGTCGCCCGAAGCCTCGCGCGTGCTGAACACCACGCTGGTGTTCGACCCGCAGGGCAACGAGGCCGCGCGCTACGACAAGATCCATCTGTTCAACTTCGAAAAGGGCGAGGAATCGTTCGACGAGGCGCGCACCATCTGCCCCGGCGGCGAGGTTCGCACGTTCGAGGCGCCGTTCGGCCGTGTCGGCCTGTCGGTCTGCTACGATCTGCGCTTTCCGGAGCTGTACCGGCGCATGGGCGACTGCGCGCTGATCGTGGTGCCGTCGGCGTTCACTTATACGACCGGCCGCGCGCATTGGGAAATGCTGCTGCGCGCCCGGGCGGTCGAAAACCAGTGTTACGTGCTGGCCGCGGCGCAAGGCGGCAAACATGAAAATGGCCGCCGGACGTGGGGCCACAGCATGCTGATCGACCCGTGGGGCGAAATCGTCGCGGTGCGCGACGAAGGCGCAGGCGTGGTCGCCGGCAATCTCGAGCGTGCGCGCATCGACGAAGTGCGACAGAGTCTGCCCGCCTGGCGTCATCGTGTGCTTAGTTGACTCCTCTGACCCAGTTGATAAATCCATCCGCGTGACATTGAAACTGCGGCGTCTCCTACTCACATAGCGTGTGACAGAGGCGCTAACCGAATCCTTCGTATCGAGCAGAACATACTTCGCATGAACATCATCGAACCCGGTATCCGTAACCTCGCCACCGCCAAGGACATCCTCCTGACGCCCTACGGTCTCGACGAATCCCTGCTTACCCGCACGCTCGCCGAAATCTTCACGCACAAGATCGACTACGCGGACCTGTACTTCCAGTACACGCGCAGCGAAGCGTGGAGTCTCGAAGAAGGCATCGTGAAGTCCGGCAGCTTCAGCATCGACCAGGGCGTCGGCGTGCGCGCCGTGTCGGGCGACCGCACGGCTTTCGCCTATTCGGACGATCTGTCGCCCGAAGCGATCCGCCAGGCGGCGCTCGCCACGCGTTCGATCGCCAAGGCGGGCGGCGGCAAGCAGAAGATCAAGGTGGCGTCGTCGCTGACCGGCATCGCCGGGCGCGATCTGTACCTGCCGGCCGATCCGCTGCATTCGCTCGACGCCACGGCCAAGGTCAAACTGCTCGAGCGCATCGAACAGATGGCGCGCGGCCGCGATCCGCGCATCCAGCAAGTCATGGCCGGCCTCGCCGGTGAATACGACGTGGTGCTGGTCGCGCGCAGCGACGGCGGATTCGCCGCCGATATTCGTCCGCTGGTGCGCGTGTCGGTCACGGTGATCGCCGAGCAGAACGGCCGCCGTGAAATCGGTAGTGGCGGCGGCGGTGGCCGCTTCGACTACGGCTATTTCACCGACGAGATCCTCTCCAGCTATGTCGACGACGCCGTACACGCCGCGCTGGTGAACCTCGACGCGCGCCCCGCTCCGGCCGGCGCGATGACCGTCGTGCTTGGACCGGGCTGGCCCGGCGTGCTGCTGCACGAAGCGATTGGCCACGGCCTGGAAGGCGACTTCAACCGCAAGGGTTCGTCGGCATTCGCTGGGCGGATCGGCGAGCAGGTCGCCGCCAAGGGCGTCACCGTGGTCGACGACGGCACGCTGCCGAACCGCCGCGGCTCGCTCAATATCGACGACGAAGGCAACCCGACTCAGTGCACGACATTGATCGAGGACGGCATTCTGAAAGGCTACATTCAGGACACGCTGAACGCGCGTCTGATGAAGATGCCGGTCACGGGCAATGCGCGCCGTGAGTCGTATGCGGCGCTGCCCATGCCGCGCATGACCAACACCTACATGCTCAACGGCGACAAGGACCCGCAGGAAATCATCGCTTCCGTGAAGAACGGTTTGTATGCGGTGAATTTCGGCGGCGGCCAGGTCGACATCACCAACGGCAAGTTCGTGTTCTCGGCTTCCGAGGCGTACATGATCGAAAACGGCAAGGTCACGTACCCGGTCAAGGGCGCGACGTTGATCGGCAGCGGCCCCGAATCGCTCAAATTCGTCAGTATGATCGGCAACGACATGAAGCTCGATTCGGGCGTCGGCGTGTGCGGCAAGGAAGGCCAGAGCGTGCCGGTGGGCGTCGGCCAGCCGACGCTGCGGATCGACCGGATGACGGTCGGTGGCACGGCCTGATTTGGCAGAAAATGCATACTTCGTGCATGCATTGCGCGAAGTATGCGGATTTTCCGCATTTTTATACCCTGTGGCTTGCAAGCGCCGCCTGCCCGGGTTATAAAGTCACTCACCCTTTTTGACCTGCGACCTCATTCGTCATGTCCGCCAAGTTTTATTTTTACTTTTTTTGGCATCTCAGACCGCTGGCGGATCGAGAGGGGTGTTAGTGCACGCAGGACACCGAGAATTCCCGAAAAACCGCCAGCTAGCCTGGCGGTTTTTTTTCGCCTCATGCCTTTGAAACTTTATTTTTGATGATCGTCCGCTCTGGCATCGCTGCTTCATCGCAACCCTGATTGCCCGCGCGAACACGCTACGAACCGATTGGAGAACAACATGCCCCCGCACAACACCGACGATGTCCGCATCCGCGAATTGAAAGAACTCACGCCGCCCGCTCACCTGATCCGCGAATTCGCTTGCGACGAAACGGTGTCCGACGTGATCTACAACTCGCGCACCGCGATGCATCGCATTCTGCACGGCATGGAAGACCGGTTGATCGTGATCATCGGACCGTGCTCGATTCACGATACCAAGGCGGCCATGGAATACGCGGGGCGTCTGATCGAGCAGCGCAAGCGCTTCGCCGGCGAACTCGAAATCGTGATGCGCGTGTACTTCGAAAAGCCGCGCACGACGGTGGGCTGGAAGGGTCTCATCAACGACCCGCACATGGACAACAGCTTCAAGATCAACGACGGCCTGCGCACCGCGCGTGAGCTGCTGTTGCGCATCAACGAACTGGGCCTGCCGGCCGGCACCGAATACCTCGACATGATCAGCCCGCAGTACATCGCCGATCTGATCTCGTGGGGCGCGATCGGCGCGCGCACCACCGAATCCCAGGTGCACCGCGAACTGGCTTCGGGACTGTCGTGCCCGGTCGGCTTCAAGAACGGCACCGACGGCAACGTCAAGATCGCCGTCGACGCGATCAAGGCCGCCTCGCAGCCGCACCATTTCCTGTCGGTCACCAAGGGCGGCCACTCGGCGATCGTGTCGACCGCGGGCAATGAGGACTGCCACATCATTCTGCGTGGCGGCAAGACGCCGAACTACGACGCGGACAGCGTCAACGCCGCGTGCGCGGACATCGGCAAGGCCGGTCTCGCCGCGCGTCTGATGATCGACGCGAGCCACGCGAACAGCTCGAAGAAGCACGAGAATCAGATTCCGGTGTGCGCGGATATCGGCCGCCAGATTGCTTCGGGCGACGAACGGATTGTTGGCGTGATGGTGGAATCACATCTGGTGGCCGGCCGCCAGGATCTGCAGGAAGGCTGCGCGCTGACGTATGGCCAGAGCATCACCGACGCGTGCATCGGCTGGGACGAAAGCGTCGCCGTGCTCGAAGGTCTCGCCGACGCCGTCAAGCAACGTCGTGTGGCACGCGGCAGCGGCAACTAAGGCCACGCTGATTGCAGTAGTAGATGCATCGGAAAACCCGGCTCGATGGATGAGCCGGGTTTTTTGTTAGCCGAACGGACGAATGGTGCTCCTTTAACCGCCTCTGTACCGTAACAACTCATGGCCGGGTCGAATGCGACTTGACCGGGGTGAATGTTACGTATAAGATTTTGTACATGAAAGGTGGCTATGGAGCAGGAAAAAGAAATTCGCTGGCTAGGCTCCAGCTATCACGATTTACTCGCCTTTCCCGAGGAGATGCGCCGTCAAGCGGGGTTCCAACTCGGCAAGATTCAGGCAGGCCTCGACCCTGATAACTGGAAACCGTTCGACTCGATCGGCCCGGGAACACGCGAGATTCGCATCAGGGAAGCAGACGGCATTTTTCGCGTCATGTACGTGACGAAGTTTGTGGAAGCGCTGTATGTGCTGCATTGCTTCCAGAAGAAAACGCAGAAGCTGGGTCCGCATGACAGGAAGATTGCCGAAATGCGGTATCGCGCCATCGGGTTGCATCATCGGCCGCGCCAACATTAACGATAGGAAAACTTAACAAATGACGATCGACACCAAAATTCGTCACGTAACCAAGCCCGGCGCCAATTTGTTCCTCGAACTCGGCTTTTCCGCTGAAGAGGCCAAACGCCTGCACGCCGCTTCGCAAAACCAGATCAACGACACGCGGCTGCTCAAGGAGCAGCTCATGACGGAACTGTCCACCTGGATCGAACAGCATCATTTGAAGCAGGCCGAGGCGGCCGAGATTCTGATGGTGTCGCGCCCGCGCGTGTCCGACGTGGTCAACAAGAAGACCACCAAGTTCACCATCGACACTCTGGTGGAAATGATGAGCCGGATCGGCAAGCCGGTCACGCTGGCGGTCGGCTAACGTGTAAAGCTCGTCAATGCGCGTCACGCTGCATGCGCCGTCACGTGATCAAATGCGTATCGCCACGGCTGCGCTCTAGCCTGCGCTTCGCTCGTGTTGCCACAGCACGTCGGTGCCGCCGTCCGCACGATTGAGCACGCGCGCGAGCACGAACAGCAGATCGGACAGCCGGTTCACATACTGGCGCGGCGCGGCGTTGATGGTCTCGTGCTCGCCCAACGCAACGATCGCCCGTTCGGCACGGCGGCACACGGTGCGGCACACATGCGCGAGCGAGGCCGCGCGCGAGCCGCCGGGCAGAATGAACTCCTTCAACGGCGGCAAAGCCGCGTTGTAGTCGGCAAGCCAGTCGTCGAGTTGCGCGAGTTGCCGGTCGGTAATCATCGTGTGGCCGGGAATGCATAATTCACCGCCAAGGTCGAACAGATCATGCTGGATCGCCACGAGCGCTGCCCGCACCTTGTCCGGCAAGGTTTCACACAGCAGCACGCCGAGGTTCGAGTTGAGTTCGTCCACGTCGCCGATCGCGGCAATGCGCGCGCTGTCTTTGCGCACACGGCTGCCATCGCCGAGACCGGTGGTGCCGTCGTCGCCCGTGCGGGTGGCGATCTTGCTCAAGCGGTTGCCCATGGTGTCTCCCTTGCATTCAGTGACGATGCGCCCCGCCGTGTGCTCGGACTGGCCAAGGGGGTTCGAAACAAACCCGATCAGCCACCGCGTTTATCCATATTGCGCGCATCGTGAAGTCGCCGCCATTATAGAAGCGCTGGCCGGCCGCAACGCCGGCCCACGGGCGATCGGCGTAAAATGAAACACATGCTGTAAACCAGCACCGCCCCAAATACCAGGAGACATGCGTGAATCATCCCGTGCCGCCGGCCCCGCTGCGCCGGCCGTTTCCCGCCGAGTTGCTGAGCGCGCTCAAAGCCGTCTTCGCCGATCGCGTGTCCGTGTCCGAAGCCGTGCGCGCCCATCATGGCCGCGACGAATCGCCGTTCGACCCGCAACTGCCTGACGCCGTCGTCTTCGCACGCACGACTGAAGACGTGCAAACCGTCGTCAAACTGTGCGGCCAGTACAACGTCCCGATCATCCCTTACGGCAACGGCTCGTCGCTCGAAGGGCATCTGCTCGCCGTGCAAGGCGGCGTCTCGATCGATCTGTCGGAAATGAACCGGGTGTTGTCGATCAACGCCGAAGATCTGACGGTCACCGTCGAACCCGGCATCTCGCGCAAGCAGTTGAACGAGGCATTGCGCGACACGGGTCTGTTCTTCCCGATCGACCCGGGCGCGGACGCGAGCATCGGCGGCATGTCGGCCACGCGCGCCTCGGGCACCAACGCCGT
Source organism: Paraburkholderia sediminicola (assembly GCF_046027355.1). Taxonomy (GTDB): domain Bacteria; phylum Pseudomonadota; class Gammaproteobacteria; order Burkholderiales; family Burkholderiaceae; genus Paraburkholderia; species Paraburkholderia sediminicola_B. The sequence goes on along the minus strand of NZ_JAQQEK010000022.1, from coordinate 91,416 downwards.
GCGCTACGGCACGATGCGCGAGAACGTGCTCGGGCTGACCGTGGTGCTGGCCGACGGCCGCGTGATCAAGACCGGCACGCGGGCTCGCAAGTCGTCCGCGGGTTACGACCTCACGCGCATGTTCGTCGGCTCGGAAGGCACGCTCGGCGTGATCACGGAAATCACGGTGCGCCTGTATCCGCAACCGGAAGCGGTGTCCGCAGCGGTGTGCGCGTTCCCGTCCATGGGCGATGCGGTGCGCGCGGTCATCGAAACGATCCAAATGGGCGTGCCGATTGCGCGCGTCGAGTTCGTCGATTCGCTCGCCATCCGCTCGATCAATCGCCACTCGAATCTGACACTGCGTGAAGCGCCCACACTGTTCTTCGAATTCCACGGCACCGAGGCCGGCGTGAAAGAGCAAGCCGAACTGGTCCAGGACATCGCCGCGCAGAATGCCGGCGAGGGTTTCGAATGGGCGACCCGGCCGGAAGACCGCAGCCGCCTGTGGAACGCGCGCCACAACGCTTATTTCGCCATGCTGCAACTGAAGCCCGGCTGCCGCGCGGTCACGACCGACGTCTGCGTGCCGATCTCGCGTCTCGCGGAATGCGTGGAGGAAACGGAACAGGATCTGAAAGCGTCACCGCTGCCCTGCCCGATCGTCGGCCATGTCGGCGATGGCAATTTCCACGTCGCGATCCTGATCGATCCGAACAAGCCGGAAGAGCTCGTCGAAGCCGAGCGTCTTAATCATCGCATTGTGCAACGCGCGCTGCGCATGGACGGCACCTGCACGGGCGAGCATGGCGTCGGCCTGCACAAGATGGGATTCCTGCTCGAAGAGCACGGTGAAGTCGCGGTCGATACCATGCGTTCGATCAAGCATGCGCTCGATCCGCACAATCTGATGAACCCGGGCAAGATCTTCACCTGGGCAGCATGAGGCGTATTCAGGCGCGGCAGCGCTGGAAAGCCAGCCGCGTTGGACTTGAAGGGCACGAGGAGACAAGTCACATGAACGCACCCGCTGAACTGACGGCCGAAGTACTCGCCCAGCGCCAGCGCGAAGTCGTGCAGGCGTTGATGGCCGTATTGCCGACCCATTGTTTGCTGTATCGCGAGGAAGATACCGTCGCCTACGAATGCGACGGTCTCGCCGCCTACCGGCGTCTGCCGCTCGCGGTCGCGTTGCCGGAGACGGAATCGCAGGTGCAGCGCATCGTGCAGATCTGCCATCGCCTCGACGTGCCGATCGTGCCGCGTGGCGCGGGCACCGGTCTGTCCGGCGGCGCCATGCCGATCCGGCACGGCGTGGTGGTATCGCTCGCGCGCTTCCGCAAGATCGTCGAAGTCGATTCGTACGCACGGACCGCTACGGTGCAACCCGGCGTGCGCAATCTGTCGATCTCAGAAGCCGCCGCACCTTACGGTTTGTATTACGCGCCAGACCCGTCGTCGCAGATCGCCTGCACGATTGGCGGCAATGTCTCGGAGAATTCCGGCGGCGTCCACTGCCTCAAATACGGTCTCACGGTGCATAACGTGATGCGCGTGCGCGCCGTGACCATGGAAGGCGAAATCGTCGAGTTTGGCTCGCTTGCCCCGGACGCGCCCGGCCTCGATCTGCTGGCCGTACTGATCGGCAGCGAAGGCATGTTTGCGATCGTCACCGAAGTCACCGTCAAGCTGATCCCGAAGCCGCAAACGGCGCAGGTCATCATGGCCAGTTTCGACGACGTCGTGAAAGGCGGCGACGCGGTGGCCGGCATCATTGCGGCGGGCATCATCCCCGCGGGCCTGGAGATGATGGACAAGCCGGCCACGCGCGCCGTCGAGGAATTCGTCAACGCCGGCTACGATCTCGACGCGGCGGCCATCCTGCTGTGCGAATCGGACGGCACGCCTGAAGAAGTCGCGGATGAAATCGTGCGCATGACCGCGGTGCTGCGCGAACAGGGCGCCACCCGCATCCAGATTTCCCGCTCGGAGAATGAGCGGCTGCGCTTCTGGTCGGGCCGCAAGAACGCTTTCCCGGCCGCCGGGCGCATTTCACCCGACTATTACTGCATGGACGGCACGGTGCCGCGTCGCAGTATCGGTCCGCTGCTCGCGCGCATCGAGGCGATGGAAAAGACCTACAACCTGCGCTGCATCAACGTATTCCACGCGGGCGACGGCAATATGCATCCGCTGATCCTGTTCAACGGCAATGACCTGGACGAGTGGCACCGGGCCGAAGCGTTTGGTTCCGACATCCTCGAAACGTGCGTCGAACTGGGGGGCACGGTGACCGGCGAGCACGGCGTCGGCATCGAGAAGATCAATTCGATGTGCGTGCAGTTTTCGCCCGAAGAGCGCGACGCGTTCCACGCGGTCAAGCGGGCTTTCGACGCGCCCGGCCTGCTCAACCCCGACAAAGGCATTCCCACGCGAGCGCGTTGCGCCGAGTACGGCAAGATGCATGTGCGCGGCGGCTTGCTGCCGCATCCTGAGTTGCCGCGGTTCTAACGCTGTACTGCCCCGCCCACGCATCGCGCATAGCCTGCGTGGGCGCCGTTTTTCCTGCTCTCACCCTGATTACCCGATGCGGGTCCGCTCCTGGTTGCCAGCGAGCCCCCGCCCGGTACAATCAAACGAAACACAACGAAGCAGGACACCATGGAAGAGGACGACATCGTCGCCGTGTGGTCGGAACGTGTGCGTTCGGCCAGCGCCGAGGGGCGCGCGTTGCGTATCCGTGGCGGCGGCACCAAAGACTGGTACGGTCAGACGTTGCAAGGTGACCTCCTCGACACGCGCGCTTATCGCGGCATCATCGCGTACGATCCGGCGGAGCTGGTCATCACCGCGCGCGCGGGCACGCCCCTGCTGGAGATCGAGGCCGCGCTCGCCGACCATCATCAGATGCTCGCCTTCGAGCCGCCGCACTTCGGGCCGCAGGCCACCTTCGGTGGCTGCATCGCGGCGGGCATCGCCGGTCCGCGCCGCCCGTCGGCCGGCGCGGCGCGCGACTTCGTGCTCGGCGCTGTGATCATGAATGGTCAGGGGCAGAAGCTGCATTTCGGCGGCCAGGTGGTGAAGAACGTCGCGGGCTATGACGTCTCGCGCCTGATGGCCGGCTCGCTCGGCACCCTGGGACTGATCCTCGAACTGTCGATCAAGGTGCTGCCATTGCCGCAGGCCGAAGCCACGCTCAAATTCGACATGAACGGCACCGACGCGGTCCGTAAGCTCAACGAATGGGGTGGCCGGCCGCTGCCGATCACCGCGAGCGCCTGGCGTCACGGCACGCTGGCCGTGCGCCTCGCCGGCGCCGAGGCCGCAGTCAAGTCGGCGAAGATGGCGCTCGGCGGCGAAGTGGTCGATGCGGTCGAAGCCGAACGTTTCTGGGCGGGCCTGCGCGAACAGACCGACTCGTTCTTCGCCGCCATTCCGCCGCGGGCCGCGCTGTGGCGCCTCGCGCTGCCTTCGATCACTGAGCCGCTGCAACTGCCCGGCGCGCAACTCATGGAATGGGGCGGCGGCCAGCGCTGGTGGATCACCGATACCGACGCACAGACCGTGCGTATTAGCGCCAAGCAAGCCGGCGGCCACGCCACGATCTTTCGCACCGGCCACGGCTACGACCGCGGCGCCGGCGTGTTCACCCCGCTTCCCGCGCCGCTGATGAAAATCCATCGCGGTCTGAAAACCGCTTTCGACCCGGCCCGCATCTTCAATCGCGGCCGTCTCTACCCCGACTTCTGAGCGACGCGATGCAAACCAACCTCGCGGACTTCATTCGCAACACGCCCGATGGCGACGAAGCCGACGGCATCCTGCGCAATTGCGTGCATTGCGGTTTCTGCACGGCCACCTGTCCGACCTACCAGATACTCGGCGACGAACTCGACGGCCCACGCGGACGCATCTATCTGATCAAGCAGATGGTCGAGGGTGCGCCGGTCACGCGCAGCACTCAGCTCCATCTCGACCGGTGCCTGACCTGTCGCAACTGCGAAACGACCTGCCCGTCCGGCGTGCAATATGGCCGGCTGGTGGAAATCGGCCGCAAGCTCACCGAAGAAAAAGTCACGCGCCCGTTCAGTCAACGGCTGGTGCGGCGCATGCTCGCGAGCTTCGTGCCGAACAGCGCGCTGTTCACGCCGACCATGCGGATCGGCCAGCATTTTCGTCCGTTGCTGCCCAAGAAGTTGCGCGACAAGGTGCCCGCGCGGCAGCGTCCGCTCGAATGGCCGACCGCGAAACATCCACGCAAGATGCTGATGCTCGCGGGTTGCGTGCAACCGTCGATGATGCCGAACGTCAACATCGCCACCGCGCGCGTGTTCGACGCACTCGGCGTCGAAATGCTGATCGCGCCGGATGCCGGCTGCTGCGGCGCGATCCGCCTGCATCTGGGCTACAACGATGAAGCGCTCGACGACCTGCGCGCCAACATCGACGCATGGTGGCCCTACGTCGAAGAGGGCGTGGAGGCGATCGTGATGAACGCGTCGGGCTGCGGCGCGACCGTCAAGGAATACGCGCACCTGTTGCGGCACGATCCGGTGTATGCGGAGAAGGCGCGCCGCGTGGTGGAATTGACGCGCGACGTCGCGGAGATCCTGCCGGAGTTCGAAGAAGCATTGGTTTCGGTCACGCGACGCCGCTCGGTTCACACCGTGGCGTTTCATCCGCCCTGCACCTTGCAGCATGGTCAGCAGATACGCGGCAAGGTCGAGCATCTGCTGGCCGCGCTGGGTGTCGAAGTGCGCCTGCCCGCCGACAGCCACCTGTGCTGCGGCTCGGCCGGCACCTACTCGCTGACGCAGCCCAAGCTCTCGTATGCGCTGCGCGATCAAAAGCTCGAGCGGCTGCAAGTGCAGGAGCCGCAGGTGATCGTGTCGGCGAACGTCGGCTGCATTGCGCATCTGCAAAGCGGCACGTCGACGCCGGTCGCGCACTGGATCGAGTTGGTCGAGCACATGCTGTCCGTATAATCGGGTAATCGACTTTCGCTGGACTTCCGGTTCCGACATGCCCGATCTGATTCACAATCTCGAGGCGGTGCAGCAGCGCATCGCCATGGCCGCCCACGTGGCCGGACGCGATACGCGCTCGGTCCATCTGCTCGCGGTCTCCAAGACCTTCCCCGCCGAAGACGTGCGCGCCGCCTACAACGCCGGCCAGCGCGCGTTCGGTGAAAACTACGTGCAGGAAGCGCTCACCAAGATCGAGACGCTCGCCGATCTGCGCGTCACGCTCGAATGGCACTTCATCGGTCCGTTGCAATCGAACAAGACGCGGCCGGTCGCCGAGCAGTTCGACTGGGTGCATTCCGTCGATCGGTTGAAGATCGCGCAGCGGCTCTCGGAGCAGCGTCCCGATAATTTGCCGCCGCTCAACGTGTGCCTGCAAGTCAACATCAGCGGCGAGGCGTCGAAGAGCGGCGTGAGCGTTCCCGAGGCGGTGGAAGTCGCGCAGGCGATCGCCGCGCTGCCAAAGTTGAATTTGCGAGGCCTGATGGCGATTCCCGAGCCGACCGGCGGCATCGACGAGCAACGCGTGCCGCACCGGCACTTGCGCGAGTTGTTCGAGCGCCTGTGTAACGACGGACTCGAACTCGACACGCTATCCATGGGCATGTCGAGCGACCTCGAGGCCGCCGTGCTGGAAGGCGCGACGATCGTGCGCGTGGGCACCGCGATCTTCGGCGCGCGAGATTACTCTAACTGACCCTTGCGGGCCTTTTCAGGCTCCTTAGGCTCTTCACGGCACTTCCTTCGGAACATCATGAAAATTGCTTTTATCGGCGGTGGCAATATGGCCGCCGCGTTGATCGGCGGCCTCATCAAGCGTGGCGTCGCGCCCGCTGACCTCTACGCAATCGATCCCAACGAAGACGCGCGCAAGCGCAATGAGCAGCAGTTCGGCATCAAGACGGGCGCCGCCGCGGATGCCGCGCTCGCCGCGTACGACGCCGTCGTGCTGGCGGTGAAGCCGCAGATCCTGAAGAGCGTCGCCGAGGCGGTGGCGCCGCATCTGAACGCGTCGCAACTGGCCGTAAGCATCGTCGCCGGCATTCGCATGGGCGACATGTCGCGCTGGCTGAATGGGCACAACCGTATCGTGCGTGTCATGCCGAATACGCCGGCGTTGATCGGCATGGGCGTGACGGGTCTCGTCGCGACCGGCAGCGTCGACGAAGCGAGCCGCGCGCTCGCGTCGCAAGTGCTGGGCGCGGTCGGCGAAACGGTCTGGTTCGACGATGAGGCGAAGATCGACGCCGTCACCGCGATCTCGGGCAGCGGACCGGCCTACGTGTTCTATTTCATCGAGGCGTTACAGGAAGCCGCGCGCCAGCTCGGCATGGATGAAGCGCAAGGCCGCGCGCTGGCGGTGGCGACCTTCACCGGTGCGGCGCAGTTGGCGGCGAATTCCGACGAACCGCCGAGCTTGTTGCGTGAACGTGTGACGTCCAAAGGCGGCACGACTGCGGCGGCGCTGGCGTCGTTCGACGCAAGCGGCGTCAAGGATGCGATCGTGCGCGGTGCGCTCGCCGCCGATGCCCGCGCCAAGGAAATGGGCGACGAGTTCGGCAAGCAGTGAGCGCGCCAGGCAGCGCCGGGTATTCGAGAGGATTTAGAAAAGGAAGTCTGCCGTAGCACGCAGCGCCGCGATTCGAACCGGGGCGGCGTCTACGGCGCGAGAAGCTCGAAGAAAAGTAGCACGGTGAATTGAGCGCGCCGTAGCGCTTCGATTCAAGCTGCTGCGGCGCCTGCTCAATAGAAACGCAAACCCGGCGTAAAGCCGCGCAGAAAAACTAAAACGAACCCACCGCGTAATGCGCGGCGATGCCGACGAACAGCGCGCCGCCCAGCCAGTTGTTATGCCGGAACGCGGCGAAGCACGCCATTCGTTCACGGTCGCGGATCAGCGTGTAGTGATAGATCGCGCAACCCGCGGCCGCCGTCCATCCCAGCCAGTACAACACGCCGAAGCCGAGCATCACGCCGATGCCGACGTAAATCCCCAGCGTCACCGCGTAGCAGAGCATGATGGCGGCCACATCGAAGCGGCCGAACGTCAGCGCCGACGTGCGGATGCCGATCTTGATGTCATCGTCACGGTCGACCATCGCATATTCGGTGTCGTACGCCACCGACCAGAACACATTGGCCAGCAGCATCACCCACGCGAGCAACGGCACGTGGCCCTGAATCGCGGCGAACGCCATCGGAATGCCGAAGCCGAACGCGATCCCCAGATACGCCTGCGGAATCGCGAAGAACCGCTTGGTGAACGGATACGAACCGGCGACGAAGAGCGCCGCCACCGACAGTTCCTTGGTCAGCGTGTTCAGCGGCAGAATCAGAAGAAACGCCAGCAACGACAAAGCGGCCGCCAGCGCCACCGCTTCCCACGCCTTGATCTTCCCCGACGTGATCGGACGATTCTCCGTGCGCTTCACATAGCGATCGAAGTCGCGATCCGCGTAATCGTTGATCGCGCAGCCCGCCGAGCGCATCAGCACCGTGCCCACGATGAAAATCACCAGCAGCGGCCACGTCGGATGACCGTCGGAGGCGATCCACAGCGCGTTGAGCGTCGGCCACAGCAGCAGCAGGCTGCCGATCGGCTTGTCCATGCGCACGAGGCGCAAATACAGGGGAAGTCGGGCGAACATGGGCGGAGTCGGTGAAAGTGCGAAGACGGTGCGGCTATTTTACGGGATGCGGACGGTGGGCCGCTTGCGGGCTGGCACGGCTGACAAAGCCGGTGCCGCAAAAAACAAAGCCCCCCTTGTAGGGAGGCTTTGTTGGTGTCGCACTCAACGTCAACACCGACGCCGAAACGAAGGCGCCACGTATGCTGATGCTTAAGCCAGCATCGAGCGCAGCATCCACGCGGTCTTTTCGTGCGTTTGCATGCGTTGTGTCAGCAGGTCGGCGGTCGGCTCGTCGTTGGCGGCTTCCGTCGACGGGAAAATCGCGCGTGCGGTACGCACGACGGCTTCCTGACCTTCCACCAGTTGGCGGATCATTTCTTCCGCGGCCGGCACACCGTCCGCTTCCGGAATCGACGACAGCTTGGCGAAATCCTTATAGCTGCCCGGCGCATGCACGCCCAGCGCGCGAATTCGTTCAGCGATCGAATCGACCGCCAGCGCCAGCTCGTTGTACTGCGTTTCGAACATGAGGTGCAGCGTATTGAACATCGGACCCGTCACGTTCCAGTGGAAGTTGTGGGTCTTCAGGTACAGCGTATAGGTGTCGGCGAGCAGGCGCGACAAACCTTCTGCAATCTTCTTGCGATCTTTGTCGCTGATCCCGATATTGACGTGCTGTACGGCTGCTGCGGCTTCTTTTTTGGCCATGACGACTCCTTTGAAGAGTGATACGAACCGGTCGGCAAAGTGACGGTCTGCGGATAGCAAACTCGACAGCTCGAACGCTCGACAGTTTAGCCTGGAAAACTGCTGCGTTCGTATGACGCGTGGCCACTTGCCGCATCCACGTACCGGGCTCCGATCAGCCGGCGAGCGCGTGTTGCAGCGCCTGCGCGACGATCACTGCGAACCCGCTCGCGACGATCGCAAAGCCCACTGCCTTGCGCGCCATCACTGCGTACTGTTGCGCGCTGCGTGCGCGCGACGTGCCGCCCAGCGTGGCCATCATCATCTGCATCATGATCGTGCTCCCTCGGTTCGTATCGGTACCAGCGGGACGCAGATGCGCCCCGCTTTGCTGCATCACTTCAACTGCGTAATTGCTGCTTAATTCTTGTTGCGTTCCGCGAGGTCGGCCATCGCCGCGATCACGCCTTCCGCGTAAGCCGGGTCGGCGCGACGGAAATGCTCGATCTGACGCGCAACGATTTCCTGCGGCACACCGTCGATATGGCGTGCGATGTTGCCGAACAGACGCTCGCGCTGTGCCGCATCGAAGAGCGCAAACAACATGCCTGGCTGCGTGTAGTAGTCGTCGTCCAGCCGATGATCGTAGCGATCCACCGCACCCGCCGCGAGCGGCGGCTCGGACGCATTGGCGTCCTGCGCGAAATCGCCGAAGCGGTTCGGCTCGTAATTCACGTTGCGGCCGAGGTTGCCGTCCGTGCGCATCGCGCCGTCGCGATGGAACGAATGCGGGCTCGGCACGCGCGATGCATTCACCGGAATCTGGTGGTGATTGATGCCGAGGCGATAGCGCTGCGTGTCGCCGTACGAGAACAGACGACCTTGCAACAGACGATCCGGCGAGAAGCCGATACCCGGCACCACGTTGGCCGGCGTGAACGCCGCCTGCTCCACGTCCGCAAAGTAGTTCTGTGCGTTGCGATTCAGCTCGATCGTGCCGACGTCGATCAACGGATAGTCCTCCTGCGACCACACTTTCGTGATGTCGAACGGATTGAAGCGATACGTTGCCGCTTCCGCTTCCGGCATCACCTGAATCGCGAAGCGCCACTTCGGGAAGTTGCCCGCGTCGATGTTGCCGACCAGATCGCGTTGCGCGCTTTCGCGGTCTTGCGCGACCACTTGTGCCGCTTCGGCATCGGTGAAGTTCTCCATGCCTTGCATCGACTTGAAATGGAACTTCACCCAGAAACGCTCGTTGCCGGCGTTGATAAACGAATACGTGTGCGAGCCGAAGCCGTGCATCTGACGGTAATTCTGCGGAATGCCGCGGTCGCTCATCAGAATCGTCACCTGATGCAACGACTCCGGATGACGCGACCAGAAATCCCACGCCGCGACATTGCTGCGCATGTTGGTGTACGGGTCGCGCTTTTGCGTGTGGATGAAGTCCGGGAACTTCAGCGGATCGCGGATAAAGAACACCGGCGTGTTGTTGCCGACCACGTCCCAGTTGCCTTCTTCCGTGTAGAACTTGATCGAGAAACCGCGCACGTCGCGTTCGGCGTCGGCTGCGCCGCGCTCGCCGGCCACCGTCGAAAAACGCATGAAGAGCGGCGTTTCCTTGCCGACTTGCGCAAACACCTTCGCCTTCGTGTAGCGCGAGATATCGTGCGTGACCTTCAGCGTGCCGAACGCGCCCGAGCCTTTGGCGTGAACACGGCGTTCCGGAATCACTTCGCGATCAAAGTGAGCGAGTTTTTCGAGCAGCCAGACATCTTGCAGAACAACCGGACCGCGCGCGCCGGCGGTCATCGAATTCTGATTGTCGGCGACAGGTGCGCCGGCGGCACTGGTGAGCTTACGTTCGGACATGCGTGACTCCTGGTTGGCTTTTATCGAAACAGATTGTGGGGAGCGGCGCGGCACACTGATGCCAGAGGCTCATGCGCTATGCGGACAAGGCCCGATCGACCAGCAGGGACAACGCGACGGTGCGCACGTCGAGCATCGACGCGACAAAACCGCGCCGCACGATGGCCGCTTGAGCGATGAGGGCGTGGACTTGTTGCGGCTTGGATTGCGTCATGATTTCCTCCGGGTCGTGTGGGATCAGGCGATCCATGGAGGAAACTATAACAACACTATCGAATTAGCGTCTTTGATTAATTTTATCTATTCGATAGGGCTTGTGGCTATTGGCGCCTCGGACGGGCGCCGGGCTGGTCGCTGGACGTGCGCAGCGAGCCGGCCTTCTCGGTGCGCTTGTCAGTTGACGGCGACCGGCAACTCGAGCTTCTTGACGCCCGCCAGATCGCAGGAGCTAATGGCGTCGCAAATGGCCTCGATGGCGGGCATGCGCGTGAAGCTCTTGCGCCAGGCCAGCACGACGCGGCGATCCGGCACGGGTTCGTCGAAAGCGACGTAGCTGAGCAATCCCGAATCGATGCCACCGGCGTGCGGCTTGACTTCATGCACCGACATGCGCGGCAGCACCGTAATGCCGACACCGCTCGCCACCATGTGACGGATGGTTTCCAGCGACGATCCTTCAAAAGTCTTCTGGATGCCGTCCGCGTTTTGCGAAAAGCGCATCAGTTCCGGGCAAACGCCGAGCACGTGGTCGCGGAAGCAGTGACCGCTGCCGAGCAGCAGCATGGTTTCCTGCTTCAGATCGTCGGCGTCGATTTTCAGGCGGTTTTCCCAGGCGTGACCGGACGGCAAGGCGACCACAAAAGGCTCGTCGTACAGCGGGCGCAGCATCAGGCCCGTTTCCGGAAATGGCAGCGCCATGATGGCGACGTCGATTTCGCCTTGCTTGAGCAGTTCGATCAGCTTGAGCGTGTAATTTTCCTGCAGCATCAAGGGCATTTGCGGGACGCGCTTGATCATCTGCTTGACGAGCGTGGGCAGCAGGTACGGCCCGATCGTGTAGATGACGCCAAGGCGCAGCGGCCCGACCAGCGGGTCTTTGCCCTGTTTGGCGATTTCCTTGATGGCGAGCGTCTGTTCGAGAACGCGTTGAGCTTGCGTGACGATCTGTTCGCCGATCGGCGTGACGCTCACTTCGCTGGTGCCGCGCTCGAAGATCTGGACGTTGAGCTCGTCTTCGAGCTTTTTGATCGCCACCGACAGCGTCGGCTGGCTGACGAAACACGCTTCGGCGGCCCGGCCGAAGTGCCGCTCGCGGGCGACCGCGACGATGTATTTCAATTCGGTGAGCGTCATTAGGGGACCAATCAGTGCAGTGAATTCGATAGGTTCTAGTTATACACCTATAGGGTCGGTTCGCCAACCTTTTGGGTTTATTTGCGCGGGGCGCTGGGTGGGGTTTGGTGCTTGTTGTGCTGGCCTCTCCTTGAAATCTGGGTTGGCCTTTCCTTGAAATCATGGCGGTCTATTAGCGTCGCCCCTGTGCGGGGCGACGCCAATAGACCACTAACAAAGCAAGGAAAGGCCAACAGCGCCAGGACCACATCCAAACCAAAAGCCTTCAACTACCAGCAACAGCAGCCCCACCATCAGAAGGACACGCCGGCACAGCCACGACTCCAACTTTGCCAGCAGAAGCCCCACCCTTACCCTGCGGAGCCGCCACAGGAGCAGCAACCGCCATGGCTTGCATGGCAGAAGCCACCTGCATGGAAATTCGCTGCAATGCCTTCCGGTGCCCCTCGACCAGCGCGTCATACCCACCGCTAACCGGCTCGCTCACCACACTCCGGCAAGTCATCACAGCCGTAGTCCGCACAGCCCGCACACTCCACACGGCATCGATCAACGCATGCGAACCCGGCCATGACTCAAACCGCTGCACATTCATGCTGACGCGATACACCGGTGTCGCATCCGGATAGGCCGTGCCGTACACATCGATCGTGCCTAATTGCTGCGTCAGATTCGTAGAGAGCGCACGACGGATTTCGTCGCCAGGCAAGGAAGCCCAGCGCTCCTGTTCGAGTACCTGAACTTGCGTCGGCCCCGTCTGCACGACGAGCTGATTCTTGGTCACCTGCGGCGGCACGTCGATCGGCGCGACTTCGATCAGCCATGCCGGGGCAGCCGAGGTCCGGGCGCTGACCGGCGTAGCGGATCCGGCAGCGCTGCCGGCACCCAGCGTATAGAAGTGGCTCGAAGGCGACGAGCATGCCGCCAGCGCCACGAGTCCGGCCAGAGCGCCGGCAACGGCAGCGCCGCGCACGAGCCCGCGCGGCGGGCGGGGGAGCCGGGCAAACATCATGGTTTATCTCCTGATTTACCGCGCAACAGCGATTCGGGGTGACGCTCCAGATAATCCGACAGCGCATTCAGCGACTGCAACGTGCGCGTCAATTCCTGCAACGCCTGATGAACATCGGACTGCAGCGGCGAATCCTGCTGCAACGTCGCCTCGGCCGAACCGAAGGTTTGCTTCGCCGCCGCAAGCGTGTCGCGGGCCTGCGGCACGACTTCCTTGTCGAGTCGCGTGAAGAGCTGATCGGCGTTCTTCAGCGCGCTGTTCAGGTTGTTGCCGATCTGGTCGAACGGAACCTTGTCGAGCTTTTTCGCAATGTCGGCGACCTGGAGCTGCAACTCGTCGAGCGTGTTCGGAATCGTCGGCAGTTCGAGCGGATCGCTCGCCACATCGACGGTCGCCGGCGGCGCCTTCGGGAAGATGTCCAGCGCCACATACAACTGGCTCGTGATCAGATTGCCGGTGCGCAACTGGCCGCGCAAACCGTGCTTGACGAGTTGTTGCAGCAGCGTTTGACCGGCCAGCGTGCCCGGCACCGGCGCCGTCTCGCGGAAGCGCTTGCCGAGACGGTCGGGGTACAGGTTCATGGTCACCGGCATCGTGAAGCTGCGCGTTTTCGGATCGTAGTCGATGCTGATGCTGGTCACCTGGCCCAACACGATGCCGCGGAAATCGACCGGCGCGCCGACCGACAGCCCACGCAGCGACTGGTTGAAGTTCATCACCACGCGCAACGGCACGCCGTCCGGTTCGCGCATCGCATCCGCTTCGTCCGAGCCGAGGCGGAACGTCATGTTGTTCGGTGCCTGCGCGCCCACGCCTTGACCCGGCGGCGACTGGAACGACAAGCCGCCCACGATCACCGTGGCAAGCGACTGCGTGTTCAGCTTGAAGCCGCTGGAATCGAGCCGCAGATCGACGCCGCTCGCATGCCACCAGCGCGAATTGGTGCCGACGTACTGGTCGAACGGCGCTGACACGAAGACCTGCATGGTCACGCCGGTGCCGTCCTTGTCGAGCGAGAAGCCGACCACCTGGCCGACCTGCACGCGCCGGTAAAAGATCGGCGAGCCGATATCGATCGAGCCGAGCGAGTCGCCGTGCAGGACGAACTGGTGGCCCTTCTGGTCGCCGGTAATTGGCGGCGGCGTTTCGAGGCCCACGAAATTCTTCTCGCTATCCGGCGAGTGCCCGGCGTCCGCACCGATGTACGCGCCCGAGAGCAGCGTGGTGAGACCCGACACGCCGCTCGCGCCGACGCGCGGCCGCACCACCCAGAAACGCGAATCCTTGACCGCGAAGTCTTCGCCTTCCTTGGTCAATTGCACCTGCACCAGCACGTGGGACAGATCTTTCGACAGCGTGATGGTCTTCACCGAGCCGACGTCGACGTCCTTGTACTTCACCTTGGTCTTGCCGGGTTCGAGGCCTTCGGCGCTGATGAAGCTGATCGTGATGGTCGGGCCTCGTGCGGTCACCGACTTGATCACGAGCGCGATCCCGATCAGCGCGGCGATCAGAGGAATCACCCAGACGAGCGAAGGCAGCCAGCGGCTGCGCGGCTCAATTTCAGGGTCGGGGAGTTGGGGCGGCAGCTTCGGTCCGTTCGAATCGTTGCGCGGCGCATCGGAGGCGGGCGTCGGTTCTTGCGGGCTAGTCATGTTTGAGATCCTGAGGTTTTTGGGTACTGCCGTCCACGCCGCCTTCCACGTTATCCCAGATGAGCCGTGGATCGAATTGCATGGAGGCCATCATGGTCAGAATCACCACCGAGCCGAAGGCGATCGCCCCGGGGCCGGCCGTGATGACGGCAAGCGATTTGAAGCGCACCAGCGCGACGGTCAGCGTGACGACGAACACGTCGAGCATCGACCAGCGCCCGATCCGTTCGACCATCCGGTAAAGCGTGGTGCGCTGCTCGGGCCGCCAGCGCGAACGACGCTGCGCCGTGACGGTGAGCAGCACCAGCACGCTCAGCTTGAGCATCGGCACCATGATGCTGGCGATGAACACGATCACCGCGAGCGGCCAGTCGCCCGAGGTCCAGAAATAGACGACGCCACTCATGATGGTGTCGTCTTCGGAACCGAGCAGCGACGAGGTGTGCATCACCGGCAGCAGATTCGCGGGAATATACAGCAGCGCCGCGGCGATCAGCAGCGCCCAGGTGCGCATCAGGCTGTCGGGGTTGCGCGAGTGCAGACGCGAGCCGCACCGTGCGCAGTGCTGCGGCGTGACGGAGCGGATGCGCGGTTCGACGCGTCCGCACGCATGGCAGCTGAGCAGGCCCGCGCGTTTCGCGGTGACGTATTTCATGGCGTGCTCATCCTCGACGTGGCACCGGCGGCGTGCCCGGCGGCAAGGCGGACGGTGCGGTCTGCACGTCGGGCGCCGCAGCGGTGTGCACCTCGGACGGCGCGGGCGGTCCGGCGACCGAACTGACGGCGGCCGCCGCGCTGTCGGCGGAGGTGCGCGGCAGCGGCCGCTGGTTGCGGGCGCCGAGTTCGTCGGCGAGGTCCCACAGGATGCTCGGATCGAACGTGACCACCACCGCGAACATCAGCGTGAGCACGCCGAACGCGAACAACGCCGCTTCGGGAATCACGCGCGCGAGGCTCACCATCTTCACGATCGTGATCAACACGCCGAGCATGAACACTTCGATCATGCCCCACGGGCGCACGAACTGAATGGCGCGCAGCACCTGATTGAAGGCAGGCGGCACATAACCCGCGCGCAGCGGAATCAGCACATACAGCAGCGCGACGAGCTCAGTCAGCGGAAACAGAATGGTCGAGCAGAACACCATGATCGCGACAATCTGCATCTCCTCGCCCCACAGGGCGACGAGCGCGCCGAACAGCGTGGTCTGCGAGGTGATGCCGTTGGCTTCGAGTTCGACGATCGGGAAGCCTTGCGCGATCAGGAAAGTGATCAGCGCGCCGAGCGTCATCGCGCTGATGGCGTCGAGCTTGCGGGACACGCCGCGATAGAGCGTCGCTCCGCAACGCGGACAGCGCGCGACCGTGCGCCCGACAAGTCGTGGCTTGCGGAACAGCGTATCGCATTCATGGCACGCGATCAGATTGTCATGGTCCATAGGGCAAAGGGCCGACGGTGTGAGGGGAAGCGTGCAATGCCCGTTCTATGGCAGGTCTGATAAAAAGGTGCAGCAATAGTACCAAAACGCGCCCGGCCGTCGCACAGACCGTCGCGCGGGGTGCGGCCTTTGGGCTAGAACGGCTGTCGGCGGACGATTGATCCTACATGGAATCGGTATAACTCTGACAGCCTCCGTCCCCAATTGTTCAATGCGGGCGCCACTGCGCTGGAGCGGCCGGTCCGCGGCATATCAGCGGGCTGCAGCCAGTTTTTTCCGATTGGGGTAGCATGGCCGCCTTGGCGTGTGCCCCAGCAGGCATGGTCCGATCGTACGCGCCGATGCGCTGCGCATCGGTACCTGGAATAGCAGTGCGGGCTGCGCCGTTAACCTCACTTAGCTTGCGTTGACCTGTCATGGCACTCAATCCTTCATTCGGCAGCCGGGAGTCGTACACGCGGACTGCCATCGCCTTGCATTGGCTGATCGCGTTGCTGATCGTGTGCGGCTTCGCGCTCGGCTGGGTGATGACCGATATCCCGGGCTTCACACCCACCAAGCTGAAGTACTTCTCGTGGCACAAATGGATCGGCGTGACGGTGTTCGCGCTCGCCGTGCTGCGCATTCTGTGGCGCGCCACGCACGCGGCCCCCGTGATGCCACGCCGCATGCCCGTCTGGCAGCGCGGCGCCGCGCATCTCGTGCACCTGCTGCTGTACGTGCTGATGATCGCGATTCCCGCCTCGGGCTATCTGTACAGTTCGGCGGCCAACATCCCGGTGGTGTACCTCGGGCTGATTCCGCTGCCGCGCCTGATCGCGCCGGATCCGCATCTCAAGGAACTGCTGAAGAACGTGCATATCACGCTGAATTACACCTTGCTCGTGCTGGTCGCGTTGCACGTCGCGGCCGCGCTCAAGCATCAATGGCTGGATCGCGACGGCCTGCTCTCGCGCATGCTCCCTTTCCTCAAATAAGGACAACCATGAAGGTCTCGTTTTATCGCTACATGCTCGCCGCCTTCGCCGCGGCCTCGCTGACGGTGGCCGGCAGCGCTCTCGCGCAAGTCGACGTCGCGAAGAGTTCGGTGACAGCCACGTCGAAGCAGATGAACGTGCCGGTGGAAGGCAAGTTCGGCAAGTTCACCGCGCAGCTCAAGTTCGATCCTGCCAAACCGGCCGACGGCACCGCGCAGCTCAGCATCGACGTGGCCAGCTACGATCTCGGCGACGAAAGCTACAACGACCAGGTGCGCGGCAAGGACTGGTTCGACGCGAAGACGTATCCCACCGCCACTTTCGTCTCGAGCGCGATCGCGCCGGCCGGCGGCAACCAGTTCAAGGTAACGGGCAAGCTGACCATCAAGGGCAAATCGCAGACGGTGGTGGTGCCGGTCACGGTGTCCCAGCAGGGCGCCGTGCAAACCTTCGACGGTTCACTGCCGATCAAGCGCTCGCAATTCGACATCGGCACCGGCGAATGGAAAGACACCTCGGTGGTCGCCGACGAGGTCGTCATCAAGTTTCATATCGTTGCAGCACATAAGTGACGTTTGCCGCGCCGTTCGGGCGCGGCAGCTTTTTTCAAGAACCTAGGAGCGTGAATTGAAAACATCCATGTTGATCGCCGTCGGCGCGCTGGCTTCTTCTTTCTCGTTCGGCGCGTTCGCGGCCGTCGATACCTATCAGCTCGACCCGACTCACACGTATCCGAGCTTCGAGGCGGATCACTTCGGCGGCCTCTCGGTGTGGCGCGGCAAGTTCACCAAGAGCTCCGGCACGGTCACGCTCGACCGCGCGGCGAAAACTGGCACGGTCGACGTGACGGTCGATCCGGCGTCGATTGAAACGGGCAACGGCAAGCTCGACGAGCATCTGAAGTCGAACGAGTTCTTCGACGTCGCCAAGTATCCGTCGGCGACTTATAAGGGCACCGACCTCAAGTTCGACGGCGACAAGCCGGTCGAAGTGATCGGCAACCTGACGATGCACGGCGTCACCAAGCCGCTGAATCTGAAGATCGATTCGTTCAAGTGCATGCCGCATCCGATGCTCAAGCGCGAAGTGTGCGGCGTGGAAGCGAGCGCGCATTTCAGCCGTGCCGACTACGGCATGGATTTCGGCACCAAATACGGCTTCAGCATGGATACCAAGCTGCATATTCAATCCGAAGGCATCAAGCAATAAGGGCCTAACGCGTCTCTTGAACCTTAGGCATTGAATCGCGGCGATCATTGCGCCGCAACAAAAAAACCGCTTCGTTCGCTTTTGCGACGAAGCGGTTTTTTATTGACCGTCTGAAACGCTGGAAGCCTTATGCGGCGGCGTAGCGCAATTTCGCACTCGCGTCGTATTAATTTTTCGGGTACATAGAGCGCAGGCACCGTATTGGTTGTGCGCGCATCCAGTCGGGTGTTTTGAGGCGTCAAGCCGACATGAATAATATTTCGCGCGACTTGGAGATCTGCATGAACGCAACGACGGCAGCAAGCCTGGCGGGGAGCCGGCAAAACTCGTGGCGCGCGGTGATCGCGGCCTCGATCGGTAACGCGCTGGAATGGTTCGATCTGGTGGTGTACGGTTTTTTCGCGGTGATCATCGCCAAGCTGTTTTTCCCGGCCGGTAACGACACGGTCTCGCTGCTCCTCACGCTCGGCACGTTCGGCGTGTCGTTCTTCATGCGGCCGCTCGGCGCGATCGTGATCGGCGCGTATGCCGACCGCGCCGGCCGCAAGGCGGCGCTCACGCTCTCGATCCTGCTGATGATGGCCGGCACGCTGATCATCGCGATCCTGCCGACCTATCAAAGCATCGGCCTCGCCGCGCCGGTGATTCTCGTGTTGGCGCGCCTGATGCAGGGCTTTTCGGCGGGCGGCGAGTTCGGCAGCGCCACCGCGTTTCTTGCGGAGCACGTGCCGGGAAGGCGCGGCTTTTTCGCTAGCTGGCAGGTGGCGAGCCAGGGACTCACTACGCTGCTTGCCGCCGGTTTTGGCGTGTTGCTCACCGGCAAGCTGTCGCCTGAGCAGATGGGTTCCTGGGGTTGGCGCGTGCCGTTCATTTTTGGTCTGCTGATCGGGCCGGTCGCGTGGTACATCCGCACAAAGCTCGATGAGACGCCCGAATTCCTCGCGGCCGAAACGACCACGACGCCGCTGCGCGATACCTTCACCAGCCAGAAATTGCGCCTGCTGATTGCGATCGGCGTGGTGGTGCTCGGCACGGTATCGACGTATCTGGTGTTGTTCATGCCGACGTTCGGCGTAAAGCAGTTGGGACTGGCGCCTTCGGTCGCGTTTGCGGCGATTGCGCTGACCGGTTTGATACAGATGGTGTTCTCGCCGCTGATCGGCCATCTGTCGGACCGGCACGGACGCACCACGATCATGCTGATCTCGGCGCTGCTGCTGCTTGTGCTCATCTACCCGGCCTTCGTGTATCTGGTTGCGCATCCGACTTTCGGCACCTTGATCGCCATGCAGATCGTGTTCGGCTTTCTGATGACGGGGTATTTCGCGGCGTTGCCAGGTCTGCTCTCGGAGATGTTCCCGGTGCAAACGCGCACGACCGGCATGTCGCTGGCTTATAACATCGCCGTGACGATCTTCGGCGGCTTCGGGCCGTTCATCATCGCGTGGCTGATCAGCTTTACGGGCTCGAAGGCCGCGCCGAGTTACTACCTGATTTTCGCCGCGATCGTGAGTCTCGTCGCGCTGATGGCGGCGCGTCGCAAGCTCGGCTTTCGCTGAAGCGGGCGCCGCCCGTCCCTGCTGTGCAATGACGTAGCGCGGCCACGAAGAAGAGCGGCGGTAAACGCAAAAGGCCGGTTCGTGATGAACCGGCCTTTTGCATTGCGAGGTCTGAAGCTACAACAGGATCAGACTTGCGCGCCTGCGTTCGGATCGTCGACGTCGGTGCGATCCTTCTTGTCCTTGATCAGATCTTCGCGCTTCACGCCGAACCACATGGCGAGCGCCGCGGCGACGAACACCGACGAGTAGATACCGAACAGAATACCGACCGTCAGCGCCAAGGCGAAGTAGTGCAACGTCGGGCCGCCGAACAGGAACATCGACAGCACCATCATCTGCGTACAGCCATGGGTGATGATGGTTCGCGACATCGTGCTGGTGATCGCGTGGTTGATCACTTCGATCACGGTCAGCTTGCGTTCGCGGCGGAAGGTCTCACGAATCCGGTCGAAGATAACCACCGATTCGTTCACCGAATAGCCGAGCACCGCGAGCACCGCGGCCAGCACCGACAGCGAGAACTCCCACTGGAAGAACGCGAAGAAGCCGAGAATGATGATCACGTCGTGCAAGTTCGCGATCACGCCGGCCACCGCGTATTTCCATTCGAAGCGGAACGACAGGTAGATCACGATACCGACCACCACGCAGGCCAGCGCGAGCAGGCCGTCGGTCGCGAGTTCCTTGCCGACCTGCGGGCCGACGAACTCGACACGCTGCAGTTGCACCTGCGGAGTCTCGGTCTTCAGCGCGGTCATCACCTGATCGCTCTGTTGCGCGGACGTATAGCCCTGCTTGAGCGGCAGCCGGATCAGCACGTCACGCGAGGTGCCGAAGTTCTGCACCTGGGCGTCGGCATAACCGAGCTTGCCTAGCGTGCCGCGCACCGGCTCGAGCGGCGCGGCGCCCGGATACTGCACTTCGATGACGGTACCGCCGGTGAACTCCACCGACAGATGCAGCCCCCGATGCACCAGGAAGAACACAGCAGCAAGGAACGTCAGCAGCGAAATCGCGTTGAAAATCAACGCACGCTGCATGAACGGAATGTCTTTGCGGAAACGGAAAAATTCCATGGTCTTATTCTCCGGGACTCAGCGGGATGAACCCGGTTTCTGCGGCGTATTCGTCGTATTCGACGAGCCCGGCGCGTTGCGGCGGCGCACGGTCGGCTTGCCGGCGCGTGCCTGCGCGACCGCTGCCTTGGCCTTCGACGGCTTGGCGGCAACCGCGGCGATGGCTTGCGCGGTGTCGGTCGCGGCGTCTTCGCTACCGAGATAAGCGGCCGAGCCCGCAGGCGCCGTATCAGGACGCCACACCTGGCCAATGGCCAGCGACTTCAGCTTCTTCTTGCCGCCGTACCAGAGGTTGACGATGCCGCGCGAGAAGAACACGGCCGAGAACATCGACGTCAGAATGCCGATACAGTGCACGATCGCAAAACCGCGCACCGGGCCCGAGCCGAAGGCGAGCAGCGCGATACCGGCGATCAGCGTGGTGACGTTCGAGTCGAGAATCGTCGCCCAGGCGTGCGCGTAGCCGTTCTGGATCGCCAGTTGCGGCGGCGCGCCGTTGCGCAGTTCTTCACGCACGCGTTCGTTGATCAGCACGTTCGCGTCGATCGCCATACCGAGCGCGAGCGCGATAGCCGCGATACCCGGCAACGTGAGCGTGGCCTGCAACATGGACAGCACGGCGATCAGCAGCAGCAGGTTGACCGACAAGCCGATCATCGAGATCACGCCGAACAGCATGTAGTACGCGATCATGAAGACGGCGATCGCCGCGAAGCCCCACACCACCGAGTGGAAGCCCTTCTTGATGTTGTCCGCGCCGAGGCTCGGGCCGATCGTGCGTTCTTCGATGATGTCCATCGGCGCGGCCAGCGAACCGGCGCGAAGCAGCAGCGCGAGGTCGGCGGCGCCTTGCGGCGTGGCCTGGCCGGTGATCTGGAAGCGGTCGCCCAGTTCCGACTGGATGGTCGCCACCGTCAGCACTTCGCCCTTGCCTTTTTCGAACAGCACCATGGCCATCGGCTTGCCGATGTTGTCGCGCGAGATGCTGGCCACTGCGCGGCCGCCGGCCGAATCCAGACGGATGTTGACGGAAGGACGTTGATGTTCGTCGAAGCTCGCCGACGCGTCGATAATCCGGTCGCCCGTGAAGATGATCTGCTTGCGCAACAGCACCGGCGTCTGGTTGCCTTGCGTGAACAGTTCGTCGCCCGGCGGCACCGGATCGGACGGATTCGGATGCGTGTTGACCGGATCGGCGAGGCGCGCTTCGAGCGTGGCCGTGCGGCCGATGATGTCCTTCGCCTTCGCCGTGTCCTGCACGCCCGGCAGTTCGACCACGATGCGGTCCGAACCCTGTTGCTGGATCACCGGCTCGGCCACGCCGAGTTCGTTCACACGGTTATGCAGCGTGGTGATGTTCTGCTTGAGCGCGGCGTCCTGCACGGCTTTCTGCACCGTCGGCGTGAACGTGCCGACCAGTTGCACGCCGCCGTCCGAGCCGGGTTGCGAGGCCCACTGGAGTTCGGCGATGCTGCGGCTCAGTCGCTTGGATGCGTTGTCCGCCGTGGCCTGATCGGCGAAATTGATCACCACCGACTGGTTGACGCGGTTCACGCCGCCGTCGCGGATGTTGCTGTCACGCAGGAGCGTGCGCGCGTCCGAAGCGTCCGAATCGAGCTTCTTGTTCAGCGCGCCGGCCATGTCGACCTGCAGCAGGAAGTGGACGCCGCCGCGCAGATCGAGACCGAGGTACATCGGCAGCGCATGCAAGGCGGTCAGCCAGCGCGGCGACGCGCTTTGCAGGTTCAGTGCCACGATGAACTGCGGGTCGGTCGGGTCGCTGTTCAGCGACTTCTGCAACAGGTCCTTCACGCGCAATTGCGTGTCGGTGTCCGGCAGACGCACGCGGATGTTCGCGTTGGTCGCCGAGTTGTCGAACGTGACGTCGTCCGGCTTGATCTGATTCGCGGCGAGCGCGGCTTCGACAGCCGACAGCGTGGTCGAGTCGAGCTTGACCGTTGCCTTGCCGCTCGACACCTGCACCGCCGGCGCTTCGCCGAACAGATTGGGCAGCGTGTACACGAGGCCGATGACCAGAGCCACCAGCATCACGGCGTATTTCCAGAGGGGGTAACGATTCATGAGTGGTCCAACGGGAAGGTTGGCTTGGAAGCGATGCGTCCGGCGATGAGCGCGGGCGGTTCACGGTGTGCTGCGTGGACCGCCGGCGAGGCCGCGCCGGACGCGAGAGAGCAGGCCTTACAGCGACTTGATCGTGCCCTTCGGGAGAATCGTCGTGACCGACGCTTTTTGCACGGTGATTTCCGTGCCTTCCGAGATTTCGACGCCGACGTAAGCTTCGCCCACCTTGGTCACCTTGCCGACGATGCCGCCATTCGTCACCACTTCATCGCCCTTGGCCATGGCGGCGAGCATGTTGCGATGTTCCTTCTGGCGCTTCATTTGCGGGCGAATCATGATGAAGTACAGCACGCCGAACATCAGGATCAGCGGCAGGAAGCTCATCAGGTTCGATTCAATGCCACCTGTTGCTGTGCCTTGGGCGAAGGCATTGGAAATGAACGACACGTTGGTCTCTCCGTTATAAGTCAAAACGATCAAAAAAATCAGCCGGTTATTCTACCACCGGCCCGACGCGCGCCGGCGCGGCGAATCGGCTTTGCGATCAACCGTTTAAAGCCTTTTTCGCCGTCCGCGAAAGTTGATTGTAAGGTTTTCCTTGCGAGGCGGACGGATTCTTCGGCTGAATCCATTGCCCCGCGCCGTCATGGCGCCTCGGCGGTGCCGCGCGCGCGGTTCTCGTGAAAGCGTTTGCGGAAGGCCTCGAACATT
This sequence comes from Paraburkholderia sediminicola, assembly GCF_046027355.1. Taxonomy (GTDB): domain Bacteria; phylum Pseudomonadota; class Gammaproteobacteria; order Burkholderiales; family Burkholderiaceae; genus Paraburkholderia; species Paraburkholderia sediminicola_B. The sequence continues at coordinate 68,145 of NZ_JAQQEK010000022.1, read as the reverse complement.
TTCGCGTCGATCGCGTCGCGGATTTCCTGCATCAGTTCGAGGTAGTAGTGCAGGTTGTGGATCGTGTTCAACTGCGCACCGAGGATTTCCCCTACACGATGCAGATGATGCAGGTAGCCGCGAGTGAAATTTCGGCAGGTGTAGCAGCCGCATTGCTCGTCGAGCGGGCGCAGCGAATTCTTATGCGCGGCGTTGCGGATCTTGACGTCGCCGAAACGCGTGAAGAGCCAGCCGTTGCGCGCATTGCGGGTCGGCATCACGCAGTCGAACATGTCGACGCCGGAGGCGACGCCCGCCACCAGATCTTCCGGCGTGCCGACGCCCATCAGGTAGTGCGGCTTGTTGGCCGGCAGCTTCGGGCCGATGTGGTTCAGCACCCGCATCATGTCTTCCTTCGGTTCGCCGACCGACAGGCCGCCGATCGCCAGACCGTGGAAATCCTTCTCCGCGAGGGCCGCCAGCGACTCCTCGCGCAGGTCTTCGAACATGCCGCCCTGAACGATGCCGAACAGCGCGTTCGGATTGCCCAACCGCCTGAATTCGTCGATCGAGCGCTGCGCCCAGCGCATCGACATGCGCATCGAATCGGCCGCTTCCTTGTGCGAGGTCGGCACGTTGTTGGTCGCGTACGGCGTGCATTCGTCGAACTGCATGACGATGTCCGAGTTCAGGACTTTCTGGATCTGCATCGACACTTCAGGCGACAGGAAAAGCTTGTCGCCGTTGATCGGCGACGCGAACGTGACGCCATCTTCGGTGATCTTGCGCAGATCGCCGAGCGAGAACACCTGGAAGCCGCCCGAGTCGGTCAGAATCGGTTTCTTCCAGCCCATGAAGCCGTGCAGGCCGCCGTGCGCCTCGATCGTTTCCAGACCGGGGCGCAGCCACAGGTGGAAAGTGTTGCCGAGGATGATCTGCGCGTGCATTTCCTCCAGCTCGCGCGGCTGCACGGCCTTCACGGTGCCGTAGGTGCCGACCGGCATGAAGATCGGCGTTTCCACCACGCCATGATTCAGCGTGACGCGGCCGCGGCGGGCCTGGCCGTCGACCCCGAGCAGTTCGAAATTGAGGCCGTTGTCAGGGCGCTCGAAAGTCGCGTCTGGCGACTGATGACCGTCGGTCATGAAAAAACTCCTGTGCTACCGGAGAACAGTCCGGCGCAATGTTGAAACGCCGCCGGAAGGGCTCGCGGCGGCTTGAGGAACTGCAAAAACTGAAGGCCTATCTGACTTCAAGCGTCGCGCCGCGTGAGCAGCATCGCGTCGCCATAACTGAAGAAGCGGTAACGCTGCTCGATCGCATGGCGATACGCCTCGCGAATCGTCTCGACCCCCGCGAAGGCCGACACGAGCATCAGCAGCGTCGACTTCGGCAGATGGAAATTGGTGACGAGCCGGTCGACCACGCGGAATTTATATCCCGGCGTGATGAAGATGTCGGTTTCCGTGCTGGCGGCGGCAAGCGGTCGGCCCGCGGCTTCGGCGTCGCGCGCGGCGGCTTCGAGCGCGCGCATCGAGGTCGTGCCCACCGCGATCACGCGGTTGCCGCGCGCGCGCGTCGCCGCGATCTTGTCGGCGAGCGCCTGCGGCAGGTGATACCACTCGCTGTGCATCTTGTGTTCGGCGAGATTTTCAACCCGCACCGGCTGGAACGTGCCTGCGCCGACATGCAGCGTCAGCGTCGCGCGTTCCACGCCTTTGGCGTCGAGGCGGGCCAGCAGCGCGTCATCGAAATGCAGGCCGGCCGTGGGCGCGGCGACCGCGCCCGGATTCTGCGCGAACACCGTCTGGTAGCGGGTTTCGTCGGTCGCATCGGGATCGTGCTCGATGTACGGCGGCAACGGCAGACGGCCGAACTGCTCGATCAGCGTCAGACAGTCGCCGGGGAAATGCAGCGTGTAGAACGGCTCGACGCGTTCGCCGACCGTGACGTCGAAGGCATCCGCCAGCCGGATCGTGGTGCCTGGCTGCGGCCTCTTGCTCGCGCGGATCTGCGCGAGCGCCGTGTGCTCACCCGTGAGGCGCTCTACCAGCACCTCGATCTTGCCGCCACTGGCCTTCTGGCCGAGGAAGCGCGCCTTCAAGACTTTGGTATCGTTGAAGACCAGCAGATCGCCGGCCGCGATGCATTCGGGCAACTCGGCAAAGCGGCGGTCGATCAGGCGCGCCGGGCCGGCGGCGTCGGCCGGGTGATCCACCTCGAGCAGGCGGCTGGCGCTGCGCTCGGGCAGCGCGACTTGCGCGATCAGCTCGGGAGGCAGATCGAAATCGAAATCGGAAAGCGTCAACATGCGAACGACTGGAAGCGAAATGAAACGGAATTGAGCCGAAGCCGGAGCCGGGCGGCTATGATTGCGGGACGCCAGAGCGGCCCGCGAGCCCGCGCGCTGTATGGCGCCGAACCCTTTGACAGCCGATATTGTACTTGCGAAGCAGCCCATGTCTTTGTCCGACCGCCGATTGCCCTCCGCTACCGATGAAGTGAGCGCCGAGCCCAAGCGCCGCGTCTCGCGCGGCAAGGCGGCGGCGGCGAGCGAAGCAGGCGCGGGCGTGGCGCTGGATCACGAAACGGCCGTTCCTGAAAGCGGCGCACCGGCTGATAAGCCCGCTGGCACAGCGGGCGACTCATCCGGCAACAAGCCTGCCGACATATTCGGCGACAAACCCGCCGGCAAGGGCGCGCCCAAGGCCGCCGCGAAATCCTCCACGAAGCCCGCGGCCAAACCTGCGGAAAAAACCGCCGACAAGCTCGCCAAACTCGGCCTCACACGCGACATCGACCTGGTGCTGCATCTTCCCATGCGCTACGAGGATGAAACCTCGCTGACGCCCATCGGGCATCTGCTGCCGGGCGGCATTGCGCAAACCGAAGGCGTGGTGTTCGACAACGAGATCGCCTATCGTCCGCGCCGTCAATTGTTGGTGAGGCTGCGCGACGATGCCGGCGACGAACTCGTGCTGCGCTTTCTGAATTTCTACGGCTCGCAGGTCAAGCAGATGGCGATCGGCGCGCGGCTGCGAGTGCGCGGCGACGTGCGCGGCGGTTTCTTCGGCATGGAGATGGTGCATCCGGCCGTGCGCGTGGTCGACGAAGACACGCCGCTGCCGCAGGCGTTGACGCCGGTGTATCCGAGCACCGCGGGCGTGACGCAGGCGTATTTGCGCAAATCGATCGATAACGCACTGTCGCGCACATCGTTGCCGGAGTTGTTGCCCGAAGCGGTCGCGCGGACGTTCATGGAGCCGCTCGGCGTGCCGTCGCTGATGGACGCCGTGCGGACTTTGCATCATCCGGGTGCGCAGTCCGATGAGACCGCGTTGATCGACGGCACGCATCCGGCCTGGGTGCGTATCAAGTTCGAGGAATTGCTCGCGCAGCAGATGTCGCTCAAGCGCGCGCACGACGAACGCCGCACGCGCGCGGCACCGGCCATGCCGCGCCGCAAGCTGGGCGACGAATCCGCGCTGGTGGCGCGCTTGCTGAAGGCGCTGCCGTTTTCGCTGACGGCGGCGCAGGAGCGCGTCGGCGGCGAGATCGCGCTCGATCTGACCCAGCCTCATCCGATGCAGCGGCTCTTGCAGGGCGACGTCGGCAGCGGCAAGACGATCGTCGCCGCGCTGGCCGCGGCACAGGCCATCGACGCCGGCTACCAGGCCGCGCTCATGGCGCCGACCGAAATCCTCGCCGAACAGCACGCGCGTAAATTGCGCGGCTGGCTGGAGCCGCTCGGCGTGAGCGTCGCGTGGCTGGCCGGCAGTCTGAAGACCAAGGAAAAGCGCGCCGCGATCGAAGCCGCCGCGCTCGGCACGGCGCAACTCGTGATCGGCACCCACGCGATCATTCAGGACGCGGTGGAGTTCGCGCGTCTTGGACTCGTGATCGTCGACGAACAGCACCGCTTCGGCGTGGCGCAGCGGCTCGCGCTGCGCGCCAAGGCGCAGAACGCCGCTGACGGCGCAAGCGACTTCCAGCCGCATCAATTGATGATGTCCGCGACGCCGATTCCGCGCACGCTCGCGATGACGTATTACGCCGATCTCGACGTCTCGACCATCGATGAATTGCCGCCTGGGCGCACGCCGATCCTGACCAAGCTGGTGTCCGACGCGCGGCGCGAGGAGGTGATCGGGCGCGTGCGCGAGGCCGCGTTGACGGGACGCCAGGTGTACTGGGTGTGTCCGTTGATCGAGGAAAGCGAGACGTTGCAGTTGCAGACCGCGGTCGAGACGTATGAGACGCTGGTGGCCGCGTTGCCCGAGCTGAATGTCGGTCTTGTGCATGGGCGTCTTGCTCCGGCTGAAAAAGCCGCTGTGATGGATGCGTTTACTCGCAACGAGGTGCAGTTGCTGGTGGCGACGACGGTGATCGAGGTGGGTGTCGATGTGCCGAACGCGTCGTTGATGGTGATCGAGCATGCTGAGCGGTTTGGGCTTGCGCAGTTGCATCAGTTGCGCGGGCGCGTGGGGCGTGGGAGTGCGGCTTCGGTTTGCGTGCTGCTTTATACCGGGCCTTTGTCGATGACTGCGCGGGCGCGGCTTCAGACCATGCGGGAGACGACCGATGGGTTTGAGATCGCCAGACGGGATCTTGAGATTCGTGGGCCGGGGGAGTTTTTGGGGGCGCGGCAGTCGGGGGCGGCGATGCTCAGGTTTGCCGACCTTCAGAATGATCAGTGGTTGATTGAGCCTGCGCGGGAGGCTGCGGCGGTTTTGCTTGAGAAGTATCCCGAGGTGGTGATGCAGCATTTGGCGCGCTGGCTTGGCGCGCGGGAGCAGTATTTGAAGGCGTGAAGGTGGTGCCGGTTTTTGCCTGCGGCGCTTTTGGGTGTTCTTCGGGTGTTGGCCTTTCCTTGCTTTGTTAGTGGTCCCGCCCCGCACAGGGGCTACGCTAATAGACCACTAACAAAGCAAGGAAAGGCCAACACCCCAAAAGCGCCACGCAGACACCCTCGCATAACCCCCCACCCCGACCGCGTACAATACGCCCTTACCCAATCGCCTTCCGGCAACCTCAATGTCCTTCGATTTCTTCCTCCCTTGCCCACGCGGCCTTGAAGCCTCGCTTGCGGCTGAACTCGCCGAAATTGCCGCCAACCACCTGAACGGCGCGCCGTTCACGGCCGGCGCACAAGTGCCGGGCGGCGTGCATTTCCGCGGAGGCTGGGCCGCCGGCATGGCCGCCAACCTGTATTCGCGTCTCGCAAGCCGCGTGCTGCTAAAAATCGCGCATCGCCCGTATCGCAGCGAGCAGGACATTTATGCGCTCGCAGTCGAACAGCGTTGGGAACAATGGTTCTCGGCAAACGAAACGCTGCGCGTGGACGTCACGGCGATCAAATCGCCACTGCGCAGCCTGGAATTCACGACGCTGCGCGTCAAGGACGCCATCTGCGATCGTCTGCGCGAAGTCAGCGGCGCGCGTCCGAGTATCGACACTGCCATGCCCGACGTGCGCGTGTTCGCCTTTCTCACCGCCACCGACTGCACGCTGTATCTCGACACCTCGGGCGATCCGCTCTTCAAGCGCGGCTGGCGCCTCGACAAGGGCGCGGCGCCGCTGCGCGAGAATCTGGCCGCGGGCATTCTGCGTCTGACCGGCTGGACCGCCGGCACGCCGCTGTACGACCCGATGTGCGGCAGCGGCACGTTCCTCGCGGAAGCCGCGCAAGTGGCGCTGAATATCGCGCCGGGCGCGGAACGCCGCTTCGGCTTCGAGAAGCTCAAGCAATACGAAGCCAAAACCTGGCAAACGCTCAAGGCCGCCGCGCTCGACGCGAAGCACGCCGCGCGTAGTTCGCGCGCCGATCTGCAAATCTTCGGCAGCGATATTTCCGGCGACATGCTCGACAAGGCGCGCGCCAACTTCCAGCGCGCCGGCTTGCCGACGATTGCCCTCAAACAGGTCGACGCGCGCGGCATGACGCCGCCGACGTCCGCAGCGGGCATCCTCGTCGCCAATCCGCCGTATGGCGAACGGATCGAAGTGCGCGGGCGCAATGCTCGCGGCGAGCTTCGCGAAGGCCGCGGCAATCGTGACAGCCGCGAAGACGAGGGCTTTCGCCGCGTCCAGGAAGAAGCGCCGGACAGCGAGTTTTTCCAGTCGCTCGGCGACGCGCTCAAGCAGCGTTTCACCGGCTGGCACGCGTTCATCCTGACATCGGATCGCAAGCTGCCGGGCCAGTTGCGCCTGCGTGAATCGACCAAGACGCCGCTCTTCAACGGCGCGCTCGAATGCCGTCTGTTCCGCTTCGATCTGATCGCGGGCAGCGTGCGGCAGCGGCCGCAGAGCGATACGCCGGCGGCTTGAGGCGCGCTGCGTCTGACAGGCAGTATGGCGACGAAAACCGCGGACTGGCTCCGCGGTTTTTTTTCGCCTGCGGCCCGCGGGCCGTCCGTTTTTTCACCACCCCTTTCATCGCTCCTGCCACCTCCTACTGACACCACGCTGTCAGTAGCACCCCTGCACACTCCTTCTCACGCCATCCGGCGCTTTGCACGGCTTACCCGCCATCCACAGGAGAGTGACATGTCCGCATCATCCAAAGTTGTTGCATGGTTCGAGATTCCGTCCGTCGATTTCGATCGCGCCGTCCGTTTCTATGAAGCGGCGCTCGACGTCAAATTGAATGTCCAGGAAGTCGGCGGCCAGCCGATCGCCGTGTTCGGCTACGAGGAGCCGGCCACCGGCGGCGCGATCGTCCACAGCCCGTCGATGACCCCGACCGACGACGGCGTGCTCGTCTATCTGAACGCGCAACCGACCGTCGACGCCACCCTCGCGCGCGTCGAGCAAGCCGGCGGCAAGACCGACGGCCCGGTGATCAAACTGCCGCAGGACATCGGCTATATCGCGTTCTTCACCGATACGGAAGGCAACCGCCTCGGCCTGCATTCGCGGACCAACGGTTAAACGCAACACAGCGCTCGCGCGCGGTGGCCGGCGAGCACCGCGCACGAACGCCGACCGGAGCGCGGCATGCGGCGCTATCATCGCGGGACTGTCCCCGTCCTCTTCTACAAGACGCCCACGATGACGCGCCGCGCCGACCGCCTGTTCCAGATCGCCGAACTGCTGCGCGGACGGCGTCTGACCACCGCGCAGCAACTCGCCGACTGGCTGCATATCTCGCTGCGCACGGTCTATCGGGACGTGCGCGATCTGCAACTGTCAGGGGTGCCGATCGAAGGCGAGGCCGGCATCGGCTACCGTCTAAGCCGCGCGGCGAGTTTGCCGCCGCTTACTTTCACCGCCGATGAACTGGCCGCGCTCGCCGCGGGCGCCCGCATGCTCGAATCGTGGGGCGGCGCGAGCTTCGCGGGCGGCGCGCGCGGAGCGCTTGCCAAGATCGCCTCGGCCATGCCCGCCGACAAGCGCGCGACGCTGGAAAGGCTCGCGGTCTTCGCGCCGTCGTTTCACATCAAAGGGGATTTTTCCGCGCAACTGGACGCGCTGCACCGCGCGATCGACACGCGACATGTGGTGAGCTTTGCCTACGTCGATGTGAATGGCGCGGCGACCGAACGCCGTGTCTGGCCGCTCGCCCTCGCCTATTGGGGCGCGCGCTGGACGCTTGGTGCGTGGTGTGAATTACGGAGCGATTTCCGCAATTTCGGGCTGGAGAAGATCCAGAATCTTCAGGTGCTCGAACAGTATCCGGATCAGGAAGGCAGGCGGCTCGCGGACCTGTTGCGGCATGTGAATGCGAAGCCGAAGTGAGTGAGGATCGCGGTTAGCCGATGCGAGGCGAACCGCGATCTCGTTCCTTCCAGGCAGGCTTATTCCACGGCCTTCACCATGTCCTCGATCACTTTCTTCGCGTCGCCGAACACCATCATCGTCTTGTCCATGTAGAACAGGTCGTTGTCGAGACCGGCGTAACCCGCTGCCATCGAACGCTTGTTCACGATCACCGTGCGCGCCTTGTACGCCTCGATGATCGGCATGCCCGCGATCGGCGACTTCGGATCGTTCTTCGCGGCCGGATTCACCACGTCGTTCGCGCCGAGCACCAGCACCACGTCGACCTGACCGAATTCGCCGTTGATGTCGTCCATTTCGTAGACCATGTCGTATGGCACTTCGGCTTCCGCGAGCAGCACGTTCATATGCCCCGGCATCCGTCCGGCCACCGGGTGAATCGCGTATTTCACCTCGATGCCCTTCTCGACCAGCTTGTCGGTGAGTTCCTTCAATGCGTGCTGCGCACGCGCCACCGCCAGACCATAACCCGGCACGATCACCACGGTTTCCGCATTGCCAAGCATGAACGACGCATCGTCGGCCGAACCCGATTTCACCGGACGCTGTTCCGCCGACCCACCCGCCGCCGCCGCGCCGGCCTCGTTACCGAAGCCACCGAGAATCACGTTGAAGAACGAGCGGTTCATCGCCCGGCACATGATGTACGACAGAATCGCACCGGACGAACCGACCAGCGAACCCGCGATGATCAGCATCGGATTGTTCAGCGAGAAGCCGATGCCCGCCGCCGCCCAGCCCGAGTACGAATTGAGCATCGACACAACCACTGGCATATCCGCGCCGCCGATCGGAATGATGATCAGCACGCCGAGCACGAACGCGATCAGCGTCATGATGATGAACGGCAGCCACGCCTGCGTGAGGAAGAAGATCACGCCGAAGCCGAGCATCGCCAGCGCGAGCAGCAGGTTGATCAGATGCTGTCCGGCATAGACGACCGGCGCGCCCTGAAAGAGCCGGAACTTGTACTTGCCCGACAATTTGCCGAACGCGATCACTGAACCCGAGAACGTGATCGCGCCGACGAACGTGCCGATGAACAGTTCGACGCGATTACCGTAAGGCAGGAAGCCCGGCGCCGTGTTCTCCGGATCGACGAGCCCGAACGCGGACGGCTCCGACACCACCGCATACGCGATGCACACGGCGGCGAGACCGATCAGCGAGTGCATCGCCGCGACCAGTTCCGGCATCTTGGTCATCTCGACGCGTGCGGCGACGAACGCGCCGACCGCGCCGCCGATCACCAGCGCGACCAGCAGCAGGCCGAGCCCGAGGCCAAGATTCGAGCCGAGCCCGTTAGCCTGTTTGACGATCAGCGCGATGGTCGTGAGGATCGCGATCGCCATCCCCGCCATGCCGAAGGTGTTGCCGATGCGCGCCGTCTTCGGATTCGACAGCCCCTTGAGCGCCTGAATGAAGCAGACCGACGCAACCAGATAAAGCAGCGTGACGACGTTCAGACTCATTACGCGTTCTCCTTGGCCGTCTTGTCAGCGATGAGCTTCTTCGGCTCTTTCTTGCGGAACATCTCCAGCATTCGCCTCGTCACAAGAAATCCGCCGAACACGTTCACCGCCGCGAGCGCGACGGCCAGCGTGCCGAAGAACTTGCCGGGCGTGCCCAAGGTCAGCCCCGCGGCGAGCATCGCGCCGACGATCACGATCGCCGAAATCGCATTCGTCACGGCCATCAGTGGCGTGTGCAGCGCGGGCGTGACGTTCCAGACCACGTGGTAGCCGACATAAATCGCCAGCACGAAGATGATCAGATTGATGACGGTGTGGTTGATGACTTCCATCGCCGTTCTCCTCTATGCCTTGCGCGTGACTTCGCCGTCACGGGCCAGCAGCGTGGCCGCGACGATGTCGTCCGCGAGATCGATGTTCAGGGCGCCTTCCTTCGTGATGATCAGCTTGAGGAAGTCGAGCAGGTTGCGTGCGTAGAGCGAGGACGCGTCGGCGGGCACCATCGAGGCCAGATTCGTATAGCCGACGATCGTCACGCCGTGCTTGATGACGACCTTGTCCGTTTCGGTGAGCGGACAGTTGCCGCCGCGCTGGCCTTCGTACTCCGCGCCGCGGCCTGCGGCGAGGTCGACCAGCACGGAGCCCGGTTTCATCGCCTGCACGGTTTCGACCGAGATCAGCGTCGGTGCGGCGCGGCCTGGAATCAGCGCGGTGGAGATCACCACATCGGCCTGTTTGGCCCGTTCATGGACCAGCGCGGACTGCCGCGTGAGCCACGAAGGCGGCATCGGCCGTGCATAACCGCCGACGCCCTGCGCGGCTTCGCGCTCCTCGTCGGTTTCGTAGGGCACGTCGAGAAACTTGGCGCCGAGCGATTCGATCTGTTCCTTCACGGCGGGACGCACGTCGGAGGCTTCGATCACGGCGCCCAGGCGCTTGGCGGTCGCGATCGCCTGCAGACCAGCCACGCCCGCGCCGAGAATCAGCACGCGGGCCGCTTTCACAGTCCCGGCAGCGGTCATCAGCATCGGCATGAAGCGCGGATAGAGCGTGGCGGCCAACAAAACCGCCTTGTAGCCCGCGATGTTCGCCTGCGAGCTCAAAACATCGAGACTCTGCGCCCGCGTGGTGCGCGGCGCGGCCTCCAAAGCGAACGCGGTGACACCCGCGGCCGCCAGCTTTGATGAGTTTTCGGTATTAAACGGATCGAGCATGCCGACGAGCGTCGCGCCGCGTTTAAGCAACGGCAGTTCGGCATCGGTCGGCGACTGCACCTTGAGAACGAGTTCGGCGCCGAATGCGGTCGCCGCGTCGACGATCTCCGCGCCGGCGGCCGTAAAGGCATCGTCAGGAAAGCTGGCGCCGGTCCCGGCGCCGCTCTGGATCGTGACCCGGTGGCCCTGGGTCACATACTTCTTGACCGTTTCGGGCGTCGCGGCGACGCGGGTTTCGTGCGCGCGCGTCTCGGCTGGCACTCCGATGTGCATCTTGTTCCTCCTCGACTTCCTGTTTTACGACAGATGCGCCGACGAGGCACGCCGGCTTGCAAGTGCAACGGCTAACGCGTCACTTTAACCGAAACAGGGGGGTGCGCAGAAATCGGGGACAATCCGGGGGTGCCCGGCGGACCGGGCCGACATCGCGGCCGGCGAGCGGCCCGCCCGCCGGTCGCGCCTCCCACCCATGACCGGTCCCCCGCCGCCGGCCGCCCGCTTCCCGGCAGGCGAGGCCCATAAACGGTAAAATGCGCACCCATGAAACCGGAAACCTGGCTGCCGCACGTCACCGTCGCGGCCATCGTCGAGCGTGACGGGCGCTTTCTCGTGGTCGAGGAACATACGGCCGACGGCCTGCGCCTGAACCAGCCCGCAGGCCATCTGGAGGCGGGCGAGACGCTGTTGGAAGCGGTGATCCGCGAAACGCTCGAGGAAACCGCCCACCCGTTCGCACCCGAGGCGCTGGTGGGCATGTACATGACCCATTTCGAGCGGCCCGGCAGTGAGGGCGTGACCGGGGGTGTCACCGGGGGTGTCACGTATCTGCGCTTCACCTATTGCGGCACCGGCGGCGAAGCCGATCCGCAGCGCGCCCTCGACCCCGACATCGTCCGCACGTTGTGGATGAGCGCCGACGAATTGCGCGCCTGTCCCGAACGGCACCGCACGCCGCTCGTCATGCAATGTCTCGACGATTACCTCGCGGGCCGGCGTTTCCCGCTCGACTTCGTGCACACGCATTCGGTCGGGCCAAAAAGATAGCCGCAACGAGCGGCCAACCCACGATCCATGAAGTCAAGCAGCACCCAGTGAGCATCTTATGAGCAAGCAGAAAGTCGTAGTAGGCATGTCGGGCGGCGTCGATTCGTCGGTTACCGCATGGCTGCTGAAGGAACAGGGCTACGACGTGGTCGGCCTGTTCATGAAAAACTGGGAAGACGATGACGACAGCGAGTACTGCTCGACGCGGCAGGACTGGATCGACGTGGTCTCGGTGGCGGACCTGATCGGCATCGACGTCGAAGCGGTCAACTTCGCCTCGGAATACAAGGACCGCGTGTTCGCCGAATTCCTGCGCGAGTACTCGGCCGGCCGCACGCCGAATCCGGACGTGCTCTGCAACGCCGAAATCAAGTTCAAGGCTTTCCTCGACCACGCCATGTCGCTCGGCGCGGAAACCATCGCGACCGGCCACTATGCGCGCGTGCGCGAGAACAACGGCCGCTTCGAACTGCTGAAGGCGTTCGACCATACGAAAGATCAGTCGTACTTCCTGCATCGGCTGAATCAGGCGCAGTTGTCGAAGACGCTGTTTCCGCTCGGCGAGATTCCGAAAACCAGGGTACGCGAAATCGCCGAGCAGATTGCGCTGCCCAATGCGAAGAAGAAAGACTCGACCGGTATCTGCTTTATCGGCGAACGGCCGTTCCGCGATTTCCTGAACCGCTATCTGCCGACCAAACCCGGCCCGATGAAGACCACCGACGGCAAAGTGGTCGGCGAACACATCGGCCTCGCGTTCTACACGTTCGGCCAGCGCAAGGGCATCGGCCTCGGCGGCAGCAAGGACGGCAGCGGCGAGCCGTGGTTCGTCGCCGGCAAGGACATTCCGTCGAACACGTTGTATGTCGCGCAGGGTCACGATCACTCGTGGCTGCTCAGCCATACGCTGTCCGCGGGCAATACGAGCTGGGTGGCGGGCGAGCCGCCGGCGGACGGCTTCGCGTGCGGCGCGAAGACCCGTTACCGGCAAGCGGATGCGCCGTGCACGTTCAGTACGGCGGGCGTGGACGAAGGGCTCTTCGAGCTGAATTTCGACGCGGCGCAATGGGCTGTCACACCGGGGCAATCCGCGGTGCTCTACGATGGCGACGTGTGCCTCGGCGGCGGCATCATCGAACATGCGATCACCGGACAGCCGGTCGCGCGTGAGCCGCAAAAAGCGGCGCTGCTGACCGCCCGTTGATCCAGTCGTCCATTCGTGCGGCAACACGGCCTGGCGCCGCACCCGCTTCACTTTCACGTTTCAACCTGCGCCGCGCGTGGCATCCACGCGTTCGCTCTTCAAGCCGCAACTAGCTTCACCATAACAAGCAGTCGTTCGTTTTCCTTCGCGGCGGATTCCGTCTGCGCCGGCAGCGCTGGCGATCCCGCCGTGACGATCCTCACTGCACTGGAGTCCCCATGTTTTCTCGACGTTATCTGGCCATGTGGTGCGCAGCCGCGCTGTTCGCCGTCTGCGCGGCGTTGGCCGCGACGCATCATATTTCGTGGTTCTGGATCATCGTGCCGCTCGCGCTGGTCGCGCTCGGCCTGTTCGACCTGACGCAACAGCGCCACGCGATCCTGCGCAACTATCCGCTGTGGGGCCACTTCCGTTTCCTGTTCGAATTCATCCGCCCGGAAATCCGCCAGTATTTCGTCGAAGGCGACACGGACGAAAAGCCGTTCTCGCGCGCCCAGCGCAGCATCGTTTATCAGCGCGCGAAGAACGACGTCGACAGCCGCCCGTACGGCACCGAACTCGACGTCAAAGCCATCGCGCACGAATGGATCAGCCACTCGCTCGCGCCGACCACGCTCGAGAATCACGACTTCCGCATCGTCGTCGGACCGGATCGCGCGCAGCCTTATTCGATGTCGATCTTCAACGTCTCGGCGATGAGCTTCGGCTCGCTGTCGGCGAACGCGATCATGGCGCTGAACCTCGGCGCGAAGAAAGGCAACTTCGCGCACGACACCGGCGAAGGCTCGATGTCGAAATATCACCGCGAGCATGGCGGCGACATCATCTGGGAGATCGCTTCGGGTTACTTCGGCTGTCGCAACGACGACGGCACCTTCAGCGCGGAGAAATTCGCCAAGCAGGCCGCCGAGCCGCAAGTGAAGATGATCGAGGTGAAGCTCTCGCAAGGCGCGAAGCCGGGTCACGGCGGCGTGCTGCCGGCCGCGAAGATCACACCGGAAATCGCGGAGACGCGCGGCGTGCCGATGGGCCGCGACTGCATCTCGCCGGCCACGCACGCCGAGTTCTCGACGCCGCGCGGCCTGCTCGAATTCGTCGACCGTCTGCGCACGCTGTCGGGTGGCAAGCCGACCGGCTTCAAGCTGTGCATCGGGCATCCGTGGGAATTCTTCGGCATTGCCAAGGCGATGCTGGAGACGGGCATCCTGCCGGACTTCATCGTCGTGGACGGCGCGGAAGGCGGCACGGGTGCGGCGCCGCTCGAATTCACCGATCACGTCGGCGTGCCGTTGCAGGAAGGCTTGCTGCTGGTGCACAACACGCTGGTGGGCATCGGCTTGCGGCAACGTATTCGCATCGGCGCGAGCGGCAAGATGATCACCGCGTTCGACATCACGAAGACGCTCGCGATCGGCGCGGATTGGGTCAACGCGGCGCGCGGCTTCATGTTCGCGGTCGGCTGCATCCAGGCGCAGACTTGCCACACGGGGCGCTGCCCGACCGGCGTCGCGACGCAGGACCCGGTGCGCCAGCGCGCGCTTGTCGTGCCGGACAAGGCCGATCGCGTCTTCAACTTCCATCACAACACGCTGCATGCGCTCAAGGAAATCATTCAGGCCGCGGGGTTGAAGCATCCGGCGGAACTACGCGCGCATCACATCGTGCGGCGCGTGTCGTCGCATGAGGTGCGGCTGATGTCGGAGCTGCTGAAGTATCTCGAACCGAACGATCTGCTTAAGGGCAACTATCGCTATTCGCTGTTCGAGAAGTACTGGCCGGTGGCGCAAAGCGATTCGTTTTCGCCGAAGGTGGAACTGGCGGCGACGTGAGCCGGTAGCCGACGCAGCCGGTACGACGCAGGGCCGCCACACGCGGCCCTTTGTCGTCTAACGCACACTCGAACTCCCGTCCGACCCCGCAAAACGGACACCCCCCTCCCTTTCCGTTAAAATCTCCTGTTTAGCACTTCGCTCCACGGCCAGCCTGGCGCGCTTCGGCGCTCACGGCGTGGCCCCATGCCCGAAAGGCACTTCATGCTCACGTTTCAGCAAATCATCCTGACACTGCAGTCCTACTGGGACAAGCAGGGTTGCGCGTTGCTCCAGCCGATCGACATGGAAGTCGGTGCGGGCACGTCCCACGTCCACACCTTCCTGCGCGCAGTCGGCCCCGAGCCGTGGCGCGCCGCGTATGTGCAACCGTCGCGCCGCCCGAAAGACGGCCGCTACGGCGAGAACCCGAACCGTCTGCAGCACTACTACCAGTACCAGGTCGTGCTCAAGCCGGCGCCGGAAAACATCCTCGACCTGTACCTTGGCTCGCTCGAAGCCCTCGGCTTCGACCTGAAGCAGAACGACGTGCGCTTCGTCGAGGACGACTGGGAGAACCCCACGCTCGGCGCCTGGGGTCTGGGCTGGGAAGTGTGGCTGAACGGCATGGAAGTGACCCAGTTCACCTACTTCCAGCAGGTCGGCGGTCTGGACTGCAAGCCGGTGCTCGGCGAAATTACGTACGGGCTCGAACGCCTCGCCATGTACTTGCAGAAGGTCGAAAACGTCTACGACCTCGTCTGGACCGAGTGGGAAGAGCAAGGCCCGAACGGCCCGGAACTGCGTCGCCTGACTTATGGCGACGTGTACCACCAGAACGAAGTCGAACAGTCCACCTACAACTTCGAGTACGCGAACGTCGAGTTGCTGTTCTCGATCTTCAACAGCTACGAAGCCGAAGCCAGGCGCATGATCGAAGCGCAGATCGCGCTGCCCGCCTATGAGCTGGTGCTGAAGGCCGGCCACACGTTCAACCTGCTCGACGCACGCGGCGCCATCTCGGTCACGGAACGCGCGGCGTATATCGGCCGCATTCGTGCGCTGTCGAAGCTGGTCGCGCAGGCTTACTACGATTCGCGCGAAAAGCTCGGCTTCCCGATGCTCGGCAATCCGGTGCATGGCGTGCCCGGCCTCACGACCGACGAACAGGACGCCGCGATGCCCGCCTGGGCGCCGCCGCTGAAAGTCGAACGCAAGATCGACCAGGACTGACGAGAACATCAAGAAATGACTCAACCCCATCAAGCTACCCTGCTCGTCGAGCTGCTGACCGAAGAACTGCCGCCAAAAGCGCTCGCGCGTCTCGGCGACGCCTTCGCTGAAGGCATTGCGCAGCGCCTCGCGGCGCGCGATCTGGTCGAAGGCGAACTGTCGTTCGAACGTTATGCCACGCCGCGCCGCCTCGCCGTCACGATCAAGAACGTGCGCGCGGTCGCGCCGGAAAAACACGTGCGCGAAAAAGTGCTGCCGGTTTCCGTCGCGCTGGATAAAGACGGCCAGCCCACCGCGCCGCTCGCCAAGAAACTCGCCGCGCTCGGCTTCCCCGATTTTTCGGTGAACGACCTGGAGCGCGCACAGGATGGCAAGGCCGAAGCCTTCTTCCTGCGTTACGCCGCGCCCGGCGCCACGCTCGCCGACGGCCTGCAAAGTGCGCTCGACGAAACGCTCGCCAAGCTGCCGATCCCGAAGGTCATGACATATCAGCGCCCGGACGGCACCAACGTGCAATTCGTGCGTCCGGCGCATCGGCTGATCGCACTGCATGGCGAACAGACCGTGCCGGTGAGCGCGCTCGGCATCGACGCCGACGACACCACGCTCGGCCATCGTTTCCTCTCCGAAGGTTTCGTGCAGATCCAGCACGCGGATTCGTACGCCGAGACGCTGCTGCACAAAGCCCGCGTAGTGGCGAATTTCGCCGACCGCAAGGAAACCATCCGCACGCATCTGCTCGCGCAAGCCGACGGCGACCAGGTGGTGATGCCGGAATCGCTGCTGGACGAAGTGACGTCGCTGGTCGAATGGCCGGTGGTCTACGCGTGCCGTTTCGAGGACGAATTCCTGCAAGTGCCGCAGGAATGCCTGATCCTCACCATGCAGACCAACCAGAAATATTTCGCGCTGACCGATGCGAACGGCAAGCTGCGCTCGCGCTTCCTGATCGTGTCGAACATCGAGACGTCCACGCCGGGCGATATCGTCGAAGGCAATGAACGCGTGGTGCGTCCGCGTCTCGCCGACGCGAAGTTCTTCTTCGAGCAGGACAAGAAGAAGCCGCTCGCGGACCGCGTGCCGCTGCTCGCGAACGTCGTGTATCACAACAAGCTGGGCTCGGCGCTGCAACGCGTGGAGCGCGTCGAAGCGCTGGCCGGCGCGATCGCAGGATTGATCGGCGCCGACGTGACGCTCGCGAAGCGCGCGGCGCGTCTGGCCAAGGCCGACCTGATCACCGACATGGTCGGCGAATTCCCCGAGCTGCAAGGCACGATGGGCACGTACTACGCGCGCCACGACGGCGAGCCGGAAGAAGTCGCGCTCGCGTGCTCGGAACATTATCAGCCGCGTTTCTCCGGCGACGCGTTGCCCACCACCGCGACCGGTACTGTCGTCGCGCTGGCCGACAAGCTCGAAACGCTGGTCGGCATCTGGGGCATCGGCCTGCAGCCCACCGGCGAGAAAGACCCGTTCGCGTTGCGCCGTCACGCGCTCGGCGTGCTGCGCATTCTCGTCGAGAAGCAACTGCCGGTCGACCTCGTCGAACTGTTGCGCACCGCTTACGCGCAATTCGCCGCGGTGCCGAACGTCGCCGATTCGACGCAAGCCATTTACGAGTTCAGCATGGACCGCCTGCGCGGCCTGCTGCGCGAGCGCGGCTACGCGCCGGGCGAAATCGACGCGGTGCTGGCGCTGAACCCCACGCGCCTGGACGACATCGTCGCGCGTCTGGACGCGGTGCGAGAATTCGCGTCGCTGCCCGAAGCGGCCTCGCTCGCGGCGGCCAACAAGCGCATCTCGAACATCCTGAAGAAGTCGGAAGGCGCGGCGACCGGCGGCGTGCAGGCCACGCTGCTCGTCGAAGCGGCGGAAAAAGCTCTGCATGCGCAACTCGAACAGGTCGCGCCGCGTGTGCAATCGCAACTGGCCGCGCGCGACTACACGGGCGCGTTGACCGCGCTCGCCGCGTTGCGCGAACCGGTCGACACGTTCTTCAACGACGTGATGGTCAACGCCGAAGATCCGGCATTGCGCGCCAACCGTTTGGCCTTGCTCGGCGCACTGCATCAGCAGATGAACTGCGTCGCCGATATTTCACGACTCGCCGCCTGAGCCTCGCGCCATGCCAACCAAAAAAGTGGTGATCCTCGACCGCGACGGCGTGATCAACGTCGACTCCGACGCGTTCATCAAGTCGCCGGACGAATGGGTTGCTCTGCCCGGTTCGCTGGAAGCCATCGCGCGTCTGAACCAGGCCGGCTATCGCGTGGCGATCGCCACCAACCAGTCGGGCATCGGCCGCGGCCTGTTCGACATGAACGCGCTCAACGCGATGCATCTGAAGATGCATCGCATGGCGGCGGCGGTCGGCGGGCGCATCGACGCGGTGTTCTTCTGCCCACACACGGCGGAGGATCATTGCGAGTGCCGCAAGCCGAAGCCCGGCATGCTGAAGATGATCGCCGAGCGCTTCGAGGTCGCCCCGGAACATACGCCGGTAGTCGGCGACGCCATGCGCGATCTGCAAGCGGGCGCGTCGCTCGGCCATCCGACTCATCTGGTGCTGACCGGCAAGGGCCGCAAAACACTCGAAGCCGGCGGCTTGCCCGAAGGCACGATCGTGCATGACGACCTGCGCGCATTCGCACTCGACTTCCTCGCCGACGCTCAAGAGTGACGCGCGCCACGCGCGTCCCCATCCCTCACTGACCACGCCGATGCGCTTCATCCGTTCTTTGCTTCTGCTGATCTACTTCGTTCTGTTCACGGTGCCGTACGCGACTGCATGCTTCATCGCATTCCCGTTCATGCGCGCCGACAATCGCTACTGGATGGCCGCCGGCTGGTGCCGCGCGACGTTGCATACGGTGCGTTGGCTCAACGGTATCCGCTACCACATCGAAGGTTTCGAGAACCTGCCCAACGGTCCCGCCGTGCTGCTCTCCAAGCATCAATCAGCTTGGGAAACGCTGGCGTTTCCAGCGCTGATGCCGCGGCCGCTGTGCTACGTGTTCAAGCGCGAACTGCTGTACGTGCCGTTCTTCGGCTGGGCGCTCGGCATGCTGAAGATGGTTCATATCGATCGCAAGGAAGGCAAGTACGCGTTCGAATCGGTCATCAAGCAAGGCAAGGCGCGCATGGCGGAAGGCGCCTGGGTCATCATGTTTCCGGAAGGCACGCGCACGCCGACCGGCAAGCAAGGCAAGTACAAAACCGGCGGTGCGCGTTTCGCGACGGCCACCGGCGCGCCGGTCGTGCCGATCGCGCACAACGCAGGACGTGTGTGGCCTCGCAACTCGTTTCTCAAATATACGGGTATAGTCACAGTGTCGATCGGCAAGCCGATCGACACGACGGGGCTCACGCCCGATGAAGTGAACACGCGCGTCGAACAGTGGATCGAAGCTGAAATGCGTCGCATCGATCCTACCGCGTACCGCGCGGCGGAAAGCAGTTCCGCCGCCGCACCAATCTGACGCGCCCACGCCCTCGAAGGCGTATTTGCGCGAAGCCGAATCCGATGCAGAAGTCTCCCACGCCACAGTCCGCTGCGGCGCTCGATAACCGGCAACTCGATCTCCCGCTCTTCGCCGAGCCGGGGTCGACGTCGTCGTCCCCTTCACCTTCCGCACCAACGCCGGGCGCTTCGCAGAGCTCGCCAGGCGGCCAGCAGCCGGGCGTGCCCCTCGCGCCGGATGGCAGCAAGCTGCGCAGCCTCGCGATCGGCTCACGCACGCTCCATTACGTGCTCAAGCGTTCGGCGCGCCGCTCGATCGGCTTCGCGATCGACAGCACCGGTCTGACGATCACTGCGCCGCGCTGGGTCACGCTCACCGATATCGAAACCGCGATCACCGAAAAGCAGCGCTGGATTTTCACGAAGCTGATCGAGTGGCAGACGCGTGTCGAGCAGCGCGCATTGCCGAAGGTCGATTGGAAAGACGGCGCCGAGGTGCCGTATCTCGGTCATCCCGTGCGCGTGAAACTCGGCGCGCCGCAAGGCACGCTCGCGTTCAGCGCGGAAGATGCGGCGCTGCAAGTGCCGCTGCCCTTGCAAGCGGATCCGCAGCAGATCAAGGATCGCGTGCAAGGCTGGCTGCAGGGTGAAGCGAAGCGTCTGTTCGGCGAGCGTCTCGCGATTTATGCCGAAAAACTGGGCGTGAACTATCGCGCGTACGCGCTCTCTTCAGCGGCGACGCGTTGGGGCAGTTGTTCGAGTGACGGCAAGATTCGCCTGAACTGGCGGCTGATTCACTTCCCGCTTTCCATCATCGATTACGTCGTCGCGCACGAACTCGCGCATCTGCGGGAAATGAATCACAGCCCGCGCTTCTGGCAAACAGTCGAATCGATATTTCCGGAATTCCGCGAAGCGCGTCAAACGCTGAAGTCGCATCCGCCGGAATTGCTGCCGACGCTTTAAGGCCTTCCTGGTGCATTGAAACCGGCGCTTCAATTTCAATCTGAAGCGCCGGTTTGTCACACACTCCCGCTCATTCCGAGCAGAAAGTTTCCTGCAGATGACGCCACGTCACCTTGCCGTGCGCGTCGAGATCCATCACCGCCGTGGAGCGCCGCACGTTCGCGTTGCCGGCCTTGTCGCGCTGATACTCGCGATATTTCACCACCGCACCTGACGGATACTCAGCGACGATCTCCTTGTCGCGGATCGTGATTTGCGAGCCCGGACGCGCGCCGCGCAGCTTCGAGAAAATCTCGCGCACGGCGGCATGATCCAGTGCGATGCCCGATGTCATGACCAGCGTGAACTGCGGTGCGAAGCGTGCCATGATTCGCTGCAACGCGCCTTCGTCCGCGGAACCGTCGAACAGGGCTTCGATTTCGACGTGGATCTCGTCGAGTTCTTTGAAGTAGGGATTAATGTGATTCATTGTTTGAACTCGCCCTGCCGCCAGCCTTATTTCTTCTTCTGGATGAACTCGATCTTGTAGCCGTCCGGGTCCGTGACGAAAGCGATCACGGTCGTGCCGTGTTTCATCGGGCCGGCTTCGCGCACGACCGTACCGCCTTGTGCCTTGATCTTGTCACAGGCGGCGTAGGCGTCTTCCACTTCGACGGCGAGGTGGCCGAAGCCGGTGCCGAGGTCGTACGAGGGCGTGTCCCAATTGTGGGTGAGTTCGAGCACGGTGCCGTCGCGCTCATCTTCGTAACCGACGAATGCCAGCGTGAATTTGCCGTCCGGATAATCATCGCGGCGCAGCAGTTTCATGCCGAGCAGTTCAGTGTAGAAGGCAATCGAACGGTCCAGGTCGCCGACCCGGAGCATGGTGTGAAGCAGGCGCATGATGCACTCCCTGTTGCGTGGTAACGAGACCGTCAATGTACCCGGAATCCCGCGGCGCTGCAGAGAGTGCCACCTTTGAATCAGTACTCAGAACTGATGCCGCACGCCTGCCATCAAGCCGATCTGCGAGCCCTTCTGCGCGAGCCCGACGCTGTTGACGCCCTGCAACTGCGCGCCGATCAGGTCGCCGCGGTACAGCGAATAATCCCCTTCCAGATAGACGTCCGTGCGTCGGGACAGGTTGTAGTCGGCGACCAGTTGGTACTGCCACGCTGAGCCGTCCTGCGCGGCGGTCTTGCCGTCCTGCAGCGTGCGCCAGACGTTCGCGGCGAAGTGCCACTTGTTGCTGACCTGTTGCGTGATGCCGCCCATGATCATGCGGCGCCGCGCAAAGTCCGTGTACTTGAGCGCCGCCAGCACGGGCGCGGTGAACGGGCCGTTGGCGAAATTCGAAAAGCCCGCGTCGTTCTGATTGACGATATAGCCGGCGGAAAAGCGCGTGAGGTTCCAGGTGTACGAGCCGCCAAACGTCCATGTCTTCGCGGCCGCGCCGTTGACCGAATCTTTCGACACTTCGTACGCGCCGCCGACGCTGAGCGGACCGCCTTCCGGCTTATAGGCCGCGGCCGCGCCGATCTGACTGCCATAAGCATTGCCCGCGTTGCCGCCGAATGCGTAGCCGGCCGCGAACGTGAAGCCGTTGTATCTCGCCTGATATTGCACCTGGTTGCTGGTCCAGATGCCGCCCGTCATGGTGATTTCAGGTTGAAAGCTGAAGTCGTACGGGATCCAGGAATTGCTGCCATAGCCGGCCACCGTGACACCTTCGATCACGACGTTGTACTGACGGCCGAGGATGATCTGCCCATAAGAATCCGAACGCACGCCGACCTGCGCTTCATTGAAAAACGGCAGTGTGGGGTCGCTCTGGCCGGTGTTGACGTAGATGCGGTTTTCGAGCTTGAAGAAGGTAGACCAGCCGCCGCCGAGATCCTCGACGCCCTTCAGCCCCCAGCGGCTTTGCGTCATGCCGCCTGTGCCGAGTCCGATCGACGAATCGCCCGCCTTGTTGGCGTGAGTGAGATAGCGCACGCTTTCGTCGACCACGCCGTACAGCGTCACGCTGGATTGCGCGTGCGCCATCTGACATCCCAACGACGCCAATGCCGCGGGCACCGCGGCCGCCGCCCACCTGCCTACGTTCTTCATAGCTTCTCCTCGTACAGGCTCCGCGTCGCGCGGATAGGTTCGTCTGCCTTGAATGTCCTGACGAAACGTTAGTGGCTGAACCTTAGCGCGAAACGGTAAGAGTGCGATATTAGTCTGACGTAGGTGTTGCGCCGGTGTAGCGCAAACGTCGTTAAGCCCGCAAAAGTGCTTGCGGCACGGCAGAAGCACGCGTAGGCGGTGGGGTCATCGGCGGGCGGCTCGGGCAGGTTTGATATCGTACGAGCTGTTTCCAACTCGACGCCGCCCATGAGCACCTCCGCCCTGCCCGCACGCCGCGCCCCGGATAGCTTCGCCATCCTGTTGATGATCGGCCTGTGCGCGATCTGGGGTCTCCAGCAAGTCGCGATCAAGAGCACCAATATCGCCCTGCCGCCGGTCTTTCAGGCGGGCCTGCGCTCGGCGATTGCGGCGGTACTGGTATGGGGCTGGGCGCGCTCACGCGGTACGCCGCTCTTTCGCGACGACGGCACGCTGGGCGCCGGCCTGCTCGCCGGCGTGCTGTTCGCGAGCGAGTTCGTGTGCATTTTTCTCGGCCTGACGCTGACCAGCGCGTCGCGCATGGCGGTCTTTCTGTACACCGCACCGTGCTTCACGGCGCTCGGGCTGCACTGGTTCGTCGACGGTGAGCGTATGCGGCGGATCCAGTGGGTCGGTATCGTCGTAGCATTCGCGGGCATGTCGCTCGCCTTCGCGGACGGCTTCCTGCACGGCCACGCCGCGCGCGGCTCGGTGGTCACGGGTGTTGCCGGCGACGCGCTCGGTGTGTTGGCCGGCATCGCGTGGGCCGCGACCACCGTGGTGGTGCGCGCCACGCGACTTGCTCAATCGAGCGCCAGCAAGACGCTGTTCTATCAATTGACGGTGTCTGCGGTGGTGCTGCTCGCGCTTGCGCTCTGGCTCGGCCAGGCGCACGTGGAAACCGTCACGCCGCTGGCCGTGGTGAGCCTCGCGTATCAGGCGGTGGTCGTGGCGTTCGTCAGCTATCTGGTGTGGTTCTGGTTGCTGACGCGCTATATCGCGTCGCGCCTGTCGGTGTTCTCGTTCCTGACGCCGCTGTTCGGCGTGACCTTCGGCGTGCTGCTGCTCGGCGAGTCGTTCAGCCTGCGCTTTCTGACGGCCGCGGTGCTGGTGCTGACCGGTATCGCGCTGGTCAACGCACCGGCGAAGCGGATGACAATCTAGAGCCTACTGTGACCGTTAAGGCTCAGGACACTTAGGCTTTGGCCGCCACGATCTGCGCCACGCGCACGTATTCAGCCACCGGCACGTCTTCAGCGCGACGTTGCAGGTCGAAACCGAGCGCCTCGAAATCCACCGAATCGCGATACGCAGCGAGCGTGTTGCGCAACATCTTGCGACGCTGCGAGAACGCGGCCGTCACCACTTCGCCCAGCACGCGCTCGTCCACTGGCGCCAGTTCATGCAGCTCGTACGGAATCATCCGCACGATCGCCGAATCGACTTTCGGCGGCGGGTTGAACGCTTCGGGCGGCACGTCGAGTTGCTTGTCGATCACATAGCGATATTGCAGCATCACCGAGAGACGGCTGAACGCCTTGGTGCCCGGCTCCGCCACCATCCGCTCGACCACTTCGTTCTGCAACATGAAGTGTTGATCGATCACGCGATGCGCGAACGATGTCAGATGAAACAGCAGCGGGCTCGAAATGTTGTACGGCAAATTGCCGACAATGCGCAGCGACGCCTTCTCGCCCGGCGCGGCCAGCGAGCCAAAGTCGAACGCGAGCGCATCGCCCGCATGCAGTTCAAGCAGGCCGCCGAATTTCGTCTTCAGACGGCCGATCAGATCGCGATCCAGTTCGACGGCGTGCAACGGCGCTTCCGGCGTCGCCAGACGCTCGATCAGTGGTTCGGTGAGCGCGCCGAGGCCCGGCCCGATCTCGACCATACGCTCGCCGCGTTGCGGCCGGATGACATCGACGATCGAATCGATCACGCCCATGTCGACCAGAAAATTCTGACCGAAACGCTTGCGCGCGATATGACCTTGGTGCCGGCCCTGTTGCTGTCTGCTGGTGGACATCGAAGAAACGCTAAGAAAGAGAACTGCTTAAGAAAAGGAACCTGCTGAGCGGCGCGCACCTGCTCGATGCGCTGGACGCGCTCGCCATGCCGCATAGATTGCTAGTGGCAGGATACATGCGAGAAGCCGCGCGAGCGCGCCGACTCAGCCCGCGCGGCGGTGCTGCGCCATCGACACCGCCGTCTCGATCGCGGCGATCAGGCTGCCCGCGTCGGCGCGGCCCGTGCCGGCCAGATCGAGCGCGGTGCCGTGATCGACCGAGGTGCGGATGATCGGCAAGCCGAGCGTGACATTGATGCCTTCGCCGAACGTGGCGTATTTCAACACCGGCAGGCCCTGGTCATGGAACATGGCCAGCACGCAGTCGGCCTCCTCCAGATAACGCGGCTGGAACAGCGTGTCGGCGGGATACGGACCGCGCGCGTCGATGCCTTGAGCGTCCGCGAGTTTCAGCGCCGGCGTGATGACCTCGATTTCCTCGCGGCCCAGATAACCGTTTTCGCCCGCGTGCGGGTTCAGCCCCGTCACGAGGATGCGCGGCGCCGGCAACCCGAAGTGGTGCCGCAAGTCGTGATCGATGATGCGCAGCGTCTCGACAATGCTTTCGATCGAAAGCGCGGCGGAGACATCCTTGAGCGGCAAATGCGTGGTGGCCAGCGCGACGCGCAACGGACGCTTGCCGGTGCCGGCCAGCATCATCACCACGCGCGGCGTGTGCGTGCGCTCGGCCAGATATTCGGTGTGGCCGGTGAACGGCACGCCGGCATCGTTGATGGTGCTCTTTTGCAGCGGCGCGGTGACGATCGCGTCGAACGTGCCGGCTACCGCGCCGTCGATCGCGCTGTCGAGCAGATCGAGCACGTAGCGGCCATTGGCCGCGTTGAGCTTGCCCGCGATGGCAGGCGCCCCGAGCGGCCGGTGTTGCAGGCGCACGCGCTTGCCGTCCGCCACCAGTGCGCTCCAGTCGACCCCCACGGCGCGCGCGCGTTCGGCGAGCAGGTCCGCGTCGCCCAGCACGGTGAACTGCGCGTGCGGCCAATGCGCCGCCGCGCCCGCCAGTGCCTGCACCGTCAATTCGGGGCCGACGCCGGCGGGCTCGCCGGTCGTGATCGCGATCTGCAACGGTGGGCGGGCGGACTGGGCGGCGCTTGTCATGACAGTTATTGCATGCTCGACAGTGTGGGTTTCACTTCCACGTATGCAGTATCGCGCAGTTCGCGCAACCAGTCGGCGTAAGCCTGTTCCGCCTTGCGCTGACCGATGGCCTGGCGCGCCAGATCCATCTGCTGCGAGACTGAACCTTCTGATTCGCGGCGGCCCAGCACCTGAATCAGGTGATAGCCGTATTCGCTGCGGACCGGATCGCTGATCTGGCCGTCCTGCAGGCTGTTCATGGCGCGCTCGAATTCCGGCACCGTCTCGCCCGGGCTGATCCAGCCGAGGTCGCCGCCTTGCGACGACGAACCGTCTTGCGAGTAAGTGTGCGCGAATTTCGAAAAGTCACCACCCGCGGCGATCTCGTTCTTGATTTCGAGCAGCTTCTGACGCGCTTGCGGTTCCGACATGCCGTCGCCGACGCGCAGCAGAATGTGACGCACGTGCGTTTGCACGAGCTTCGGCGCATCCGAACTGGCGCCTTGACCCGCGCGGCGATCGACCAGACGCACGATTTCGAAACCGTCGTTGGTGCGGATCAGATCCGGATTGACTTCGCCGGGACGCATCGTCGAAGCGGCCTTGACGAATTCAGGCGGCAGCTTGGACGGCGAAACGAAACCCGTATCGCCGCCTTTCGAGGCATCCGGCGCCTGCGAATTGGACTTCGCCAGCTTTTCGAAATTGGCGCCGCCCTTGGCTTCGGCGAGCAACGCGTTAGCTTTCTGCTGAGCGGCTTCGATATCCGTCTCCGACGCGTTCAGCGGCGCCTTGATGAAAATGTGCTGCAGATGCAGGTCGCTCGCCAGGCCGGCGTTCGGGCCACGCTGACTGGCGATGTAGTTCGCGACTTCGGCGTCCGACACCGTGACCTTGCTGTCCACTTCCTTCTCGCGCAGACGCGAGAGCGTCAGTTCGGTACGCGCGTCGCTGGTGAACGTGGTCCAGGGCACGCCTTGCGCCTCGATCCGCGAGCGGTACACGTCGAGCGTCAGGTTGTTCGCCGCGGCAAGCCGTTCGAGCGTTTTTTGCACGGTGGCGTCGTCGATGTTGATGCCGTCTTCCTTGGCCTTCTGCAACTGGATGCGTTCCAGCACCATCTGGTTGAGCACCTGCTGGCGCAGCTGGTCCATCGGCGGGACCGGCGCGTTCTGCTGGTTCAGGCGGCGGGTGATCAGGCTCATGCGTTCGTCGAGCTCGCGCCGCGTGATGACACCGTTGTTGACCACTGCGGCAATGGTGTCGACCGTCTGGCCGCTACTGCCGCCCAGCGCCTGCGCCTGCACCGGCGCAACCGACAGGAAAGACGCCGCGGCCGCAAGACCGGCCGCAAGCGTTGCCAAGCGAAGCTTTTTCATGATTGCCACAGATACTCCAATGATGTCGGGCGCGCCTGGCCCGTCTTTTCGCACTTTATAAATGATGCGTCATTCGTCAAATGATGCGTCATTCGTAGTTGGTGAACCGCGATTCCGGCGGCGGCGGCGGCGGCAACGGCGTATAGCCCGCCACGCTGCTGCGGAATGCGGTCATCAGCCCGTTGTCGACGCTCGACAAGCCCTTGAACGTCAACTGCGCGAGGAACCGCGTGCTCGACTGATTCTGCCCCGAGGTGTTCAGACCGTTCGCGTAGCGCTGGATCCCGGCGCCGAGCGTCCAGCAGTCGGCGTCGTACTGCAGGCCGACCAGGCCGTCGACGATCCGATGGCCGCCCAGGTCGTAATTGAACCGTGCTACCCCGTACACCCGATGCGTGAGCGGCCATTGGCCCGAAATCAGCGCCTGATTGATCGGCTGGTTGTCCAGCGTGGTGTTCGCGCGCGTGTAGCGGTACGCGACGTTGATCACCTTGCCGGTGGCCGGACTGAACCCGAAGCCGACGCTCGTCTTCACCAACTGGTTGTTGTCGGCATTATATTGGAACGCCGTTTCCGAAGCGAAACCGGCACCGAGCTTGAACGACGCCCCCGCGATCAGGTCCGAATGCGTGGCCTGCGCGCTGGTCTGGGTAGGCTGCAGCGTGACGCGCTGGTCCGTGAAATAGTACTGCTGCGCGATCACGAAGCGCGCCCGTTCGTCGCCCGTGGCCGCGTCGATGAAGCGCGTAGTGAGGGCGGCCGTCAGACGGTTCGCGTCAGCGATCCGGTCGTTGCCGACGAACGTGTTCGGCGTGAAGATTTCCGCCAGCCCGAAGTCGGATTCGGCGGTGTCGAAGAGCGGCGCGGATTCCTGGTTGCGATACGGCGTGTAGACGTAGTACAGACGCGGCTCCAGCGTCTGGATGTAATCCTGGCCGAAGATCCGCACCGAACGGTCGAAGATCAAACCCGTATCGAACGACAGCGTCGGGATCGATTCGGTGAAATTCTTCGGCGTGCCGATCGGCACGTCGTCGCCGATATTGCGCAGGTTGTACGACGCAAAGTGCCACTGCACCTTCGGCGTGACGAAGTAACCCGGCCCGACCACCGAATACGAAATGTACGGGTTGAACATCACCCGCTGACCTTCGGTCATGTCCGCGGTGGTGATGCGGAAATTCGTGTAGTCGGCTTCCGCGCCGAAGTCGAAGCCGCCGACGTTGTACTTCGCGTACTTCACGTTCAACTGCGGCTCGCGGCCGTACGGCGCGACGGACGGCGTCAGCGTCTGCCAGTGCTGCTCACGCGCGAGCACGGACCATGGGCCGTTGTTGTAGGTCAACCCGGCTTCCTGTTGATACAGAAGCTGGGTGCCGTTCATGAACTGATTGACCGACGACGACAAGTCTTCCGGATACGTGTTGTCCGAAACCTTGTTGTAGTAGATGTAGCCGCCGAACCCGTTGCCGAAGTTCTGGTTGTGCTGGATGTACAGCGCGTAGCGGTTGGTCTTGGTCAGATGGTCGTCCGGCAGGAATTCGCCGGTGATCGAGCCGGAATACGTGGGCGACAGATAACGGAACGACGCCTGCGTCTGCACGCCGCGCTTGGAGATCAGACGCGGCGTGAGCGTCAGATCGCGATTCGGCGCGATGTTGAAGTAATACGGTACCGACAGTTCGAAGCCGTTCGACGAACTCAGCGAGAACGTGGGCGGCAGGATCCCGCTGCGCCGCTCGCCCGAGAGCGGGAACGACAGCCAGGGCGAAGCGAACACGGGCACGCCCTGGAAGAACAGCACGCCGTTGTAGGCGACGCCTTCGTCCGCGCCGGTGTCGAAATCGAACTCGCTGCCCTTGATGTACCAGGCCGGATCGTCCACGCACGCGCAGGCCGTGTAGGTGCCCTTCGTGAAGACCGAGCGCTCGTTGTCGAGCAGGTCGACGCGCTCCGCACTGCCCGAGCCGCCCGTCACGTTGAAGTGGTACTTCGGCGCGGTCATGAAGCCTTCGCTCGAATCCACCCGCATGTGCGCTTCCGGGCCGACGAACGAATTGCCGTTGTTGACCACGTGGACCTGGCCGTACGCGTCGGCCATATCCGTGTCCTGATCGTAATGCAGCGCGTCGGCCTTGATCACGACCGTATTGCGCCGCACCTCGGCCGCGCCCTTGGCGGCCATGTCCTGGTCGGTAGTGCCGGTGGTCGTGTCGCCGAGCACGAACGTGGCCGGCTTCTGGCCCGGCTGCAGCGGACGTTCCTGGAGCTGCGGGGCAAGCTGCATGCCCCAGGGCGCGTCGATAGGTTGCGGCTGCGCGGCTTCCCCCACCAGCTGGGCGTGCGCAAGCGCGGGCATCAGGCCCGGAACGGCGATCAACGCCGCGACGAGCCGCCTTTTGCGCGGCACACCAGCACAAGAGGGAGTCGTTTGGGAAAGCTGTCTAGGCGGCATGTATCGTTTGGCGAATCGGCTCGTCCGTCAGCATCTGCAGTCACGGTCCACCGCCTGCACACCCCGACCGTGACAGTCGGCTGCACATCAATATTTACAATCTGTCGAACGATGAGGCGGGCGGTAAAGCGGAATACGCGAAAGCTGGCGTGAGCCGCGTCAAAAAAGTCGTGGGGTATTATATGGCAAGACGTTGCCCCTCTGAATTTGCCGCCGGTTTTCATGACGCTGCCCCCATCCCAAGACTCCACCGATACCCGTCTCGAACTGCTCAAAGCCTGGCTGAAAGGCCACGTGGCGCGCTATGCGCTCGAGCTCGACACCCTTGCCCCGGCTTCGTCCGACGCCAGTTTTCGGCGCTATTTCCGTCTCGCCGGTAAGGCGGCGGAAGGCGAAAGCAACGGCACGCTGATCGCCGTCGATGCCCCGCCGCCCGAAAAGTGCCGCGAATTCGTGCAGGTCGCGCAGTTGCTCGCGGCCGCCGACGTGCACGTGCCGCGCGTGCTGGAGGTCGATTTCGAGGCCGGCTTCATGCTCGTCACCGATCTGGGCACGGCTTCGTACCTCGGCGCGCTGACCGAGGCGCAAAACGCGGACGACCCGCGCCGCGCCCGTGCGCTGATGCGCGACGCGCTCGACGCGCTGATCCGCTGGCAACTCACCTCGCGCGAAGACGTGCTGCCGCCGTTCGACGAAGCTTTCCTGCGTCGCGAAATGGAATTGATGCCGGAGTGGTTCCTCGGCCGGCATCTGGGCCGCGGGACGGACGAAAAAGCGGACGAAAAAGTGCGTGGCGTGCTCGATCGCACGTTCGCGCTGCTGATCGCGAGTGCGCGCGCGCAGCCGCAGGTGTTCATGCTGCGTGACTTCATGCCGCGCAATCTGATGATCGCAAGCGAGCCGAACCCGGTGAACCCTGGCGTGCTGGACTTCCAGGACGCGGTGTACGGCCCGATCACCTACGACGTCGCCTCGCTGTTGCGCGACGCGTTCCTGAGCTGGGACGAGGAGTTTGAGCTGGATTGCTTCGTGTACTACTGGGAGCGCGCGAAAAAAGCCGGCCTGCCGGTCGATCCCGATTTCGGCGAGTTCTACCGCCAGATCGAATGGATGGGTCTGCAACGGCACATCAAGGTGCTCGGGCTCTTTTGCCGGATCAACTACCGCGACGGCAAACCACACTACATGAAGGATCTGCCGCGTTTCATCGGCTATGCGCGCAAGGTTGCTGAACGCTATGCACCGCTGCGTCCGTTCGCGAAGCTGCTCGACGATCTCGAAGGCCGCGCGAACGAAGTCGGCTACACCTTCTGACCGATGACGATGTCCCTGAAGAAAGCGATGATTTTCGCCGCGGGCCGCGGCGAGCGCATGCGTCCGTTGACCGACGCGTGCCCCAAGCCTTTGCTCGACGTGGGCGGCAAGCCGCTGATCGTGTGGCAGATCGAACGGCTCGCGCTGGCGGGCTTTCGAACCATTGTGATCAACCACGCGTGGCTCGGCGAGCAGATCGAAGCCACGCTCGGCAACGGCTCGCGCTGGCAAGTCGAGTTGCGCTACTCGGCCGAGCGCGAGGCCTTGGAGACGGCTGGCGGCATCGTGCAGGCATTGCCGCTGCTCGAGGATGACGGCGCGAGCGAAGTGTTCGTCGCGGTCAGCGGGGATGTGTATGCCGATTTCGATTACGCCACGCTGAATATGCACGCCGAAAAATTGCAGGCGTTGCCCGAGCCGGGCATGCATCTGGTGATGGTGCCGAACCCGGCGTTTCATCCGAATGGCGACTTTGGTTTGGTGGACGGCGGCGCATTATCGCTCGACACCCAGCCCCGCTTCACGTTCGGCAACATCGGCCTCTACGACACGCGCATGTTCCGCGATCTGCCACGCGGCACGCGGCGCGCGCTCACGCCGTATTACCGCGACACGATTGCACGCGGTCTCGCGAGCGGCGAGTTGTACGAGGGCTTGTGGGAGAACGTCGGCACGCCGGCGCAGTTGGGCGAGCTGGATCAGCGTTTGCGCATGCGTTAAGCGCGACAAGTTCGGCGTTCGGCGTTCGGCGTTCGGCGTTCGGCGTTCGGCGTTCGGCGTTCGGCGTTCGGCGTTCGGCGTTCGGCGTTCGGCGTTCGGCGTTCGGCGCTAGAGTTTCGCATCGCGCTGCATCGCCACGCAACGGGGCAAAAAATCGCCGCACAAGTTTTATCGCCCACCGTCCCCCGCGCCCGCGGTTTCCACCGCCTCCGGCGCCTCGGCCGCGCGCTGCTGCTGCAACGCCCACATCTGCGCGAACAAACCGTTCGCGCGCAGCAGTTCCGCATGCGTGCCGCGCTCCACGATCCGCCCTTTGTCCATCACGATGATCTGCTGCGCGTGCACCACTGTCGAAAGCCGGTGCGCGATGATCAGCGTCGTGCGCTCGCGGGCGATCTGATCGAGCTCGTGCTGAATGGCGCGCTCGGAGCGTGAATCGAGCGCGGACGTCGCTTCGTCGAACAACAGGATCGGTGGATTCTTGAGGATGGTCCGTGCAATCGCCACGCGTTGCTTTTCGCCGCCGGACAACTTCAGGCCACGTTCGCCGACCGGCGTGTCATAGCCTTTCGGCAGCCCCTCGATAAACTCGTGAATATGTGCCGCGCGCGCCGCCGCGATCACTTCCTCGCGTGTCGCCGAGGGGCGGCCATAAGCGATGTTGTAGTAGATCGAATCGTTGAACAGCACCGTATCCTGCGGCACGATGCCGATCGACGCGCGCAGCGAATCCTGCGTGACGTCGCGAATATCCTGACCGTCGATGGTGATCGCGCCGCCCGTCGCGCGGTCCAGATCGTAGAAGCGGAACATGAGCCGCGCGAGAGTCGATTTGCCCGAGCCGCTATGACCGACCACCGCGGTCGTGGTGCCCGCCGGAATCGTGAAGCTCACGTCGTACAGAATCTGACGCGCCGGTTCGTACGCGAAGTTCACATGTTCGAAGCGCACCTGCGCGCCGCTCACGCGCAGCGCGGGCGCGCCCTCGAGGTCGGGCACTTCCTGCGCGGCGCCGAGCAGGGTGAACATGCGGTCCATATCGGTGAGGCTTTGCTTCAACTCGCGATACACCACGCCGAGAAAATTCAGCGGAATATAAAGCTGCAGCATGAAGGTGTTGATCAGCACCAGATCGCCGAGCGTGAGACGCCCCGCCATCACGCCTTGCGTGGCGCGCCACAGAATGAACACGAGCCCCGTGCCGATGATCGCCTGCTGGCCGAAGTTCAGCGCCGACAGCGAGCGCTGCGACTTGATCGCCGCCGTGCGGTAGCGCTTGAGGTTTTCGTCGTAACGGCTCGCTTCCCACTCTTCGTTGCCGAAGTACTTGACCGTCTCGTAGTTCAGCAGCGAATCGATCGCGCGTGAATTCGCCTTCGAATCGAGATCGTTCATGGTGCGGCGAAAATGCGTGCGCCACTCCGTGACCTTCACCGTGAAGACGATATACACGGCAAGCGCGATGAACGTGACCACCGCGTAATACGCCTCGTATTTGACGACGAAAAAGCCGAGCACGAGCCCGACTTCGACGAGCGTCGGCAGAATGCTGTACAGCGAATACGAGATCAGTTGCGTGATGCCGCGCGTGCCGCGCTCGATATCGCGCGACATGCCGCCCGTCTGCCGTTCGAGGTGAAAGCGCAACGACAGCGCATGCAGATGGCGGAACACTTTCAGCGCGAGTTGGCGCACCGCGCTTTCGGTCACCTTCGAAAACAGAATCTCGCGCAGTTCGGTGAACAGCGACGTGGACAGCCGCACCACCGCATACGCGACCACCAGCAGGCCGATGCCGCCCAGCAACACGATGCCCGGCGAATCGTGCGCGCGGCCGAGCGCGGTGAGATGCTGCACCGAGGCGAGACCGTCGACGATCCGCTTCATCACGATCGGCACGCCGAGATTGGCGACCTTCGCGCCGATCAGGCAACTCAGCGCGAAGCCGACCCGCCATTTATACGTGGCGAGATAGGGCAGCAGCGACAGGATCGTCTGCCAGTCGTTGCGCGGCTGGGTGGAGATCGGCGAGGGTTCGGACGAGGGCGTGCGGCGCATGGAGATCGGCTGGGGAGAGTGTGGAAATGCCGGAGTTCGCAGCGGCGCGGCGACCGCGGCATGCCGGCTCGGCACACTGCTTATTGTCGCGCGACCCGGCTGGGCGCTTTCCCGTACAATTCCTGATCTTTCTATTGTCGCAGAAGCCGGCTGGCGCCGCTTTTCATGGGTTGGCCCGCCGTGGGTGGCACGTTGGCCGCGCGGTGCGTGCCGTACCGTTGTCGTGAAATACCCCGCCTGCCGGTCGAGCCGACCGAGCCAACACGTTTCTCAAGGGTGCCCCGATGACCGATATTCTTCAACTCCCGCAAAAGCACTGTGCGCTGCGCGTGGTGCCGCAGCCCTCGGACGCGAACGTCCACGGCGACGTGTTCGGCGGCTGGATCATGGCGCAAGTGGACATTGCGGGCTCGATTCCGGCAAGCCGCCGCGCCAACGGGCGGGTGGCGACCATCGCGGTCAATTCGTTCGTGTTCAAGCAGCCGGTGTTCGTCGGCGATCTGCTGAGCTTTTACGCGGACATTGTCAAGACGGGCAATACGTCGGTCACCGTGGCAGTCGAGGTCTACGCGCAGCGCATGAGCCTCACCGAAGATCTCGTGAAGGTCACCGAAGCCACGCTGACCTACGTCGCCACCGATAGCGATCGCCGTCCGCGCGCGCTGCCGGTGCTGGATTGAGCGGCTTGCCGCACAACGAAAAACGAGGCGCCGCGGCCAAGCCTATTGCTTAATCTGTTGACGATTTAGCCGTATCCGCCGGTCCCCACCCTGGGATGTTCAGGTAATAGCGGGTCGAGCGACCGGCACCTACCTTGCGCAGAAGCCCCATGTCCTCGAGTTCGATGAGTTCGCGCGACGCCGTGGCGCGCGAGGTGCTGCCGACGCTCTCGTACTTCCGGGTGCTCATGCCTCCTTCGAAGCCCTTGGGACCGGCATCGAGCAGAAGGTTGACGACTTTGCGTTGTCGAGCCGTGAGTACTTTGTCCTGGTGGTTCATCCAGAAAATGGCTTTACCGAGCGCGGCGTCCACGACATTGGACGCTTCTTCGCAGGACACTCGCACCTGTTCCACGAACCACAGAACCCATTCGGTCACATCCAGCTCGCCATGCTGGGCGCGCTCGAGCTGCTCGTAGTAGTCGCGCCGCTTGTCAAGCAAGCGCTGTGAGGTACGAATCAAGCGGCTAACCTCACCGCTGTCGCGCGCCAGCACAAGGTCAATGAGGACTCGACCGATACGGCCATTCCCGTCCTCAAAGGGATGAATCGTCTCGAACCATAGGTGAGCGAGTGCTGCTTTGACCAGATTGTCGTGCTCGGTCGTTGCGTTGAACCAGTCCAGGAACTTCTGCATTTCGGCCGGAACGCCGTCCGATGACGGAGCCTCGTAGTGGATCCGTTCACGTCCCACGCTCCCGCTGACGATTTGCATTGGCTCGGCATGCTCGCGATAGGCCCCGACAAGAATTTTGGTCATGCCTGAGTAGCCGGTCGGGAAAAGAGCCGCCTGCCAGGCACACAAGCGCTCGTGTGTGAGTGGCGCCTCCCTTTGCCGCACTGCGTTATCCATGATGTCGAGCAGGCCTTCGACGCTTCTCGGCGCGACGGGGCCATCCTGATTCCCGACACCTAGTCGCCGCGCCACGGACGAACGCACTGCGGTGAGGTCGATGCGTTCACCCTCGATGGCTGCCGTCGCGACTGCATCCTGGCTCCAGGCCTCGGCGGCGAGTTCGAGGCACTGTTCGAAGCCAAGACCTGCTAGCTTGCCTTCAACGATCCCCTGAACTCGGTGCGCGTGGGCCAGCTCGCCGCCGACACGAACAACGTCGTAGTGCATGCCAGGCCACGTGGGGGCTTGCCAGATGAGAGATGAGGTTGGTGACATGGCGCTGGATGAGCGTTGAGGCGATTGAGGGCTCTATTCGACTCACATTACGAGTCGAATGGAAGTATAGCCGACTGTGAGGCGGTTGAACGCTTAATCGACTCAAAACATGAGTCGATATTCACGCGCCCGGCCGGCTGTAGCCGTTTGCTGCCGTCGGCAGTTCCGCTTTCAAGCGGGACGGCTCTTGCTCGACGTGGTACCTTCCAGCCCAGATGGGTCAGGAAGACCCGCTATGAAGAAGCCCCTGTAAGTCACTGACCAACAGGGGCTATTTGGCAGAATCAGAACGTGCTTTCCGACAACTATGTCTCCAGTCCGCACACAATGGATTCAGCGATAGGCTTGCGCCGCGGCGCCTCGTTTTCCTTAGGCCTGGTACAAGGTCACTGGCTCGCTGCCTCGCCGATTCCCGCCTTCTTCTGCGCCTTCTGAATGTCGTTCGGATAGTTCGGATCGGTGCTCGACGGCTGATAGCCGTTGGCCTCCAACTTCTTCAACTCGGCGTTTTTCTTCGCCCGCGCCTGCTTGCGCGCGGCCTTGCGCTGAGCCTTGGTGCTCGGAGCCGCCTTCGATGCGGCCGACGGAATGGCCGCGTCAGAGTCGCTCCCCGCCGGACCGCCACCGCCACCGCCGCCGCCGCTTTGCGCGAACGCCGGCGCGGCACAAGCCACGCTCAGTACAACCGATGCCAGCAACACAGACAGTTTCTTTGCAGGTGACGACGTCATTGTTCTCTCCAGTCGGATCAGTCGGATTGGCGGATAGTCGACGGCGAAACGCCCATGACCCAGTGCAAGCAGCGAAAATCGGGCGCAACGCCGCGTGAATCGATGCTTCGTGGTTCCCAGCGCGGTTTGAGATGGGAACCACGAATATATCCGACTGAAACGCCCGCGCAAACCGATTACGCGTACGAGTACGGGCTAACCTGCACGAATCGACACCGCAGGCGCGCCGTTGCTGCGCAGATAAGCGTCGACCTGCCCTTCAATCCACTGCGCGAAATGCGCCTGCGAAGCATTGAGCGTTTCGCGTTGCTGCCAGACCAGCCAGTAGGGATAAGGGTACGGCACGCGAATATCGGTGATCTGCACCAGCTTGCCGCGCGCCAGCGCATACGCGACCAGGCTGCGTCGTTCGAGCGCGACGCCCTGGCCTTGCAGCACGGCACCGATCACGATATTCGAGTCGTTCGCCGACAGCACCACCGCTCCCTCGGCCGGCTCCGCCACCTGGGCCGCCTGACACCAGTCATGCCACGGCGTATCAGGACTCGAGATCAGCGGACAGGCCATCACTTCTGCTGCGCTCAAAGGCAAGCGGCCATGCGGCGCGAGCGTGAAATGCGGGGCGGCGACCACCACCATCTCGTCGTCGAACAGTTTCTGTTGGGCGACGTCGGGCCAATGCCCCTGCCCCATGCGGATACCGATGTCGCTCGCGCCCTGGCGGAAATCCTCGACCTGCAAGCTCGTCTGCAAGCGGATCCGGTAGTACGGATGCGCGTCGCGAAAGCTGGCGAGGCGCGGCACGAGCCAATGCTGTGCGAACGACGGCAAGGTGGTGATCACCAGTTCGCTGTCGTGCGGCCGCGCCTGCGCGCGGCGCGTCGCATGGGTGATGTCGCGCAGCGCCATGCGGATGTCGAGCGCATAGAGCCGTCCTTCCTCGGTCAAACGCAGCCCACGCGCCTCGCGCATGAACAGCGCGACGCCCATCGAATCTTCCAGCACCTTGATCTGCTGGCTCACCGCCGAGTGCGTGACATGCAACTCCCGCGCGGCCTGCGTGACGCCGCCCAGTCGAGCGACGGCCTCGAAGCAGCGCAGCGCGGTCAAAGGCGGGATCGGTTTCATGTAAGAAATTCTGACGTAAATCGTCGTTAATTGTCGCTTTTTTTGCAGTGCGGAGATGCTTAACCTATCGATTCGATGCGCCTCGACCTTTGCCAGCAAGGGAACCGCCATGCCACAGCGGGCCCGGGCGCGCCATGATAGATGTTCTAACGGGAATGAGATGAAACTGATCGGAATGCTGGATTCGCCCTACGTACGCCGGGTCGCCATCTGCCTCAAATTGCTGAAGCTCGACTTTGAGCACGAGTCGATCTCGGTGTTCAGCACCTACGACCAGTTTGCGAAAATCAACCCTGTCGTCAAGGCGCCCACGCTGATCGCCGACAACGGCCAGACCGTGATGGACTCGACGGTGATTCTCCAGTACCTCGCCACGCTCGCCGGGCCGAACCAGCGGCTTTTCCCGACACGGCCCGACGCCGCCTTGCGCGCCGCCCGCCTCACGGGCCTCGCGCTCGCCGCCTGCGAGAAGAGCGTGCAGATCGTCTACGAACGCAATCTGCGCCCGGTGGAAAGGCAGCATGAGCCGTGGGTGGATCGCGTGAGCACGCAGTTGTTCGCCGCTTATGCCGAACTCGAGCGCGAGCTCGCGGCGGCGGCGCTGCCGATCGAGGCCAGTCAGTTCGACGCGGCCGACGTCACCGTGGCGGTCGCCTGGCACTTCACGCAGATGATGCTGCCGGGGATGGTCAGCAAGACGGCGCATCCCTTCCTGCAGTCGTTCTCCGAACTGGCGGAAGGTCTGCCGGTTTTCCTGGACACGCCGGCGCAGTGAGCCTGCGGGCGTGAGCGCTCAAACCGTCGCCAGCTCGCGCCCCACGCCACCTTGCAGCAACTCGGAGATCGCGTCCGTCGACAACGGCTTCGCGAAGTAGAACCCCTGCATCTCGTCGCACGCACGCTCTTTCAGGAAGTCGAGTTGCGCGGACGTCTCCACGCCTTCGGCGATCACCTGCAACTTCAGCGAATGCGCGAGCGCGATGATCGCCGAGGTGATCGTCTCGTCGTCGCCCGACACGCCGATGTCGGAGACGAACGAGCGGTCGATCTTCAGCCGGTCCACCGGGAAGCGCTTCAGATAGCTGAGGCTCGAATAGCCGGTGCCGAAGTCGTCGATGGCGAGGCCGATGCCGAGCGCGTGCAGCTCGTTGAGCATCGACACCGCTTCTTCCGCGTTGCGCATGATGGTGCTTTCGGTCAGCTCGAGTTCGAGGTATTGCGGCTCGAGGCCGGTCTCGGCCAGCACCTGCATGACCAGCTTGGCGATATCGCGCTGCTGGAACACCCGCGCCGACAGATTCACCGACACCCGCGCCGGCGGCAAGCCTTCGTCCTGCCAAGCCTTGTTCTGGCGGCACGCCTCGCGCAGCACCCACTCCGAGAGCGGCCCGATCAGCCCGCTTTCCTCCGCGACCGGAATGAACGACGACGGCGGCACCAGTCCGACTTCCGGATCACGCCAGCGCACCAGCGCCTCGGTGCCGACAATCTGTCCGCTCTCGATATCCACCTGTGGCTGGTAGTGCAGCAGGAATTCGTTGTCGCGCAACGCACGGCGCAAACGCCGCTCGAGATTCAGGCGCGCGCCCGCGCTCGCGTTCATCTCCGGCTGATAGAACTGGAACGTGTTGCGGCCCATGTCCTTCGCGCGATACATCGCGAGGTCGGCCTTTTTCATCAGCGTCTCGGCATCTTCGCCGTCTTGCGGGAACAGGCTCGCACCCATGCTGCAGCCGACATACAGCTCGGTGCCGTCGAGCCAGACCGGCTCGGAGATCGACGCACGCACGCGCTCCATCCACGCGATCAGCGACTGTTCGTCGACGGTGTCGGTCATCACGATCACGAACTCGTCGCCGCCGTGCCGCGCCACCGTGTCACTCGTGCGCGTGCAGCGCGCGAGGCGCTCGGCGACCACGCTGAGCAAACGATCGCCGACGCTGTGGCCGAGACTGTCGTTGACGTTCTTGAAGCCGTCCAGATCGATGAACACGACCGCGACGCCCTTGTGATGCCGTTGCGCGACGATCAGCGCATGCTGCAGGCGGTCGCGCAACAGATTGCGGTTCGGCAGGCGCGTCAGGCTGTCATAGTTGGCCTGGTATTCGAGCTGCTCCTGATAGCGCATCAGATCAGTCACGTCGTTGATCACGCCGATGTGATGCGTGATCACGCCGTCCTGATTCGGCACCGGCGCGATGAAGAGCTGATTCCAGAACAGCGCACCGTCCTTGCGATAGTTGCGCACCACCGCGCTGACTTCGCGGTTCGCCGCGAGCGCCTGACGGATCAGCGCGACGCCTTCCTGTTCGCGGTCGTCGCGTTGCAGTACGCGGCAATCGTGGCCAATCACCTCGGCGGGGTCGTAGCCGGTGATGCGCATGAACGCCGGGTTCACGTACTCGATCAGATTGCCGGTCGGCGACGGCGCGGTGATCAGAATCGCGTTGACGCTGGCATCGAGCGCACGGCTTTGCAGGCGCAAGGCAAGATCGGCACGCTTGCGCTCGGTGATGTCCGTGTAGGAACCGAGCACGCCGATCACGCGGCCGTCGCCGTCGGTGAACGGCAGTTTGCTCGTGACCGTGGTGCGGTGCACGCCGTCGATCACCAGATCGACTTCGAAGTTCATCTTCGGCACGCCGGTGCTCACCACTTCCTTGTCATGATCGTTCAGCAGCGTCGAGAAGTCGCGCCACGGCATGTCGGCGTCGCTCTTGCCCACCACCTGCTCCGGATACGCGAGCCCGGCATCGCGCGCGAACGCCATGTTGCAGCCGAGATAGCGCGACTCCATGTCCTTCCAGAAAATGCGCTGCGGAATATTGTCGATCACCGCTTCGAGCATCTGGTTCGAACGCTGCGCCTCGGCTTCGGCGTTGATCTGGTCGGTAACGTCGTCGGCGAGCACGAAGAACGCCGCGCGGCCCATGAAGTTCAGCGCGTGATACGAAATGTCGGCGCTGATCGTCGAGCCGTCCTTGCGCCGGTGATGCCAGATGCCCGCCATGGTGCGGCCGTGCTGGCCCGCGTCGCTGCGCTGCATATGCGATTCGAGACGCGAGATTTCGCCGTTCGGCCGGATCGCGCGAATCGTCATGCCGAGAAATTCGCTTTCGGTGTAGCCGTACTGCTGGATCGCGGCCGCGTTGACGGCGAGAAAGCGCAGCGTCTCGCGATCGAAGATGTACATCGGCACCGGATGATCGTCGAACAGGCCGCGAAAGCGTTCGTCATGGCGGCCGAGCGCGCGCACGGTGCGCAGCTTCTCGCGCGCGCTGTTTTCCCGGGCGCCGAACGTGAAGATCAGCAGCACGCTGCCGCCCAGCATGGTCACGATCAGCAGGAACATCGCCCGCTGGCTTTCGCTGGCGGACGCCGCGAGCGACGCCTGCAAGGCGCTGCTCTCCGCGCCGCGCAGCGCCGCGAGGCCGTCTTCGACGCGATCCAGGCCGAGCCCGAGATGGGTGTAAGTCGAGGCCGCCCACGCGCGCGAGGCGTCCGGTCCGGCATTGGCGCTCCTGAGCAGCGCGTCGTCGATGTCGTGTTGCAACGCGTGGCTGTCCGCGCTCAGCTTCGCGAGCGCGTCGAGCATGGCGGGTTCGGCGGCCAGTTCCTTACGCAGGTCGCGCTCCAGACCCGCGAGCGTGGTGGCCATCGCGGTGGCCGCGCCGGCCGGCGCCGACTCGCCCGACGCCTCGAAGCGGCCGAGCGCGGCGAGGCCGCCGTCGAGCGCCGTACGGTAGGCGTCGAGGTTCTGGCGCACGCTCGTCGAACGCAGCATGCGCGCGTCAGCGTCGCGTTGGCCGCAAATCTGCGTATAGGCGACGAACGCGTTCGCGCCGATCGCCGCGGCAACGACCGCCAGGTTGATCAGCAGCCGCTTCGATAAAAAAGGAGTCATGGGTTCCGAACGTCAATCGTTCTGCGGGCGGGAGCGCGCGATCGCTTTCGATGCGTCGGGCCGCATCGATACTCTCTTTACGCGCCAACCCATGGATAACGGCAGGGTTCGGAATAGATTGAGGGTAGCGATTAAAAAAAACCTGGCCGGCCGTACCTAGCCGGCGGCGCCGAATTCCTTCATGGCCGGGACGAAGTCGTGATTGGCCTCCGGCTTGCGCGACAGCTTGGCGAGCACGTAGCGCTTGAACGGCTCCAGTTCGGCCCACCGGGCGACGCCCGGCGCGGCGAGACCGGCCAGTTGCGCCTGGTGTGCGATGCCGTCAGGCACACTGTCCGTGCGGCGCCAGGCCGGCGCTTCCTCGGGCGTGAACCACTCCGGCTCGATGTTCGCGTGGGTCCGCAGCATTTCGAACAGGGCATGATCGAAATTCGGCTCGATTTCCGCGTCTTCCTCGACCGGAAAACGCGCCAGCAGCTTGCGGTCTTCGAGCGGCAGCGTTTGCCACTGATCGAGCGTGATGCGCAGCCCGAACCGGTCGAGATTGAAGCGCACCGACATCGGGATGTAAGTGAAATTCTCCGAAGACGCGACCTCGAAGTTGAACAGAAGCGGTGCTTCGTTGAGTCCCATGACAATGTCCCTCGTGGATGGCGGGCAACGCGCAAACCCAGCTTGGGGTATTTTAGAACCTTATTCGCGCGACGGCGGCATGGCTGGCGGGAACGTACCGGCCCGCCAACGGCTCGCGCACGCGCAGCATGGGAAAGGAGTGAACTAGCTTGAACGAACTGGAAACAGCCGGGCAGCCGGGCGCGGTGGAGCGCCAGGTGCGCCGGCATCGCGGCGCGGCGGTCGAAACCGTCACCGACCACGTCGGTCAGGAGTGGCCGGTCGCGCTCGTCTTCAACGGCATTTCGCACGCGGTGATGATGTGCACGCCGCGCGATCTGGAAGCGTTCGCGGTCGGATTTGCGATTTCGGAAGGGATCGTGGCGCGCGGCAGCGACATTCAGGACATCGAGGTCGAGCTGCATGATGACGGCGAATTGCCGCATGCCGAAGTGCAGTTGCAGGTGGTGCAGCAGGCGTTCGTCGCACTCAAGGAGAAGCGCCGCGCGCTCGCCGGGCGCACTGGCTGTGGTGTCTGCGGCATCGAAAGCATCGATCTGCTGGATCTGGAACCCGAGCGCGTGCCGGACACGGGTTTTCTGCAACGGCTCGCGCCGGACGCGATCGCGCGCGCCGCCCGCGAATTGCCCGAGCATCAGGCATTGACGCGACTCACCGGCGGCCTGCACGCCGCCGCGTGGTGCGACGCGGCGGGCGCGATCCGCTATGCGTTCGAGGACGTCGGCCGCCACAACGCGCTCGATAAGCTGATCGGCCAGCTGGTGCTCGATCGCGTGGATACCAAGGAAGGTTTCGTGTTTCTGTCGAGCCGCGCCAGCTACGAGCTGGTGCGCAAGGCCGCGCGCGTCGACGTGCCGATGGTCGCCACGATCTCGGCGCCGTCGTCGCTGGCGATTGCGATTGCCCGCAAGGCGGG
The DNA here is from genome assembly GCF_046027355.1 of Paraburkholderia sediminicola. Taxonomy (GTDB): domain Bacteria; phylum Pseudomonadota; class Gammaproteobacteria; order Burkholderiales; family Burkholderiaceae; genus Paraburkholderia; species Paraburkholderia sediminicola_B. The sequence goes on along the minus strand of NZ_JAQQEK010000022.1, from coordinate 25,568 downwards.
CGTGCGGCTGGTGAGCTTCTGCCGCGAGAAAAGCTACGTCGACTACGATACGTTGCAGCCGGCGCAGTCCTGAACGGGTGACGCGCCTGACAGACGAGCGGGCGAACGTCCCAAGGCGCGGAAGCTGGAAACCGCACGAGCGGGCAAGTCCCTTCTACGCCGGAGCGCTCGCGCCCGAAGTGACTCAAGCGCTCAGGCACACCACTCAATCGAATTGCCGGAAGTCCGGCTTGCGCTTCTCGAAGAACGCCTTGAACGCCTCGCGTGCTTCGGGCGCGAGCAGCATCTTGCCGAAATGCACGGCTTCTTCGGACATCTGCGTTTGCAATTCCTGGTGGCTCGCGCGCTTCATCAAGCTCTTCGTCACGCGCAATGACGAAGCCGGCAGTGCGGCCAGCTTCGCGACTTGCGAAGCGGCGAATGCATCGACTTCGGCAGCGGGCAGCAGGCGATTCACGAAACCCATGCGCTGCGCCTCGGCGGCGTCGAACGCTTCGCCGAGCAGCAGTTTCTCCGCCGCTGCCTGGTAGCCGCCCACACGCTGCAACAGCAGGCTCGACGCCGCTTCCGGACACAGGCCGAGTTGCGTGAACGGCAGCGAGAAGCTCGCGGTGTCGGCCGCGTAGACCAGATCGCAGTGCAGCAGCAGGGTCGTGCCGATGCCGACCGCCGGCCCCGCCACCGACGCCACCACCGGCTTCTCCGCCGAACTGATCGCGCGCAGGAACTGGAACACCGGCGCGTGTTCGCCCATCGGCGGCGTCTTCATGAAATCTTCGAGATCGTTGCCGGCGCTGAAAATGCCCGCGCTGCCGCGAATCAGGATGGCGCGCACGGCTGCGTCGCCTTGCGCTTCGACCAGCGCGTCGGCCATCGTCTGGTACATCGCGGCCGTAATCGCGTTTTTCCTGTCGGGCCGGTTGAAGGCAATCGTCAGCACGCCGTCGGCGCGCTCGACCAGGATATCCATCGTCATCTCCTCGTACTCCTGCTGAGAATGTAAAAACGGTTCGCAAGCCAGGGGGCCTGCGAACCGTTCCGCGGTCTTCAACGCGTACGCGCGAAGTCCGAAGCGAACATCGGGGTGAACATGCTCACAGGCGCTCGATGATGCCCGCCGCGCCCATGCCTGTGCCGACGCACATCGTCACCATGCCGTACTTGTAGTTACGGCGGCGCAAGCCATGCACCACGGTCGACGCACGAATCGCGCCCGTCGCCCCCAGCGGATGGCCGAGTGCGATCGCGCCGCCGAGCGGGTTGATCTTCGCCGGATCGAGACCGAGGTCCTGAATCACCGCCAGCGATTGCGCGGCGAATGCCTCGTTCAGCTCGATCCAGTCCAGGTCGTCGATCTTCAGGCCGGCGGCCTTCAGCGCGGCCGGAATTGCTTCCTTCGGACCGATGCCCATGATTTCCGGCGGCACGCCACGGACGGCGAAGCTGACGAAACGCGCGAGCGGCGTCAGGTTGAATTCCTTCAGCATCTTTTCCGACACCACGATCAACGCGCCCGCGCCGTCCGACGTCTGCGAGCTGTTGCCCGCCGTCACCGAACCCTTGCTGGCGAACACCGCGCGCAGCTTGGCCAGACCTTCGAGCGACGTTTCCGCGCGCGGACCTTCGTCGAGCGAGACTTCGCGGGTCTTCACGCGGACTTCGCCGGTCGCGAGATCGGGGAAGCGCTCGGTGATCATGTAGGCGGCGATTTCGTCGTTGAATTCGCCGGCTTGCTGCGCGGCGATGGCGCGGCGGTGCGATTCGACCGAGAACGCGTCTTGTGCTTCGCGGCTGATCTTCCAGCGCTCGGCGACTTTCTCCGCGGTCAGGCCCATGCCGTAGGCGATGCCAATGTCCTCATTGCGATCGAAGATATGCGGCGACATGGACGGCTTGTTGCCCATCATCGGCACCATGCTCATCGATTCGCAGCCGCCCGCGATCATCGCGTCCGACTCGCCGACGCGGATGCGGTCGGCGGCCATCGCCAGCGCGGTCAGGCCCGATGCGCAGAAGCGGTTCACCGTCACGCCGCCGACGCTATTCGGCAAGCCCGCCAGCAGCGCGCCCATGCGCGCGACGTTCAGGCCTTGTTCCGCTTCAGGAATCGCACAGCCGATGATCGCGTCTTCGATCACCTTGGTGTCGAGGCCGGGCACTTGCGCCACGGCTGACTTGATCGCGTGCACCAGCAGTTCGTCCGGGCGCGTGTTCTTGAACATCCCGCGCGGCGCCTTGCCGATCGGCGTACGGCTCGCGGCGACGATGTATGCGTCTTGCAATTGCTTTGCCATTTGAAGCTCCTATGTCGACCGGAGTCGGCGCCTTAGCGCTTACTCCGGTCCCATGCATGTTTTTGCGATCCGCTCGTCGCTTAGTTGCGCACCGGCTTGCCGGTTTGCAGCATGCCCATGATCCGTTCCTGCGTCTTTTGCGTGCCGAGCAGATCGACGAACGCACGACGCTCGAGTTGCAGCAGCCATTCTTCATCGACCAGACTGCCCGCTTCCACGTCGCCGCCGCACACCGCTTCCGCGATACGGCTCGCGATCAGGAAATCGTGCTCGCTGATGAAACGGCCATCGCGCATGTTGACGAGCGACGCCTTGATGGTCGCGATCGCAGAACGCCCGGCCACCGGCACTTGCGTCACACGCAGCGGCGGACGATAACCCGACGCCGACAACGCGCGCGCTTCCTTCTTCGCGACGTCGAGCAGTTCGAACACGTTGAAGACGATCGTGTCCGACGGCTTCAGGTAGCCCATGGCGCGGGCGTCGAGTGCGGAGGCCGAGACCTTCGCCATCGCCGCGTTTTCGAACGACTTCTGCACGAACTTGAGCAAATCGTTGATCGCGCCCACTTGCGTCGCGGCTTCCGCCGCGCGCAATGCCGCTTCCTTCAGGCCGCCGCCCGCGGGCACGAGACCCACGCCGACTTCCACCAGACCGATATAGCTTTCGATGTGCGCGACCCGCTTCGCGCTATGCAACGCCAGCTCGCAGCCGCCGCCGAGCGCGATGCCCGACACGGCCGAGATGACCGGCACGCTCGCGTACTTCACGCGCAGCATGCCTTGCTGGAATTTCCTCACGAACGGCTCGATACCCTTCGCACCGCCCATCATGAACGCCGGCATCGCCTCTTCGAGGTTGGCGCCCGCGGAGAACGGGCCGCCCGGCGTGCCGAGTTTCAGCGACGTCGGCTGCCACACCACCAGACCCTTGTAGTCCTTTTCGGCCAGTTCGATGGCCTGCGTCAGACCGTCGATCACCGACGGTCCGATCGTGTTCATCTTGCTCTTGAACGAGACGATCAGCACGTCGTTCTCGCCCGCACGATCGTCGACCCATGCTCGCACGGCGTCGGTTTCGAACAGCGTCTTGCCGTAGGTCTTCGGATCAGCCTTGGTTTCGCCGGCCAGCGGTGCACGGAACACCTGCTTGTCGTAGACCGACAGCGACGAGCGCGGCACGAACGTCTTCGAAGCCGGCGACCACGAACCTTCGTTCGTATGCACGCCGCCCTGCTCGGCGACCGGACCTTCCAGCACCCACGACGGCAGCGGCACGTTGGAGAGCGCCTTGCCGGCCGCGATATCTTCCTGGACCCATTCGGCGACCTGTTTCCAGCCGGCCGTCTGCCAGCCTTCGAACGGGCCTTCGTTCCAACCGAAGCCCCAGCGGATCGCCAGATCGACGTCGCGCGCGTTGTCGGCGATCGATTCCAGATGCACGCCGATGTAGTGATACACGTCGCGGAAGATCGCCCACAGGAACTGGGCCTGCGGGTGCTGCGATTCGCGCAGCAGTTTCAGACGCTCCGCCGGCGGGCGCTTCAGAATGCGGCCGACCAGTTCGTCCGCCTTCGCGCCGCCGTCCACATACTCGCCTGTCTTCGGGTCGAGCACCTTGATCGCCTTGCCTTCCTTCTTGTAGAAGCCGCCGCCGGTCTTCTGACCCAGCGCGCCCTTCTTCACGAGTTCGGCCAGTACGGCCGGCGTTTCGTAGACCGGGAAGAACGGGTCGTCCTTCAGCGTGTCCTGCATCGTCTTGATGACGTGCGCCATCGTGTCCAGACCGACTACGTCGGCGGTACGGAACGTGGCCGACTTCGCACGGCCCAGACGCGCACCGGTCAGGTCGTCCACTTCGTCGAAACGCAGGCCGAATTTCGCGGCTTCGGTCACGACGGCGAGAATCGAGAAAATCCCGACGCGATTGGCGATGAAGTTCGGCGTGTCTTTCGCACGCACGACGCCCTTGCCGACCACGCTGGTCAGGAACGACTCGAGTTGATCGAGAATTTCCGGGCGCGTGGTGGCGGTCGGGATCAACTCGACCAGGTGCATGTAGCGCGGCGGATTGAAGAAGTGCACGCCGCAGAAGCGCGCCTTCAGTTCATCCGAGAAACCTTCCGACAGCGCGGTGATCGACAGACCCGACGTGTTGGTCGCGAAAATCGCGTTTGGCGCGAGGTGCGGTGCGACCTTTTTATACAGGTCGTGCTTCCAGTCCATGCGTTCGGCAATCGCTTCGATCACGAGGTCGCATTCGGCGAGCTTTTCGATGTCGTCGTCGTAGTTCGCGGGCTGAATGTATTGCGCGTCGTCCTTCACGCCGAACGGCGCCGGCGAAAGCTTCTTCAGGTTCTCGATCGCCTTCAGTGCGATCGCGTTCTTCGGGCCTTCCTTGGCGGGCAAGTCGAACAGCAGCACGGGCACCTTGGCGTTGATCAGGTGCGCGGCGATCTGCGCGCCCATCACGCCGGCGCCGAGCACGGCTACCTTGCGAATGATCAGATTGCTCACGTCGTTCCTCCGGGGAGTTATGCGATGTCGCGAAGCTTCATGGGACGCTTCGCGATGTGTGGCTGAAGTTGGCGCCGCGGGTTTGACACCCGCGGCGCCAGCCTTGATGTGATTGCGTAAGGCTTAGAACAGCGCTTCTTCGACGTCCATCAGCGACTTCGAACCCGCGCGTGCCTGACGGATCGTCATCGCCGTTTCCGGCAGCAGCTTGGCAAAGTAAAAGCGTGCCGTGGCGAGCTTCGCCTTGTAGAACGGATCGCCCGAGGCTTCCTTGTCGAGCGCGACGCGTGCCATGCGGGCCCAGAAGTACGAGAACACCAGGTGGCCGACGGTGCGCAGATACGGGACGGCGGCGGCGCCGACTTCGTCCGGGTTCTGCATGGCCTTCATGCCGATTTCCATCGTCAGCTTCTGCACCTTTTCGCCGATGTCGGCGAGCGGGTTGATGAACTCCTGCATCTCCGGCTTCACGCCTTCGGCTTCGACGAAATCGGACACCAGCTTGCCGAACTTCTTCATCTTCGCGCCCATGTCGCCGAGGATCTTGCGGCCGAGCAGGTCGAGCGCCTGGATCGCGTTGGTGCCTTCGTAAATCATGTTGATACGCGCATCGCGCACGTACTGCTCCATACCCCACTCGGCGATAAAGCCGTGGCCGCCGTAGATCTGCATGGCGTGGTTGGTGCTCTCGAACGCGTTGTCCGACAGGAACGCCTTCAGGATCGGCGTGAGCAGCGCGACGAGGTCGCCGGCTTCCTTGCGCACCGATTCATCAGCGTGCGACAGTTCCTTGTCGATATGCAGCGCGGACCAGTACGAGAACGCGCGCGCGGCTTCGGCGTAGGCCTTCTGGGTGAGCAGCATGCGGCGCACGTCCGGGTGCACGATGATCGGGTCAGCCGCCTTTTCCGGCGCCTTCGGGCCAGTCAGCGAACGCATCTGCAGACGCTCTTTCGCGTACGTCAGCGAGTTCTGGTAACCGATTTCGGTCAGCCCCAGGCTCTGCATGCCGACGCCGAGGCGCGCGGCGTTCATCATCACGAACATCGCGTTCAAACCCTTGTTCGGCTCGCCGACCAGCCAGCCCTTGGCGTTGTCGAGATTGATCACGCAGGTGGCGTTGCCGTGAATGCCCATCTTGTGTTCGATGGAGTCGCACTTCACGCCGTTGCGCTCGCCTGGTTCGCCCGCTTCGTTGGGCACGAACTTCGGCACGATGAACAGCGAAATGCCCTTGGTGCCCTTGGGCGCATCCGGCAGACGCGCGAGCACCAGGTGAACGATGTTCTCCGCGAGATCGTGTTCGCCGCTGGAGATGAAAATCTTCGTGCCGCTGATCGCGTACGAGCCGTCGCTGTTCGGTTCGGCCTTGGTGCGCAGGATGCCGAGGTCGGTGCCGCAGTGCGGTTCGGTCAGACACATCGTGCCGGTCCAGACGCCCGCGACCAGCTTCGGCAAATAGCGCTGTTGCAACTCCGGCGTGCCGTGCGCGTGCAGACATTCGTACGCGCCGTGCGAGAGGCCCGGGTACATGGTCCACGCCTGATTCGCCGAGTTCAGCATTTCATACAGCGCGTTATTGACGAACGCGGGCAGGCCCTGGCCGCCGTATTCCGGATCGCAGCCCAGCGCGGGCCAGCCAGCTTCGACGTATTGTTTGTAGGCTTCCTTGAAGCCCTTCGGCGTAATCACGACGCCGTCGCCGGCGTACGTGCAGCCTTCCTGATCGCCGCTGTGGTTGAGCGGGAACAGTACTTCGGAGCAGAACTTGCCGGCTTCCTCGAGCACCGCGTTGATCGTGTCGGTATCGAGATCCGCGTGCTTCGGCATCTGCTTGATTTCGGCTTCGACGTTAAGCAGTTCGTGCAACACGAATTGCATGTCGCGCAGCGGCGCGGCGTACTGTCCCATGACTCTCTCCCAAGTTTGACAAGAAGCCAGGCCGTTAGCCGAGTCCGTGGATCGGAGCTTTCTGCGCCGCTGAATCCGCCTGATTGGCGGCGACGCTGCTAACGGCTTTCGCTTTGATACGAAACAATCAATTTTTCCAGCGCGGCCCACGTGAGACGCACGGCATCCGGCAAATGCAGGAAGCGCGCGTCGTGATGCAGACCGAGCGTGAAGCTGTACAGTTCGAACAGCATCAGTTGCGGATCGGTGTCGGCACGCAGATGCCCTTCTTCCATTGCCTGCGAAATCGCGCGGGTGAGCGCCGCACGCCAGACCGTCACGCTCGACACCAGTTGCTCACGCACCGGGTTATCCGCGCGGTCGTCGTACTCGACGGCGCCGCTGATGTAGATGCAACCGGTGGTGACTTCCTGAATGCGTTTCTCGATCCAGCGGGAAATCATCGCGCGCAAGCGCGGCAATCCACGAGGCTCGCGCAAACTCGGGAAAAACACCTCGTCTTCGAAACGACGGTGATATTCGCGCACGACTTCGACCTGCAAATCCTCGCGCGACCCGAAATGCGCGAACACCCCGCTTTTGCTCATCTGCATGCGCTCAGCCAGCAGCCCGATCGTCAGACCTTCCAGTCCGTCGCGGCTTGCCAGATCAAGTGCTGCGTCGAGAATTGCGGCTCGCGTCTGTTCGCCTTTTCGCATAGCTTTTTACCGTTCTAATGTGACCGAAAGAAAATCGAACGGCCGTACTATTATTGAGTGCCGCCGTCCGCGAAACAAGGACTTTATTAGAAACCGGTTTCTAACCTGGTTTCAATTCTGCGGCATCCGTCAATCAGAGGAATGAGATTTTTTAGAGGCGTTTGCCTTGAGACAGGGGTTGCCCGCCTAAGTGCACGCTTTCTTCTGATTAACCCAGCCGGCCGACATGATGCAGCAAGTCGGTGCGAATGCAGAAGCGTTTGGCGTATCGCGGGTATTGGAGGGATGGTTTAGCGCTGGGAATTGCTGGTTGGAACGGGCGAGTCGATCGCTCCGTTAGACGCAGGCCTGGCATGGCGTTGCCGCCGTGGCGGCGGCGCCGCTCAGGCTTGCTCCATCGGAACATAAAGGAAGAAAGAAGAGCGCGTCAGGACGCGTTGTCGTGCGCCGGGAAAGTTTGCGTAAGCGCCGCGGCAACCCGCGCCAGCACATCGCTCCAGTCTCCACGCCGCGTCTGGGTGAAAACACGCAATCCGGGATACCACGGGCTGTCGTCCCGGCCATACAGCCAGCGCCAGCATCCGGCGAAGCGGTTGAGGAGCCAGACCGGCTTGCCCATCGCCGCGGCAAGATGGGCGACCGAGGTATCGACGGAAATCACCAGATCGAGGTTGTCGATCAATGCCGCGGTATCCGCGAAGTCGCTGATTTCGTCTGTCCAGTCGATTAGACGCGCTCGGGTGGCGGCGTCGGGAAGCTTGGCGGGATCGTCGGCTTTTTGCAGACTGATCCAGTGCACGTGAGTTAGGGCCAGCAGCGGCGCGAATTGCGCGGCGGCAAGGCTGCGCAGGGCATCCAGGTGGAAGCCGGAATGACCACCGGCCCAGACCACGCCGACGCGCGGCAAACGGGGATCGGGCAGCGCATCGAGTCGCCCGCGCCAGACGCCGGCGAGCCCGCCATCGGCATGAAGGTAAGGAAGCGCGGCTGGCACTGTGGCCACTCGCGTCGCGAACGCCCACGGCATGGACATCAGCGGGATATATTGATCCCAACTGGACAGATCGGTTGGGACCGCGTCGAGCAACACGAGGCCCGGCCAGCGTGAGCACAGCGATTGCGCGTAAAGGCGGTGCAAGGGTGGCGGGCACAGATACCCGACCTGACGAAAGTGCTTCAGCGCCAATGGCAGATAGCGCACGAACTGCAAGCTGTCACCAAGGCCTTGCTCATGAAGGACCAGCAGACGCCCGTCCGGCGCGCGCGCTGTCTGCGCATCGTGACCGTTGGGGGCGCTTTCACCCATCCAGCGCGGCAGCGGCACTTCCAGAGGAACGCGCATAGGAGTGCCGTCGGCGAGCTTGAAGCCGAACCAGCGGTCCTCGAAATACGGCCACGCTTCTTCGTAACGGCCAGTCGCTAGCAGCGCCATGGCCAGGTTGTTGCGCGCGACGAGGTTGGCGGGCGCCAGTTCGATGGCGCGCCGGTAATGTTGCTCGGCTTCTTCCAATGCGCCGAGGTCCGCGTACACGCGGCCCAGATTGTTATGCGCCGCCGAGTGGCCCGGTTCGAGTTCGAGCGTTCGCCGATAACTGACTGCGGCGCCCTCGAGGTTGCCAAGATGCTGCAGAGTCAACGCGAGGTTGTAGTGGAACGCAACAAAATCGGGCTGAAGCGCCAGTCCCTGCCGAATACTCTGCACGGCGCCGGTGAAGTCTCCCAGCTTCAGGCGAATGGCGTAGAGGGTGTTGTACAGAATCGGCTCCGGCCGGATCTGGATCGCGCGTTCGAGCCAGCGCAGCGCGTCTTGCGCGTGTCCGGACGCAAACGCGAGCAGGCCTCGCAAGTGGATGGCGCCGACATGGTCCGCGTCCTCGGCGAGGATTCGATCGGCGAGTGCCTGCACCAGATCATGGTGACCGGCCTGATAGGCCTGCACTGCCTCGTCGTGAAGGCTTGAATGATCGGCAGCTTGGGAGGAAGGGGAGTCGGACATGGTTGGCGAATGCGTATCCATTACGCAGCCGATCCGGTTGCCGTGAGCGCGCAGTCGAAACGGCAGCGAGGCTTGAGGAGGGAGACGGTTCGAGTGGCGCGTGGATTACGCCGGACCGCTCGATTTATAGCGAGCGCAGATTATCTTCGCCGAGGTGTGGCCGGTCTCTAGGATCAATCCGAAACGCGGCCTGCCGTCCGTCGACGCAAAGCAAAGCGGCCCAAGCATTGCGCTTGAGCCGCTTCGTGCCTGGCAGGCGTTGGCGTTGGCCGCAAACGCATTACCGCAAGTCAGTCGTACCCGCCCACCGTCAGCAGCTTCATCACGGCCCGGTAGGTCGTATAGGCGAGCCAGTTGAGTGCGCGCTCACCGGCCGGCCGCGCGTCGTAGCGCGCTTCGTCGATACGGCGCGAGTCCTTGAAGGCGACGAGGATCGCTTCGCGCAGCGCGTCGATCGACGGGTCGTTCACCAGCACCACATTGGCTTCGTTGTTGAGCATCAGGCTCAGCGCGTCGAGGTTCGACGAGCCGACCGTCGCCCAGTTCGAATCCACCACCGCGACCTTGCCGTGCAGCAGCGTTTTCTCGTACTCGGCGATCTGCACGCCGGCCCTGAGCAACGCGCGATACAGAAACGGCACCGCGTAATCGAGCGCCTTGAATTCCTTGCGCCCGATGATGAGCTTCACCACGACGCCGCGCCGCGCCGCGAACACCAGCGCGCGCCGCAGCTTGCGCCCCGGCATGAAGTACGGATTGGCGAGCAGCACTTCGTTGCGCGCCTGGCCGATCGCCGCCAGATACGCTTTCTCGATAGCGCGACGGTTGATCAGGTTATCGCGCGCGACGAACGCCACACAGGGTTGCCCGCCCGCCCACAATTCCTCGTTACGACGCCGGCGCCTGCGCCGCAGACTGCCGAGCGAGGCCGTGGCGTTCGGCCCGAGATCCGGCTCCATGGCCTCGATCGGCCGATGCCCGAGTCGAATCCGGCGCCACTGCACCTCGAACGCCTGGCGGACATCGGCGACCACCGGCCCGTGCAATTCGACAGCGAAATCCCAGCGCCGGTAAGGCAGCTTCTCGCCATTGTTCTCGTAATCGTCGACGATGTTGATCCCGCCGCAGTACGCGAACTGATCGTCGATCACCGCCAGTTTGCGGTGCGTGCGAGAAAAGCCGAAGCGGCCGAACAGGTGCGGGTTGTAGATGCGATGATCGATGCCGGCGGCGGCCCACTCGTTGAACAGCGGCAAACGCGCGGTGCCGATGCCGTCGGTGATCGCACGCACCTTCACGCCGCGCGCGGCCGCGCGCAACAGCGCCGCGCTGACCGCCTTCCCGGCGTTGTCATGGCAGAAGATATACGTTTCGAGCACTACGTCGCTCTGCGCGGCATCGACGCGGGCGATCAGCGCGCTGAAGAACTCATCGCCAGAACGTAGCAGCTTGACGTCGTTGCCGCTGGTGAAGCGGTAACGCTGCCAATAGCGGCGGCCGAGCAGCGATTGCCGAAGTCGCGCGAAACGGCGCGCGCCGCCGACGCTCACCGGCCACGCTCCGTGGGATGCCCAACGACAGCACGCCCACTGAGCCGCTTAGGCAACTGCAGGATCGCATCGGCATTCGACGACGAAAAGCAGCGCGACGCCGCCTCTTCATATGGCAGCCACAGAAACGCGGTGTGCTCGCGCGGCGCCAGCGTGACCTCGAGTTGCTCGGGCACCTGCAGGCTGAACCAGTGCTCGGTATTGTGGATCACGCCTTCGGCATAGCGATAGCGGAACTCCGGGTAGATCTCGTATTCGATCGAATATTGCCAGTCGAACAACGCAGCGTGCGGCACTTGCGCGCCGCCCACCACGATGCCGGTCTCCTCGGCGACTTCGCGCGTCGCCGTCTCGGCAAGCGGCTCGTCGAGCCGGTCTTTGGAGCCCGTGACCGACTGCCAGAACCCGGCGTGATCGGCGCGCTCGATCAGCAGCACGTCGAGCGCGGGCGTATGGATGATGACGAGTACGGATTGCGGAATCTTCGGCGGTTTCGGCATGGCGTAAAAGCTGGGCGCAACGCTTGCGCGGTACATGTCGGCGGGTGGTCCAGAGAGCGGTCCAAGCAGTTGCATCGACTGTAACGCAAAAAACGAAAAAGGCGCATGACGCGCCTTTTCCGGTTGCTCCTGCTGTCGTTTTTCAGACAGCACTGACTGGCTTCAGGCCATTACACCTTCGGTTCCGGCTGACGCAGACGGATGTGCAACTCGCGCAACTGGCGCTCGTCCACTTCGCTCGGCGCCTGCGTGAGCAGACACTGCGCGCGTTGCGTCTTCGGGAACGCGATCACGTCGCGGATCGAATCGGCGCCGGCCATCATCGTGACGATGCGGTCCAGACCGAACGCGATACCGCCGTGCGGCGGCGCGCCGTATTGCAGCGCGTCGAGCAGGAAGCCGAACTTGGCTTGCGCCTCTTCCGCGTTGATCTTCAACGCGCGGAACACCTTGCTCTGCACTTCTTCACGGTGAATACGCACCGAGCCGCCGCCAATTTCCCAGCCGTTCAGCACCATGTCGTAGGCCTTCGCGAGGCAGCGCGCCGGATCCGTTTCCAGATACTCGAGGTGCTCGTCCTTCGGGCTCGTGAACGGGTGATGCGCGGCGACGTAGCGGTTGTCTTCCTCGTCGTATTCGAACATCGGGAAGTCGACCACCCACAGCGGCTTCCAGCCGGTCTCGACGAGGCCGTTGGCCTTGCCGAATTCCGAATGACCGATCTTCAGACGCAGTGCGCCGAGGCTGTCGTTCACCACCTTCGCGCGATCCGCCGCGAAGAAGATGATGTCGCCATCTTGCGCGCCGGTGCGCTCGATGATCGCCTTGACCGCTTCGTCGTGCAGGTTCTTGACGATCGGGCTTTGCAGACCGTCACGGCCCTTCGCCACTTCGTTGACCTTGATCCACGCCAGGCCCTTCGCGCCGTAGATGCGCACGAATTCCGTATAGCTGTCGATGTCGCCACGCGAGAGCTCGCCGCCCTTCGGCACGCGAATGGCCGCGACACGGCCGTCCTTCGTGTTGGCCGGCGTGCTGAACACCTTGAAATCGACGTCGCGGACCGCGTCCGTGAGGTCCGTGAATTCGAGCTTCACGCGCAGGTCCGGCTTATCCGAACCGAAGCGGCGCATGGCTTCCGAATACAGCATGACCGGGAACTTCGCGTCCAGCGTGACGCCGATCGTTTCCTTGAACACATGACGGATCATGTCTTCGAACAGATCGCGAATTTCCTGTTCCGACAGGAACGAGGTTTCGCAGTCGATCTGCGTGAATTCCGGCTGACGGTCAGCGCGCAGGTCTTCGTCGCGGAAGCACTTGACGATCTGGTAGTAGCGATCGAAGTTCGCCACCATCAGCAGTTGCTTGAACAGCTGCGGCGATTGCGGCAGCGCGAAGAACTGGCCCGGGTTCGTACGCGACGGCACGAGGTAGTCGCGCGCGCCTTCCGGCGTGCTCTTGGTCAGCATCGGCGTTTCGATGTCGATGAAGCCCAGCGAGTCGAGGTACTTGCGCGCCTCGATCGCGACGCGGTAACGCAGACGCAGGTTGTGCTGCATCTGCGGACGGCGCAGGTCCAGCACGCGGTGCGTGAGGCGCGTGGTTTCCGACAGGTTGTCGTCGTCGAGCTGGAACGGCGGCGTGATCGACGGGTTCAGCACGATCAGCTCGTGGCACAGCACTTCGATCTTACCGCTCTTGAGCGCGGCGTTCGTGGTGCCTTCCGGACGGGCACGAACCACGCCCTTGATCTGCAGGCAGAACTCGTTGCGCACGCCTTCGGCCGCCTTGAACATCTCCGCGCGGTCCGGGTCGCAGACGACCTGGACGAGGCCTTCGCGATCGCGCAGGTCGATGAAGATGACGCCGCCATGGTCGCGGCGGCGACTCACCCAGCCGCACAGCGAGACGGATTGGCCCAGCAGTTCTTCGGTCACCAGACCGCAGTATTGAGATCTCATCGACATGATGTTTGTCTTTCGTTTTGCATTGGTTGAACGGCGCGTGGCATGGAAACGCTACGCGCCGCGTTACAGCGGAGGCTCGACTGTCGTGCGGCGCACCGGCGCCGGCGGCGCGGACGGCGCCACGACGCCCATCGAGACGATGTACTTGAGCGCAGCGTCGACCGTCATGTCGAGCTCGATCACTTCGCTCTTGGGCACCATCAGGAAGAAGCCGGACGTTGGATTCGGCGTGGTCGGCACATACACGCTGACGTGATCTTCTTTCAGGTGATTGATGACGTCGCCGCCCGGAATGCCGGTCAGAAACGCAATCGTATAGGAGCCGCGGCGCGGGTACTCGATCAGGAGCGCCTTGCGAAACGCGTTGCCGCTGCTCGACAGCAGGGTATCGGACACCTGTTTGACGCTGGTGTAGATCGGGCCGACCACCGGAATGTGAGCGACCACGACTTCCCACCACTTCACGAGCTTCTGCCCAATGAAGTTCTGCGTCAACAGTCCAACGACAAAGATGAAGGCGAGCGTGAGCACTGCACCGAGGCCGGGCAGGCGAAAGCCGAACAGGCGCTCCGGCTGCCACGCGCGCGGCAGCAAAAGCAGCGTCTGGTCCATCGTGCCGATGATCAGGCCGAGCACCCACAGTGTGATGGCCAGAGGCACCAGCACCAGCAGGCCAGTCAGGAACACCGATTTGAGCGTCGTTTTTTTCGTCGTCATGTGTACCGCCAGAAAGCCGCGCGGGCCGAAGCCCAACGCGCGGCGTGTGCGCCGCCCCGGAGGGCGGCAGTCCTACTAGGCGCTGCCGGAACCGCTCGAACTCGCCGAAGCGGCCGGTGCGGCAGCAGGCGCGGACGGCGTTGCCGCCGTGCTGCTGGCCGGCGTCGCGTCGGATTGCGCGGCGCCGTTATTGGCGCCCGCGTTCTCGCCGGAGGCGCCATTCGAGGCGCCGTTGGCGTCAGGCTTGGCAGGCGCGCTCGCGCCGCCATTGCCGCCGCGAAAATCGGTCACGTACCAGCCGGAGCCCTTCAACTGGAAGCCGGCAGCCGTGACCTGCTTGCGAAACGTGTCTTTCCCGCACTCGGGACACTGCGTCAACTGCGGGTCGCTGATCTTCTGAAGCACGTCCTTCCCGAAGCCGCATGATTCGCAACGATAAGCGTAGATCGGCATGATCTTTTTCCCTACTGAAATCTAGTAAACGCTTGCAAAGCTTTGAATTATAGCCGCAAACGATACCCCTCCCCCGGATTTCGGGGACGAGCGCTCGACGCAGCCGCCGTCCGTATAAGTGGGGGCGGCTGCAGTCGAATCAAGTACGGCCCGCGCCGCCGTGCAGCGCCGCAGCCGCATTGTCAGGCGCGGCGACGCCAGGTTAGCCAGCGCTCACGTCCCGCGAACACGGCAATCGAATCGTGCACGGCTTCGTCTTCGATCAGCTCGAAGTACGGCGTGAGCAGCGCGTCGAGTTCCGGGCGATCGATGCCGAACGGCGGCCCTTTCGGCGTCGCGCCGATAAAAAAGAAGCCCGCGAGCAACGCGCCGCCGGGCAGCAGGTCGGCCATTCGTCGCGCATAGTCCGCGCGGCGCGCGAGCGGCAGCGCGCAAAGGAACGCGCGCTCGTAGATCCAGGCCGGCGTGAAAGGCGGCTCATACGCGAAGAAATCCGCCTGCTCCACCAGTTGCGCGTGCTGCTCGCCCAACTGCTCATGCGCCGCCGCGACGGCGGCCGGTGAAAAGTCGATCGCCCGGACCGGATTGCCCTGCCCGGCCAGCCAAACCGCTTCGTACGCGCTGCCGCAACCTGGAATCAGCACCGCGGCGCCGCTGTGGCGAGCGGCGAACGACTGAAACGCGGACGGCACGCCCGCCTGATCCCACGGCATGAACCCGCGTTGGAAACGCTCGTCCCAGAACTCGGGCGAGTTGGGGTCGCGGCTCTCGAAGTCGGGCGCGGAGGGTTGGGTCGGGTCGCTCATCGGTTACCTCGCAGGGATCGCCATCAACCGCCGTAAGCGAGCGCCAGAAACGCCCGCGCCAGCACCGCGCCGACGCCGACCGCCACGCCAAAGAGCAGCAAGCCTTGCAACAGCCGATTGGTGCGCTTCTGCTCGAGCAAAATCTGGCGAATCATGTCGTCGTTCGCGCCGCGCTTGTTGTCGTGACGCTCGGCCAGCACGTGATGAATCAGGCGTGGCAACTGCGGCAGCGTCTTGCTCCACTGCGGCGCTTCGATCTTCAGGCGCTCGTACCAGCCGCGCACGCCGATCTGTTCGTTCATCCAGCGTTCGAGGTACGGCTTGGCCGTCTTCCACAGATCCAGTTCGGGATCGAGCGAGCGGCCAAGGCCTTCCACGTTCAGCATGGTTTTTTGCAGCAGCACCAGTTGCGGCTGGATCTCGACGTTGAAGCGGCGCGAGGTCGAGAACAGGCGCATCAGAACCTGGCCGAGCGAAATATCTTTCAGCGCGCGGTCGAAGTACGGCTCGCACACCGCGCGGATCGCGCTTTCGAGTTCTTCGACGCGGGTAGTCGGCGGCACCCAGCCCGACTCCAGATGCAGCGTGGCGACACGATGGTAGTCGCGCTTGAAGAACGCGAGGAAGTTCTGCGCGAGGTAGTTCTTATCGAAGTCCGACAGCGCGCCGATGATGCCGAAGTCGAGCGCGATATAGCGGCCGAAGTGGGCCGGATCGAGACTCACCTGAATGTTGCCCGGGTGCATGTCGGCGTGGAAGAAGCCGTCGCGGAACACCTGGGTGAAGAAAATCTCGACGCCTTCACGCGCCAGCTTCGGAATATCGATGCCGGCCGCGCGCAGCGTCTCCACCTGGCTGATCGGCACGCCGACCATGCGCTCCATGACCAGCACCGTGGGCGTGCAAAACTCCCAGTACATCTCCGGCACCAGCAGCAAATCGAGCCCGGCGAAGTTGCGCCGCAACTGGCTGCCGTTCGCCGCCTCGCGCATCAGGTCGAGTTCGTCATGCAGATATTTGTCGAATTCGGCGACCACCTCACGCGGCTTCAAACGCTTGCCGTCGGCCCACAGGCGCTCGGCCCACACGGCGATGTCGCGCAGCAAGGCAAGGTCGGAATCGATCACCGGCAGCATGTTCGGGCGCAGCACCTTCACGGCGACGGCCTTGCCGGCGTGTTGTCCCGCCTTGACCGTGGCGAAGTGCACCTGCGCGATCGAGGCGCTCGCCACCGGCACCCGCTCGAAGTCGTCGAACAGCACGTCGACCGGCGCGCCGAGCGACTTCTCGACCAGACCGATCGCCACCGCCGAATCGAACGGCGGCACCTGATCCTGGAGCTTCGCCAGTTCGTTGGCGATATCCACCGGCAACAGATCGCGCCGCGTGGACAACACCTGCCCGAATTTGACGAAGATCGGCCCGAGGCTTTCCAGCGCGAGCCGCAAACGCACGCCCGGCGGCGCATCGAACTTGCGGCCGATGGTGGTGATACGCAGCAGCAGACGCACGCGCCGGTCGTTGACGCGGCTGAGCATCATCTCATCGAGACCGAAGCGGATGACCGTGAAAAAAATCTTGAGGAAACGCAGAAAACGCATAGTTGTGCCCGGTGACTAGCGCGTGCCGCGCGACGTGGCGGCGCCGCCCGGCGCATCGGCGCCGCGGGCTTCGACCTTCTGTTCAAGACGCTCGAGGCGTTTTTCCACGCGCGCCAGTGCGTCGCGCGCGCGGGCCAGTTCGACGTTGAAGTCCTCGAGCGCGGCGCGGCGCACCAGTTGCGGGTTCTCGTCGAGCAGATATTCGGCGGCGGTGTCGAGCAGATTGCGCCCGGTGCGCTGCACATGTTCGCCGACAGTGCGCACGACCGAGGCCACCCGCCACGCCGGGCCGTCGCCGATGAGTTTGGCCAGATCTTCTTCCGGCTCCCAGCGCAGATGTTCGGCGAGCTTGGCGATGACGGTGGCGAATTCGGCGTCGCCCTCGATCTTCACATGCTTCATCACCGCCGCCTGGCCGCCTTGCACGAAAGCGGGCAGCGCGTCGGAGGGCACCGAGATGGTCACGTCGAACTGTTGCGCCTCGGTGGCGGCGACCGCGCTCAGATAGCCGTCCGGTTGCACCAGCAGCATCAGCACGACCGGCGGACATGACAGTCTCGCGGTCTTGCCCGCGTAGGGGGCGAGGCGCTCACGAGCCCACGATTCGCGGGCGAGCAGATGATTGACAGCAGCAGCGAAGGGCTTGGCGGCGAGGGTCATTGACAGTGGCAAGAAAAAACCCGCGCGAGCGAGGTGCCCGCGCGGGTTCCTATTGTAACGTCCGTTCGCTTCGCGGCCTGCTATGCCGAACGGCCAACGCGTGGCGCAAAGTCAGGACAAACAGTCCTGCCTCACGCCGTCGCGCAGTTGTTCAGTGCTGCGCCACCTGCTGGATGCCGGCCAGCAACCAGCCCTCGCCGGGACGGTTCGCCTTGGACAGGTTCCAGACCTCGACGAACGGCTCCGCCGCCGCGCCCGGTGCTTCGCGGATCAGGCCCGAGAAGCGCACGCTGGCGAAGTATTCGTTCGCGCGCTCTTCCACGCCCAGCAATTCGGCGTTCAGTTGCACCACGTCCGTCTGATTCGTCTCCGCACCGCGCGAAGACAGATCGACCTTCACCTCAGCGAACATCTCCGGCGTGGTGAACTCGCGGATGTCGTCCATGTTGCCAACGTCCCATGCGGCTTGCAGACGCACAAAGTAGACCTTGGCGTTGCGCAGGAACGCTTCCGAGTCGAAGCCGGCCGGCACCACCGGCGCGGCGTTGACGGTCGGCGTGTTCAGCGGATTGCCTTGCGGTTCGAGATACGAGCCGGTGGGCGGCGCGCCATAACGCGGTTCCTGCGAGTAGCCCGTACCGCCCGAGTTGAGCGAGGGCGAACTGCCTGCGTACGCCGGCTGCGCCGAGTCGCGCTTGCGGCCCATGAAGCGGCGGATCAGCCAGATGCCGATCATCGCGATGATCGCAATCACGATGATATTGGCCATGGCGCCGGCAAACGCGCCGCCCAGGCCGAAGTGCGACAGCAACGCGGCGATGCCGAGACCGGCCGCCAGACCGGCGATCGGCCCGAGCCAGCGCGAACGGTTAGGCTGCGCGGCCGGCGTCGGCGCGGGCGCCGGTGCCGGCTGCGCGCGCTGCTGCATGGCCTGATTGCCTTGGGAAGGTTGCGAGGGCGCGGACTGCTGCGTCACGCTGTTCGACTGACGGCCGATGCTACGGCCACCGCCCATGCGGCGAGCTTCCGCATCGAGCGAAGCGAGGGAGCCGGCCATGATCAGGCCGACCATCGCGATCAGTCCGATTCTTCTCGCCAGCGACCGCCCAACCTTACGGGGAGATAACACACCTGAATCGGACATTTTCGTACTTTCCTTTAAAAATCGATGGGTTAGGAACCCTAGTATTTGGTCCCCACATGTAAAGCTACCACGCCAGCTGACAAATTGTAATATTTGACGCCGTCCAGGCCTGCTTGTTCCATCATTGTTTTCAAAGTTTCCTGGTCCGGATGCATCCGGATCGATTCCGCGAGGTATTGGTAGCTCTCGGCATCTTTCGCAAAGCGTTCGCCCAACCACGGCAACACCTTAAAAGAATAGACGTCGTAGACCTTTTTGAGCGGATCCCATACCTTCGAAAATTCCAGCACCAGCAGGCGCCCTGCCGGTTTCAGCACGCGCCGCATTTCCGCCAGCGCGACATCCTTGTGCGTCATGTTGCGCAGGCCGAACGCCACCGTGACCACGTCGAAGTAATTGTCCGGAAAGGGGATTTTCTCTGCGTCGCAAAGCAGAGCCGGCGTGATCACGCCCTTGTCCAGCAGACGGTCGCGGCCCACGCGCAGCATCGATTCGTTGATGTCGGTATGCCAGACTTCGCCGCTTTCGCCTGCCTGCTTCGCGAATGCCTTCGACAGATCGCCCGTGCCGCCCGCGATGTCGAGCACCTTGTAGCCTGGCCGCACGTTGGCCTGGGCGATCGTGAACATCTTCCACGCCCGGTGCAACCCGCCCGACATCAGGTCGTTCATCAAGTCGTAGTTGGCGGCAACCGAGTGGAACACGCCCGCCACCTTCTGCGCCTTGTCCTGTTCGTCGACCGATTGAAAGCCGAAGTGGGTTTTGCTCATCGCGCTCGTCCTTTCGCGTATTCTGAAATGTTGCGCCGCATCAGTGCGGCGTCCGGGGCGAATCGTATCAGTGACAGTGCCCGTGCGCAGCGCCGGCTTGAACCATCGGCGTATCGCGGTCGACGCCGGCCGCCTGAAGTTTGGCGAGATAGTCGCGCCAGAGTTCATCCTGGCGCACGGCCATGTCGTATAGCAGGTCCCACGAATAGATGCCGGTGGCGTGTCCGTCGGAGAAAGTCGGCTGCAGCGCATAGTTGCCGACGCCTTCGATCATCGTGATCGTCACTTCGCGCTTGCCGGTCTGCAACGTTTCCTGGCCGGGCCCGTGGCCCATCACTTCCGCCGACGGCGAATACACGCGCAGCAGTTCGAACGGCAGGCGATACGATTCGCCGTTTGCGTACTGCAATTCGAGCACACGCGATTTGGAATGCACGACCACGCCGGTCGGCACCGGAGTATCGGGAGTCAGACCACTCATATTGACCTCATAGAAAACGCCGTCTCAAGTTTTCCTGCTCCCTCGGACGCCTGGCACGACGCGACACGTTCGCGGGCGCTCAACCCAGCGCCTGTTCGATTTCCTGTCGCACCGCTTCGCGCAGCAGGGTAGCTTGCGCGCGGCGCGACGACAGCATGGCTTCGGACACCGTGCGCTGGCGCGGCGCCCAGATGGGCAGCGGAAAATGAGCGTCGTTCGAAAAACGCGGAATCACATGCCAGTGCACGTGCGGCACCTGGTTGCCGAGGCTCGCCAGGTTGACCTTGACCGGGGCAAGGATGCGCCGGATCGCGCGCTCGACCGCATACACGGCCTTCATCAGGCGATCGCGGTCGTTTCCGTCGAGGTCGGAAAACTCGGCCACGTGCTCGTTCCAGATGACCCGGCAAAAGCCCGGGTAATCGTGTTCATCGGCGAGGACGACACGCAAGGTGTCGTCGTGCCACAGCACATCGCCGCCATCTTCACGGCAAAAAACGCAATCCATCGTCGTCCTCAGGCAAAAATCGTCAGTCGTGCCATTAAACCAGCACGCGCTCGATTCCGCCATTGTTCGCCCGTTGCACGTAGTCGACCATCCAGTCTTCTCCGAGCACGTGACGTGCCATCTCGACGACGATGTAATCCGCCTCGATGCCCGCATCTTCGTTGTAACGCGACAGACCTTGCAAGCAGGACGGGCAGCTCGTGAGGATCTTCACGTCGGTGGCGCCCTTCGGCTGCGGGCCGTCGCCGGCCTTGAGCACGGAGCCGTTCGGCGCACCCGCCGAGCCGGCCGACGCATTGGCCGGATTGATCCCGTTCGCGCCGGCTTCGGCGACGAGCGGAATGCCGCGCAGCTTCGCCGCGCCCTTGCGGATCTCCTCTTCCTTGCGGAAGCGGACCTGCGTCGAAATATCCGGACGCGTCACCGCGAGTGTGCCGGATTCGCCACAGCAGCGATCGTTCTTCTCGATCGTGTAGCCGTCCTTCTCCGAGCCCATCAACTGATTGACCAGCTTGACCGGGTCCATCGTCTTGATCGGCGTGTGGCACGGGTCGTGGTACATGTAGCGCACGCCGTTCACGCCGTCGAGCTTCATGCCTTTCTCCAGCAAAAACTCGTGGATGTCGATGATCCGGCAGCCCGGGAAGATCTTCTCGAATTCGTAACCGGCGAGCTGGTCGTAGCACGTGCCGCACGACACCACCACCGTCTTGATGTCGAGGTAGTTCAGCGTATTGGCGACGCGGTGGAACAGCACGCGGTTATCCGTGACGATCTGCTCGGCCTTGTCATACTGGCCCGAACCGCGTTGCGGATAGCCGCAGCACAGATAGCCCGGCGGCAGCACCGTTTGCACGCCCGCTTCCCACAGCATGGCCTGAGTGGCGAGACCCACCTGCGAGAACAACCGCTCGGAGCCGCAGCCCGGGAAGTAGAACACTGCTTCCGTGTCGGCGGTGGTCGTCTTCGGATTGCGGATGATCGGGACAATCTTGTTGTCCTCGATGTCGAGCAACGCGCGCGCGGTCTTCTTCGGCAGGTTGCCCGGCATCTTCTTGTTCATGAAGTGGATCACCTGCTGCGTGACCGGCGGCTTGCCGACGGTTGCCGGCGGGTGCGCCGTCTGCTTCTTCGCGAACTTCTTCAGCACGTCGTTGCCGAGGCGCTGCGCCTTGTAGCCGATGCCCATCATCGCGGTGCGCGCGAGGTTGATGGTCTGCGGGTTGGTCGCGTTGAGGAAGAACATGCCGGCCGCGTTGCCCGGATTGAACTTCTTCTTGCCCATCTTGCGCAGCAGGTTGCGCATGTTCATCGTCACGTCGCCGAAGTCGATCTTCACCGGGCACGGCGTCACGCATTTGTGACAGACGGTGCAGTGATCCGCGACGTCGTTGAACTCGTCCCAGTGCTTGATCGACACGCCGCGGCGGGTCTGCTCCTCGTACAGGAACGCCTCCACCAGCAGCGAGGTGGCGAGAATCTTGTTGCGCGGGCTGTACAGCAGGTTCGCGCGCGGCACGTGGGTCGCGCACACCGGTTTGCACTTGCCGCAGCGCAAGCAGTCCTTGATCGACTCGGAAATCGCGCCGATATCGGACTGCTGCATGATCAGCGATTCATAGCCCATCAGGCCGAAGCTCGGCGTGTAGGCGTTGCGCAGGTCGGCGCCTTCGAGCAGCTTGCCCGCATTGAAGCGGCCATGCGGATCGACGCGCTGCTTGTACTGGCGGAATTCGCTGATCTCGTCTTCGGTGAGGAATTCGAGCTTGGTGATGCCGATGCCGTGCTCGCCGGAAATCACGCCGTCGAGCGAACGCGCCAGCTTCATGATGCGCGCGACCGCCGTGTGGGCGTCCTGCAGCATCTCGTAGTTGTCGGAGTTGACCGGCAGGTTCGTGTGGACGTTGCCGTCGCCCGCGTGCATGTGCAGCGCGACGAACACGCGGCCACGCAGCACCTGCTTATGGATCGCCTGGGCTTCGTCGAGGATCGGCTTGAACTCGCCGCCGTTGAAGATCTGCCGCAACTCGGCGCGGATTTCCTGCTTCCACGACACGCGGATCGTACGGTCCTGCGTGACATGGAACACGGTGGCGTCGGGCTGCGCGTCGGCGCGGTCAGCGAACTTTTCCGCCAGCGCTTCGTAACCCAGGCCGACCAGATAGTGCTGCGCCTCACGCAGCGACAGGTCGAGCTTGTCGCGCAGGAATTCCCAGCGCGTACGCACGCGCTTGAGCAAATCGAGCGCCTGCTGCACACGGTCTTCGAGCAGTTCGGCGCTCGGAATTTCATTGGCGTCGTCGCTCTTGCCGAGCGGCAGCTTGCCGGCCTGGAAGAACGCTTCGAGCGCGTCGACCAGTTGCAGTTTGTTCTTGATCGACAGCTCGATGTTGATGCGCTCGATGCCGTCCGTGTATTCGCCCATGCGGTCGAGCGGGATCACCACGTCTTCGTTGATCTTGAAGGCGTTGGTGTGTTTCGCGATCGCGGCCGTACGGCTGCGGTCGAGCCAGAAACGCTTGCGCGCCTCGGCGTTGACCGCGACGAAGCCTTCGCCGCTCTTGCCGTTGGCCATGCGCACGACTTCCGAGGTGGCTTGCGCGACCGCGTCCGCGTCATTGCCGACAATGTCGCCGATCAGCACCATCTTCGGAAACGCGTTGCGCTTGCTCTTGGTCGCGTAACCGACCGCGCGCAGATAGCGCTCGTCCAGATGCTCCAGGCCGGCGAGAATCGCGCCGCCCTGCTTCGACGTCTCGAACAGGTAATCCTTGATTTCGACGATGCTCGGAATCGCGTCGCGCGCCTGGCCGAAGAATTCGAGGCAGACGGTGCGCGTGTGCGCCGGCATCTTGTGCAGCACCCAGCGCGCGGACGTGATCAGCCCGTCGCAGCCTTCTTTCTGCACGCCCGGCAAACCGGCGAGGAATTTGTCCGTGACGTCCTTGCCGAGACCTTCCTTACGGAACACGCGGCCCTTGATGTCGAGCGCTTCCGTGCGCAGCAGCTTTTCGCCCGGCGCGTAGTTGCCGTCGAACCATTTGAGCTCGAAACGCGCGACTTCGATGTCGTGAATCTTGCCCATGTTGTGCTCGAGGCGCGTGACTTCGAGCCAGTTCCCTTCCGGGTCGACCATGCGCCACCAGGCGAGGTTGTCGAGCGCAGTGCCCCACAACACCGCCTTCTTGCCGCCCGCATTCATCGCGACGTTGCCGCCCACGCAGGAGGCATCCAGCGAAGTCGGATCGACGGCGAACACGAAGCCGGCCTGCTCGGCGGCTTCGGTCACGCGGCGCGTGACCACGCCCGCGCCGGAGAAAATCGTCGCGACTTTACGATCGACGCCCGGCAATTCGGTCATTTCGACCGCGCCGAGCTGTTCGAGCTTTTCAGTGTTGATGACGGCCGAGAACGGCGTGAGCGGCACCGCGCCGCCCGTGTAGCCCGTGCCGCCTCCACGCGGAATCACGGTCAGACCGAGCTCAAAACACGCCTTGATCATGCCCGCGATCTCGGCTTCGGTATCCGGCGTCAGCACGACGAACGGGTACTCGACGCGCCAGTCGGTCGCATCGGTCACGTGCGAGACGCGGGACAAACCATCGAACTTGATATTGTCCTTTTCCGTGACCTTGCCCAGCACCTTGGTCGCACGCTTGCGCAGATCGTAGGTCTTCTGGAATTCGCTGGCGAATTCGTCGACGGCGCGGCGCGCGGCCTGAACCAGCGTTTCGACGCGAGCAGCGCGGTCCACGCCCGCTTCGTCGCCGTGTTCGGTCAGATCGGCGCGGCGGCGCTTCTCGATCTCGCTCAAACGGTGATGCAATGCTTCGATCAGCATCGCGCGACGCTTCGGGTTGTCGAGCAGGTCGTCTTGCAGGTAAGGATTGCGGCGCACCACCCAGATGTCGCCGAGCACTTCGTACAGCATCCGTGCCGAGCGGCCGGTACGGCGTTCCGCGCGCAGCACGGCAAGCACGGCCCAAGCTTCGTCGCCGAGCAGGCGGATGACGATTTCGCGATCGGAAAACGACGTGTAGTTATAGGGAATTTCGCGCAGACGCGCTTCGGGATCGGTGGCCACCGCGGCGGCGGCCCCGTGCGGATCGAAAACTTGAGGTGCGTTCATGTTCGGACGACTCGGTAGGTCAACCTGGCGCGCTCATCGATGAGGCGTCGGCTGACGGTGCGCGTGGCGCGCAATGCTGGAAATCTTCTTGGGGAGCGAAGCACGACCGACGGCCAAACCCACACCGGTCGCTTCGCGGCGCTCAGATATAACTACACGATCGTGCGTGGCGGACGTGACGCTCCGCCGCGGGGCAAGACTCACGCGGGGCGGGCATCAAGTGGGCGATCCGAGGCTGCCAGTGCATCTTCCGATCCTTATTCCAAAATGGAATTCTACCGCATGATCCCGCCACGCGTTGACGGCTGAAATCGGAACAGCAGCGGGGGTTTGGGCACTTTCATGGCGAATCGTAAGGCGGCGCCCCTATGCCGAATTGACCAACCGAACGGTCGGACGGCGCTGTACGGCGCGGCTGCAGTGCATCAGCCGACGGCCTGAGCGTACACCGTTGGCGCTATCATTGACGCTTTCCCGTCCCACCAAGCGCTCCGCGCCACCCGCATGGCTTCCCACGACTACCTGAAAAAAACCCTGACCGCGCGCGTCTACGACGTGGCCCGCGAGACCGAACTCGAACGCGCGCCGAATCTGTCGGCCCGTCTGCGCAATCCGGTCTACCTGAAGCGTGAGGACAACCAGCCGGTGTTCTCGTTCAAGGTGCGCGGCGCGTACAACAAGATGGCGCATATTCCTTCTGAGGCGCTGGAGCGTGGGGTGATTACGGCGTCGGCCGGCAATCATGCGCAGGGCGTGGCTTTGTCGGCGGCGCGCATGGGCGTGAAGGCGATCATCGTGGTGCCGGTCACGACTCCGCAGGTCAAGGTCGATGCGGTGCGCGCGCACGGCGGTCCGACCGTCGAG
>NZ_JAQQEK010000021.1:0-166630 GCF_046027355.1 Paraburkholderia sediminicola | reverse complement strand
TTTGACAAGCGTATTAACGATGCTTGAAAACCGGTTTGCGCTTCTCCACGAACGCGGCCATACCTTCCTTCTGATCTTCGGTGGCGAAGAGCGAATGGAACAGGCGCCGCTCGAAATGCACGCCTTCCGCCAGCGTCGTTTCGTAGGCGCGGTTGACCGATTCCTTCACCATCATCACGGCCGGCAGCGGGAATTCCGCGATCGTCGCAGCCGCAGCCACTGCCTCGTCAACCAGGGAAGCAGCCGGAATCACACGCGACACCAATCCGGCCCGCTCAGCTTCGGCGGCATCCATGAACCGCGCGGTCAGGCAGAGGTCCATCGCCTTCGCCTTGGAGACCGCGCGCGGCAAGCGCTGCGTACCGCCGGCGCCCGGCATGATGCCGAGCTTGATTTCCGGCTGGCCGAACTTCGCCGTGTCGGCGGCGAAAATGATGTCGCACATCATCGCCAGCTCGCAGCCGCCGCCGAGCGCGAAGCCGGCCACCGCCGCAATGATCGGCTTACGAATGGAGCGAACGGTTTCCCAGTTGCGGGTGATGTAGTCACCCTTGTAGACATCCATATAGGTATAGGTGGACATCATGCCGATGTCGGCACCGGCCGCGAACGCCTTTTCACTGCCCGTGACCACGATCGCGCCGATCGCGTCGTCGGCGTCGAACTCGCGCAGTGCCGCCCCCAACTCGTCCATCAATGCGTCATTCAAAGCGTTCAACGCCTTCGGGCGATTCAACGTGATCAAGCCGACTCGTCCCCGCGTCTCAACCAGAATGTTCTCGTAAGCCATGCCGCCTCCTAAGGGTAGAAAAATTGCGCGCGAAAACACTTCGCGCGGTCATCTTAATAATGCTACCATTCACCAACCAACCGGTCGGTCAATTATTCGACAGGCTTTTCCCAACGTACAGCCAAGCCCCTCTGCCATGACACATCCGCTATTCACCAAGCACGAAGACACGCTGCAAAAGGCACTCACCGCGGTTGAAACGCGCGGCTACTGGAGCCCGTTCGTCGAAATGCCCAGTCCGAAAGTGTACGGGGAAACGGCCAACGCGGACGGCGAAGCCGCATTCAAAGCGCATCTCAACGCGACGTTCCAGTTGGACCAACCGTCGACGGGCGAAACCGTGGGCGCCGAAGTCTCACCGTTCGGATTCCCGCTCGGCGTGCGCTACCCGAAGGCCGACCCCACCGCCCTGATCGCGGCCGCCGCCGCTGCCCAGCGCGATTGGCGCGAGGCAGGCCCGCAGGCATGGATTGGCGTGTGCCTCGAAATCCTTGCCCGCGTGAATCGCGCCAGCTTCGAAATTGGCTACAGCGTGATGCACACGACCGGCCAGGCATTCATGATGGCCTTCCAGGCCGGCGGCCCGCACGCGCAAGACCGCGCGCTCGAAGCCGTCGTGTATGCGTGGGACCAATTGCGCCGCATTCCCGGCGACGCCCACTGGGAAAAGCCGCAAGGCAAGAATCCGCCGCTCGCCA
This sequence comes from Paraburkholderia sediminicola, assembly GCF_046027355.1. Classification (GTDB taxonomy): domain Bacteria; phylum Pseudomonadota; class Gammaproteobacteria; order Burkholderiales; family Burkholderiaceae; genus Paraburkholderia; species Paraburkholderia sediminicola_B. The sequence continues at coordinate 165,142 of NZ_JAQQEK010000021.1, read as the reverse complement.
TGCACAAGCGTTACACCGTCGTGCCGCGCGGCACCGGTCTCGTGCTCGGCTGCTGCACGTTCCCGACGTGGAACGGCTATCCGGGCCTCTTCGCCGATCTGGCCACGGGCAACACGGTCATCGTCAAGCCGCATCCGGGCGCGATCCTGCCGCTCGCACTGACCGTGCGAATCGCGCGCGACGTTTTGCGCGAAGCGGGATTCGATCCGAACGTCGTTACCTTGCTGGCCACCGAGCCCAACGACGGCGCGCTGGTCCAAGATCTGGCCCTGCGCCCCGAAATCAAACTCATCGACTTCACGGGCAGCACGCAAAACGGCACGTGGCTCGAGCGCAATGCGCACCAGGCACAGGTCTACACCGAAAAAGCCGGCGTGAACCAGATCGTGATCGACTCGGTCGACGACATCAAAGCTGCTGCCCGCAATATCGCCTTCTCGCTCGCGCTGTACTCGGGCCAGATGTGCACCGCGCCGCAAAACATCTACGTGCCTCGCAACGGCATCCGCACCGCGGAAGGCACGCTTGGTTTCGACGAAGTCGCTCAAACCATTGCCGGCGCTGTGCAAAAACTCGTCGCCGACCCGGCTCGCGCCGTCGAACTACTCGGCGCGATTCAGAACGATGGCGTGACTCAACGCATCGACGAAGCCGCAAAACTCGGTCGCGTGCTCGTCGAGAGCCTGACGCTCGGACATCCCGCTTTCGCCGGCGCCCGCGTGCGCACGCCGCTCGTGCTTCAACTGGATGCCGCCACCGACCAGGCGCAGTTCACCAAAGAATGGTTCGGTCCTATCTCGTTCGTGATCGCGACGGACTCGACTGCACAGTCGCTCGATCTCGCCGGCGCGATCGCAGCCGAGCATGGCGCGCTAACGCTGTCGGTCTACAGCACGGACGAAGCGGTGCTCGAAGAAGCGCACGAAGCATCGATCCGCGGCGGCGTGGCCTTGTCGATCAATCTGACCGGCGGTGTGTTTGTCAATCAGTCGGCAGCCTTTTCCGACTTCCACGGCACGGGCGCGAACCCGGCGGCCAATGCCGCGCTGGCGGACGCAGCCTTCGTATCGAATCGCTTCCGCGTAGTTCAAAGCCGCGTTCATGTTGAACCGAAAGCGGCGCCGGCGGTAGCTGGCTGAATGGCATAAGACAAAACGCGGCTTCGTCCTATGCCGTTTGGCCGAATGGACCGGGCTGCGCACCCCAACTAACATGAGACATCGGATCGGCACCTCCCGCCGATCCGCCCCAGCAGGAATCCACATGAACGACGCCTTCATTTGCGATGCGATTCGCACTCCAATCGGCCGCTACGGCGGCGCCCTGAAAGATGTCCGCGCCGACGACCTCGGCGCGGTGCCAATCAAGGCGCTGATCGAACGCAATCCCGGCGTCGACTGGCGCGCTCTCGACGAAGTCATTTATGGCTGCGCGAACCAGGCCGGCGAAGACAATCGCAACGTCGCGCGTATGTCTGCATTGCTGGCCGGCTTGCCCACCGAAGCGCCCGGCGCAACCATCAACCGCTTGTGCGGCTCGGGTATGGACGCGGTCGGCACTGCGGCGCGCGCAATCAAGGCGGGCGAAGCACGCCTGATGATCGCCGGCGGCGTCGAAAGCATGACGCGCGCGCCGTTCGTCATGGGCAAAGCGACTGGCGCGTTCTCACGTCAGGCGGACATTTACGACACGACCATCGGCTGGCGCTTCATCAATCCGCTGATGAAACGTCAGTACGGTGTCGATTCGATGCCTGAGACCGCCGAAAACGTTGCCGTCGAATTCAGCGTGAGCCGTGCCGATCAGGACGCGTTTGCGCTGGCGAGCCAGCAAAACGCCGCTCGCGCCCAGCAGGACGGCACCCTGGCCCAGGAAATTGTCGGCGTCGACATCGCGCAAAAGAAGGGTGACCCCGTACGCGTGCTGCTCGATGAGCACCCACGCGAAACTTCGCTCGAAAGTCTGGGCAAGCTCAAGGGCGTGGTTCGTCCGGACGGCAGCGTGACGGCCGGCAATGCGTCGGGCGTGAACGACGGCGCGTGCGCGCTGTTGCTCGCGAACCAGCAGGCGGCCGATCAATACGGCCTGCGCCGCCGCGCCCGCGTAGTGGGCATGGCAACAGCGGGCGTCGAGCCGCGCATCATGGGTATCGGTCCGGCGCCGGCCACGCAAAAGCTGTTGAAGCAACTCGGCATGACGCTCGAACAACTCGATGTGATCGAGTTGAACGAAGCCTTCGCATCGCAAGGTCTGGCTGTTCTGCGCACGCTCGGTCTGCGCGACAACGACCCGCGCGTCAACCCGAACGGCGGAGCCATTGCGCTTGGTCATCCGCTAGGCGCTTCGGGCGCGCGCCTGATCACGACCGCGCTGTACCAGTTGGAGCGAACCAACGGCCGCTTTGCGCTTTGCACGATGTGCATCGGCGTAGGCCAGGGCATCGCGCTGGTCATCGAGCGGATCTGAACGTCAGCGCCACAGCGCCCAACGGTCAAAGAGACTTTGAGGAGACACCCAATGTCATATGAAGCGATTCGACTGGACATCGACGCATCGAGCCATGTCGCAACCATCACGCTGAACCGGCCGGACAAACTCAACAGCTTCACGCGCGCGATGCATCAGGAGTTGAGCGCCGCGCTCGACCAGGTCGAAACGACGGGCGCCCGCGCGCTCGTGCTCACCGGCGCGGGCCGCGGCTTTTGCGCCGGCCAGGACCTCGCCGACCTCGACTTCACGCCAGGCGCCATGACCGATCTGGGTGAACTGATCGAGCAACATTTCAATCCGCTGATTCGCCGCCTGCAAGCGTTGCCGCTGCCTGTTATCGCCGCGGTGAACGGCACGGCCGCCGGTGCGGGCGCCAATCTCGCGCTCGCGTGCGACCTCGTGCTCGCGGCTCGCTCCGCCAGCTTCATTCAGGCGTTCGTGAAGATCGGCCTCGTACCGGACTCGGGTGGCACATGGTTCCTGCCGCAACGCGTCGGCATGGCTCGCGCATTAGGGCTCGCCATCACCGGCGACAAGCTCAGCGCGGAAAAAGCTGAAAGCTGGGGCTTGATCTGGCAAGCAGTCGACGACGCGGAACTCGCCGCCACCGCGGTGAAACTCGCGGCCCAACTTGCGCAACAACCCACGCGCGCCATCGCCGCTATCAAGCAGGCCATGCGTGCGGGCGCGACGCAAACGCTGGACCAGCAACTCGATCTCGAACGCGATCTGCAACGCCAGTTGGGTGCTTGCCACGACTACGCGGAAGGTGTGCAAGCCTTCGTTGAAAAGCGCGCGCCGCGCTTCGAGGGCCGTTGACATGTCCGCTCAAGCCAACCATCCCAATCAGATGACGCCCGACGAACTCGCTCGCGCGACCGCTGCCGCGATGTACGAGAACGACGCGTGCAGCCGCGCGCTCGGCCTCGAAATCGTCGAAGTGCGCCCCGGATACGCGCGCCTGCGCATGGACGTACGCGACGACTTTCTGAACGGCCATCAGATTTGTCACGGCGGCCTGATTTTCACGCTCGCGGATTCGACCTTCGCGTTCGCCTGCAACACGTACAACATCAACACGGTTGCCGCCGGCTGCTCGATCGAGTTTCTGCGGCCCGTGAAAGGTGGCGACGTGCTGACGGCGGAAGCCGTCGAGCAGACGCTGAGTGGCCGAACCGGTATCTATGACATTCGCGTGACGAACCGTGCCGAGGAAACCGTTGCGATGTTCCGCGGCAAATCGGCGCAAATCAAAGGCAATCTGATTCCCACAGGCGATTGATCACGGCAACCTCGCGGCAAACCCGCGAAAACTCCGAGACACCACGCAGCAAACCCATGACAGATTCGCGGCCCAGTAGCGGCTCTTCGCCGCCACACCTTTAAACAGCAGCCAGCCCCGGTTTTTGCGCGCAAGCGCACGTATATCAGACCCAAGCATTGAGGCAGCAAGGAGACATTCGATGACCACCGCCCTTCCGCTCGATCCGATCGAGACCGCCAGCCGCGACGAACTTGCCGCGCTCCAACTTGAACGGCTTAAATGGTCGTTGAACCACGCCTATGAAAACTCGCCGGTTTATCGACACAAATTCGACGAAGCCGGGGTTCATCCGAGCGAAGTGAAAACCCTTGCGGACCTGGCGCGCTTCCCCTTCACCACCAAGAAGGATCTGCGCGACAGCTACCCGTTCGGTATGTTCGCCGTGCCGCAGGAACAGATTTCACGGATTCACGCGTCGTCCGGTACAACGGGTAAGCCGACCGTGGTGGGTTACACCGCGCGCGACATCGACACGTGGGCGAATCTCGTCGCGCGTTCGATCCGCGCCGCCGGCGCGAAGCGCGGCGACAAGGTTCACGTGAGCTACGGTTACGGCCTGTTCACGGGCGGTCTCGGCGCACACTACGGCGCCGAACGCGCGGGGCTCACCGTGATTCCGTTCGGCGGCGGCCAGACCGAAAAGCAGGTGCAACTGATCCAGGACTTCCGGCCGGACATCATCATGGTGACGCCGAGCTACATGCTCTCGATTGCGGACGAACTCGAGCGTCAAGGTATCGACCCGGCCAATTGTTCGCTGCGCCTCGGCATCTTCGGCGCGGAACCGTGGACCAACGACATGCGTCAGGCGATCGAAAAGCGCATGGGCATCGACGCTGTCGACATCTATGGCCTGTCCGAAGTGATGGGTCCAGGTGTGGCGTCGGAGTGCGTGGAAACGAAAGACGGCCCGACCATCTGGGAAGATCATTTCTATCCCGAGATCATCGATCCCGAAACCGGCGAGGTGCTGCCGGACGGCGAACTCGGCGAACTGGTGTTCACGTCGCTGACCAAAGAAGCGCTGCCGATCGTCCGCTACCGGACGCGCGACCTGACGCGCCTGCTGCCGGGCAGCGCCCGCACCATGCGTCGGATGGAGAAAATCACCGGCCGCTCGGACGACATGATGATCGTGCGTGGCGTGAACGTATTCCCGACGCAGATCGAAGAACTGCTGCTCAAGCAGCACGCGCTCGCGCCGCACTATCAGATCGTGCTGACCAAGGAAGGTCCGCTCGACGTGTTGACGTTGAACGTCGAGCCTTGCCCAGAATCTGCGCCGGATACGGCCGCGTTGAACACGGCCAAGCAGGCATTGACCTATGACATCAAGGCGCTGATCGGCGTGAGCGCGGTGGTGAACGTGCTGGGTGTGAATGGGATCGAGCGTTCGGTAGGCAAGGCGCGGCGCGTGGTGGACAAGCGCAAGTCGGGCCTGTAACAAGCGGGAAATAGCGCGCGGCGCGGCTGATCCGCACCGCGCCACGCGCTACTTAAACCTCAAGAATTCGGCAACAACAACCACATCCGGCCGCCCTGCTTCATCTTGCCGGCCAGATCGCCGGCGTCGTCGCCGAGGCCCCAGAAGTAATCCGCGCGTACGCCGCCCTTGATCGCGGAACCCGTATCTTGCGCGAAGACGAGGCGATTCATCGGCGAGTTCGTCAACGGACGCGTGGTCTGCAAAAACACCGGCGTACCAAGTGGAATCGAAGTCGGATCGACCGCAATCGACCGCTCCGGCGTCAGCGGCACACCCAGCGCGCCGATCGGGCCGTCCGCGCCGCCGCTCGGGACGCTTTCCCCGGAAGGCATCTCGCGGAAGAACACGAAGCGCGGATTCGTATCGAGCAGCGCATCGACGCGCGTCGGGTTCGCGCGTGCCCACGCCTTGATGCCCTGCATGGTTGCCTGCGCGGGCGTCAGTTCGCCGCGATCCAGCAGCCAGCGTCCGATCGACTTGTACGGCTGATTGTTGGTGCCGCCAAAGCCCAGACGCATCACGCTGCCGTCTTCCATCACGATGCGCCCGGACCCCTGCACCTGCAGGAAGAAAGCTTCGATCGGATCATCGACCCACACGAGTTCGTTACCGTTGAGCACACCTGCGCGCTCGAGTTGCGCACGCGCCGGCAGCGGCGCGCCCGCGCGATAACTCGCCGGCCAGCGATACAACGCGGTCTGATATACACCGTGCCGCGTGCGCGAACCACGCAGCAAGGGCTCGTAGTAGCCGGTGACGAGCCCGTCGAGCGTGCCGTCGGTGTTCGCTAACTGGAAGGGCGTGAAATAGGCTTCAAAAAAAGCCCGCGCACTGGTGACGTCGAGGTCGTCGATTTGCGAGGCTGCGGCACATGCGCGCGCCCAGTTCGGTTGACGCGCGAGTCTCACGCAGTTTTGCCGCAACGCGGCCGTCGCGCCGATCAACGAGTCGTCCTGCCACCCCGGCACTTGCTGCCACGCAACGGCCGTCAGCCGTGTCGCGGCGATCTGCCCGGGTATGATCGCGGCACCCGTGGGTGGCGAAACCGAGGGCCGAACCGTGCCGCCGCCACCGCAAGACGCCAGCATCACCGCAACCGAAAGCGCTCCGAGCCATGCTCCGGCCGTGCGGACAAAACGCATACAATGTTCGTTCTTGATGGAAACCGCCATGTCTGATCTGTTCGACGAATACCCGATGCTCATCTTCGCGCTGGAATCGCTTCTCGCGCTCTTCCTGCTCGTCTTTATCGTTGTATGGACGTCGTCCGGCAAGAAGAAAGCGGCGCGCGCCAACGCGAGTGAACAGCAAAAGCAGCAAAAATCGCAGTAAAGCTGCGCGTTGCACCGCGCATTGAGCTTCTTAAAGACCGCGGGCCACGCCCTGGGTTCAATGCAGCGTACGCGGCATGCGTAGGATGAACTCCGGCACCGGCGCTTCGAAACGCTCGCCGTCTTCGGCCACGCAGAAATACTCTCCGCGCATGGTGCCGACCGGCGTGGCGATCACCGCCCAACTCGTGTACTCGAAATGCTCGCCCGGTTTGAGCAGCGGCTGGTGCCCGACCACGCCCAAGCCCTTCACTTCCTGCACGTTCTTGTCGCTGTCGGTAATCACCCAATGACGCGCGATCAATTGCGCGGGCACCTGGCCGGTGTTACGGATAGTCAGCGTGTATGCGAACGCATACTGGCGGCGCTCCGGGTCCGACTCTTCGGGCAGATATTGCACCTGCGCCGAGACGCTGAATTCGTACTGGCTCATCGTGATTCCGGTCTGCTGAAACGGGGTGTGAAAAAACGCGGGAAAGCCCGAACGCCAATGGTTTGCGGGCGCGTTGGCAATGCGGCGCTGATGGTTTTGGCATTCTGCTTGATGCGCGGCACGCCCGCAACCGGACAAATCCCTTTGGCCAAGGGCCAATAAGGCGTTTTGTCACGTTCGCCGGTTAAACGTGAGCGGGACTCGAAGCGTCCGCGAACCGGAACGCCGGCGCACAAACCGGTAAAATGGCGCTTTCCCCGCTTGCCTCCGCCCCCGCCATGACGCAATTCCGCATCGCTCCAAGCATTCTGTCAGCCGACTTCGCCCGCCTCGGCGAAGAAGTCCGCAACGTCGTCGCCGCCGGCGCCGACTGGATTCACTTCGACGTGATGGACAACCATTACGTGCCGAACCTGACCATCGGTCCGCTCGTCTGTGAAGCGATCCGCCCGCATGTCGACGTGCCGATCGACGTGCACCTGATGGTGCGCCCGGTCGACCGCATCGTCCCGGATTTCGCCAAGGCCGGCGCGAACCTGATCAGCTTTCACCCGGAAGGCTCGGACCATATCGACCGCACGCTGTCGCTGATCCGCGACCACGGCTGCAAGGCCGGCCTGGTGTTCAATCCGGCCACGTCGCTGAATTATCTGGATCACGTGATGGACAAGCTCGATCTCGTGCTGATCATGTCGGTGAATCCGGGCTTCGGCGGCCAGTCGTTCATTCCGGAAGCGCTCAACAAGCTGCGCGAAGCACGCAAGCGGATCGACGCCTACAAGGAACGCACCGGCCGCCAGATCTTCCTGGAAGTGGACGGCGGCGTGAAGGTGGATAACATCGCCGAAATCGCGGCGGCTGGCGCGGACACCTTCGTGGCCGGTTCGGCGATTTTCGGCCAGCCCGACCACAAGGTCGTGATCGAGAAGATGCGCGCGGCACTCGCCAACATCCAGCACTGAGCACCGACGCAGAACCGGCACGCACGATGACCACTCCGTTCCCCGCCCCGACTTTCACCGGCCCACGCCTGCAAGCCGCGATCATCGACCTCGACGGCACGATGATCGATACCGCCGACGATTTCACCGCCGGCCTGAACGGCATGCTCGCGCAACTCGACGCAGAAGAAACGTCGCGCGAGGAGGTGGTCGGTTATGTGGGCAAGGGTTCGGAGCACCTGATCCGCAGCGTGCTGGCGCCGCGCTTCGAAACGGAGCATGCGCAAGACCGCTTCGACGAAGCGCTCGCGATCTATCAGGAGGAGTACGCGAAGATCAACGGCACGCACACGCGGCTTTATCCGAACGTCGAAGCCGGTCTGATCGCCATGCGCGAGGCCGGTCTCAAACTCGCGTGCGTGACCAACAAGCCGCATCGGTTCGCGGTGGAGTTGCTGCAGCAGTACGGGCTCGCGCAGTATTTCAGCGTCGTGATCGGCGGCGACAGTCTGGCGAAAAAGAAGCCGGATCCGTTGCCCATGCTCACCGCGGCGGCGCAGTTGGGCGTCGAGCCGCAGGCCACCGTGGCCATCGGCGATTCGGAAAACGATGCGCTGGCGGGCCGTGCGGCCGGCATGGCGACGCTCACGGTGCCCTACGGCTACAACCACGGCCAAGCTATACAAACCATAAAATCCGATGGTATAGTTGGCTCGCTGCTCGACGCCGCCAAGGCGATCGCAGCGCACCATTCCACGACCTGAAAAGTCCTTCATCCTCATGTTTCTGAATAAAAAACGGAGTCTGATTAGCATCGACCGGGGAGCCTGGCCCTGGCGTCGCTGGTCGCGCTAACCTCGCCTGAGGTACGCTGAAGCTCGTCTTCGGCAACCGTTTTTTACTTCGCTGCGCTCACGCGTTTTTTCCATCATCTTGTTTCGCTGCATCGGTTGATTCGGCCTGCGTGTACCTGCAAAGTACAGCTGTGCGCTGAAATCCCTTGCACGCGTCGATGGGAAACCCGCGCCGGTCGGTATCATCGTGTCGACACGTCGAACGAACGCCTGACCGGCCGCGCAATGACCCGCTTTGTCCGACGCACACTGTCGCCGGACCACCGTACAGGATCGGAACATGACCGAACTCGAATTCCAGTCCCTCGCCAATGAGGGCTTCAACCGCATTCCGCTGATCGCCGAAGCGCTCGCCGACCTCGAAACGCCGCTCTCGCTATACCTGAAGCTCGCGCAGAGCGAACGCAACGGCGCGAACTCGTTCCTGCTGGAGTCGGTGGTGGGCGGCGAACGTTTCGGCCGCTATTCGTTCATCGGCCTGCCGGCGCGCACGCTGCTGCGCACCCGCAACGGCGTGTCGGAGGTGGTGCGCGACGGCAAGGTCGTCGAGACGCACGAGGGCGACCCGCTCGAATTCATCCAGCAATTCCAGGGCCGCTTCAAAGTGGCGCAGCGTCCCGGCTTGCCGCGTTTCGCGGGCGGTCTGGCCGGCTATTTCGGCTACGACGCGGTGCGCTACATCGAGAAAAAGCTAGCGCACACGGCGCCGAAGGACGATCTGAATCTGCCCGACATCCAGTTGCTGCTGACCGAGGAAGTCGCGGTGATCGACAATCTCGCGGGCAAGCTCTATCTGGTGGTCTACTCCGACCCGACGCAGCCCGAGGCGTACACGAAAGCCAAACAGCGTCTGCGCGAACTGCGCCAGCGTTTGCGCACCACCGTGCAACCGCCGGTCACGTCGGCGAGCGTGCGCACCGAGACCTACCGCGAGTTCGCCAAAGACGAGTATCTGGCGGCCGTGCGCAAGGCGAAGGAATACATCGCCGCGGGCGAACTGATGCAGGTGCAGGTCGGCCAGCGCCTGATCAAGCCGTACCGCGACAATCCGCTCTCGCTGTACCGCGCGCTGCGCTCGTTGAACCCGTCGCCGTATATGTATTACTACAACTTCGGCGACTTCCACGTGGTGGGTGCATCGCCGGAAATTCTGGTGCGCCAGGAAAAGCGCGGCGAGGATCGCATCGTCACGATCCGGCCGCTCGCCGGCACGCGTCCGCGCGGCAATACGCCGGAACGCGATGCGGAACTCGCAACCGAGCTGCTGAACGACCCGAAGGAAATCGCCGAACACGTCATGCTGATCGACCTCGCGCGTAACGACGTGGGCCGCATCGCGCAAATCGGCTCGGTGGTCGTCACCGACAAGATGGTGATCGAAAAGTACTCGCACGTGCAGCACATCGTGAGTTCGGTCGAAGGCAAGCTGAAACCCGGCACCACCAATTTCGACGTGCTGCGCGCCACCTTCCCGGCCGGCACGCTGTCGGGCGCACCGAAGGTCCGCGCGATGGAACTGATCGACGAACTGGAGCCCGTGAAGCGCGGCCTGTACGGCGGTGCGGTCGGCTATCTGTCGTTCACCGGCGAAATGGACCTGGCCATCACGATCCGCACCGGCGTGATCGCGAACGGCAATCTGTATGTGCAGGCGGCAGCGGGTGTAGTCGCGGATTCGGTGCCGGAATCCGAATGGCAAGAGACCGAGAACAAGGCGCGCGCCGTATTGCGCGCCGCCGAACAAGTGCAAGACGGCCTCGATAGCGACTTCTGACCGGAGACACACCATGCTGCTCATGATCGACAACTACGACTCGTTCACCTACAACCTGGTGCAGTACTTCGGCGAACTCGGCGAAGACGTGCGCACCTATCGGAACGACGAAATCACGCTGGACGAAATCGCGAAGCTCAACCCGGAGCGCATTTGCCTGTCGCCCGGTCCGAGCAATCCGCAACACGCCGGCATCACGCTCGACGTGCTGCGCGAATTCGCCGGCAAGACCCCGATTCTCGGCGTCTGCCTCGGCCATCAGGCGATCGGCGAGGCCTTCGGCGGACGCGTGGTGCGCGCGCAAACCATCATGCACGGCAAGGTCAGCACGATCGAAACCGACTGCAAAGGCGTGTTCGCCGACCTGCCGAAGCATTTCGTCGTGACCCGCTACCACTCGCTCGCGATCGAACGCGAATCGCTGCCCGACTGCCTCGAGGTTTCGGCATGGACCGAAGACGGCGAGATCATGGGTGTGCGTCACAAGGAACTGGCTGTGGAAGGCGTGCAGTTCCATCCGGAATCGATCCTGTCCGAACACGGCCACGCGCTGCTCGAAAACTTCGTGAAGCAGTCGAAGCTCGCCGGCGCACAAACGTCCAACCGCAACGCTTGATGAAGAGAGACGACATCATGTCGATTACGCCCCAGGAAGCGCTGCAACGGACCATCGAGCATCGCGAGATTTTCCACGACGAAATGCTGCATTTGATGCGGCTCATCATGCGCGGCGAACTCTCGCCGGTGATGGCGGCCGCGATCATCACCGGCTTGCGCGTCAAAAAAGAGACCATCGGCGAAATCACCGCCGCCGCCACGGTGATGCGTGAATTTGCCCGGCACGTCGACGTGCCGGACAACTCGAACTTCGTCGATATCGTCGGCACCGGCGGCGACGGCTCGCACACCTTCAACATTTCCACGGCAACCATGTTCGTCTCCGCCGCGGCGGGCGCCAAGGTCGCAAAGCACGGCGGCCGCGGCGTGTCGAGCAAGTCGGGCAGCGCGGACGTGCTCGAAGCGCTCGGCGTGAATATCGATCTGCAGCCGGAACAGGTGGCGGCGTCGATCGCCGAAACCGGCATGGGCTTCATGTTCGCGCCGAACCATCATCCGGCCATGAAGAACATCGCGCCGGTGCGCCGCGAACTCGGCGTGCGGACTATCTTCAACATTCTCGGTCCACTGACCAACCCGGCTGGCGCGCCCAATCAACTGATGGGCGTGTTCCACGGGGACCTCGTCGGCATTCAGGTGCGCGTGATGCAGCGCCTCGGCGCGAAGCATGTGCTGGTGGTGTACGGTATGGACGGCATGGACGAAGTCTCGCTCGGCGCGGCGACGCAAGTCGGCGAGTTGCGCGACGGCCAGGTCCACGAGTACGAGATTCACCCGGAAGACTTCGGCATGCAGATGGTGTCGAACCGCACGCTGAAAGTGGCCGACGCCACCGAATCCAAAGCGATGCTGCTCGACGCGCTCGACAACAAGCCGGGCGTCGCCCGCGAGATCGTCACGCTGAATGCGGGCACCGCCCTGTATTCGGCGAACGTGGCTTCGTCGATCGCGGACGGCATCCAGTTGGCGCGCGAAGCGATCGCGAGCGGCAAGGCACGCGCCAAGGTCGACGAACTGGTCCGCTTCACTCAGCAATTCAAGCAGTAATCACGTAGCGAGACACTTATGAGCGACATCCTCGACCGTATCATCGCGGTCAAACGCGAAGAAGTTCGCGCGGCCGAACAGAGCGCACCGCTCGAAGAGCTGCGCCTCGAAGCGTCTTCGCGCGACATTCGCGATTTCGTCGGCGCATTGCGCGCGAAACACGCGGCGGGTCTCGCCGCGGTGATTTCCGAAGTCAAGAAAGCAAGCCCGTCCAAAGGCGTGTTGCGCGAGCACTTCGTGCCGGCCGAGATCGCGCGTTCGTATGAAAAGCACGGCGCGGCCTGCCTGTCCGTGCTCACCGACGTGCAGTTCTTTCAGGGTAGCGTCGCGTACCTGCAGGAAGCGCGCGCGGCCTGCAATTTGCCGGTGCTGCGCAAAGACTTCATCGTCGATCCGTACCAGATCGTCGAAGCCCGCGCGATGGGCGCCGACGCGATCCTGCTGATCGCAGCCGCGCTCGAAACCTCGCAGATGCAGGATCTCGAAGCGCTCGCGCATTCACTGGGCCTCGCCGTGCTGGTCGAAGTGCATGATCACGACGAGCTGATGGAATCCCTCACGCTGAAAACGCCGCTGATCGGCATCAACAACCGCAATCTGCGTACCTTCGAGACGTCGATCGAAACGACGATCGGCATGCTCGAAGCGATTCCGGACGACCGCATCGTCGTCACGGAGTCGGGAATTCTGTCGCGCGCCGACGTGGAGCGCCTGCGCGCGATGGACGTACACACGTTCCTCGTCGGCGAGGCGTTCATGCGCGCGGACGAGCCGGGCGTGGAGCTTGCTCGGATGTTTTTCTGAGCACGGTGTCGACACACGGCACGCGGCGTACGTAGCGGAGCAGATCATGGGCATGGAACGCGAAATCAAACTGGCGCTGCCGCCTGCGCAGGTGGAAGCGGCGACGCGTTGGTTCGTCGCGCGCACCGAGGCGCAGGGTCGTCCGATCAAGCTGGTGAATATTTACTTCGACACGCCTGCCCTGACGCTCGCGAGTTCGAAGAGCGCCTTGCGTTTGCGCCAGACGCCGGACGGCTGGCTGCAAACCTTCAAGACGGTCGGCGACGCCAAGGATGGTTTGCACAGCCGGCATGAATGGGAAATGCCGGTGGCCGGTGAAAAGCTGGAGATCGACGCGTTGCTGCGCGAGTGCGACGAACCGTCCGCCGCGGATGCTTTGCGTAAAGCAGCGCCCGAGCTCGTCGAACTGTTCCGCACGAATTTCACCAGGACGCTGTGGCGCGTCGAAGTGGACGGCTCGGACATCGAAGCGGCGATCGATCAGGGCGACGTGTTCGCCGAGGTCGATAGCGAAACGCGTCGCGCGCCGATCTCGGAAGTCGAGCTCGAACTGAAGTCCGGCGACGAAGCCGCGCTTCACACACTCGCTGCGGAACTTGGCAAGCAGATAGCCGGCCTCGCGCCGGACGACATCAGCAAAGCGCAGCGCGGTTATAAGCTACGGGCTGGTTGAGCCGCGGTAAAGCCGCTTTCCAACTGCTCGGACAGAAGCCGGCCACGGAGAGTGGCTTCTTCCAAGCGGCTACCGGTTTGTGCGACGCATCGTCAAACGGCCGCTCGCATACTTGGCGATCTTGAACACGTGTTTCGTGCTAACGGCCCGTTGAGCGGCGGCGAACGTTGCCTTCGCACACAGCACGTTCGGCGCATCTATCCCGCGTCCACCCCGGGCAAACGCGACAAGCCGCGGCGCACACCTTGAGCAACGCCGCGTTTGCTGCGACACTTCCCCGCCATGACATCCGCTTCCCGTACCCGCCCCAATCCGTCGCAGGACTCGCTGTTCGACGACGCCGCCTCTGCACCGGCAACTGACATGACGACCGCGCCGCCACCGACGCTCGAAGCCCAATTCGACGCCCTGCCACCCGCATGGCGTGCGCATCTCAAACCGTTCATCGAAAGCGACGCCTACGCGCCGCTCTGCCGTTTCGTCGACGGTGAGCGCACCGCCGGCAAAACCGTCTATCCCGCCGACGTGTTCCGGGCGCTACGCCTGACGAGCCCCGACGAAGTGAAAGTCGTCATCCTCGGCCAGGATCCCTATCACGGCGAAGACCGCGGTACACCGCAAGCGCACGGACTCGCGTTTTCCGTCGCGCCGAACGTGCGCACGCCGCCGTCGCTGCGCAATATCTTCAAGGAGATCGCCGCAAGCCTCGGCCACGAGACGCCGCGTCACGGTTGCCTGGACACATGGGCGAAGCAAGGCGTGCTGCTGCTGAACACCGTGCTGACCGTGGAACGCGATTCAGCCGCTAGCCACGCGAAACGCGGCTGGGAAAAATGCACCGACACGCTGATCCATGAGCTGGCGATGCGCCACGACGGCCTCGTGTTCATGCTGTGGGGCGCGCATGCGCAAGCCAAGCGCGCGCTGCTCGGCGGCAAGTCGCATTACGTGCTGGAAGCGCCGCATCCGTCGCCGCTGTCGGCGCATCGCGGTTTTCGCGGCTGCGGGCATTTTGCGAAGGCCAACGAGTATCTTGCGCAGCATGGCCGCGAACCCATCGATTGGCGCCTGCCCGACGAAGCGCAAATGCTTGCGTGAAGCCGCAGGCACCAAGCATCAACGCCAAAAAACGAAAAACGCCACGGACTCAAAATCCGTGGCGTTTTTCATTCCAGCGAGCTAACCGCCGCACTCAAGCGGCGTAGCCAAAAAACCTTACGCGGCAGCGATCGCTTCGCGCGCGGAAGCCAGTGCGGCGCCGGCAGCGTCCGGGCCCATGTTCAGGCCTTCGGCATAGATGAAGTTCACGTCGGTCATGCCGAGGAAGCCGAGGAAGCTCTTCAGGTACGGCGTCTGGCTGTCATTCGGCGTGCCCAGATACTTGCCACCGCGTGCCGACACGACGTGAACCTTCTTGCCCTTCACAAGCCCTTCCGGACCATTCGCCGTGTAGGCGAACGTGATACCGGCACGGGCGATGAAGTCGAAGTACGTCTTCAGTTGCGACGAGATGCCGAAGTTGTACATCGGTGCGCCGATCACGATGATGTCGGCGGCTTGCAGTTCGGCGATCAGCGCTTCGCTGCGTGCGGCGATCTCGGCTTGCTCGGCGGTGCGTTGGTCAGCCGGCGTGAAGAACGCGCCGAGAACGGCGTCGTCCAGGTGCGGCAGCGGTTCAGCTTGCAGATTGCGGACGACGACTTGCGCGCCCGGATTCGATTGTTGCAGCTTTGCGGTCAGCTCGTTGACGAGCAACGTCGAGTTCGCGCCTTGCGAGCGGGCTGCCGAGTTGATTTGCAGGATCGTGGTCATGGTTGACTCCAGTTGGGGCGCGCAGTGTTGCGCGAGTAGAGTCATTGTGTTTTTTTACCGCCTCGGGAAAAAGCCATCCGGCGGCGACGGATTGTTGCACTGGTAGAACAATCCGCCACAACGGACCGTCCATTGGGGGCGGTCCGGACGACGATCAGCTAGCCAACCAGCGCTCGCGCGCCTTGCGCGCGGCGGGGCGCTTGTCGCTGGCGGTGAGCTTGTAGCGCGCCAGCTCCGGCCCGTCCAGCTTGACTTGCGCGGTGCGCAGCTCGTCGCGTCGGAAGGCGTGAATCTCGACTTTCGCGCCCGGCTGGTAGCGTGCGAGCAGCCCGTCAAGATTCGAGCCGGTCACGCGCAGGCCGTCGAGCGCGATCAGCACGTCGCCGGCCGAGAGTCCTGCTTTTTGCGCGGCGCTGCCGTCGTGAACCGCAGCCAGCGTGCAATCCGCGCCGCCGCGCACGCGCGCGCCGAGCGACGGCTTGCCGTTTTTGTCCACTTCGGGCGCGATGTCGACGCCGAACGGCGCGAGCAGCGTATCGAGGGGCAGATCGCGCGTGCCGTGCACGGCTTCGGCGAACAACTCGCCCAGTTTCGCACCGGTCGCTTCGGCGAAAATCGCCTCGATCTCGCTTTCGTCGACGCCAACCGGTTTGCCGCGATAGAAGTCACGGCCAAAGCGCTGCCACAGCAAACGCATCACATCGTCGAGCGATTTGCGGTTGTTGGTCTGCGCGCGGATCGTCAGATCGAACGCGAGCGCGACGAGCGAGCCCTTGGTGTAGTAGCTGACGATCGCGTTCGGCGCGTTCTCGTCCTGCCGGTAGTATTTGACCCACGCGTCGAACGAGCTTTCGGCGACGGTCTGCTTGAGACGCCCGCTGCCGCGCTGCACACCGCCGATCACCTTGCCGAGCATGCCGAAATAGTCGTCCTGCGAAATCAGGCCGCTGCGCACGAGGATCAGATCGTCGTAGTAAGAGGTGAAGCCCTCGAACAGCCACAGCAGCGACGTGTAGTTCTCCACGCTCAGATCGTACGGCGCGAACACGGCCGGCTTGATGCGCTTCACGTTCCACGTGTGGAAGTATTCGTGGCTGCACAAGCCGAGGTAGGTCCGGTAGCCTTCGGTGAGCGCCTCGCGCCCTTCCACCGGCAGATCGCCGCGATTGCAGATCAGCGCGGTCGAAGCCCGGTGTTCGAGGCCGCCATAACCATCGGTGACGGCCTGCGTCATGAATACGTAGCGATCCACCGGCGCTTTCTTCGACTTCGGCTCGAACAACGCGATCTGCTCTTCGCAAATGCGCTTCAGGTCGGCGGACAGACGCGCCATGTCGAGCCCGATCACGCGCCCGGCGATCACGATGTCGTGCGGCACGCCGTGCGCCTTGAACGTCGCCAACGCGAATTCGCCCAGCGTGACGGGATGATCGATCAACTCGTCATAGTTCTGCGCGCGATACTCGCCGAAACCATAGCGCTTCGTGCCGCGCGCTTCCGGCAGCGCGGTGGCGACGCGCCAGTTGCGATACGCCGCGCCTTCGGGCTTCTGAATATCGACCACGCACTGCGCTTCCTCGTGGCCGAGCGGCGACAGGAACACGCTCGTGCCGTTGAAAAAGCCCGTCGTGTCGTCGAGATGCGCCGCGCGCACCGACAGATCCCATGCATAAACTTCGTAGCGCAGCGTAAGCGCGCCCTTGACCGGCGCGGCCTGCCACGTGTGCTTGTCGGTCTTTTCGACGCGCACCTTGCGGCCCGCCTCGTTAAAAGCGCGCAGCGTGACGATGTTGCGGGCGAACTCGCGCACCATGTAGCTGCCCGGAATCCACACCGGCAGCATGAAACGCTGGCCGGCCGGATCGGGATCGGCGACGGTCACGGTGACTTCGAACAGGTGAGCGGCGGGTTGCTTGGGAACGATGGTGTAGCGGATCGGCTTCATCGGCGGCGATTAGAAGAGGTCAGGCGGGGATGTTTGGGCTTGATGCAAAAGGAGGCGCACGTCGCGCCTCCTTTGCTGGATCAGTTCTGCGTGCTCAGTGCACCGCGGACATTTCCTTGTCCAGCCGGTCGGCGGGCACGGCGCCGGGCAGGCGGCGGCCGTCGGCGAGGAACACCGTGGGCGTGCCGTCGACGTTCATCGCGTGGCCGAGCGCCAGGTTCTTGTCGATCGCGGCGGTGTCGCAGGTGCCGGCGGCGGTGGGCGCCTGATGATCCTGCATCCACGATTCCCACGCCTTCGCGCGATCCGTCGAGCACCAGATCGACTTCGATTTCGCCGTCGAATCCGGCGACAGCACCGGGTACAGGAAGGTGTAAATCGTCACGTTGTCGATCGACTTGAGCGACGTTTCGAGCTGCTTGCAGTACGGGCAGTTCGGATCGGAGAACACGGCGATCTTGCGCGTGCCGTTGCCCTTCACGACCTTCACCGCGTTCGAGAACGGCAGGCTCGCGAAATCGATACGATTGGTTTCCGACAGACGCGCTTCGGTCAGATTCTTGCGGGTCTTGGCGTCGACCATGTCGCCGAGCATCAGGTAATCGCCGTTCGCGTCGCTATAGACGATCTGCGTGCCGAGGTTCACTTCGTACAGGCCGGCAATCGGCGACTTCGTCACGCTCTTGATCGAGACGTCGGCGAGACGCGTCTGCAGCGTGGCTTTGAGCTTGTCGGTGGTCTGGTCGGCCTGCGCGGAGCAGCCGATCGTGACGGCGGCGATGGCAAGCACGGCGGCCGCCATGCGGAAAGTTTTTTTCATGCTGAATTCCTGGTTCAATCGCGCGCAATGCGCGCGCAGTGCTCGTTTCCTGACGTTTCCGGTCTGACCGGAACGGCGTCGATCCGTTCATGATACCTGCGTCGCCGGCCACGGCATGCCCGGCCCGGTGCTTCAGCCCAGCGCAGCCGACACCAGCCAGCGTTTGATGAACGGCTGTGCGCCGACAAACGCCATGCCGGTATTGCGCAGCACCTTGGCAAACGGACCGGGAACGGAAAAGAGTTTTTGCAGGCCGTCGGTGGCGATCATCAGCGCGCGGATGTCTTCGCGGCGGGCGCGTTCGTAGCGGCGCAACAGGACCATGTCGCCGAGATCGCGGAACGACTCTTTGCCGGCGACGGTGTCGGCGAGCGCCGCGACGTCGCGCAAACCGAGGTTCATGCCCTGCCCGGCAAGCGGATGAATCAGATGCGCGGCGTCGCCGACCAGCGCGACGCGCGGCGCCACCAGCCGGTCGACCGTTTGCAGTGCGAGCGGGAAACCTTGTGCGGGCGTCACGCAATCGAGCGCGCCGAACTGGCCGCCGGTCACGCGTTCCACTTCGGCGGCGAGTTGCGCCGGATCGAGCGCGATCAGTTGCTCCGCGTGCTCGGTGCGCGCCGACCAGACCAGCGAGACGTGGCCGTCCGGCATGGGCAGCAGCGCGATGATCTCGCCGTCCTTGAACCATTGGTACGCGGTTTCACCGTGCGGCTTTTCGGCCTTGAAATTGGCGACCACGCCGGTTTGCTTGTAGTCGCGCCGGTCCATCTTCGAACCGATCTGGGCACGCACCCACGAATGCGCGCCGTCCGCGCCGACCAGCAGATCGGCATCCAGCACATTGCCGTTGGCCAGCCCGACGCTCGCACTATCCGCGGTGAAGTCCAGCGCCTGCGCGCGGGTGTCGATCCAGGTGAGATTCGGCTGGAAGCGCAGCGCCGCATCCAGCGCGCGCTCGATCACCGACGACTCGACGATCCACGCCAGTTGCGGCACCGAAGCCTGGAACGCGGAGAAATGCAGTTCAGCATGCGCGTCGCCGTAGACGCGCATGTCATACACCGGCCCGAGCCGCGCCAGATCGAGCGCTTGCCAAACCCGCAAACGCTCCAGCAAAGCTTGTGAACTCGACGACAGCGCGTAGACCCGCGAGTCGAAGGCGGCGCCGGCGGGCAGCGCCGCGCAGGGTTGCGCGAGCAGCGCCACGCGCAGTCCGCCTTGCGTCAGCGCGAGCGCCGCGGTCTTGCCGACGAGCCCGCCGCCGATCACGGCGGCATCAAAGGTCTGGTGGTGTGCGTTCATCCGCGCATTATAGCCGCGGGGGTTGCGAGGGACGGATCGATGCACGCGGCTTTTGAGCCCGAACAAGCGCGCCGATGCTCACAGGTGACCGGTCGCCGCCAGCGCGGCGTTCGCTTCGCGCAGCCGCGTGAATTCGCGATCGGAAGACAGGAGCCGCCATGCGCTTGCCTCGAGGTCAGCCTTGCGCTCACGCTGATCGCCGCGTACGGCGCAGTCAGGGAAAATGCGGTCATACACGCGCCACAGTGAATCGAAGTCGTTGGCATCGGCGAATTGCGCGATCTGCTTTTTATCGTCGAGCGTTAAGTGGCTTGAGAGGCAGTTGACCGTCTGCCGGTCCGAGTTCGCCTGAGCGTCGTCGAAGTTCGGCGAGACCCATGACGCAATCGCGCTGCCCAGCGCGACGATAGCCACGCCCGTGATGACCCATCGTATTGTTCTCATTTTTTCCTCGGAATTGGGCTCTAGCGGCCCTGCATCGGCGATTCTACAATGCGTTCGAGAAAATCTTACCTGAACCTTGCAATCGCCGATCGAGTGGCGGGCGCCGCTTCCCCACTGCCGCGTCGGTGCGCCGATCCGAACGGGTTACAATTGCGCTTTCCGTGAAAACTCGCACCCGGTCGTCGAGCAACGCCCCGATCCGGTGTCTTGTCCCGCTCCGCTGCACTGGTCCGCCACGCCACACACGACGGCTTCTCGAATCCTGCACACAGCGTCGAGCGCATCACGCAACTTACTGATTCACTGAAGGATTTCCATGAGCCTCAAATGCGGCATCGTCGGCTTGCCTAACGTCGGCAAGTCCACCCTGTTCAACGCGCTGACCAAGGCGGGCATTGCCGCCGAAAACTATCCGTTCTGCACGATCGAGCCGAACGTCGGCATCGTCGAAGTGCCGGACGCGCGTCTGAAGGCGCTCGCCGACATCGTCAAGCCGGAGCGCATCCTGCCGGCCGTGGTGGAATTCGTCGACATCGCCGGCCTGGTGGCCGGTGCGAGCAAGGGCGAAGGTCTGGGCAACCAGTTTCTCGCCAACATCCGCGAAACCGACGCGATCACGCACGTGGTGCGCTGCTTCGAAGACGAGAACGTGATTCACGTCGCGAACAAGATCGATCCGCTGTCGGACATCGAAGTGATCAACACCGAACTGGCGCTGGCCGACCTCGCGACCGTCGAAAAGGCGCTGGCGCGCTATTCGAAGGCCGCCAAGTCGGGTAACGACAAGGAAGCCATCAAGAACGCCGCCGTGCTGGAAAAGGTGCGCGCGCAGCTCGACCAGGCCAAGCCGGTCCGCGCGCTCGACCTGTCGGATGAAGAAAAGGCCACGCTCAAGCCGTTCTGTCTGATCACCGCCAAGCCGACCATGTACGTGGCCAATGTGAAGGAAGACGGCTTCGCGAACAACCCGCATCTGGACGCGGTCGCGAAGTTCGCGGCGGCGGAAAACGCGCCGGTCGTCGCCGTGTGCGCCGCGATCGAAGCGGAAATCGCCGACCTCGACGAAGCCGACATGGAAGTGTTCCTCGCCGACATGGGCATGGAAGAGCCGGGCCTGAACCGCGTGATCCGCGCCGGCTTCAAGCTGCTGGGCCTGCAGACCTACTTCACGGCCGGTGTGAAGGAAGTGCGCGCGTGGACGATCCATGTCGGCGATACGGCGCCGCAGGCTGCGGGCGCGATTCACACGGACTTCGAGCGCGGCTTCATTCGCGCGCAGACGATCGCGTTCAACGACTACATCACCTATAAGGGTGAACAAGGCGCGAAGGAAGCCGGCAAGATGCGTGCGGAAGGCAAGGAATACGTCGTGCATGATGGCGACGTGATGAACTTCTTGTTCAACGTTTGACGTTTGCTTCAGCTTCAGCTTCGGCGTAGACGGCCATGGGCGAAAACCTGAGCGTTGCCGCCCGCAGCAAGTGACTTCAAGAGAGCCCGCTTTTCAAAGCGGGCTTTTTTATTGGCCGCTAGTTGCCTTGGAACGCGCGCAGCGCAGCGGCAACGCGATACCGTCCCTGACCGCCGCCATTTTCGACGGTGAATCCGCAAGCACCGCGTCGATGCCGAGGCACGCCGCCGTCCGATAATCTTCCGCATCGTTCACGGCAATCGCGACGATTCGCACGTCCGGCTTCTGCCGGAAGCACGCGACCGTTGCAGGCGTCCATAACGTAGCCTGCACATCCGACCGCCCTTCTCCCAGCGTGAATTTCTCCACCACCGTCAGCGTGCGATGCAACTCGAACGCCGTCATCGCGTGTTTGGCCGGCGCGTCCACGCAGCCTTGATTCAACAAGACACGCATGAGCCGCCCACGCGTTGCATCGCGCGATTCGAACAGCCTGGCTTGCGGATATGCTGCAAAGCTTTGCTGATAATCCGCTTCGGTCGAATAGATCGACACGCGCTGCCACGCGTTTTCTTCATCGAGCACGCGCGCGACGGCTTGCGCTTGCGGCCCGGCAGGCAATGCCTTCATGTCGAGGATGACCGGCATGCCCGCTGGCATGGCGCGCAGTGCTTCGCGCAGCGTCGGAATGCCCGAAGGGTGATCGCGGTACGGATACGTCTCTGCGCGGCGGAAACTCCACCCGGCATTCACGCGTGCGAGTTCCGCCGCGGTGAAAGCGGACACCGGCCCTTTCGCGTCGGTCAACGCAGCCAGATCGGCCGGCCGATACAAGACCGGCACGCCGTCCTTGCTCAACTGCACGGTAAGCCACATCGCGTCGGCGTGATGTTCGATCGACAGCCGGATCGCTTCGAGCGTGTTCTCCGGCGCATCGCCTGTACCGCCGCGATGCGCGATGATCGCCGGCAACGAATTCACCTGCGTGACGGCGTCGTTCGTCTTGACGGGCGCGAGCGAACATCCCGCCAAAGCGAGGCCTGCGATCAAGCTGTTCGCCGCCCATCGTACTGAACTTAGCATCTGCAATCCTGATTAATGTGCGCCGTGACGTAACGTACAGGAGTCGACCAGCATGACTCAAACCGGCATTCATCATGCCCTCTTGCAAACGGCCGCGTCCAGCCGGCGACCTCAGGCTTTGCCTTCGCGCAAACTTTCACCTTCAGACACCGACTGTTTCCGTTTTGTGACACCGATGTTAAATTGCGGCATTCGGCGTCCGTCAAAAAATGGTGCACGCCGCCCGGCCACCGTCGCCGGACTGTCATCGAACACAAATAGAATCGCGCGATTCGCATCCGCGCCCGTTCCGACTGGAGACACATCGATGAGTTTGAAGCCGCTAATCCGTTCGCTTTCCGTTGCCGCCGTATTGAGCGCCGGCCTCAGTCAGGCGGCCCACGCCGCAACCGAAATCCAGTTCTGGCACGGCATGGAAGCCGCGCTGGGCGAACGGCTGAACGACATCGCCAACGCGTTCAACGCATCGCAAAGCGACTACAAGATCGTGCCGGTCTTCAAAGGCACCTACGACCAGACCCTCGCTGCCGGCATCGCCGCCTATCGCAGCGGCAATGCGCCGGCCATCCTGCAGGTCTACGAAGTCGGCACCGCCACCATGATGCAGGCGAAGAAGGCCGTGATCCCGGTCTCGGAAGTGTTCAAGCAAGCGGGCGTGCCGCTCGATGAAAAGGCCTTCGTGCCGACCATCGCCAGCTATTACAGCGACGCCAAAACCGGCGAGCTGATCTCGATGCCGTTCAACAGCTCGACGCCGGTGCTCTACTACAACAAGGACGCCTTCAAGAAAGCCGGCCTTGATCCGAACCAGCCGCCGAAAACCTGGGCCGAACTGCAAACGGACGCGCAGAAGCTGAAGGCGTCGGGCATGGCGTGCGGCTATTCGTCGGGCTGGCAGAGCTGGATTCAACTCGAGAACTACAGCGCCTGGCACGGCGCGCCGTTCGCTTCGAAGAACAACGGCTTCGACGGTCCGGACGCGCAACTGGAATTCAACAAGCCGCTGCAAGTCGCGCATATCCAGTTCCTGCAGAACATGCAGAAGGATGGCACCTTCACCTACGTCGGCCGCAAGGACGAACCGGTATCGAAGTTTTATAGCGGCGACTGCGGGATCATCACCAACTCGTCGGGATCGCTCGCCACGATCAAGAAGTACGCGAAGTTCAACTTCGGCACCGGCATGATGCCGTACGACGCGAGCGTGAAGGGCGCGCCGCAGAACGCGATCATCGGCGGAGCGAGCCTGTGGGTGCTGTCGGGCAAGGATCCGGCTGTGTACAAGGGCGTGGCGAAATTCCTCTCGTATCTGTCGTCGGCGCCGGTCGCCGCCAAGTGGCATCAGGACACCGGCTATCTGCCGGTCACCACCGCCGCCTATCAGCTGACGCAGCAGCAAGGCTTCTACGAGAAGAATCCGGGCAGCGATACCGCCATCAAGCAGATGCTGAACAAGCCGCCGCTGCCGTACACGAAGGGCTTGCGTCTGGGCAACATGCCGCAGATCCGCACCGTCATCGACGAAGAGCTCGAACAGGTCTGGGCACAGAAGAAGACGCCGCAACAGGCGCTCGACGCCTCCGTGTCGCGTGGCGATGAACTGCTGCGCCGCTTCGAGAAAGCCGGCAACTAAACGGTCGTCGGCAGGGTTTCGGTGCGCCCGCACCGAAACCCGTGGTTGCAGCAGAACCTTGGAAATCATCGATGGAAAAGCGCTCCAGCTTCGGCACCAGCCTGCTGCCCTACCTGCTCGTCGCGCCGCAACTGGCAATCACGCTGCTGTTTTTCCTGTGGCCGGCCGGTGAGGCGCTCTGGCAATCCACGCAAAGCCAGGATGCGTTCGGCACCTCGAGCGAGTTCGTCGGACTCGCCAACTTCAAGCAACTTTTTGCCGACCCGCTCTACCTGTCGTCGTTCAATACGACGCTGATCTTCTGCGCGCTCGTCACGGTGTCGGGGCTCGTGATCTCGCTGCTGCTCGCGGTCTGCGCCGATCGCGTGACGCGCGGTGCCAAGACTTATCAAACGCTGCTGATCTGGCCGTACGCGGTTGCGCCCGCGATCGCCGCCGTGTTGTGGTCGTTCCTGTTCAACCCGAGCATCGGCCTCGTCACCTACGCGCTGGCCAAGTACGGCATCGTCTGGAATCACGCGCTGAACGCGGGTCAGGCGATGTTTCTGGTCGTGCTCGCGTCCGTCTGGAAACAGGTCAGCTATAACTTTCTGTTCTTCTATGCGGGCCTGCAGGCGATCCCGCGCTCGCTCATCGAAGCGGCGGCGATCGACGGCGCCGGTCCGGTGCGGCGCTTCTTCGGCATTGCACTGCCGCTTTTGTCGCCGACCAGCTTCTTCCTGCTGGTAATCAACATCACCTACGCCTTCTTCGACACCTTCCCGGTGATCGACGCCGCCACCGGCGGCGGTCCCGCGCAAGCCACCCGCACGCTGATCTACAAGATCTTCGCCGAAGGTTTCCAAGGGCTCGACATCGGCAGCTCCGGCGCGCAGTCGGTGATCCTGATGGTGATCGTCGTTGCGTTGACGGTCGTGCAATTCCGCTTCATCGAACGCAGGGTTCAATACTCATGATCGAGAACCGCCGCGGTTTCGACCTCTTCTGCCACGCGGTGCTGATTCTGGGCGTCGTGCTGGTGGTGTTTCCGGTGTACGTCGCGTTCTGCGCGGCGACCATGAGCGAGCACGAAGTGTTCAGCGTGCCGCTTTCGCTGGTGCCGAGCACGCATCTGCTTGAAAACATCGCGACCGTCTGGTCGCAAGGCAGCGGCAACGCAGCGGCGCCGTTCGGCCGCATGCTGTTCAACAGCCTCGTGATGGCGCTGGTGATTTCGATCGGCAAGATCGCCGTCTCGATGATCTCCGCGTACGCGATCGTGTTCTTCCGTTTTCCGTTTCGCAACCTCGCGTTCTGGCTGATCTTCATCACGCTGATGCTGCCGGTCGAAGTGCGGATCTTTCCGACCGTGCAAGTCGTCTCGTCGATGCATCTGAGCAATACGTATAGCGGTTTGACATTGCCGCTGATCGCCTCGGCTACCGCGACATTCCTGTTCCGCCAGTTCTTCATGACGCTGCCGGACGAATTGATGGAAGCGGCGCGCATCGACGGCGCCGGCGCCATGCGGTTCTTCTGGGACGTCGTCTTGCCGCTGTCGAAAACGAACATGGCTGCCCTGTTCGTGATCACGTTCATCTACGGCTGGAATCAGTACTTGTGGCCGATTCTGATCACGAGCCAGCAATCGCTGACGACGGCCGTGGTCGGCATCAAAAGCATGATCGCGTCGGGCGACACCGCGACCGAATGGCATCTCGTGATGACCGCGACGCTGCTCGCCATGCTGCCGCCGCTCGCGGTCGTGCTGACGATGCAGCGCTGGTTCGTGCGCGGACTCGTGGACGCGGAGAAGTAAGTGGCGCCCTTTTGAGCGAGCTTCTTCCGGCATTGAAATAACAACACCGCGCGATCCGCGGCAAGCAACGAAAGGCTAAAACGGCATGGCTGCACTGACTCTGCAAGGCGTGAAAAAAACCTACGACGGCAAACAGTTCGTGTTGCACGGCATCGACGTGGACGTCGCCGACGGCGAGTTCGTCGTGATGGTCGGCCCGTCCGGTTGCGGCAAATCGACCTTGCTGCGGATGGTGGCGGGACTCGAGCGCATCTCCGAAGGCAGCATTTCGATCGCCGGCAAAGTGGTCAATCAGCTCGAGCCGAAGGATCGCAACATCGCGATGGTGTTTCAGAACTACGCGCTGTATCCGCATATGAGCGTGGCTGAGAACATGGGCTACGCGCTGAAGATCGCTGGCGTCGAGCGCGCGCAGATCGAAAAGCGCGTGCAGGGCGCCGCGCAGATTCTCGAACTCGAAGCGTTGTTGCAACGCAAGCCGCGCGAGTTGTCCGGCGGGCAACGGCAACGTGTCGCGATGGGCCGCGCAATTGTGCGCGAGCCGGCGGTGTTTCTGTTCGACGAGCCGCTGTCGAATCTCGATGCGCGCCTGCGCGTGCAGATGCGACTCGAAATCCAGCGCCTGCATGCGCGGCTCGCGACGACGAGTCTGTACGTGACACACGATCAGATCGAAGCGATGACCTTGGCGCAGCGCGTGATCGTCATGAACAAGGGCCACGCCGAGCAGATCGGCGCGCCGACCGAGGTCTATGAACGGCCCGCCACGGTGTTCGTCGCGAGCTTCATCGGCTCGCCGGGGATGAATCTGCTGGAAGGCCGCGTGTCGGACGACGGCTCTGTTTTCGAAGTGGCCGGCAACGGTCCGAAGCTACCGTTGACGGACGCGGCGTCGATCGGCCGCGAAGTCGCCAAGGGACGCGAGTGGACGCTCGGCATTCGTCCGGAACACATGAGCCCGGGCCAGGCGGATGCGCCTCACGCGACGCTCACCGTCGATTCCTGCGAATTGCTCGGCGCGGACAATCTCGCCCACGGTCGCTGGGGCAAGCACGACGTGACGGTGCGTTTGCCGCACGCGCATCGGCCCGCGGCAGGCGAAGCGCTGCAAGTGGCGCTGCCCGCGCGGCATCTGCATTTCTTCGATCCGGCGAGCGGACGACGCGCGAACTGAAGACCTGGCAAGACGCACAAGCGGTCAGAATAACAAGCACTCGAAAGACCATGACAGGCATGACTCGTAACACCCTGCGCGCCTGCACGGCAGTTGCCGCGGCGCTGCTGTTCAGCGTGTCCTCCGCGTTCGCGTATGTCGCGCCGGGCACCACGCCCGACGAAGCCGACCTCAGCAATCACAACACGTACACCAATCGCGACGGCAACACCGTGCACGCGCCGGCCCGCTCGTCATCGGGCAAGGCGCCGGAAGGCGCGACCGCGCGCTGCCGTGATGCCACCTACAGCTTCAGCCGGCATCGCAACGGCACGTGTTCGCGGCATGGCGGCGTGGCGGATTGGCTCTGAGCATCCGAGCGGGCCCTGGCCGAACGGACACCCACTGCCGCCCCGCTCCTCTGCCGAAGTACAATGCCACCTGAACCACCCGCCCGCGCGCGGGGCGTCGCGAAGCTCGACGCCGCGCTTCACGCCGCGCCGGCCGGCGCCGGGCGCTCCGCCCGGCCATGACACCGATTACCCATCCACCCACGATCGCCCGCCCCCACGCGGCCGGCGTCGTCAACGTCTATTGCAAGCAAATGGCCCAATACGTCTTCACCATGAACCGGGTCGGCAAAATCGTGCCGCCCAAGCGTCAAATCCTGAAAGACATCTCGCTGTCGTTTTTTCCCGGCGCGAAGATCGGCCTGCTCGGCCTGAACGGCTCGGGCAAGTCGACGCTGATCCGCATCATGGCCGGTGTGGACAAGGACATCGAAGGCGAAGCCACGCCGATGCCGAACCTGAACATCGGCTATCTGCCGCAGGAACCACAACTCGATCCGAACAAGACGGTGCGTGAAGCGGTCGAGGAAGGTCTCGGCGACGTGTTCAACGCGCAAAAGAAGCTCGACGAAATCTACGCGGCCTACGCCGAACCGGACGCCGATTTCGACGCGCTCGCCGCCGAACAGGCGAAGTACGAAGCGATCCTTGCCACGTCGGATGGCGGCAACGCCGAGCAGCAGATCGAAATCGCCGCCGACGCGCTGCGCCTGCCGGCCTGGGACGCGAAGATCGAACATCTGTCAGGCGGCGAAAAGCGCCGCGTCGCGTTGTGCAAGCTGTTGCTCGAAAAGCCGGACATGCTGCTGCTCGACGAGCCGACCAACCACCTGGACGCGGAATCGGTCGACTGGCTCGAACAGTTCCTCACGCGCTTCCCGGGCACCGTCGTGGCCGTGACCCACGATCGCTACTTCCTCGATAACGCCGCCGAGTGGATTCTCGAACTCGACCGCGGCCACGGCATTCCGTGGAAGGGCAACTACAGCAGCTGGCTCGACCAGAAGGAAGAGCGCCTGAAGCAGGAAGAATCGTCGGAGTCGGCGCGTCAGAAGGCCATCAAGAAGGAACTGGAGTGGGTGCGCCAGAACCCGAAGGGCCGTCAGGCGAAGTCGAAGGCGCGGATCGCCCGCTTCGAGGAACTGAACAGCCAGGACTACCAGAAGCGCAACGAAACCTCGGAAATCTTCATCCCGGTCGGCGACCGTCTGGGCAATGAAGTGATCGAGTTCAAGAATGTCAGCAAGTCGTATGGCGACCGTCTGCTGCTCGACAACGTCAGCTTCAAGATTCCGGCGGGCGCGATCGTCGGCATCATCGGGCCGAACGGCGCGGGTAAGTCGACGCTGTTCCGCATGCTGACCGGCCGCGAACAGCCGGATTCGGGCGAGATCGTGCAAGGCCCGACCGTCAAGCTCGCGTACGTGGATCAGAGCCGCGACGCACTCGACGGCTCGAAGACCGTGTTCGAGGAAATCTCCGGCGGCGCCGACGTGCTGACGGTCGGCAAGTACGAAACGCCGTCGCGTGCCTATATTGGCCGCTTCAACTTCAAGGGCGGCGACCAGCAGAAGGTGGTCGGCAATCTGTCGGGCGGTGAACGCGGCCGGCTGCATCTGGCCAAGACGCTGATCGCGGGCGGCAACGTGCTGCTGCTGGACGAACCGTCGAACGATCTGGACGTCGAAACGCTGCGCGCGCTCGAAGACGCCTTGCTCGAGTTCGCCGGCTCGGTGCTGGTGATCTCGCACGATCGCTGGTTCCTCGACCGGATCGCCACGCACATCCTCGCGTTCGAAGGCGATTCGCAAATCACGTTCTTCGACGGTAACTACCAGGAATACGAAGCGGACAAGCGCGCGCGTCTGGGTGAAGAAGGTGCACGTCCGAAGCGTCTGCGTTACAAGCCGATCGCACGATAAGCTCGAAGCGGGTGGCCTGCGCGCCGGTTGGGCTGACGCGCGGGCCGTCTCGACGGGGCGCTTTTCGGAGGGCGCGCGCGAGACATGCGCCGCGAACACCTGCCGTCGACGGTATGAGCGGTAGGGCACACGCATTGCGTGTCATGGCGTGATACACGTCATCGCGGCGAGACATGTGCGTTCCGCGTTCCGCCCGGACGAACACCGCTAAGCGCGCCCACCCGATGAGCGCACTGGTCGATCACTGCCACACCGCGCGCCACGCGGTGACGAGGAGGCAAGCATGGCGATGTCGAAGGGCAAGCGCTGGGCCGTCGCTGTAGGCGGCGTGCTGCTGGTGCTGATCGTCGCCGTGGTCGGCGCCTTGCAGTTCGCGCAACGCGAGATCAAGGAGCGCGTAATCGCGGCGCTCGGTCCTTTGGGCAGCGCCGAAACCATCGAGGTCGGCCTCACCTCGGTTCATCTCACCAACGTTCTTCTCAAAGCGCCGCCCGGTTGGCCGGCCGGCGATCCGCTCAGAGCGGACGAAATCACCCTCACACCGGACATTCGCGATCTGATCGCGCGGCGCATGCATGTCCGTAGCGTGGTGGTGCGCGGCTTCGACATCGCCGTGCTGCGCACGAAGGACGGCGCGATTCGCTTGATGCCGAATCTGCGGGAGTCGGTAAACCGGTCCGACAACGAAGCCAGCGGCGCGGCGGTATCCATTCCCCGCGAAAAGCAGGTCGATCACATCAGCTTCGAGCAGGGCAACTTCCACTTCTACGACATGACGGTCGGGCCACCGCCGTTCAAAGTGACGGTCAGCGATGCCAACGCGACCGTCGACAATCTGCACTTGCCCGCCCTCACTGAGCCGACCAACGTCAATATGACGGGCTCGATCAAAGGCCCGGCGCACACGGGAACGGTGTCGTTCGGCGGCTGGATCAAGATCGCCAGCAAGGATTCGCAGACCACCAGCAAACTGCGCGGTGTCGACATCGTGATGCTCGACCCGTACCTGATCAAGAAGGCCGGCGCCAAGGCACAAGTGACGGGCGGCACGGTCGACCTGACGGTCGACTCGACTGTACGCAACTATCAGTTGCACGCCCCCGGCACGCTGACGGTCCACAATCTGCAACTCGCCGACACCGGCAACCCGCTCGACACCTTCATGTCGATTCCGACCAAGGCTGCCGTCGCCGCGCTCAAGTCGCACAACGGCGACATCACGTTGCATTTCGTGCTGGATGGGAATTTGCGCGACCCGAAATTCTCGGTGCAGGAAGGCCTGATGAAGCGCATCGGCACCGGCTTTGCGAAGGCGCTTGGGGTAAGCGTCGAGGGCGTGGCAAAAGGCGCGGGAGAAACAGTGAAAGGCTTGGGTAACGCGTTGAAAAATCTGCTCGGTCAGTAGGACGGGGCAAACTGCGTCGATGCGGGCAGAGCTAACGCGGCGCCGTTGGAACACGGCCGCGCCGCCCTGCTGCCAGGAACGCGAGCTTCGAACCGCTGGCGCCAATCTCGCGCAGTTTCCCTTCAGTTTATGAGACGCTGGAACTGGAACGCAGTCGCCTCACTATGTCTTTAAAACCGCCTCAGCCTTAAACCGGCAGCCCCAACTCGCGCAGTTTCGCTTCGGTACGCGCGGCGCTGGTGTGATGCACGCCGTGCCAGCCGAGCGCCGTCGCGGCCTCGGCGTTCTTCAGGTTGTCGTCGATGAAGACGAGCTCGCCGGGCTCGACGCCCGGCAATTGCGCGTCGATCCGTTCGCGCATGGCGGCGAAAATGGCCGGATCGGGCTTCACCATCTTCACCCGCCCCGAGACGACGATGTCGCGAAACCGCCGCAGCACCGGGTAATGCTCCCACGCATACGGAAAGGTCTCCGCCGACCAGTTGGTCAACCCGAAGAGCGGCACCTCGGCCGCTTCGAGCTTTTCCATGATTGCCACGCCCTCTTCCAGCACGCCGGCCACCATGTCGTGCCAGCGTTCGTAGAACGCGCGGATCAGCGCTTCGTGATCGGGAAACTTCGCGACGAGCTCGTCGGTTGCCTCGACGATCGGCTGGCCGCCGTCTTGACGGATCACCCAGTCCATCGAGCAAACGTGGGTCAGAAACCAGCGGCGCTCGGTCTCGTCAGGGATCAGTTCCCGATACAGATACTCGGGGCTCCAGTCGATCAGCACGCCGCCGAAATCAAACACCACTGCCTTGATGGCCATGCACTCTCCGTAAGCAGGTTCCTTAAGCGATCAGACGGGTTGCGTGCGCAACTCCAGCCACGCTTTGGCGTCGCCCGATACATGCGGCGACAGACGCGTGCGCACCGTCTCGTGATACGCATTGAGCCACGCGCGTTCGTCCTCGCGCAGCAGCGACAGGTCGAGGCAACGCGTATCGATCGGGCACAGCGTCAAGGTCTCGAACTTGAGGAAGTCGCCGAATTCGGTTTGACCGGCCGGCACGTTCAGCACGAGATTCTCGATCCGCACGCCCCATTTGCCCGGACGGTAAATGCCCGGTTCGACCGAGGTAATCATGCCCTCTTCCATCGCGGTCCACGGTTCGGCCGGCGCGTAGTGCGAGATCACCTGCGGACCTTCGTGCACGTTCAGGAAATAGCCCACGCCGTGGCCGGTGCCGTGACCGTAATCGGCGCCGGCTTCCCAGATCGGCGCGCGGGCGATCGCATCGAGCATCGGCGAACGGATGCCGCGCGGGAACTGCGCGCGCGACAACGCCATGGTGCCCTTCAGCACGATCGTGAAATCGCGCCGCTGCGCTTCGCTGGCGGTGCCGATCGGCACCACGCGCGTGATGTCGGTCGTGCCGCTCAGATACTGCGCGCCGGAATCGATCAGCAACAGACCGTTGCCTTCGATCACGGAATGCGAGTCCTCAGTGGCGCGGTAATGCGGCATCGCGCCGTTTGCGTTAAAGCCGGCGATCGTCGCAAAGCTCAGCGACACGAAGCCCGGACGGCGCGCGCGAGCCGCCGTCAGACGTTCGTCGATGGTGAGTTCGGTGATCGTCTCGCGGCCCAGCGCGCCTTCGAACCACGCGAAAAATTCCGCCAGCGCCGCGCCGTCCTGTTCCATCGTCTCGCGCACATGCTCGGCTTCCGCCTCGGTCTTGCGCGACTTGAAGAAGGTGGACGGATTGACCGCCTCCACCACGTTGACCGTCGACGGCACCGATTGCAGCGAGCCGAACGTGATGCGGCGCGGGTCGATCAACAGCGTGCTGCCGGCGGGTAGCGCGGCCAGCGCGTCCGCGGCCTTCGCATACGGCTCGACGCTGATGTTGTCCTTCGCCAACGCATCGGCCAGAGCCTGCGGCACCTTGCCGTCGGCGACGAACAGCGACGCGTGGTCGACGCCGATCAGCGCGTGCGCCACGAACACCGGGTTGTAGCTGACGTCCGCGCCGCGCAGATTCAGCAGCCACGCGAGGTCGTCGAGCGTGGAGATGAAGTGCCATTGCGCGCCTTTGTCCGCCATCGCGCGGCGAATCTGCGCGAGCTTGTCCGAACGGGCGACGCTCGCATGCGGCGCGGCGTGCTCGAACACGGCGGCCGCCGGCAGCGACGGACGCTGCGGCCAGATCGCGTCGAACAGATCGACGTCCGTGCGCAACTGCACGCCGCGCGCGTTCAGCGCCTGGCTCAAGGCCCGCGCCGCCGTCACGCCGAGCACGGCGCCGTCCACGCCGACCGTGGCGCCTGCCGGCACGTTCTGAGCGAGCCATTCGAAATGCGGCACGGTCTGCTGGCCGCCGGTCATCTTCATCAACTGAACGCCGGTGCCGGCCAATTGCGCGTTGGCCTGTTCCCAATAGCGGCTGTCTGTCCAGACGCCGGCGAAGTCCGCGGTCACGACCAGCGTGCCGGCCGAGCCGGTGAAGCCGGACAGCCACTGCCGGCCTTGCCAGCGCCCAGGCAGATACTCGGACAGATGCGGGTCGGCGGACGGCACCAGGTAGGCGGCGACGCCTTCGCGTGCCATTGCGTTGCGCAAGGTGGCAAGACGTTCGGGAATGGAGGAAGTTTCGGGGAGTCGGGCATTCATCGGAGTCACCTGCAAATATTCATCGACGGGAAAGCAAGCCGACCGTCACGGCAACGGCGATCAACGCGACGGCGGTGCAAACCGGCCATTCGAGCGTATCACCGTCATGGAAGAGACCAATCACGTTGCCGGCCATGTGCGCGACGGCCGCGCCCAGCACGCCGGCCAGCAGCGCCACCCACCACCGGGCGCGGCTCGCGCGTCGCAGCGGATGCAGCCACCAGCCCGCGAGGCCAATCGCCGCCCCCAATACTACAAGGCCGGGCCACCCCATTAACGGCTGGCCTCGCGCAGTTTCGGATTCGTCTCATGGGCGCAAGGGGCCAACACAGCTAGCATTTTTGTCTCATTAACTATAGAAGTTCAGCACGGCGCTTTCCGCATAGCGGTTGAGTTTAGGGGTCGGGGTGATGTTAGGCAAGCTGTGAGCCTTACGGAAAAGCCTGGTCCCCGGTCATTGCCACGCTGAAAGCGCGTCATGCGAATCGCCCTTATCGAGCCGGACTTGCGGCACGCTGAACTGGTCGGCCGGCTAGTCTTCGCCGGCGGTCATCTGTGTCAGCACTTCACCGCGAGCGTGCCGTTCCTGACGCACGCCAACGAAGAATTCTTCGACCTGCTCATCACCGAAAGCTGGGCCGGCGACCATTCCGCCGAAGACGTCATCCCGCGCGCCCGCGCCATCCTGCCGGGCTTGCCGGTGATCGTGCTGATGTCGGCGCCGCGCGAAAGCCAGATTGTCGCCGCGCTGCACGCCGGCGCCGACGACTGCCTGACCAAACCGGTCCGCGGCCCGGAGATGCTGGCCCGCGTGGACGCGCTGCTGCGCCGCGCGGGCCTGCGGCGGCCGCCCAATCGGCGGCGCGACATCATCGGTGAATATGCGTTCGATGCGGCGCAATTTGCCGTCACATTCCGCAAGCAAACAGTCACGCTCACGCCGAAGGAATTCCGCCTTGCGCTGCTACTGTTCAGCAATCTCTCGCGGCCGGTGTCGCGAGCGCATATTCTTGAAAATGTCTGGACGCGCCGCCGCGACGTAAGGTCGCGTACGGTCGACACGCACGCGTCGCGCGTGCGCAGCAAATTGCAGCTTCATCCTGAACACGGCTATTGCCTGACGCCGCTTTACGGCTACGGCTACCAACTCGACGCGATTCCGCCGGAGGCGGTTGTAAACGCGGAATAAGCTGCGCACAATGTGAAAATCGTGGAAACGCTATAATATTGGGCTAAACCATAGCTCCCCCAAATGCAGCTTCTAACGATCGGAATCAATCACCACACTGCGCCTGTCGCCTTGCGCGAACGCGTGGCGTTTCCGCTCGAACAGATCAAGCCTGCTTTGGACACCTTCAAGAGCGTCTGGCTCGGCCCGTCGGCCCGCACGGCGCCTGAAGCGGCCATTCTGTCCACCTGCAATCGCACCGAACTTTACTGCGCGACCGACGACCAGGCCGCGCGCGAAGCCGCGATCCAGTGGCTGTCCAAGTACCACAACCTGCCCATCGACCAACTCGCGCCGCACGTCTACGCGCTGCCGCAGTCGGAAGCCGTGCGCCACGCGTTCCGCGTCGCGTCCGGGCTGGATTCGATGGTGCTGGGTGAGACGCAAATCGTCGGACAAATGAAGGATGCGGTGCGTACCGCGTCCGAAGCCGGCGCGCTCGGCACCTATCTGAACCAGTTGTTCCAGCGCACCTTCGCCGTCGCGAAGGAAGTGCGCAGCACGACCGAAATCGGCGCGCAGTCGGTTTCCATGGCGGCCGCCGCCGTGCGCCTCGCTCAGCGGATTTTCGACAAGGTCTCGAACCAGCGCGTGCTGTTTATAGGCGCGGGCGAAATGATCGAGTTGTGCGCCACGCACTTCGCAGCGCAGCAACCGAAGGAACTCGTCGTCGCGAACCGCACGGCCGAGCGCGGCACGCGTCTTGCCGAGCGCTTCAACGGCCGGGCCATTCCGCTGTCGGAACTGCCTTCGCGCATGCATGAGTTCGACATCATCGTGTCGTGCACCGCGTCCACCTTGCCGATCATCGGTTTGGGCGCGGTTGAGCGGGCGGTCAAAGCGCGCCGTCACCGGCCGATTTTCATGGTCGATCTGGCCGTTCCGCGCGATATCGAACCCGAAGTCGGCAAGCTCGAAGACGTGTTCCTGTACACCGTCGACGACCTCGGCGCGATCGTCCGCGAAGGCAATGCGTCGCGGCAAGCCGCGGTCGCGCAGGCGGAAGCGATCATTGAAACGCGCGTGCAGAATTTCATGCAATGGCTGGACGCGCGCAGTATCGTGCCGGTTATTCGCCATATGCACACGCAGGCCGACGTGCTGCGCCGCGCGGAAGTCGAACGCGCGCAGAAAATGCTCGCGCGCGGCGACGATCCGGCCGCCGTGCTCGAGGCGTTGTCGCAATCGCTCACCAATAAACTGATCCACGGTCCCACGCACGCGCTCAATCGCGCGAGCAGCGAGAACCGTGACACGCTCATCGAACTCATGAGCGGTTTCTACAAGCACTCCGGTTCCACGGAGCGTTAGCGGCGCAGCCACCGCCGCGCTGTCCGGGCTACCCGCAAGTGGCCCGCGACGTGCTTCTGACCAGGGCATCCGCCCACTCCCCTAGTCGTCGTCCTTGCCGGAGCCCGCTCCGATACCCGTCCGATGAAAACGAGCATGCAACGCAAGCTCGACCAGCTCACTACCCGGCTGGCCGAACTGAACGATCTGTTGAGCCGCGAGGACATCACCTCGAATCTCGACCAATACCGCAAGCTCACGCGGGAACACGCCGAGCTCGGGCCGGTGGTCGACCACTACGCGCTCTGGCGCCAGGCCATGAACGACGCGGCCACCGCGCAGGAACTGCTGGCGGATGCGTCGATGCGCGACTTCGCGGAAGACGAAATTCGCGCGGCGCGCGAGCGCATGGAAAAACTCGGCGCCGAGTTGCAGAAAATGCTGCTGCCGAAAGACCCGAACGACGACCGCAACATCTTCCTCGAAATCCGTGCCGGAACGGGCGGCGACGAATCCGCGCTGTTCGCGGGCGACCTGCTGCGCATGTATCTGCGCTTTGCCGAGCGCAACCGTTGGCAAGTGGAAATGATGTCGGCGAGCGAGTCGGATCTGGGCGGCTACAAGGAAGTGATCGTGCGGATCGCGGGCGAAGCCGCCTATTCGAAGCTCAAGTTCGAGTCCGGCGGCCACCGTGTGCAACGCGTGCCGGCGACCGAAACGCAAGGCCGCATTCACACGTCGGCGTGCACGGTCGCGGTCATGCCGGAAGCGGACGAAATCGGCGAAGTCGAGATCAATCCGGCCGATTTGCGGATCGACACGTTCCGCGCGTCCGGCGCGGGCGGGCAGCACATCAACAAGACGGATTCCGCAGTGCGCGTCACGCATTTGCCGACGGGGATCGTCGTCGAATGTCAGGACGACCGTTCGCAGCACAAGAACAAGGACCGCGCGCTGAAGGTGCTGGCCGCGCGCATCAAGGACAAGCAATCGCACGAGCAGCAGGCGAAGGAAGCCGCCACGCGCAAGAGCCTGATCGGCTCGGGCGACCGCTCGGAACGGATTCGCACGTACAACTTCCCGCAAGGGCGTCTGACGGATCACCGCATCAATTTGACGCTTTACCGCCTCGACGCGATCATGGACGGCGATCTCGACGAGCTGATCGCGGCGCTCGTCAGCGAGCATCAAGCCGAATTGCTGGCGTCGCTGGGCGACGCGGATTAACGCACGCATGACTTCGGCCACGCCCGCCACACCCGCCGCGCTGTTGCGCGCCTCGACGCTGCCGGCGCTCGAAGCGCGCATCCTGCTCACGCATGTGCTCGGCTGGCGGCCCACGCAGCTGATTACGCGCAGCGACGAAGCGCTCGACACCGAGTGTGTCGAGCGTTATCAGGCGCTGGAAGCACGGCGCGTAGCCGGTGAACCGGTAGCACAACTGGTCGGCGCCCGTGAATTTTTCGGGCTGGATTTCGAAGTCACGCCGCACGTGCTGATTCCGCGCCCCGAAACGGAATTGCTGGTCGAAACGGCGCTGACGGCACTGGAAAACCTCTCGCGGCCTCGCGTGCTCGATCTCGGCACGGGCACCGGCGCCATTGCCGTCGCGATCGCGTCGATGCGGCCAGACGCGCAAGTCTGGGCGCTCGACCGTTCCGGCGAAGCGCTGGCCGTCGCCACGCGCAACGCCGCCCGCCTGCTCGACGCGAAACGCCCCGGCGGCGCCTTGGCATTGATACAAAGCGACTGGTACGACTCACTCGACGCCACCTTGCGCTTTGACGTGATCGTCAGCAACCCGCCGTATATCGCAAGCGGCGACCCACATCTATCAGAAGGCGATCTGCGCTTCGAACCGCGCGGCGCGCTCACCGACGAAGCCGACGGACTCAGCGCGATCCGCGCGATCATCGCGGGTGCGCCCACACGGCTCGCCGCCGATGGCGTATTGTGGATCGAGCACGGTTACGATCAGGCCGAAGCCGTGCGCGAGTTACTGACGGCGCAACGTTTCGCGCAAGTCTGCTCGGAGCGCGATCTGGCCGGCATCGAGCGGATCAGCGGTGGGCGTTTGGACGGCTGACGCGCACCGCCTAATATCCACAAACGTTGCACGGACAAAGCGGCGCTCGGCCGGCTGTATCGAAATCCGCTATCATTTCAGCCTATTCCCTACACATAACGGAACCGCAAGGTCAGTCATGGATACGCAACAACGCATCAAGCAAATCGTCGACGAGAACAATGTCGTCCTCTTCATGAAGGGCACTGCTCAGTTCCCGATGTGCGGCTTCTCGGGCCGCGCCATCCAGATTCTGAAGGCGTGCGGCGTCGGT
This sequence comes from Paraburkholderia sediminicola, assembly GCF_046027355.1. Classification (GTDB taxonomy): domain Bacteria; phylum Pseudomonadota; class Gammaproteobacteria; order Burkholderiales; family Burkholderiaceae; genus Paraburkholderia; species Paraburkholderia sediminicola_B. Next base: position 126,773 of record NZ_JAQQEK010000021.1, on the reverse strand, counting down.
GAGATCAAGACCGTCAACGTCCTCGAAGACGACGAAGTCCGCCAGGGCATCAAGCAGTTCTCGAACTGGCCGACCATTCCGCAGCTCTACGTGAAGGGCGAATTCGTCGGCGGCTCGGACATCATGATGGAAATGTACGAATCGGGCGAACTGCAGCAACTGTTCGCCGCGGCCTAAGCGGCCACGGTCCACACGCTTCTATCCCCAAGGCGCCGCGAGCCATGGAAACACCCGCTGCGGCGCCACGCCGGCTGATCGTCGCGATCACCGGCGCGACGGGTGCCATCTACGGCATCCGGATACTCGAAACGCTGCGTAGACTGGGCGGCGTCGAGAGCCATCTGCTGATTTCCAGCGCGGGTTGGCTCAATATCCAGCACGAACTCCAGTTGAGCAAAGAAGACGTACATCCGCTCGCGGATGTCGTCCATTCGGTGCGCGACGTCGGCGCGAGCATCGCGTCCGGTTCGTTTGCCACCGACGGCATGGTCGTCGCCCCTTGCTCGATGAAGACGCTCGCCAGCGTCGCACACGGTTTCTCGGATAACCTGATCACGCGCGCCGCCGATGTCACGCTCAAGGAGCGCCGCCGCCTCGTGCTGCTCGTGCGCGAGACGCCGTTCAATCTTGCGCACTTGCGCAACATGACGGCCGTCACCGAAATGGGCGGCGTGATCTTCCCGCCCTTGCCTGCTTTCTACAACCAACCCGCTTCCATCGACGAAATGGTCGATCACATCGTGGCGCGCGTGCTGGATCTGTTCGCGCTCGGACCGGCTTTGTCGCCGGCGTGGGCGGGACTGCGCGGCACGCAGGAGTAGCGCTCGTCAGCCGCGGTCTGTGCTTGCCGTGCATACGCACGGATTCACAACATCTGCGACACAATCAATTCTGTTTTCACCCGTTTATCAAATCGCGGTGCAACCCTATATTGGTAGCAACCCAATCTCTGCGCCGCGCTCTCGCGGCCGCGCTGCTGCCATGAACCGCATACCTTCGCTTTTCCTGTCCCACGGCGCGCCCACGCTGCCAATCGACCCGTCGTTGCCGTCTGCTGAATTCGGCGCACTGAGCGCCCAGTTGCCGCGTCCGGAAGCCGTACTGATGCTGTCGGCCCATTGGGGTACGGCGCAGCCGGTGGTGAGTACGTCCACGGCGCCGGAAACCATCCACGATTTCTACGGCTTTCCGCGTCAGTTGTACGAAATTCAGTATCCGGCTCCGGGCGCGCCCGATGTCGCGCGCCGCGCGGCGGTGCTGCTCGGCGAAAACGGCATCCTCACCGGCGCCCAGCCGCACGGACTCGACCACGGCGCATGGGTGCCGATGCTGCTCATGTTTCCGGATGCAGACGTGCCCGTCGCGCAACTGTCGATCCAGCCGCACATGGACGCGGCGCATCACTTCCGCGTCGGCCGGGCGCTGCGGTCGTTGAAAGACGACGGCGTGATGGTGATCGGCTCCGGCCAGATCACGCACAACCTGCGCGCCGCCGACTTTTCCGCGCGCCCTGAAGACGCCGATCCGCGCGTCGCCGAATTCACCGACTGGTTCGAGGAAAAACTCGCCGCGCACGATATCGACGCGCTGCTCGACTACCGCCGCCAAGCGCCGCATGCCGTGCTGATGCATCCCACCGACGAGCATCTGCTGCCCGTCTTCGCCGCATTGGGCGCGGCGGACGACGATTATTCCCTGGCCATCCAGTCGCTCGGAACCTACCAGCGCTCGCTCGCCATGACGAACTACGTGTTCGGCACCGCCTGACGCAGCGTCATAAGCAGGGCAGAAAGGAAAAACCCCCGCCTGGGCAACTCAGGCGGGGGTTTTCTTCCTACAGACTCAGCGCAGCACCTTAATGAGCGCCCATGCCTTCGAGCACCTCGTCGTGCTCTGTGCGCTCGTCCAGGTATTCCGAGCGATAACCGCTCGTCACGCCCCAGTAGTAGAACACCAGCGAAAACGCGATAACCACCACCATGTCCCAGCCGTAAGGGATAAGGTCGTGACCGCCGAACTGCTTGCTGCCGATCAGCGACAGAATCGCCATCACCGGCAGATAAGCGACCAACCACCACGCCGCCTTCAGATCACGCCCCCAGCCGGCAAAGCCCGACTTCGCCTGAAAGTAGAAGTACACCGGCAACGCGACGACCATCAGCAGAATGATTTCGCCCGTGAGCGGCCACTTCGCCCAGTACAGGATCAGCGACGCGCAGACGAACGCGAACGGCGCAATGATCTTCATGCCAGGAATATGCAGCGGACGCTCGAGGTCCGTCGCCGCGCGGCGCAGGGCCATCAGGCTGATCGGGCCGGTCAGGTACGAAATCACCGTTGCAACCGAGATCACCGCCGCCAGCGAACTCCAGCCGCGGAAGAAGAACAGGAAAATAAACGACACCAGCAGGTTGAACCACATCGCCTGACGCGGCACGCCGTAGAACGGGTGCACGTTGCCGAACATCTTCGGCATCGTGTTGTTGCGTTCCATCGCGTAGATCATGCGGCTGGTGGTCGCCATGTAGGTCGTGCCGGTGCCGCTCGGGCTGACGAAGGCGTCGACGTACAGCAGGATCGCGAGCCAGTTCAGGTTCAGCGCGATTGCGAGTTCCGCGAACGGCGAGGCGAAGTTGAAGTGGCTCCAACCCTGCATCACGTCGCTCGGGTTCACCGCGCCGATATAAGCGATCTGCAGCAGCACGTAGATCACCAGCGCGAGCAGGATCGAGCCGATCACCGCGAACGGCACGCTTTTGGCCGGATTGCGCGCTTCTCCGGCGAGATTGATCGGGCTCTGGAAACCGTTGAACGCGAACACGATGCCGCTCGTCGACACGGCCGTCAGCACCGCCGACCAGCCGTACGGCGCGAACGTGCTCGCTTCGCCGAAGTTTTCCTTGTGGAAGCCCGTCAGCATCAAGCCGAGGATCGTCGCGCCGGGAATCAGAAACTTGAAGATCGTGATCGCCGAATTGGCGCGCGCGAACAGTTTCACGCCCCAGTAGTTCAGCATGAAGTAAATGATCACGAGCGCAGCGGACAGTAATAACCCGTTAGTAGTTAATGACCCATCCACGAATAGCGCATGCGCCCAGGGATAGGGCCACGTACTCATATATTGAATCGACGCTTCAGCCTCGATGGGAATCACCGAGACAATGGCGATCCAGTTGGCCCATGCGCTAATGAAACCAACCAGCGCACCGTGCGAATAGCGCGCGTAACGCACCATGCCGCCGGACTCCGGGAACATCGCGCCGAGTTCCGCGTAGGTCAACGCGATCGCGAGAATCACAACCGCGCCGATCACCCATGCACAAATGGCAGCAGGCCCGGCAATTTTTGCGGCCTTCCACGCGCCGAACAGCCACCCGGACCCGATGATGGAACCCAGGCCCGTCAGCATTAGCGCGAACGGCCCGATGTTCCGTTGTATAGAACTTTTCACGTCTTCTCCTGTGTCGGCCGGAGTGAGTGCTTCGGCACGTACTCCGGCCCATGCAAGTTTGCAGCAGAACCATGTCGGCACCGCGTGACATCGCCTTGGGGCGCTGGAGACGGGTGACGCGCATGCGTACGCGACGGTCATTCCAGACAGGTGCAACCGACGCGAGGCGCGTAGTTTAACGGTTGCACCCGGTCCCTGCAGCGAAACTAAGGGTTCTCCCTAGCAAAAAAATCGGACGAATAGCAAGCTTTGTAAGCAACTTTTACGCCAAGTTGATGAAAGTTCGTAAAGTTGTGGGGAGACTGTTGACCTTCTCTCAAAATCGCCGTATAACGTTCGGGCAGGATTTCAAGCGGCGAGTGAATTGGTCTTTCGTAGTTCGCCCATCAACGGTACTCCGGTTGGTCCCATTACCCCCTTCCTTGATTTTCATGCACCCTCTGGGCTTCGGCCTTATTTACCATCTTTAGGAACAAGTAATATGGAAACCGGTACCGTCAAGTGGTTCAATGACGCAAAGGGCTTTGGCTTCATCACGCCGGACGGCGGCGGCGAAGATCTGTTCGCGCATTTCTCGGAAATCCGCACGGAAGGCTTCAAGACGCTGCAAGAAAACCAAAAGGTTACGTTTGAAGTGAAGACGGGCCCGAAGGGCAAGCAAGCTGCTAACATCAAGCCGGTGTAAGCAACACGCTTCCTTCTGGACGCAAAAAAACCCCGCCTCGGCGGGGTTTTTTTATATGCGTCGCCATTGCGAATGGTGATTATCTTCGCAGTATGCGGTTGGTGATTCCGGTTATCCGAATAGTCGCCGCGCGTGAATACCGAGTCCAGTCGCGACACTCGCAAGCCGGTCGCCGAATACTGCTTTAGCATCCGGAAATGCCGCCGCTAATGCGCCCGATAGAAACGCCAATCCGGTCGAACCGCCCGTAAAGTAAATCGCGTTGACGTCGCGTGTCGCGACGCCGGCCGCCTGCACCGTGTCGCGCGCCGCCTGCACGATGCGCAGCGTTTCGTCCTGGCCGGCCTTGATGAGTTGCGCCTCGTCGAACGCGAGGCGCAGGTCGTCTTCCACCTCGTCGAGGTCGATCACGGTCTCTCCGCCCGCCGCCACGCCGATCTTCGCCTCTTCCGCGTGCGCCGCCAGCGCATGACCCAAGCGGCGGTCCACGACGCGCATCAGGCGGTCGTGATGCTTGGCCTCGGTGAACAGGTGCCGCATCAGCGCGAGTTCGCTGACGCGCTTCGGGGCGTACACCGTGTTGATCAGATGCCAGGTCGCCAGATCGAAATAGATCCGGTTGGGAATCTCGCGGCCTTCCGGGTCCAGCGTCTGATAACCCATTTCGCGCAGGATCGTCGCCAGTTCCACGCGACGGTCGAAATCCGTACCGGCGACGTGCACGCCGTGGTGCGCCAGCACGTCGTCCTTGCGCTCGACGCGCTTCATCCGCTCCGGCCCGACCCGCACCAGCGAAAAGTCCGAGGTACCGCCGCCGATGTCGGCCACCAGCACGAGCCCTTCTTCCGTCAGATGCGATTCGTAGTCGAACGCGGCCGCGATCGGCTCATACTGAAAGTGGATTTCCCGCAGGCCGACCGAGCGCGCGGCGGCTTCGAGCTGCTGCTGCGCCATCTGATCGGCGCGCGGGTCGTCGTCGACGAAAAACACCGGGCGGCCCAGCACCGCGCGATTGATTGGACCGCCGACGCTTTTTTCCGCCGAGCGCTTGAGGTGATCGACGAAGATCGCGATCACATCCGTGTATTTGATCGCGGAGCCGTCGCCGAGATCGGTGGAGTTCTCGGCGAGCGGCGAGCCGAGAATGCTCTTCATCGAGCGCATCAGGCGGCCGTCGAAGCCGTCAATGTAGGCTGCGAGCGCCGCCCGCCCGAATTCGCGGGTGTTTTCGTCGGTATTGAAAAAGACCGAGGTGGGCAGCGTCGTGTAGACACCCTCGACCGGCGCGAGCTTGAGCGCACCGCCGTCAGGAACGGCCACAGCCGAGTTGGAAGTACCGAAGTCAATCGCGCAATAGTTCATGGCAGGAATCGCCGCTCACGGCTGGCGCGGACAGAAAGGGGAGCGGCTTTGTAACACGAAAGCCCAATAGGCATCAACTGACGCTTAGGCACGCTCCAGATAATGGAAAAATCCAGCTCAACGGAACGAATATTGCTCATTTTGACAGGATACGCCGCTAATTTTCGGAATTGGGGAGACTTCAAGCAATGAGCGCGCCGCCTACTGCCGCTGTACACGAAAAAAACGCCACCGTCGTCGAAACCGATCTGCCCTCGCGGCTCGATCGTCTGCCGTGGGGCCGGTTTCACTCGTTGCTCGTGATGGCGCTTGGCGTGACGTGGCTGCTCGACGGTCTGGAAGTCACGCTGGCGGGCGCGGTGGCGAGTGCGTTGAAGTCTAGTCCATCGTTGCACTTTACCAACGCCGACGTCGGTCTGGCCGGCAGCGCCTATATCGCCGGCGCGGTTCTCGGCGCGTTGGGGTTCGGCTGGCTGACTGACCGGCTCGGCCGCCGCAAGCTGTTTTTCATCACGCTCGCGCTGTATCTGGCAGCGACTGCGGCGACGGCGCTGTCGTGGAATCTGGCCAGCTTTCTGCTGTTTCGCTTCCTGACCGGCGCCGGGATCGGCGGTGAATACACGGCGATCAATTCGACGATCCAGGAATTCACGCCGGCGCGCTTGCGTGGCTGGACCGATCTCGGCATCAACGGCACGTTCTGGGTCGGTGCGGGGCTCGGCGCGGCCGGCTCGCTGGTGCTGCTCGATCCGCATCTGCTGCCAGCAGACTGGGGCTGGCGCGCCTGCTTCTTCATCGGCGCGGTGCTCGCGCTGGGGATCCTGCCGATGCGCATCTGGCTGCCCGAAAGCCCGCGCTGGCTGCTTACGCATGGCGACGAGCGCGACGCGCGCGCCATCGTCGAAGGCATCGAGACGCGCTTTCGCAACGAAGGCCACACGCTCTCCGACGACGACCTCACGCGCCTGCGCTTACGCGCTCGCGGACACACGCCGCTGCCCGAGGTATTCCATACGCTCTTCAACGTGCATCGACGGCGCGCGCTGGTCGGCCTGTCGCTAATGACCGCGCAGGCGTTCTTCTACAACGCGATCTTTTTCACCTACGCGCTAGTGCTCACCGATTTCTACCAAGTGCCGGGCGACCACATCGGCTGGTATCTGCTGCCCTTCGCGCTCGGCAATTTCCTCGGACCGCTGCTGCTCGGCCGACTCTTCGACGTGATCGGCCGGCGCAAGATGATCGCGGCGACTTACGCGATCTCCGGCATTCTGCTGACGTTGAGCGGTTACCTCTTCGAGCAAGAGAGGCTCACCGTTGTGACGCAGACAATCGCGTGGATGGTGATTTTCTTCTTCGCGTCGGCGGCCGCGAGTTCGGCTTATCTGACGGTCAGCGAGTCGTTTCCGGTGGAAATTCGCGCGCTGGCCATCGCGGTTTTCTACGCGTTTGGGACTGCGCTCGGCGGCATCGCCGGGCCGGCGTTCTTCGGCCGGCTGATCGACACGCATCAGCGCAGTCAGGTGTTTTCGGGCTATCTCGTCGGCTCAGGGCTGATGCTCGCGGCAGCGGTGATCGCGGCGATCTGGGGCGTGGATGCGGAGCGCAAGTCACTGGAGAGCGTGGCGACGCCGCTGTCGAGCGTCGCGGAGGACGCGGAATAAAAAACGCGCGGTTGTTGCCGCGCGTTCGACTTCAATACACCAATTGCAACCCGCTCAGAACGCCTTCTTCCAAGCGCCACCGTAGGCGATCTCCGCCAGCGGCAGACGCTGACGCACCGACTTCTCGCGCTCGCGCAACACCGGATCCAGCTTGTCGACGTCGCCGTAATGACCGAGCGAAATCATCGCGATCACCTCGACGTCGCTCGGCAGCTTGAATGCCGTGCGGAACGCGTTCGGGTCGAAACCGCTCATCTGGTGCGCGGCAAGTCCGAGCGCGTGCGCCTGCAATACCAACGCCATCGCCGCGGCACCCGCATCGTACGGCGCGCAGCGATTCACGTCGCCCTTATTGGTGAGCGTGTGCGTGGTCACCGCGATCAGCACCGGCGCCGGCGCATTCCAGCCCTGGTTGAACGGCACCAGTGTGGCAAAAGCCTGCTTGAACGAGACTTCATCGACGCTGCGGTCGAATACGAGAAAACGCCACGGCTGCGCGTTGTACGAAGACGGCGCCCAGCGTGCCGCTTCGAGCACGGCTTGCAGATGCTCGCGGCTCACCGGCTCGCTCGAATACGCGCGCGGGCTCCAGCGGCCTGCAATCAGCTCGTGAATGGCAATTGCGGTAGGGGCGGGTTTGTTGGTCATGCGCTTCTCTCGGTCGAAATTCATGATCGACGGGCAACTGCCCGGGGTCACATAGCATAACCGGGCTTCGGCGCGCGTGCGCCTACAAGCGAGCAGTTTGTTTAGCGCTGGCTGCGATAGCGAAACGGCCCCTTGCGGGGCCGTGGTTCTCGCGATGCCCGGATCGCGGCGTGGGGTTTTACGCCACCTGCGGTTCCGGCACTTTGGCGGGCCGGTTGATCCGCAACACGATCACCGCCGCCACGAGGCACAAGCCGCCGGAAATCATCGATGCCACCGTGTAGGTGCCGAGGCTCGCGCGCAGCATGCCCGCGCCGAGCGCCGCGAACGCCGCACCGAGCTGATGGCCGGCGACGACCCAGCCGAACACCACCGGCGCCGATTCCTTGCCGTAGACGTCGGTGGCCAGACGCACGGTCGGCGGCACGGTCGCGATCCAGTCCAAACCGTAGAACACGGCGAACAACGGCAGACCGAAGAAGTCGATGCCGAACGCGTGCGGCAGAAACATCAGCGACAAACCGCGCAGACCGTAGTACCAGAACAGCAGCACGCGGCTATTGAAGCGGTCCGACAGCCAGCCTGAGAGAGTCGTGCCGAATAGATCGAAGATGCCCATTGCGGCGAGCAGCGAGGCGCCCTGCACTTCCGTCATGCCGTAGTCGCCACACATCGCGATCAGATGGGTGCCGACATAGCCGTTGGTGCTCGCGCCGCAGATAAAGAAGCTGAAAAACAGCAGCCAGAAGTCGCGGGTCTTGCTCGCCATGGCGAGTGTGCCGAAGGCGATTGCCAGCGGATTCTGTTTGGTGACGGTGCTGTTGATGGGCGAATTGTGCGGCTCGCCGTACGGGCGCAGCTTCATGTCGGCCGGCCGTTCGGGCAATAGAAACGCAACCAGAGGAATCACGATCGCGGCCGCGATGGCAACGACCCATACCACTTGCCGCCAGCCGTGGTGCTCGGCGATGGCCGCGAGCATCGGCAGGAACACCAGTTGGCCGGTCGCTGAACTCGCCGTGAGAATGCCCATGACGAGGCCACGCCGCGTGGTGAACCAGCGCGTGACCACCGTCGCCGACAGCGACAGCGCCGCGACGCCCGTCGAGCCGCCGACCATCACGCCCCAGATCAGCACCATCTGCCACGGGTGCGTCATCAGCGACGACAGCGCCACGCCTGCCGCCATCGTCCCAAGCGCGGCCAGCAGCGTGGGGCGCACGCCGAAACGTTGCATCGCCGCCGCCGCGAACGGTCCCATCAGACCATACAGCGCGATGTTCACGGAGATCGCCAATGAAATCGTTGCGCGACTCCAGCCAAATTGATGCTCGAGCGGCACCATCATCACGCTTGGGGTGGCGCGCGTGCCGGCCGCCGCCAGCAGTACCAGAAACACCACCGCGACGGTTAACCAGCCGTAGTGGAAACGTCCGCCAATCAGTCTCGCTGCCCAGTTCATCGGCTCTCCAATCGACACCTGCTCCGCAGGCGACGCCGCTAATATTGTTACGCGTTCGGTAAAGGACTTGTGACAGATCAGTCACAATAGGTGTTGCGATCTTAGTTACTGATCGGTAACATGTCAAGGCGTTAATTGAGTTCAGGTGGCCATCATGTCCGACAGTGAATCCCTCAAACCGTCCGCGGCCCGGCGCACGCGCGGCGCGCAGACCGCCGGACCGCAGGCGCAACAGCACTTGCTCCGTGCCGCGGACGAGCTGTTCTATCGCGAGGGTGTGCGAGCCGTCGGCGTGGACGCGGTGGTCGAGCGCGCCGGCGTGAACAAGATGAGCTTGTACCGGCAGTTCTCGTCGAAGGACGAACTGGTCATGGCCTATCTGGAGCGCAAGGACGAGCAGTTCTTCGCCTACGTGGAGAGGAGCTTCGCCAAACATCCTGGCGAGCCGGCCCGGCAGCTTCAGCAATATTTCGACGACCTCGCGGTGCGCGCGTCCGTGGATGATTATCGCGGCTGTCCGTTTGTGAACGTGTCGGTGGAGTTTCCGGATGCGGCGCATCCGGCGCGGCAGTTCGTGTTTCACAACAAGGCGCGGTTGATGGCGCGGCTCACGGAACTGACGACGGCAGCAGGCGCCGATGATCCGGTCGCGTTGGCTAATGCGCTCGGTTTGATGATCGAAGGCGTGTATGCGGCCAGCCAGACGTACGGCCCCGGTTGCGGGCCTATTCTGGCCGCGCCGAAAGTCGCCGCGCAGTTGATCGCCGCTGCGTGCGGCGCGGCGGCGGCGTCGTCGACTGACTGACTGAATTTTCTGCTTTGCGGTTCTGTTTGCGCGAGGCGCGAATCGATGCCGATCCGCCCCGTTAAAATGGCGTTTTATCTCCCGTACCGCCTGCCATGTCGTTGTCCGCCGAATCCCACGATGCTGTCATCGCCGCTACTCGTCATTGGCTGACCGAGGCTGTGATCGGCCTCAACCTGTGTCCGTTCGCGAAGGCAGTCCACGTGAAAGGGCAGATTCGCTATGCCGTCAGCGATGCCACGGAAATGGAAAGTGTGCTGGCCGATCTGGAAACCGAGCTTCAGAGGCTGGTCGCAACCGACCCGAATGCCGTGGATACGACGCTTTTAATCGTGCCGCAGGCGCTCAGCGATTTTCTCGACTACAACGACTGCCTGTTTTTCGCCGAACGCATGCTCAAGCAGCTTCGGCTGGAAGGCATCGTTCAGATCGCCAGCTTTCACCCTCTTTATCAGTTTGAAGACAGCGGCCCTGACGATATCGAGAACTACACGAATCGCGCGCCGTATCCGATTTTGCATCTGCTGCGCGAGGACAGCATCGAACGCGCGGTTCAGGCTTTTCCCGATGCCGAAGAGATTTACGAGCGGAATCAGCAAACGCTCCGGCGAATCGGCCTGGCCGGCTGGAATGCGTTGATGAAGCGCTGATTTACGCAGCGGCTCGCACCGAACCACCGCGCGACGCCGCCCGAATCAGGCTGAAACAAAAAACCGTTCCTTCAGTTCCTCGATCCCGAGCGTTTCCATCACCTCGTTCAAGCGCTCGGCCGGCCGGCGCCTCGGCAAATCCTTGTACTGGGCGATGATGAGTTCATTCTTCATGGAATGCTCCCAACCCACCAGCTCGGTCACGCTGACCTGATACCCGTGCGCTTCGAGCTGCAAACACCGCAGCACGTTCGTGATCTGGCTCCCGAACTCCCGCGTGTGCAACGGATGCCGCCACATCTCCGTCAAGGCGTTCGCGAGAGATTTGCCCTTGTTCTGCCGCAACACCCCTGCCACCTCGGCCTGGCAACAAGGCACGACCACGATGTACTTCGCCTTCTTCTCGAGCGCGAAGCGCAGCGCGTCGTCGGTCGCGGTATTGCAGGCGTGCAGCGCCGTGACAATATCGATCTGGGCCGGCAAACGGTCCGACGTGATCGAGTCCGCCACCGACAGATTCAGAAACGACATGCCCGTAAAACCCAGCCGGCCAGCCAGTTCCTCCGACTTCGCGACGAGCTCCTCGCGCGTCTCAATGCCGTAGATGTGTGACGCACCGCCCGCATCTTCCTGAAACTCCTTGAAGAAAAGGTCGTACAGGATAAAACCTAGATAGGACTTGCCCGCGCCGTGGTCGACGAGGGTCACGGCGCCCTGTTTGTCCTTGAGGTCTTTGAGCAGCGGCTCGATGAACTGGAACAGGTGATAGACCTGTTTCAGTTTGCGGCGGCTGTCCTGGTTCATCTTGCCGTCGCGCGTGAGGATGTGAAGCTCCTTAAGCAACTCGACGGATTGGTTCGGACGGATTTCGTGCGTTTTGCTGGACATCGGGGGAAATCGCCAAGAATTGCAACGTGAACGTGCGACAGATGACGGAAAAAGGGAAAAGTTGCTGCCAGTTTACCCAAAGTGCGGCTTGCTGACCGAAGGAGCCGCGCGAAGCATGTCAGAAAGAGCATCAACTGGAACACTTCCTGCTCAAAAAGCGTCACGCGGAAGGTTCCAGAAAGGCGCAAAAAGCATAGCTTGCGTAACGGCCGGCCCCGATGGTGCCGGGCCGTGCCGCCTATAACAACGGGCTGCGGCCGTGGCTTTCACCACGCGAACCGAATGCATGTGGGGAGGACGGTCCCGGAACACGGGCCGAACGTTACGTAACCAGCAGCGCGCCGAGACGTCAAGCGGACGCGCGCTCGGAAAATAGAAGAGGCGGCAATGGATACGGTACCCAACGGAAACGTCGAACAGAAATTTCAGGAAATGCTGGCGAAGCTCATCGCCACCCCGGCATGGTCCGAGAAGCAGCAACTTGAACTGGAAATGGCCCGCGACATCTCGACGGAAATGCTCCGTCTGGCCGAAGTCATGCGCGACGGCAGCGTGGACATGGAAACCTGCCTGACCATGCTCAAGTACGCGAAAGTGCTCGACTTCGTCATGACTACGCTCGCATCGCGGCGCGATATCAAACCGCAGACGCTGCGGGTCATCTTCAAGCTCGCCGGGCTCAAGGTGGACGAGGCGTACCCCGGCTAAGACATAGTTCAACGATGCTGCGACCCGCGCGGGCGGCAAGACGCCGCTCGCGCGGGTCGCTCGTTCTGTAGCTCCCCCAACAAAAGACGGCAGCTCACGCGCTCGGCGCTTCGACCGGTGGCGTGCCGTCGTGAAAGAGCGTCTTAAGTTGCGAGCGCAGTTCCGGCGAATCCGCATGTTTGTGCACAGCGACCGCATGCTGCACGGCGGCGTCGAGCAATTCGCTCTCGCTGTCGGCAGATAGGGCGACGGTGCAGTTCATTTCGCTCGGGAACTCACGGCAATCGATGTATTTGCGGGACATGGCAGTCTCCTTGATCCAGATGACGTTCAGACATCCACGCAGGCAGCAGACGCGCGGACCACATCGCCGGCCGTGACACGCCGGCTCCGATAGCGCGGATAGCGCCGGGTGGCAGGGAAGACGGCGAGTTGGTATGACGCAAGGAAGACGCGCACGGCGTCCGATGGAAGGTGTCTGAAAAGTATAGATCGCGCCGGTCGATAACGAAGCCGCCGACGCAATCCAGGCGGATGCAGGACCGCCTGAACCCAGCCTTTTTCGGCCTGCCGGCCCGCTCGCGCGTTTGCCCTGCGCTGCCCGCGGTGTGAAAATAGCGCCCTTCGCGCCGCCGGATCATCCGAACCGCCGGCGCGCCGCCTCTTCCGCTCATCCGCAGGCCCGCATGTCATCCTCATTCGATTCCGCCCGCGTCGCCGTGATCGGCGGCGGCCCCGCCGGCTTGATGGCCGCCGAGGCGCTCGCCCAGCAAGGCGTGCAGGTCGACGTCCATGACGCCATGCCGTCGGTCGGCCGCAAATTCCTGATGGCGGGCAAAGGCGGCATGAACATCACGCATTCGGAGCCGCTTGAGCCGTTCCTCGGCCGCTACGGCGCGCGCCGAGAGCAGATTGCGCCGCTCGTGCAAGCCTTCGATCCCGACGCCTTGCGCGCGTGGCTGCATGCGCTGGGCGTGGGGACGTTCGTCGGCAGTTCGGGGCGCGTTTTTCCGACCGACATGAAAGCCGCGCCGATGCTGCGTGCGTGGTTGCATCGACTGCGCGAGGCGGGCGTGCGTTTTCACATGCGCCACAAGTGGACCGGCTGGGATACCGAAGCTGGCGAAGCCGCCACGCATACGCTCCGTTTCGCGACGCCCGACGGCGAACGAACCCTGACCTTCGACGCCGTCGTGTTCGCGCTGGGCGGCGCAAGCTGGCCGCGGCTTGGATCGGATGCCGCCTGGGTCCCGCTGATGGCCTCGCGCGACGTGCCGGTGACGCCCTTGCTGCCCGCGAACTGCGGCTTCGACGCGGACTGGAGCCCCTATCTGCGAGAGCGTTTCGCGGGTCAACCTGTCAAGCCGGTGGCCATCGCGCTCTCCGGCGTAGACAATAGAGTCCACAATCGACAAGGTGAAATACTTCTGACCGAAACGGGCCTCGAAGGGAGTCTGATTTATGCTTTGTCGGCCGTGATCCGGGAGCGGATTCTGACCGACGGCGATGTCACGATCGCGCTGGATCTGGCGCCGGGCTTGGCTTTGGAGCGGGTCGTCGCGGAAGTCACGCGACCACGCGGCTCACGCTCGATGTCGAGCCACCTGCACGGCAGAATCGGAATTGGCGGAGTGAAACTGGCTCTGCTGCACGAGATTTTGTCGAAAGAAGCCTTCGCCGACGCCAATGGCCTAGCGCACGCCATCAAGGCGCTGCCCGTGCGGCTCACGCGCGCCCGACCGATCGCGGAAGCGATCAGCACCGCCGGCGGTATTCCCTTCGAGGCGCTCGACGAGCACTTGATGATTGAGCGCCTGCCCGGCGTCTTCTGCGCGGGCGAGATGCTCGACTGGGAAGCGCCGACGGGCGGTTACCTGCTCACCGCCTGCTTTGCCAGCGGCCTCGCGGCAGGGCGTGGCGCGGCTGCGTATGTCGGCAAGATCAAAGGTCGCGGCGCGTTGGCGTGACGTACCGCTCTCGCTTAAAAGCGAGAGCAGCGCATCTCACCGCTTATCGAGCCTTCAAACGCCACAGCGACGTCACTTCGGCCATGCGCGCCGTATGCAGCGCATCGGTTTCATCGGTCGACTTCGGGTGTCGCGGACGAATATCCTCGCGACCCACCACGGTCAAACCAGCCGTGTCGATGGCGGCAAGCAGGAAGTCGCGCGTGCGCAAGCCGAGATGCTCGGCGAAATCCGACATGATCAGCCAGCCCTCTCCGCCCGGCGACAGATGCTCCGCCAAGCCGTTCAGGAAACCGAGCAGCATGCGGCTTTCCGGATCGTAGATCGCGTACTCGATCGGCGAGGCGGGCCTGGCCGGCACCCACGGCGGATTGCAGACCACCAGCGGCGCGCGGCCTTCCGGAAACAGATCGGCCTGCACGACCTCGACCTGCTGGTCATAGCCGAGACGCGTCAGGTTCTCGCGTGCACAAGCGAGCGCGCGCGGATCCTGATCGGTAGCGATGATTTTCTTCACGCCGCGTTTGGCGAGCAGCGCGGACAACACGCCCGTGCCGGTGCCGATATCGAACGCCTTGTTCAACGAAGGCAGCGGCGTGCGCGCGACGAGATCCACGTACTCGCCGCGCACCGGCGAAAACACGCCGTAGTGCGGATGAATCCGGTCACCCAGCGCGGGAATCTCGACGCCCTTCTTGCGCCACTCGTGCGCGCCGATCATGCCGAGCAGTTCGCGCAGCGACACGACGGAGAGCTCGTCAGTGGACGGTCCGTACGTCTCGATGCAGGCTTGCTGAACATCTGGCGCGCGGCGCAGCGGAATAGCGTACGCGGCGTCGAGCGGAATCAGGATCATGCCGAGCGTGCGCGCGCGTTGCGACTGCGCCTGCCGATGCAGATTGAATGCGTCGATCGGCGTTTCGCCGTGCTTGCGAGGTTTGCGCTCCAGCCGGCGCGTCACCGCTTGCAGCAGTTGTCGAGCGTTCTGGAAGTCGCCGTTCCATAGCAGCGCCGTCCCTTCGCACGCGAGTCGGTAGGCAGAGTCAGCGGTGGTGCGGTCGTCCGCGACGATGACGCGCTTGGGCGGCGGCACGGCCGCTTCGGAACGCCAACGCGCGGAGCGGGGGCCGTCGGCTTCGGGCCAGGTGATGGTTGCAGGGCTGGTCATATGAGGTGGGATCGGTGTTGCGGGAGCGACGCGCTGAAAAGCCGCGTCATCGGGGGCATTGCCCGCCGGAGTACTGGATAGCGTGGCCGACTGACGCCCGAATAGTACCTCTGTCGTCCGGGTTCGCGGTGCGCTATTCGTCGGCGGGGACGGGTGAAGCGCGTTATCTGCCGGCCTCGGCGGGCAAACGTGGACTCAAAAGTCCACAATCGACAAGGTGAAAGAGATATGGTGATTTTGGACCGCTTCACGGCTCACCGATCCTTCATGAAGCCGGTTCTTTTTGCAGGCTGAAGGGCCGTGCAGCGGGCCGGACACGGCGTCTTAATCAATCAGCGCGCACCAATGAAAAACGGGGTTTCTGACTGAACAGAAACCCCGTTTAGTACAACTGGTGCCGGCTGCAGGACTCGAACCCGCCACCTCATGATTACAAGTCAAGCGCTCTACCTGATGAGCTAAGCCGGCATGAGGCCGTGATTCTACTTCATTTTACGATCTTGAGGCGAGCCCTTCCGCCGCCTTTCGATCCGTCGTCGTCAGGCTGCGGACCGTCCGCCTCGCTATCCGCTTTGGCGGTGGCGGCGTCCGTCGCCGGCGCCGTTTCGACCACGCGTGGCGCGGGCGCTTCGGTCTCGTCCGCCACTTCCGCGTCGGCGCCCGAATCCTGCGCTTCACCGCCCGTCGACTCGACCGGGAACGCCATGCCCTGGCCATTTTCGCGCGCGTAAATCGCGAGAATATTGGCGATCGGCACCTCGATCTTGTGCGACTTGCCGGAGAAACGCGCGCTGAACTCGATCCACTCGTTGCCCATCTGCAGCTGGCTGGTCGCCTCGAAGCTGATGTTCAACACGATTTCGTTGTCGCGCACAAACTGACGCGGCACGCGCGTCTGATTGTCGACCCGGACCGCAATGTGCGGCGTATAGCCGTTATCCGTGCACCACTCGTAGAGCGCGCGCAGCAGGTAAGGCTTGGTGGAAATCTCTTGCATCAACAGTCCTCTAACCGGGCGCGGGCCCGCGCTCAGTCAACCGCGCGGCGCCCTCGCCCCCAAAGCCAATCAACGACGCATCACCTTTTCCGAAGGCGTCAGCGCTTCGATATAAGCCGGGCGGCTGAAAATGCGCTCGGCGTACTTCATCAGCGGTGCGGCGTTCTTCGACAGCTCGATGCCGTAGTGATCCAGACGCCACAGCAACGGCGCGATCGCGACGTCGAGCATCGAGAACTCTTCGCCGAGCATGTACTTGTTCTTCAGGAAGATCGGCGCGAGTTGCGTCAGACGATCGCGAATCGCGAGACGGGCCTTCTCGTGATTCTTCTCGGCGGCCTTGCCCTTTTCGTTTTCGAGCGTGCCGACGTGAACGAACAATTCCTTCTCGAAGTTCAGCAGGAACAGGCGGGCGCGGGCGCGCTGAACCGGATCGGCCGGCATCAGTTGCGGATGCGGGAAGCGCTCGTCGATATACTCGTTGATGATGTTCGATTCGTACAGAATCAGGTCCCGTTCGACGAGAATCGGCACCTGACCATACGGATTCATCACGGCGATGTCTTCCGGCTTGTTAAACAGGTCGACGTCGCGGATCTCGAAGTCCATGCCCTTTTCGAACAACACCAGCCGGCAGCGCTGGGAGAACGGGCAAGTTGTGCCGGAATACAGAACCATCATGTTTACGTTTCCTCAAAAAGCTGAAAGGCCAGCGCGCGGAAAAACCGTCCAACAGGTTTTTCCTGGCGCCGGCCCCACGCCGGGTGACGGCGTGATTATTTGATATGTTTCCAGTACGCGGCGTTCAATCGCCAGGCGAAAAAGCTCAGGATACCGAGGAACAACAGCACCCACACGCCAAGCTGCTTGCGGGTTTTCTGGGTCGGTTCGGACATCCATGACAGGTACGACACGAGGTCGGCCACAGCAGAATCATAATCTACCGGCGACATCGTCCCCGGAGTGACCTGCTGGAAGCCGACAAATTTGTGTACCGTCTCGCCAGTTTTTTCGTCGGTTTCGTCACCGAACTTCGCGGTGCGTTGCCCCTGAAGCTGCCACAGCACGTGAGGCATGCTCACGTTTTCATACACCAGATTGTTCCAGCCGGTCGGCCGCGTATTGTCGCGGTAAAAGCTGCGCAAATACGTGTACAGCCAATCCTTGCCGCGCGCTCGCGCTTCCACCGACAAATCCGGCGGACTCGCGCCGAACCACGCTTGCGCGTCGTCCGGGCGCATCGCCACGGTCATGGTGTTGCCGACTTTATCCGTGGTGAACAGCAGGTTCGCCTGAATTTCGTTCGGCGTGATGCCGATGTCGGTCAGGCGGTTGTAGCGCATCAGGTTCGCGCTGTGGCAATTCAGGCAGTAGTTTACAAACAATCGCGCGCCGTGCTGCAAGGAAGCGAAATTCTCCGCGTTATCCGGCGCGCGGTCGAGAGGGAAATTCTCGTCCGCGTAAGCCGGAGCGGCCAGCACCGCGAGCAGTGTCGCGCCGATCAGCGCGCACTTCGTAAGCAGTTTCTTCATTTCGTGTTCTCCTGGCTCGCGATTAGTGAGGCTTGAACCGCACCCGTTCGGGCGGCTGCTTGAACGTGCCAAGCCGCGTCCAGAACGGCATACCGAGGAAAAACGCGAAGTAGATCAGCGCACAGACCTGCGCGATCAACGTGGCGGCCGGCGACGGCGGTTTCGTGCCGAGGAAAGCCAACGTCAGGAACGCGGCCACGAAGATGCCGTAGAACACCTTGTGAAAGAACGGCCGGTAACGGATCGACTTGACCGGCGAGCGGTCAAGCCACGGCAGGAAGAACAGCGACACCACCGCGCTGCCCATCACCACCACACCCCAGAACTTCGACTCGGTGAACGCCATGGCCAGAATCACCAGCACCGCGAGCACCGGCAGGCCGAGCTTCCACTTGCCACGCGCGCGCACCAGCGCGAGCAGGCCGAGCAGCCCGATCACGACCATCAGCACGATCTTGAACGGATCGGTAGTGGCGCGCAGCATCGCGTAGAAGGCCGTGAAGTACCACACCGGGGCGATTTCAGGCGGCGTCTGCAGCGGGTTGGCCGGCACGAAGTTGTTCGCTTCGAGGAAGTAGCCGCCCATCTCCGGCGCGAAGAAAATGATCGCCGCGAAGATCAGCAGGAACACCGTCACG
This sequence comes from Paraburkholderia sediminicola, assembly GCF_046027355.1. Classification (GTDB taxonomy): domain Bacteria; phylum Pseudomonadota; class Gammaproteobacteria; order Burkholderiales; family Burkholderiaceae; genus Paraburkholderia; species Paraburkholderia sediminicola_B. The sequence continues at coordinate 108,148 of NZ_JAQQEK010000021.1, read as the reverse complement.
CCCATGAAATCGTGCACCGAGTAGTACGGGTGGAACGGGATGCCGTCGAGCGGAATGCCGTCCGGGTCCTTCTTCGCCTTGATTTCGATGCCGTCCGGATTGTTCGACCCAACCTCGTGCAGCGCGACCAGGTGAGCGACCACCAGACCGATCAGCACCAGCGGAATCGCGATCACGTGAAACGCGAAGAAGCGGTTCAGGGTCACGTCCGAGACCACATAGTCGCCGCGAATCCACAGCGACAGATCCGGCCCGATGAACGGAATCGCCGAGAACAGGTTCACGATCACCTGCGCGCCCCAGAACGACATCTGGCCCCACGGCAGCAGATAGCCGAAAAACGCTTCGGCCATCAGGCACAGGAAAATCGCGCAGCCGAAAATCCACACCAGTTCGCGCGGCTTGCGGTACGAGCCGTACATGAGCCCGCGGAACATATGCAGATACACGACGACGAAAAACATCGAGGCGCCCGTGGAGTGCATATAGCGGATCAGCCAGCCCCACGGCACCTCGCGCATGATGTACTCGACCGACGAGAACGCGAGCGTCGCGTCGGGCTTGTAGTTCATGGTGAGGAAGATGCCGGTGACGATCTGGTTGACCAGCACCAGCAGCGCAAGCGAACCGAAGAAGTACCAGAAGTTGAAGTTCTTCGGCGCGTAGTACTCGGAAACGTGCTTCTTCCAGGTGGAAGTCAGCGGAAAGCGCCGGTCGATCCAGCCGACCAGCCCGGTCGTCTCTACTTCGTGTTCGATCGCCATTACGCTTCTCCTTTCTCGTCCTTGCCGATCACGAGGCCGGTGGCCGAGGTGAACATGTAAGGCGGGATGTCGAGGTTCTGCGGCGCAGGTTTGTTCTTGAAGACGCGGCCGGCCATGTCATAGGTCGAGCCGTGGCAAGGGCACAGGAAGCCGCCTGGCCAGTCGTCTGGAAGATTGGGCTGCGCGCCCTCCTGGAAGCGCGGCGTCGGCGTACAGCCCAGATGGGTGCACACGGCGACGGCGACGAAAAGGTTCTTGTGGTCGGTGCGTGAACGGAACTCGTTGTTGCAGTACTCCGGCAACGGCATCGAAAAAGGATTCTTGGTGTGGGGATCCGCTACTTCGTTATCGGCTTTCTGGACATCGGCGAGCATTCTGTCGGTGCGGTTGATGATCCACACCGGCTTACCACGCCAGGCAACGGTCTTCATGTCGCCGGGCTTGAGATCACTGATATCGACTTCGACCGGGGCACCTGCTGCCTTGGCCTTTTCAGATGGTGCAAACGAACTAACAAAGGGTACGACAGTGGCAACGCCTCCTATGCCACCTGCTACGGTCGTCGCTATCAGCCAGGTACGGCGGCTGCCGTCGACGCGTTCATCTTCCTTGTCTCGCATCACACGCCCCACTTCTGAGTTGGATTTTTCCTTCACGTCTCTTCTACCGCCGCTAGTTTGCGCGAATGGAGTCGCCATTTACAAGGGCCGATTGCCAAAAACCGTGCGAAGCCTTTGATAAATCAGGGTTTCTCCGTACGAATCGCAAACCTTTTTGCACCTCCTTTTAAGCGCCCTCTCCGTTATTCTTGCCTTTTTCTTCGCTAATGCGTTTTACGTCGATCTGGCGATTCAAACGGGATTAGGGATATCGATAAAGAGGTGCTCGATATCGAACTGCTCGGACAGATGCTTGCCCACCGCCTGCACGCCGAAGCGCTCGGTTGCATGATGGCCGGCCGCGAGAAAAGCCACGCCGCTTTCCGCCGATGTGTGCATCACCGACTCCGACACTTCGCCGGTCAGATAAACGTCGGCGCCCGCATTGATGGCCGCGTCGAACATGCCTTGCGCCGCGCCCGTGCACCAGCCCACGCGGCGCAGTTCGCGGTCCGCGTCACCGAATACGAGCGGCGTGCGGCCGAGCGTCTGCTCGACTTGCGCGGTGAAGTGCGCGAGCGTGATCGGCATTGGAAACGTGGCGAGCCAGCCGAGGTCGTTCTCGCCGAAGCGCGCGTCGCTGATCCAGCCCATCTTCGCGCCGATCTGCGCGTTGTTGCCGAACTCGGGATGGTCGTCGAGCGGCAGGTGATAGGCGAACAGGTTCAGGTCGTTGGCGATCAGCAGCTTCAGCCGTGCGTGTTTGCGGCCGGTGATCTGCGGCGCTTCGTTGCGCCAGAAATAGCCGTGATGGACCAGCACGGCGTCCGCGCCCCAGTCGAGCGCGGCCTCCAGGAAGGCCGCCGAAGCGGTCACGCCGGTCGCGAGCTTATTGATCTTGCGACGCCCTTCGACCTGCAGCCCATTGGGGCAATAGTCCTTGAAGCGCGCGGTTTCAAGGAGATTGTTCAAGTACAATTCAAGTTCGATCCGATCCATATAAACCTCTAGTCTTCAGATGCTTAGACGCTTTTGGCTGTTCTTTGCCCAAGCGGTGACCGTGCTGTTGGCGCTAATGTTCATCATTGCGACCCTCAAACCGCAGTGGCTCCAGCGTCAAGGGCAATTCGGCAAGCAACTCGCCGAACCGATCGTCGCCCTGCGGGAAGTAGCGCCAGGCATCGGCAGCGGCCCAGCTCAGGCGTCGTACGCGGACGCCGCGCAAAAGGCCATGCCCGCGGTCGTCAATGTGTTCTCCAGCAAGGATGGCTCACTGCCACCCGACCCACGCGCGAAAGATCCGCTGTTCCGCTACTTCTTCGGCGACAAGAACCGCAAGCAGCAGGAACAGCCCGCGTCCAATCTGGGCTCCGGCGTGATAGTGAGTTCGGAAGGTTACATTCTAACGAACCAGCACGTCGTGGACGGCGCCGATCAGATCGAAATCGCGCTGGCCGACGGCCGCACCACGAATGCGAAGGTGATCGGCGTCGATCCGGAAACGGACCTGGCGGTGCTCAAGGTCAACATGACCAACCTGCCCACCATCACGCTCGGCCGCATGGACCAGACGCGCGTTGGCGACGTGGTGCTCGCCATCGGCAATCCGTTCGGCGTCGGCCAGACGGTGACCATGGGCATTGTCAGCGCGCTAGGGCGTAATCACCTCGGCATCAACACGTTCGAAAACTTCATTCAGACCGACGCGGCCATCAACCCGGGCAACTCGGGTGGCGCGCTGGTCGACGTGAACGGCAACCTGCTCGGCATCAACACCGCGATCTATTCGCGCTCGGGCGGCTCGCTCGGCATCGGCTTCGCGATTCCTGTCTCGACGGCGAGGAGCGTGCTTGAGAGCATCATCACCACGGGTTCGGTCACGCGCGGCTGGATCGGCGTCGAACCGCAGGACGTCACGCCGGAGATCGCCGAATCGTTCGGACTGGATCAGAAGTCGGGCGCGATTGTCGCGGGCGTGCTGAAGAACGGTCCCGCGGACCGCGCGGGCATCAAGCCGGGCGACATTTTGATGAGCGTGAACGGACAGGAAATCACCGACACCACGCGCCTGCTGAATGTGATCGCGCAGATCAAACCGGGCACGGCCGCGAAGGTGCATCTCGTGCGTAAGAGCCGCGAGATGGATCTGGAAGTCACCATCGGCAAACGGCCGCCTCCGCCAAAGCAGCCGGCCGAGGACAACGGCGGCGGCGGCGATCAGGACGACGACGGCGGCTGACGTAGCGGAGGACGCAGAACAAAATCGCGACGGCAACGCCTCAGCGGCAACAGCAGGCACAAGCAACGCGCCGCGCATCAAGCAAAAAGGGCAGTCCATAACGGACTGCCCTTTTGTCTTTGCGTGAGTGGCCTAGGCGCTACGCCATCATTCCGACGGGCTCGCGTCTTCGATCACCACCGGCTGCTTGCCGACGATCAACCGCGCCGCGATGATCCCTGCCTCATACAGCACGATCAGCGGAATCGCGAGAATCAATTGCGAGAACACGTCCGGCGGCGTGACCACGGCCGAAATAACAAAGGCGCCGACGATCACATACGGACGAATCTCCTTGAGCTTCTTGAGCGTCACCACGTTCATGCGCACCAGCAGCACCACGACAATCGGCACTTCGAACGTCACGCCGAACGCGACGAACATGGTCAGCACGAAGCTCAGGTAATTGTCGATGTCCGTGGTCATCTCCGCGCCGAGCGGCGCGTTGTAGTGCGCCATCACGCGGAAGATGGTCGGAAACACCACGAAGTACGCGAACGCCATACCGCACAGGAACAGCGTGTAGCTGCTGCCCACCAGCGGCCCGACCAGTTTCTTCTCGTGCTGGTAAAGACCCGGCGCGACGAATGCCCAGATCTGATACAGCACGATCGGCAACGCGATCACGAAGGCCACCAGCATGGTCACCTTCATCGGCACGAAGAACGAGCCGGTGACGTCGGTGACGATCATCTTGCCGTCCTTCGGCAGGTTCTGCATCAAGGGCCGCGCGAGCAACCGGAAAATATCCGGCGCCCAGTACACGAGCCCGACGAACACCACCACGACGGCAAGGCCGGCGCGAATGATACGGTCGCGCAATTCAACGAGGTGGGAAATGAAGGTCTCTTCAGTGCCTTCGTCCTGGGTATGCTGGGGGTCGCTCACACCGGCCCTCGGTTAGAGATTGTCGTTCTGATCATCAGAAAAACCGCGTCGGGCGACGCATGCTGGCCGGCGTATGCCGCGCCACGCGCGCCGCACCCGACTGCACACGCGTGCGGCGCGTGGTCGCGCGCTTGTACCAAGTGGGCATGGCCGTCTGCTTGACGCGCCAGTTCTTGCGTTTGGACGCCGCAGCCGGCGTGCTGCTCGGCCACGAGCTGTTGCCTGTATTGCCGACGTCTTCGAGCGCGCCGCCGGCAATGCTCGGCGACACCGACGTGCCGCTGTTCCACGCGTCGTTCATTTCCGTCTCGTGCTTGCGCAGGTTGTCCTGAACGGAGGTTTGGACGTTGGTCGCGGCGGCCTCGAACTCGCTTTTCATCCGACGCAGTTCGTCGAGTTCGATTTCGCGCGTGACTTCGGCCTTCACGTCGTTGATATATCGCTGCGCGCGGCCGAACAACGCGCCAGCCGTGCGGGCGACGCGTGGCAGGCGCTCAGGCCCGAGTACGACCAGCGCGACGACGCCGATCAGCGCCATCTTGGTTAGACCGAGGTCCAGCATGAAGTGGAATGTCCGTCAGTAACGCGGTTAAGCCGCGGCTTAGCGGTAATCGCCCGAACGCGGCGTCTTTTCCTTTGCTTCCACGTCCACGGCGCCGTTGCGCGGCAGTTCGCGCTGCTGCGCTTCGCCTGCCGGCGTTTCGCCTTCCTTGATGCCTTCCTTGAAGCCCTTCACCGCGCCACCCAGATCGGTGCCGATATTGCGCAGCTTCTTCGTGCCGAACACGAGCGCCACGATCAACAACACGATCAGCCAATGCCAAATACTCAACGAACCCATGACTACTCTCCTTAACCCGACACCGCACCGTAGTGCGGCGAAACTCGTACGCCTTGCGGCATGAATCGAAGCGCGTACGCTTCATCTAAACATTACCGCGAGCCCTTCCGATTCGACTCGCGACACGGTATGTCATTGTGACCAGACGATCGCGTCGGCGTCGTTACAATGCGGCAAAAACAACGGCCGCGGTATTGTGTGTGACCAAAACTCGCCGCGCTGCCGCGTCAGCCCATGCGCTGCCAGGGGCGCGGTCCCGCGAGAATGTGTGCGTGCAGGTGATATACCTCTTGCCCGCCGCCCGGCCCGGTATTGATTACCGTGCGAAAACCCGTCTCGCCGCCGGTGTACGCCACGCCCAGTTGATCGGCCAGACGTGCCGCCAAAACTAGCATTCTACCAAGCAGCGGAGCATCGCCTTCGGTGCAGTTCGACAGCGTGGCGATGTGCTTGCGCGGAATGACCAGCACATGCGTCTCGGCGGCCGGCCGAATGTCGCGAAAGGCGACGAATTCGTCGTCTTCGTGGACTTTGGTCGACGGGATCGCGCCGGCGGCGATTTTGCAGAAAAGGCAGTTCGGGTCGTGGCTCATCGTATTCCTGACACAGTATGGCTGAAGCGCGAAGCGGACGCGGCGCGATTCATGTCAGGCCCGGCAACCGTCGGACGAAACTCAGAACCAGCCACGCGGATTCGCGAGCGGCTTGTTATCGTACAGATACAGCCAGCCCTTGATAATACGGTACAACATCCAGATGCTCACGGCCCACAGAACCGGAATGCCGATCACCACGAACAGCAGCACGCCGCCGATCGCGTAACCCAGCAAGGCCATCCAGAAGGAGCGGATCTGCCACTCGAAATGGGCTTCGTACGGCGTGCCCACCACGTCGGGCCGCTTCACGTAGTTGATGATGATCGCGATCAGGATCGTCAGGCCGCCCGTCAGCCAGTGGACCGCATACAGCGCGTACAGAACGTGGGTGAGCGTGCGCAGGCTGCGTTCGCGCTCTGGCTCGATAGCATTGCGATAGACCGGCGGCGGATAGCTGTCGTGCGACTGTTCCATGCTTGCGTCCTCCCAAGGATGCGTCAGGTGCGTTCAGTGCAATGTGGGCGCCGGTGCTGTCTACTTCAAGACTCGAGCGGACCAACGACGATCAGTCGCCGTTCTGCTCGCGGTCGCGGCTCTTGCGCAGCGCCTTTTCCTCGATGCCCGACATGCCTTCGCGGCGCTCCAGTTCGGCGAGCACGTCCGCCGGGCTCAGATCGAAATGCGACAGCATCACGAGGCAGTGAAACCACAGGTCCGCGACTTCGCCGACCAGTGCCTTCGGCGCGCCGCCGTGGCGCGCGTCCTTGGCGGCCAGCACGACTTCGGTGGCTTCTTCGCCGATCTTCTTCAGCACCGCGTCGTCGCCCTTGTGGAACAGGCGCGACACATATGAAACGTCCGGATCGCCGCCCTTGCGGCTGTCGATGATCGCCGCGAGGCGCAGCAGCGTGTCATTCGTGTTCGCGGGGTCGGACGACGTGGTTTGCGTGGATTGCGTCATTTGTAGATGTGTTCGGGGTCTTTCAGCACGGGATCGACGGCGACCCAGTCGCCATCGTCCACCGCGCCTTCGAATTTCTGGAAAAAGCACGAGTGACGGCCGGTGTGGCAGGCAATGCCCGACACCTGCTCCACTTTCAGCAGCACGACGTCTTCGTCGCAATCGAGCCGCACTTCGTGCACATGCTGCACGTGGCCCGACTCTTCGCCCTTGAACCACAGACGCTGACGCGAGCGCGAGAAATACACCGCGCGGTTCGTCTCAATGGTCTTCGCCAGCGCTTCGCGGTTCATCCATGCGAACATCAGCACGTCGTTCGTCGACGCTTCCTGTGCGATCACAGGCACGAGGCCGTTCGCGTCCCACTTGACCTTGTCGAGCCAATTGACTGCCGAGGGATTCACCACGTCACAACCTCACCGAAATGCCCTGATCGGCCATGAAGCGCTTGGCCTCGCCCACGGTGTGTTCGCCGTAGTGGAAGATGCTCGCGGCGAGTACTGCGTCCGCGTGGCCGCTCTTGATGCCGTCGGCCAGATGCTGCAGATTGCCCACGCCGCCCGAAGCGATCACCGGAATCGGCACCGCGTCCGACACCGCGCGCGTGAGCGCGAGGTCGAAGCCGCTCTTGGTGCCGTCGCGGTCCATGCTGGTGAGCAGGATTTCGCCGGCGCCGAGTTCGGCCATCTTGCGCGCCCATTCGACCGCCTCCAGCCCGGTGGCCTTGCGCCCGCCGTGCGTGAAGACTTCCCAGCGCGGCGGCTCGCCGTCCGCGGAGACGCGCTTCGCGTCGATCGCGACGACGATGCACTGCGAGCCGTATTTGTCCGTCGCGTCCTTCACGAGCTGCGGATTCGCCACCGCCGACGAGTTCATGCTGATCTTGTCCGCGCCCGCGTTCAGCAGGCGCCGCACGTCTTCGACGGCGCGCACGCCGCCGCCGACCGTCAGTGGAATGAACACTTGCGAGGCGACCGCTTCGATGATCGGCAGGATCAGATCGCGCTGATCCGAGGTCGCGGTGATGTCGAGGAAGGTGAGTTCGTCGGCGCCCTGATCGTCGTAACGGCGAGCGATTTCGACCGGGTCGCCCGCATCGCGCAGTTCGACGAAGTTGACGCCCTTGACCACGCGGCCAGCCGTGACGTCGAGACAGGGGATGATGCGTTTAGCTAGAGCCATGATCTTGCAATTTTGCCAATACCGCTGATGAGGCCGCTCGCCTGGGGCAAGCGGCGCAAGGTCGGCGCGGCCAGTCGTGCCGCCGGTGAGTCGCACGCAGGCGGCTTGAGACGCTATGCCGGCGCATAGCCGCGCTGCTCCAGCGCCGGTGATTCGCTCACCGCGACGCCGAAACACGAGGAAGCACGAGACGCGGGCGCCTTGTCTTCCCGGCCTTAAGCGTCGTCCGATTCGCGCAGCCGGTCCGCGAGGGTTTGCGCCGCCGCGAAGTCGAGATCGCCCGAGTAGATCGCCCGGCCGCAGATCACGCCTTCGATGCCTTCGTCTTCGACTTCGCACAGCGATTCGATATCGGCGAGGTTCGACAAGCCACCGCTCGCGATCACCGGAATCTTCACCGCGCGCGCGAGACGCACCGTCGCTTCGATGTTGATGCCCTGAAGCATGCCGTCGCGGCCGATGTCGGTGTAGATGATCGACTCGCAGCCGTAGTCCTCGAACTTGCGCGCGAGGTCGGCCACTTCGTGGCCGGTCAGCTTGCTCCAGCCGTCGGTGGCGACCTTGCCGTCTTTCGCATCCAGCCCGACGATGATATGGCCGCCGAACGCCGTGCAGGCATCCTGCAGGAAGCCGGGGTTCTTCACCGCCGCCGTGCCGATGATCACGTACGACAAACCGTCGTCCAGATAGCGCTCGATCGTATTCAGGTCGCGGATGCCGCCGCCCAGTTGAACGGGAATCTCGCCGCCGACTTCCTCGATGATCGCGCGAATCGCGTCTTCATTCTTCGGCTTGCCGGCAAACGCGCCATTCAGGTCGACGAGGTGCAGACGCCGGGCACCGCGATCGACCCAATGTCGGGCCATCGCCGCCGGTTCCTCGGAAAATATCGTCGCCTGGTCCATATCGCCCTGTTTGAGGCGTACACACTGACCGTCTTTCAGGTCGATGGCGGGAATCAGCAGCATAGCAATCGGGTGTTGTCTGGGAAGGGGTTGAAGGTCGGCGGCAGCGGCTGGTAGTTCAGCCCGCCGAGACGCCGTTTCGCTAGTTTAGTACAACTCTTTCGACGCCCTTGCACAGCGTCGTGGGGGAGCGAAATCGCGGTGGTGCAATTGCGGCGCGCGGCACACGTTCCGCTCGTGGCGGAGCGGCGCACGGCAACAGGATGAAGAAAGGCGCTCACGGGTTCCAGTGCACGAAGTTGCGATACACGCGCAGCCCCGCTTCGGCGCTCTTTTCCGGGTGGAATTGGGTCGCGAAGATGTTATCCCGCGCCACCGCCGAGGTAAAGGGCACACCGTACACCGTTTCGCCCGAAGTATGGGCGGCATTGTCCGGCACCACGTAGTAACTGTGCACGAAGTAGAAGAACGCGTTGTCCGCGACGCCATCCCACAGCGGATGCGGCTGCGCCTGGCGCACGCGGTTCCAGCCCATTTGCGGGACCTTGAAGCGCGAACCGTCGTCCTGCACCTGGCCTTCCAGGTCGAAGCGCAGCACTTTGCCGGGCAGCAGGCCCAAGCCGGGCGTGCCGCCCTCCGCGCTCCAGTCGAACAGCATCTGCTCGCCGACACATACGCCCATCAGCGGCTTGGTGCGCGACGCTTCAACCACCGCTTCCTGCAGGCCGGATTCGGCCAGACTGCGCATGCAGTCGGGCATCGCGCCCTGACCGGGCAGCACCACGCGGTCGGCCGCGCGAATCGCTTCCGGCCGGTCGACGATCGCCACGTCCGCTTCCGGCGCGGCTTTGCGCAGTGCCTGGGCCACCGAACGGAGGTTGCCCATTCCGTAATCCACAATCGCTATCGAAGTTTTCATTTCAAGTTAGGCAGCAATGCCTTCAATCCGTCGACGATGAATTCCACCGCCAGCGCCGATAACATCAAACCCATGAGCCGCGTGCCGATGTTGATACCCGTGCGACCGACCCAGCGGGCAATCGGTTCGGCAAGGCGCAGCGAAAAAAAACAGATCGCCGCCAACACCGCGCCGATGGCGACGAGGCTGATCCGGTCGTACCAATGCGCCGAGCCGGCCGCGTAGATGATCGTGGTGCTGATCGCACCCGGACCGGTCAACAGCGGAATCGCCAGCGGCACGACCGCGATGTTGTCCTTCTGCTCGGCTTCATGGCGCTCTTCCGGCGTCGAACGGCTGTTGCCGATCTGCGCGTTCAGCATGTTGATCGCCATCAGCAGCATGATGATCCCGCCGCCCACTTCGAGCGACCCAACCGAAATGCCGAAGAAGCTGATGATCTGCTGCCCGAGCAGCGTGGTCACCGCAATCACGCAGAACACCGAAATAGCCGCGATCCGGATGGTTCTACGCCGCTCGGCATCGCTCTGATTCGCCGTCAGGCTCATGAAGAACGGGATGGCGCCGACCGGGTTGATCAATGCCAGCAGCGAAATAAACGACTTCAGAATGTCCATCGCACACCGGGCGCGAGCGCAAGCGCGGGTCCCGGTCCTGGTAATTGAGTTGGCCAATGAGCCGGCCACTGAGCCGGCTGACGAGCGCTTAAAGGCTGCCCTTGGTCGACGGAATCTGTCCCGCCGCGCGTTCGTCCAGTTCGGTGGCCATGCGCAACGCACGCCCGAACGCCTTGAACACCGTTTCCATCTGATGATGAGCGTTCAGGCCGCGCAGGTTGTCGATATGCAGCGTGACGCCGGCGTGATTCACGAAGCCGCGGAAAAACTCGATGGACAGATCGACGTCGAACGTGCCGATGCGCGCGCGCGTGAACGGCACATGGAATTCGAGGCCCGGACGGCCAGAAAAATCGATCACGACGCGCGACAGCGCCTCGTCCAGCGGCACGTAGGAATGACCATAGCGACGGATGCCCTTGCGGTCGCCGATCGCTTTCGCGACGGCCTGGCCGAGCGTGATGCCGGTGTCTTCGACCGTGTGGTGGTCGTCGATATGCAGGTCGCCATGCGCTTCGATTTCGAGGTCGAACAATCCATGCCGCGCGATCTGGTCGAGCATGTGGTCCAGAAACGGCACGCCGGTGGCCAGCTTTTGCTGACCGGTGCCGTCCAGATTGATCTTCACACGGATCTGCGTTTCGCTGGTGTTGCGAACGACTTCCGCAAGGCGCATGGTAATTCCTCGAATCTAGCTAGAAAGCGATAGGTAGGTGGGATGGGAAAACGGCGGGCCACGCGCGCTTTCCGCAATATGGGAAAGCGCTTGCGCGGCCGTTCGGCACGCCGTTCAGTTCAGCACGAGTTTCAGTCCAGCGAGCAATTGGGCGTTTTCTTCCGGCGAACCGACGGTCAAACGCACGCAATTGGCCAGCAATGCATGCATTTTACTCACGTTTTTGATCAGAACCCGCGCCGTGAGTAGCGTTTCGAACAGAACGGACGCGTCGGGCACGCGCACCAGCAGGAAGTTGCCGGCACTCGGGAACACTTCGGCGCCCGGTAATTGGGACACCGCGTGCGCCAGTTTGGTCCGTTCGTCGCGCAATTGCGCGGCTTGCGAGTCGAGCACGTCGACGTGGTCGAGCAGGAAATCGGCGGCGGCTTGCGTGAGCACGTTGGTGTTGTACGGCGGCCGCACTTTGTCGAATTCGGTCAGCCAGGCCGGTTTGCCGACCAGGTAGCCGAGACGGATGCCGGCGAGGCCGAGCTTGGACACCGTGCGCATCACGACGACGTTGTCGAACGCGTCGGCGCGCGGCAGCCAGCTTTGCTGCGCGAACGGCTGGTAAGCCTCGTCGATCACCACGAGGCTCTTTTTTGCCGCGGCGATGATGCGCTCCATGTCGGCGTCGTCGTACAGCGTGCCGGTCGGGTTGTTCGGGTATGCCAGATAGATGATCGCCGGCTGGTGCTCGGCGATGGCGGCCAGCATCGCTTCGGTGTCGAGCGTGAAGTCCGCTTTCAGCGGCACGCCGATGAACTCGAGATTCGCCAGCTTCGCCGACATCTGATACATCACGAAACCCGGCACCGGCGCGAGCACCTTGGCGCCCGGCTGTGCGCACGCGACCGACACCATGCTGATGATTTCATCCGAACCGTTGCCGAGCAGCACGTCGCAGCCGGCCGGCACTTGCATCACACGCTTGATCTTCTCGATCAGCGCATCCGGACGCGGCGCCGGATAGCGGTTCAGCGCGACGCCGGCCAGGTGCTCGCCCAGATGCGCGGCCAGCACCGGCGGCAGCGTGAACGGATTTTCCATCGCGTCGAGCTTGATGTAGCCCGTGGCGTCCGGAACCGGATAGCTCGTCATCGCGAGCACGTCGCGGCGGATGATGTCTTGAGGTGTCGTCATAGGTCGGTGAAGCGGGCCCGCGAGGAGAACGCCGGCCCGGCGTCGGCGGCATGCGGGCCGCCCCAGGTTGGTCTGTGTTGTCTTTATTAAACGGAGAACCGCGCGCAATCCGTCGCCGGCGTTCGCGGGCACCGGCTCGATGCCCGCATGCCCGCGGCTTCAGCGCCGGATCGACCGCGCTCAGCCGGTTTGCCGCATCCGGTATTCGGCGCTGCGGGCATGCGCCTGCAGGCCTTCGCCGTAAGCGAGCTCGGCGGCGATCTCGCCGAGCGTCTGCGCGCCTTCCGCGCTGACCTCGATCACGCTTGAACGCTTAAAGAAATCATAGACGCCCAAAGGAGACGAGAACCGTGCGGTACGAGACGTAGGCAAAACGTGATTCGGCCCCGCGCAGTAGTCGCCGAGGCTTTCGCTGGTGTAGCGGCCGAGGAAGATCGCGCCGGCATGGCGGATCAGTTGGCCCCATTGATGCGGCTCCAGCGCGGAGATTTCGAGGTGTTCCGGGGCGATGTCGTTGGCGATCGCGCAGGCTTGCTCCATGTCGCGCACCTTGACCAGCGCGCCGCGGCCTTCCAGCGATGCCTGGATCACATCGCGGCGCGGCATGGTGGGCAGCAGTTCGTCGATCGCGTCTTTCACGCGGCCGATGAACGCGTCGTCCGGGCACAGCAGGATGGATTGCGCGAGCTCGTCGTGCTCGGCTTGCGAGAACAGGTCCATCGCGACCCAGCGCGGGTCCGTGGTGCCGTCGCACAACACGAGGATTTCCGACGGCCCGGCAATCATGTCGATGCCGACCGTGCCGAACACGCGACGCTTGGCCGACGCGACATACGCGTTACCCGGACCGCAGATCTTGTCGACCGCGGGAATGCTTGCCGTGCCGTACGCCAGCGCGCCGACCGCCTGCGCGCCGCCGATCGTGAACACGCGGTCTACGCCGCCCAGCAACGCGGCCGCGAGCACCAGCGGATTCTTCACACCGTCCGGCGTCGGCACGACCATGACGATTTCGCGCACGCCGGCCACTCGCGCCGGAATCGCGTTCATCAACACCGACGACGGATATGCCGCCTTGCCGCCCGGCACGTAGATACCCGCGCGATCCAGCGGCGTGACCTTCTGGCCGAGCACGGTGCCGTCGGCTTCCGTGTACTGCCAGCTGTGGCTGCCGCATTCGATCTTCTGCTTCTCGTGGTAACCGCGCACCCGCGCCGCCGCCGCTTCGAGCGCCGCACGGCGCTTCGGCTCGAGGCTTTCGAGCGCCGCTTCCAGTTCCGACATCGGCAATTCGAGTGCATCGACGCTCTTCGCCTCGACACGGTCGAAGCGCTTCGTGTACTCGAGCACCGCAGCGTCGCCGCGCGCCTTCACGTCGTTCAGAATCTGCGCGACCGAGCGCTCGATTGCTTCGTCTTCGCTCGCCTCGAACGCGAGCACCGCGTGCAGCGACTTCTGGAAGTCGGGAGCGGTGGAATCGAGTTTGCGAATCTTGATAGACATACGGGTATCCGTTTCGGTAAGGCGCGCTTTAGAACGTGGTCACACTGACACTATCAGGCCGTCGTGGCGCCGGCTTTCGACGCGCGTTCGAACGCGTCGAGAATCGGCCGCAACGCGGCGCGCTTGAGCTTCAGCGCCGCCTGATTCACAACGAGGCGCGACGAAATCTGCATGATCTCCTCCACCTCGACCAGATTGTTGGCGCGCAAGGTATTGCCCGAGCTCACCAGGTCGACGATCGCATCGGCGAGACCGACCAGCGGCGCCAGTTCCATCGAACCGTACAGCTTGATCAGATCGACGTGCACGCCCTTGGCGGCGAAATGCTCACGTGCCGTTTCAACGTACTTGGTCGCCACGCGCAAGCGGGCGCCCTGGCGCACTGCATTCGCATAATCGAAACCTGCGGCGACCGCGACCGACATGCGGCAGCGCGCAATATCCAGGTCGACCGGCTGATACAGGCCGCTGCCGCCGTGTTCGAGCAGCACGTCCTTGCCCGCCACGCCGAAGTCGGCCGCGCCGTATTCGACATAGGTCGGCACGTCGGTGGCTCGCACGATGATCACGCGCAGGTTCGCGTCGGTGGTCGGCAGAATCAGCTTGCGCGAGGTTTCCGGATCTTCGGCCACTTCGATGCCGGCTGCGGCGAGCAGCGGCAACGTCTCCTCGAAGATACGCCCTTTCGACAACGCCAGCGTGAGCGGTGCGCTCACCGCCGGCGAAGACGAAGTTTGCGGCATGGCGCTCATGCCTGGCTCCCCGAGACACGGCGCACCTTCGCGCCGATGGCGGTGAGTTTGGTTTCCATCCGGTCGTAACCGCGGTCGAGGTGATAGATCCGGTCGATCAGCGTTTCACCGTCGGCGCGCAAGGCGGCGATCACGAGACTCGCGGACGCCCGCAGATCGGTCGCCATCACCTTCGCGCCGGAAAGCTGGTCGACGCCGGTCACGAGCGCGGTGTTGCCATCGATCGTGATGTTGGCGCCGAGGCGGTTCAGTTCCTGCACGTGCATGAAGCGATTTTCGAAGATCGTCTCGACGACCTGCGAGGTGCCCGTCGCGATCGTGTTCAGCGCCATGAACTGCGCTTGCATGTCGGTCGGGAACGCCGGGTATTCGGAGGTGCGGAACGTGACCGCGCTCGGACGCTTGTCCATGCGTACGCGCATCCAGTCGTCGCCCTCTTCGATCGTGACGCCCGCTTCACGCAGCTTTTCGGTCACCGCTTCGAGAATCAGCGGACGCACTTTACGCAACGTGACATCGCCACCGGCCGCCGCCACCGCGCACAGGAACGTGCCGGCTTCGATCCGGTCCGGAATCACCGTGTGCTTCGCGCCGTGCAGCTTGTCGACGCCCTGGATCACGAGGCGATCCGTGCCGATGCCTTCGATCTTCGCGCCCATCTCGACCAGCAGATGCGCGAGATCGCCGACTTCCGGCTCACGCGCCGCGTTCTCGATGACAGTTTCGCCCTCGGCCAGCACAGCCGCCATCAGCAGGTTTTCGGTGCCGGTCACGGTGATCATGTCGGTGACGATGCGCGCGCCCTTCAGACGCTTCGCGCGGGCTTCGATGAAGCCGTGCTCGATCGTGATCTCGGCGCCCATGGCCTGCAGGCCCTTGATGTGCTGATCCACCGGCCGCGCGCCGATCGCGCAGCCGCCCGGCAGCGAGACTCGCGCGTGACCGAAGCGCGCGACCAGCGGGCCGAGCACGAGGATCGACGCGCGCATGGTCTTCACCATTTCGTACGGCGCGACGAGGTTATCGACCTTCGACGCGTTCAGCGACACGCGCCCATCGCCGCTCTCGATCTGCACGCCCATCTGGCCGAGCAGCTTGAGCATCGTGCGCACGTCCTGCAGGTCGGGCACGTTTTCCAGATGCACCGGCTCCGCGCTGAGCAGACTCGCGCACAGAATCGGCAACGCCGCATTCTTCGCACCCGAGACGACGACTTCACCCGACAGCGGGTAGCCACCTTCAATGACGAGTTTATCCATGCCTGTCAGTTCCTGATTGACCCGGACTTCGGCCGGGGCTGCTTTGACTGTGTTCGACGCGCCGCTACCGGCGTCGCGCCCTTCTTGAGTAATTCGCACTAAATTTCCAGATTACGCGTTCTGCCATTCGGCGGGCGTCAGCGTCTTCATGCTGAGCGCGTGGATTTCTTCGCGCATGCGGTCGCCGAGCGCCGCATACACGAGTTGATGTCGCTGGATCAGACGCTTGCCTTCGAAGCTCGGCGAAACGATGGTCGCAAAGAAATGCTGGCCGTCGCCTTCGACTTCGAGATGCTGGCAGGCGAGCCCAGCCGCGATGTATTGCTTGACCTGTTCGGGAGTCGGCAACATGAGAGAAGCTCCTGATCAGTGGCGCAGTTTGTAGCCGGAAGCGAGCATGCGCATCGCCACCACGGCCAGCACCACGAAGAAACCGGCAACGATCGCAAGGCTCGCGAGCGGATTGATATCCGACATCCCGAAGAAACCGTAGCGAAAGCCGTCGATCATGTAGAAAAAAGGATTCAGCCGCGACACTTCACGCCACACCGGCGGCAGCGTGTGAGTGGAGTAGAACACGCCCGAGAGGAACGTGAGCGGCATGATCAGAAAGTTTTGAAACGCCGCAAGCTGATCGAATTTGTCGGCCCAGATACCGGCGATCAAACCGAGCGTGCCGAGAATCGCCGCGCCGAAAATCGCGAACGCAATGATGTAGAACGGCGCGGTGAAACTGACCGGCACGAACCAGATCGTCACGATGAATACGCCGAAGCCGACCGCCAGCCCGCGCGCCACGGCCGCGAGCACATAGGCGCCGAACATCTCATAGTGCGACAGCGGCGGCAGCAACACGAACACCAGATTGCCGGTGATCTTCGACTGGATCAGCGAGGACGAGCTATTGGCAAACGCATTTTGCAACACGCTCATCATCACGAGACCCGGAATCAGAAAACTCGTGTATTCGACGCCCGGATAAACCTGCACATGGCCGCGCAGGGCGTGGCCAAAAATCGTCAGATACAGGAGCGCCGTGATGACCGGCGCCAGCACGGTCTGGAACGCCACCTTCCAGAAACGCAGGAGCTCTTTATAAAACAGCGTACGGAAACCGCTCATGCAAGCCCCTCGATCACTTCCGGACCGTTCATCACCTGAACGAACACATCTTCGAGGTCGGCTTTGCGGACCTCGATTTCTTCGAATGTGCAGCCCGCTGCGCGGCACTGCGCGAGAATTTTTTCCACGTCGTCGTAGCTCGTTAGACGCAGCAGATGTTGGCGGCCATTGCCGTTGCCCGTGCCGCTGTCCACTTCGAGCGGACGCAGTTCAGCCGGTAATACGCCTTGCGCGAAACGCAGGAACAGCTGCATGCCGGCAAAGCGTTGCAGCAGCGTGCTGGTGCGCTCGAGCGCCACGACTTCGCCGCGCCGCAGCATCGCGATGCGGTCGCACAGCGATTCCGCTTCTTCCAGGTAGTGCGTGGTCAGCACGATGGTGTGGCCTTCGCGGTTCAGGCGCGAAATGAATTTCCACAGCGTTTGCCGCAATTCGACGTCGACGCCCGCAGTCGGCTCGTCGAGCACGATCACCGGCGGCCGGTGCACCAGCGCCTGCGCGACCAGCACGCGGCGCTTCATGCCGCCCGACAGCGCGCGCATGTTGGCGTCGGCTTTGTCGGTCAGGTCGAGATTGGCCATGATCTCGTCGATCCACGCGTCGTTGTTGCGCAGCCCGTAGTAGCCAGACTGGATGCGCAAGGTTTCGCGGACCGTGAAGAACGGATCGAACACCAGTTCCTGCGGCACCACGCCGAGCGCGCGGCGTGCGTCGCGGAAATCGCTGACGACGTCGTGGCCGCGCACCGCGATGCTGCCTTCATCGGCGCGCGCGAGCCCGGCGAGGATGCTGATGAGCGTCGTCTTGCCCGCGCCGTTCGGACCGAGCAGTCCGAAGAACTCGCCTTCTTCAACTGTGAGGCTGACGCCCTTGAGCGCCTGCAAATCCTTGTAGCGCTTCTTGACGTTACGAATTTCTATGGCTGACATGACTGTGGGCCGCGTGCGTCGCGGCGCCTAAAGGGGCCCAGAGAGGGCGCACAAATGCTGGAAGGAACGGAATTGGGGCCGGTTATGTGCCCCAAAAAACGTTTGATTATAGGGCAAAAATCCGTGGCCCTATCTCAGTAGGAGGTGTTCGGAGGCGACGCGTTAGAGCGTCAATGTCGCGCGCCGATGAGGGTATCGACGCCGTAGGCTTGCGCAAGGCTGGCGAGACCAGCCGGCAGATTGACGATCTCGAACGCGGCGCCGCGTGCCTGGGCGGCACGCTGCCACGCGAGGAGGACGGCCAGCGCGGACGAATCGAATTGCGTGAGCGGTGCGCAGTCCACGCCGTTCGCGCCCGCCGCGATACGCTGCAAACCCGCCGCGAGCGCGGCATTCGCGCTCGCGTGGGTCAGCGTCGCGCCGCTCTCGAAGCGGCTGACGACGGGGCTCAGCACTTCGCTCACGACTGCTTGCCCGCGGCGAGTTGCTGGTTGCGCTGCGTGAGGAACTGGATCAGTCCGTCCACGCCCTTCTGCTGGATCTGCTCGTTGAACTGCTGCTGGTACGCCTGGATCAGCCATGCGCCGAGCACGTTGATGTCATACACGCGCCAGCCTTGCGGCGTCTTGTACAGACGGTAGTCGAGTTCGATCGGCGAGCCGTTGTTCATCACCACCGAGCGCACCACGGTGTCGGTGTCGTCCGGGTTCATGCGGAACGGCTTGTACTGGATCTGCTGATCGCGCACTTGAGCCAGCGCGCCCGAGTACGTACGGATCAGCAGCATCTTGAACTGCTCGACCACCGCGTTTTGCTGCTCCGGCGTCGCGGTGCGCCAGTTGCGGCCCATCGCCAGTTGCGTCGTGCGGCGGAAATCGGTGTACGGCAGGATCTTTTCGTTGACCAGCTTGGTGATATGCGAGATGTCGCCTTGCTGGATCGACTTGTCTGCACGAATTGCGTCGATCACCTGCTGGGTGATCGTCTTGATCATGCCGTCGGGCGAATTGGTGTCGACCGTTTGTGCCGATGCACCGGCACTGGCAAACGAGAACAGCGCGGCGAACAGCGGAATCAGGAAGAATTTTTTCATTTGGAGCCTTGCCTTAAAAATAGTGCAACCGTTTGAGCCGACATTAACACGCGAGTTCAGCAGCAATCCATGCGCAAACTGCGAGAGTCGTATCGATCTGTTACGGCCGCACGATCAACGCAATTTGAATGACGGAAAGTTGAAACGCGTGGGCGGAACCAGTTGACCGGCCGGGATCTGCGTCGTTTCAGGGCCGCCGTTCAGGTCGAGCGGCGGCGTTTCGGAGCTGCCTGAAGCAGCCTCGGGCGCAGCCGCCGTGCCCGACGCCGCTTGCGGCGGCGTTGCCGCGGTGGTACCCGACGCCGGCGCCGCCTTCGCGGCAGCGGCACCCTGCGTGCCCGCCGCGCCACTGTCGACGTCGTCGTACTTCGGCAGCGGCGCTTCGTCGCCGTAGTTGGGCAGAGCCTGCGATTGCTTGCCATCCGACAGCAGATACTGACGGCGTTGCAAATACGCGCTACGCACGAACGAATATTTATCGAGCGCGGCGCCTTCCAGCACGTCGCCCGCGTTCAGCAGATTCGCGCGCGTGTTGACGATGTTCAGGCCGTACAGCGCCCAGCTCAGACCATCCGGATGAATATAGCTGAGCGGATTCACATAGTAATTGCCGATCGAGCCAACCGCGTCGCGCACGGTGCTCGGCCCGAACAGCGGCAGCACGAGATACGGACCCGCCGGCACGCCGTAGTGGCCGAGCGTCAGACCCAGGTCGTTGTCGTGCTTGGGCAGCTTGGCGAGCGTCGCCACGTCGAACAGACCGCCAACGCCGAACACGGTGTTGATCACGATCCGCATGATGTCTTCGACACCGTCGGTGATCTTCAACTGCAGCAGGTTGTTTGCCGCAATGTAGACGTCGCCGATGTTCGAGAAGAAGTTCGTCACGCTGTCGCGCACCGGCTGCGGCGTGATGAACACGTAGCCCTTCGCGACCGGCTTGAGCGCGTACTGATCGAGCTTGTCGTTGACGGTGAAGATGGTGCGGTTCAAACCTTCGAGCGGGTCACCCGGGGTCGGCGTCTGCACCGTCGAACAGCCGGCGAGCAGCGCTGCGGCTACCGCCAGCTTACCGGCCTGGAAGGCGCGCGCGCCGCTGATGCGTGTGGTCTGCATTCTGGTTCTCCTTATTGAGCCGCCGCGCCGGAGGCGGGCAGGCTCGACGCCGCCGGCGCCGCTGCGGGCGCGGGCGTGCCCGTCGCCGCGCCAGGTTTGGACGCACCCGAATCCGCGGCCTTGCTGTACAGAAATTGGCCGATGAGGTTTTCCAGCACGATCGCCGATTGCGTCATGGAGATGGTGTCGCCCGCCTTGAGCATTTCGCTGTCGCCGCCGGGTTCGAGCCCGATGTATTGCTCGCCGAGCAGACCCGAGGTCAGGATCTTCGCCGAGGTGTCTTTCGGAAACTGGTACTGCTTGTCGAGGTCGATCGTGACGACGGCCTGGTACGAATTGCTGTCGAAGCCGATCGAATCGACGCGGCCAACCGTCACACCCGCGCTCTTCACGGGCGCGCGCGCCTTCAGGCCACCGATATTGTCGAACTTGAGCTTGACCGGATAGGTTGCCTGGAACGACAACGAGCTCATGTTGCCGGCCTTCAGCGCGAGAAACAGCAACGCCACGAAACCCAGCACCACGAACAGGCCGACCCAGAAGTCGAGAGCAGCAGTCTTTTTCATCGTCATCCCAAAGTGAATCCGCCACGCCGCCGATACTTCCCGCCGCGCGCGTCCCGTGACGCGCCGCCGACCGAAAACGTGCAGCGCAGTCTTAGCTGAACATCAGTGCGGTCAGCAGAAAATCGAGGCCGAGCACCGCAAGCGACGCGTACACGACCGTCTTGGTCGTGGCGCGCGACACGCCTTCCGGCGTCGGCTTGGCTTCATAGCCTTGAAACAGCGCAACGAACGTCACCGCGAGGCCGAACACCACACTCTTGACGACCCCGGCGCCGACGTCGCGCCAGACATCGACGCCGCCTTGCATCTGCGACCAGAACGCGCCGGCATCGACGCCGATCAGCAGCACGCCCACCACATAACCACCGAACACGCCGACCGCGCTGAAAATCGCGGCGAGGATCGGCATGGAAATAATGCCCGCCCACAGGCGCGGCGCGACCACCACCTTGACCGGGTCGACGGCCATCATTTCCATTGCGGTCAGTTGCTCGCCTGCCTTCATCAAGCCGATCTCGGCGGTTAGCGACGTCCCGGCGCGCCCGGCGAACAACAGCGCCGTGACCACCGGGCCGAGTTCGCGCACGAGCGACAGCGCGACCAGCAGGCCGAGCGCCTGCTCGGAACCGTACCGGTTCAGCGTGTAGTAGCCCTGCAGGCCGAGCACGAAGCCGACGAACAGGCCCGACACGGCGATGATCACCAGCGAATAGTTACCTACGAAGTGGATCTGCTTCGTGACAAGACGCGGACGGCGCAACAACGGGAAAAATTCGAGCAGCAGCCGGAAGAAAAAACGCGTGGCGTAGCCGGCGGTGTCCAGCCCGTCGATCACCGAGCGGCCGATCGCACTGATCATGACTGACCTCCGCCGATGCCGAAGTCCGCCGCGAGCGGCGTCTTGCTGGGATAGTGAAATTTGAAGGGGCCGTCCGGCGCGCCGTCGATGAACTGGCGCACGGTGGGATCGGTCGACGCGCGCAGTTCGGCGGGCGTGCCTTCGGCGTGAACCCCGCCGTTGGCAAGGAAGTAGACGTAATCGGCGATGGCGAACGATTCCGGCACGTCGTGCGTGACGAGGATCGAGGTGGCGCCGAGCGCCTGATTGAGCGCGCGAATCAGGTTCGCCGTGATGCCGAGCGAAATCGGATCGAGACCGGCGAACGGCTCGTCGTACATCATCAGGTCGGGATCGAGCGCGATGGCGCGCGCCAGCGCCACGCGCCGCGCCATGCCGCCCGAGATCTCCGACGGCGCCAGGTCGCGCGCGCCGCGCAGACCGACCGCGTTGAGCTTCATCAGTACGAGGTCGCGGATCAGTTCTTCGGGAAGGTCGGTGTGTTCACGCAGCGCGAAGGCGACGTTCTCGAACACGGACATGTCGGTGAACAGCGCGCCGAACTGGAACAGCATGCCCATCTTGCGGCGCAGCGCGTACAGGCCGTCACGCGTTTGCCGGCCGATGTCCTGGCCCTGGAACAGAACCTGGCCGCGCTGCGCGCGCACCAGGCCGCCGATCAGACGCAGCACCGTGGTCTTGCCGCAGCCCGACCCGCCCATGACCGCGACCACCTGGCCGCGCTTGAAGCGCAGATTCAGGTTCGACAGGACGAGCCGGTCGCCATAACCGAAGTCGACGTCGCGCAGCTCGAGTAAGGTCTCGGGGGAGGAAGACACGAAACTGACAGTCCTTTTACACGGAAGGCCGAATTATAGGGCCACCGTGCAAAAGTTGCCTCGAGGGTGCCCTGTCCCTTAACCAATCATGACGATTATTGCGTAAACGCTTGTTGCAGTGCAGAAACGGCGGAGGCAGGATCCGCCGCTTCCGTCACCGCCCGCACCACGGCCGCGCAGCCGACACCCGTCGCCAGCACGTCGGGCAGCACCTGCAGATCGATCCCGCCGATCGCCACCAGCGGCACGACCCCGTCGAGCAGCCGCACGTAGCGGGCTAGCCGCTTGAGACCCTGCGGCGCGGTCGGCATGACCTTGGTGGTGGTCGGAAACACCGCGCCCAGTGCAATGTAGCTCGGCCGGAAATGCAGCGCTTTCAGAATCTCGTAGAAACCGTGGGTCGACAGCCCGAGCCGGACCCCTCCGGCTGCCAGCGCCGCAAGGTCAGCCGTATGGACGTCTTCCTGACCGAGGTGGACGCCGTATGCGCCGGCTTCGAGCGCGGCCTGCCAGTGATCGTTGATGAACACCTGGGCGTCGTGTGTGCGGCCGACTGCCACGCAGCGGGCGATTTCGCGCTTCAGCTCGTCGGCGGGTTCGGCCGATTTGCGGCGCAACTGCACGGTCTTCACGCCGAAGCCCACCACTCGCTCGACCCATTCCGCCGTCGGCAGCACCGGATAGAGGCCGAGCCGGTCCGGACAGCGCGCGAACGCCTGCGCCGGCGCGTCGGGCAAGCCGGCGAGACGTGGGAAATGGCCGAGATCAGCGGGAAAGGCGTCGTCGGCACGGGTTTCGTCGCCGTCGCGCCAAGCCAGCGCCAGCACCAGCGCGTCATGCGGGTCGAAGCCGCAGTCGAGGAAAGCAGCCAGCGCGGCAATCCAGTCTTCCGCCAGATGGCCTTCCAGGCGGTATTTTTCGCCGCCCAGATGCAGCGTGGCTTTGTCCTCGGCGGCTTCGATCACGCCGGCGCCCCGCACCAGCCAGCGCGCCACCTGCTCGCCATGCTGCTGCGCGTCGGCGATCACGATCAGATCGCCGCCGTTCGGTTCGTCCGGCGCGGTCAGGCAGATGCGCCACGGCGCATGCGTCGGCGGCCAGTCGCCCAACCGGGCGCGGATGCGCTCGGCGGCTTCGGTGAGTTCATCGGCGGGCGGCCAGAACAGGTCGCGGTCTTTCAAGCTCAAAGTCTGCGTCATGCGGCGCTCCCGTCTTGATGCCAGAACGGCATGCCGACCACCGGCGTGCTCGCGTGCGCGCTTTCGCGCTCGGCCATCGGCCCCGCCAGAAAAGCCTGGCGGCCCGCTTCGACGCCCAGCGCGAAGGCTCGCGCCATCGCGTCGGGGTGGGTGGCCTGCGACACGGCCGTGTTCAGCAACACGCCGTCGAAACCCCATTCCATGACCTGCGCCGCGTGCGACGGCACACCGAGCCCGGCGTCGACGATCAACGGCACGTCCGGCAGCCGTTCGCGCAGCACACGTAGGCCGTATGGATTGATCACGCCCTTGCCGGTGCCGATCGGCGCGCCCCACGGCATCAGCGCTTCACAACCGGCGTCCAGCAGACGGCGGCCAATCACCAGGTCTTCGGTGCAATACGGCAGCACCTTGAAGCCGTCTTTGACCAGTTGCGCGGCCGCTTCGATCAGGCCGACCGGGTCGGGCTGCAGCGTGTAGTCGTCGCCGATCAGTTCGAGCTTGATCCACTCGGTTTCGAAGATTTCGCGCGCCATATGCGCGGTCGTCACCGCCTCGCCGACCGTCAGGCAGCCGGCCGTGTTCGGCAGGAGCGGCACGCCGTGGCGCTTGAGCAGGTCGAAGAAGCCGGCTTCCGCGCCGCCTTCGTTCATCTGCCGGCGCAGCGCGACGGTCACCATGCCGGGCCGTGCCGCGTCGATCGAATCGGACAGCGATTGCAGCGACGGATAGCGCGAGGTGCCAAGCAGCACGCGGCTCGCGAAGGTCTGGCCGTAGAGCGTGAGCGCGTCGGCGGTTTGGGGGGCAGTCATTTGCATAATCCTTTGGGTCTCCGGCAAGGCGTGGCGGGCGCTCAGCCGCCGGCCACGGGTTGCACGACGTCGAGCTTGTCGCCCGCCCGCAGCGCGCGCGCCGCATGCTGGGTGCGCGCCACGAAGTCACCGTTCAGCGCGACCGCGAACGGCGGACGCGCGCCGAACGCGGTGAGCGCGTCGGCGACAGTCGCGCCTTCGGGCAGCGACAACGGCTTCTGATTGATATGAATGTCCATGGTGTTCGAATACGTTTCAGTCGATGGCGAAAGCGGTGTGGCGTGTCGCGCTCGTTTGGGTAAAGACCATTCGCGCAACGCTCATGCCGGCTCCCGCGCGGAATCCAGTTGAAAAAGTTCGCTCCAGCGCGCATTGCGCTGCCAGTCGGCGAAGGCATCGGCGTCGCCGATGCGACCGTCGAGCAGCGCCGCGGCGAAGCGCACGGCTTCGTCGGCGACTTCGGGCACGATCATGTAGCCGTGCCGGTACAGGCCGTTCACGCGCAATGTCTGCGCGCCGTCCCACAGCAAGGCCGGACGGTGGTCCGGCAAAGTTGGGCGGCACTGCGAATTCAGTTCGAGGATGCGTGCCTCGCCGAAGCCGGGATGCACGGAAAACGCCGCGCTCAGCAGTTCGAGCGCCGAGCGCACGCTGACCGGCGACATGTCCTCGCCTTCGACTTCGGTGGCGCCGATCACGTAGAGATCGTCCTGCTTCGGCGCGATGTAGAGCGGATAGCGTGGATGCAGCAGCCGCACCGGCCGTGTCAGCTTGATACCGGGCGCATGCACGCGCGCCACTTCGCCGCGAATGCCCCGCAACGTGGGCAGCACGGGCTTCGCGCCGAGGCCGCGGCAGTCGATCGTAATGCGGGCGGGCGGCAGCGCATGATCGTCGACCGCAGTATTCCAGTGCGTTTCGACGCCGCGTTGCGCGAGGCCCGCGGCCAGCGCGGTCAGCACCTGACGGTTATCCAGCTGCCCTTCACGCGGCAACAGCCAGCCCTGATTGAAGCGGCCCGCCAACGCAGGCTCGGCGGCGCCGAGTTGCGCGCCCGCGAGCGTCACGAAGCCGCCGTCCAGCAACTCAGCCGGAGCATTCGAACGCACCCGGCGCTCGAACAGCGGTGCTTCGGTGCGATCCGCGTGATGCCAGACGACCAGCGTGCCATTGCGCTGAAAGAACACCGGTTCCGGAAGCTCGGCCAGCACTTGCGGCCACGTTTCGAGCGAACTCGCGCCGAGGCGCGTGATCAGCAATTCGGCGCTGGCGGCTTCCGCGAGCGGCGCCAGCATGGCCGCGGCGACCCACGCGGCGGATTGCGAACCGGCGGCATCGCCACGTTCATAGAGCGCCACGCGATGCCCCTGGCCGGCGAGACGCCACGCGACCAGCCGCCCGCACAGGCCACCGCCGAGCACGGCGAAATCGGGTTGTGCAGGCCGCGTCATCGCACACACTCCGCTTCTCGACGGCAAACAAAGCTAAAGCAGCACGGCGCGCCAACGACGGCGGCGTGACGAAGAGCAAAACACATATCTGAAGAATAGGCGGTCATCGAGTCCTTTCCGTACGGCAAAAAAACGCACGTACCCAGGACGAAACCGGCGGGTGAGGCCGGCCGGACAATGCGCGTTCCAATGACGGACGCTGCCCGGCGGGGAATGGAAGACTGGCTGCTTCCGGAAACTTCCCGCGCCGGTATTACCCGGATCGGGTGCAAAGGGTGTCTCTCAGCCTCGCCGCTGCGCCATGAAAACCATGCCGCCTGTGCGCGAAGCACCCCTGTTTCGTCGAAGGTCATTAGACCATAAAAGGCGCGGCGCCCGCAAACCAGCGGCTGGTCGCGTCGCGCGCGATTTGATCCGGCACCATCTTTCACGTTATCAATACGGCCGAAGGCGGCGCTCTGGCACAATGCCAGCACAGGATGCCGCACGAACGCGGTGCGGGCGGCACGCCGTCCCGCCATGTTCGCAATGGCACCGGCGCGGGGCCTCGCGGCGCAAATTAATTTTCGCTTAAGGGCTTCACGCCAGAATCTGACGCTCACCCGGGCGTGCGTTCGTCGAGCACGACGCCCGGGCATGTACCGCAAACCCGCCGCAGGGTAGCCCGCCGACGGGCCTGCCCCGTTGGGTCAGCCCGAATGGGCCAGCACTACTTCAGGATGCTCATGACACCGAATACCTCTGCCAGCCCTGTGCTGCCGCCGGACGAAAAAGTCTCCGCATGGAGCCTGATCAAACCCTACTGGGTTTCCGAAGAACGAAAAACGGCATGGGGCCTGCTCATCGCGATCATCGTGATGAATCTGCTCGTGGTGTGGATCAACGTGCGCCTGAACCGCTGGAGCGCCGACTTCTACAACGCGCTGCAAACCAAGAACGTGCACGACTTCCCGCACCTGCTGATGGTGTTCTCGGGGCTCGCGTTCGGCTTCATCATTCTCGCGGTGTATGGCCGTTATCTGCGCCAGATGCTCGGCTTCCGCTGGCGCCAGTGGCTGACCACGCGCTACCTGAACGAGTGGCTGAAGGACAGTGCGTTCTACCGGATCGAACGCGACCGCCTCGCCGACAACCCCGACCAGCGGATCAGCGACGACCTGCAATCGTTCGCCACCAGCACGCTCTCGCTGACGCTCGACCTGCTGTCCACGGTCGTCACGCTGGTGTCGTTCATCACGATCCTGTGGTCGCTGGCCGGCGCGCTGACCATCTCGCTCGGCGGCATGCCGATCGAGATTCCCGGCTACATGGTGTGGGCCGCGGCGCTGTACGCCGTGGTCGGTTCGCTGATCATCCAGAAGGTCGGCCATCCGCTCGTGCCGATCAATTATCAGGCGCAGAAAGTGGAGGCGGATTTCCGTTTCGGCCTGATCCGTCTGCGTGAAAATGCCGAGCAGATCGCGTTCTACAACGGCATGGAAACCGAGAAGACGAACGCGCACTCGTTGTTCGGACGTATCCGCGACAACTGGTGGCAGGTGATGAAGTACACCAAGCGGCTCACCTTCGTGCTGAGCTTCTATGGCCAGATCGCGATCATCTTCCCTCTGGTGGTCGCCGCGCCGCGCTACTTCGCCGGCGCCTTCACGTTCGGCGTGCTGATGCAGATCTCCAGCGCATTCGGCACCGTCAGCGATTCGTTCTCGTGGTTCATCAACAGTTACGGCACCTTGGTCGAATGGCGCGCTACCGTGAACCGGTTGCGTGAATTCAAGCGCGTCGTACATTCGCCGCATCTGAAGGAGTCGGTCTCGCCGGCTACCGCGCATGGCGGCATCAATCTGCATTTCGTCGACGAAGACAAACTCACCACCGACGGTCTCAAGCTCGCCCTGCCCAACGGCAACCCGCTGTCGCGCATTCGCGATGTCGCGATTCAGCCGGGCTCCCGCTGGCTGGTGCGCGGCCCGTCGGGCTCGGGCAAGAGCACGCTGATGCGCGCGCTCGCCGGCTTGTGGCCGTTCGGCGACGGCTCGATCGACGCCCCGGTCAACGCCCGCATGATGTTCATCCCGCAGGTGAGCTACATGCCGATCGGTACGCTCAAAGCGGCGCTCGCCTATCCGTCCGCCGTCGGCACCTACACGGACGACGAATGCCGCGAAGCGCTCGTCGTGTGCCATCTGTCGGAATACGCGGACCGTCTGCAGGAATCGGGACACTGGACCCGCATTCTGTCGCCGGGTGAGCAGCAACGCCTCGCCGCCGCGCGCGTGCTGCTGCACAAGCCGGACTATCTGTTCCTCGACGAAGCGACCAGCGCGCTCGACGCGGAAAATGAAGCGCGTCTGTATCGCCTGTTCACGGAGCGGCTGCCGAAGGCGGCGATTGTCAGCGTCGCGCATCGCGAGTCGCTGGCTGCGTTCCATGACGAGACGCTCGACGTCGAGCGCTCGGCCGAAGCGGTCGCGGCATGAGCGGCATGAGCGACGTGGACGCGCTGAACGACGCCGGCAGCGCCGGATTCGAGCGCGTCGTGCTGATCACCGGCGCGGGCTCCGGCATCGGCGCCGCGCTGGCACGACGCATCGCTGCGCCACGCTCGGCCTTGATGTTGCACGCACGCGGCGCCGATCAGGAATCTCGCGAACGGCTCGCGCAAGTCGCCGTCGACTGCAGCGCGAACGGCGCACGCTGTGCGACGGTGTTCGGCGACCTGGCCGAACGCGGCGCCGCGGAGCACGTGATCCATCAAACGCTGGCGAGCTTCGGCGCACTCGATCAACTGGTCGCCAACGCGGGACACGCGCAGCGCCAAACGCTGAATGCGCTCGATCCCGACGCGCTCAGCGCAGCCTTCGCCGCGATGCCGGCCGCGTTCGCGGCGCTCGTCAAACGTGCGACGCCCGCACTGGAAACCTCGAAGCGCGGCCGCGTAGTCGCGCTCAGTTCGTTCGTCGCGCACCGCTATCGCGCGGACGCGCCGTTTGCCGCGACGGCCGCCGCGAAAGCGGCGCTCGAGTCGTTGGCGAAAACCGCGGCCGCTGAACTTGCGCCGCACGGCGTGACGGTCAATTGCGTGGCGCCTGGCTATACCCGTAAAGATCGCGGGCCGAGCGCCGATAATGCATCGGTGTGGACGCGCGCCGCCGAAGCGACGCCGCTCGGCCATGTCGCCGAACCCGCGGATGTCGCCGCGCTGATCGCGTTCCTCCTCTCCGACGAAGCGCGTCATATCACCGGCCAGGTGATTCACGTCGACGGTGGTCTCACGCTTGGGTGAGTGACAGGCGAACTGCACCACGCCGGCCGTACTAGCCACAGGCGCGGCCACTCAGCCGCAACACTCGCTCACGCTGCACCGCTGCACCGCTGCACCGCTGCACCGCTTCACCGCTTCACCGCTTCACCCAACCACGCCAGATCGCAGCGGCTTGCGCCGCATCCCTTCGCGATCCCAGGCAATACACCGCAACATCCCGAAACACGCGAGAAGAGTTCGAAAGCATTTGCGAAGCGGGCAAGCTGTTCCGCGCTTTGGAAATGCCTCCCAGCGGCGACGATAGTCGTGCGGGCCGTACCACGTCCTGCTCCACGTCATTCATCGCTACCGGATTCTCCGCCCATGTCATTCGATCGCCGCTCCCATCCTTTGACCCAGCGCCTCGCGCTGGCTCTCGGCGCCGCGCTGCTCGTCACGAGCGCCGCGCACGCAGCCCAGGCGACTCAGGCCAATCTGCCCAACGAGCCGGCCGACGCTTGCCCCGCGCTCAAGCACATCGTCGACGCCGCCGATTTCAGGCAGTTGCAAACCCAAGCCGCCGCGCAACTGCCGGGCACGTCTAGCGTCGACGATTGCCGCGCCAACACGCACGCCTACGATTGCCACTGGCGCGCGCACTGGCAGGCCGATGGCGTCGTCACCGATCCGCTCGAGGAATTCGGCGCCGATATCGCTGCCTGCTTCCCGAACGTCGTGCACGACGTCAACACGCCGACGCGCCAGCATTTCATCGTCATCACCGCCGAGCGGCGCGTGAACGTCACGGCAAGCGTGCAGGGGCAAAACGAACTGCGCCTGCGCGTCACGCGCTGAGCATGATCCTGATCGCAGCTACCCGCGGTGATTCGGCTGTGATTCACCGCATCCATTGACCGCCACCAGGCACCGCCTCATGACCTTCATGCCGAGCATGCGCGCATATGCTTTCACGCGAACCCCACGGGCCGCGTGGGTCACGTTGCGGCGTCCCTGCGCGTGGCTCGCCGTTTCCGCCACGCTGGCGGTCGGCCTGAACGGCTGCGCGTGGACGCTGATCCAGGCTGCCGATGCCACCGGCTCCGTGATTCAGGCAGGCTACGCGATCGCGGCGAACTACTCGTCGCCGACCTTCGTCAACGGCAGGCCGGCAGAGGTGAGTCACGTCTGCATTGAAGTGAACCAGAACGTATCGGTCGGCGATTTCGTGCCGGCGCTGCAGCTCGCGCTCGACCGGCGCGGCATTCGTTCGGACGTCTACAATCCGGGCACCTCGCCCGCCGGCTGCGAAGCGCGCCTCGTCTACAACGCCGCGATCGATTACGGCCGCCGCTCGTTCAGCGACGAAACGATCCAGTATCTGTCGATCATCGACCTGACGCTGATTCAGAACGGCCGCATTCTCGTCACAGCCCGCTATCAGACCGGCGGCCTGAACACCGATCGCTTCTCTTCGGCGTCGACCAAGCTCAACGGCCTGATCGAGCGAATGGTGGTCAATCGAACCGACTTCGCGCGTCAGCCGCTGCAGACCACTCAGACCTCCCAGGCGAACTAGACGCGCGGGCTCTTGCTTTCTCTTACACGGGAAAGGATTCGAAAGCGTTGCGCGCTTTGCTCCGCGCGCGTCGTTCTCTAAGATGACCTGAATGAACCAATCCATTCTGGTCGTCGACGACGACCCCGTCGTACGTGAGCTCGTCAGCGGCTATCTGCAAGGGCGCGGCTTCAAGGTCGACACGCTCGAGCACGGCATGGCGCTGCAGCGTCGCTTGCAGGACGAGCGTCCCGCCTTGATCGTGCTCGACATCATGATGCCGGAACTCGACGGCATCAGCGCGCTGCGCGCCTTGCGCGTGGCCGGCGACGACATTCCCGTGATCCTGCTGACCGCGCGCTCCGATCCGATCGACCGGGTGATCGGCCTCGAACTCGGCGCGGACGACTATCTCGGCAAGCCCTTCGAACCGAGCGAACTGGTCGCGCGGATTCGCACCGTGCTGCGCCGTCGCGGCACGATTGCGCCGAGCGCGCCGGAGCAGCGCGCACCGTACCGTTTCGGCCGTTTCGAAGTGAATTTCCCGGCGCGCGAATTACGCCGGGACGGCGAGCGCATCACGTTGCGTTCGAGCGAATTCGCCATGCTCAAGGTATTCGTCAGCCACGCGATGACCGTGCTCACGCGCGCGCAGTTGCTGGAGAAACTGCACGGCAATAGCGAGCTGCATCGCAATCGCAGCCTGGACGTCTCGATCTGGCGTTTGCGCCGGCTGATCGAAGTGGATCCGTCCGAGCCGCGCTATGTGCAAACCGTGTGGGGACGCGGCTACGTGTTCGTGCCGGACGGTGAAATCGGCGCGGCCGAACGCAGCGCCTGACGGGTGCATGAAGTGCGATGGACATCCCACTTCATGCATCTCTTGCGTCTCAGGTATCCATCGCGTCGCCGGCTCAGAACGTGAGCACGCTCATGAACATTCTCTGCAGCCAGCCCATCGTCGTGGAGTCGGACACCATTCCCACGCCGGCCTGCTCGATACGCGCGTTCGCGACCTTGCTCGACGCCACGTAGTTGCCCGATTCGATATCCTTAGGATTGACGATGCCCGACAGGCGCAGCCGGTCGCGGTTGCCGCTCATCGCAATCACCTTCTCGCCCGACACCACGAGATTGCCGGTCGACATCGTGCCGATCACGGTGACGGCGAGCGTGCCGCTCATGCCGCTAATGTCAGTGATATTGCCCTGACCTTTGTATTCCGTGCTCGCCGAGCCGATGTTGAACAGTCGCGCGAGCCGCGCGGCGGCGTTGGTGGAATGGTCGGCCGCGTCGGCAGTGATGCTGCTCGAACGGCTCGCCGCCGCGGTCGCGCTGTTGTTGCCGCTGTACGATTCCGACAGACGGATCGTCAGCACGTCGCCGATATGTTGCGCGCGCGGTGTTTCGTACAGCAGCAGCGGCGTGCCGGCTTGGTAGATCGCGCCTTGCGTGTTGACGTTCAGCGGCGCCGAGGCGAGCGGCGGCGCCATCGGCGTATCGACGATCGAGTTTTGCTGATGGCTCGCGCAAGCCGCAAGGCAAGCCGCCGCGCCTAGCGCGACAGTCAGACGTAGCGCAGTCATGCATGCTCCTTGTTCGTAACGGGCCTGACGCCCACATTCATTGGCGCGCTCATTGGCCACACTCATTGGCCACACTCACTGCCGCGCATCAGCCCGCCTCCGCGCCGCTCGCCTGCCATTGCCGCACGACCGACTTCACCCACGCATCCGAGCCCTTCAACAGATAGGTGAGCGTGCCGTTGCGCGTGCCCGGCAGAAAGCACAACGTGATCGAACTCACCGCGTTTTCCCAGACATACGTGGGCATCGCGCCCGTCGCCGACACGTTCTGCGTCGCGAGACGCGGCGGCCCGTAGCGGTCCGCGAGCGCGTCGCGCAAGTCCTCGGCGGTGATCTCGTCGATCACGAAAGAAATCTCGTATAGATGCAGCGCGCTTTGCCCGTCCACGCGCGCGAAGCGCAGCACATGCTCCAGCGCCGGCGCGCCGTCGACCACCGCTTGCGACACCGCCCAGCCGTTGTCCGCGCGATGCGCCCAGCGGCAGGCCACCGTCAGACTGTCGTGCGACTTGAGCCGCATGCCGAGCGCGCCCGCCTGCACGTCCGTCTCGCAGACCGGCACGCTGCCGAGCGGCGTCGCCCGCACGCTCGAGCCCGCGCGGAATTCGTCGAGCGTGATGCCGAGCGCGATGCCACGGAACGCGAATGGCGCGTCTTGCGAACGCCGCCGTGCATCGGCGGAAGGGTCTTTCGACGCGGCGCTCGCCGCACTCGCATCGCGCGCGGGCGGCTGCGCTTCGGCGCTCGACGCGAACACGCCGCCCAGCAACGCCAGCGCGCAGGCAATCCGTTTGAGTGTCATGATTCAGTCGATGGCGGATGAACACATGTCGAACGGCGAGGCCGCGGCATGGCCGACGACCGGGATGATTTTCAGCGTGGCCGAAGTCAGCCGGCACGGCAGCGCGGCGACGGCGCAGCCGCCCAGGGGCAGCAGCGCCGCGCCGAGCGTCAACCACGCAACGACACGCATGAAGCGGTGAAGAATTCTCGGGGTCGACACATGGGCCTCGATACGTCAGGCTGTCGTATTGACGTGATGCCCGACGAGCCCGGCAGGCAGCGACGGCTGCGGCTGCGTGGCGGACTCCCTGGTTTGCGCGGTAGCGCCCGGGTTGTTGGCGGCTGCGGGCCTTTCCGCCGGCGGCGTCGGCGCCAGAGAAGAAAAGCGGGTTGAAGTCAGATTGCTGGGAACGGTCATGATGAGCCTCGCGTGGCGCTAGGTTTCGATTTCACGCCGCCTGCCGTGGGCCCAAGGCGTTAGGCTGTTTTCAGCATGCGGCGCAACGTACTGCACGACGAATCATCGCGCCGACCACGCGGTGCCGATGCACGAAGGAAAGCGCGCTTTCCGCCGGTTCTTACGACCTGTTCCCACCCGTTCCGACCTGTTTCGACCGGTTCCAGATGCGCGCGAATTCTTTCTTCGGAGGGATGTTGGCGATGCGAAACGAATTCGGCACCGCTCGCGCGCGTCGCCAGATATGGCGCCGCTGAAATATGCCGCGAGCCTTGCGTGGCGGGCCTGACAAGCGAGCCGCCCGATGCAGCGCGGCATGACGTAAGCATTGGTAAGAAAACAGTCGGCCGCGCGTCACGCGCGCCAGTCTAAAATTTCGCCATGAATCCACAGGTCCTCATCGTCGACGACGATCCGGTCGTACGCGATCTGCTTTGCAAGTTCCTGCAGTCGAACGGCTTCGACGCGTCCGTGCTCCACGACGGCACGCATCTCCAGCGCCGGCTCGAACGCGAGCGGCCGTCCGTCGTCGTGCTCGACATCATGATGCCGAACACCGACGGCTTGCGCGCGCTCACCGCGCTGCGCGCCGCCGGCGACGACATTCCGGTGATCTTCGTGACCGCGCGCGGCACGGTGGCCGACCGCATCGTCGGGCTCTCGCTCGGCGCGGACGACTACCTGACCAAGCCGTTCGATCCGCGCGAATTGCTCGCCCGCATCCACACGGTGCTGCGTCGGCGCGGGCCGTCCACCACGAGCGCGCCGGAAGCCCGCAAGCCGTATCGCTTCGGCCCGTTCGAGCTCGACTTCGCCACGCGTGCGCTGTGCCGCGACAACTCGAAGCTGCCGTTGCGCGACAGTGAGTTCGCGCTCCTGAAGATCTTCGTCAACAATCCGTACAAGGTGCTGTCGCGCGTGCTGATTCACGATCTCGTGCATCGCGACAATCTCGCCTTCCGCGACCGCAGCCTCGACGTGCCGATCTGGCGCCTGCGCCGCGTGATCGAAGACGACCCGTCGAATCCCTGCTACGTGCAGACGGTGCGCGGCAAAGGCTACGTCTTCGTGCCCGACGCCGACGGCACGCCCTTCGCCGACGAGGCCGCCTCAAGCGCATGAAAAACCCGCTGAACACGCTGTTCGGCAGAATGGCGTTACTCTCGGCGGCGGTGTTGTTCGCAATTCAGGCCGGCTGGTTCGTGCTGGTGGTGATGCAGCCGCCGCGCCATGAAATCGACGGCTTCGCGCGCGGCATCCTGCTGGTGCTGCAGGCCATCAACGGCGAGCCGATGAAAGGCGCGGCGCTCGCGCCCGCCATGCGCGTGCATCTCGTGCCCACCTGGAACATGCCGGCGAGCGTGCATCTGCACCAGCCGACTCAGCGTCCGCTGGAAGAACTGAGCCGGCATCTGCGCGAGAACCTGCCGCCCGGCACACAGATCGCCGTCGACGACCTGCGGCCGCCGCAGTTATGGGTGCTGTTTCCCGGCAAGTCGAACTGGGTCGTGGTGCCGGTCGACGTGCCGCCGCGCCCGCGCTTTCTGATCGAATCGATCTCGATGCTGCTCGCCGCGCTGATCCTCTCGCTGTTCGCAGTCTGGCAGATGCAGCGGCCGCTCTCGCGCGTCGCCGACGCCGCGCGCGCGTTCGGCTCGGGCGGACGTCCGGAACCCGTCACAGTGCAAGGCCCGCGTGAACTGCGCGATCTGATCGGTTCGTTCAACGACATGATGCGGCGCCTGAACGAAGCGGGCGACGACCAGGCCGTGATGCTGGCCGGCGTCGCGCACGATCTGAAGGCGCCCCTCACACGGCTGAAGCTGCGCGCGAGCGTGCTGGTGGCGGAAAACGAGCGCGCCGGTCTGATCCGCGATGTCGACTCGCTCACCAACATCGTCCAGCAGTTTCTCGAATTCGCGGGCCAGTCCGCCGACGCCGGACCGCCGGTCGAAGTCGACGACTTTTTGCAGGAACAGTTCTCCGCCAGCGACAGCACCGAAACGCCGCTCTTCACGCTCGATCTGCGCGCCGGTTCGGCGTTCAGGTTACCGCGTACGCTGCTGGACCGGCTGGTCACGAACCTCGTCGACAACGCGCTCGAACACGGTGCGCCGCCGGTGGATATCGCCACCGCGCGCACTGACGGCCATTGGGTGATCAGCGTGCGCGACCACGGTCCCGGCATCCCCGACGACCGCATCGCCGCCGCGATGAAGCCGTTCGTCCGGCTCGACGCCGCGCGTGGCGGCGAAGGCCATTGCGGGCTCGGCCTCGCGATCGTCGCGCGGCTCGCGCACGATCGCGGCGGACGGTGTCACGTGCGTAATCATGCGCAGGGCGGCCTGGAAGTGCGGATCGAATTGCCGGTGGTGCCGGCGTTGACGTGAGAGAAGTTGGGCGGGCGCTTACGCGTCCTTACTGGATGAACCATTGCAGGCGCGGCGGCTTTATAGTCGCCCCCGGCAACCTCGATGCCGCCCTTCTCTGTCCGCCCAGTCATTGGGGGCGGACTTTTTTTTGCCCGCTTTTTTCGTGTCGAACGCGCGGCGCGCGGCTGTGACGCCTCAGACCACCAGGCGGCTGTGCAAGGTGTCGATGGTCGTCTGCGAGACGCCGAGGCCTTGCGTCAGATAGCTCACCATCGTGCCGTAGCTCGCCTGCACCTGGTCGAACCCGGCCTGCAGATAATTTTCCTGAACATTCATCAGCGGTGCTTCGGCGGAAGCGACGGCGTCGCCGTCCCGCGCGCGCAGCGCATCGGTTTGCGCCTTGATCGACGGCGTTAGATAGACGTTGCTCAGTAGATAGTCCTGCATGATGACGTCGAGCGGAACGTTCGCAATGCTCAGCAGCAGTGCCGCGACCCAGCCAGTGCGGTCCTTGCCCGCGTTGGAGTGAAAGAGTTGCGCGCCGGGCCCGTCGGCGAGACTCGTCAGCAGCGCACCGTAAGCGGCGCGCTGGGCGGCGCCGGTGACGTAGCCGCGCGCCTGCGTCTCCATGAACGCGACAGCCGCGCCCGCCGTGTCGAAGGGCGACGCCACGAAGTCCGTGATGCCGAGCACGTTGAGCGTCTGGGTGGTCGCGTTGCTCGGCAAGATATCGGCAGTGCGCGCGATTTCACCAGGCGTGCGCAGATCGTAGACCGAGGCAATGCCGAGCCGGTCGATCGTAGCCTGGTCGGCGGCGTTCAGCGTCAAGGCGTTCGCGCGATAGAACGCGCCTCGGCGCATCTGTTTG
The DNA here is from genome assembly GCF_046027355.1 of Paraburkholderia sediminicola. GTDB lineage: Bacteria > Pseudomonadota > Gammaproteobacteria > Burkholderiales > Burkholderiaceae > Paraburkholderia > Paraburkholderia sediminicola_B. Next base: position 71,396 of record NZ_JAQQEK010000021.1, on the reverse strand, counting down.
CCGTCGACGGTCGGATAACCCGCGGCCGCTCCCGCCAGGTCGCGGAAGTTATCGACCGACGCAAGGCGCGGCGTGGCCGGCTGATCGACGTCGAGATTGCCGCCGCCGCACGCGGACAGCAGCGAGCTGCCCACGCCGGAAACCAGCAGCAGGCTGGCCGAGCGCTTCAGAAAAGCGCGGCGCGAGGTCAGCGGCGCCTCGTCTGAGAACTGGCTTGCCCGCGGGAACGTGCTCGCGGAGCGACGGGATGGCGAGCAGGTTTTTGCGGTAGCATGCATTCGGCGTGGCTGGCGCGGGCGTGAGTGATTAATCGCAGCATCGGCGCTGCGAGCGCAGTTTAACCACGGCAAATAATGTTTGGGTTACACGGTAGTAGTTGGTAAGGAAAAAGATCTTCGCGCGCATCGCCCGAACCGCGCGATCGCCGGCCCGGCTGTGGTTCTGGCCTTTCCTCGGCAAGATTTCTCCGGCTTTTCATCTCTTAACGGTTTCTTACCGTTGCCTGCCATTTTTGACCACAACTGGCCCCACGACGCCCCATCCCCTTAGAATACAAACACCCCACATTCAAGCCGACGGCAGGCCAACAAGCCCTGGAGACCACAACAAAACATGCCTTCTCTCCAATGGTTCACCGAACTGACCCAGCGCGAACGCCGCACTCTGTACGCCGGCTTCGGCGGTTACGCGGTCGACGCCTTCGACTTCATGATTTACTCCTTCCTCATTCCGACGCTGATCGCGACATGGGGCATGACCAAAAGCGAAGCCGGCATGATCGCCACCAGTTCGCTGATCTCGTCGGCGGCGGGCGGCTGGCTCGCCGGCATACTCGCCGACCGCTACGGCCGCATCCGCGTACTGCAGTGGACCATCGCCACCTTCGCGCTCTTCACCTTTCTGTCCGGCTTCACGCACTCGTTCTGGCAGCTGCTCACCACGCGCACGCTGCAGGGCATCGGCTTCGGTGGTGAATGGTCGGTCGTGACGATCATGATGGCCGAGACCATTCGCTCGCCTCAGCATCGCGCGAAAGCCGTGGGCACCGTGCAAAGCAGCTGGTCGTTCGGCTGGGCGGCGGCGGCCATCATCTACTGGGCGTTCTTCGCGTTGCTGCCGGAACAGTACGCGTGGCGCGCCTGCTTCTGGATCGGCCTGCTGCCCGCCGCGTGGATCATCTACATTCGGCGCAACGTCAGCGATCCGGATATCTTTCTTGAAACGCGCCGGGCTCGTGAGAGCGGTTTCGACACCTCGCATTTCCTGCAGATCTTCTCGGGCGATCACCTCAAGACCACCCTGCTCGGCAGCGCGCTGTGCACCGGCATGCTCGGCGGCTATTACGCGATCACCACCTGGCTGCCGACCTATCTGAAGACCGTGCGCCATCTGTCGGTGTTCAACACCAGTGGCTATCTGATCGTGCTGATCGTCGGCTCGTTCACCGGTTATATCGTCGGCGCGATTCTGTGTGACAAGATCGGCCGGCGCGCCTCGTTCGTGCTGTTTGCGATCGGCTCTTTCGTGCTCGGCATGTTCTACACCATGCTGCCGATCACCGACGGCATGATGCTCGCGCTCGGCTTTCCGCTCGGCATCGTGGTGCAAGGGATTTTCGCGGGCGTGGGCGCGTATCTGTCGGAGCTTTATCCGAACGCGATACGCGGCTCGGGACAAGGGTTCTGCTACAACCTCGGACGCGGACTCGGCTCGTTCTTTCCGATTCTGGTCGGTACACTGTCGCAAACCATGACGCTGGTGAAGGCGATGGGCATCGTGGCCGGCTCGGGCTATCTGCTCGTGATCGTCGCCGCCTCGTGTCTGCCCGAAACCAAGGGCAAGGTACTCGGCGCGACTCGCCCTGCCGCCTGAATCCGCAGTACACATACATGAAAACGATTGTTCTGGGCGGCGGCGTCATTGGCGTCGCCACCGCTTTTTACCTGCGCCAGCAGGGCTGCGAAGTCACCGTGATCGAGCGCGAACCTGACGTCGCGCTCTCCACCAGTTTCGGCAACGCCGGCGTGATCGCGCCGGGCTATGTGACACCCTGGGCCGCGCCCGGCATGCCGGCGAAGATTCTCAAGTACCTGTTCAAGCCGGCCTCGCCACTCATCTTTCGCCCGACCTTCGATCCGGCGCAGTGGCGCTGGATCGCGCGATGGCTCCGTGAATGCGATCTCGAACGGTTTCGCGTCAACAAGCAGCGCATGCAGCGCATTGCTTACTACAGCCGCAATTGTCTGCACGAATTCCGCGGCCGCCATCCGTTCGACTATGGACGCAGCCAGGGCTATCTGCAATTGTTCCGCAGCGAGTACGACGTCGAACTCGCGCAGCCGGCGCTTGCCGTGTTGCGCGACGCGGGCATCGTGCATCGTGAGGTTAGCGCGGCGCAGTGCGTCGAGATCGAGCCGGGCTTGCGCTGGGCGCGTCAGGCGCCGCTCTCGGGTGTCTACCTGCCCGACGACGAAGCCGGCGATTGCGCCCGCTTCACCCGCGAACTGCGCGCGATCTGCGAGCGCAACGACGTGCGCTTTCGCTTCGACACGCGGGTGACGTCGCTCGATGTGCAAGGCGGTGCGCTGCGCGCGGTGCGTATCGAGAGCGAGCGCGGCGCCGAGTCGCTGTACGCGGATGCCGTGGTGGTGGCGCTGGGCGTCGACAGTGCGGCACTGCTCGCGCGGCTCGGCGTGAAGGTGCCGCTTTATCCGGTGAAAGGCTATTCGGCGACGCTGCCCGTCACCGATGAAGAAAAAGCCCCGCGCGCCGCGCTGATGGACGAATCGCTGAAAACGGCGATCACGCGTTTTGGCAACAACTTGCGGGTGGCCGGCACTGCAGAACTTGGCAATCGCCAGATCACTTTGCGGGAACAGGCCCTGCAAACGCTGATGAAAGTGTTGAGCGACTGGTTCCCTCACGCGGCCAATCCCACGTCGGCGCATTTCTGGGTCGGCCGCCGTCCGATGACACCCGATGGCGCGCCGCTGCTCGGTCCGTCCGGCGTGGAGAAACTGTGGTTGAACCTCGGGCACGGCTCGACAGGCTGGGCGATGTCGATGGGTTCGGGGCGCGTGGTCGCGGATTTGATCACGCACCGCAAGCCAGAGATCGATCTCGATGGACTGACCTTGGCGCGATATGGTAGGTCACGCACATAGCGCCGCCGCACGCTGAAGTTAAAAAGCCGGGTCACCCTCACAGGTGCCCGGCTTTGTTTTTTACCGCTTGATGCGCCGCTGACGCGGCACATTGTCGTCTCCACCTCTTCCTGCAAGCAGTAGCCGGTTTCCGCACACAGGCGCGAAAACCGGCCGGAGACGTTTTAGCGCGGCAGTTCCGAATGCCCCATCAGGAACGCGTCGACCGAACGCGCGCACTGACGGCCTTCACGAATCGCCCACACCACCAGCGATTGACCGCGACGCATGTCGCCCGCGGTGAACACCTTGTCCACCGACGTGTAATACGCCTTCTCGCCTTCCGTCGACGCACGCACATTGCCGCGATTGTCCTTGTCGACGCCGAACGCCTCGAGCACCGGCGACACCGGCTGCGTGAAGCCCATGGCGAGCAGCACCAGATCGGCCTTCATTTCGAACTCGGAATCCGGCACTTCCTGCATCTTGCCGTCCTTCCATTCGACGCGCGCCGCGATCAGCTTTTCGACCTTGCCGTTCTTGCCTTCAAGGCGCTTGGTCGCGACCGCCCAATCACGCGAGCAGCCTTCGTCATGCGACGACGAGGTGCGCAGCTTGATCGGCCAGTACGGCCATACGAGCGGCTTGTTCTCCTCTTCCGGCGGCTGCGGCAGCAATTCGAACTGCGTGACGCTCTTCGCGCCATGACGATTCGACGTGCCCACGCAGTCCGAACCCGTATCGCCGCCGCCGATCACGACAACATGTTTGCCCTTCGCGAGCAGCTGGTTCGCGACCTTGTCGCCGGCATTGACCTTGTTCTGTTGCGGCAGGAATTCCATCGCGTAGTGGATGCCTTCCAGCTCGCGGCCCGGCACCGGCAGATCGCGCGGCGTTTCCGAACCGCCAGCGATCACCACTGCGTCGAACTCTTCCTTCAACTGATCCGGCGTGATGGTTTCCTTCGCGGTGTTGCCGATATGCGCCGGCAGCGAATCCGCTTTGCCGATGAATACGTTGGCACGGAACGTCACGCCTTCGGCTTCCATCTGGCGCATGCGGCGATCGATCAGCCACTTCTCCAGCTTGAAGTCGGGAATGCCGTAACGCAGCAAGCCCCCAATCCGGTCGTTCTTTTCGAACACCGTGACATCGTGCCCCGCGCGCGCGAGTTGCTGCGCGACGGCCAAACCCGCGGGGCCGGAACCGACGACGGCAACCTTCTTGCCGGTCTTGTGCTTCGGCGGCAGCGGCGCAACCCAGCCTTCGGCCCATGCCTTGTCGATGATCGCGTGCTCGATCGACTTGATGCCGACCGGGTCGTCATTGATGCCGAGCGTGCAGGCCGCTTCGCACGGTGCCGGGCAGATGCGGCCCGTGAACTCGGGGAAGTTGTTCGTCGAGTGCAGCACTTCGATCGCGTTCTTCCAGTCCTGATGGAACACCAGGTCGTTGAAGTCCGGGATGATGTTGTTCACCGGGCAGCCGTTGTTGCAGAACGGAATGCCGCAGTCCATGCAACGTGCGCCTTGAATCTTCGCTTCGTCGTCGGTCAGTGCGGCGACGAATTCCTTGTAGTGCTTCACACGCGTGAGCGGAGCTTCGTACGCCTCGTGGCGGCGTTCGAACTCGAGAAAACCGGTTGCCTTGCCCATGTGGTTCTCTTCTCTATCTAATCAGGTGGGGTGATCTACACCCGCCGCGTGCGACCGATCAACGGCGCCACGCGGCGGGTACGGCTAAAGGTGACGTCTTGCTGATGAACAGCGTTGCGGATCAGGCGGCGAGCACTTCCTTGTTCGCCTTCTTCGCGGCCATTTCGCCCAGCGCGCGCTTGTATTCGGTCGGGAACACCTTCACGAACTGACGGCGCGATGCGTCCCAGTTTTCGAGCAGCGCCTTGGCGCGCGGCGAACCCGTGAACTGGAAGTGACGCTCGATGAGTCCCTTGAGCAGCGCTTCGTCCGTCGTGCCGGAGTGCCACAGGCCCTTGTCGACCGTGCGTTCCTGTTCGGCCTGTTGCAAGACCGGATCGAGCGCGACCATCGACTTGTTGCACTTGCCCGCAAACGTATTGTCCGGGTCGTACACGTAGGCGACGCCGCCCGACATGCCGGCCGCGAAGTTACGGCCCGTCTCGCCGAGCACGATGACCGTGCCGCCCGTCATGTATTCGCAACCGTGGTCGCCCGTGCCTTCGACAACCGCCGTCGCGCCCGAGTTACGCACGCAGAAGCGCTCGCCTGCCACGCCGCGGAAGAACGCTTCACCTTCGATCGCGCCGTACATCACCGTGTTGCCGCAGATGATGTTCTCTTCCGACTTACCGCGGAAATCGTTGGTCGGACGGATGATGATGCGGCCGCCCGAGAGGCCCTTGCCGACGTAGTCGTTGCCGTCGCCGACCAGATCCAGCGTGATGCCCTTGGCGAGGAACGCGCCGAAGCTCTGGCCCGCGGTGCCCTTCAACTGGATATGGATCGAGTCGTCGGGCAGGCCGTCGTGGCCGTACTTCTTCGCGATCGTGCCGGACAGCATCGCGCCGACCGTACGGTTCACGTTACGCACCGGCTGGATGAACGAGACGTGCTCGCCCTTCTCGATCGCCGCCTTCGCCTTCTCGATCAGCGTGTGGTCGAGTGCCTTGTCCAGACCGTGGTCCTGCACGTCGACATGTTTGCGCGCGACTTCAGCCGATACTTGCGGCAAATAGAACACGCGCGAGAAGTCGAGACCCTTCGCCTTCCAGTGCTCGATGCCCTTCTTCATATCGAGCAGTTCGGCGTGGCCGATCAGGTCGTCGAATTTGCGGATGCCCAGTTGCGCCATGATTTCGCGCGCTTCTTCCGCAACGAAGAAGAAGAAGTTCACGACGTGTTCCGGCTGGCCCTGGAATTTCGCACGCAGCACCGGATCTTGCGTCGCGACGCCGACCGGGCAGGTGTTCAGGTGGCACTTGCGCATCATGATGCAGCCTTCGACGACGAGCGGTGCCGTCGCGAAACCGAACTCGTCCGCGCCGAGCAGCGCGCCGATCACGACGTCGCGGCCGGTCTTCATCTGGCCGTCGGCCTGCACGCGGATACGGCCGCGCAACTGGTTCAGCACCAGGGTTTGCTGCGTTTCGGCGAGACCCAGTTCCCACGGCGTACCGGCATGCTTCACCGACGACAGCGGCGACGCGCCCGTGCCGCCGTCATGGCCGGCGATCACGACGTGATCGGCCTTCGCCTTGGCGACACCCGCGGCAACCGTACCGACGCCCGATTCCGACACCAGCTTCACCGAAATGCTGGCCGCCGAGTTGGCGTTCTTCAGATCGTGGATCAGTTGCGCCAGGTCCTCGATCGAGTAGATGTCGTGGTGCGGCGGCGGCGAAATCAGACCGACGCCCGGCACCGAGTAACGCAGCTTGCCGATGTAGTCCGACACCTTGTGGCCCGGCAACTGGCCGCCTTCGCCCGGCTTCGCGCCTTGCGCCATCTTGATCTGGATCTGATCGGCGGACGCGAGGTATTCCGCGGTCACGCCGAAACGGCCCGACGCCACCTGCTTGATCTTCGAGCGCAGCGAATCGCCTTCCTTCAACGGAATGTCGACGATCACTTCGTCGCCAATCACCGACTTCATGGTGTCGCCGTTCTTGATCGGAATGCCGCGCAGTTCGTTGCGATAACGGTTCACGTCCTCGCCGCCTTCGCCGGTGTTCGACTTGCCGCCGATGCGGTTCATCGCGACCGCCAGCGTGGCGTGCGCTTCCGTGCTGATCGAGCCCAGCGACATCGCGCCGGTGGCGAAACGCTTGACGATGTCCTTCGCCGATTCGACTTCGTCGAGCGGGATGGCCTTGGTCGGGTCGAACTTGAATTCGAACAGGCCGCGGAACGTCATGTGACGCTTGGTCTGATCGTTGATCAGATGCGCGTATTCCTTGTACGTCTGATACGAGTTGCTGCGTGCCGAGTGTTGCAGCTTGGCGATCGCATCCGGCGTCCACATGTGTTCTTCACCGCGCACGCGGTACGCGTATTCGCCGCCGGCGTCGAGCATGTTCGCGAGGACCGGGTTGTCGCCGAACGCATCGCGATGCAGACGGATCGCTTCTTCCGCGACGTCGAACAGGCCGATGCCGCCGACCTTCGACGACGTGCCCTTGAAGTACTTGACCACCAGGTCTTCTGCCAGACCGACCGCTTCGAAAATCTGCGCGCCGGTGTACGACATGTAGGTCGAAATGCCCATCTTCGACATGACCTTCATCAGGCCCTTGCCGACAGCCTTTGTGAAGTTGTAGACCGCCTTCTCCGCCGACAGGTCGCCCTTCAGGCCGGCCGCGAGCTGGCTGAGCGTTTCCATCGCAAGGTACGGGTGCACGGCTTCCGCGCCGTAGCCCGCGAGCAGCGCGAAGTGGTGCGTTTCACGCGCCGAGCCGGTTTCGACGACCAGGCCCGCGCTCGTGCGCAGACCATGCTGCACGAGGTGCGTGTGGATCGCGGCGGTAGCCAGCAGCGCCGGGATCGCGACGTTGTCGCGGTCGGTCTTGCGGTCCGACACGATCAGCATGTTGTAGCCGGACTTGACCGCATCCACGGCTTCAGCGCACAGCGAGGCGAGGCGCGCTTCGATGCCTTCCTTGCCCCACGCCACCGGATAGCAGATGTTCAGTTCATAGGAGCTGAACTTGCCGCCCGTGTACTGATCGATCGCGCGGATCTTCGCGATGTCCTTGAAGTCGAGCACCGGCTGCGACACTTCGAGACGCATCGGCGGGTTGATATTGTTGGTGTCCAGCAGGTTCGGCTTCGGACCGACGAACGACACCAGCGACATCACCATGTTTTCGCGGATCGGGTCGATCGGCGGGTTCGTCACTTGCGCGAAAAGCTGCTTGAAGTAGTGATACAGCGTCTTGTTCTTGTTGGACATGACTGCCAGCGGCGAGTCGTTGCCCATCGAGCCAACGGCTTCTTCACCGGCTTGCGCCATCGGCGCCATCAGGAACTTGAGGTCTTCCTGCGTGTAGCCGAACGCCTGCTGGCGATCCAGCAAAGCGGCGGCTTCGCGGCGCTCCGTCACGACGTCTTCGGCCTTCGGCTCGATTTCGTCGAGCTTGATGCGCACGGCGTCGATCCAGCTCTTGTACGGCTTGGCGTTCGCGAGGTTGTCCTTCAGTTCCTTGTCGTCGATGATGCGGCCGTGTTCCATGTCGATCAGGAACATTTTGCCCGGCTGCAGACGCCACTTCTTGACGATCTTCGACTCAGGGATAGGCAGCGTGCCGGCTTCCGACGCCATGATGACCAGGTCGTCGTCCGTGACGATGTAGCGCGCCGGACGCAGGCCGTTACGGTCGAGCGTCGCGCCGATCTGACGGCCGTCGGTGAAGGCGATCGCAGCGGGGCCGTCCCACGGCTCCATCATCGCGGCGTGGTATTCGTAGAACGCGCGGCGGTTGTCGTCCATCAGCGTGTGCTGTTCCCAGGCTTCCGGGATCATCATCATCATGGCGTGGACGAGCGGGTAGCCGGCCATCACCAGCAGTTCGAGACAGTTGTCGAACGAGGCGGTGTCCGATTGGCCCGGATAGATCAGCGGCCAAAGCTTCGGCAGATCGTCGCCGAGTACGTGCGACGCGATCGCGCCGGTACGCGCGTTCAGCCAGTTGACGTTGCCCTTCACCGTGTTGATTTCGCCGTTGTGGGCAATCATGCGGTACGGGTGAGCCAGTTCCCACGCCGGGAACGTGTTGGTCGAGAAGCGTTGGTGCACTAGCGCCAGCGCCGACACCGTGCGCTCGTCCTGCAGGTCGCGGTAATACACGCCGACCTGGCCGGCCAGCAGCAGGCCCTTGTAGACGACCGTGCGCGCCGAGCACGACGGCACGAAGTATTCCTTGCCGTGCTTGAGCTTGAGCGCCTGGATGCGGTGGCTCGCGGTCTTGCGGATGATGTACAGCTTCCGCTCGAGCGCGTCCGTCACCATGATGTCCTTGCCGCGGCCGATGAAGATCTGGCGGATCAGCGGCTCGCTCGCCTTGACGGTGGGCGAAATCGGCATGGTGTGGTCGACCGGCACATCGCGCCAGCCCAGCACGACCTGGCCCTCGGCCTTCACCGTGCGTTCCAGTTCCTGTTCGCAGGCGAGACGCGACGCGTGTTCCTTCGGCAGGAAGACCATGCCGACGCCGTATTCGCCGTGCGGCGGCAGCACCACGCCCTGCTTGGCCATTTCCTCGCGATAGAAGCCGTCCGGAATCTGGATCAGGATGCCCGCGCCGTCGCCCATCAGCGGATCGGCGCCGACGGCGCCCCGGTGGTCGAGGTTCTCGAGAATCTTCAGACCCTGCTCGATGATCTCGTGGCTTTTCTTGCCCTTGATGTGAGCGACGAAGCCGACGCCGCAGGCGTCGTGCTCGTTTTGCGGGTCGTATAGACCTTGCGCGGCGGGAACCGGGTGAGTCGGTTGCTGGTGGTCGTTCATGGGGACACCGTCTGTGAGGGGCCGGGCAGGCCGTTAAACCATTTTTCTATTGCCGCAGTGCGATTCACAACCGCGACGGCGCGCTCAACGCTCGATGCTACGCGCGTCAAAAAGCGCCGGAATTCGGAATATACGCGACGAATCAATGGAATAGCAAATAAAACGTGATCATTGAACCCCAATTATCAAGTTGGTGCATTGCACCTTGTTTTTATTGGTGCCACATCAAAATCGTGCAAAAGAAAACGGCATGCGAAGATGCCGTTTCGATGCAGCCCTTTGATCCGAAACGCTTTATTGCTGCTGCGGCGTCTCGCGCACCTTGCGCGGCCGTCCGCGTGGCAACGGCGACACGCGCCGGTTGGCGGCCCGCGCCGCCCATTCGCGGTACGTATCACTCCCCAAAACCCAGCCCTTCAGCGTGGCCTGCTGAAGCTGGCTGGCTTCGCGTTCGTCGAGCGGCTGCTCACACAGTTCGCGGTACGCACGCTGTCGTTCGAACGGCGTATTGCCGAGCGACCAGTACAGCGGGTGGTCCGTAATCAGGCTATCGAGCGTCAAGCCGATGTGGTGCCGGTAGCTCGACCAGCGGTAGTCTTCCGGCGCGCTCACGAGCCCCGCGCGCACCGGGCACATCTCGACGACGCGGCTCGCCAGCAGGAAGTAGCGCTCGCCTTCGATCACCGTGGCGCGGTAGCGGCCTTCCCACAAGGTGCCGCGGCGCGCGTAACGCCGGTTGAAGTGCGCCACGTAGCGGCGCCCGACCGCCTGCATCGCCTTCGGCAGACTCGACTCCTCGGTCGGCGTGACGAGCAGTTGCACCGCGCCTGGCATCAACGCATAGGCGTGGATGGATAAGTGATGGTCGCGAGAAGCCGCTTTCAAACAATCGATGAAGAGCTCGTAGTCCTGGTCGTCGACGAATGCGGGCTGCTGATCGAGCCCGCGGAGGATGACGTGCTGCGGCTGGTCAGGGACATAGAGACGTGCAAGCCGTGCCATGCTGGAGTATCCGATAGTCGCGTTGGTACATACCCGAAGGTCCGAAGAACCGCATGCGCCAAAGGTTCGGCGCGGCGCGGCAGAGCCAGAAACCGCGCGGAGCTTAGGGAGAAAGCTCTAACCGCCGCGTATGGTTTGTTTCAAACGTTGTCGTCATAATGAGCGGGCCTTTTTTGGAGGAGCACATATGAAATTAAAACAGGCCGTAACGGGGATCGCGGCGCTAGCCTGCATGACAACGGCAGCGCATGCGCAATCGGCCGGTAGCTTTTTCGTCACAACAGGCTGGTTCCATCTTGCGCCTCAATCGAGCAGCGAACCGTTGAAAGTGACAAGCATTGGCGGCAGCCCGACCAACATCACCGAAGCCAACACCGGCGCAACCCTCAGTTCAGCCGACACCATCGGTTTCACTGCCGGCTACTTCGTTACCGATCACATCGCAGCCGAGTTCGTCATCGGCGTCCCGCCTTCGTTCGACCTGGAAGGTTCGGGCAGCCTCGCCCAGTTCGGCAAGCTGGGCCAGGCAAAACAGTGGAGCCCGACTCTGCTATTCAAGTACTACTTCAACGCCCCGACTGCCACCTTCCGCCCGTATCTCGGCGTTGGCGTGAGCCGCATCTGGTTCACCGACGAAAAGATCACCAACAGCGCATTCGAGGCAAACGTTCTGCATGGTCCGACCAGCGTCAGTACGGATAGTTCGTGGGAGCCGGTGTTTAATGCCGGCTTCACATACGCGTTCAACCAGCATTGGTTCGCGGGCGTCTCGATTTCGTATCTGCCGCTCAGCACGACCGCCAAGCTGAACACCGCTGCGAACACGCCGGTCGGCACGCTGAACGTGCAGTCGCAAACCAAGATCAAGCTGAACCCGATCGTTTCCTACGTCAACATCGGTTACCGTTTCTAACGCTTCGAGAAAATTAGGGGCCGTAGAGTTAGGGTAGTCGAATTTTCGTGGCTTGGACAACGCCGTCATATATCCAATGGCGGCGTTTTTATTTTTGTGCGCGCTTTGTGGCAGCCGGGTCGGCGCTCTTGGAAGCCCCGCGCCGACCGACTGTCAGCATTTGTAAATTTGACCCGGAATCGCGTCAGTCAGTGCAATATCTGCTGACAAATTTGGCGTCCAGCCTACGGCGGGTGGGGCCTGTGGGGTTTGGCACCGAAGTTGCGTTCGCATGGTGTTTCCCGCGCCGAGACGTGAACGTGCGTCTTCGTGACAGCGCGTGGGACCCTTTTTCACCTCATCGACGGAGCGACCATGACTGCACTTCCGAATACGCGAGACGCCCTCGGCGAATCCTGGACCAGCACCAGCCGCCGTGCGCGGCGTATCGCTCGCCACAGCCGCCACGCGGCCGAAGATATCGCAGGCGAACTGCGTACGCTAATGTCGGAACTCGAATCCACGCTGGCGGACGGCACCCAAGCCGACGCGGTGGCGTTGCGCAGCAAACTTCGCAAACAACTCGAAGTCGCGCGCGCCCGCTTGAACGATACGCGTGACGCCGTGCGCGAACGCGCCCAGGTGGCGGTCGCCGATGCCGACCATTACGTGCATGAAAATCCGTGGCAGACAATTGCGATCGTCGGCGGCGTTGCGTTGATTGCGGGCGCGTTGTTCGCGTCGCGGCTGCGTTAAGGCGTCTACCGCGCGGGACTGCCGCCGGTCGGGCGGCGGCTTGCTGCAAATGCTCTGAACCGGCGCCTCGCACTGGTGTCGGCTCGCAGGCCGCCCGGGCCGGCGCAGTCTTGTGCCGTGCCGCTCAGTTGTCGTCGATCACGAACAGCCGCTGGTATTCCTTGACTGCGTAGCGATCCGTCATACCCGCGATGTAGTGGGCGATCAGACGCGGTTGCTGCGTCGCGTCGGTCGATTGATAGCTCGGCGGCAGCAGCCGCGGATCGTCCGTGAACGCGTCGAACAGACCGGCGACGACGCGGCGCGCCTTGTTGGCCATGCGCATCACGCGGTAATGGCGATACAGGTTCTTGAACAGAAAGCGCTTGAGCGCCGCAGCCTGCGCGGCAATCGTGTCGCTGTGCGCGACGAGCGCGGGCGATGAACGCACGGCGTCCAGCGACGCCGGCGCATGCCGGTCCAGATTCAGCTTGGTCGTATCGATCAGATCGACGATCAACGTATTGATGATGCGGCGCACCGTTTCGTGAATCAGCCTGCGCCCTTCGATCTGCGGAAAATCGCTGCGCGCCGCCTCATAGTGCACCTGCCACAACTCCACTTCGGCGAGCTGCTCGACGGTGAGCAGTCCCGAGCGCAAACCGTCGTCGACATCGTGATTGTTGTACGCGATCTCGTCGGCGACATTCGCGATCTGCGCCTCGATGGACGGCTGCCGCCCTTCGAGAAAGCGCTCACCCAATGCGCCGAGCCGCCGCGCGTTCTCGCGCGAGCAGTGCTTCAGAATCCCCTCGCGCGTTTCGAAGCAGAGATTCAGGCCATTGAACGCGCCGTAGTGCTCCTCCAGATCGTCGACGACCGCCAGGCTCTGCAAATTGTGCTCGAAGCCGCCGTGCTCACGCATGCATTCGTTGAGCGCGTCCTGCCCGGCATGGCCGAAAGGCGTATGGCCCAAGTCGTGAGCGAGCGATATGGCTTCGACGAGATCTTCGTTGACCCGCAGATTGCGCGCGACCGACCGCGCGATCTGCGCGACTTCCAGGCTGTGAGTCAGGCGCGTGCGAAACAGGTCGCCCTCGTGGTTCACGAACACCTGAGTTTTGTACTCGAGCCGGCGGAATGCGGTCGAATGGACGATGCGGTCGCGATCGCGCTGGAATTCTGTGCGCGCGCTGGGGGCGGTTTCCGGATAGCGGCGGCCGCGCGATTGCGCGGAATGCGCCGCGTACGGCGCGAGGTGCGCTTCGAGTGCCTCCTGCGAAGGCACGCCGATCGTGGCCGTGCCTGCCGCCGGGTCTTGCTTTACATCGTCGCTGCGCCTGTCAGTCACCGGGTTCTCCGAAACATGGGCGGCGCCTCGTGACGCTGGAGCGTGCTGCGTTGCTGGATGCCCCGCTAGACTCAGACGGCGGCGGCCAGCGTGGCGTGCACCTCGGCGTCGGGCGCCTGGGTGATCAGCGTCTCACCGAAACGCTTCAGCAGAATGAATTTGATCGCGCCGGCTTCCGCCTTCTTGTCGACCCGCATGAGTTCGACATAGCGCGCGTCGCCGAGCGCGGGCGCCCGGGTCGGCAAATGCGCGGCGACGATCACGTCGACCAGACGCTTGCGTGCGGCCTCGTCGAGATAGCCCATGCGCACGGAGAGATCCGCCGCCATCACCATCCCGCAGCCGACCGCCTCGCCGTGCAGCCACTCGCCGTAGCCGAGGCCGGCTTCGATCGCATGGCCGAACGTGTGGCCGAAATTGAGAATGGCGCGCAGTCCGCCTTCTCGCTCGTCCTGCGCGACCACCGACGCCTTGATTTCGCACGATCGCTTGACCGCCTCGGCCAGCGCTTCGGGTTCGCAGCGATTCAATGCCTCGATATTGGCTTCGATCCAGCTGAAGAAACCCGCGTCGGCGATGGCGCCGGTCTTGATCACTTCGGCGACGCCCGCCGCCAGTTCACGCGCCGGCAGCGTGCGCAGCGCGCCGATGTCGGCGATCACGGCCTGCGGCTGGTAAAACGCGCCGATCATGTTCTTGCCGAGCGGGTGATTGATGCCCGTCTTGCCGCCCACCGACGAATCGACCTGCGACAGCAACGTGGTCGGCACCTGAATGAACGGCACGCCGCGCATGTAGCAGGCGGCCGCAAAACCCGTCATGTCGCCGATCACGCCGCCACCCAATGCGATCAGCGTGGTCTTGCGATCGGCGCGACTGCCGAGCAGCGCGTCGAAAATCAGGTTCAGGGTTTCGAGGTTCTTGTGCGCCTCGCCGTCCGGCAACACGACTGTGGAGACCTGCTTGCCAAGCGGCGCCAGCGCGGCGCGCAGCTTGTCGCCGTACAGCGGGTCGACGGTGGTGTTGGTGACGATCGTGACCGAGCTGCCGGCGATATGCGGCGCGAACAGCGCGGTCTGGCCGATCAGATCGGCCCCGATATGGATGGGGTAGGCACGTTCGCCCAGTTCGACGTTGACGGTAATCATACGGTCCATTATGACGCAGGATGTTTGGCGACGCCGGCCATCTCGAGCTGCATCAGAACCATGTTGACGAGTCCGTTGACCGAAGGCCGGCCGGTTTCGATCACGAAATGCGCGCATTCCCGGTATAACGGGTCGCGCACTTCGTACAGTGCTTCGAGACGCGCTTTGGGGTCTTCGGTCTGCAAAAGCGGGCGATTTTTGTCGCGCCGGGTGCGCAGCCACAGATCGTGCGGATTGGCGCGCAAATAGATCACCACCCCGCGATTTTGCAGTGCTTCGCGGTTTTCTGGCCGCAGTATCGCGCCGCCGCCGGTCGCGAGCACGATATTGTCGCGCCCGGTGAGGTCGGAAATCACGCTGGCTTCGCGCTCGCGGAAGCCCGCTTCGCCCTCCAGCTCGAAGATCACCGGGATGCGCGCGCCCGTGCGCGCCTCGATTTCATGGTCGGAATCGAAGAACGGGCGATCGAGACGGCGCGCAATGGCCCGGCCCACGGTGGTTTTCCCTGCCCCCATGAGCCCTACAAAAAATACATTGGCGTGTGCGTCCCGCGCTTGCAACGGTGTCCTCTGGCTAATCCGGTATGGTTCGTGCCGCAGCTTACTGGCAAAGCGGCTGCCTTGTCGAGCCTGCGCGCCGCTCGAGAGCGCCCCCAAGCCCTGTCGCTTCGTGCCGGGCTCCCCAAGGAGAAAGAAAACCTGGGGGCCGGCCCGCGTTTTCTCGCCGGCAGCGGCAGCATGCCCCTAATTTGTCTGAACGACGCGCGGCGTGATGAAAACAGCCAGTTCGCTGCGCTGGTCGCGATGAGCCCGATGGCGGAACAGCGCACCTAAAATTGGTATTTTGCCCAGGACCGGGACCCGCGTCACATCGTCCCGGTCGTCGGTCGCATAAATTCCGCCGATCGACACCGTACCACCATCCTCGACCTCGACGCGCGTTTGCACGTGCTTGGTGTTGATCGCAGGCCCGGCGTCGGTCTGTTCGCCGACGCTGTCTTTGGCGACGTCGAGATCCAGCACCACCCGGCCGTCCGGCATGATCTGCGGCTCCACCTCCAGTTTGAGCGTGGCGCGGCGAAACTGCACGCCCGACACGCCCTGCCCCACTTTCGCCTGATACGGCAGTTCGGTGCCCTGCTCGACCACCGCTTTCATTCGGTCGGCCGTGACCACGCGCGGACTCGAGACGATTTCGCCGCGCCCCTGCGCTTCGAGCGCGCTCAGCTCGATATTCAGCAGCCGGGTCGCGCCGGCGGCGAACAGGGTCAGGCCGGCGGTAGCCGCGTCGAAACCGGAAATCGGGCGGGCCGACAGATCGTAGGCGGCGTCGGTCAAGCCTTTCGCGGTGCCGTCGGCGTTCGTGGCCGCCATGGATAGCTTCACGCCGAGATTGCGCGAAAACCCATGTTCGCCCTCGACGATACGCGCTTCGATCAGTACCTGGCGCGTCGGCCGGTCGACCGAGGCGAGCAGCGCCGCAATCTGCGCGAGGCGCCCTTCGAGATCGGTCACGAACAGCAGATTGGTGCGCGGATCGGCAGTCGCTGCACCGCGTTTGGACAAAACGCGCTGCGCGCCCGAACCGGTCAGCAAGCGCCTGACGTCCTCGGCATGCGCGTAGTGCAGTTCGAACGTGCGGCTCGCGAGCGGCTCGAGATCGGCGGCCCGGGCGTGCGCTTCGAAGCGCTGCCGCTCGCGCGCGGCCAGATCCGCAATCGGCGCGACCCAGATCACGTTGCCGTGGCGTTCCATCGCCAGGCCGTTGACGTCGAGCAAGGTGTCGAACGCGGTGCGCCACGGCACTTTGTCGAGCTTCAGCGAGACGGCGCCACGCACTCTCTCGCTCGCGACGATGTTCAGCCCGGTGAATTTGGCGAACGCATTCAGGACGGCGCCGAGTTCGGCACGTTGGAAATTCAGCGAGATCGGTTTGTCGTCGGGCGCGAGGGCTGCGTCGGCGGCACCGCGCGGCGCATTGCTCAGACGCGCGAGCGGCGGCAGCGGCACCGGCGGGCCTTCGAGCGCGGCGCTGCCAACGGCATCGCCGCGAGCCTCAGCGGCGGATTGTCTTCGCAGCGGGACGGAGCCGTCGGCGTCGGCATCGCCGAGAGCCAGGGCGGCAGATTGCCTTCGCAACGACAGTGAGCCGCCCACGTCGTCGGCGGCACGCTCGTCCGTGGCGGCGTTGGCCGCCGTCGCGCTCATACGCGATGCGTCTGGATCGTCTGCTGCATCCTGACGAAACGGGTTGGGCACTTCGGCCGAAACTTCGCGTGGCGGCGGCGGTGTGCCGTTATACAAAGCGTCGCGCGGCGATACCGCGTCGTCGAGCAGCATGTAGGCAGGCAGCGGCGGCAGCGGTGGAGTCGACGCCTGCGTGACACTGGCGCCCAGCGCCGCGCTGAGATACAGGCCGAGACACACCTTGAGGCGAGGCGACGCACGCGTATCGACACTCGGCAATGCAAAGGGAAATGACTTCGCCAGTCTCATCAGGAAGCCTCCGGCATCGCCAGCGTACGTGTCGCACCGGCCTTCGCGAGCGTAATGCCGGACGCGTCCAGCTTCGTGACACGCTCGGCGCCGATCCGCTCTCCGGACTCGACAGTTGCCACGCCGTCCGGTGTATCGAGCAAGGCCAGCCCGCGCGTGCGATCGCTCAGCAATCCGACCAGACGCAGTTGCGCGACATCGGGCAGATCGCCGGCAGCCTGCATCTGTGGCTGCGAAAATGGATCGAAGAAGACGATGTCTTCATCGTCGTCCGAGTCGAGGCTGTCGTCGGCGAACGCGTCCGCGGAGGTTGTCGATGGCGCCGGCCTTAGCGCGTCGAACACATGCAGCGTGGCGCTCACCGACAACGCCGCGGCATCCCGCTTGACGGTCACATCGACAGGCACGATCAGCACCGGCAGATCGGACAGTCCGCGCAGAAATGCCATCAGGTGAACGAAGTCCGTACGCGCGGTCAGTTGCAGCGGACGCATGCTTTCAACGCCCGCGCCGCTGACCGCGCCGGGTTCCACCGTCAGCAACGCGACGTTATTTTGCGCGGCCAGTTCGGAGACGATGCGCACGACGTCGG
This sequence comes from Paraburkholderia sediminicola, assembly GCF_046027355.1. Taxonomy (GTDB): domain Bacteria; phylum Pseudomonadota; class Gammaproteobacteria; order Burkholderiales; family Burkholderiaceae; genus Paraburkholderia; species Paraburkholderia sediminicola_B. Next base: position 53,558 of record NZ_JAQQEK010000021.1, on the reverse strand, counting down.
CGGAACTCCACGACGCGGATGAGCGCGTGGTCGAAGCAGCAACCGGCGCGGCGGCGGCATCACGGCGCAGCGCGGGCAGTTGCGCAAGCGCGCGCCGCGCGTTCGCGAGACGCAAGCTACTGGCCTCCAACGCTGCCCGGCTCGCTTCGACACCACCGAGATCGGCCACGACCCAGCCATGCGCGCCAATACCGAACACCAGTGCCGCAATCAGCAACGCGACCACCCAGCGGCGGCGCAGGCTCCATGCGTCGAGCGGCAAGCGCACGCGCTTGATCCAATGGGAAAGAGAAAGCCGCGCGTTTGCCGCGCCGTTGAACTCGACAAAGATCGTACTCATTTCGCACCTCTTGATTGTTCAGACTTCACAGGACGCTGCGCCGTGGAACCTGCCGGGCGGACCGCTTTCTGCGTCGGCTCGTTCCAGCGCAGATGCGCACCGAATTCGATCGGAGCGGCGACGCTCGCCTGCGTAGCAGCTGCACCGCCACGTGAAGCCGAACGATGCAGATCGCTCACCTCCGCCCCCTTCACGCCACGGATCGCACTCAAGCGCTTGAGCCACTCAGCCGAGGCGAGATGTTCACGCGATGTCGCCAGCAACTCGGTCTCATCCTCACGGTGGCGCAACTGCTGCAGCACTACGCCGTCGCCCGGTTCGAAACTCAGCGCGTCGAGCAGATCGCGTAGATGCGTGAGCGGCTCAGACACGCTCTTTGCGTGTGCGACGTTGCGGCGCTGTTCGTCTCGCACGCGCAGCAACGCCGCGTGCTCCGCGAGTGGCGCTGATAGTTGTGTGAGCGTGCGCTCGATCGACACGCGCCGCGCATCGAGCCGCGCCCTCGCGATCACCTGCCACCCGGCCAATGCGAAAACGGCGACGCAACCGGCGCAGACCGCGGCAATCCATTCGAGTACGCGCCGCCGACGCGCGAGCCGCGCATTGCGTTGCCGGTAAGGCAGCAGATTGAAACCACCGAGCCACGACCGCGCGAAACGCGTGCCGCGTACCGGCGCTCGAGTGTTAGAGGCCGCCGCGTGCAATAGGCCACCCGTCATTCGAGCACCCCACGCAACGCAAGCCCAAACGCGACCGCGCCGGACGGTTCGTGCAACAGCGAATCGTCCAACGGTCGAACGAGGCCGCCCAGCGCCGCGCATTCGAATGGCAGCACGGCGCAACTCAACACGTCGGCGATATCCGCCGTCGAGAAACCCACGCCGTCGAGCAGATCGACCTCACCACTCAGCAACGCACAGTCGAGTTCCGGACCGTGCGCCAGGTCGCGCAACGCATCGGCGAGATCGGCGTGTTCCGGTGCGGGATAGCGCATTTCGCGGCAGATGATGTCGTCCACGATCCGCCAGCCGTACACGCCGTCCGTGCCGATCCACAACGCAACATACGGCTCGTGCGGATCGAGCTCGTAACTCGCCGCGTAGCGCATGGCGCGCAACGCCGCATGCGGCTCACCGTCGATGGCGGTGAGCGAGATGCCCCCAATCGCCGCGCATTCGATTCGCGCTTCGAGATGTTGCCGCGCGGTGGCGGCAATGGTCACGGAGCGGACCGGCGAATACGTTTCATCGAGATACCAATCGACTGCGAGAGCATGCCGCTCGAGACCCGCAATGCGTTCGACCTCGCTCATCACCGCCGGCTCCAGTTCGGCCAGTTGATGCCCGCCGTCTTCCGCGCAACCGCTCTGCGTGGCAAGGCGCGCGAGCGGCACCGTGGTGGTCATGGTGGCCGACGCGGGCAGCGCCATCGCGCATCGCAAGGCATGTGTCGCGCACGCGTGCGGCAGGCCGGCGAACGCCTCGCGCAACGCACGCGCGACCGCGTGCCGGTCGGCAATTTCGCTGCCGGCCATTGCGCCGGCGACAAGCGGCACGGTGCTCACATATTCGATATGCAGCGCGCCGGGTGAGCGCACGCGCTGACTCAGCACGATCAAACGCACGCTCTGCGAGCCAACATCGATCCCCGCAGCAAAACGCTGCGCACCGGGTTGCACTGCCTGAAGCCAAGATCTTTTCAACGCCATGACGTCCTCCCTCTGACTCACGCGACGAACCATTCGAACGCGAGTGATGAGGACGAATTGTGCGTAGCCGCGCCGCCGCGCGACACTCAGCCAAATGGCTAACGTTGAGCAACGCACGTCCTGTACGCCATCAAAGGGACTACAGTGAAGTCATTCCCGCGCGGCGCGCAGACTTGTCAAGAAGTGTCAGTAAGCATGTCGAAAGCTGAAAAGCGAGGCGGCTATAATCGCGGGACTGTTTTTTTGGTGCCTACATGCAATCCACGTCTCCTACGTCCCCGCCGCCCGCGCCGCAAAAGCGCAAACGCCCGTTGTGGCTGAAGCTCATCCTGGGCTTCGTGGGTCTGATCGTCGCAGGCATTCTGTGCGTGCTGCTGGTGCTCGGGTATGCGCTCGTCGTCGCCACGCCCAATCTGCCGTCGCTCGATGCGTTGACCGACTACCGGCCGAAGGTGCCGCTGCGCATCTACACGGCCGACCACGTGCTGATCGGCGAATTCGGCGAGGAACGGCGCGACATCGTCCGTATTCAGGACGTGCCCGATCATCTGAAGAAGGCGATCCTCGCCATCGAAGACGCGCGCTTCTACGATCACGGCGGCGTCGACCTCACGGGCATTGCGCGCGCGGGCTTCGTCGCGCTGACCAATGGCCACGCCACGCAGGGCGCAAGCACGATCACCATGCAGGTGGCGCGCAACTTCTTTCTCTCGAGCGAGAAGACCTACACGCGCAAGATCTACGAGATGCTGCTCGCCTACAAGATCGAGTCGAAGCTGTCCAAGGATCAGATTCTCGAGGTGTACATGAATCAGATCTATCTCGGTCAACGCGCCTACGGTTTCGCGAGCGCGGCGCGGGTGTACTTCGGCAAGGATCTGAAGGATCTGACGCTGGCGGAATCGGCCATGCTGGCCGGCTTGCCGAAGGCGCCGTCGGCGTATAACCCGGTCGTCAATCCGAAGCGTGCGAAGGTGCGTCAGGAGTACATCCTGCAACGCATGTACGAGCTGCACTACATCACCCAGGAACAATACGACGAAGCGAGCAAACAGCCGCTCGTGGTCAAGGGCGCGGGCAAGGAATTCAGCGTGCACGCGGAATATGTCGCGGAAATGGTGCGTCAGATGATGTACGCGCAGTATCGCGAAGAAGCCTATACGCGTGGTCTGAACGTGGTGACCACGATCGATTCGGCCGATCAGGACGTCGCGTACCGGGCACTGCGCAAAGGCCTGATGGACTACGAACGGCGCCACGGTTATCGCGGGCCCGAGGCGTTCATCGATCTGCCGTCCGACGCCGATGACCGCGAACAGGCCATCGACGACGCACTGCTCGAACACCCGGACAATGGTGAGATCATTGCCGCGGTGGTCACCGCGGCTAGTCCGAAGCAGGTGCAGGCCGCCTTCATCGACGGTAATGTCGCGACGATCCAGGGCGACGGCCTGCGCTTCGCGCAGTTCGCGCTCGGCCCGCGCGCGCAGCCGAATCAACGCGTGCGACCCGGCGCGATCATTCGGCTCGTCAAGACTGACGACGGCAACTGGTCGATCACGCAATTGCCGCAAGTGGAAGGCGCGTTCGTTTCGGTGATCCCGCAAGATGGCGCGATCCGCGCGCTCGTCGGCGGTTTCGACTTCAACAAGAACAAGTTCAATCACGTGACTCAGGCGTGGCGGCAGCCGGGATCGAGCTTCAAGCCGTTCATCTATTCGGCGTCGCTCGAAAAGGGGCTCGGACCGGCAACCGTGATCAACGACGCGCCGCTCTTCTTCAGCGCGGCTGAAACCGGCGGCCAGGCGTGGGAGCCGAAGAACTACGGCGGCGGCTTCGACGGCCCGATGACCATGCGCACCGCGCTGCAGCGCTCGAAGAACCTGGTGTCGATTCGTATCCTGAACCAGATCGGCACGAAGTACGCGCAGCAGTACATCACGCGTTTCGGCTTCGACGCGGATCGTCATCCGGCTTATCTGCCGATGGCGCTGGGCGCCGGTCTCGTCACACCGTTGCAGATGGCGGGCGCGTTCTCGGTGTTCGCCAACGGCGGCTATCGGATCAATCCGTATCTGATCGCTGAAGTCACGGATCAGCGCGGCATGGTGGTCGCGCACGCGCAACCGCTGGTGGCCGCGCAAAGCGCGCCGCACGCGATCGAGCCGCGCAATGCATATGTGATGAACAGCCTGCTGCAAAGCGTGGCGCAACGCGGCACGGGCGCGAAGACCAACGTGCTGAAGCGTACTGATCTCGCCGGCAAGACAGGCACGACCAACGATTCGCGCGACGCGTGGTTCGCCGGTTATCAGCACACGCTCACGGCCATCGCATGGATCGGCTACGACAACCCGCGCAGTCTCGGCGACAAGGAAACCGGCGGCGGCCTCGCGTTGCCCGTCTGGATCGAATACATGGGGCGTGCGCTGAAGGGCGTGCCGGAGTACAAGATGCCGATGCCCGACGACGTGACCGAAGTCGGCTCGGAGCTTTATTTCGACGACTTCACGCCGGGGCATGGTTTTGTCGCCACGGTCGGCATCAGTCAGGCGGCGTTGGATGCCGAGGCGAGCGGCGCGTCAGCGGCCGCGCCTGAGCAGGTCGGCGAGCAGGAGAAGCAGGACATCATGAATCTGTTCCGCGGACACTGACGCGCTTACACAGTCCCTTTGAAGCAAAACGGCCGCGCTTTTCAGCGCGGCCGTTTTGCTTGTGCGGTCTGGATGATCGATTCGGCCGCTTGCGCGGCCCTCGTCCGAACGGCGAGTCTTACGCTTCGAAGTGAACCGGCTCGCCGGCCTGCTGCGTCGCGTACTCCGACAGCGCGGCGAAAAACTCCGTGCCGCTGCGCGTGTCGCGCCATTCGCCGTCGACGAAACGGAAGTGGAAACCGCCCGCTTTCGCGGCGATCCAGATCTCGCTCATGGGCGGCTGAAGGTTGACGATGATCTTCGAGCGATTCTCGAATTCGAGGGTCAAGACGTTGCCGCTGCGCTCCAGTTCGATGTCGGCATCCGTGTCGTCGAGCGCGCGTTCGATGGCGGCTAGCGCGGCTTCCGCGCGGGTCAGGTATTCACTATCGGACATGCTAAACTCCATCGATTATTTATTCAGGGACAGTCATGCGAGTCGTATCTCGGATGCGCGCGGCGGCGCCCGGCCGCGCGATTGTAGCGGTTTTAGCCATTCTCGCAGGTTGTGCACTTGCCGGCTGCGGACAACGCGGTTCGCTCTATTTGCCCACCGTGCCGCCGCTACCGGCCAAGCCGATCGATCGCACGCAAACGCCGCCGAGCGTTGCGCAACCCGCCTCGGCAACATCCACCGACATGAGCACCGTCCCGGATACCTCCGGCACACCGCTTTCGTTGGCGCCGGAAAACGAACTCGCCGCGCCGCCCGCCTCCGCTGCATCCGCTACGGCGGCTCCGCTGCCTGCTTCCGCCGCCACACCTGCTCAATAAGACTTCCGCATGACTCGATCCGCATTTGACTACGTCGACGGCGTGCTGCACGCCGAAGGCGTGTCCGCCGTCTCCCTCGCCGAGCAGTTCGGCACGCCGCTGTACGTGTACTCGCGCGCCGCGCTCACCGAGGCGTGGAACGCCTACGCGGGCGCTTGCACCGGGCGTCGCGCGAGCGTGCATGTCGCCGTGAAGGCCAATAGCAATCTCGCAGTGTTGAACGTGTTCGCGCGGCTTGGCGCCGGCTTCGACATCGTGTCGGGCGGCGAACTGGCGCGTGTGCTGGCCGCCGGCGGCAAGGCGGAGAACACCGTGTTTTCCGGCGTCGGCAAGAACGCGGACGAAATGCGCGACGCGCTCGCGGCCGGCGTGAAATGCTTCAACGTCGAATCGATTCCCGAACTCGATCGCCTGAATGCGGTTGCCGCGGAAATGGGCAAGAAGGCGCCTGTCTCGCTGCGCGTGAATCCGGACGTCGACGCGAAGACGCATCCGTATATTTCCACCGGCCTGAAGTCGAACAAGTTCGGCGTCGCATTCGAAGATGCACGCGCCACGTATCAGGCGGCTGCGGGCATGGCGAATCTCGAGGTGGTCGGCATCGACTGCCATATCGGCTCGCAGATCACCGAAGTCGCGCCGTATCTCGACGCGGTCGACAAGGTTCTGGAGTTGGTCGAGCAAATCGAGCAGGACGGCGTGAAGATTCGTCACATCGACGTGGGCGGTGGTCTCGGCATCACGTACGACGATGAAACGCCGCCGGAAATTGGTGAGTTTGTGCGCACCGTACTCGATCGCATCGAAGCGCGCGGTCACGGCCATCGTGAAGTGTATTTCGAGCCGGGCCGTTCGCTGGTCGGCAATGCGGGCGTGCTGCTCACGCGCGTCGAGTTTCTGAAGCCGGGCGCGGAAAAGAATTTCGCCATCGTCGACGCGGCCATGACCGACCTCGCGCGCCCCGCCATGTACGAGGCGTATCACGCGATCGATCCAGTCGTGAAGCGCGACGTGCCGGCTCACGTGTACGACGTGGTCGGCCCGGTTTGCGAGAGCGGTGACTGGCTCGGCCGCGAACGTCTGCTGGCGGCCGAACCGGGCGATTTGCTGGCGATTCGTTCGGCCGGCGCGTATGGCTTCGTGATGAGCTCGAACTACAACACACGTCCGCGCGCCGCGGAGGTGATGGTCGATGGTACACAGGTGCATGTGGTTCGCGCACGCGAAGAGGTGAAGCAGTTGTTTGCGGGCGAAAGCATTCTCCCGGCATAACCTTCAATAGTTGCACCAACATCAAAAAAGGCGATGCCACTGTGGCATCGCCTTTTTCTGTTTACGACGCGAGGCGCACCAACTCCCGTCAGCGGGTCTTTAACTTCCTGTCACGCAGCCACACGATCAAACGCCAACCCAGCAGCGCCACCATGATCGCGCCATAAATCTTCGGCAGGATCAGATCGTGTTTGCCCGCCTTCATCCACCAGAAGTGCAGGATCGCGAGCGCGCCGATCGCATAAATGGACCGATGCAGTATCTGCCAGCGACGCCCGAGCTTGCGCACCATCGCGCGAGGCGACGTCACGGCCAATGCGATCAGCAGCACGAATGCCGCGAAGCCCACCGTGATGAACGGCCGCTTGCCGATGTCCTTGATGATCTCGGCGACATCGAACCATTTGTCGAACCACAGGTAAGTGGTGAAATGCAGCGTCGCGTAAAAGAACGCATAGAGCCCGAGCATGCGGCGAAAACGCACGAACGCAGCGACGCCGGTGAGTCGGCGCAACGGAGTCACGGCTAGCGTGATGCAGAGAAAGACGAGCGTCCACAGCCCCGTCGAGCGCGTGATGAACTCGATCGGATTCGCGCCGAGGCGGTCGGTCAAGCCAAATAGCACGATGCGCGCGAGCGGATACCACGCCGCGATAAACACCGCGATCTTGGCCGGCACGATCCAGCGCGCGCCGGTTGCGGGCCGCTTCGCCGTCGTCGACGATGCAGACGCCTGCGCGCGTGTCGCTTTGCGTTCGAGCTGTGCGGCGGATTGCGTATCGGAAGAAGCCATGTTCGCGCCGCTCAAAAATTCTTCTTCAGGTCCATGCCCTGATAAAGCGACGCGACCTGATCGCCGTAGCCGTTGAACATCAACGTCTTGCGCTTGGGCGTGAAGAAACCGTCCTCGCCGATGCGTCGCTCGGTCGCCTGACTCCAGCGCGGATGATCGACGTTCGGATTCACGTTCGAATAAAACCCATATTCGTTCGATGCGTACGTGTTCCAACTGGTCGGCGGTTGCTTGTCGAGGAAGCGGATCTTCACCAGCGACTTCGCGCTCTTGAAGCCATATTTCCACGGCACCACGACGCGCACCGGCGCGCCGTTCTGATTGGGCAGCACCTCGCCGTAGAGGCCCATCGTCAGCAACGTCAGCGGATTCATCGCTTCGTCCATGCGCAGCCCTTCGGAGTACGGCCAATCGAGCACGGGCGTCGACAGTCCGGGCATTTGCGACGGGTCGGCCAGCGTGATGAATTGCACGTATTTGGCGTTGCCCGTCGGTTGCACGCGCTTGATCAACTCCGCGAGCGGCACGCCGATCCACGGAATCACCATTGACCACCCTTCGACGCAGCGCATTCTGTACACGCGCTCCTCGAGCGGCGCGAGCTTGAGCAATTCGTCGATGTCGTAGACCTTCGGATTCTTGATCTCACCTTCAACGCTCACCTTCCACGGATGCGGCCGCAGCGTCCCAGCGTTGCGCGCGGGATCGGCCTTGTCGGTGCCGAACTCGTAGTAGTTGTTGTACGTGGTGATGTCCTTGAACGGCGTGATCTTGTCGAGCGCGACGAATTTGGCGTCGGTCTTCGCCGCCAGCTTTTGCGCCTTCGGATCCGGCGACGTGTAAGCCGCCAGCGCCTCGCCGTTCACCCCGATCAGACTACCGAGCGCCACCGCGCCGGCCGCCTGCAACACGCGCCGCCGGTTCTGAAAAACACGTTGCGGCGTGATTTCGCTGCGCGCAATGTCGTCGCCGCTGAGTTGAATTCTGTCGCTACGCTTGATCCACATCGTGCTGCTCCTTGCCGGCCCATCGGTCTATGCATCTTAAGGGGCCATATTGATGATCGCTCGTCCGGGCGTCCGTCGTTCAGCCATCCATAGGTACTGTCAGGGCGAACACTCCGGATGCTGCCTATATTCCATCGGCCATAAAAAAACCGCCGGTGCGAAGCACACGGCGGTTTTGAGTCGGTTCAGCGCGGCAGATCTTACAGCTTGCCGTAACTATGCAGGCCCGACAGGAACATGTTGACGCCGAGGAAGGCGAAGGTCGTCACCAGCAGGCCGGTCAGCGCCCACCATGCCGCCACCGCGCCGCGCAGGCCCTTCATCAGGCGCATGTGCAGCCACGCCGCATAGTTCAGCCAGACGATCAGCGCCCACGTTTCCTTCGGGTCCCAGCTCCAGTAGCCGCCCCAGGCTTCAGCGGCCCACAGCGCGCCGAGAATCGTCGCAATCGTGAAGAAGGCGAAACCCACGGCGATCGACTTGTACATCACGTCGTCGAGCACTTCGAGCGCCGGCAGCCGATCGGCCAGCACGCCACGCTCTTTCGCCAGATACGCGACCGCCACCATGGCCGACAACGCGAAGCTGCCATAGCCGATGAAGTTCGCCGGCACGTGAATCTTCATCCACCAGCTTTGCAGCGCCGGAACCAGCGGCTGGATCTGCTGCGCGTCGCGCGCCACCGAGTACCACATCAGGAAACCGACCGCGGCGCTGATCACCAGCAGCACGAATGCGCCGAGCGCACGGGTGTTGTAGTGCTGCTCGTAGTACAGATAGAACAGCGCGGTGATCAGGCTGAACAGCACGAACACTTCGTACAGGTTCGAGATAGGAATATGGCCGACGTCGGCGCCGATCAGATACGACTCGTACCAGCGCACCATCAGGCCGACGAAGCCCATCACCACTGCCGCCCACGTCATTTTCGAGCCGATCGCGGCGCCGGTCGGCGAGCGCGACAGCAGGCCGATCCAGTAGAACACCGTGGCGAACACGAAGAGCGCGCTCATCCACAGAATCGCGGACTGGCTGGAGAGGAAATACTTGAGGAAGAAGGCGTTATCCGCGCGGCTGAGATCGCCGTGGTAGATCTGGATGGCCAGCAGCGACAGCGCCGCGATGCCCACCATCAGCGGACGCACCGGTTTCCAGCGCCAGCCGAGCACCACGAAAACCGGCACGGCGCAGCAGAGCACCAGCTTGTCGTAGTAATTCATGAACGGGTGATAGCGCGACAGCGCGAACCCGGCGCCCGCGACCATCGCGAGAGCAAACAGCCAGTCGACAATGCCGAGCCGCTTCAGGAACGGCCGCTCGTCGTACTCGCCGATGTTGAGTGACTCGCCTACCAGCGCTTTTTGGGGCCGCGAGGAGGGAGATTGGGAAACCTGAGTCAAGTCCATGATCTTACCGGGTCGAATCTTGTGAGCTTGCGGACGGCGCGCCGGCGTTGCCGGATTGATTGGAGGCGCCGGCGGCGTCGGGTGCTTCAACGAGTTTGGCGCCCAGCGCGGCGCCTACCGCGTCGCGCGTCTGGACGAACTCTTTCTCGAAGTCGAGCGTCTTGCGCGCGCTCGACATCGCCATCACGACATTCGTGCCGTGCTCGGTGTCTTTGAGCCAGAACCAGAGGCGCCGTTCGCGGACGTAGAACATCGAAAAGATGCCCAACACGAGGAGCAGGCTGCCAAGATACACGACTTTTTTGCCCGGCGCGCGCGTCAACTGAAATACCGAAGCTTGCACCTGCTTGAATGAGTCAAGCTGTAAATAGACCGGCGATCCATACAAAAAGCTGTCGGATATCGCGTTGATCGAGCTTTGGATGAAGCGGCTGGCGTCCGCATTGGCCGTCGCCTCGGGCTCGCCGAGCTGCTGGCGGGACAACTGATACAGGTCCCACGTCGAGCCTTCCAGCATGCGCAACAGCAGGCCGGCGGCCTTTTCCTGTTCGCCCTTCGGCACGGAATGGTCGATAAACCCGGCAATAGCCTGGAAGCCGCCGACCGTCTGGCCGTTCGGCATCTTGATGCTGTTATCCGCGCCCGCAAAGAGGGTCAGCACCCGCAGCGCACTTTCTTCCAGATGCTGCTGCAGTTCGGCATTCGAACCAGGCACCGAGCGCAGCGCGAAACGGTGAGCCGCTGAAGCGCGCATGGCCGGATCTTCCAGCGTCGCACGCAGATTCATCCATTCCTTTACGGTGCCGCCACCGTCGGCGGGAATGCGCAGGTAGCGGAACGGATCGTCCGGATTCACGCGCATGCCGGCGAGGAACATCTTTTCACCGGACACGTCGACCGGGAGCATGTAGTTGTTGTATTCGCGCGCCTGGCCGTCCTTGTCGCGCACCTTGTATTGCACCGACGGGCCGACGTTGTGCAGATCGACCGGCTTCGAGGTCTTCGCGCCGGAGCCGAGGCGCTCGTCGAACGCTTCTTTCAGCGTGCGGTGCGCCGCGACGCCGCGGGCGTCGGTCTGGCCGCTGCCGTTCTGGATGTTTTCGACGTTGATCGCGCGGAAATCGGTGAATTCGACCGTCTGGCCGTCGGCCAGCGGCGAGGCCGTGTTCAACGGCGCATTGCCGCCGATCGTGCCGCCGAACGGCGCGGTCTTCGCGCTTGCGCCGCTCATCGGGTAGGCCGTCATCTGCATCTGCGAGCCGCCGTCCTGGAAGCTCGACTGATAAATCGACACGCCGTCGTAAGTGAACGGCTTGTTCACTTCGACCCGCGCCGGCACGCGCGCGCCGGTCTTGTGGTCGACCACCACGATGTCGCTCGCGAACAGCTTCGGCATGCCCGTCGAGTAGTAATCGACGATGAATTTGTTCAGCTCGATCGAGAACGGCAGGTCCTGGATCAGCGAGCCGTCGGGCTGGTTAAGGATCGCCGTGGACACATGCTGACCTTCCGGCACCCATGCGTAGCCGCGGAACGTCGGGTTGGATTGCGACAGGCGATGGTCCGGCGTGATGTCGTTGATCACCGTGTTGGCACGGATCGGCGACTTGTCGAACAGCCACATTTGCAGCTTGATCGGCAGATTGCTGTCGAGCAGGCCGCCGAGGCAGATCACCACGATCGCAAGGTGAGCGGAGATATAGCCGAACTTGGTCAGCGCGCCGCGCTTGGCGGCGATCAGGGTCGTGCCTTCGGACTCACGCGTGACGAACTTATAGCCGAGCTTCGCTGAAAGCTTGGCGAGCAACGCCGCAGTCTGCGCGCGGGAGCCATGCACCGCGAATTCGCCCTTGTGATGGAAGGCGCGCAGGCTGCCTTCGCGGACCTTGTCCTTCCAGCTCTTCGCGTCGGCGACCATTTTTGGCGCATTGCGGATCACGCACAGCGACACCGACACCATCAGGAAGCCGAGAATCAGCATGAACCACCACGAGCTGTACACCGTATACAGGCTCAGCGAGCGGAAGATATCCGCCCAGAACGGACCGAACTGATTGACGTAGTTGGGATACGGATCGTCCTGCGTGAGGACGGTGCCGATGATGCTGGCGATCGACAGAATCACGAGCAACGAAATGGCAAAACGCATCGAACTCAAGACTTCGACGACGCTGCGCGTAATGCGATTGCCCGACTTCGACTGCAAACCCGACGTGGTGACGCTCATTCATACTCCGACTGAACAGCAAAAAAGGGTGAAGGGCTGTCGTAGGCACGACGCCCTCACCCTTTTCTTGTTTTGTACCGGCCTCGCCGGGCCGGTTGCACTTGCGTGCGGACTTTGTTAATGCAAGCCCGCGATGTAATCGGCTACAGCCTTGATCTCGCTGTCCGACAGACGCGTTGCGATCGCATGCATCGCCTCGTTGTTGTTACGTGCGCCAGGACCTTGCGTGAACGCCAGCAACTGCGCCACCGTGTATTCCGCCCACTGTCCCGACAGCCGTGGATACTGCGACGGAATCCCTTGCCCGGTCGGCCCATGGCAGCTCGCGCATGCCGGTATGCCCTTGTCGGCAATCCCGCCGCGATAAATCTTCTGACCGAGCGGAACGGTGTCCTTGTTGTGTGCATAGCCCGGCTTCGGGGTCTGCGCCGCGAAATAGGCCGCGACGTTGACCATATCCTGATCGGACAGTGCCGCCGCCATGCCCGCCATGATCGCATTGTTGCGCGCTGGCTGCTTGGCGCCCGGCTGGGTCTTGAAGTCCTTGAGTTGCTTGACGAGATACTCAGGGTGCTGGCCCGCCAGCTTCGGATACGCGCCGCCGGCACTGTTGCCGTCTGCCCCGTGACATGACGCGCACACCTGCACCGCGATTGCCTGCCCCCGATTGACGTCCGGCTTTGCCGGTTCTGCTGCTCGTGCCTGAATTGCCAAACCTGAAAGACCTGCCGCTACATGAAGCACCATCAGAGTCTTGCTCAGTCGATTCATTCGCACACCCTGTCTCGTCTTGTGGGATTTTTAGAGCGCCCCCAAACCTGCCGCTTCGCGCCAGGCCCGGCGTTTTTCTTGAAGGTTTTGCAAAATACGACGGCGACCGAGTGACCGCCAGGAGCCGCCAAGGCACGTGGGCTGGCCCCCTCAGGTTTTCAGTAAACCATCGTATTGTACAATAACTCGCTAATCGCTAAGACGCCAGTCGGGCTTGACCCGTCCCCACTCCGGGTTCCCCGGCGTCTCGAATCCTGGCCTGATCATGTCCTTCCTGCTCCACCAATCCCGCTTTTTCACGACCGTCAATCACTTGCGTGATCTGCCGGCCACTTCGCAACCCGAGATCGCCTTTGCGGGACGCTCGAACGCGGGCAAGTCGACGGCCATCAATATTCTGTGCAATCAGAAGCGGTTGGCCTTCGCCAGTAAGACGCCGGGACGCACGCAGCATATCAATTACTTTTCGGTGGGCAAGGCGGACGAGCCGACCGCGCATCTGGTCGATCTGCCGGGTTACGGCTACGCGGAAGTGCCGGGCGCGGCCAAGGCGCACTGGGAAGCGCTGTTGTCCACTTATCTGCAAACGCGCTCGCAACTGCGCGGCATGATCCTCATGATGGACTCGCGCCGCCCGCTGACGGATCTGGACCGCCGCATGATCGAGTGGTTCGCGCCGACCGGCAAGCCGATTCACACGCTCCTGACCAAGTGCGACAAATTGACGCGACAGGAAAGCATCAACGCATTGCGCGCGACGCAGAAAGGTCTCGCTGAATATCGCAGCGCCGGCTACCAGGGTGAACTGACCGCGCAGCTGTTCTCGGCGCTCAAGCGCATCGGCATCGACGAAGCGCACGAGCTGATCGAAAGCTGGCTGATCCCCGACGCGAAGGGCGAAACGGACGCCGCTCAGTAAGCGGGGCAATCGCCGCCGGACAGCACAAAAAACGCCTTTCCGGCCGCCCATAAAAAAACCCGCCGCTTTAACGGCGGGTCAAACAGCCTAATCGAAAAAACGACAGGCACCCGCTCAGGGAGGAGAAGCGGGGAGGTCAGCGCAAGGCGCCTTGCTCGATCGGTATGATATACCATTGTCTCGAAAAGTTTCCGGCAGCGCTGGCAGGCGTTACTTGTCCACTCCTCACATCCACGTTTCTTCGGTTCGTTTATGAGCTTCTATCCGCACTACCGTCCGCGCCGCATGCGCCGCGACGACTTCTCGCGCCGTCTGATGCGGGAAAACATCCTCACCACCAACGATCTGATTTATCCGGTCTTTATCGTCGAAGGCACCAACGTACGGCAAGCCGTGCCGTCGATGCCGGGCGTCGAGCGCGTGTCGGTCGATCTGCTGATGGGCGTGGCCGAGCAATGCGTCGAACTGGGCGTGCCCGTGCTGTCGCTGTTTCCGGCGATCGAGCCGTCGCTGAAAACGCCCGATGGCCGTGAAGCGACCAACCCGGCCGGTTTGATTCCGCGCGCGGTTCGCGAACTCAAAAAGAACTTCCCCGGGCTGGGCGTGCTCACCGACGTGGCGCTCGATCCGTACACGAGCCATGGTCAGGACGGCGTGCTCGACGAAACCGGCTATGTGATCAACGACGAGACCGTCGAGATTCTGGTCGAACAGACACGTGCGCAGGCTGAAGCGGGTGTCGACATCGTCGCGCCTTCGGACATGATGGACGGCCGCATCGGCGCGATCCGCGAAATGCTCGAGAGCGAAGGCCTTATCCACACGCGCATCATGGCTTATGCGGCCAAGTTCGCGTCAGCGTTTTACGGCCCGTTCCGCGACGCCGTCGGTTCCGCGACGAACCTCGGCAAGAGCAACAAGATGACCTACCAGATGGACCCGGCCAATTCGAATGAAGCGCTGCGCGAAGTGCGAGCGGACATCGACGAAGGCGCGGACATGGTGATGGTCAAGCCCGGCATGCCGTATCTGGATATCGTGCGTCGAGTGAAGGACGAGTTCCAGTTCCCGACGTACGTGTATCAGGTGAGCGGTGAGTACGCCATGTTGAAGGCGGCCGCGCAGAATGGCTGGCTCGATCACGACAAGGCGATGATGGAATCGCTGCTGGCGTTCAAACGGGCGGGCGCGGACGGCGTGCTGACCTATTTCGCATTGGATGCCGCGCGGATTTTGCGTTCGCAGAAGTAATCAGATTCGCCGTCTTGTGGGGCGGCTCGGGCGTTGCAATGAACGGAGGACGACTTGTGGGTCGTGCCTCCGTTTTTTATTGGACTGCGGGCGTTTGGCGTTTGGCGCTTGACGCTTGCTCCACGCGCCCCGTTAGTTTTTGCGAAGCGGCGATCACGCCGCGGCTGGCTGCTCGCTAGTCCGCTCCACCGCGATTGCCTTGCGCTCCACAGTCAGCGCCAGACGCCGCGCTTCGCGCTCAATTCCCAGCTTCATGGAAGTCGCCGGCTGGCCTCGAGTCAGATCCGTGATCTGAGGGAGCGACATCTCGGCGGCCGACCGGCCGTCGATTGTGGTGATCCGGTCCTCGCGTTTCACGCCGGCGCGTTCGGCCGGCGTGCCGGGCGCCGCGACGGACCACCCGTTATCCGTTACGCCCCAGGGCCGCTCGCCCGATCCAGACTACGCAAAAATTTATCTGCTGACTCGTAGCCGACGACGCGCAGCACTTCCTTGCCACTCTGATCGAAAAAGATGATCCCCGGCGGACCGAACAGGCTAAAGCGCTTGAGCAGCATCTGATCGTCGACATTGTTGGCGGTCACGTCGGCGCGCAACAGATTCATCTGCCTCAATTTCGCCTGAACGCGCGGGTCGCTGAAGGTGAATTTCTCCATTTCCTTGCAGCTGACGCACCAGTCCGCGTAAAAATCGAGCATGGCGGGTTGTGCAGCCGTTTTGACGGCCTGGTCGAGTTCATTCGATGAGCGCACCGGGGCGAACGTCAAATCGCTCTGCGGCGCGCTGTCCGGCTTATTCGACGCGTTCGCGACGCCCGCTTCACCTCCACGCGCCGCGAGCACGGCAAGCGGGCGCAGCGGGTCGGAGGAGCCCGCCGCCAGCCCGACCAGCAGAACCGCCGCCCAGATGGCCAGCGCGGCGCCGATGCCTCGGCCAAGCCGGCGCCACACGGAAGCTTCCGCAGTGGGTGCCGAGAACAAGCCGAGGGAAGCCGCGGCGATCAGCAGCCAGAGCGCGCTCAGGAGCATCGTCGCAGTCGCGCCGAGCACGGGCCAGACGATCCACAACGCGGCCGCGAGCAACACCACGCCGAAGAACACCTTGACGCTGTCCATCCACGCGCCGGCACGCGGCAGCAGCGTGCCCGCGCCAAATCCGAGGATCAGCAGCGGCACACCCAGGCCCAGTCCCATCGAGAACAGCGCCGCACCGCCAAGCACCGCGTCGCCCGTATGCGCAATGAACGCCAGCACCGCGAAGAGCGGTGCGGTCATGCAGGCGCCGACCACCAAAGCGGACAGAGCGCCCATCACGGCAACGGCCGCAAACTTGCCCCCCGAACGCCCGGACGACGCGCGCGAGACGCCATCCTGCCAACGTTGCGGCAGCGCGATGTCGAAGCCTGCAATCAGCGTCAGCGCGAAAACGGCCAGCAGTACGCCAAATGCACCGAGCACCCACGGATTTTGCAGCCACGCGCCGAGACTCTGCCCGACCAGCGCAGCAGCGATGCCGAGCGCCGTGTACACGAGCGCCATGCCGATGACATAGGCCAGCGACAGTGCAAGCCCACGTGCACGCGTCACGCGCGCGCCTTCGCCGATGATGATCGCCGAGAGAATCGGAATCATCGGATAAGAACAGGGGAGCAGACTGAGCACGGCGCCAGCGACGAAGTAAAGTCCGACGATCGCGAAGAAACCGCCGCCTTGCAGCAGCGACTGCGCGTAGTCTGCGCTGGTGGCGCGGTCGTACCACGAGGTGCCCGTGGCAGCGGATTGCTGGGAGACTTCGGCTCCCGGGGCCGCCGCGCTGCCGGCAGGCTGCAGAGCCGCGCCGCTCACGTGGTAGACACGCTCCATCGGCGGATAACAGATGCCGGCATCGGCACAGCCTTGCGACGTCACAGCCAGATCGAACGGTCCGGCCGCCTGTTTAACGGGAATCCGGATCGTCAGTTCGTTCCGATACGTCTCGACGTTCTTGTTAAAGGTCTGATCGAACTTGACGTGACCAGCCGGCAATTGCGGCTCGCCGATCGTGGTCGCGCCGTTGCGCGTCGCGAAAGCGAAGCGCTCACGGTACATGTAGTAGCCGTCCGCAATTTTGTAGGTTACGTCGACTTCGCCGGGCTTCTCCGTCGCGCTGAATTTGAAGGCGACCGCAGGATCCAGAAAGTCGTCCGCCGCGCGGGCGAGCGTGCCGAACTGCGCGACGATCAGGCAACCAAGCAGGAAGAATACGGTGCGCAGCGCATTGCGCGCGCGCCGGTCGAGGCCGTTAAACATGAAGAGGACGTTGGGTTTCAGCAGTGATCCACTGGCCGTACGCGGCCGACGCCGTCGCTTGCCATGAGAGGATTTCTGGCGTGTCGTAGGGATGATGAGCCTGAATGTACTTCTCGAGTTCGAGCGCGCGTGCGGCGCTGGTCTTGAATAGCAACTGGATTTCCTGCGCTGTTTCGATCGCACCCTGCCAGTGGTAGCTCGACTGCACAGAACCTAGTTGCGTGACGCAGGCGCATAGCCGCGCGGCCAGAGTATCCGCGGCAAGCTTCTGAGCCACGGTCGCGTCGGGCACCGTCGTCAGAATCAAGGTCACATTCACGCTCACAGAAGGCTCCGGCGAAGGCACGATTCAGGTGCCGATATCGTATCACCTAGCCTTGTCCGACCGCTGACGGCTCCGCAGCGGCCATGCGGCAGATGGCCGCGGGCACCGTGTTCTGGCGCTATAAACAAAAACGCCAGGCTTGGCGCCTGGCTTTTTTCGATGCTGAGAAGCTTACTCAGCTTCTTGCACTTCAACTTCTTCAACTTCCGGACGGTCGAGCAGTTCGACGAGTGCCATCGGAGCGTTGTCGCCGACGCGGAAGCCAAACTTCAGGACGCGCAGGTAGCCGCCCGGACGGGTAGCGTAACGCGGGCCCAGAACTTCGAACAGCTTTGTGACCGAGTCACGATCGCGCAGGCGGTTGAATGCCAGACGACGATTTGCCAGCGACGGCTTCTTGCCGAGCGTGATCAGCGGCTCGACAACTTTACGGAGTTCTTTCGCCTTCGGCAGCGTGGTCTTGATGACTTCGTGCTCGATCAGCGAGTTGGACATATTACGGAGCATTGCCAGACGGTGACTGCTCGTGCGGTTCAGTTTCCGCAAACCATGACGGTGACGCATGTTAATTCCTTTGATTCAAAGTTTTGGTCCAGCTCTTCTATCGCGCTCAGTTCACCCGAGGGTGTGAGTGCACGGGCCGGTAGTGAAAAAAGACAAGACGCGGATTTTAAAGGAAAATCCGCGTCTTTGCCAGTGCAGCGGCGCGTTCTGTCCCGGGATTACTTGTCGAGACCGGCCGGCGGCCAGTTTTCGAGTTTCATACCAAGCGTCAAACCACGCGACGCCAGTACTTCCTTGATTTCGTTCAGCGACTTGCGGCCCAGATTCGGCGTCTTCAGCAGTTCGTTTTCCGTGCGCTGGATCAGGTCGCCGATGTAGTAAATGTTCTCGGCCTTAAGGCAGTTCGCGGAACGAACCGTCAGTTCGAGATCATCGACCGGACGCAGCAGGATCGGATCGATCTGCGGCGCACGCGACGGCGCTTCAGCCGTTGCTTCGGTGCCTTCCAGTGCAGCGAAGACCGACAGTTGATCGACCAGAATGCGCGCCGATTGACGGATCGCTTCTTCCGGCGAAATCACACCGTTGGTTTCGATGTTCATCACGAGCTTGTCGAGGTCGGTACGCTGTTCGACGCGAGCGCTCTCAACGGCGTAGCTCACGCGGCGAACCGGCGAGAACGACGCGTCCAGCACGATACGGCCGATGATCTTGGCCGACTCTTCGCCGTAACGACGCACATTGCCCGGCACATAGCCGCGGCCCTTTTCGACCTTGATCTGCACGTCGAGCTTGCCGCCTTTCGACAGATGCGCGATCACGTGATCCGGATTGATCACCTCGCAATCGTGCGCGAGTTCGATGTCGCCGGCGGTGACAACGCCTTCGCCTTCCTTGCGCAGCGTAACCGTCACTTCGTCACGGTTATGCAGCTTGAAGACCACGCCCTTCAGGTTCAACAACAGGTTGACCACATCCTCTTGCACACCGTCGAGCGTCGAATACTCATGTACGACGCCTGCGATCGTCACTTCGGTCGGCGCGTAGCCGATCATCGACGACAGCAGCACGCGCCGGAGCGCGTTACCCAAGGTGTGGCCGTAACCGCGTTCAAACGGTTCCATGACCACTTTCGCATGGCTCTCACCAAGCGATTCAACAGCGATGATCTTGGGCTTCAACAAACTGGTTTGCATAGGTTTTCCTTTTCAATACCCTCGGCTCGTTACACCGATAAGGCTGACCGGTAACAACCTGAAAATAAACAGCCGAGACGCCCCCTTGCTTAGCGCAATCGGGGTGCCCCGGCCGTTAATCCGATTACCGCGAATACAATTCGACGATCAGGCTTTCGTTGATATCGCCAGCGATGTCGCTGCGTTCCGGCTTCGACTTGAACGTGCCTTCGAACTTCTTCGAATCGACAGCGACCCAGCTCGGCAGACCGCCTTGCTCAGCCAGCGACAGCGCTTCGAGAATACGCGCCTGCTTCTTCTTTTGTTCGCGCACAGCAACGATGTCGCCGGCCTTCACTTGCATCGACGGGATGTTCGACACGACGCCGTTCACCGTGATCGCCTTGTGGCTCACCAGCTGACGCGCTTCAGCGCGCGTCGAACCGAAACCCATGCGATACACGACGTTATCCAGACGCGATTCGAGCAATTGCAGCAGGTTTTCACCCGTGTTGCCCTTCAGGCGGTCGGCTTCAGCGAAGTAACGGCGGAATTGACGCTCGAGGACACCGTAGATGCGCTTCACTTTTTGCTTTTCGCGCAGCTGCGTGCCGTAGTCGGACGTACGTGCGCCCGAGGTGCGGCCGTGTTGGCCGGGCTTGCTGTCAAGCTTGCACTTGTCAGCGAGCGAACGACGGGCGCTCTTCAGGAAAAGGTCAGTGCCTTCACGGCGGGAGAGCTTGGCCTTAGGGCCGATATAACGTGCCACGTTGATTCCTTCGTTGATTAGTCACGCGAATGCGTGCATCCGCGCTAGTCCGAGCCCTTTGGGTCGAACGGTGGGCTTAGTCAATTCAATAGCGCAAGCAGCCTGCCGCCGCGCTAGGCGGCAACAGGCGCAAGCAATACTAGCGTCTTAGATACGACGACGCTTCGGCGGACGGCAGCCGTTGTGCGGGACCGGGGTCACGTCGGAGATCGCGGTGATCTTGATGCCAAGACCATGCAACGCGCGCACCGCCGATTCACGGCCAGGACCGGGGCCCTTGATCCGCACTTCGAGGTTCTTCACGCCGTATTCCATCGCCACGCGGCCAGCCGATTCGGCTGCCACCTGGGCTGCAAACGGGGTCGATTTACGCGAACCCTTGAAGCCCTGACCACCCGACGTTGCCCAGGCAAGTGCATTGCCTTGACGATCGGTGATCGTGATGATGGTGTTGTTGAACGACGCGTGAACGTGAACCACGCCCTCGGCGACGTTCTTCTTGACCTTCTTGCGAACGCGTTGCGCCGCGGAGTTGTTCGAAGCCTTAGCCATTACGTTTTCCTGTAACTGTCAGTTCCGCTTACTTCTTCAGCGATTGCGCTGCACGACGCGGACCCTTGCGCGTACGGGCATTCGTACGCGTACGTTGGCCGCGCAGGGGCAAGCCCTTACGATGCCGAACGCCACGGTAGCAGCCGAGATCCATCAGGCGCTTGATGTTCATCGTCGTTTCACGACGCAAATCGCCTTCAACGATGAACTTGCCGACTTCTTCACGCAGCTTTTCGAGGTCTGCGTCGTTCAGGTCTTTGACCTTCTTCGAAAATGCCACACCAGCAGCGACGCAGATGTCGCGCGAGCGCGTGCGGCCGACACCGTAAATAGCCGTCAGGCCGATTTCGGTATGCTGGTGATTCGGGATGTTAACCCCTGCGATACGAGCCATTGTTTTTCCTCAAACAAAAAGCGCAGCAAAAAGCGCGGCGTTCAGCCTTGACGCTGTTTGTGGCGCGGATCAGAGCTGCAAATCACGCGCACAACGCCTTTGCGCTTGATGATCTTGCAATTGCGGCAAATGCGCTTAACCGATGCCATCACTTTCATGATATTACCCTTTTTTCAAATCACTTCGCCCGGAACACGATCCGCGCACGCGACAGATCGTAAGGCGTCAATTCAACCGTTACCTTGTCGCCCGGCAAGATTCGGATGTAGTGCATCCGCATCTTCCCGGATATGTGTCCCAATACGACATGGCCGTTTTCCAGCTTCACCCTGAAGGTAGCGTTAGGCAGGTTTTCGATGACTTCACCCTGCATCTGGATAACATCGTCTTTGGCCATAAGTCCTTTCAACGCATCGGGACGCCGCCGCCTTTGAAATTAGCTTTCTTCAGCAGCGATTCATACTGTTGCGACATAACGTACGACTGCACCTGCGCCATGAAATCCATTGTGACGACGACAATGATCAGCAGCGACGTTCCACCAAAATAAAACGGCACGTTCCAGCGCAGCACCAGAAACTCGGGCAGCAGACAAACAAACACGATGTAGATCGCACCGGCCAGCGTCAGACGCGTGAGGATGCGGTCGATGTATCGCGCCGTTTGATCGCCCGGGCGGATGCCTGGGACGAACGCGCCACTCTTTTTCAGGTTGTCGGCCGTCTCTCTGCTGTTGAACACCAACGCGGTGTAGAAGAAACAGAAGAAAACGATCGCCAACGCGTACAGCAACACGTACACGGGTTGACCGGGCTTGAGCGCTTCGGCCACGTTGTGCAACGTGTCTGCGAACCAGCTGGTACGCGACCCCGAACTAAACCAGTTCAGGATAGTTGCCGGGAAGAGAATGATCGACGATGCAAAGATCGGCGGAAT
Source organism: Paraburkholderia sediminicola (assembly GCF_046027355.1). Taxonomy (GTDB): domain Bacteria; phylum Pseudomonadota; class Gammaproteobacteria; order Burkholderiales; family Burkholderiaceae; genus Paraburkholderia; species Paraburkholderia sediminicola_B. The sequence continues at coordinate 31,454 of NZ_JAQQEK010000021.1, read as the reverse complement.
CACGCCCGACATGTTCAACTTCAGCGGCAGATGCGAAGACTGTCCGCCGTAAATCTTGTTACCGACTTGCCGCTTCGCGTAGTTCACGAGAATCTTGCGCTGGCCGCGTTCAATGAACACCACCAGATACGTAACAGCAGCAATCAGCGCGACGACGATAATCGCGGATATCGGGCTCATCGAACCGGTTTGCACCAGTGAAACGAGGCCACCGATCGCATTCGGGAAACCCGCTGCAATCCCGCCGAAAATAATGATCGAGATACCGTTGCCAAGCCCACGCTCCGTGATCTGCTCACCCAGCCACATCAGGAACATCGTGCCGGTCACCAGCGTCACGACCGTCGTCAACCGAAAAACCATCCCCGGATCGATCACCAGGCCCGGCTGATTTTCCAACGCGACGGCAATGCCGAACGCCTGGAACGTCGCCAGCAGGACCGTGAAGATACGCGTGTACTGCGTAATCTTCCGCTGACCCGCCTGCCCTTCCTTTTTCAGCGCTTCGAGTTGCGGCGAGACAATTGCCAGCAACTGCATGATGATCGACGCCGAAATGTACGGCATGATCCCCAGCGCAAAAATCGTGAACCGCGATAGCGCGCCACCCGAGAACATGTTGAACATGCCAAGGATGCCGCCCGACTGACTTTGGAACAACTTTGCCAGTTGGTCCGGGTCAATACCCGGCACCGGAATATGCGCGCCGATACGGTAGACGATCAGCGCCAGCAGCAGGAACACTGCCCGCCGACGCAGATCGCCGAACTTCGCCGCGCCGCGACCGGGTTTTGCGAGACTCGGGCTGTTAGCCAAGTACCTTCTCCGATGCAAATGCTAGTGACGGCAAATAACTTGCGCGTTACTCGGCGAATGAGCCGCCAGCTGCTTCGATAGCAGCGCGCGCACCCTTCGTCGCACCCAGACCCTTCACAACGACCTTACGCTTCAACTCGCCGGTCTTGATGATCTTGGCGCTCGTGATCATCTCGCCAATCAGGCCGGCTTGTTTCAGAGCCAACAGATCGATCTCGTCGACCGGCAGCTTTTCCAGATCCGAGAGACGCACTTCACCGACGAATTCCTTCGTCAGCGAGGTGAAGCCACGCTTCGGCAGGCGACGTTGCAGCGGCATTTGACCGCCTTCGAAGCCAACCTTGTGAAAGCCGCCCGAACGTGACTTCTGACCCTTGTGACCGCGGCCAGCCGTCTTGCCCAGACCGGAGCCGATGCCACGGCCGACGCGACGCTTAGCGTGCTTCGAGCCTTCAGCCGGCTTCAGGTTATTCAATTCCATTATCAACTCCTTGAGTCCTGGTCAGCCGCTTAGCTGATGACCTTAACGAGGTACGAAACCTTGTTGATCATGCCGCGCACAGCCGGCGTGTCCTGCAACTCGCTAACCGAGTTGAGTCGGCGCAGGCCCAAGCCACGCACCGTTGCACGGTGCGTTTCACGGGTGCCGATCAGGCTCTTGACGAGCTGGACCTTGACAGTTTTATCAGACATGGTGTCCACCTTAGCCCAGAATATCTTCGACGGACTTGCCGCGCTTCGCCGCGATGTCGCCCGGCGTGGACTGCTTGCGCAGACCGTCGAGCGTTGCACGAACGAGGTTGTACGGGTTCGTCGAACCGTGGCTCTTGGCCACAACGTTCTGCACGCCCATCACGTCGAACACTGCGCGCATCGGACCACCGGCGATCACACCGGTACCGTCCTTCGCCGGAGCGAGGAGGACCATCGATGCGCCGTGCTTACCGTGCACTTCGTGTTGCAGGGTGCCGTTCTTGAGCGGCACCTTGAACATGTTGCGGCGAGCCTGTTCCATCGCCTTCTGAACAGCGACCGGCACTTCCTTCGCCTTGCCCTTGCCCATACCGACGCGGCCATCACCGTCGCCAACCACGGTCAGCGCGGCGAAACCGAGAATCCGGCCACCCTTCACGACCTTGGTCACGCGGTTGACCGAAATCATCTTTTCGCGCAGGCCGTCGTCGCGTTCGTCAGCCTGAACTTTCGCTTGCATCTTTGCCATGACGAATTCTTCCCTTAGAACTTGAGTCCGGCTTCGCGCGCCGCATCAGCCAGCGCTTTCACGCGGCCGTGGTAACGGAAACCCGAACGGTCGAAGGCGACGGATTCGATGCCGGCAGCCTTAGCCTTTTCTGCGATGCGCTTACCGATCAGGGTAGCGGCAGCGACGTTGCCGCCCTTGCCGGTCTGATCAGCCAGTTGCGCACGCACTTCGGCCTCGAGCGTCGACGCGCTGGCGAGCACCTTGGTGCCGCACGGCGAGAACACTTGCGCATAGATGTGCGTGTTCGTGCGATGCACGGCGAGACGCGCGACCTGCAGCTCAGCGATCTTGATACGCGTCTGACGAGCGCGGCGCAGGCGAGATTGAGTCTTATCCATGATTGCGCACCCTTACTTCTTCTTCGTTTCTTTGAGGATCACAACCTCATTGGCGTAACGCACACCCTTGCCCTTGTAGGGCTCCGGCGGGCGATAGCCGCGCACTTCTGCAGCGACCTGGCCAACTTGTTGCTTATTGATCCCCTTGATCACGATTTCGGTTTGCGTCGGGGTTTCAGCCTTGACGCCTTCCGGCATCTGGTGCACCACGGGGTGCGAGAAACCCAGCGACAGGTTCAGCTTGTCGCCTTGCGCCTGTGCGCGGTAACCAACGCCAACCAGCGTCAGCTTGCGCTCGAAACCCTTCGTCACGCCGTTCACCATGTTCGCAACCAGTGCGCGCATCGTGCCCGACATCGCATTCGCTTCGCGGCTTTCGTCAACCGGCTCGAACTTCAGCGTGCCGTTGTCGTTCACCACCTTCACGAGGCTGTTAGCAGCCTGCGAAATCGTACCCAGCGGGCCCTTGACGGTAATGCGATCGTCGCTCAGGGCCACTTCTGCGCCTTGCAGCGCGACCGGGCTTTTACCTACTCGAGACATGTTTCTCTCCTTTCGGCCTTAAGCGACGTAGCAGATGACTTCGCCGCCAACGCCCGTTGCGCGCGCCTTGCGGTCCGTCATCACGCCCTTCGGCGTCGACACGATTGCCACGCCGAGGCCATTCATGACCACAGGGATGTCGTTACGGCCGCGGTACACACGCAGACCAGGCTTCGAGACGCGTTCAATGCGCTCGATGACCGGACGGCCAGCGTAGTACTTCAACACGATGTTCAATTCAGACTTCGCACCTTCGGACTTCACTGCGAAATCATCGATATAGCCTTCGTCCTTCAGGACCTGCGCAATCGCAACCTTGACTTTCGACGAGGGCATAGTCACCGAGACTTTCTCAACCATCTGCGCATTGCGGATGCGAGTCAGCATATCGGCGATAGGATCACTCATGCTCATTTACGTTTCTCCTATTACCAGCTCGCCTTGGTCAGGCCAGGGATCTCGCCGCGGAACGCGATTTCGCGAATCTTGTTACGCGCCAGCCCGAATTTACGGAACGTGCCACGCGGGCGACCGGTAATTGCGCAACGGTTGCGCTTACGGGTCGGGTTAGAGTTGCGCGGCAGTTGTTGCAGTTCCAGACGTGCTGCGTAATGCTCTTCGTCCGACTTGCTCATATCGCCAATGATCGCTTTCAGCTCAGCACGCTTGGGAGCGTACTTAGCGGCCAGGCGAGCACGCTTCTTTTCACGTTCGATCAGTGCCAGTTTAGCCACGGTAACCTCAGTTTCTGAACGGGAACTTGAAGCTGGCGAGCAGAGCCTTTGCTTCGTCGTCGGTCTTCGCAGTCGTCGTGATGCTGATGTTCAGCCCACGCAGTGCGTCGATCTTGTCGTAGTCGATTTCGGGGAAAATGATCTGCTCTTTCACACCGATGTTGTAGTTGCCGCGACCATCGAACGCACGACCCGACACGCCACGGAAGTCACGCACACGGGGGAGCGCGACCGTCACGAAACGGTCCAGAAATTCGTACATTGCCTGACCACGCAACGTGACCATTGCACCGATCGGATAGCCTTGACGGATCTTGAAGCCAGCGATCGCCTTGCGTGCCTTCGTGATCACCGGCTTCTGGCCTGCGATCTTCGTCAGGTCGCCAACGGCGTTTTCGATGATCTTCTTGTCAGCAACCGCTTCGCCAAGGCCCATGTTCAGGGTGATCTTGGTGATGCGCGGCACTTCCATCACGGACTTGTAACCGAACTTCTCGATGAGGCCGGGTACAACCTTCTCTTTGTAAAACTCTTGCAAACGAGCCATTTTTTTACTCCGCAGCGTCAGGCGCTCAGCTCGGCACCGGTCGTCTTAAGGAAACGGACTTTCTTGTCTCCTTCGACCTTGATGCCTACACGCGACGCCTTGCCATTCGCGTCGACCAATGCGACGTTCGAAATTTGCAGCGGCATCGTCTTGGCTTCCACACCGCCCGTCGTACCCTTCATCGGGTTCGGCTTGACGTGTTTCTTGACGAGGTTGATACCCTCGACAGTCACTTTGCCTTCGCCAACGGACAGCACGACGCCGCGCTTGCCTTTATCTTTGCCGGTGATGACGATAACTTCGTCACCTTTGCGAATCTTGTTCATCGCGACTCCTTACAGCACTTCAGGTGCCAACGAAACGATCTTCATGAATCGTTCGCTGCGCAACTCGCGCGTGACAGGCCCGAAAATACGGGTGCCAATAGGTTCGAGCTTGGCATTCAACAACACAGCGGCATTGCCATCGAACTTGATCAGCGAGCCGTCTTGACGACGAACGCCCTTGGCGGTGCGAACCACCACGGCGTTATAAATTTCGCCTTTCTTCACGCGCCCGCGCGGCGTTGCTTCTTTGACGGTCACCTTGATGATGTCGCCAATGCTGGCATAACGACGCTTCGAGCCGCCGAGCACCTTGATGCACATGACTTCACGCGCACCCGTGTTGTCGGCCACTTCAAGCCGAGTTTCGGTCTGGATCATGGTTTATCTTTCCCAACTTAATCCGGTCACACCACCATGGCGTACCCGGTCAGTCTTGGTCCCGTCAGCCAATCGGCTGCTTGGGTATGAACAGCAGCGACGGCAAACGAAACCCGCCATCGCAATCCGGTGAATCCTACGGAACAGACTGGCGCCTGAACCGCTTCCCCCACCAACTTCGCCCGCGACGGGGCTCCCATAAAAGAGGGAAGACCGAGATTATAACAAATAATCTCGGTCTTGCAAGCGAAACTTACTGCGATTTCAATTACTTCTACAACTTTGCGGCGTCAGATGACGCGAGCAGCCTCGACCAGGCGAGCCACAACCCAAGCTTTCGTCTTCGAAATCGGACGCGTTTCCTGGATTTCAACGAGGTCGCCCTCGTTGTACGTGTTCGCATCGTCATGCGCGTGGTACTTCTTCGAACGCACAACGTACTTGCCGTAGATCGGGTGCTTCACGCGGTGCTCAACCAGCACGGTGACCGTCTTGTCCATCTTGTTGCTGACGACCTTGCCGACCAGCGTCCGCTTGAGCGAGGTTTTTACGCTATCGTTCATTTCTGGTTCGCCTTCTCAGTCAGGACGGTCCGCACACGTGCGATGTCGCGACGAACCTTCTTCAGCTGGCTCGTGTTCGTGAGCTGCTGGGTCGCGAGTTGCATGCGCAGGCCGAATTGCGCCTTCAACAGGTCCGACAGCTCCTTGTTGAGCGCGGCCTGATCTTTCTGGTGAAGTTCGGAAGCCTTCATCATTTGCTCCTTAGGCGCCGAGCTGACGCACGATAAACGTCGTCTTGAGCGGCAGCTTAGCTGCAGCCAGACGGAACGCTTCGCGTGCCAGCTCTTCGGTTACGCCGTCCATTTCGTACAGCATCTTGCCCGGTTGAATCTCTGCGACGTAGTACTCAGGGTTACCCTTACCGTTACCCATACGTACTTCAGCCGGCTTGTGCGAGATCGGCTTGTCCGGGAAGATGCGGATCCAGATGCGGCCACCACGCTTGATGTGACGCGTCATTGCACGACGTGCCGCTTCAATCTGGCGCGCGGTCAAACGACCACGACCGATAGCCTTCAGGCCGAACTCACCGAACGACACCGCGTTGCCGCGGGTAGCGATACCGGTGTTACGACCCTTCTGCTCTTTGCGATACTTTCTGCGTTTCGGTTGCAGCATCGTTATTCTCCAGTCTTCCCGCCGTCGCCGGCACCGCCAGTACGACGAGGAGCGCCACGGCGTGCACCTGCCGGGCCACCACCTTCACCATCGCGACGCGGACGGCGATCGCCACCCGGACGTGCGTTGCGGCGCGGACGCTTTTCTTCGGCGACTTCTTCAACCACCGGAGCGTCGTTGCGGCCGAGCGTGTCGCCCTTGTAGACCCACACCTTCACGCCGATGATGCCGTACGTCGTCTTCGCTTCCGAAGTTGCGTAGTCGATATCAGCACGCAGCGTATGAAGCGGCACGCGACCTTCGCGATACCATTCCGTACGAGCAATTTCGATACCGTTCAGGCGGCCAGCGCTCATGATCTTGATGCCTTGAGCACCCAGACGCATTGCGTTTTGCATCGCACGCTTCATCGCGCGGCGGAACATAATCCGGCGCTCGAGCTGTTGCGTGATCGAATCCGCGATCAGTTGCGCATCGGTTTCCGGCTTGCGGATTTCTTCGATGTTGACGTGGACCGGAACGCCCATGCGGCGTTGCAGTTCCGACTTCAGCAGTTCGATATCCTCACCCTTCTTACCGATGACCACACCCGGACGCGAGCTATAAATCGTGATGCGCGCGTTTTTCGCCGGACGCTCGATAACGACGCGACCAACCGAAGCGTTCTTCAGCTTCTTCTTCAGGTATTCACGAACACCGATGTCTTCCTGCAACATCGCCGCGAAATTGTTGTTGTTCGCGTACCAACGCGACGCCCAATTGCGGCTGACGGCCAAACGGAAGCCAGTCGGATGAATTTTCTGTCCCATCGTATGACCCCTTAATTCCCGACCGTCACAGTGATGTGACAGGATTGCTTCTCGATGCGGTTACCGCGGCCTTTAGCGCGCGCGGTAAAACGCTTGAGCGACGCAGCCTTGTCGATGTAGATGCTCGTGATCTTGAGCTCATCGATATCGGCGCCTTCGTTATGCTCCGCATTCGCGATCGCCGACAGCACGACCTTTTTCACGATTCCCGCAGCCTTCTTCGGCGAGAACGTCAGAACGTTCAGCGCCTTGTCGACCGGCAAACCGCGGATCTGGTCAGCCACAAGGCGCGTTTTCTGCGCCGAGATGCGGGCACCGCGATGAATTGCTTTCACTTCCATCATGAGCCCCTTATTTCTTAGCCTTCTTGTCGGCTGCGTGACCCTTGAACGTACGGGTCAATGCAAACTCGCCAAGCTTGTGGCCGACCATGTTTTCCGAGATGTACACCGGAACGTGTTGACGGCCGTTATGAACGGCGATCGTCAGACCGATGAAATCCGGGAGGATCGTCGAACGGCGCGACCAGGTTTTGATCGGCTTCTTATCCCGCGAAGCTGCTGCCGCCTCAACTTTCTTCAGCAAATGGGCGTCGCAGAACGGACCTTTTTTTACAGAACGTGCCATTGCCTACTCCTTAACGCTTGTGACGGCGCTGGACGATCATGCTCGTCGTGCGCTTGTTGCTGCGGGTGCGATAACCCTTAGCAGGCGTGCCCCACGGGCTCACCGGATCGCGACCTGCAGCCGTCTTGCCTTCACCACCACCGTGCGGGTGATCGACCGGGTTCATTGCAACGCCGCGCACCGTCGGGCGGATACCGCGCCAGCGGTTTGCGCCAGCCTTACCGATTTGACGGAGGCTATGCTCTTCGTTGCCAACTTCACCAATCGTCGCGCGGCACTCAATGTGAACGCGGCGGATTTCACCCGAGCGCAGGCGGACCTGTGCGTAGATGCCTTCACGAGCCAGCAACATCGCCGACGTACCAGCCGAACGCGCCATTTGCGCGCCCTTGCCCGGCAGCATTTCGATGCAGTGGATCGTCGTACCGACCGGAATGTTGCGGATCGGCAGTGTGTTGCCTGCGCGGATCGGCGCTTCCGAACCCGACATCAGTTGCTGACCGACGGTGATACCCTTCGGAGCGATGATGTAGCGGCGTTCGCCGTCTGCGTACAGAACCAGTGCGATGTTCGCGCTACGGTTCGGATCGTACTCAAGACGTTCGACCTTGGCCGGAATGCCATCCTTCGTGCGACGGAAATCGACGACACGATAGTGATGCTTGTGACCACCGCCCTTATGACGGGTGGTGATGTGACCGTTGTTGTTACGGCCGGCAGTCGTGGATTGCGCGTCGAGCAGCGGTGCGTACGGCTTGCCCTTATGCAGATCCTTGTTGACCACCTTGACCATCGCACGGCGGCCCGGCGAAGTCGGCTTAACTTTAACGATTGCCATGATTACTTGGCCTCCGCTTCAAAGTTGATTTCCTGGCCGGGCTTCAGGCAGACGTACGCCTTCTTCACGTCCTTGCGCTTGCCCATGAAGCGACCAAAGCGCTTGGCTTTGCCCTTCGAGACCAGCACGTTGACGGAATTGACTTCCACCTTGAACAGCAGCTCGACTGCAGCCTTCACTTCCTGCTTCGTGGCATCGGGCGCGACTTCGAACACGACTTGCTCGTTCTTGTCGGCCACCAGCGTCGCCTTTTCGGAGATCACCGGCGCGAGCAGGACCTGCATCAAACGATGATCGTTCTTGCGAATCTCGCTCATGACAGCAACTCCTCGATCTGGGCGACCGCAGCCTTCGTGATCAGGATCTTCTTGAAGTAGATCAGCGACAGCGGGTCGGCGTAACGCGGCTCGACAACTGCCACATGGGCCAGGTTGCGCGACGCGAGGTACAGGTTTTCGTCAACCGTGTCGGTAATCACCAGCACGGAGTCGAGACCCATCGCCTTGAATTTTTCGGCCAGCAGCTTCGTCTTCGGCGCTTCGAGCGTCAGCTCGTCGACCACCGAGATGCGGCCTTCGCGGGCCAGCTGCGAGAAGATCGAGCAGAGACCTGCGCGATGCATCTTCTTGTTGACCTTGTGCGAAAAGTTTTCTTCCGGCGAATTCGGGAAGATACGGCCACCGCCGCGCCACAGCGGGCTCGACGACATACCGGCACGAGCGCGGCCCGTACCCTTCTGACGCCACGGCTTCTTGGTCGTGTGCTTGACTTGCTCACGATCCTTCTGCGCGCGGTTGCCGCTACGGGCATTCGCTTGATACGCCACTACCACTTGGTGAATCAGGGCTTCGTTGTAATCGCGGCCGAACACGACGTCCGACGCGCTAACGCCTGCACCTTCCTGACCATTGGCATTCAGGAGCTTAAGTTCCATTATTTCGCTCCTTTCACGGCACGCGTCTTCACGGCCGGCGTAACGAATACCTTGCCACCCTTCGCACCCGGAACGGCGCCCTTGACCAGCAACAGCTTGCGGTCAGCGTCGATACGAGCGATTTCGAGGTTTTGCACCGTTACCGTGTCGTCACCCATGTGACCGGTCATGCGCTTACCCGGGAAAACACGACCCGGATCCTGCGCCATACCGATCGAACCCGGCACGTTGTGCGAGCGCGAGTTGCCGTGCGATGCACGGCCGGATGCGAAGTTGTAACGCTTAATGGTACCGGCGTAGCCCTTACCGATCGACACGCCTTGCACGTCGACCTTCTGGCCTACTTCGAACAGGTCGGGACCGACCACGGTGCCGTTCGACAACTCGGCAGCCTTCGCAGCATCGATCTGGAATTCTTTGAGGATTTCACCGGCTTGAACACCGGCTTTGGCGAGATGACCGGCCAACGGCTTCGTCACGCGCGATGCACGGCGCGTACCGAATGCAACCTGCACGGCCGTGTAGCCGTCGGTTTCAACAGTCTTGATCTGCGTCACGCGGTTGTCGGACACGTCCAGCACGGTAACGGGAATCGAATCCCCTTCTGCCGTGAAGATACGGGTCATGCCAACCTTGCGACCTACGAGTCCAAGGCTCATCGTTTTCTCCATTCCCGACTGCGATTGGTCGGGGCTAATTTACAAAATGCCGGTGCCGTTTCGGGCATGAATTCATGCTGCAGCACACCGACTTTTTTGCGCCAATGCGCGAAAAGCCTTGCATTATAGCGAGGCTTTTCGTTTTCCGCAAGCAATCAATGACTTAGCGTTCGCCGGCGAGCCGGACAACCGCTGGAAGCCTTATTGCAGCTTGATTTCCACGTCCACGCCAGCCGGCAGATCCAGCTTCATCAGTGCGTCAACGGTCTTGTCCGTCGGATCGACGATGTCCATCAGGCGTTGGTGCGTACGGATTTCGAGCTGATCGCGCGACGTCTTGTTGACGTGCGGCGAACGCAGGATGTCGAAGCGTTGAATCCGGGTCGGCAGGGGCACCGGACCACGAACGATTGCGCCAGTCCGCTTTGCCGTGTCGACGATTTCAGCTGCCGATTGATCGATCAGGCGATAGTCGAAAGCCTTCAGGCGAATGCGGATTTTCTGGTTCTGCATGACAATTCCTTGGAAAAGAGCGAGGCGGTGTTGCACCGCCAGACAGTAAAAGAACGTAGAGCCGGGCGCCCGCTGAGGGCCGGCGCCCGGCTCCGGGCACCACTTACAGCAAATACGTCAAGTCGCGATTTTACTCGAGAATCTTGGCAACCACACCTGCGCCGACCGTACGGCCGCCTTCGCGGATTGCGAAGCGCAGGCCTTCTTCCATCGCGATCGGGTTGATCAGCTTCACCGTGATCGACACGTTGTCGCCCGGCATGACCATTTCCTTGTCCTTCGGCAACTCGATCGAGCCCGTCACGTCCGTCGTACGGAAGTAGAACTGCGGACGATAGTTGTTGAAGAACGGCGTATGACGACCGCCTTCGTCCTTGCTCAGCACGTACACTTCAGCCGTGAAGTGCGTGTGCGGGTTGATCGAACCCGGCTTCGCCAGCACCTGGCCACGCTCCACGTCTTCACGCTTCGTGCCGCGCAGCAGAATACCCACGTTGTCGCCTGCCTGACCCTGGTCCAGCAGCTTGCGGAACATTTCCACGCCCGTGCAGGTCGTCTTCACCGTCGGCTTGATACCGACAATTTCGATTTCCTCGCCGACCTTCACGACGCCGCGCTCAACGCGACCCGTCACCACCGTGCCGCGACCCGAGATCGAGAACACGTCTTCCACCGGCATCAGGAACGCGCCGTCCACTGCGCGCTCCGGCGTCGGGATGTACGTGTCCAGCGCATCGGCCAGATTCATGATCGCCACTTCGCCCAGCTCGCCCTTGTCGCCTTCCAGCGCCAGCTTGGCCGACCCCTTGATGATCGGCGTGTCGTCGCCCGGGAAGTCGTACTTCGACAGAAGTTCGCGAACTTCCATCTCGACCAGTTCCAGCAGCTCAGCGTCGTCCACCATGTCGCACTTGTTCAGGAACACGATGATGTACGGCACGCCAACCTGACGCGCCAGCAGGATGTGCTCACGCGTTTGCGGCATCGGGCCGTCAGCAGCCGAGCACACCAGGATCGCGCCGTCCATCTGCGCTGCGCCCGTGATCATGTTCTTCACATAGTCAGCGTGGCCCGGGCAGTCGACGTGCGCGTAGTGGCGGTTAGCCGTTTCGTACTCGACGTGTGCCGTGTTGATCGTGATACCACGTGCCTTTTCTTCCGGCGCCGCGTCGATCTGGTCGTATGCCTTCGCTTCGCCGCCAAACTTCTGCGTCAGAACCGTCGTGATCGCTGCCGTCAGCGTGGTCTTGCCGTGGTCAACGTGACCGATCGTGCCGACGTTCACGTGCGGCTTGGTCCGTTCGAATTTACCTTTAGCCATGTTTCTCTTCTTTCAAAAAGTTAATCGTTGAATGACTTGCCGCGCGATTACTTCGACTTCGCGTTGATGATCGCTTCGGACACGTTACGCGGTGCTTCGGAGTAGTGCTTGAACTCCATCGTGTACGTTGCACGACCTTGGGTCAGCGAACGCAGCGACGTCGAGTAGCCGAACATTTCCGACAGCGGGACTTCGGCGCGAACGATCTTGCCGCCGCCAACCATGTCGTCCATGCCCTGAACGATACCGCGACGACCCGACAGATCGCCCATCACGTTGCCCATGTAATCTTCAGGCGTTTCGACTTCCACAGCCATCATCGGTTCGAGGATGACCGGTTGAGCCTTGCGCATTGCTTCCTTGAACGCCATCGAACCGGCCATGCGGAACGCATTTTCGTTCGAGTCAACGTCGTGGTACGAACCGAACGTCAGGTGAACCTTGACGTCGACGACCGGGAAGCCCGCCAGCACGCCTGCCTTCAGCGTTTCCTGGATACCCTTGTCCACCGCCGGGATGTATTCGCGCGGAATCACACCGCCCTTGATCTCGTCGAGGAACTCGTAGCCCTTGCCTTGCTCATTCGGCTCGAGCGTGATGACCGCGTGACCGTATTGGCCGCGACCACCCGACTGCTTGACGAACTTGCCGTCAACATCTTCCGCCTTGCCGCGGATCGTTTCGCGGTATGCAACCTGCGGCTTGCCGACGGTCGCTTCCACGCCGAATTCGCGCTTCATACGGTCAACCAGAATTTCCAGGTGGAGCTCGCCCATGCCCGAAATAATGGTTTGGCCCGATTCTTCGTCCGTTTGAACGCGGAACGACGGATCTTCCTGTGCCAGACGGTTCAGCGCCAGACCCATCTTTTCCTGGTCAGGTTTCGTCTTCGGCTCAACAGCCTGCGAAATCACCGGCTCCGGGAAAATCATGCGTTCGAGCACGATCGGGCTTTGCGGATCGCACAGCGTGTCGCCGGTCGTTGCGTCTTTCAGGCCGACTGCAGCAGCGATGTCGCCCGCGCGGACTTCCTTGATTTCTTCGCGCTGGTTCGCGTGCATCTGCAGAATACGACCCAGACGCTCCTTCTTGTCTTTGGTCGCGTTCAGCACGGTGTCGCCCGAATTCACCACGCCTGAGTACACGCGGAAGAAGATCAGCTGACCAACGAACGGGTCGGTCATGATCTTGAATGCCAATGCCGAGAACTTTTCGTCGTCGGCAGCGCGGCGCTCGCCCTTTTCACCGTTTTCCAGCTCGCCGGTCACCGGCGGGATGTCGATCGGCGACGGCAGGAAGTCGAGCACGGCGTCCAGCATACGTTGCACGCCCTTGTTCTTGAACGCGGTGCCGCACAGCATCGGCTGGATTTCGCAAGCGATCGTACGGTCGCGCAGACCCTTGATGATTTCCGCTTCGGAGAGCTCGCCCTCTTCCAGGTACTTGTTCATCAGCTCTTCGCTCGACTCGGCAGCCGCTTCGATCATCTTCTCGCGCCACTCGTTGCAAGAGTCAGCCAATTCTGCCGGGATTTCTTCGTACGAGAACTTCGTGCCTTGGGACGCTTCGTCCCAAATGATCGCTTTCATCTTCAGCAGATCGACGACGCCCGTGAAGTTTTCTTCCGCGCCGATAGGCACCACGACCGGAACCGGGTTCGCCTTCAGACGCAGCTTGAGCTGGTCGTAAACCTTGAAGAAGTTCGCGCCGGTACGGTCCATCTTGTTGATGAACGCGAGACGGGGAACCTTGTACTTGTTAGCCTGACGCCACACGGTTTCCGACTGGGGCTGAACGCCGCCCACAGCACAGTAGACCATGCACGCGCCGTCGAGCACGCGCATCGAGCGCTCAACTTCAATCGTGAAGTCGACGTGGCCCGGGGTGTCGATGATGTTGATGCGGTGCTCAGCGCGGTCGCCGGCCATGCCTTTCCAGAACGCCGTGGTAGCAGCGGACGTGATCGTGATGCCGCGTTCCTGCTCCTGCTCCATCCAGTCCATGGTGGCAGCGCCGTCGTGAACTTCACCAATCTTGTGGTTCACGCCGGTGTAGAACAGGATGCGCTCGGTCGTCGTCGTTTTGCCGGCGTCGATGTGAGCGCTAATACCGATGTTACGGTAGCGCTCGATAGGTGTCTTGCGAGCCACTTTGATCCTCTATTGGGATGACGCGATGCGAGAAAATGCCCATCGCGCTGTAACACAAACGGGCGAGGCGCTTTGTAAGCGCACCCGCCCGGAATTTCTTTCCGTTTTTTCTGCTAAACCCGGGTTCGGGAAGCTTAGAAACGGAAGTGCGAGAACGCCTTGTTGGCTTCTGCCATCCGGTGAACTTCGTCGCGCTTCTTCATTGCGCCGCCACGGCCTTCGGCCGCTTCGGAAAGCTCACCTGCCAGACGCAGGGCCATCGACTTCTCGCTGCGCTTCTTCGCGGCTTCACGCAGCCAACGCATCGCCAATGCCATACGACGCGACGGGCGCACTTCGACCGGAACCTGATAGTTCGCACCACCAACGCGGCGGCTCTTTACTTCGACCACCGGCTTGACGTTGTTGAGCGCTACCGTGAACACTTCCAGCGGGTCCTTGCCACCCTTGGTCTGGATCTGTTCGAAAGCGCCGTACACGATACGCTCGGCAACCGACTTCTTGCCGGAGAGCATCAGCACGTTCATGAACTTAGCTACATCAACGTTACCGAACTTCGGATCCGGCAACACTTCCCGCTTGGGGACTTCGCGACGACGCGGCATGTTTCTTCCTTTAACTTTTCAGTTGGAGCTACTTTTAGCCCCGCGGCCACCAACTAACCCGATTCATCTCTAACGACTTACCAGCCTGGTCGGGTGACCACTTACTCGACAGCACCGGCGATTCCGGCACCACCGCTCTTACCGCCTTTGCAGGCGACCTGAAACTACGGACCGGCTAATTACTTGCCAGCCTTGGCACGCTTCGCACCGTACTTCGAGCGAGCCTGCTTACGATCCTTGACGCCCTGGGTATCCAGCGAGCCGCGAACCATGTGGTAACGCACACCCGGCAAGTCCTTGACACGGCCGCCGCGAATCAGCACGACCGAGTGTTCCTGCAGGTTGTGGCCTTCACCACCGATGTACGAAATGACTTCGAAGCCGTTCGTCAGGCGCACCTTCGCAACCTTACGGAGTGCCGAGTTCGGCTTCTTCGGCGTCGTGGTGTACACACGGGTGCACACGCCGCGACGCTGGGGGCAGTCCTGCAAAGCCGGGCTCTTGCTCTTCGTCGTTTCCGACGCGCGGCCTTTGCGAACCAGTTGATTGATGGTTGGCATTGTTTATTCCTGAAATTGAACAAAATCGACGCATCTGTTTCCGGGCAAAGCAGAAACGATTGCGCATCGAACTTCCGGACTGGGTAGCCGGCGCATGAATTGACTTCGCGCGCAGGCATTCCAAGAACCGGAACCTAGCATAATATTCCGAAATTACTAAGTGAGTCAACAGGTTGCGATGTTTCGTACCCCTGTCGACCTGCTCAGATACTCGCTGAGCGCTCAGTCGGCGGCGACGACTTCCAGCAATTCGTCGCCGAAACGGTCGAGTTTGCGTGCGCCCATACCCGGAATGCCGCGCAAATCCTCGATCGAGTCGGGCCCGTTGCGGGCAATTTCCGCCAAGGTCGCGTCGTGGAAAATCACGTACGCCGGCACGCCGTCGCTCTTCGCCGTTTCGGTGCGCCATGACCGCAGGCGCTCCCAGCGCGCGCGTTCGCGCGGGCCCATGCCGATCGTCGGGTCGGCGCGTTCGCTGGTGCGGCCGGACGATTGACGCGTGCGCGTCGGCTTCACATAGCGGCGCATCGTGACGTTCTGCTCGCCCTTGAGCACCGGCTTGCTTGCCTCGGTCAGGACCAGCGAGCCGAATCCTTCGTGATCAACCGTTAGATAGCCGAACGCGACCAGTTGGCGAAATACCGCGCGCCACTCCGGCTCGCCTAGCGCCGAACCGATGCCGAACGTAGTCAGTTTCTCGTGACCGCGCTGCAGGATTTTTTCACTGCTGTTACCACGCAAGATGTCGATCAGATGCCCGGCACCAAAATGGAAGCCGCTCGCCCGCTGCGCGCGGAACACGCACGACAGCGCCATTTGCGCCTCGCGCGTCGCATCCCATGTGTCGGGCGGTTCGAGGCAGTTGTCGCAGTTGCCACAAGGCTTACTCGATTCGCCGAAATAGGCGAGCAACCGCACTCGCCGACAGGTCGCCGCCTCGCACAGCCCGAGCAACGCGTCCAGCTTGCCGGTTTGCACGCGTTTGTGCGCGTCGTCGGCGTCGGACTCGTCGATCATCTTGCGCTGCTGCACGACGTCGCCGAGACCGTAGGCCATCCACGCGTTTGCCAGCATGCCGTCGCGGCCCGCGCGCCCTGTTTCCTGGTAATAGCCTTCGACGCTCTTCGGCAAGTCGAGGTGAGCCACGAAACGCACGTCCGGCTTATCGATCCCCATGCCGAACGCGATCGTCGCGCACATCACGATTCCTTCCTCGCGCTGAAACATCTCCTGATGCTTCTGGCGGATTTCGAACTCCATGCCGGCGTGATACGGCAGCGCGCGCATCCCTTTTTCCTTCAGCCACTCCGCCGTCTCTTCGACTTTGCGGCGCGACAGGCAATAGACAACGCCGGCGTCGGTCGTGCCGTCCGGCTTCGAATGCTCGGCGCGGATGAAGTCCAGCAATTGCGTACGCGCGTTGTCCTTTTCGACGATGCGATAGCGGATGTTCGGCCGGTCGAAGCTCGACACGAAAATGCGCGCGTCGTCCAACGCGAGGCGGTGGATGATTTCATCCCGCGTGATTGCATCCGCGGTGGCCGTCAGCGCGATTCGCG
Organism: Paraburkholderia sediminicola; assembly: GCF_046027355.1. Classification (GTDB taxonomy): domain Bacteria; phylum Pseudomonadota; class Gammaproteobacteria; order Burkholderiales; family Burkholderiaceae; genus Paraburkholderia; species Paraburkholderia sediminicola_B. The sequence continues at coordinate 14,752 of NZ_JAQQEK010000021.1, read as the reverse complement.
GCACGTTCGGGAAGCGCTCGTGAAGCACCGACAGCTGAATGTATTCCGGCCGGAAATCGTGCCCCCATTGCGACACGCAATGTGCTTCGTCGATTGCGAACAAGCCGATGCGCGTGCGCTCGAGCAACTCCTGGAAACGGGGCGTCATCAAACGCTCCGGCGCCACGTAGAGCAGATCGATCTCGCCTTCGCGTAACGCACGCTCGGTCGCCATCGCCTCGGCGCTCGACAGCGTCGAATTGAGATACGCGGCGCGCACGCCCACTTCGGTGAGCGCGGCCACCTGATCCTGCATCAACGCGATCAGCGGAGAAACGACGATGCCGGTGCCGAAGCCGCCTTCGCGGCGCACCAACGACGGAATCTGATAGCAGAGTGACTTGCCGCCGCCCGTCGGCATCAGCACGAGACAGTCGCCGCCGCCGGCGACGTGCTCGACAATTTCGCCCTGCTGCCCTCTGAACGCGGGGTAACCGAAGACTTCGTTGAGGATTTCGAGCGGACGGGACATGAATTTGAGAGAAGCAGCGTGATGCCGGTGACACGAATTTTACCAACGCATTCGTGCTGCGCTCGCGCTTTGATGCAGCGTTAGCCGTTTGGCCTACTAATCCGCAAAAAAGGCGCAAAAAAGAAGAGCGCATAAAAAAAGCCGCTCAGTCGAAACTGAGCGGCTTCGCTGGCTAGAGCCCCAAGCGGCTTGCGCCGCCGGGACTTACTCGCCTGAGTGCTGCTGTTCGGCGGCCGGGGTTTCCGGCGTACCGAATTCGAACGACTCTTCCGCTGCGATCTGATCGAAACGCTCGCGGTCGGACAGTTCCTTGCTCTTGCGTGCCTTGTGGAACGCGAGACCCGTACCGGCCGGAATCAGACGGCCGACGATCACGTTTTCCTTCAGACCACGCAGGTCGTCGCGCTTGCCCATGATCGCCGCTTCGGTCAACACGCGGGTCGTTTCCTGGAACGACGCAGCGGAGATGAACGAATCGGTCGACAACGAGGCCTTCGTGATACCGAGCAGCACGTTTTCGTACGTTGCCGGACGCTTGTCTTCCGCGATCATACGGTCGTTCTCGTCGAGCATATCCGACCGCTCGACCTGTTCGCCCGGGATGAAGCGCGTATCGCCGTTGTCCGAAATCTGCACGCGACGCAGCATCTGACGAACAATCACTTCAATGTGCTTGTCGTTGATCTTCACGCCTTGCAGACGGTACACGTCCTGCACTTCGTCCACGATGTAACGCGACAGCGCTTCGATACCTTGCAGACGCAAGATGTCGTGCGGATCGGCAGGACCGTCGACAATCATTTCGCCCTTGTTGACGACCTGACCATCGTGCACCAGAACCTGCTTCTCCTTCGCGATCAGGAACTCGTGCTGATTGCCGTCGAGGTCCGTGATAACGAGACGCTGTTTGCCCTTCGTGTCCTTACCGAACGATGTCGTACCCGTGACTTCCGCCAGGATACCTGCGTCCTTCGGCGAACGTGCTTCGAACAGTTCGGCCACACGCGGCAGACCGCCGGTAATGTCACGCGTCTTCTGCGATTCAACCGGGATACGTGCCAGCACTTCACCGACCTGCACTTGCTGACCATCCTTCACGGTGATCAGAGCGCCGACCTGGAACCCGATCTGCACCGAGTGCTCGGTGTTCGGGATCTTGACTTCTTCGCCGTTCGCATCGAGCAGCTTGACCTGCGGACGCACCGTCTTCGAAGCTTGCGAACCACGACGCTTCACGTCGATCACGACCAGCGTGGACAAACCCGTCACATCGTCGATCTGCTTCGCAACGGTCACGCCTTCTTCGACGTTTTCGAACTTCACCGTACCGCCCCACTCGGTGATGATCGGACGCGTCAGCGGATCCCACGTTGCCAGTTGCGTACCGGCCTTGATCTGCGCGCCGTCCAGCTGCAACAGCGTCGCGCCGTACGGCACCTTGTGACGTTCGCGCTCGCGACCGTGGTCGTCGGTGATCATCGCTTCGCCCGAACGCGAGATGACGATCTGCTCGCCCTTCGCGTTGGTGACGTAACGCATCGTTGCCGTGAAACGCACCGTACCGTTCGACTTGGCTTCAACCGACGAAGCCACTGCCGCACGCGACGCCGCGCCACCGATGTGGAACGTACGCATCGTGAGCTGCGTGCCCGGTTCACCGATCGACTGAGCCGCGATCACGCCAACTGCTTCACCGACGTTGACCGACGAGCCGCGGCCCAGGTCGCGGCCGTAGCAGGCTGCGCACAGACCGTAGCGCGTTTCGCAAGTCAGCGGCGTACGCACGCGCACTTCGTCGATGCCGAGGCGTTCGATTTCTTCGACCGCGTCTTCGTCGAGCAACGTGCCCGTTTCGTACAGCGTTTCCTGCGATTCCGGATTGACGACGTCAGCCACCGTCACGCGACCCAGAATACGGTCACGCAGCGCTTCGACGACTTCGCCGCCTTCGACCAACGCCTTCATGGCGACGCCGTTGGACGTACCGCAATCGTCCTCGACCACCACCAAGTCTTGCGTCACGTCGACCAGACGACGCGTCAGGTAACCCGAGTTTGCCGTCTTCAGTGCCGTATCAGCCAGACCCTTACGTGCGCCGTGGGTCGAGATGAAGTACTGCAACACATTCAGGCCTTCGCGGAAGTTCGCCGTAATCGGCGTCTCGATGATCGAGCCGTCCGGCTTCGCCATCAGGCCACGCATACCGGCCAGCTGACGAATCTGAACCGCGGAACCGCGAGCACCCGAGTCCGCCATCATGTAAATCGAGTTGAACGATTCCTGACGCGTTTCGTTGCCGTCGCGATCCGTGACCGGTTCCGTCGACAGCTGTTCCATCATCGCCTTGCCGACCGCTTCCGACGTTGCCGACCAGATGTCGACCACGTTGTTGTAGCGCTCTTGCGACGTGACGAGACCCGACATGTACTGACGGTCGTATTCCTTCACCTTCTTCGCGGCGTCGCCGACGATGGTTTCCTTCTGCGGCGGCACGAGCATGTCGTCGACGCAGATCGAGATACCAGCGCGCGTTGCCAGACGGAAACCCGACTGCATCAACTGGTCGGCGAAAATCACCGTTTCACGCAGACCGCACTTGCGGAATGCGGTGTTGATGAGACGCGAGATTTCCTTCTTCTTCAGCGGCTTGTTGAGCACCGAGAACGGCAGGCCCGGCGGAAGGATTTCCGACAGGATTGCGCGGCCGACGGTGGTCGGGTACAGCGTGATCTTCGGCACGAACGCCGGCGCACCTTCCGACTTGTCTTCGTTGTGGACCATTTCGGTGATCCGCACGTTGACGCGCGAGGCGAGCTCGACTTCCTTGTTCTCGTAGGCACGCAGCGCTTCCGAAACGCCGGTGAACGTCAGGCCTTCGCCCTTTGCGTTCACTGCCTCACGGGTCGCGTAGTACAGGCCGAGCACGATATCCTGCGACGGCACGATCGACGGATCGCCGTTGGCCGGGAACAGGACGTTGTTCGACGCCAGCATCAGCGTGCGCGCTTCCATCTGCGCTTCCAGCGACAGCGGCACGTGAACAGCCATCTGGTCACCGTCGAAGTCGGCGTTGAACGCCGCGCAAACGAGCGGGTGCAACTGGATTGCCTTACCTTCGATCAGCACCGGCTCGAAAGCCTGAATGCCAAGACGGTGCAGCGTCGGCGCACGGTTCAGCATGACCGGATGTTCGCGAATGACTTCTTCGAGAATGTCCCACACCACCGGCGTCTGGTTCTCGACTTCCTTCTTCGCAGCCTTGATGGTGGTAGCAACACCCATCACTTCCAGCTTGTTGAAGATGAACGGCTTGAACAGTTCGAGCGCCATCAGCTTCGGCAGACCGCACTGATGCAGCTTGAGCGTCGGGCCGACCACGATCACCGAACGGCCCGAGTAGTCGACGCGCTTACCGAGCAAGTTCTGACGGAAACGACCGCCCTTACCCTTGATCATGTCAGCGAGCGACTTCAGCGGACGCTTGTTCGCGCCAGTCATGGCCTTACCGCGACGACCGTTGTCGAGCAGCGAATCGACGGCTTCCTGCAGCATCCGCTTTTCGTTGCGGACGATGATTTCAGGCGCCTTCAACTCGAGCAGACGCTTCAACCGGTTGTTACGGTTGATCACGCGGCGATACAGGTCATTCAGGTCCGACGTCGCGAAACGGCCGCCGTCCAGCGGCACCAGCGGACGCAGTTCCGGCGGCAGCACCGGCAGAACTTCGAGCACCATCCAGTCAGGCTTGATGCCCGAACGCTGGAAAGCCTCGAGCACCTTCAGGCGCTTCGCGTACTTCTTGATCTTCGCTTCCGAACCCGTGTTCTTGAGCTCAGTGCGCAGCATCTCGACCTGTTCGTCGATGTTGATCGCGCGCAGCAGTTCGCGCACGCCTTCCGCACCCATTTCGGCACGGAATTCGTCACCGTACTCTTCGACCTTGTTGTAGTAATCCTCTTCCGTCATGATCTGCCGCGCTTTCAGCGGCGTCATGCCCGGATCGATCACCACATATGCTTCGAAGTACAGCACGCGTTCAATGTCGCGCAGGGTCATGTCGAGCACCATGCCCAGACGCGACGGCAGCGACTTCAGGAACCAGATGTGCGCAACCGGCGAGGCCAGTTCGATGTGGCCCATCCGTTCGCGACGCACCTTCGCCAGCGTCACTTCGACGCCGCACTTCTCGCAGATCACGCCACGGTGCTTCAGGCGCTTGTACTTGCCGCAAAGGCATTCGTAGTCTTTGATCGGCCCGAAGATCTTGGCGCAGAACAAACCATCGCGTTCCGGCTTGAACGTCCGGTAGTTGATGGTTTCCGGCTTCTTCACTTCACCGAACGACCACGAACGGATCTTGTCCGGCGAAGCCAGACCGATCTTGATCGCGTCAAAAACTTCAGGCTGTTGGACTTGCTTGAATAGATCGAGCAGAGCTTTCATTGCTTTCTCTCCGTAGTCCGATTAGTTGCGGTCGAGGTCGATGTCGATACCGAGCGAGCGGATTTCCTTCACCAACACGTTGAAGGATTCCGGCATGCCGGCGTCGATCACGTGATCGCCCTTGACCAGGTTTTCATAAACCTTGGTCCGGCCTGTCACGTCGTCCGACTTCACCGTCAGCATTTCCTGCAGCACGTACGATGCGCCGTACGCTTCGAGCGCCCACACTTCCATTTCACCGAAACGCTGGCCACCGAATTGCGCCTTACCGCCCAACGGCTGCTGCGTCACGAGCGAGTACGGGCCCGTGGAGCGCGCGTGCATCTTGTCGTCGACCAAGTGGTGCAGCTTCAGGTAATGCATGTAGCCGACCGTCACCGTACGTTCGAACATTTCGCCCGTGCGGCCGTCGTACAGACGTACCTGATTCTTCGACGGCGTCATGCCGAGGTTCTTCGCGATGTCGTCCGGGAATGCCAGATCCAGCGCGCGCGACATTTCTTCTTCCGTCGCACCATCGAACACCGGCGTTGCAAACGGAACGCCTTCGCGCAGGTTCTTCGCCAGTTCGACGATCTCGTCGTCCGTGAAGCTGTCCAGCTCTTCGGCGCGGCCCGACTCGTTGTAGATCTTGGTCAGGAATTCGCGCAGTTCAGCGATCTTCGCCTGACGCTGCAGCATTTCGCCGATACGCCAGCCGAGACCCTTCGCGGCCCAACCCAGATGCACTTCGAGAACCTGACCCACATTCATCCGCGACGGCACGCCGAGCGGATTGAGCACGACGTCAGCCGGACGGCCGTCGGCCATGTACGGCATGTCTTCGATCGGAACGATCTTCGACACCACACCCTTGTTACCGTGACGGCCGGCCATCTTGTCGCCAGGCTGCAGGCGGCGCTTGACTGCCAGATACACCTTGACCATCTTCAACACGCCCGGCGGCAGTTCGTCGCCTTGCGTGAGCTTCTTGCGCTTTTCTTCGAACGCCAGATCGAACTGGTGACGCTTCTGTTCGATCGAGTCCTTGATGGCTTCGAGCTGTGCCGCTGCTTCTTCGTCCGCGAGGCGGATGTCGAACCAGTGGTAGTGATCCAGATCTTGCAGGTAAGCCTGTTCGATCTTCGTGCCCTTGGCCAGTTTCTTCGGACCGCCGTTCGCGACCTTGCCGTCGAGCATACGTGCGAGACGCTGGAACGCGTCGCCTTCCACGATGCGCAGCTGGTCGTTCAGGTCGAGGCGATAGCGCTTCAGTTCATCGTCGATGATCTGTTGCGCGCGCTTGTCGCGCTGAATGCCTTCGCGCGTGAACACTTGCACGTCGATCACGGTGCCGCTCATGCCCGACGGCACGCGCAGCGACGTGTCCTTCACGTCCGAAGCCTTTTCACCGAAGATCGCGCGCAACAGCTTTTCTTCCGGCGTCAGCTGGGTTTCGCCCTTCGGCGTGACCTTGCCGACCAGCACGTCGCCTGCTTCGACTTCAGCGCCGATGTAGACGATGCCCGACTCATCGAGACGGCCGAGTTGCACTTCAGCCAGGTTCGAGATGTCGCGCGTGATTTCTTCCGGTCCAAGCTTCGTATCGCGAGCAACGACGTTCAGTTCTTCGATGTGGATCGACGTGTAACGGTCGTCGGCAACCACCTTCTCCGAGATCAAAATCGAGTCTTCGAAGTTGTAGCCGTTCCACGGCATGAACGCGACCAGCATGTTCTGGCCGAGAGCCAGCTCGCCGAGGTCAGTCGATGCACCGTCAGCCAGCACGTCGCCACGCGACACGATGTCGCCGACCTTCACGATCGGGCGCTGGTTGATGTTCGTGTTCTGGTTCGAACGCGTGTACTTGATCAGGTTGTAGATGTCCACGCCGACGTCGCCGGCAACGGCTTCATCGTCGTTCACCCGGATCACCATACGGCCTGCGTCGACGTAATCGACCACACCGCCGCGGAATGCCTGAACCGTCGTACCCGAGTCGACTGCCACCGTGCGTTCGATACCCGTACCGACCACGGCCTTTTCAGGACGCAGACACGGCACAGCTTGACGCTGCATGTTCGAACCCATCAATGCGCGGTTCGCGTCATCGTGCTCGAGGAACGGAATCAGCGATGCCGCCACCGACACGATCTGCGACGGCGCCACGTCCATGTACTGGATGCGGTCCGGCGTGACCATCAGCGTTTCGCCTGCTTCACGCGACGACACCAGTTCGTCGGTCAGCGAGCCGTCAGCAGCAACCGCCGCGTTCGCCTGAGCGATCACGTAACGGCCTTCTTCGATCGCCGACAGATAGTCGATCTGATCCGTCACCTTGCTGTCCACGACCTTGCGATACGGCGTTTCGAGGAAGCCGTATTCGTTCAGGTGCGCGTACAGAGCGAGCGAGTTGATCAGGCCGATGTTCGGACCTTCCGGCGTTTCAATCGGGCACACGCGACCATAGTGAGTCGGGTGCACGTCGCGGACTTCGAAGCCTGCGCGCTCACGCGTCAAACCGCCCGGGCCAAGTGCCGAAACACGGCGCTTGTGGGTGATTTCCGACAGCGGGTTCGTTTGGTCCATGAACTGCGACAGCTGCGACGAACCGAAGAACTCGCGAATCGCCGACGAAATCGGCTTCGAGTTGATCAGGTCGTGCGGCATCAGGTTTTCGCTTTCGGCCTGGCCGAGGCGTTCCTTCACAGCACGTTCGACACGCACGAGACCTGCGCGGAACTGGTTTTCCGCCAGTTCGCCGACGCAACGCACACGACGATTGCCCAAGTGGTCGATGTCGTCCACTTCGCCCTTGCCGTTACGCAGTTCGACCAGGATCTTGATCGTGGCGAGGATGTCGTCGTCTTGCAGCGTCATCGGGCCGACGATTTCGTCGCGACCGACACGGCGATTGAACTTCATACGACCCACCTTGGACAGGTCGTACGCGTCTTCGCTGTAGAACAGACGGTTGAACAGCGCCTCGACCGCTTCTTCGGTCGGCGGTTCGCCCGGACGCATCATGCGGTAGATCGCGATGCGTGCGGCCATCTTGTCCGCGGTTTCGTCGATACGCAGCGTCGACGAGATGTACGGACCTTGATCCAGATCGTTCGTGTAGAGCGTCTGGATGTCTTTGATCTTCGACTCGCGCAGCTTCTCGAGGACGGTCTCGGTGATTTCGTCATTCGCGTTAGCGATGACTTCACCGGTGTCGCCGTCGACGACGTTCTTCGCCAGCACGCGGCCGAGCAGATAGTCTTCCGGGACCGAGATGAACTTGGTCTTGGCGTTGTCGAGATCGCGAATGTGCTTCGCGTTGATCCGCTTGTCCTTCTGGACGATCACGTTGCCATCACGGTCCGTGATGTCGAAACGCGCGACTTCGCCACGCAGACGCTCGGGAACGAATTCCATCTGCGCGCCTTCCGGCATCAGCGTGAAATTGTCGAACACGAAGAAGTTTGCGAGGATCTGTTCCGGCGTGAGGCCGATGGCCTTCAGCAGGATCGTGACCGGCATCTTGCGGCGACGGTCGACGCGGAAGTACAGCACGTCCTTCGGGTCGAACTCGAAATCGAGCCACGAACCGCGGTAAGGAATGATACGTGCCGAGAACAGGAGCTTGCCCGAGCTGTGCGTCTTGCCCTTGTCGTGTTCGAAGAACACGCCCGGCGAACGGTGCAGCTGCGAAACGATCACACGTTCCGTGCCGTTGATGACGAACGAACCCGTCGGTGTCATGAGCGGAATTTCGCCCATGTACACTTCCTGTTCCTTCACTTCCTTGACGACCGGCTTGCTCGGCGATTCCTTGTCGAGCAGCACCAGACGCACTTTCGCGCGCAGGGCCGAGCAGTACGTCAAACCGCGCTGCTGACATTCCTTGATGTTGAATGCCGGCGGCGACAGCATGTAGCTGACGAACTCTAGACGAGCGAACCCGTTATGCGAAACAATCGGGAAAACGGAGGTAAACGCAGCTTGCAGGCCTTCCGGCTTGCGTTGCGTGGACGACGTGTCTGCTTGCAGAAACGTGCTGAATGATTCAAGCTGGGTAGCCAGCAGGAAAGGTACTTGGTGAACGATGGGGCGCTTCGCAAAACTCTTGCGAATACGCTTCTTCTCGGTGAAGGAATATTGCATACGATCTCCGAATCACGGCGGGCATTGTTGTCGAGGCAGGATACCTTGATGAGACAACCCGAGTGTTCACCGACTGAGACCCGATGGCCGTCCGATGGCTTGAACGAGCCTAGAAGCTTGGTGGTTGGCCGCTACCAACCGCTGGCTGACGGCAGCGGATGCCTATGTTGCCCGCTACCCGACCAAACTTGCCTTCTGCAGTCGCTTCAGAAGACAAAGAGAAACGCCGGTCAATGTTGCCGAATGGCGATTTTCTTTGGCCTCTGGGGCTTCTATTCTTGCCGAAATTGACTGGCAAAAACGATGTCCCCACAAAGCACAAAAAGGCCGGCGGTGGAAAACCGCCAGCCTTCGCACAGCGCGCTGAAACTTACTTGATTTCAGCTTTCGCGCCGGCTTCTTCCAGCTTCTTCTTGGCTTCTTCAGCAGCAGCCTTCGGTACCGCTTCCTTAACAGGCTTCGGTGCGCCGTCGACCAGGTCCTTCGCTTCCTTCAGGCCGAGACCCGTCAGTTCACGAACAGCCTTAATGACCGAAACCTTGTTCGCGCCGACTTCCGTCAGGTTGACCGTGAATTCGGTTTGCTCTTCAGCGACAGCAGCAGCTGCGCCTGCCGGGCCTGCCACTGCAACAGCAGCTGCCGACACGCCAAACTTTTCTTCGAACGCCTTAACCAGCTCGTTCAGTTCCAGAACCGACATCGAGCTTACTGCCTCGAGGATGTCTTCTTTTGCGATTGCCATTTGAAATACTCCTAAATTGAATTCGGATACAGCCAGCGATCAATCACGCTCGACTGAAGTGCATTACGCAGCGGTTTCTTCGCCTTGTTTCTTTTCAGCCAGCGCGGCCAGAGCGCGCGCAAAGCCGGAAACAGGTGCTTGCATAACGTACAACAGCTTGGAGAGCAGTTCTTCGCGGCTCGGGATGTTTGCCAGCGCTTGCACGCCAGCCTTGTCCATCACCTTGCCTTCGTAGGAACCAGCCTTGATGATCAACTTGTCATTGGTTTTGCCGAAGTCGTTGACGACCTTAGCAGCAGCAATTGCATCTTCCGAGATGCCGTAGATCAGCGGACCAGTCATCTGCTCTGCCAGCGGAGCAAACGGGGTACCTTCGACAGCGCGACGCGCCAACGTGTTTTTCAACACGCGAAGGTAAACCTGTTGCTCACGCGCTTTCGCGCGCAGCTTGGTCAGATCGCCAACCGCGATTCCACGATACTCAGCCAGAACCACGGTCTGGGCTTTCGCGACTTGCGCGGCAACCTCAGCGACGACGGCCTGCTTGCTTTCTTTGTTAAGTGGCACGGTTAACCTCCAGATTCGATACACGCGGCGTGCGCCTTGTGTACCGCGTTCAATAACGGCGTCCGACCAGTCAGGAGTATTTCGACCGCCCGATGCCCACATTGCTGCGGAGATCGACCGGCTTCATCACTACAAAACCTTTTCGGGTTCGCCATCTGCGTTGGCTTTGCATTAAGGACTCGCCTACCTGATGCGTGCCCGCCAACGGTCTTTGACAACCGGTCGCTCAATGCAGACTGCCATCTCACGACCGCCCAAAGCCCATAAAACCGCCCCGACTCACGCCGAGGCGATGAAATCTTTTACTGTGCTGCGATCGATGCCTGGTCGACGCGAACGCCAACACCCATCGTGCTCGACAGCGCAACCTTGCGCAGGTACACACCCTTGCTCGTTGCCGGCTTCGCTTTTTGCAGCGCGTCGACGAGAGCGTTCAGGTTGCTACGCAGAGCCGTCGGCTCGAACGAAGCACGGCCGATGGTGGCGTGGATGATACCGGCCTTGTCGACACGGAATTGCACCTGACCAGCCTTGGCGTTCTTCACTGCCGTTGCGACGTCCGGCGTAACCGTACCGACCTTCGGGTTCGGCATCAGGCCGCGCGGGCCGAGGATCTGACCGAGCGTACCGACAACGCGCATCGTGTCCGGCGAAGCGATCACGATGTCGAAGTCCAGCTTGCCGGCCTTGACTTGTTCAGCCAGGTCTTCCATACCGACGACTTCTGCGCCGGCTGCACGAGCCTGTTCAGCCTTTTCGCCTTGTGCGAACACAGCGACGCGGACCGACTTACCGGTACCTGCCGGCAGAACGACCGAGCCACGAACCACTTGGTCCGACTTTTTTGCGTCGATGCCGAGTTGCACTGCAACGTCGATCGACTCGTCGAACTTCGCGCTTGCGCATTCCTTCACGAGCGACAGAGCTTCGTCGATTGCGTACAGCTTTTGACGATCAACTTTGGCTGCAAATGATTGCAGACGCTTCGAAAGCTTAGCCATTTACACGCCCTCCACGGTGATGCCCATCGAGCGGGCGCTACCAGCGATCGTACGAACCGCTGCGTCCAGATCAGCTGCCGTCAGATCGGGCATCTTGGTCTTGGCGATGTCTTCTGCTTGAGCGCGGGTGATCTTGCCGACCTTGTCGGTATGCGGCTTGCTCGAACCCTTGTCGATCTTCGCTGCCTTCTTGATCAGAACCGTTGCCGGCGGCGTCTTCAGAACGAACGTGAAGCTCTTGTCCGCAAATGCGGTGATCACGACCGGAATCGGCAGACCCGGTTCCAGTGCTTGAGTCTGCGCGTTGAACGCCTTGCAGAACTCCATGATGTTCAGGCCGCGTTGACCCAGCGCCGGACCGACCGGCGGCGACGGATTGGCTTTACCTGCAGGAATCTGCAGCTTGATAAAGCCGATGATTTTCTTTGCCATGTTGAAAACCTCTTTGGAACACCGCATGGGCACATGCGGGCGTTCAGTGAGTAGTAGCGCGCGTTCGCCGAAAAATTGGGTACTTACGCTCCTCAACGGCCGTTACGCGGACCGTAAGCGCGAAATACGGAACGCACCGACTGGTGCGCTCCGTAGAATTCTGGATTACAGCTTTTCGACCTGGCCGAATTCCAGTTCGACCGGCGTTGCGCGGCCGAAGATTGTAACGGAAACACGGACGCGCGACTTTTCGTAGTTCACTTCTTCGACGCTGCCGTTGAAATCTGTGAACGGACCGTCCTTCACCCGCACCATCTCGCCGACTTCGAACAGGGTCTTCGGACGTGGCTTTTCCACGCCTTCCTGCATTTGCGACATGATCTTCTCGACCTCCCGCGGGGAAATCGGACTCGGACGATTACGTGCACCACCTACGAAACCCGTCACCTTTGCCGTGTTTTTCACGAGATGCCACGTCTCGTCAGTCATTTCCATCTCCACGAGTACATAGCCCGGGAAGAAACGACGCTCGGTCACCGATTTGTGACCGCCCTTCACCTCGACCACTTCTTCAGTCGGAACGAGGATCTGACCAAACTGGTCTTGCATGCCAGCACGTTCGATGCGCTCCTGAAGCGCACGTTGCACGCTCTTCTCCATGCCGGAGTAGGCGTGCACGACATACCAACGTTTGCCGCTCGGGGATGCCGGAGTATCGCTCATATTATTTCCAACCCAGAATCACCGAGAAAATCGCCCATTCGATGGATTTATCACTAATCCAAAGAAAGATCGCCATGACGAACACGAAGCCGAACACTACGAGCGTTGTCTGGGTAGCCTCCTTGCGAGTCGGCCAAACAACCTTACGGACTTCTTTATACGAATCTTTGGCGAAAGCGATGAAACCCTTGCCAGGCGCGGAGAGAAGACCGACTGCAACACCCGCGATCGCACCAACAGCCAAGGCGGCTCCGCGGACGTACCATTCCTGGCCGCTAAGCCAGAAGAACCCCACGAACCCGGCCAAGACCAACAATACGCCCGCGACGAGCATCAGCTTGTCGCCGGATGTATTTACAGTTTCGACGGAAGGATTCGCCATAACACCTTAACGAAGCGCCACATACGGCGCGAGAATTGGCAGGGGCAGAGGGAATCGAACCCCCAACCTTCGGTTTTGGAGACCGACGCTCTGCCAGTTGAGCTATACCCCTAAACCATTTGGGGTTGACGACACCGCCAACCCCGAAACTACCGATCAACGAGAACTATCTGGCGTTACTCGAGGATCTTGGCAACCACACCTGCGCCGACCGTACGGCCGCCTTCGCGGATTGCGAAGCGCAGGCCTTCTTCCATCGCGATCGGGTTGATCAGCTTCACCGTGATCGACACGTTGTCGCCCGGCATGACCATTTCCTTGTCCTTCGGCAACTCGATCGAGCCCGTCACGTCCGTCGTACGGAAGTAGAACTGCGGACGATAGTTGTTGAAGAACGGCGTATGACGACCGCCTTCGTCCTTGCTCAGCACGTACACTTCAGCCGTGAAGTGCGTGTGCGGGTTGATCGAACCCGGCTTCGCCAGCACCTGGCCACGCTCCACGTCTTCACGCTTCGTGCCGCGCAGCAGAATACCCACGTTGTCGCCTGCCTGACCCTGGTCCAGCAGCTTGCGGAACATTTCCACGCCCGTGCAGGTCGTCTTCACCGTCGGCTTGATACCGACAATTTCGATTTCCTCGCCGACCTTCACGACGCCGCGCTCAACGCGACCCGTCACCACCGTGCCGCGACCCGAGATCGAGAACACGTCTTCCACCGGCATCAGGAACGCGCCGTCCACTGCGCGCTCCGGCGTCGGGATGTACGTGTCCAGCGCATCGGCCAGATTCATGATCGCCACTTCGCCCAGCTCGCCCTTGTCGCCTTCCAGCGCCAGCTTGGCCGACCCCTTGATGATCGGCGTGTCGTCGCCCGGGAAGTCGTACTTCGACAGAAGTTCGCGAACTTCCATCTCGACCAGTTCCAGCAGCTCAGCGTCGTCCACCATGTCGCACTTGTTCAGGAACACGATGATGTACGGCACGCCAACCTGACGCGCCAGCAGGATGTGCTCACGCGTTTGCGGCATCGGGCCGTCAGCAGCCGAGCACACCAGGATCGCGCCGTCCATCTGCGCTGCGCCCGTGATCATGTTCTTCACATAGTCAGCGTGGCCCGGGCAGTCGACGTGTGCGTAGTGGCGGTTAGCCGTTTCGTACTCGACGTGTGCCGTGTTGATCGTGATACCACGTGCCTTTTCTTCCGGCGCCGCGTCGATCTGGTCGTATGCCTTCGCTTCGCCGCCAAACTTCTGCGTCAGAACCGTCGTGATCGCTGCCGTCAGCGTGGTCTTGCCGTGGTCAACGTGACCGATCGTGCCGACGTTCACGTGCGGCTTGGTCCGCTCAAACTTACCCTTGGCCATTTTCGACTCCTAAGAGGATTTTTCCGTACGTTGCGCCGGGCGCAAACAATCACCGAGTACTTCTGGTGCCCATGGGCAGGATCGAACTGCCGACCTCTCCCTTACCAAGGGAGTGCTCTACCACTGAGCCACATGGGCGCTACTTCTGTGTTGCTGGAGCGGGTGAAGGGAATCGAACCCTCGTCGTAAGCTTGGAAGGCTTCTGCTCTACCATTGAGCTACACCCGCAAGGATTCATGGATTCCCAACAACTGCTACAACTTGCATTCTGGTGGAGGAGGTTGGATTCGAACCAACGTAGGCGTAAGCCAACAGATTTACAGTCTGCCCCCTTTAGCCACTCGGGCACCCCTCCGCAGAGAACTGATGATTATGGGGGAACAACCGCTTGTTGTCAAGGCTTGCTTGACTGTTCCAAACCCAAAGCTCTCACTTATATAGCGATTGCAGCATCAC